>CBDESN010000001.1:0-13911 GCA_965242495.1 Alphaproteobacteria bacterium | reverse complement strand
CGTCTTCTCCGCATCCGAGAGGCCCTGCGCCAGAATGTTCCGCAGCAGGGTTCTGGTGGCGGCGTCGTCCGTCTGGAGATACGTCACGATGTCCGCGTCGCTCAAGTCGGCCAGGCTGGTCGCGCCCGACTTGATGGCCTCGAAGACCGCCGCCGCGACCGCGATTTCCTCGTTTCCGAGCGCCGCCCGGAACTGCGCCAGGATCGCCGTCCTTTGCGAATCGGCGTGCGTCGTCGACAGCAGGTTCATCTGCGCCGTATTGTCCGCGATCGCGCCCGGGTCGTCGCCCGTCGCCACCACCGACGTCACCTCGCGCCAGGCCAGGACGCGCGCCTCGACGCCCGCCGCCGCGCCGTAGTGGACGGCTGCCGCCGCCTCCTGGTCGAAGGAGAGCGCCTCCGCGGCGCTCGCCGCCGAAAAGCGGCCGTTGTCGTTCGGAGCGACCGCGGCCGCCGTCCCGCGCGAGAACGTGCCCGTCCACGCGACGTCGATCAGCGGCTGCGCCGTCCGCGTCGGCGCCGTCCCGGCGGTGGTCCCGTGCGCCACCTCGACGTGGACGCCCGCGCGGCCCGTGATCGTCCCGCCCTGGGTGACCACGACCTGGTTTTCGGGCGCGTCGCCGAGGGACGCGAAGACGCCGGCGGCGTGTTTGGAGGTGGCCCCGGCGCCCGAGGCGATGGTGACGGCGAGGTCGCCCGTGCCCCGGTTCTGCGCATGGACGGCGGGCTTGTTCAGGCCCGCGGACCGGACCGTTCCGCCCTGCACGTCGACCGTCACGGTGCTGGCGTCGCCCGCCTTGTTCGCGGCGAAAATGCCGGGATCGGTCATGCCGAACACGGTCCCGCCGGTGGTGGTGACCGAGACGGTGCCCGCGCCGAGCCGGTTGGCGAGGATGCCGTAGCCCTGCGCCGTGACGGCGCCGTCGTTGACGACCGTGACCGTGCCCGTGTGGCCGGCGTTGTCCTCCGCAGAGATGCCGTGCATGGAGGTCGCGGCGATCGACGAGCCGGCGGTGGTGGTGATGGCGATATCGCCCGATGCCGCCGGATGGACGACCCGGATGCCGTAGGTTCCCGCCGTGATGGCCCCGGCGCTCTCGACCGTGACGTCGTCGCCCGCGTTCTCGACGTGGATCCCCGCCTCGCCGACGGTGACGCGCGCGGCGACGGTGACGGAAACGGCGCCGTTGTTGCTGTTGAACGTCGCGTATTCGGCGCGGATGCCGTCGCCGCGCGACGAATCGACGCCGTCCCCGGTCATGGTGACGACGACGTCGCCCGTGCCCCGGTTCAGCGCATGGATGGCGGGCTTGCTCTCGCCCGCGGACCGGACCGCTCCGCCCGTCACGTTGACCGTCACGGTGCTGGCGTCGTTCTCCTTGTTCGCCGCGAAGATGCCGGGCTCGGTCATGCCGAACACGGTCCCGCCGGCGCTGGTGACGGAGACGGTGCCCGCGCCGAGCCGGTTGGCGAGGATGCCCCAGGTTCCCCCCGTGACGTCGCCGTTGTTGGAGACCGTGACCGTGCCCGTGTGGCCGGCGTTGTCCTGCGGATGGATGCCGGCGCCGTCGTCCGCGGCGATCGACGAGCCGGCGGTGGTGGTGATGGCGATGTCGCCCGAGGTTCCCGGCTGGACGACCCGGATGCCGTCGGTGCCCGCCCGGATGGCCGCGCCGCTGGTGACCGTGACGGCGCCGCCCGCGTTGGCGACGTAGATGCCCGCCTTGCCGCCGGCGATGCTCGTGCCCGCGCCGACGGTGACGGTGATGGTGCCGTTGTTGTTGTTGGGCGTCGCGTAGTAGGCGCGGATGCCGTCGCCGCGCGAATCGATGCTCCCCCCGGTCATGCGGACGCGGATGTTGCCGACGTTGTAGCGGGTGAGCAGAGCGTTCACCGCGTTCTTGTAGGCGGTGGAGAAGTTCGCGCCCGCGTCGTTGAGCGCGGTTGTGAGGGCCGTGTTGTCGCCCGTCGCCGCCGCCCGCAGCACCGCCTTCTCCTCGTCCGAGAGGCCCTGCGCAAGGATGTTCCGCAGCAAGGCTCTGGTGGCGTCGTCGTTCATCCGCAGATACGTCCTGATCTGCGTGTCCGTCAGATCGGACACGGCGGTCGTGGCGGTGGTCCCGATGGCGGCGAGGACCGGCGCCGCGACCGCGAGGTCCGCGTTTTCGAGCGCCGCCTTGAACTGCTTGACGTAGTCGTTGTTGCTGGCGGTGGCGGTTGTCGGCACGGCCGCCGTCTGCGCCGCGGCGTCCGCGAACGCGCCCGGATCGTCGCCCGTCGCCACCAGCGACGTCACCTCGCGCCAGGACATGACCTGTGCCTCGATCCCCGCCGCCCCGCCGTAATGGGGACCGTCGTAGTCAGCCGTCCCCTCGACGGCCTTCACCGCCGCCGCCTCGTGGTTGAAGGCGAGCGCCTCCGCGGCGGTCGCCGCCGCGAAGCGGCCGTTGTCGTTCGGGGCGACGGCGGGCGCCGTCCCGCGCGAGAACGTGCCCGTCCACGCGACGTCGATCAGCGGCTGGGCCGTCCGCGGCGCCGGCGTCGCGGCCGTGTTCCCGTGCGCCACCCGGACGTAGACGCCCGTGCGCCCCTGGATCGCCCCGTCCTGGGCGACCTCGACCTGGTCGGTGGTCGAGTACGCGTTGCCGAGGTCGGCGAAGACGCCGGCGGCGTGTTTCGAGATGGCCCCGGTACCCGAAGCGAGGGTGACGGCGAGGTCCCCCGTCCCCCGGTTCCGCGCATGGACGGCGGCCTTGTTCAGGCCCGAGGACCGGATCGTGCCGCCCGTCACGTCGACCGACAGGTCGCTGGCGTCGCCCTCCTTGTTCGCCGCGAAAATGCCGGGCTCGGTCTTGCCCCACACGGTCCCGCCGGTGTTGGTGACGGAGACCGTGCCCGCGCCGAGCCTTTTGGCGAGGATGCCCCAGGTTCCCGCCGTGATGTCGCCGCCGTTGGTGACCGTGACCGTGCCCGTGTGGCCGGCGTTGTCCTGCGGATAGATGCCGGCGCCGGCGTCCGCGGTGATCGAGCCGCCGGTGGTGGTGATGGTGATGTTGCCCGTGGTCCCCGGCTTGATCACCCGGATGCCGTCGGTTCCCGCCCGGATGGCCGCGCCGCTGGTGACCGTGACGGTGCCGCCCGCGTTGGCGACGTAGATGCCTGCCTTGCCGCCGGCGATGCTCGTGCCCGCGGCGGCGGTGACGGAAATGGAGCCGTTGTTGTCGTTGGGCGTCGCGTAGTAGGCGCGGATGCCGTCGCCCCGCGAGGCGGCGATGGAACCGCTGTGCACGTTGACGCGGATGTCGCCGACATTGTAGCGGTCGAGCAGCGCCTTCACCAGGCTCCAGTAGTCGCCGTCGTCCGAGGTGTCGTCCGTGAAGCCCGCGGCGGTGAGCGCGGCGTCCACGCCGTCGTTCGTCGCCACCGCCCGCAGGATCGCCTTCTCCCCGTCCGTGAGGCCCTGCGCCAGAACGTTCCGCAGCAGGGTTCTGCGGCCGGCGTTGTCCACGCGCAGGAAGGCCACGATCTGGGCGTCGGTCAGGTCGCTGGCCGCGGTGGTGGCGGTGGTGCCGATGGCGGTGAGGAGCGCCGGCGCGACCGCGATCTCGTCGTTCTCCAGCGCCGCCCGGAACTGGGCGACGTAGGCGTTGTCGGCGACGGTGGCGCCGGTGGGCACGGCCGTCGTCTGCGCTGCGGCGTTCGCGAACGCGCCCGGGTCGTCGCCCTTCGCCACCACCTCCACCACGTCGCGCCACGATATGGCGTAGGCCTCGATGCCGGCCGGGCCGCCATAGACGCCGCCGCTGCCCTTGCTGCCCTCCGCCTCCCGGTCGAAGGTCAGCACCTGCCCGGCGCCCGCATTCCCCGCGCCCGCCGTCGCAAAGCGGCCGTCGTCGTTGGCCGCGGTCCCGGTCGTTCCGCGCGCGGTCGCCCCGGACGAGGCGGTGCTGCCCCAGGCGACGTCGATCAGCGGCTGTGGGGCCGACGACGAGCGCGGCGTCACCGTCGCGGCGGTGGCGCTGGACGCCACCTGGACGACGATGCCCGACCGCCCCGCCGAAAGCGCGCCGGCGGAATGGGTGACGGAGACCGTACCGGTGGTCGCGGGCGTCAGAAGCCTGTCGATCCAGATGGCGTTCGCTCCCGCCGTGATGGCGCCGCTGTTGTCGATCGTCATATCGCCCGTCCCGTCGGGCCGCTGGATGCGGATGCCGTCCCCTTCCTCCGACGTGATGGCGCCGCTGTTGGTGAGCTCGAAGTCGTCCGCCACGTTCCCCGTCGTCGTCGTGGGCCTGTAGGCGTAGAGGGCGTGGTTCTTCGAGCGCAGGGCGCCTTCGTTGACGACCGTGACGTCGCCGCCGTTGGCGGCGTAGGTTCTTCCCTCGCCGAAGGTGACGCCCTCCGCCAGATAGATGGCGTGCCCCAGGTGTTGCGCCGCGTCGCCCGTCGCCGTGACGGCGCCGCGGTTGGTGAGCGTGACCGCGCCGCCGGAGAGCTTCTTGAGCCGGATGCCGTATTCGGACGCCGTGATGTCGCCGGAGTTCGTGAGCGTGACCGCTTGGGCGCTCTGGTTGTCCCAGTAATCGTAGTTGAACTGGATGCCCTGCCTGGCCGTCTGCCCCGCCGCCGCGCCGATGTCGCCGCTGTTGTCGAGGCTCAGGGTGCCGGCGCCCCAGTAGCGCATCACGATGCCGGTGTAGGGGCCGCCCACCGTGATGTCGCCGCTGTTGGTGACGGTCAGCGAGCCGGTGAAGGAGGTCCCCCCGTGCAGCGCGTGGATGCCGTGCGGCCGGTCGAAGTAGGCGCCGGTAGCGGAGGGGTTGCCCACGCCCGAGTGGATGGCGCCAGTATTGGTGATCGTGGTCGGGTCGTTGGTGCCCCCAGTCTGCCGGACAACCCGGATGCCCTGCTCGCCGGCATGGATGGGCGCCGCGCTGGTGAGGGTGCCGCCGGCGGTGCCGCGGCCCTGGCTGGACCGGTCGGCGTTCAGGTGGAGGAAGATGCCGTGCCGCTTCATCGGCGTGGCCGAGCTGCCGATGGTCACGCCGGCTCTCACGTTCAGTACTATACTTGAGTTGGTAGTGTTGTTCCTGCGCCAAAAATGGATGCCGTTGTTCCGGTCGGCGCCGGTGTGCGTGTTCGTCCCCTGGACGAATCTGACGACGTGGGCGGTTCCGCCCGTCGCGCCGCCGATGTTGACCGTGATGGATCCCCCATTGACTAGCCCGCCGAGGGCGACCCCCCGGGCGCCGGCCGTAAGCGTGATCGGCCCGGTACTGCGGCCCAGGAGGTTGAACTCCTGGAAGTTGGTGTTGCTGAGCTGGCTGCTGTCGCCCGCGGTGCCATAGACGATGCCGTCGGGATAATCCCTGGCCGGGCAGTTGAGGTATTGTGAGTTCGAGTTCCCGCATGGCTTCGCTTGCGCCCGCGCATCCCCCGGCGCCAGCAGCACCGCCGCCGCGAGCGCCGCCGCAACGCCGGAAACGCGCATGGCCAGCTTGCCGCCCGCCGCTTCCAGGGCCTTCATGCCGAACCTCCTATCGTCCATGACGGGGGGGGGGGGGAGCGATGCCGCCGTCAGTGCTTCCAACCATCTTCGGAATCCTCATCGAAATCATGACTTTTGAACATAGGATAACCTAAATCGCCGCCCGTGGGAATCGGAAAGTGCTATGATCCGCTCCAGCATCGCCGCCGAGTCGGGGTCTCCGGCGGCCCGGAGCCTGTCAATCACCGACGGCGCGACGTCGAGGCCGTGCGCCTCCAGCACCGGCGGAACGACGGCGAGGCGCGCCGCGAGGTCGTCGGCCGTGTTCATGGCCGCCCGCCAAAGGCCGTCATGGGCCGGCAGGTCGCTGTCCCGCCCGCCAGTCCGCCGCCGCCTTCTCCCGCGCCCCGGAGGTCGCGAGCACCGCGGTGAGGCGCCCGGCAAGCGTCGCCATCTTCGTTCGCACGCGCGTTGACCCTTTCGACATTCTTCGGCAGACTGCTTCCGATGCCCGGAAGGGTCAAGGATCTTCCCACGAGATCATGGTCAGAAGAGTTGCGCTCGTCTGCCTCGAGGTGGCGGTCGGCACGTTGGTTGTCGCGGCGCTGGCGCTTGCCGGTTCGGCCTGGCGCCTGTCGCAGGGGCCGGTTTCGCTGGGATTTCTCCTGCCGTACGCGGACGACTTGCTGCATCCGCCCGAAACTCCCGTCCGCGTCGCGGTGGACGACGTCCGCCTCGCTTGGGCGGGATGGGAACGCGCCGTCGAATTGCGCGCGTTCGGGGTGCATCTGATCGGCGGCGGCGAAACCCTTTCGCATATCGGCGAGGTCGCGGTCAGCCTTAGTTTTCGCGCCTTGCTCGCAGGCAAGATCGCGCCGACCAGCCTCGAATTCATCCATCCGCGGGTATGGCTCGTTCGCCAAGAAGGCGGCGAGGTGGAGTTCGGGCTGCGGCAGGCCGGAGGCGAACCCGCGACCGACGCGGGACTCGCGTCGAACCTGCTGAACGAATTGTCGGGTCCCCCCCGGTCCGGCAGCAGATTCGCTTATCTCGACCGGATAGGCATCGTGGGCGGGGTCCTGCATCTGGAAGACAGAAAGCTCGACATCGCCTGGGATTCCGGCCGCGCCGATCTGACCGTTCGCCGCACCGACGCGGGGCTCGCCGGATCTTTCCAGTTGCGTCCGGACGCCGGAACGGTCGCCGGCGATCTGGGCTATGACGGACAGCTGGAGCGCGTCGATCTTCGGTTGGAGATCGACGAGGTCGACGCGAACCCGCTCTTCTCGAAAATCGGGAAGTTGACCGGCGCGAACGTCTTGCGCGCGCGGATTTCCGGCCACGCCGACATTCGCATCGGGACGGACGGAAGGGTGCAGCGAAGCGGTTTCCGGTTGAAGGGCGGGGAGGGCGAAGTCGACGGTCCCTTTCCGTTCGCGTTCCGCTCTTTCGACGTGACGGGCGAGACCGACCGGGACGAACTACGCGTCGCCGCCGCCCGATTCGATCTGGGCGGAGGAACGGCGACGGCCAAAGGCGTCCTCGCTCGCGTCGGCGGGACCGTGACGATGAACGCCACGGTCGAAGTTCCGGAGTTTCCGCTCGAGGATCTCTACGGCTTGTGGCCGACCTCCTTCGCCCGCCCGGCGAGGAACTGGGTCGCCGCCCACATCACGGACGGGGCGGTTCGGGACGCGGCGATCGCGTTCACGGCGCGCATGGCGGTCGACGGCGAGGCGGCCGGCGAGGCGAAATTCGATTCCTTCAACGGACGCTTCGCGCTCCATGGCGCAAGCATCGAGTATCTGGCGCCCCTGCCGCCGATCAGGGGCGTCGACGCCACGGCGGCGTTCGGCGGCGAGCGCATCGACTTCGCGGTGCAAGGCGGGCGTCTCGGAGAGATCTCGATCGGAGACGGCGCGGTCAGCATCGAGGGCATCGGCGCGCCGCAGGAATCGATGAAGATTTCCGTCGCCGCGAGCGGCCCGGCGGTCGCGGCCCTCGATCTCCTCGCCCATCCCCGGCTCGCCCTGCTGTCGCGCGCCGACCTCCGCGTCGCGGCGGGCGCGCATTCGACGCGTCTTCGGTTCGAGTTTCCCCTGCTCGCGGCCCTGGCGGCGGACGACATGGTCATCGCGGCGGAGTCGGAAATTTCGGGGTTCGTTTTGCGCGACGCGTTCGCCGGCCGGCCGGTCGAAAACGGCGCCGCGAGGCTCGACTTCGAGGACGGCCGGATGAGAATCGAAGGCGAGGCGGATTTCGTCGGGGCGCGGGCGCGGTTTTCCTGGTTCAGGGATTTCGCGAGCGCGGACGGAGGGCGTCTCGACGGCCGCCTCGCGCTGACCGACGCGCATGCCCGGATTCTGGGCGCGGAGAGCTTCGTCCGGGGGCGGGCGCCGACCCGGTTCGTCTATCGGCGCGGCGCCTCCGGCGGCGACCTTCTCACGGTCGAGATCGATCTTTCTCCGGCGGCTCTTGCCTTGCCGGGTTTCGGCTGGAGCAAGCTGCCGGGCTTTCCCGGCAAGGCCGGTTTCACCGCCGAGCTGGCGGACGGACGATTCGCCGGCATTCCGTCGTTCGCCGTTCGGGCGGGCGATTTCCGGATGTCCGGCCGCCAGACGCGCGCGGCGGGCGGGACGGTTCTCGAGATCGACAGATTCGCGGTTGGACGGACGTCGGCCCGGGCCAGAATCAGGGAGGCCCCGACGGGCGAACTGGCCGTCGAACTGACGGGCGAAGCGTTCGACGCCGGCCCGCTGATCGACGGCATGGACGGCGAGTCCGAGATTCCGGAACTCGGCGAGCTCGCGCTTTCCGGCCGCTTCGCAAAGGTCTGGATCGGATCCGGGCCTCCGTTGGAGGACGTCCTGGTCAGGCTCGAGCGGGATGCGGGAAAATGGCGCGTCGTTCGGCTTCGGGGCGCCTTGCCGGAAGGCGGAAAGCGCGTTTCCGCCGCGATGACCGCTCGCGCCGGCGGACACGACCTGAAGATCGTCGCGGGCGACGCGGGCGCGCTTTTCGCCGCGCTCGGCCTCGCCGGGTCGGTTCGCGGCGGCGCGCTCGATCTGACGGCGCGGCGCGCGGCGGCCGACGCCTGGAAAGGGACGGTCGGCATGAAGCGGTTCCGGATCGCCGACGCTCCCGCGATGGCGCGGCTGCTTACGATGGCGTCGCTGTCGGGGATCGGCGACCTGTTGCAAGGGCGAGGCATCGCCTTCAGCGCGTTCACCGCGCCCTTCGCGTACAAGAACGGCGCGGCGACGATTTCCGATGCGCACGCCATCGGTTCCGAACTCGGCCTGACCGTTTCCGGCCGGGTCGGGCGGGACGACGTCGATCTTCGCGGGACGATCGTGCCCGCCTACACGCTCAACAGCCTTCTCGGAAACATCCCGATTCTGGGGAAATTTCTCACCGGCGGAGAGAAGAGCGGCGTATTCGCCGCGTCGTTTCGCGCCAGAGGTTCGATCGACGCCCTGGAACTGTCGGTCAATCCGCTGTCGATGCTTGCGCCCGGCATTCTCCGAAAGTTGTTCGACGGCCTGACCGGATTCGCGCCGGAGAAACCGAACGCTCCGTCCGAGGGCGGCTGACGCCGCGTCAGGCGGCGCGGACCAGCACGTGCCTTTTCTTTCCCGCCGACAGCTTGATGGCTCCGTCGGCGTTCAGGTCGGACAGGGTCACCGTGCGGCTCTCGTCTTCCAGCCGGGCGTCGTTGAGCCGTCCCCCGCCGCCCCGGATGAGGCGCCGCGCCGCGCCGCCGGTGTCGGCGAGTCCGGCGCGGGCGAACAGCGCAAACGCGGGGACGCCGGCTTCCAGCTCGGCGCGCGGAAGCTCGATCGTCGGCAGGCCCTCCGCGGCCAGTCCCCGTTCGAAGGTCTCGAAGGCCGCGCGCCCCGCCGCCGCCGCGGCGGCGGCGCCGTGGCAGAGCGCGGTGGCGGCGTCCGCGAGAGCTTTCTTCGCCTCGTTGATTTCCGCGCCGCCGAGCGCTTCCAGCCGCGAGATCTCGTCGAGCGGCAGCTCCGTGAACAGGCGGAGAAACCGTCCGACGTCGGCATCCGCCGCATTGCGCCAGAACTGCCAGTAGTCGTACGGAAGCACTCGATCCGCGTTCAGCCACACCGCGCCGTCGGCGGTTTTGCCCATCTTCGCGCCCGACGCGGTGGCGATCAGCGGCGAGGTGAGGCCGAAAAGGGCGGCGCCGTCCGCGCGGCGGCCGAGTTCGACTCCGTTGACGATGTTGCCCCACTGGTCGGAGCCTCCCATCTGCAGGATGCAGCCGTGTCGCCGGTGGAGTTCCAGGAAGTCGTACGCCTGGAGAATCATGTAGTTGAACTCAAGGAAGGTGAGCGGCTGCTCGCGCTCGAGGCGCAGCTTCACCGAATCGAAGCTCAGCATCCGGTTGATCGAGAAGCGGCGGCCGTACTCCCTCAGAAACGGTATGTATTCCAGGCTGTCGAGCCAGTCGGCGTTGTCGGCCATCATCGCGTCCGCCGGGCCGTCGCCGAACGAGAGGAAGTTCCGGAACACGCTGCGGATGCTGGCCTTGTTCTCCTCGATCTGCAGATCGGTCAACAGCCGGCGGCTTTCGTCCTTTCCCGACGGATCTCCGACCTTGGAGGTGCCGCCGCCCAGCAGGACGATCGGTTTGTGACCGGATTTCTGGAACCAGCGCAGCAGCATGATCGGCATCAGGCTGCCGACGTGCAGGCTGTCGGCGGTGCAGTCGAAGCCGATATAGCATGTTCTGGGCGCGCTCTCGGAGAGCGCGGCGTCGAGCGCCTCCATGTCCGTGCATTGATGCACGAAGCCCCGAGCGACGGCGGTGTTCAGGAAATCGGACTGGAGCATTTCGCTTCCTTCGGCTCTTCGCTGGATAGCACGGGCCGCGGCCGTTTTCCATTCGCGAGGCGTTTGCGCTGCGCCTTATTTTGCCGGCTCGCCGTCCGTCCGGCGCCCCGCGCTCCGTCCGTCCGGCGGCGGGTCCGCACGAGCGCCCGGAGAACGAAAGGCATGGTTGCCGCGACGGCGCGCCGCAGACCCGGAGCGACACGGCCCGAACGCGGACGGCCGGTTGCAAGGGCGGCAACGTCCGGCCGACCTTGGGGCGGGATCCTGGAAAACGACGGTCGCGGCGCAGAGAATTCGCAGTTTTCCGCACCCGGGTAGAAGAAATTCCGTACCCTTGAAAGCCGGACGTCACGAACGGCGCGCGCGGCTCAAGCGCTGGCGTTCCCGGCGTTGGCGCCCGTGCCTCGCCAGGCGTTCGCGACAAGCCCGGCCTGCTTGTCGGCCAGGCTTCGGCGAGCGAGTTCGTCCGCCGGACGACGCGAGAGCGGCTTCGCGAAGTTCGGGAAGCGTTGCGCCGAACGTTCGCCCCGAAGTTGCGAAGCGCGCTCCAAGAGGGCTTTCCAAGGGACGCCGGCGGCTCGAAAGCAGGGAACCGGCGCCGCCCGGTCAGAACTTCGCGACGAAGCTGATTCCGCCGTCGATTTCGCTGTCGCCGATGCCGCGGGCGGCGTATCCGGCCGATGCGCGCAGCGCGTAGCGGCCGTCCCCCCAGCCGTGCGCGCCGCCGGCCCCGATGCGGAACCCGGTCTTCTCCGTCTCGGTCGTGCTCAGCGCGACGTCCGAAGCCAACTGCGCCCCCCAGATCCGCGCCGACCTGCTGTCCGAGAACTCGTGGGTGGCCTCCACCGAACCGAACAGCAGGAAGCCGGCCTCCATCTCGACGCGCAGCCCGGCGCGGCCCGCGAGGCTCCGCGCGTCCTCCAGCGACACGCGCTCGTTGGCGCTTCGCGCGAAGCTCATGTCCACCTCGGACCAGGAGAGGCCGGCGCCGGGCGTCACGGTCAGGCCGCCGCCCATGTCCGTCCGCCGCCCGACCTCGACGCCGAGAGCCAGCCCCTTCGCGCCGTCCGTCGTCAGAACCATCCGGCCGGAGGTCAGCTTGACGTCGTACCAGGTCGTCATCGCCTGCGCGTCCACATGGAAGCCGCCGCCGAGGAACGCCGTGCCGTGCACGCCCGCGCCGACCCCGGACAGCTCGATCTTGCCGCCGGACCCCGCCATTTCCGCCGACCCCTGCAGCCCGCGCACCGACACGCCGAACCGCGCGTCGCCGCCGACGGCCAAATCCACCCCCGCCTGCACGCCGTAGCGGCGGTAGTCGAAGGCCATGTTCGGCTGCGTCGCGTTCTTCGCCTTCCACTCGCCGTCCGCGCCGTCGATCCGCGCCCAGCCGCCGGAGCCGTCCCGCGCCGCCGCCATGCGCTCGCCGTAGGTCGGCAGCCCGTTCATCGCCAGCAGCGCCGACGGCAGCGCCGCGTAGAGGCGGCACTTGTCCGTCACCCGAGGGTCTATGTCGCAATCGAAGCGCACCATCATCTTCCCGTCGCCCCCGTTGCCGTTTTCCAGAAGTTCTTCGAACCCCTCGCCGGGTATCAGATTGATTCCCTCGCGAGCCAACGGAATAGACGCTACTACGCCGCTGAGACCGCTGAAGGGGCCGTCCGGGTTCTCCGCGGCGGCGACCCCGCCGCCGTCGAGGCTGATCTCGCCGCTGACGGTGCCGCCCAGCCGCCTCATCGCGTCTCTGTAGCTCTTCGGCGTCAATTCGCCGCCTTCGGCGGCGAGATCGGGATTCTGGATCGCGATCAACTCGGTCGTCGCGTCGTCACTCCGGATCGCGACGTCCGCTCCGTTGGGGTTCACGCTGCCCTTCGGACCGACGATCACGCGGCCGCCGCCGGTCAGATGCACCGCCGCGTCCGCGCCCGCGCTGCCGCGCACCTCGCCGTCGATGCGGATCTCCGCCCGGCCGGGATCGTTGACCAGGATCGCCGGACGCGAAGAACCTTCGCCGGCACGCACCTTGCCCGTCTCGTGGACCCTCAGCCTGCCGCCGCCGGCCAGATGCACGGCCGCGTCCGTCCCGCCCGTCACCGTGCCGTGCACCGTGACGGTCTGCTTCAGGAGGTCGTCGGCGGTCCCGGCGATCTTGTCCTCGCCCGCGCCCAGCCCCGCGTTCTCGACGTGGATGCCGGCCCTGCCGCCGGCGACGGTCGCGCCCGCCTCCACCGTGACGCGGATGGCGCCGTTCATGTCGTTGGCCGTCGCGTAGTAGGCGCGGATGCCGTCGCCGGCGTCCGCGGCGATCGAGCCGCCGGCGATGGCGATGGCGATATCGCCCAGGATCCCCGGCTTGACGACCCGGATGCCGTCGGTTCCCGCCCTGACGGTCCCGGCGCTCTCGACCGTGACGTCGCCGCCCGCGTTCTCGACGTGGATGCCGGCCATGCCGCCGGTCACGCTCGCGTCCGCGCCGACGGTGACGGAAATGGAGCCGTTGCTCTCGTCGTACTCCGGGTAGTAGGCGTGGATGCCATGATGGCCCGTCGAGCGGACCCTTGCGCCCGCGGCCACGTCGACGGCGATGTCGACGGCGCCGCGCGAAACCGCCGCGATGGCGGGCACGTTCTCCGTCTCCACGACGTCGCCGCCTTCCACGCTTCTTTCGGAAGCGGGTTCCAGAGCGATTTCGTCGAGAGTCACCGGAAAATACACGCCGCTGTCGAGGTCCGGATCGTCGGGCTCTCCCATGGCGACCCGGATCTCGCTGTCGCCGTCGCCGCCGACGGTGCCGCCCAGCCGCTCGATCGCGTCGTTGACGCTCTTCTGCGTGAATCCGCCGCCTGCGGCGGCGAGATCGGGATCCTGGATCGCGATCAACACGGTCCCCTCGCCGTCGCGCCGGATCGCGAGTTCGGCTCCTTCATCGAGCGCAATGCGTCCCGCCGGACCGACCGTCAGCCTGCTGCCGGCGCCGGCCAGATGCACGGCAGGCACCGCTTCGGCCCCGCCGCCGCGCCCGCCTTTCACCTCGCCGTCGATGCGAATGACCGCCCGCCCCGGCCCGCTGGCCCAGATCGCCCGGCCCGAAGAGCCGGCGTGCACCTTGCCCGCCGCGCCGACCGTCAGCGTGCCGCCGCCCGCGAGACGCACGGCAGCGCCCGTCCCGCCCGTCACCGTGCCGTCCACCGTCACGGTCTGCTTCAGGATGTCGTCGGCGGTCCCGGCGGTCTCGTCCTCGCCCGCGTCCAGCCCCGCGTTGGCGACGTGGATGCCGGCCCTGCCGCCCTCGACGGTCGCGCCGTCGGCGACGGCGACGCTGATCGACCCGTTGTTCGCGCCGAGCGTCGCGTAGTAGGCGTGGACGCCATGGTGGCCCGTCGAGCGGACCCTTCTGCCCGCGGGCGTCACGTTGACGGCGATGTCGTAGGCGTCTCGCGAAATCACCTTGACGGCGGGCGCGTCTACCGTATCCGCATCCGCCTCGACATCGCCGTCGTTGTTCAGGTTCCTTGCCGTCGGCAATACGTCGTACGTGGAATCATCGGGCGCCGGAAAGGTTCCGCCGCCAGG
>OZ251446.1:2460000-3944238 GCA_965242495.1 Alphaproteobacteria bacterium | reverse complement strand
GAAAGAATCGAACAGCTCTCTCAATCGCCGGTTATCCGCCGCTTCGTTGGTTTCGCATTTCTTGGAGAATTTGTTCAGAAACTTGACCATCGACGGCCGATATTCGTCGCCATCGACGAGCATCGCAAACCCCCGCAACAGAATCTCGATATCCTTCATGTGCAGATCAGGGTCAGGGGATTGCAGAACGTCCCGCCACGCTTTCCTTCTGTTAATTTTGCCGAGCATGTCGTAGAACGGCGAGTGATACATGCTGGTGCGTATCTCCTGCGGCCGCAGATTCACTCCGCCAGAGTTAAGTCGATTAAATATTTCGTACATCGCCTCGTCGCCGTCGAACGATCGATTCTGCTTGATGACGACGCAGCGGACGGGCCGCATATCCAGCCGGGATCGATTGGGACCGAGGGAATCGTAATCCAACCCATGCAGCTCGTTCTTCCGACCAGGCAGGTGTTCCGGTAGCCGCAGGGTGAAATCCTGGAAATAACTGTCATCGCGCAGAACGTCATCCGGAAGCCTGCCGGTCCTGTCGAACATACGCCGGAGATCGTTGCGCCTGTTCATCCGCGGAAAGCGTTTCCGCTTGAAATAATAGATGGACATCAAGCGCTGCTGCCCGTCGATCAGCATGTTCCGGTCCCGATTCTGTTCGTAAAGAAACAGCTGCGGCACCGGCAGTCCGAGAATGAGGGATTCGATGAGTTTGGACGCGCGGGGCAAATCCCATACGAAATGCCGCTGGAATCCGGGAATACGCACCCAGCCGTTCTCCACCAGCTGCACCAAGGTCATCACGTTGAAGTCGCTGGGAACGGCGGCTATGTCGTAACCTTGGATCCCGGAATGGGTTTCCTCATCAGCGTAATCGTCGTACCGCTCCGCGTCTCCGTCGGCCGCCATATCGCGCCCCGCCGCACGGCTTGGAAAACGCCACGATGCCATTTCCGGCCGGCGACGTCAAACCGATGCAGGTTCGCGGGCGCCCGCCTTCGCGCGCCGCGATTACCGGGCGAAGGATGCGGAGCCGGTCGACGGGCGAGGAGCCCGGCCGAGGCGTCGATGCGGCCGGCGGGAGCCGTCCGGTCGCTCACGACGCCGTCGTGTGTGCGCGAGCGCCGCAGTCGAGGCCGGGCCGCGTCTCAACATGTGTCCGAACCTGGACATCCCGTCAAACGGGCTCTCGGCCGTCGGCCCGCACCAAGCCCACGGTCAGCCGCGCGCCGATCGCTTCGGCGTAGCGGCGCAGGGTGGCGAAGGACGGCGACGCCCGGCCGCCCTCCAGCCGCGCGATCGCGGACTGGGTCGTGCCGAGCCGTCCGGCGACTTCCGCCTGCGTCAGATTCGCCGCCGCGCGGGCGCGAACCAGCGCCTCTACCAGCGCGTACTCCTCATCGGCCCGCGCGTATTCCTTCCGGAATTCCGGGTCCTCCATGAAACGCTTCTTCAGCGCCTTCAACTTCGTCATGACGCCACCTGCCTCATCCGTTCCCTGGCGGTCGCAAGCGCCCGGCGCGGCGTCCTGCGCGACTTCTTCACAAAGACGTGCGGAACCACCACCCGCCGTCCGGCCGCCGTCACGTAGAGCCCTCTGGCGATCCCTCCTTCGGCCCTGATTGGAAGCTCCCAGAGCTTGCCCTCAAGATGCCTGACATGCGGTGCGCGAAGCGCACCCAGACCGACATTCTCCACCACCTCCAGCAGCCGGACCAGCCGTGCGCGCAACGCCGCGGGCAGGGCCTCGATTTCGGCGTCGGCGGCCGAAACGGTTTCGACCGTCCAACCCATGCCCGTCATATAGCGTATCCGCTATAGACCTTCAAACGCCGCGCCGGGGGTGGGAACGCCCCGGCCGCGCGAGCGCGCGGCCACTGCGCCGCCATCGTCGACCGACGCGACACGCGCCGCCGGGAGTCCGGGCGGAGCCGTGAGCGGGGCGGCCGGCGGAGCCGTATGTCTTCGCCGACGGCGCCTGTGCCGGACGGAAACTCGACAGCGCGTTGCGCAAGATCGGAAGGTGGCGGCCAGTCATACCCGACCGCCGGCCAGCCATTGCAGAGCCTTGATACTCGACAGGGCGGCGACCAGCTCCGGCCAGCGTTAGCCGCGCTGTGCGTCGAATACAGACTTCCATATATTGCGGATGAGTTCGCTTTGCTTCTCATATGCTTCCAAGAAATTTTTATAGCGCTCCATAACACGTCTGACCGAGCTGTCTTTATTTACCGAAAATCCACCAGTGGTATGTTCTACCATCAAGAGAACAAATTGTTTTTTATCACGTTCATTCAGGTCTTCAGCATCTTCAATCAGACCATTTATTTCATCATCCGATTTCTCTTCCATATGACGCATAACAAGTTCAAATGCCAGGAACATTTCAGGATATCCCGTGTTATGTGCTCGGTTGGTAAGTTCCTTGTATTGCTTATATTCGTCGTTGTGTGCACCATCTTTTTGAAACCAAGTCTTGGGTGCGCCCGCTTCACCAATTAGCCGCCGACCAATGTGCTGTACAAGAATTTGGGTGACACTATCGCTGTTGTTCAACATATCCGGAGCTAGGTTATAGAATTTGTTGACAAAGTCGTTACGATCAGCTTCCGCAGATACGCCGATAGATCGTTCCAGCAGAGAAACAATGTCTCTTCTCATCGATTCCTTGAGACTACCGGAAGGTATGTTTTTGTGACGATTGACAAGACCACCTAAATCTCTGTAATACAAATCCAAAGTTTTGTCCGGTATTCCTTTATTATTTTTCCAATCTAATAGCCTCAGCTCCATCTCCATCTTTATACTTATCAATTCAACTTGGGAGCGGAGTCCACCTTGGTTCTCTTCAATATACTTATTGACCCTCTCTCCTATTTCAACATTAAGCCATTTATCTACAAGAAACCCGCCGGCCGCGACAACAATAATCGCTGCTCCGCTAAGTAATCTCGTGAAACGCCAACGACTTTTTTTGATAGAGTCAACGGCTTTGAGAGAAGCCAGTTCTACTATCATGTTTATCATGTTGTCGTCGGCTTGACGCGGAGTGCTCGCTTTGGGTTCGTCAGCGCTCACTGTTTCGATTCCTGGTCTGTTGTCTTCCGAAGGAAACAGGGGGGCGGGCGGGGCCGCCCCCCTGCGGGTCGTTCCGCCGGAGGCGGATCAGAAGACGAGGAGCACCGAGGTGGTGGCGGCCCAGCCGTCGATCGACATGCCGCCTTCGTCCTCGAAGTCGGAATAGAACAGCGTTCCCCGCCACATCACGCCCGGGCCGAGCACGCGCCGGTAGGCGATGGCCGCGCCGGTCTCCTTGTCCTCGCCCGAGCCCATCATCGTATCCCCTTCGACCTCGCCGGACGAATAGGAGACGCTGACCGCGTTGGGGCCGAAGGTGTATCGCGTGCCGACGTCGTAAAGCCGGCCGTCCAGCGCTCCGCCGCTGACGTCCTTGTTCTCCTTGAACGCGGCGGCGACGCGGAACGGGCCGAAATCGGCGCGGGCGGCGAGCACATAGGCGGACATGTCCTCCCAAGCGGTCATGTCCGTGGGCGCGCTCGCCGTCAGATAGCCGGCGGCGAGCCCGAGACCCATGCCGCCATCGAACTTGCCGACGTAGTTGATCCCGGCCGCGAACCCGTTGTGGTACCGGCTGTTCGTCATGGCGCCCCCGGTGCCTTGCGCGGCGGCACCCTGACGGAAGGCCGGGATGTAGGAGGCGCCCAGCTGCACGCCTTCGAAGCGCGGCGTGAAGTAGGAAATCTGCACGCTGTCGTTCTCACCGCCCGAACGCAGCCGGACGTCGTTCAGCGTGGCGTTGAACCTCGCTCCTCCGCCGGTGAAACCTGCCGGCATCGCGGCCCAGTCATGCCGATCGAAGGCCAGATTTTGCCCGACATTGGTGGCCCAGCTTCCGGCGTAGCCGGTGGTCATCTGGTTGCCGGCATTGTCCTTCTGGCCCAGGGTCAGCTGGCCGAAGCTGCCGCGGATGTCCATGGAGCCTTCGTCGATCTGGCTGTCCGCGTTGTCGGCGCCGGCGCCGAAAGCCTCCATCTCGACGTCGGCGTGGATGGTGATGCCGTTGTCCAGCTTGGCCGTGCCCTTGAACCAGATTTCCCCGTCGATGTGGTTGTCGATGGAGGGCACGTTGGGCCCGCCGGCGGCCTTGTCCTTGTCGAACGGCATGCCGATGACGTATTCCAGGTAGCCCTTGACCGCGAGCTTCACCGGCGCCTTCATGTCGGCCGCCGAGGCCGGGGCCGCGGCGGCGAAGGCGCCCGCGGCGACCAGGGCGGTCGTCGTCAGCAGTTGCTTCTTCATGGGTTCGTTACCTCAAGATCGTTGACGCATTGGATATCCAATCGCGGCCCGGCGCGAACCGCGCCCCGCCGCGGCCGGGGTCATAGCCGGGAATTCGGCGCAGGAGCAACGGAAAAATCCCCGCGATCGGCGAAAAAGCCCGCATGCGTGACAAATTTGCAACAGGCCGGGGCCCCTGCGCCCCGGCGCATGACGAAGACGGGCGCCGGCGGCGCGCGCGATCTTTCCGGGGGTTCCGGCCGAGGGACGGGCGCGGCCGCTCCCGAGCCGGGCCGCGACCGATTGCGGCGTCTCCATCCGTTCCCGGCGCGCGGGCGGGCCTCGATGAGCGTCGGTTTGAGAAACCGGGTCCCGCCGGGGCGCGAGCGCCCTGGATTCCCGCTTTCGAGCGTGTGAAGGAATCCCGAGACGTGCGCGTGGGCGTCGGTTCAGCCGAGGAGAGCCTGTGACGACGGCCCGAGGGAGGCCGTAGGTCGAGGCGGATACGCCTGAGGACTCATCCTTTCCCGCCATGGATTCCCGCTTTCGCGGGAATGACGAGGGGGGCTGTGACGATGGCTCCGGGAAGGCCATCGGCTCGAGGCGGATACGCCAAGGGTTTCGTCACATGCTCTTTCGCGGAGCCTGTCCCCGGCCCGACCGGGGGAATGACGGGGGCCTATGACGACTCGAGGAACGCCCGCGCCACCACGACCCGCCTCTCCGCCGCCGCCGACGGCGTGGTTCGCGGCCATCCACCCGATCGTGACGGCGAAGAACGGCGTCTCGCCGGTGGAGCCGGGGCGCCGGCCGGGGGTCCGGCAGGCGGACGGCCTGGACGATGAAGCAGAAGATCATGACGGCGATGGCCCGGCGCGAGGGAGACGGGCCGCCGTCGGGGCGGGCGGAGGCGGCGGGACAAGGCGCGCTCCAGCCATCCGCATGAGCGTCTCGGCAAGCTCGCCAAAGGCGCGGAGGAAGAATGCCCGCGAGGCGAGACCGATCCCCTCGCCGGCAATCGAATCGAGAAAACCAGCGATGCGCGGCTCCGGATTGGGCCGCATCATTTCCGAGACGACGTTCGTGTCGAGCAACCAGGCGATCCGTGAGGTCACGTCTCGGTCTCGTCGGCGAATTCGACGAGCTCGTAGCCGTAGCGCCTGCGCGTCGGCAACTCGACCCCGTGTTCGGGTCCGAAACGCCGCGCGAAGGCCTCGGACGGCTTTGGCCGGCGCTCGGTCTCGACGCGCTTCTCGCGGATAAGGCGGCGGACGAACTCTTCCATCGAAACGCCAACGTGACGCGCTTCGCGCTTGAGCCAGGACTTGTCTCTTGGATCGACGTCGCGGACGGTGATGGCGGCGTTCATCTTGGCGGCCTCCTTGCGTCCGCGTAATGGAAAGATGGAGAGGGCGTCGATCCGGACGATCTCGCTTGGGGTCGTGGGCTTGCGGCCCTTGGGAAGGCGCTTGGCGTGGGATCCTTTGCGCTTGAGGCTGGCATGGAGGGCTTTGCGGCGCAAGCCGGGGACGGGGGAGACGGCTCCTTGGGGGCAAGACGAGCGTCTTGAGGATGCGTCCCGCCGCAGCGCGGAAGGACGCGCGCTTCGCCGCCATGTCGTCCACGTCACCCGACGTTCCGGGGGCGCGGAAGGCTTGCCCTGCGCCTACAACAGCTTCATCGCCGCGATCGCGACGCCGACAAGGCCGATGCCGAACACGGCGAAGCGGAGCATCAGCGCATCGATCCTCGCGCCGAGCCGGGCGATGTCGGCCTTGATCTCGGATCTCACGGCGTCGAGGTCGGCCTTGAATTCTTGTCTCAGGGCGTCGAGGTCGGCTTTGAGTTCTTCCCTTACGCCGTCGATCTTCTCGTCCAGACGGTCGACCTTCTCCTCCAG
Organism: Alphaproteobacteria bacterium; assembly: GCA_965242495.1. GTDB lineage: Bacteria > Pseudomonadota > Alphaproteobacteria > MPNO01 > MPNO01 > CBDESN01. The sequence continues at coordinate 3,938,045 of OZ251446.1, read as the reverse complement.
GCGTTCGACCTTCTCCTCCAGGCGGTCGGCCTTTTCCTCCAGGCGTTCGAACTTCTCGTCCAGATGCTCGACCTTTTCGCCCACGCGTTCGACGTCGGCCCTGGCGGCGACGTTTTCCGTTACGGCGTCGCGGACGGCGTTGGTGATCGCTTCGGCCTGCTGCTGGGCGAAGCCGGCGGCTTCGAGGCTGCGGGCGGCGGCGAGCGTATCGAAGGCGACGATGCTCATGCCGCGATCCTAGCCGGTAGGTTTCGCCCCGTCCATACCCCCTTCCCCTTCGGCGTCGAAGGCGTTATATTCGCGTCGTCATAGCGCTCGCCCCCGGGGCGAGGGCCGGAAGCGAGGAGACGCCCGATCATGGACGCACCGGCGCCGCCGCCGCTGATCGATCCGTTCGACCGCCGGGTCAGCTATCTGCGGGTCTCGGTGACGGATCGCTGCGACTTCCGCTGCGTCTACTGCATGGCCGAGGACATGACCTTCCTGCCCAAGGCCGACGTGCTCGCTCTGGAGGAGCTCGACCGGCTGTGCAGCGCCTTCGTCCGGCGTGGCGTGCGCAAGCTCCGGCTCACCGGCGGCGAGCCGCTGGTCCGCCGCAACGTCATGTGGCTGATCGAGCGCCTGGGACGTCACCTGCGGACGGGGACGCTGGACGAGCTCACCGTCACCACCAACGGCAGCCAGCTCGCCCGCTACGCCGACCGGCTGGCCGCCGCCGGCGTCCGGCGCATCAACGTCTCGCTCGACACGCTGGATCCCGCCAAGTTCGCCCGGATCACGCGCTGGGGCGATCTCGCCAAGGTAATCGCGGGGCTCGAGGCCGCGGCCGCGGCCGGGCTCGCGATCAAGATCAACGCCGTAGCCCTCAAGGGCGTCAACGACGACGAGTTCGAGACGCTGGTCCGCTGGTGCGGCGAGCGCGGCTACGACCTGACCTTCATCGAGGTGATGCCGATGGGCGAGATCGGCGCCGACGCCCGGCTCGACCAGTACATGCCGCTGTCGATGGCGTTGGCCCGGCTGCGCGAGCGCTTCACCCTCGACGAGTCCGACCACCGGACCGGCGGCCCGGCGCGCTATACGACCTGCCGCGAGACCGGCGGACGGGTCGGCTTCATCACCCCGCTCACCCACAACTTCTGCGAGTCGTGCAACCGGGTGCGGCTCACCTGCACGGGAACTCTGTTCATGTGCCTGGGGCAGGAGGATGCGGCGGACCTCCGCGCGCCGCTCCGCGCCGGCGGCGGCGACGAGGCGCTGATGGCGGCGATCGACGAGGCGATCTCGCGGAAGCCCAAGGGGCACGACTTCGTCATCGACCGCCGACGCCCGAGCCCGGCGGTCCCGCGCCATATGAGCATGACCGGCGGCTGAGTCGTATTCCTCACCCCGGCGTCCCGGGCGCGGGCGCGCGCCTGCGGCGTCGGAACGCCATCGACAAACCGCGCCGTTGGCGCTATGGGACCGGCAGCGCCGCGCGGGGACGGACGGGCGGAGAGACGGGGCGGCCCGGACGATGGACTACGAGCGATTCTTCACCGAGGCGATCGACCGGCTGCGGGCGGAAGGCCGCTACCGCGTGTTCGCCGAGCTGGAGCGGCGCGCCGGAGGCTTCCCGCGCGCCGCCCATCATCGCGGCGGCGAGGTGGGCGAGGTCACGGTCTGGTGCTCCAACGACTATCTCGGCATGGGCCAGCACGCGGACGTGCTGGCGGCGATGAAGGCGGCGATCGACCGCGCCGGCGCCGGCGCCGGCGGCACCCGCAACATCGCCGGCACCGCGCACGACCACGTCCGGCTGGAGCGCGCGCTGGCCGACCTGCACTGCGCCGACGCGGCGCTGCTGTTCACCTCGGGCTACGTCGCCAACGAGGCGAGCCTGGGCACACTGGGGGCGATGCTCCCCGGCTGCATCGTCCTGTCGGACGAGGCCAACCATGCGTCGATGATCGCCGGCATCCGCCATAGCCGGGCGGAGAAGCGCATCTTCCGCCACAACGACCCCGCCGACCTGGAGCGCCGCCTCGCCGCCTGCGACCCGGACGCGCCCAAGCTGGTCGCCTTCGAATCGGTCTACTCGATGGACGGCGACATCGCCCCGATCGGCGAGATCTGCGACGCGGCGGAACGCTTCGGCGCGCTGACCTATCTGGACGAGGTCCACGCCGTCGGCCTCTATGGCGAGCGCGGGGCGGGAGTCGCCGAGCGCGACGGCCAGATGCATCGCATCGGCGTCGTACAAGGCACGCTGGGCAAGGCGTTCGGCCTCGCCGGCGGCTATATCGCGGGATCCGCGGCGCTGGTGGACTTCATCCGCAGCCATGCGTCCGGCTTCATCTTCACCACCGCCCTCCCCCCCGCAATCGCGGCGGGCGCGCTGGCCAGCGTCGAGATCGTGAAGGGGGCGCCGGGGGCCGCGCTTCGCGCCGCCCACCAGGAGCGCGCGGCGACGCTCAAATCCATGCTGCGCGAGGCCGGGCTGCCGGTGACGCCGTCGCCTTCGCACATCGTTCCGGTTCCGGTGGGCGATGCGGCGCGCTGCAAGCAGGTGACGGACGAGCTGCTGGCGCGGCACCGGATCTACGTCCAACCGATCAACTACCCGACCGTCCCGCGCGGCGGCGAGCGGCTGCGACTCACCCCGTCGCCGCTGCACGACGACGACGCGATGCGCGCCCTGGTCGCGGCCCTCGCCGAGGTCTGGGGCCGGCTGCGGCTCGAACGCGCCGCGTGAGTCCGCCCGTGAGCGATCCGACGCCGGCGCCGGGATCGGAGGAGAGGCTCGACCGCGCCGAGCCGGGGGAGCGAATACGAACGGCGGAAACGTCGGCCAGGGCGCTGCGCGTCGATCCCGGCGACTCGCCCGGGATCCGCGATTTGCGCGCGCGGCCGGCCGGGACGAAGAAGGACGCCGACGCGCCGGGAGCGGGCCGGCCGGAGCGGGCGCGGGCCGGGGACCGGCGGCATGGTATATAGCGACAACTCGCTTCTGCCGCGGGAGGCGGTGCGGCTCGCCGCGCTGGGCCTGCTCGCCGACCGGCCGCTGCGCTACGCCGAGCTCGCCCGCGAGGTGCGTCATTTCACCAGCCGTTTCGTCGGCCCGTCGCTGGAGCTGATCGGCGCTCCGATCGAGCTGCTGCGCTACGAAGGGTTGATCGAGGCGGACGGCGGCGGCGGCGACGACGACGGCGGCGACTCGCGCCTGCGCGTCACCGGGTCGGGGCGCGCCGAGCTCGTCGCCCTGCTGGAGTCGCCGCTGCGGGCGCCGATCAACGACGTGAGCAAGCTCGTCCTGGCGCTCAAGATGCGCTTTCTCCACCTGCTGGACCCGGGCCGCCGCCGCGAGCAGCTCGACATGACGATCGAAGCCTGCCGCATCGAGCTCGCGCGTCTGGTCGACCTGGAGCCGCATCACGCCGGCGCCGGCGACTTCGCCGACTGGCTGGCGCACGACATCGGGCTGGTCCGCGCCCGGCTCGACTGGCTGGAGGGGTTCCGCGCCGCGCTCCAGGACGCCGGGGACGCCGCCGCTACAGCAGATGCTGACCGCCGGTGACGAAGAGCTCGGCGCCGGTGACGTAGCCGAAATCGTCGCTGCACAGCCGGTAGACGATGGCCGCGACCTCTTCGGCCGTACCGAGCCGGTTGAGCGGGATGCGCGGGATCAGCGCCTCGTATTCGGGGCCGATCATCCCGGTCGCGATCTCGCCCGGCGCCACGGCGTTCACGCGGACGCCGAGCTCGGCGAACTCGACCGCCATCTCCCGCGTCAGGGCGGAGAGGGCGGCCTTGGAGACGGCGTAGGCCGAGCCCGCGAACGGGTGGATCGCATGTCCGGCGACCGAGGTGACGTTGACCACCGCGCCCTTGCCCCGGTGCAGGGCCGCCGCGAACCCCCGCGCCAGGACCAGCGGCGCGAACAGGTTGAGGTCGAACACCTCGCGCCAAGCGTCGGGATCGCCGTTGAGGCAGCCCAGCCGCTCCTCGTAATCGGTCTTGGGCGACAGCGCCGCGTTGTTGACCAGGGCCGTCAGCCCATCCTCGCCCAGGAGCGCGTTGGCCGCATCGATGAACCGTCCGACGCTCGCCGGGTCGGCGAGATCGGTCGGGACGTGATGGCTCCAGTTGGGGTCGCGCCGGCACGCCTCCGGCGCCTCCTCGCGGGAGCAGGTGACGATCCGCCAGCCGGCGTCGCTGAACCGCTTGACCGCGGCGTGCCCGATGCCGCGGCTCGCCCCGGTCAGCACCAACGTGCGAACGCCGCCCGCCATGGCTCAGCGCGCCAGCAGCACCGGCATCGTCGTATGGGCGAGGATATGGCGCGTGCGGCCGCCGAGGATGAGCTGGCGGAGGCGGCTCTGCGAATACGCCCCTTTGATCAGCATGTCGGCGGCGGCGGCGCGCGCGTTTTCGAGGAAGGCGGGACCCAACTCGCCGGCGCCCGCCTCGAAATTGCGGACCTCCGCCCGGACGCCGCGCCAAGCCAGGCGCGCGACCAACTCCTCGGGCTCGATCTGGGCGACCTGCGCCGTCCGGCAGGCGAGCACGATCACCCGCTCGGCCCGCTCGAGAAGCGGCATCGAGTCGGCGATCGCGCGGGCGGCCTCCGGGCTTCCTTCCCAGGCGATGGCGATCGCGGCCCCGGTGACGGGCGGCGCATCGGGCGGCGCCACGACGATCGGCCGCCCGGTGTCCAGAAGCGCCGCTTCGAGCGTGATCGGCGAGGGCAGCGGCGCATCGCGCAGCGGCCGGCCGACGACGATCAAGTCGTAGAGCCGGCCGCGCATCGCGATCACCTCGTCCTCGCGGCCGATCTCGGCCCGCCAGGCGATCGACGACGCCGGGGCGGCCGACGGCGCGGGCGCATCGGCGATCGCGAGCCCGCGATCACGGCAAAAGGCGTCGAACAGCTGCCGCGTCCGCGCCGCCCGCTCCGACCCTTCGCGCTCGGTGACTTCCATGATCTCCTCGATCATCGAGCCGTCCATCCCCTCGCCGGTGTAGGGGACGAGGCCGCGCGGGTCGGCGCGAACGTGCAGCACGTCGATATGGGCGTCGAACCGGCGCGCGATCCGGAAGGCCACTTCGAGCGTCGAGCGGCTCACCTCGGGCGTGCTGACGGACGCCAGGATCGTCTTGATCGTCATCGCCGCCTCCGCGCGCTCGCCGATCGGTGGAAAGCGGACTTTGCGCAGTTTCGCGCGGCGATTCAAGAGGCTCGCGCAGTCGATGCGCCGACCCGCGTTTCTCGGGGTCCGTTTGAGAATCGCGTTCGTCCATGAGAGCCGTCCCCGGCGAGAAGGCTTCGCCCGAAATGGATTCCCGCTTTCGAGCGTGTGAAGAAACCCTTGGCGTATCCGCCTCGAGCCGATGGCCTTCCCGGGGCCAGTGTCCCGGGGTCCCCCCCTCCTCGTCATTCCCGCGAAAGCGGGAATCCATATTCGTATTTCAATTCCTGTTTCCGTGGGGACGAGGGGCCTGCGACGACGGCCCGAGGGAAGCCGTCGGTCGAGGCGGACGCCAAGGACCCGTCCCTTCCCGCCCTGGATTCCTGCTTTCGCGGGAATGACGGGGGGGGGGGGCCGGCGGGCGCCGGTTTCTCGAACGGACTCTTACCCCGTCCGCGGCCTGCGCGGGAGCGTGGTAGGTTGGCGCGGGGAGGAGCCGCGGCGATGAGCCAGCGCCCCGGAAGGCGGTTCGAGGACATGTTCGGCGCGTTGCGGCGCGCCAAGCGCGCGGGGCTCGCGGTCTTCGTCGCCGCCGGCGATCCGGACGACGCGCGGTCGCTGGCCATTCTCGAAACCCTGCCGGGAGCCGGCGCCGACGCGATCGAGCTCGGCGTCCCGACCGCCCTTGCGCCGCTCGACGGGCCCGACATACGGGCGGCCTACCGGCGCGCCCTGGCGGCCGGGACCACGGTGGACAGGGTCTGCCGGCTGGTCGAAGCGTTCCGCGCCGGCGACGGGACGACGCCGCTGGCGGTGGTGAGCTATGCGGCGCCGCTCCGCTTCCACGGCCCGGCCGCCTTCTTCGATCGGGCGCGGTCGATCGGGATCGACGCGGTCCTGATCCCGGACGTCGACGCCGCCCCCGACCTGCGGCGCGCCGCCCAGCGCCGCGGCGTTCCCGTAATCCCGCTGCTGCCGGCGGGGGCGAGCCCGGAATCTCTCGGGCCGCGGCTCGACGGCGCGCGGGGCTTCGTCTATCAGGCTTCGGTCGCGGGAACCACCGGCGCAGCCCGGCCGGACGTCGCCGCCGCGGTCGGGGCCGTCCTGCGGCTGCGGCGGCATACGGATCTGCCGGTGGCCCTCGGTTTCGGCATCGCGGGACCCGAGCAGGTCGCCGCCTACGGCCAGATCGCCGATCTGGTGGTGGTCGGGAGCGCCGTCGTCCGCCGCATCGAATCCAGCCTGGATTCGGACGGGGGCGGCGGTCGCCTCGCCGCGGAGGTCGGCGATTTCGTCGCGACCCTGTCGGCGGCCCTCGGACGGAAATACTGAAAGAAAACCGTTGACGGGCGGCGACCCCGGCCGGTACGTTGGCGCGGAAACCGGAAAGAACGAATGAATCCCGCGTCCGACCCTGCGTCCGACATCGTGAAATCCGGCGCCGCCCGGCGGGGCTGGCGGCGGCGCGACCCGATGGGTCCGCCGCGCGGGAGGCGTCTTGCCTAGATAGTTCAGTCAGCGCCGGCGCGAAAAAGGGCCCATCGAGGAAACTCGGCGGGCCCTTTTTCGCGCCGGCGCAAGTCGACGGAGAAGGAAGTCATGATCAAATCCGCACTCGAACGCATCTCCAGGAGGAGCGATCTGAGTCGCCGCGACATGCTCGACGCCATGGCGGCGATCATGGACGGCGATTGTCCGCCGGCCCAGATCGCCGGCTTCCTGATCGGCCTGCGCGTCAAGGGCGAGACGGTGGACGAGCTGATCGGCGCCGCGACGGCGCTGCGCGACCGCGCGCTCGCCCTCCCCCCCGGGCACGGGGCGGAGCTCGACGTGGTGGGGACCGGAGGCGACGGCGCGCATTCGATCAACCTGTCCACCGCCGCCGCCCTGGTCGCGGCGAGCCTGGGCGTCGCCGTCGCCAAGCACGGCAACCGCGCCTATTCGTCCCGATGCGGCAGCGCGGACGTGCTGGAGCGGCTGGGCATCCCGATCGACCTCACGCCGGCGCAGGCGGCGGGCGAGCTGGCCCGCGCCAACTTCTGCTACATGTTCGCGCCGGCGTATCATCCGGCGATGAAGGCGGTGGCGGGGATCCGCCGCGAACTCGGGACGCCGACCCTGTTCAACATGCTGGGACCGCTGACCAACCCGGCCCGCGTGCGCGCCCAGCTGGTCGGGATCGCCGATGCGGCGAAGATCGGGCTGTACGCGCAGGCGCTGCGCGGCATGGGGATCGAGCGCGGCTACGTGGTTTCCGGCGAGACGGGGCTCGACGAGATCGCGCCCTGCGGCGCGACCCTGATCGCCGACATCGCCCGACCGGACCGGCCGGTCCGGCGCATCGGCCCGCGCGACTTCGGGCTCGACGAGCAGCCCCTCTCCTCGATCCGGGGCGGCGATCCGGCGATCAACGCCGGCATCCTGTTCGACGCGCTGCGCGGCGAGAAGCTGCCGGCGCGGACCGCGCTGCTGATGAACGCATCCGCGGCCCTGGTCGCGGCCGGGCGCGCGACGGACTTCCGGGACGGCGCCGGGCGCGCCGCCGGGGCGATCGACGGCGGGCTGACCGGGCGCTGCCTGTCCAGCCTGCGACGGGTCGAGGCGGTGGCGTGAGCGACCGGCTCGCCCCGATCGTCGAACGGCGCCGCGCCGCGGTGGCGGCGGCGCGGGCGGCGCGGCCGACGGAAGCGCTGTGGGACGCGCTCGCCGGGCGCGCGGGCGGCGGCGGGGCGCGGCGGGACTTCCGGGCGAGCCTCGCCCGCCCCGGCCTGTCGGTGATCGCCGAACTGAAGCGCCGCTCGCCCTCGGCCGGGGCGCTGCGGCCGGCGGCGGACGCGGCGGAGACGGCGCGGACCTATGCCGGCGCCGGCGCCGCGGCGCTCTCGATCCTGACCGAGCCCGACTTCTTCGGCGGCTCGCTCGACGACCTTCACGCCGCGAGGGCCTGCCAGGACCGTCCGCTGCTGCGCAAGGACTTCGTGGTCGACGAACACCAGATCGCCGAGAGCCGGTTGGAGGGCGCGGACGCGGCGCTGCTGATCGTAAGCGTGCTGGGCCGCGCGACGGCGCGGATGATCGAGGCCTGCGACCGCGCCGGCCTGGACGCGCTGGTCGAGGTCCATGACGCGGACGAGCTCGCGACCGCGGCGGATTGCGGCGCCCGCATCGTCGGCGTCAACAACCGGAATCTGACCGATATGAGCGTCGATCTCGGGGTCGCCGAACGACTCCTGCCGCGTATCCCGCACGGGACGATCGGCGTGGCCGAAAGCGGCATCGAGACGGCGGACGACGCCGGGCGGATGCGCGCGGCGGGCGCCGAGGCGATCCTGGTGGGCGGCGCGTTGATGCGGGCGGGCGACCCCGGGGCCGCCCTCCGCGCGCTGTCGGGCGCGGAGGGCGACGATGATCCGGGTCGCGGAGAGCCGCGATGATCCGGGTCAAGATCTGCGGCGTCACCCGCATCGAGGACGCCCGCGCCGCGGCCGCGGCCGGCGCGGACGCCATCGGGTTCGTCTTCCATCCGCCGAGCCCGCGCTGCGTGACGCCGGACCGCGCCGCCGAGATCGGGGCGGCGGTCCCGCCGGAGATCGCCCGCGTCGGCGTGTTCGTGAATCGCGGCCGGGCCGAGATCGAAGCGACGAGCGCGCGGGCGCGGCTCACCGCCGTCCAGCTCCATGGCGACGAGCCGCCCTCGCTGGCGCACGGCCTCTCCAAGCCGGTCATCAAGGCGTTCCGGGGCCGGATCGACCCGGCGCGGGTCGGGCGCTACCGGGTCCGCTGCATCCTGCTGGACGGCGCGGCCGCCGGGGCGTTCGGCGGCAGCGGCGTGAGCGCGGACGAGGCCAGCGCCGCGCTGCTCGCCGGGCGCCCGGACTTCATCCTCTCGGGCGGTCTGACCGCGGACAACGTGGGCGCGCGCTGCCGCCGGTTCCGACCGGCCGGCGTCGACGCGGCCAGCGGCGTCGAGCGCGAGCCCGGGATCAAAGACGCGGCGCTGATCGAAGCCTTCGTCCGCGCGGCGCGGGCTAGCCTTCGGGCAGGCCGACCACGGCCTCGATCTCGAGCAGCAGGTCGGGATGGGCGAGCTTGCTGACCTCGACCAGGGCGGCGGCCGGCCGGACGTCGCCGAAGACCTCTCGCCGGACCGGGTCGATCTTGGGGCGGTCCTCGACGTTCCGCATGTAGAAGGTGAGCCGGAGGACGTCGCCGAACCCGGCGCCGATCTCGTCCAGGACGAGCTTCATGTTGTCGAAGATCTTCCGCGTCTGCTCGACCGCATCGCCCTTGCCGACGACGTTCCAATCCGCATCGACCGCAACCTGACCGGCCAGAAACACCAGATTGCCGAAGCGCACGGCATCGGTGTAGTGGCTGAGCGGGGCGCCGAGGCCCGCCACCCTGTATTCCTGGCGCATGCCGATCCTCCCTGCGATCCGTCGTGACTGTATGGCGCGCGCCGGGCGACGGTCAACGACGTGTCCGCCGACGGCGGCGCGCGGTCGCCGATCTTCTCCGATCGTATTGCCGTCGACCGCGGCGCGTGCCAGATTGCGGCCGCCGCCCGGCGCGCCCGCCGCGGCGCCCCTTCGCACCGGCCGACGATGAACCCCATGCCGAAGCTGCCGAGCTATCCGTTCGATCCGCTGGACGACGGCGAGACGATGGAGGTGGCCCCCGGCGTCCATTGGGTGCGGATGCCGCTGCCGTTCGCGCTCAACCACATCAATCTGTGGCTGCTGGAGGACGGCGACGGATGGACCGTCGTCGATACCGGCTTCAACGACGACGCGACCCGCGAGCATTGGCGCGCCGTCATGGACCGCGCGCTCGGCGGGCGGAAGGTCGAACGCGCCATCGTGACCCATTTCCATCCCGACCATCTGGGGCTCGCCGGCTGGTTTCACGCCGAGTTCGGGGTCCCGTTGTGGATGACCTACGCCGAATGGCTACAGGCGCATTGCGCGTGGTCGCGGAGCATCACCCACGATCTCGACGCCTGGGTGGAGTTCTGCGTCGCCAACGGCCTCGACGAAGGCTCGGTCGAGGAGTATCGCGCGAGCCGCAGCAATTTCGGCCGGATGGTGACCGAGATTCCGCTCACGGTCCGGCGCATCTGGGACGGCGAGCGGATCGAGATCGGCGGGCGCCAATGGCGGGTCATCACCGGGAGCGGCCATTCGGCGGACCACGCGGCGCTGTATTGCGCCGATCTCGGCGTGCTGATCTCCGGCGACCAGGTGCTGCCGCGCATCACCACCAACGTCAGCCTGTGGTATACCGAGCCCGACGGCGATCCGCTGCGCCAGTTCCTGGAGAGCTTCGACAAGTTCCGCGCGCTGCCGGCGGACGCCCTGGTGCTGCCGTCGCACAACCTGCCCTTCCGCGGGTTGCACGACCGGCTGGCGTATCTGGTCACCCACCATCGCGAGCGGTTGGACGCCGCGCGCGACTTCTGCGCCCGGCCGCGCACCGGGATCGACGTGATCTCGGTGCTGTTCGACCGCAAGATCGGCACCTTCCAGATCGGCTTGGCGCTCGGCGAGGCGCTGGCGCATCTCAACTATCTCGTCGCCGAAGGGGCGCTCCGCCGCCATCGCGACGGCCCCGGCGGCAAGATCCATTACGAACGCATCGCGTAGACCGGCGATGGACGGGAAGCGCGCAACCGGGGAAGCGCCGGCGACGGGGCGAGGGCGGCGGCGAGGATGACGGCGCGATGACCGAGGCGGGGTCGGGGCCAGGGCCGGGACCGACGCCGGCGCTCGCCGCGGATCTTTCCCTGGCGGCGAGCGCGGGGTCCGAAGCAAGCTCCGCCGGCGTCCGGCTCTCGCGGTCGGAGCTGTGGCGGCGCCAACGGCGGTATTACCGGGAAGCGGGGCGGGAGGCCTGGTTCACGGACGCGGTGCCGAGCCGGGTGTCGACCTCGCCGGCCCTGGCGCAGGCCTTCGCGCGCGTCGTCGCGCGGGCGGTCGAGGACGCCGGGTCCGGGACGGCGCCGGCGCCGATCCTGCCGATCCTGGAGCTCGGCGGCGGGGCGGGTCGTTTCGCCTGGCTGATGCTGCGGAAGCTCGAAGACGCGCTCGGCGGGCTGGAGCGCGTCCGCTACCTGCTCACCGATGCGGCGCCCGCCAACGTCGAAGCCTGGCGCGCCGATCCGGCGCTCGCGTCCTACGCCGCGCCGGGCGGGCCGCTCGCCTTCGCGCCGCTCGCGGCCGCCGACCTCGCCGCCGATCCGACGGTCGAGGCCTTCCTCGCCGATGCGGCGGGCGGACCCGCGATCTTCGCGGCGAGCTACCTGTTCGACAGCATCGAGGCGGACCTGTTCCGGGTCGGCCGGGACGGGCTGGAGGAAGGGCTGGTCGCGCTGGCGCCCGAGACGGGAGAGGCCGGAGACGCCGGGAGGGAGGCCGGCGCGGCCGTCGCTTTCCGCGCCGCCGGGCGGGACTATTACGGCGACGCCGATCTCGATGCGGTGCTGGAGCAGCATCGGGAGCTTTCCCCCGGCCGGATCTTCCTGTTTCCGACCGCGGCGATCGCCGCGGTCGCGGGCGGGCTGGCGGCGGCCGGCCGCGCAGGACGGGCTTCGCTCTGGCTGATGGCCGATCGGGGCTATCACGACCTGCGGTCGCTGGACGACGTATTGTCGCCGACGGCGACGGCGCATGGCAGCGTCTCGCTATCGGTCAATTTCGCCGCCATCCGACGCTACGTCCTGCGCCGGGGCGGTCGGTATCGGCCGCACGGGGCGAACCGCTCGACCTTCGGGGTCGCGCTCGGCGGTTTCGGCATCGACGGCGGCCCGTGGCGGGGCCTGGCGGCGGCGATGGACGACGCGCTGGGCGGCGTCAACCCCGAGGATGCGGCGGTCGTCGCCGACGGCGCATCGGCGCCGGAGGCCGATTCCGCGGCCGCGCTGGCGGCGCTCGAACGGTCGGGCTTCGACCCGCTGGCCGCCATCCCGCTGGGCGGGAAGCTCCGCGCGCTCGCCGGGGTAGCGGACGAGGAGGCGCGGCGCCGGCTGCGCGCCGCTCTCGACGAGACTTGGCGACTCCGGTTCGGACTGCCGCAGGAACGGGGGCTCGCTTTCGTCCTCGGCTCGGTCGCCCAGGCGCTCGGCGACCGGCCGCGGGCCGAGCGGTTCTACCGGCGCTCGCTGGAGACCGCGGGCGAGGACGCGCCCACCCGCTTCAATCTCGGGGTATGCGCGGCGGCGGCCGGCGACTCCATGGCCGCGCGCGGGCATTTCCGCCGCGCCCTCGCGCTGGACCCCGGCCTGGAGGCGGCGCGGGCGCAGCTGTCCCGGCTCGACGACCCGGTCGCATGACCCGCCCGTCCGCCCGCGGGATCCGCCTCGAATTCTCCGACGGGCGCGCGCCCGCGACGTCGCTCGCCGCGGTCAACCGCGCGCTGCGCGCGGTCGGCAGCCGGCTGTGGCCGCTCGATCTCGGCGCGGCGCCCGGCGAGATCCGTCGCCTGATCGCGCAGCCCGATCCGACGGGCGCGGAGGCCGAGAAGCTGCTGGCCCAGCGGCTGCTGCCGCGCGAACGGCTGCTGGCGGCGATCGAGGCCGCGGGACGCGCGCCGCACGTCGCCGGCGGCGGCGCGTTGGCGACCGAGGTCACGACGCATGGCTACGCCTATCCGCAACTCTACGTCGTCCGCGCGGGAGTCGATTACCGCCGCTTCGACCGCCTGCACGTCAACGCCGCCGCCGACGGGACCGGCGTGGACGAGGTGTTGCAGATGCTGTGCGGCGCGGGCGTCGTAATCCATCAGCGCGCGCCCGGCGGGACGATACTGACGCTTCGCCTCGACTGCCCGTCGGACGACGCCGGCTGGCTGGCGACCTATGACGGCGGGAACCCGCATATCGGCAGCCTGAGCGGGGCTGCGCCCGGAACCAAGCTGATCGTCCAGGCGATCGGCCCCCGGCGTTGGGAAATGACCTACGAGGACGACGGAGAGCGGCGATGACGGCGATGTTCGAATCGGAGATCGCGACGCTGCCGCTGGTGGGTCGGGGCAAGGTGCGCGACATCTACGCGGTCGGGACGGACGAGCTGCTGATCGTCGCCACCGACCGGCTGTCGGCCTACGACGTGGTGCTGCCGACGCCGATTCCGGACAAGGGCCGCGTGCTCACCGGCCTGTCGAATTTCTGGTTCGCCCGCACGCGCGGCATCGTCCCCAACCATCTGTCCGGGCGCAGGCTGGAGGATGCGGCGCCGGACGCCGGCGAGCGGCGCGGGCTCGCCGGCCGGTCGGCGGTGGTCCGCCGGCTCGCGCCGCTGCCGGTCGAAGCGATCGTGCGCGGCTATCTCGCCGGCAGCGGCTGGCGCGACTACCAGCGGACCGGCGAGATCTGCGGCGTGCGCCTGCCGGCGGGGCTCCGCAACGGCGACCGGCTGCCCGAGCCGATCTTCACCCCGTCGACCAAGGCGGCGGCGGGGGCGCATGACGAGAATATCGGCTTCGACGAGACGGCGCGCCTGATCGGGGCGCCGGTCGCGGCCGAGCTGCGCCGGATCGCGCTGGCGGTCTACGCCGCGGGACGCGACCACGCCGCCCGATGCGGCATCATCGTCGCCGACACGAAGATGGAGTTCGCGCTCGACGAAGCCGGAAGCCTGGTGTTGATCGACGAGCTGCTGACCCCCGACTCCTCGCGCTTCTGGCCGGCGGAGGACTATCGGCCCGGCGCCAACCCGCCCTCGTTCGACAAGCAATACGTGCGCGACTGGCTGGACGACGTCGGCTGGGACCGCTCCCCTCCCCCGCCGGCGCTTCCCGACGAGGTGGTCGCGAAGACGACCGCCAAATACCGCGAAGCCGAGGCGCGGCTCACACGCGCCGCGCCGGGCGCCTGAGCCCGAGGACGCCGGCGGTCTCTCCGGCCGGCTACCGCCGACGAACGCGAAGGACGGCGCGGCCGGGGCTCATTCGAGCTCGCCCGAAGCGACGATCCGGGCCGCATTGGCGGGCGAACGCTCGATCTCGCGCACCACCTCCATCCCCGCCACGACGCGACCGAAGACGACGTGCTTGCCGTCGAGCCAGGGCGTCGGCACGGTGGTGATGAAGAACTGCGAGCCGTTGGTGTCCGGCCCCGCGTTCGCCATCGACAGCACGCCGGGGCCGGTATGGCGCAGCGTGAAGTTTTCGTCTTCGAACCGGGGGCCGTAGATCGACTTGCCGCCCCGGCCGTCGCCGCGCGTGAAGTCGCCGCCCTGGATCATGAAGTTCGGGATCACGCGGTGGAAGCGGGAGCCGCGATAGCCGAAGCCCGCCTCCCCGGTCGCGAGCCGGCGGAAATTCTCCGCCGTCTTCGGGACGACGTCGCGACGCAGCTCCAGCTCGATCCGCCCCGCCTCCCGGCCGGCGATTTCGACGTCGAAATAGACGCGGGGGTTCTCGCCGGCCGCGGCGCCGGTCACGGCGAGTCCTCCGAGAACGGCGAGAAGCCGGAATGCGCGTCGCAGCACGGGTCGCAACATGGGGCGTCCATTCCGCTCACGGTCGGGGCATGACATGGCCGCACGCGCCGCAGCTGCGGGCCTCTTCCGAGTCGAAGAAGTCGGCGTAGGCCTTCGACACCGGATCGAGACGGTAGTCGCTGACGACGAAGGTCTCCTCGTGGAGCAGCTCGTCGCAGGACGGGCAGAACCATTGGAACCGGTCCACCTCGCCGGCGCGGCGCTTGCGCTCGATGACGAGCAGGAAGGCGTCGGGGGGAAAGCGCGGCGAATGGGGAACGCCGGCGGCGGTGTAGACGGTCGACCCCTCGGTCAAGGTGGTCACCTCCTCCCCGCCCTCCGGCGTCCGGTAGTGGAGCCGCATCTCGCCCTTGATCATGTACATGACCTCGTCGGCGGGATCGATATGGAACTCGCTGCGATACTCGCGCCCGCGCGCAACGAACGCCAGCGACTCCGGCTCCTGCCAGAGCACGCGCACCCGATCCCCGCTTTCCGCCAGTTCGGACGCGATCGCGTTCAGATCGGCGATCGGCATCGGCAACATCGTTCGGCTCCCGTCTCCGGCGTCTCCCGGGGGACGCTTCCATGACGTTACGTATATCGCCATGGAGGCGTCGGGTCGAGGCCCGGGCGGCCGGGCGGCGTCGTCGCGGCGGCCATGGACAGGGCGAGAAATGCGGGCTAGCGTCGCCTGGAGACGACGGGGCGAGACGGATGGATGCGATCGTCGCGGAGGAGGCCGGATTCGACGGCCGGCGGCTCGCCGTCGATCTGTTCGACGCCCTGCGCGCCGAAACCTCGGACGGCGTCGGGGTGACGCGCGAGAGCTTCGCCGCCGGCGAGGAGGCCGCGATCGGCATCGTCCGGCGCGCGGCGGAGGCGCGGGGTCTGACCGCCGAAACGGATGCGGCGGCGAATCTGGTCGTTTCCCTGCCCGGGCGCGAGGCGGAAACGCCTTATCTGGCCTGCGGGTCGCATCTGGACTCGGTGCCGCAGGGCGGCAATTTCGACGGCGCGGCCGGGGTGATCGCCGGCCTGATCTGCCTGGTCCGCTTTCGGGACGGCCGCGCCCGGCCGGCGAGGAACGTCAAGCTGATCGTGCTGCGCGGCGAGGAAAGCGCCTGGTACGGCAAGGCCTGCATCGGGTCGAACGCGCTGTTCGGCGCGCTCGGCGCGGAAGACCTGGCCTTGCCCCACCGCGGCGGCGGGCGGTCGCTGGGCGAAGCCATGCGCGGGGCCGGCGCCGACGTCGACCGCATCGCCGCGGGCGCCAAGCTGCTGGACCCGGACTCGGTGGCGGGCTTCCTGGAGCTGCACATCGAGCAGGGGCCGGTGATGGCGACCCGCGGCCTGCCCACCGCGGTCGTGACCGGGATCCGCGGCAACGTGCGGCATCGCCGGGTTCTGTGCCGGGGCGAGGCGGGCCATTCGGGCGTCGTGCCGCGCTGGTTGCGCCGGGACGCGGTGTTCGCCGCCGCCGAGCTGATCAGCAATCTCGACGAGCATTGGCGGGTCCTGCTCGAGCGCGGTCACGATCTGGTGGTCACCGTCGGCGTCGTCGGCACGGATCCCGCGCATCATTCGATGTCGCGGATTCCGGGCGAAGCCGCCTTCAGCTTCGAGGCGCGGAGCCAGAGCGCCGGGACGCTGGCGGCGTTCTACGACCTGATGCGCGCCGAGTGCCGCCGGATCGAGACCGAGCGCAAGGTCGCCTTCGCGTTCGACCGTCGGCTCGACGCGCCGCCCGCGCGCGCCGACGACCGCTGGATCGACCGGCTGGTCGGGCTGTCGGCCGATCTCGACCTGCCGACCGAGACCGTCCCCAGCGGGGCCGGGCACGACGCCGGCGTCTTCGCCAACGCCGGCGTCCCGACCGGCATGATCTTCGTGCGCAACGCGCACGGCTCGCACAACCCGCGCGAGTCGATGGAGATCGACGACTTCATGCAGGGGACCGAACTCCTGTACCGCGCGCTGCTGGATCCGGTCCGATGACCGACCGGCTCGCGATCCGCCGCCCCGACGACTTCCACCTGCATCTTCGCGACGGCGAGATGATGCGCGCGGTGCTGCCGTTCACCGCCGCGGTCTTCGCCCGCGCGATCGTGATGCCGAACCTGCGACCGCCGGTGCGCAGCGCGCAGGACGCCGCCGCCTATCGCGACCGCATCCGCGCCTGCCTGCCGCGCGGCCACCCGTTCGAGCCGCTGATGACGGCCTATCTGACGGACGACGCGGACGGCGCCGACCTCGAACGCGGCTTCGCCGACGGGACGATCCGGGCGGTCAAGCTGTACCCGGCGGGCGCCACCACCAATTCGGAGAGCGGCGTCACGTCGATGAAGCGCGTGGACCGCGTGCTGGCCATGATGGAGCGCACAGGCATGCCGCTGCTGCTCCATGGCGAGGTGACCGATCCGGCGGTCGACGTGTTCGACCGCGAGGCGGTGTACGTCGAGCGCGTCCTGGATCCGCTGCGACGGCGGTTCCCCGCCCTCCGGATCGTGCTCGAACACGTCACGACCGCGGTCGCGGTGGACTACGTGCGATCCGTCGCCGCCGGCCTCGCGGCGACGATCACGCCGCACCACCTGACCATCGACCGCAACGCGATGTTCCGGGACGGCCTCGACCCGCATATGTACTGCCTGCCCGTGGCCAAACGCGAACGCCACCGGCGGGCGCTGCGCGCCGCCGCGGCTTCGGGCGATGCGCGCTTCTTCCTGGGCACGGATTCCGCCCCGCACCCGCGCCGCGACAAGGAGGCGGCGTGCGGCTGCGCCGGCATCTTCAACGCGCCGACGGCGATGGCCGCGGTGGCGCAGGCGTTCGACGAGGAGGGCGCGCTCGACCGGCTCGAGGCGTTCGCCTCCGCCAACGGCGCCCGGTTCTACGGCTATCCGGAGAATGCCGACCGCATCGTCCTCCGCCGGACCCCGGCCGCGGTCGAGCCGCCGCCGCCGGTCGCCGCGGGCGGCGACCGGGTGGTGGTGTTCTCCCCCCGCGCGGGGCTGAGATGGGAGATCGCCGCCGGCGTCAGGCCCTGCGCGCCCGAGGCCCGGGCGGCCCCGGCCACGCCGAACGGCCCATAGCGAACGCAGCGAGGAGGCGCACGCATGCTGCCCACGTCCTTCCCGGACAAGGAGTTGATCGCGTCGATCACCGCCAGGATGCTGTGCGAGGTCGAGGCGATCCGCTTCAGCGTCGACGAGCCGTTCCGCTTCACCTCGGGCTGGGCGAGCCCGGTCTACATCGACTGCCGCAGACTGATTTCCTTTCCGCGCGTCCGACAGACGCTGATGGACTTCGCCGCCTCGGTCATCCTCCGCGACGTGGGGTTCGAGCGGATCGACGCCATCGCCGGCGGCGAGACCGCGGGCATACCGTTCGCGGCCTGGCTGGCCGACCGGCTGATGCTGCCGATGCAATACGTCCGCAAGCAGCCCAAGGGATTCGGCCGCGAAGCCCAGATCGAGGGGGATTTCGAGCCGGGCGCGCGTATCCTGCTGGTCGAGGACCTGACCACCGACGGCCGGAGCAAGCTCAGATTCTGCCAGGCGCTGCGCGACGCCGGGGCGGTCGTCAGCCACACCTTCGTCATCTTCCATTACGACATCTTCCCCCGCACGAAGGAGAGCTTCGCCTCGGTCGGCCTCGAAATGCTGTGCCTCGCGACCTGGTGGGACGTGCTCGAAGTCTGCCGCGAATACCGCCATTTCGACCGGCCGACGCTGGAGGAGGTGGAGCGTTTCCTGAAGGACCCGGTCGAGTGGTCGTCGGCGCATGGCGGCGCCGCCTCGCCGGCCCCGGCGGCGTGACCGGGGCCGCGCGGGACGTCCGGCGGGCGATATGGAGCGCGTCGCGTCGCCGCGCGGCCGGCCGGCTGCGAAGCCGGTAGCGGAGAACGTCTGCACGGTCGTCGCCAACGACCGGATCAACGATCTCTACATGCGCCTCGCGCTCGACGCCCCGCCGGCGGCCCTCGCCGCCGCGCCCGGGCAGTTCTTCCATCTGCTGTGTCCGCCGTCGGGAGACGACCAGCCGTTCCTGCGGCGCCCGATGAGCGTCTATCGCGTCGACCCGGCCGAACGGCGGATCGAGTTCCTGTACAAGGTCGTGGGGCCCGGAACGCGCGGCGTCGCGACGCTCGCCCCCGGCGACCGGTTCGACGCGATGGGTCCGGTCGGGAACGGCTTCGTCCTGGATCCCGCGTGGCGGGCCGTCGTGGCCGTCGCGCGCGGCGTCGGCCTGGCCACGCTCGGGCCGCTGGCCGCGGCGGCGCAGGAGCGCGGGCTGGCGCTGACCGCGATCCTGAGCGCCCGCAGCCCCGAATACGTGATGTCGGTGGACCTGTTCCGATCCTGCGGCGGCGAGGTGATCGTCGTGACCGACAGCGAGGGGACGAGCGACGCAAGCAAGGTGGAGGCGATCCTGCGCCGGCTGATCGCCGCCGGCCGGGCGGATGCGTTCTTCACCTGCGGCTCGAACCGCCTGATGCTGCTGATGCAGCGGCTGGGCGCCGAGCACGGCGTCCCGGGCCAGGTCGCGCTCGAGCA
This sequence comes from Alphaproteobacteria bacterium, assembly GCA_965242495.1. GTDB lineage: Bacteria > Pseudomonadota > Alphaproteobacteria > MPNO01 > MPNO01 > CBDESN01. Next base: position 3,918,842 of record OZ251446.1, on the reverse strand, counting down.
GCAGATGGCGTGCGCGCTCGGCATGTGCCTATGCTGCGTCCGGCCGGTCCGGAGCGGCGGCGGGATCGTCCACCAGCGGGTTTGCCGCGAGGGCCCGGTGTTCGACCTCCAGGCGGCCATCTCGTGGTAGATCTGTCGGTCGAGATCGGGCGGCTGCGGCTGGACAACCCGATCATGCCGGGCTCGGGCACCTTCGCCGACGGGCTCGACGACGCGCTCGACCTCGACCGGCTGGGCGCCTTCGTCACCAAGTCGGTGACGCCGGGCCATCGCGCCGGCAACCCCGTCCCGCGGGTGGCGGAGACGCCGAGCGGCATGCTCAACTCGATCGGGCTGCCGAGCAAGGGGGTGGAGGACTTCCTCGCCAACACGCTGCCCTTCTATCTCGGGCGCAGGCCGCCGCTGATCGTCAGCGTCTCGGCCGACACCGCGGCGGGGTTCGAGGCGATGGCGGCGGCGGTGAGCGTCCCCGGCGTCGCGGCGATCGAGGCCAACATCTCCTGCCCCAACATCGAGGAAGACGGCCGGGCGTTCGCGATGGAGACGGCGGCGACCGAGCGGGTGATCGGGCGCATGCGCGGGGCGACGGAACTGCCGGTCTGGGCCAAGCTCACCCCCAATACCGGCGACATCGCGGCCGTCGCCCGCGCCGCCGGGCGCGGCGGGGCGGAGGCGCTGGTCGTCGCCAACACGATCCTCGGCATGGCGATCGACGCCGAGACCCGGCGCCCGATCCTGGGCAGCGTGACCGGGGGGCTTTCGGGGCCGGCGGTCAAGCCGGTGATCCTCCGCATGGTGTTGCAATGCGCGCGCGCGGTCGAGCTGCCGATCGTCGCGTCGGGCGGCATCGCGACCGCGGAGGACGTGGTGGAGTTCATGCTGGCCGGGGCCGCGGCGGCGCAGATCGGGACGGCGACCTTCCTGCGTCCGACCGCGATGACGGCCGCGGTCGAGGGGCTCGCCGCCTATTGCCGGCGCCACGGCGTCGCGCGGGCGGCGGCGCTCACCGGCGCGTTGGACTATCCCGAGATCGACCCGGTGCTCCTCGCCCCGATCGGTTCGTGATCCGCGCGGCCCTCGTCGAGGGCCGCGTCGATGTCGAGCCCGGGCTCCCACAAAGGAGCGATCAGGCGGCGCCGGCCATCGGCGGTGAGCGCAACGCCGGGTCGGTCCCTGTCCTTGCGGTCCCACAGCTTGCAGGTCACCGGCGCGTGCTTCTGGTCGAGCGCCTCGCAATAGTTGGTGTATTCGCAGACCGTCGCCTCCGCGCCCCGGCCCAGGCGGACCTTGGCGAACCAGTCGGGGTCGGCGAGGCTCTGGCGCGCGAAGCCCACGACGTCGGCCGCGCCCCGCCTCAGCATGTCCTCGGCCTGGCGGAAGCCGTGGACGCCGCCGGTCACGACCACCGGGGTATCGAACCCGGCGGCGCGCACCGCGGCGCGCACGCCGGCGGCGGGCCCGGCGTTGCGCCCGAACGGGCCGCTGCGATCGGAGACGTATTGCGGCATGCATTCGTAGCCGCTGGGGCCGGTATAGGGGTAGGCCGCCTGCCCCACCGCCGGCTGCGCCGCGTCCTCGAACCGGCCGCCCCGCGACAGCGACAGGAAGTCGAAGCCCGCGCGGGCGAAGGCGGCCCCGAACCAGGCCGCGTCCTCGACCGTGTTGCCGCCGGCGACGCAATCCTCGGCGAGATAGCGGCAGCCCACGGCGAAGTCCGCCCCCACCGCCGCGCGCACCGCCCGGAAGACTTCGAGCGGCAGCCGCGCCCGCCCCTCGCGCGCGCCGCCATAGCCGTCGTCCCGGTCGTTCAATCGCGACAGAAAGGACGCCATCGTGTAGGCGTGGGCGTAATGCAGCTCGACCCCGTCGAACCCGGCCGCGCGCGCGCGGACCGCGGCGGCGGCGAACAGGGGGGGAAGCGCGGACGGCAGGTCGCGGATATGCGCCAGATGCGTATCCGTCACCCGCTCGCGGTAGCCCATGCGGAGCGCCTCGCGCTCGCGGGCGTCGAGCGCCCCGTCGAGGGCTTCGTCGTCGAGCCCGGCCAGACGTTCGCGGATCTCCTCCTCGGGCCGGCCCTCGGCGCCCAGCCGCCGCCGATGGACGTCGGTCACGGTCAGGAACTCGCGCAGATAGCGCTCCCGGTCGGGCCGGCGCCGGATGGCGAGGAAGTCGATGAGCTGGATCAGCAGGCGGGTGCGTCCGCCGCTCGCCTCGCGCACCGCATCCACGAGGGCGCGCAGGCCGGGCAGGAAGCGGTCGTCGCCGATCCGCAGCAGCGGCCCGCTGGGGACGTCCCGGACGCCGGTCGCCTCGACCACGATCGCCCCCGGCCGGCCGCGCGCGAACCGCCGATACCAGTCGAGGACTTCCGGCGTCGTCTCGCCCGTCTCCCGCGCCCGCCAGGGCACCATGGCCGGCACCCAGGTCCGGGTCTCGAGCCGCAGCGGCCCGACGGCGACGGGCGAGAACAGGCGCGACGACGACGCCCCGGCCCTGTCGGGCCAGGGACCGGGATCGGGCGTCCACTTGATCCGCTCGGGCGGCCGCCACATGGCGCGGGCCTCTCTCCGGCCGGCGGGTCAGGCCGGCGACCGCCCGGCCAGCGCGAGGACGCGCTCGGGCGTCAGCGGCAGGCGGATGGCGGTCCAGTCAACGTCGAGCGCGTCGATCACCGCGCCGGCGATCGCCGCGGGCGCGCCGATGGTTCCGCTTTCGCCCATCCCCTTATAGCCCCCCTCGGTGAAGGGCGAAGGCGTCTCGAGGTGAACGACGCCGATGTCGGGCGCCTCGAACGCGGTCGGGATCATGTAGTCGGCGAAGGAGCCGGTCTGGAGCTGCGCCGCGTCGTCGTAGCGGATCTCCTCCAGCAGGGCGGCGCCGACGCCTTGCAGGACGGCGCCCCGGATCTGGCCGTCGACCGAGTCCGGGTTGGCGATCGGCCCGCAATCCTCGGCGACGACGTATTCGAGAACGCGGACCGCGCCGGTCGGCATATCGACCTCGACCAGGGCGACGTGCGCCGCGGCGGAGACGGCGGATCCCGGATTGTCGAAGCTCGCCGTCGCCTGCAACCCATGCTCGAGCCCGTCGGGGAGCCCGCTGGCCGGGCTGTGGGCGAAATCGGCGATCTCCTCGAAGGTGGCGAACCGGTTGGCGTTGCGGCCGTCGCCGAAACGTCCGTCCTCGAACACGACGTCGGCGGCCGCGGCGTCGAGGCGTATGGCCGCGAGCAGCGTCATCCGCTCGACCAGCTTGCGGGCCGCGCGTTGCAGCGCGCCGCCGCCGGCGACCAGGCCGCGGCTCGCGAAGGCGCCCGATCCGTGCGGCATGGCGCCGGTGTCGGCGCAGCGGACGCTGACGTCGGCCTCGGCGCGGTGGAGCATACGGGCCACGATCCGGCGCATGGCGACGAAGGGCTGCTGACCGAGGGCCGGCGTCGTGACGTAGGCCTCCACGCTCCCGGCGCGGCTCACGCGCAGCAACGCCGAATCGTAGGCCGGAACGTCGCGCATCCCGCGGCTGCGGAAGACGTTGCAGCCCATGGCGGTCGGCTCGACGAAGCAGGAGAGCCCGACCCCGAGCCGGCGCCCGGCGCCGGCGGCGGCGCGCTTCGCCGCCCGCAGCCGATCGTAATCGGCCCGCGCCAGGGCCTTCGACAGCAGGGCCGGATAGTCGCCGCTGTCGAAGACGGCCCCCGACGCGCTGCGGAACGGGAAGGCGTCTGGCGGCGCCATGTTGCGCCGGCGAAGCGCCGTCCGGTCGATCCCGATCCGCCGCGCGAGCTTGTCGATCAGCGTCTCCGTCACCAGCGGCGCCAGGGCGAAGCCGACGCCGCGATAGGGGCCGGTCGGGCATTTGTTGGTCGCGACCGCGAAGGAAGCGTAGTCGAGCCAGGGCACCACATACGGCCCGGGCAAGCCGACCAGGGCGGTATGCGGCTCCAGCGAGCTGCCGAGCGGATAGCAGGAATAGGCCCCCGCATCGCACCAGACCGCGGCGCGCAGCCCGAGGATGCGGCCCTCGCCGTCGGCCGCCAGCGCCGCCTCGATGCGGGCGTCGCGCGCGTGGTAGCTGGCTTGCAGATGCTCCCGGCGGTCCTGCGTCCACTTGACCGGACGCCCCAATCGCCGCGCCGCGAAGGCGACGAACGCCTCCTCGGGGTAGAGCGGCATCTTGACGCCGAAGGCGCCGCCGATGTCGGGCGCGGCGACGCGGATGCGCGACTCGGGCAGTTGCAGGAAGCGCGCCAGGCCGTCGCGCAGCATGTGCGGGGCCTGGGTCGGCGACCAGACCTCGACGACGTCGTTGCGCCGGTCGTGCAGCGCGACGCAGCCGCAGCACTCCAGCGGCGAAGGGGCTACGCGCGGATGCCGGAACGTCCCGCGGACGGCGACGGGCGCGGTCGGGAACGGATCGGCCGCCGCATCGGTGACGAAGGCGCTGCGGAACAGCAGGTTGTCGGCGAGGGCCGCGTGAACCCGCCGCGCGCCGTCGGCGAGCGCGGCGTCGACATGGGCGACCGGCGCGATCGGCTCGTACCCGACCTCGATCCGCGCGCACGCATCCTCCGCGGCGTAGGCGTCCGCGGCCACCACCGCGGCGACGATCTCGCCGACGAAGCGGACCTCGTCCACGGCGACGACGGGCCAGGACGTCCGCTGGTAGCGATACCAGTCCGCCTCGTCCATGCGCGCCTCGATCGGCAGCACCCGCCCGGCGAGGTCGGCGCCGGCGAAGACGCGGACGACCCCCGGGGCGGAAGCGGCCGCGCCGGCGTCGACATGCGCAATCGCGGCGCTGGGCCAGGGGCTGCGCAGGAACGCGACGTGCAGGCAACCCGGCGGCGCGATGTCGTCGAGATAGCGCCCGCCCCCGGTCAGGAGCGGCAGCCCCTCGTCCCGGACGCCGGTCGTCATCGGCTCATAGCCCGCCGCGTCGCCGGCGGCGAGGAAGGCGGGCGCGCCGCCGCTATTCGAGGCCTTCGACGATGCGGATGTCGCGCACCACCGAATCGCCGCCGAGCGCCGCCAGGGCGGCCTTGTAGGAGTCGCTGTCATAGGCGGCGACCGCGGTATCGAAATCGTCGAACTCGATCAGCACCGTGCGCTCCTTCCTGCCGGCCTCGAACGCCGCGGTGCGGCCGCCGCGCGCCAGGAATCGTCCGCCCGCGGCCTCGATCGCCGGGGCCGCGAGCCGGCCATAGGCCGCCAGCGCGTCCGCGTCGGAGATCGAGTGATACGCCGCGATCCAATATGCCTTGGCCATTCGTTCCCTCCCCTGTGTGGCGCCGCGCAGCTTAACCCGCATCGCCGCCGCCGTCGCGGCCGGCGCGGCCGGCGCGGCGGTCGACCAGCCGCCGGGGCTTGCCCTCGCGGCCGCCGACATTGGCGATCTCGTCGAGGCTTCCCTGGGCCACCAGCTCGACCGCGACGCCCAGCCCGAGATCGGAGCGAAGCCGCTCCTCCAGCCGTTCCTTCAGACCGTCCGCCGATCCGGCGTCGCGGCGCGCCTCGACCCGGACGGTCATCTCGTCCCGCCTGACGCCGTCCCGCTCGGTCGTCTCGACGACGCACACCCATTCGCCGGTGGCGCGCCCGTCGCTCTGGACGGCGTTGAGACAGGCCATCGGGTTGAGGTTGACGCCCCGGATCTTCACCATGTCGTCGCTGCGGCCGAGGAAATGATCCATGCGGCGGAAGCTGCTGCCGCAGCCGCAAACCCCGGTATGCAGGATGCGCCCCAGATCGCGCAGGTTGAAGCGGACGACCGGCGGAACCGCGCGGTGGAACACCGTCACCACCAGATTGCCGCTCTCGCCCTGGGGAACCGGTTCGCCGGTCTCGGTGTCGACGACCTCGAAATACATGCAGTCCTCCTGGAAGTGGAGGCCGTCCTTGAACCGGCATTCGAAGGCGCCTTCGCCCATCTCGTTGGTGCCGTAGTTGTCGTAGACGTCGCAGCCGAGCGCCCGCTCCAGCTCGGCGCGCAGCCGGCCCTCGGTGTCCGGGCCGAGGAAGGTGAGGACGAACTTCGTCCCCAGCTCGGCGAATTCGCGCCCCAGCTCGTCGCGGCTCGCCTGGGCGAGCCGCAACATGTATTCCGGGAAGGCGCACCACAGATTGGCGCCGTAGTCGAAGGCGATCTCCATCTGCCGCCGGCTGGGCGTGACGGCGCCGGCGCCCGTCGTCAGCGGCAGCACGCCGAGATAGTCGTGCGCGCCCTTGTAGACGCACCAGCCGAGATTGCCGAGGGCCAGCGTGACCGGGATCTGCATCACGTCGCCGGGCCGGGCGCCGAGGACGTAGAGCGCCCGCGCCGCGGTGAGCCCGTTGAGCTCCCACTCGACGGGAGCGGACAGCGTCACCCGCGGCGCGCCGGTGGTGCCGCCGCTGGTCTGCATCTTGTAGGGCGCCGCCGCCAGCCCCGCCGGGTCGAGATCGTGGAACGCGCCGAAGGGCGGGTGTTCGAGCTGATCGCGCTTCACGTCGTCGGAGTCGTAGGTGGGGATGCGGCGGCTGTCGTCGATGCTGCGGATGTCGCCCGGCTCCAGCCCCGCCGCCCGCCAGCGCCGGCGATGGAACGGGTTGCGCCAGCCGCGCGCCACGGCTTCCAGGAAGCGCGCGTTCTGGAGCGCGCGGATCCGCTCCGCCGGCCATTTGTAGACCGTGTCGAAGAACACGTCCGGGACCGGATAGTCGCGGCGCAGCCGCGCCCAGTCGATCGAGTCGTGATAGATCGGCAGGCCGCTGACCGGGACGTCCGTCATCCGCCGCGCTCCTCCCCGGGTCGCGCGCCGCGTTCCGCGCTGTCGAGCGCGCGGCGAATCCAGGCTAGCATCGGGCCGCCGCGGGTTGAGGCGGCCGGACGGAGGGACGGATCATGCGGGTGTTCGACTGCCATTCCCATTGGAGCACGGAGCGCGGCTACCTGTTCCGGAGCGCCGAGGAGCGCGCCAGCCAGGAGCGGATCTGGGGCACCGCGGCGGCGTTCGAGACCGAGCAGGAGATGACCGACGCCTTCCGCCGCAACGGCGTGCGCACGATCCTCGACCTCGCTTTGACCTGCTGGATGGACTCGCTGGACGAGATCCGCGCGCTCCACGACTACGCCTTCGACGTGCAGCGCCGGCACCGCGACGCGATCTTCGGCCATTGGCTGTCCTTCGATCCGCGCATCGGCCAGGACGGCGTCCGCGAGTTCGAGCGCGCCGTCGCGGCCGATGCGGGCTTCGTCGGCTTCGGCGTCGTCGGCCAGTCGCATCCCGGATTCCCGCCGAGCGACCCGATCTGGGACCCGTTCTACCGGACCTCGATCGACGCCGGCATCCCGGTGCTGATCCATTGCGGCCTGACCGGGATCGGCCAGGGCGCGCCGGGCGGCAAGGGCATCGTCCTCGACGACGGGCATCCCCGCCACATCGACGCGGTCGCGGCGCGCTATCCGGAACTCAAGATCCTGGCGGCGCGGCCGGCCTTCCCCTGGCAGGACGAGATGATCGCGATCCTGCTGCACAAGGCCAACGTGCATTACGAGCTGCACGGCTGGTCGCCGAAGACGTTTCCGCCGCAGCTGCTGCGCGAGATCGGCGGCCGGTTGCAGGATCGCATCATGTTCGGCTGCGACTATCCGGTGCTCAAGTTCGAGATGATGATCGACCGCTGGCGTTCGCTCGGCTTCTCCGACCGGGTGCTGGCCAAGGTGCTCCACGAGAACGCCGAGGCGTATTTCCCGGGCGCGGCCCCGGCGGTCAACTGATCCTCGTCGGCAGATGGTTGGGCAGCCAGCCGACGACGACTTCCCGGTCGCCGTCGTCCCAGAAGAAGTAGAGGCGGAACCCGCGGCGTTCGTTGCGGGCGTTGCTGCCCTTCAGATGCCGCTCGAGCTGCCGCCTGCGGCCGCCATGCTGGACGAAATAGGCGTCGCCGTGCTCGCCCGCCCGCGTGCCGGCGAAGGCGGGCTCCTCCTCGAGCCCTTCCCTGGCCAGGGCCTCGCGGTAGGCGGCCTGCTTGTCGGCGCCGCCGTCCAGCCGCATCGGGACGTAGTGGTCGCGCAGGATCAGCAAGGCGCGGTAGGCGAGCTCGACGTCTTCGAACTTCGACTTCTTCGCCGCCCGGATCGCGCGCGGAAGCACCCGGACCTTGCCGTCGAGATGCTCCTTCGACCATTGATCGAGCTGCTTGAAGCCGCCTGGAACGGACGGCCCGTCGGCGCGCGCCGGCGTATTGCCGCGCGCGCGCTCGAGATGGGCCGCCCGGTCCCGGAGACTCCGGGCCTCGGCTCTGGCGTCGTTGCGCGCGGCGACGGCGGCGTTGCGCTCCTTCTCGGCCTTGCCCAGCGATTCCGCCAGCCTGAGATTCTCGGCTCTGAGCTCCTCGTTCTCCCGCCGCAGCGCATCCAGCCGTTCGTCTCCGGAGGGAAGCGCCGGAAGGCCGGGGGCGCGCGGCGGCTCCGGGGCGGTCCGCCTCGCGGCGAAGGGAGAGGACGGGCGCTCGTCGCGGTCCGCAGGCCCGACGGTGGCGCGCAAACAGGTGGAGACGAGGAAGTCCTCGAAGGCTTTCGGTCCGCCGGCCCAGGCGGATATGCGCGTGCCGAGGGCGAGCGGATGGTCGTGGGGCTCCGCCCGCCAGGGGTCGAAGCCGGGCTTGTAGGTCCGCACCGCCTGCCGGAAGACGGAAAGCTCCTTGCCGACCCGATCGGTCAGGGCGAAGGCGGCCGTCGCCGTGACGATGGCGACGTGGGCCGCGCCCAGCGTGCGTTCGAAGACGGATTGCGGCGAGACCAGCGCGGTCGAGGGATCGTCGTCGAGATCGTGCGTCGCGACGGTCAGCACGTCCCGCTCGCGGGCCGGGAGGCAGAGCAGCGCAAGGAGCCTCTCCGCCCGCTCCGGCGTATCGACGAGCCAGGGCCCGGCGCCGATCGGCCGGCCGTCGACGACGACGCGGAACCGGGCCGCGATCCGCCGGACGAGATCGGGAACGGACAGGGCGGGCGGACTTTCTCCCCGCGCCGCGCAGCCGAGCCGCACATGCGCGCTTACCGCCTTCCCGTCCCTGGCGATCTCGGCTTCGGTCGTCCATAAGCGGTCCGGCGCATCCTCGTCGGCCTCCTCCAGCCGCGCCGTCCAGCGACCGGCGTCCTCGGCCGGCGCCGCTTCGGCGCGGAGCGAACCGGCCGCGGCGAGTTCGAACCCTTCGCCGCGCCGCGCCTCCGCCGGCAGGCTCCGCCCGGCGCGGTCCTGCATCCAACGCAATACTTCGTCCCGCGCCTCGCCGAACGCGCCGTCGAGATCGTCCGCGGGGATGCGCATCGTTACCTGACTCACCGGCGACGCCGGCGGGCGGGCGCCGCGCGTGCGCGGCAGCGCCTGCGCCAGCTGCTCGGCCAGGCTGCCTCCTCGTTGAGCGGTCATCGTATGATCCTCGTCTTGTCTCCGCCGGTGCGGCGGCGCCGGCATATTCCCCGGTCTTCCGGCCTTCGTCCACCTGTCGCGACGGAGCCGGCGGGAGATGCGGGCCCGGAGGCCGGCGCGGAGGCGTCGAGACGCCGCCGGGCGGCGCAGTTTTGGAGCAACGAAATACAATTTTCGATTGCAGGGAGTCCGCTTCGGATTCCGGACCATGCCGGCCGGCGGCCGGGCGGGGCCGTGGGAACGCCCTGGGCCGGGATGCCGACGAAAAATTGCAATTTCGTTGTATTTCAATGGGTTATGCCGAAAAAGCAGGGAAAAAACAGGGCGAAAACCGACCGAAACCAGGGCGAAAGCGGGTGAAAACCAGGGAAGAATCGCGTCTCGAAACCGCGCGTCGGCGCGCCGCGGCGGCCATGCCGCACCGCCCCGCCCGGGTCCGGGCCGGCGCAGCGGGGAGGACGCCGCGGCGTCACGCACACGATCTACGGTTGCAGGGAGGCAGCTCATGGGAAACTCCATTCCGGGCGACGAAGAACCCTGCGGGGCGGGCCGCCGCAGGGCTGCGATCACGTTCATATTGTCGATTGTGCAAGGACTGTAACACAAATGATCCGCAATGTCAAGCGAAAAATCCGCCCTGCGTATCCAGAAATGGATTCCCGCTTTCGCGGGAATGACGAGAGGGGCTTGCGCCGACGGTCCGGGGGAGGCCATCGGCTCGAGGCGGATACGCCAAGGACTTCGTCATTCCCCCGGTCGAGCCGGGGGCAGGCCCCACGAACAGCCCCCTCGTCATTCCCGCGAAAGCGGGAAGCCATATTCGTATCCCGCTTCTGTATCCGTGGGGACGAGGGGAGCTGCGACGACGGTCCGAGGGAGGCCGGCGGTCGGGGCGAGTATGGCCATGGATTCCCACTTTCGCGGGAATGACGGAGGGGGGCTGTGACGACGGTCCGGGGAAAGCCGGCGGTCGGGACAGGTGCGGCCATGGATTCCCGCTTGCGCGGGAATGACGAGAGGGGCTTGCGCCGACGGTCCGGGGGAGGCCATCGGCTCGAGGCGGATACGCCAAGGACTTCGTCATTCCCCCGGTCGGGCCGGGGGCAGGCCCCACGAACAGCCCCCTCGTCATTCCCGCGAAAGCGGGGGAATGACGGTTCCCCTTGCCCGATGCGGGCTACGCCAGGGCGGCGGCGCGGAGGGCGTCGGGGGTGAAGGGGGTGCTGCGGAGGCGGAGGCCGGTCGCGTCCTTGACCGCGTTGGCGATCGCGCCCGCGGTGGGGCCGGCGGCGGCCTCGCCCGCCCCCAGGAAGGGCGCGCCGGGCCGGTCGATCAACAGGGTTTCGATCTCGGGGACGTTGTCGAACCGGAGGATCGGGTAGCCGTCCCAATCGCGGCCAGTAACGCCGCCCTCGTCATAGTCCACCCGTTCGTAGAGGGTCCAGCTCGCCGCCTGCAACAGCCCGCCCTCGAGCTGCGCCGTCAGCCCGTTGGGATCGACGATCTGCCCGGCGTCGGCCGCCACCGCGGCGCGGCGAAGTCGGATCTCCGCCGCATCGGTCACTTCGAGTTCGACCGCGACCGCGGCGTAGGCGGCGAGATTCTTGTACTGCGCGAAGCCGATTCCGCGGCCGCAGCCGGCAGGCGCGTCCGCCGCGGTCCGGCTCAACCACGCCGCCGCCGCGTTCAGCACCGCCTTCGCCCGCTCGTCGGCGAGATGGCGCAGCCGGAACCCGACCGGATCCGCGCCGGCGGCCTCGGCGAGATCGTCCATGAAGGACTCGATCGCGAAGACGTTGCCGTAAGCCCCGAGCGAACGCAGCGCCGAGGTCCGGAGCGGCAGGCCGCGCACCAGATGCTTGACCAGCCGGGGATCGGGGAAGGTATACAGCGGCTCCAGGTTGCGGTGGTTGCCGACATGCCGCGCCATGTTGGGCGGCGGCGGCGGCGGGGCCAGGGGCGCGGCGCGATAGCGCGACGCCAGCAGCCGCGCCGGGCCGGCGCGGTCGGGTTCGGGGCGCGGGCGCATCGCATAGCTGTCGCCATAGGTCTCGTGCGACCACGCGATCACCCGTCCGGCGCGGTCCAGGCTGGCGCTCAGCTCCATCGCCGCGCAGGTGCCGCAAGGCGCCCAGGCGTGCTCGTCCTCGCGCGTCCATTTGAGCAGCACCGGCGCGCCGGGGAGGGCGCAGGCGATCAGCGCCGCCTCGAACGCGGCGTCGTCCGCCCCGTTATGGCCGTAACAACCCGCCCCCGGCGCATGGATGACGCGGACCGCCTCGACGTCGAGGGCGAGCGCCTCGGCCATGCTGGCGCGCAGCACGTAGATGCCCTGGCTGTGGGTCCACACGGTAAGGCGCCCGTCGCGGCGCAAAGCGAGCGCGGCGGAGGGTCCGATCGGCGCGTGCATCCGGTAGGGGACGTCGAACCGCGCGCAGAGCGTCGCGACCGCGTCCGGCGGCGGCTCGGCCGGCGGCGGGACGGGCGCGCGCCGGGGCGCGCCGTCGACGACGGGCAGGCTGACGCGCTCGTTGGCGGTGAGCTGGGTCCGCGCGTCGCGCGCGTCGAGCCCGTCGCCGGGCCGCCACGTCGCCGCCGCGGCGAGGCGGCGGGCGGCCTCGATCGCGGCGTATTCGTCGGCATGGGCTACGGCCAGGAAGCTGCCGTCGCGCGCCAGCCGCGCGCCCGCGTCTTCGATCCGCCGGCATACCGCCGGATCGAGACGTTCGAGGCTCGCGCGAACCCGCGGCGGGCGCACCACGCGCGCATGAACCATGCCGGGCATGGTCATGTCGTGGACGAAGCGCGCCTTGCCGTCGACCAGCCGCCCGACGTCCCGCGGGACGATGCGCCGGCCGATCCAGCGGAGGGCGTCCGGCGGCTTGACCGGGGCGTCGGCATCGACCGGGACGCCGAAGCGCGCCCCGTCCATGAGCGCCCAATAGCTGGTCGACCGGTTGGCGGCCCGCGAGCGGATCGTCCCGTCGTCGATCTCCAGCGAGGACGGGTCCGCGTCCAGGGCCGCCGCGGCCAGCGACAGCAGACGCCGCCGCGCGGTCGTCGCGGCGCGACGGACCGCCTCGCCCGACTCCATCATCGAATAGCTGCCCGAGGTTATGCCTTCGTCGGGGGCGGCGCCGGTCTCGGGGGGCGCGACGACGATGCGGTCGACCTCCACCTCGAGCTCCTCCGCGGCGATGAGCGCCAGCGCGGTCGAGATGCGCTGGCCGATGTCCACCTTGCCGGTGCGAACGACGATGCGCCCGTCGGCGCCGATCGACAGCCAGTCGTCGAGCGCCGGATGGCGGGCGAGGCTCGGGTTAGCCGCCACCGGCCAGCCGATCGAGCGCGGCCAGGACCCGCGCATGCGCGCCGCAGCGGCACAGATGGCCGTGCAGCGCCGCCCGGATCTCCGCCGCGCCGGGCCGGGGCGACCGGCGCAGCAGCGCCGTCGCGGCGACGGCGATGCCGGGCGTGCAATAGCCGCACTGCGCGGCGCCTTCCCCGGCGAGGGCGCGCAGCACCTCGCCCCCGCGCGGCGTCGCATCCAGCCCTTCGGCGGTCACGACGTCGCGGCCCGCGAACTCGGCCGCGGCGCGCACGCAGCTCAGCGCCGGCTCGCCGTCCGCCAGCACGGCGCAGGCGCCGCATTGTTCGAGGCCGCAGCCGAGCTTGGCCCCGGTAAGCCCCAGCCGGTTGCGCAGGACGAAGATCAGCGGCGTCGCGGGGTCGGCCTCGATCTCGTGAAGCGCCCCGTTCACCCGGAGGGAGAAGGCGGTCAATCGAAGAAGTACAGCGTGCGGACTTCGATGCTTTCGCGCGGCGCGGCGCCGGCGGGCGTGTCCGGATGGCGGAACGAGCCGTGGGCGGTCCAGCGCGCGGCGCCGTCGGTCAGCGAATCGAAGCATTTGAGCAGCACCACCTCCTCGCGCGCCATCGCCGGGAAGTAGTACCAGCGCTGGCGGGGGTTGTAGGCGAGGTGGTAGATGCCGCCGATCCGGTCGCCGTAATGGCGTTCGGCGGCGACCAGATCGCCGTCGGCGATGTCGCCGTAGCCGCAGATCACCAGCGGCGCGGTCTCCACCGGGCCGCGGATGGGCCGCCAGACGTTCATCGAGCCGTAGCGCCCGGCGAGCCGCCGCTCGGCCTCGTCGGCGGGCAGCAGGTCGCGCACGCGCTGCGGCGCGGAGCGCACGGTGAAGTCGTTGTGGACGTTGGCCACCGGCGCCCGGACCTTGCGCTCGGTCTGCGCCTCGGGGTCGTCCACCCGGATGGTGTGATCGAACACGATCGCCTTGGAGGCGCCGGCGGCCTGGGCCACGAGCCGCTCCATCTCCGGGTAGTAGACGCGGCGGACCTCGTCATCGTCGTAGAAGTCCTCGACCGCGGTATCCCGGCGCATCAGCAGGAAGCCGTCCCGGTCGAGGTCGAAGCGGTCGGCGACCGGCCGGCCGTCATGGATCGCGACATCGCGGTATTCGAAGGCGCCGCTGCGGTCGTCCGGGCCCTGGCCGGGCTGCTTCACAAGGGCGACCGGCGTCTCGCCGGTATCGACGCAGAACTGGAGCGGGGCGGTCACCGTATCGAGCGCGGCGGGATCGAGCGCGCTTGCCATGATGCACCTTCCTTGTCGGCTGCCGGAACGCCGGCCGGAGGGTAGCCCGTCGCGGCGCGCGGGCCAATCGAAATCGGAGCGGCGCGGAAACCCGAGAAACGGGGAAGAAACGGGAAAACGGACCTCTCGCCATTGGCGGCTAGCCGTTGCGGCGGCGGCGGGGTAGAGTGATGCGCCGTTGGGGCGTCTCGGCGCCGCGGGAGGCGTCAGGCATGGACATGGACCGGGTCCGGGAGCATCTGCGGGCGCAGTTCGACGGGGCGTTCGGACCCGTGGCGCTGGCGCTGATCCGGCTGCGGGTGACGCCCAGCCAGCTCTCGGTTGCGGGCGCGCTGCTGAACGTCGGCGCCGCGGCGCTGGTGATCTCGGACGACCTGTTCGCCGCCGGCCTCGTCTTCGTCGTCGCCGGCGGGTTCGACCTCATGGACGGCCTGCTGGCGCGGATGTCGGACCGCGCCTCCCAGTTCGGGGCCTTCCTCGACTCCACCCTCGACCGGTTCTCCGAAGGGGTGATGTTCACCGCCATCGCCTATCGTTTCGCCGCCGAGGGCCTGGCGGCCGAGGCGAGCGTCGTCGTCCTGGCGCTGCTGGGCTCCTTCCTGACGAGCTACACCCGGGCGCGGGGCGAGGCGCTGGGCGCGGTGTGCAAGGTCGGCTTCCTCACCCGATTCGAGCGCGTCGTCCTGGTCGCGGTCGGGCTGCTGTCGGGGCTGCTCGCGCCGTTCTTCTACCTGCTGGCGGCGCTGACCGCGGTGACCGCGGGCCAGCGGATCCTCCACATCTTCCGGCAGCTCCGGCCGCTCGGCTGAACGCGGCCCGGCGGCGGCGAAACAGGCGAAACAGGAGAGCCCGAACGATGGCCGCATGGAAACGGAGAACCCTCCTGGGCGCCGCCCTGGGCGCGATCCTCGCCGCGGCGCCGCCGCCGCCGTCCGCCATCGGCGGCGCGGCCGCAGCCGAAGCCGAGGAGACGACGATCAAGCTGTGGTCGCGGGCCGACCGCAGCGGGCCGCTGCGGTCCGGCAACGTGGTCGATGCGGCCAAGCTGCTCGACCGGATGCTCGCCGCCGCGGGCGCCGCGCGCCGGATCCGCGTCGAGGCGCATGAGAGCAACGCCAAGGGCTACGACGCCGATGCGCTCGACCTGATGAAGGCGTTCGCCGTCGGCAAGGGGCCCGACGTCTACGTCGCCGCGCATGAATGGCTGGGCGCCTTCGCCGAGGCGGGCTTCGCCTGGAACCTGGAGGACCATATCGCGCGCTTCCCCGAGTTCTACGCCGACGTCATCCCGGTGCTGTGGAACGCCACCCGCCACAAGGGGGCGCGCTACGCGGTACCGCAGGACTCGGAAATCCGCATGTTCTTCTTCCGCAAGGACATGCTGCGGAAGATCGGCAAGTCCGACGCCTTCATCGAAGGGCTCGCCGGCGAGGTCGAACGCGGCGCGTTCACCATCTGGGACCTGTCGCGCCTCGCCAAGGAGGTCGTGGACGCGGGCGCCGCCAGATACGGCATCATCCACCGGCCCAACGTCGGCCCCGACTGGCTGATGACGATGGCGAGCTTCGGCTTCGCGCCGCTGGACGAGGCGACGGGCCGGCTCCAGGCCAGCCGGCGGGCGCTGCGCTCCTTCCTCGAATGGATCGACTGGAACGCCCGCAACGGCGTGACGCCGCGCAACAACACGGCGATGTCGTGGGACACGATCAACCGGCTGCTGCCCGAGGGCCAGGCCTTCATCAAGCATCACGGCGTGTGGGACGTGGGCCGCCAGATCCGCTTCGGCGTCTCGGCCGACGACGAAGGGGCCTATTTCCGCAACGTCGGCTGGCTCCATTCGCCGGCGGCGGAGAAGGGCGGCGAGCCGAAGAACCTCTCCCACCCGATCGTCTACGCGGTGAACCCGAAATCGCCCCGGCGCGAGCTCGCGGCGCTGCTGGTGGCGATCGCGAGCCAGCCCCATTTCAACACCCGCCACGCGGTGACCACCAACCACACCGCGATCGCCCACGCGCAGACGGCGATGCCCGCCTATCGCGCGGCCTGGGCGCTCCGCCGGGCGACGCCGATGCTGGCGCGCTCGACCTTCATGCCCAACCATCCCGAGTTCGGCCGCTTCAACGCGATCCTGTTCAAGGGCATCCAGGGGGTCGAGACCGGCCGCATGGCCCCGGCCGCGGCGGCGGACTTCATCGTGGACGAGCTGCGCGCCGAGTTCGAGGACGAGGTGACGATCCGCGACTGATCCCCCCGCCCCGGCGGGCGCGGCCATGAACCCGCGCCAAGCCGCGAACCTCGCGATCTTCCTGGGCCCCGCGGTCCTGCTGCTGCTGGCGTTCTTCGTCGCCCCGGTGATCGTCGACGTCGCGATCGCCTTCACCGATATGGGCCGCGACCTCTCTGTGAGCGAGGCGACGACCCGCAATTTCGAGCGCATGGCGACCCGCGACACGAGGCTGGCGTCGTCGCTCGCGGTGACCTTCGTCTACGTGCTGAGCACGCTCGCGATCTTCAACGTCACGTTCGGGCTGCTGCTGGCCCTGGCCACCACGTCGATCCCGGAGCGCCTCGGAGCCTTCTTCCGCGCCGTCTGGCTGCTGCCCCGGATGAGCCCCTCGGTGGCGTATGCGCTGCTGTGGGCCTGGGCGATCGACCCGACCGAGCGGGGGCTGCTGAACCAGGTGACGAAGGGAGTTCTGGGCGCGCCCCCGATCGACGTGATGAACGACGCGCCGGTGCTGCTGATCGTGCTCGCCAACGGCTTCATCGGCGCGTCGATGGGCATGATCGTGTTCACCGCGGCGATCCGCTCGATCCCGCAGCAGCTGTTCCATGCGGCGCGGGCGGACGGCGCCGGCGGGCTGGCGATCCTGCGCCACGTCACCCTGCCGGCGATCCGCTGGCCGCTGAGCTTCATCACCGTCTATCAGACCCTGTCGCTGCTGGTGAGCTTCGAATACATCTGGCTGATCACCGATGGCGGGCCGTTCTACGACACGACGGTCTACGCCTTGTACGTCTACAAGCGCGCCTTCGAGAACGGCCAGTACGCCTATGGCGCGGCGCTGGCCCTGGCCCTGGTCGCGATCGGCATCGCCGCGGCGCTGCTGATGTGGCGCTTCCTGGACATGAAGCGGCTGCTGCCGCCGTCGCGCATCGAGGTGTCCTGAGGTGTCGGCGGCCGCGCCCGACCGCGCCGATCCCGGCTGGGCGCTGCTGGCGGCCCGCGCCCGCCGCCGCCGACGCTGGGCGCTGGCCGCCCTGGTCGGGGCGCTGGCCGCGGCGTCGATCCCGATCCTGCTGCCCTATCTGTGGATGCTGACGATCGCCGCCTCGGCGCGGACCGGGAGCGTCGACGGGGACGTGCTGTGGCGGGCCTGCGCGGTGCTGGCGCCGGCCGCGATCGCCTTCGGCCTGGCGCGGCTCGCCATCGGCGACGCGCGCCGGCGACGTCATGCCGGGTTCGCCATCCTGGCCCTGGCCGCCGCCGCCCTGGCGGCGCTGGTCGGCGACCGGCTGCACGGGGAGAATTTCCGCTTCCTGTGGACTCCCGACCTGGTGGAGGAGCTGCGCGGCGCGTCGGGGGCCGGCGGCGGGCAGTTTCCCTGGATCTGGAGCGCCTTCGCCAACTCGCTGCTGCTGGCCGGCGCGCAGACGGCGCTGGTCGTCACGACGGCGACGCTCGCGGGCTACGGCATCTCGCGCCTGGCCTTCCGCGGCCGCGCCGCCTTCCTGCAATCCCTCCTGGCGCTGCACGCCTTCCCGGCGATGACGCTGGTGATCCCGATCTTCCTGCTGATGCACTGGACGGATCTCCTGGACTCGATCGCGGGCGTCGTGCTGGTGGTCTGCACCCTCGAACTGCCGTTCGCCATCTTCATCCTCAAGGGCTTCTTCGACGCGGTCCCGTGGGAGATCGAGATGAGCGCGATGACCGACGGGGCGAGCCGTCGCCAGGCCTTCGCGCGCATCGTCCTGCCCCAGGTCAAGGGCGGCATTCTGGCGGTGGCGGTGTTCGCCTTCCTCAAGGGGTGGGAGGAGTACGTCTTCGTCCGCACCCTGTTGATCGAGAAGACGAACTGGGTGATGAGCCTCTATCTGTTCTGGGTCGCGGACGACGTGATGGGGGTCGATTACGGCATCGTCGCCGCGGTCGGCGTCTTCTACATCGCGCCCAGCCTGCTGCTCTATCTCGTCTGCCAGAAACATCTGACGCAGCTGAACCTGGGCGGCATCAAGGGTTGACTCCCGCCGTCCCTTGCGCCGGGCCGGCGCAGCGGGGATCATCCGCCCGCGCCGCCAACGGGTCGGGACGATGCTGAAAGACTTGCGGATACGGAATTACCGGGCGCTCGGCGAATTCGAAATCGGCGGGATGGCGCCGGTCAACGTTCTCACCGGCGCGAACAATTCGGGCAAGACGACCCTGCTCGAAGCGCTCTTCCTGTTGTCCGGCGCGGGAAACCCCCATCTGGCGCTGAACGCCAACGTGACTCGCGGAATCGACCTGTCGGCGGTTTCGATGCTGCCGGAGACGTTCTGGACGCCGATATTCACCGCCCTGGACACGACCAGGACCATCGAAATCGGGGCGAAGCATGAATCCGCCGGCCGGTTGGCTCTGAACATCGCGTTCGAGCGCTCCCCCAGCTTCGAACTTCCCCTCGACGGCCCCGACATCGCATCCGATCAGCCGTTGTCGAGCGAAAGCGCGCTCCTGTTTTCGTTCCGGAAAGATTCGGGGGAAATGACCGAGGGCCGCATACGCGGCGCGGGCGGCGGGCTCCGGATCGACCAACCCGATTCCAGGCCGCCCTTCCCGGCCATCTTCCTCTCGTCGCGCATCGGGAACATCCGGGAAGACGCGATGCGCCTCGGGCAGCTTCGGAAACGGAAGCTCGGAGAGCTCGTGCTGGACGCGCTGCGGATCGTCGAGCCGAGGCTGCGAAGCGTCGAGGACAACTCGGCGTCCGGCCACCCGATGATCTGGGGAGACGTCGGGTTGTCCGAACTCCTGCCGTTGCCGACGATGGGCGAAGGAATGACGCGGATCGCGCGGCTGGTCCTGGCGATCTCGGCGGCGCCGGACGGCGTCGTGCTGGTGGACGAGATCGAGAACGGCTTCCATCACACCGTGCTGGAGAAGGTCTGGCGGGCGGTCGATACGGCGGCCCGGCGATTCGACACGCAGGTCGTCGCGTCGACCCACAGCTTCGAATGCCTGGAAGCGGCGCAGCACGCCCTCGACCCGGACCGCCTCGCCGTCCACAGGTTCGAAACCGCGGGCCATGGGATACGCTGCGTCACCTACGGACCAGACGCGATCGAGGCGGCCGTCTCGCACGGCCTCGAGGTCCGCTGAGCGCCCGTTTGAGAAATGGGGTCTTGCCGGGGCGCGACCGCTGCGATCGATCTCGTCAAGGTCCCTGGATTCCCGCTTTCGCGGGAATGACGGAGAGAGGCTGTGGAGACGGTCCGAGGAAGGCCATCGGCTCGAGGCGGATGCGCCAAGGACCCGTCCTTCCCCGCCATGGATTCCCGCTTTCGAGCGTGTGAAGAAATCCCGAGACGTCCGCGTGGGCGTCGGTTCAGCCGACCAAGCGCGCGAAATTCCCGGGCGCGTGGGAATGACGGGAGAGGCTTGTAGCGACGGCCCGAGGGAGGCCGTCGCGGCCCCCTCTCTCGTCATTCCCGCTTTCGAGCGTGTGAAGAACCCCTTGGCGTTTGGGATGGGTCGTGATTCTGTGGGTTGGTCGTTGGTTTGTGAGGGAGGGTTGTTATGTCGGTTGTGGGAGGTGCTCGCTGCATGCGCCCGGATCGTCATCAGTTGGAGTGGCGGATGGTGGATTTGGATGGGACGCTTGCGCCGGATCATCGGGCGCGTGTGGTTTGGGGTTTCGTGTCGGGCATGGATCTGAGCGCGTTTTATGCGCGGATCGGTTCTCGTGAGCATGGTTCGGGTCGGCCTGCGGCGGACCCTGCGGTTTTGTTGGCGTTGTGGCTGTACGCGACGTTGGAGGGAGTGGGTTCGGCGCGTCGTCTTGCGCATCTGTGCGAGAGTGACATGGCGTATCGGTGGCTGTGTGGAGGTGTGCGAGTGAACTACCATGGTCTGAGCGATTTCCGGGGTGGGCATGGGGCTGTGCTGGATGGTCTATTGAGCGAGCAGGTTGCGGCGCTTGTGGCGTCGGGGATGGTGAGTTTGGAGGAGGTGGCGGTTGACGGGACGAAGGTTCGAGCGAGCGCGGGTTCGGGTTCGTTTCGCGGCGAGCGGGGTTTGTCGGGCTACGAGGCGGCGGCGCGGGAACGGGTTGCGGCGCTGAGGTCGGAGTTGGCGAGCGATCCGGCGGCCGGGTCGCGGCGTCTTCG
Source organism: Alphaproteobacteria bacterium (assembly GCA_965242495.1). Lineage (GTDB taxonomy): Bacteria > Pseudomonadota > Alphaproteobacteria > MPNO01 > MPNO01 > CBDESN01. The sequence goes on along the minus strand of OZ251446.1, from coordinate 3,898,446 downwards.
CGCGGCGCGGGCGCGGGCCGAACGCGAGCTTGCGGAGAAGGTTGCGGCGGCGCGGAAACAGCTTGCGGCGTTGCGCGCGGAGAAGGCGGGGCGGTCTCGGACGCACAAGAAGGCGGAGAAGAAGAAGCCGGGGCCGAAGGTCTCGACGACGGATGCGCAGGCGCGCCGGATGCGGTTTGCCGACGGCGGTGTGGGGGCGGGGTACAATCTCCAATTGGCGGTGAGCACCGATAGTCACGTCATTGTGGGGGTCCAGGAGACGGATCGTCGCAACGACGCGGGTTTGGCGGGTTCGATGGTTGAGCAGATCGAGCGGCGCTATGGCGCGCGCCCGGCGCGCTTGCTGGCGGATACGCGCTATGCCGCGCGCAAGGACGTGCTGGCGTTGGGTGGGAAGGGGGTGGAGGTTTACACGCCGCCGGCTCCGGTGAAACAGGCGGCGAAGGCCGAGAGCGTGCGCCGTCGTGAACGCGGACGCGCCGGCGAACCGGTTGCGTTGCAGGCTTGGCGCGCCCGCATGGCGAGCGAGGCGGGGCAAACGATCTATCGTCGTCGCATGAGGGTCGAGGGGGTCAATGGCGTCGTCAAGCAACGGGGATTGGGCCGCCTTGTGGTCCGCGGGCTTGCCAAGGTGCGGGCGGTGGCGTTGCTGCACGCTCTGGCGCACAATCTGTGGCGCGGTCATCGGCTCGCCTGTATGGCCGGATGAGCATCGCAACCCGCCCTGCCGCCGCCCCGCCCCTTGCCCGACCCATGCCGGGAGCGGCTTGAAACCCGCCGCCGCGCACGACCGCCGCCGCGCCGGACGAACCCACCACCCAACGCCCTAACCCGCCGCCGCCGCACGACCGCCACACCGAACCGGCAGGGTCCTATCCCTAACGAACGCCAAGATTCCTTCACACGCTCTTTCGCGGGAATGACGGAGGGGGGCTGTGACGACGGTCCAAGGGAGACCATCGGCTCGAGGCGGATACGCTAAGGACCCGTCCTTTCCCACCATGGATTCCCGCTTCCTGCTTCCGCGGGGGCGAGGAGCCTGGGACGACGGTCCGAGGGAGGCCGCCGGCGTCGCAGCGAAGGGGAAGGACGGCGCCTGGGACCTCGACCATCCGGCCCTCGAAGGCGCGCGCGCCTTCCTGACGGCGCTGTTTCGGGACGAAGGTTGAGGGCGATGGCGCGGCTGGAGCTCGAGGGGGTCGGGAAACGCTGGGGCGCGGCGCGGGCGGTGGACGACGTGACGCTCGCGGTCGCCGATGGCGAGCTCGTCGCCGTGCTCGGTCCTTCGGGCTGCGGCAAGTCGACGCTGCTGCTGATGCTGGCCGGCATCTACGCCCCGACGCAGGGCGCGATCCGCTTCGACGGGGCGGTCGTCAACGAAGTCGAGGCGCGCGACCGCAACGTCGGCATCGTCTTCCAGTCCTACGCCCTCTACCCCCATATGAGCGCGCGGGACAACATCGCCTTCCCGCTGCGGTTCAAGCGGCTGCCCGCGGCCGAGGCGGCGCGGCGCGTCGAGCGCATCGCCGCCCTGGCGCAGATCTCCGACCTGCTGGAGCGGCGGCCGGCGCAGCTCTCGGGCGGGCAGCAGCAGCGCGTCGCCCTGGCCCGCGCCCTGGTCAAGGAGCCGCAGCTGCTGCTGCTGGACGAGCCGCTGTCGAACCTGGACGCGACGCTGCGGGCGACGATGCGCTCGGAGATCCGGGCGATCCAGCGCGAGCTCCGGGTGACGACCCTGCTGGTGACGCACGACCAGATCGAAGCCATGTCGATGGCCGACCGGATCGTCTGCATGAACGCGGGCGGCATCGAGCAGCTGGGCGCGCCGGACGAGCTGTACCGCCGGCCGGCGTCGCTGTTCGTGGCCCGCTTCGTCGGCGCGCCGACGGTCAACCTGATCCCCGGCCGCGTCGACGGCGGGGCGTTCGAGGCCGCCGGATGCCGGCTCGCCGCCGACGGCTGCCCCGACGGCGATGCGGTGCTCGGCATCCGGCCCGAACACGTCGCCTTCGCGGCGCGCGGGCTGGAAGGCGCGATCCGCGACGTGGAGCCGATGGGGCGCGAGACCCTCTACGCCGTCGCCTCGCCGCTGGGCGCGTTGCGGGCGCTGGAGCCCGGCGCGCCGGCGCGCCAGGCGGGCGACCGGGTGAGGCTCGCCTTCGACCCGGCGGATACGCTGCTGTTCGACCGGACGACGGAGCGGCTGTTGGAAGGCGCGACCGCCGCGCCGCCGTGAGCGGCTCAGGCGGCTTGCGGCCGGGGCCGCGCCGCCTTCCACTCCTCCCAGCGGGCGAGGTTGGCGTGGGCGGACCGGCGGTGTTCGGCCATGCAGCGCTGCTCGGCCTCGTCCTCGGCGCAGAATTCGAGCCGGTAGCCGTTGGGGTCGTGGAAGTAGATCGAGGTGATCATCCCGTGGCTCACCGGACCTTCGACCTCGACGCCCCTGGCGACCAGCCGATCCCGCAGGCTGCGGACCGTTTCGTGGTCGGGCGCCCGCATGGCGAAGTGGAGGTCCATGCCCCAGCGGCGCTTGTACAGCTCGGCCGGATCGTCCCCCGCCCGGTCCGGCACCTCGAAGAAGGCGATGTAGCTGGGCCGTTCGGCGTCGAGGCTGCCGATGTCGAAGAAGACGTGCATGTAGCGCACGTCCTCGCCGGTGGTCGGCTGCTGGTCGAGCTCCAGGGCCATCGCCAGGGGGAAGCCCACCACATCCTCGTAGAAGGCGCGGGTCTCCTCGGCGTCGCGGCAGCGATAGGCCGAATGGTGTAGCCCGAAGACCGGCAGGCCGCCGCTTCCGATCGGTCGGTCCGTCATCGCGCAGCCCTCCGTTCGTTGGTCCGATGCGCGGCAATATGCCCCGGCGCGGGCGGCGGCGCCAGCCCCGGCGTCCGGGCGCGTCCGGGCGCCTCGGCCGCCTTCCGGCGCCGCCGCCCCGGTGCTACAACGACGCCGCAACCGGGCGGGAGCGAGCATGGCCTATGACAGCCTGCGCGCCTATCTCCAGGCGCTGGAGCAGCAGGGACTGATGCGTTGGGTCGACAAGGAGGTCGACAAGGACTGGGAGATCGCCTCGGTGCTGCGCATGATCTTCCGCGCCATGGACGAGGACGACCGCTACGGCATCGGGTTCCGCAACGTCAAGGGCTTCCCCGGCGCGAAGGTGGTCGGCGGCGTGATCGCGGCGTCGCGGCGGATGATCGGGACGGCGCTGGGCTGCGAGCCCGACTTCGCCGCCATCCACGACCGGGTGATCGCCGGCATGAACCGCCCGATCGAGCCGGTGCTGACGGCGACCGGCCCCTGCAAGGAGGTGGTGCGAAAGGGGGCGGAGGTCGATCTGCGGTCGCTGCCGATCCCGGTCTGGACGCCGGAGAAGGACGCGGGGCCGTATCTGACGCCGCTATGGGTGACCAAGGACCCCGACACCGGACGGCGCAACATCGGCATCCGGCGCTGCCAGATCAAGGGCGCCGACAGGACCGGCATCCTGTTCGGCGCGCCCGACCGGGGCGGCGCCATCCATTACGAGAAGTGGAGACGGCGCGGGTCGAACATGCCGGCGGCGATCTTCATCGGCGCCGATCCGACGCAGTATCTGGTGGCGCCGTCGCGCTACGGGCCGGACGAGCTCGCGGTCGCCGGCGGCATCCGCGGCGAGGCGATCGAGCTGGTCAAATGCGAGACCGTGGACCTGGAGGTCCCGGCGACGGCCGAGATCGTGATCGAGGGCGAGGTGCTGATCGACGGGCCGGAGGCCGAAGGCCCGTTCGGCGAGTTCACCGGCTACATGGCCGGCGGGCGCGCCTGCCCGGTGTTCCGCGCCGCCTGCATCACCCATCGGGCCGACCCGATCATGATGGGGGTCGTCAGCCAGTTTCCGCCCAGCGAGAGCAGCATGATCAAGCGGGCGCTGCTGGAGGCGGGGCTCAAGAAGCATCTGCGGGACGACCTCAATATCCCCGGCGTCGCCGGCGTGCACGCGCTGGAGGCGGGCGGCTGCACGGCGACGCTGTGGATCGCGCTGAAGAAAATGTACGACGGCCACGTCGATCAGACGGCGTTCGCCGCGATGGGCCATTTCGGCATGAGCTACTTCAAATGGATCGTGGTGACCGACGACGACATCGACATCGAGGATCCGTTCATGCGCGACTGGATCCTGGCCTGGCGGGTGCGCCCGGACCGGGACCTGCGCATCCTCGCCGACACCGCGGCGGTGGAGCTCGACCCGTCGTCGCTGCGCGACGGGCTGGCGCCGGAGGAGATCAAGGGCGCCAAGGTGGTGATCGACGCGACCCGCAAATGGACCTATCCCGACGTTTCGCTGCCGCCCCTCGACCGACTGCGCGAGGTGGCGGGGCGCTGGGCCGATTACGGCCTGCCGCCGCTGGGCGAGCTGCGGCTGCCCCGCGCGGAGTGACGCAGGGCGGGTCGGGCGGCCCCCGGCTGCGCCAGCGCCGGGGGGGCCGGCGAGAAGGCTTCGTCCGAAATGGATTCCCGCTTTCGAGTGTGTGAAGAAACCCCAAGACCTGTGGTCTATCCGGTCGATTCACCACATTTGACCCACATACGTTCCTTATATAGATCATTTGTGTTCCTATCGACATGGCGAAAATCCCGAATTACGCGGATGCCTTGGGATTTCTTCACACACTCTTTCGCGGGAATGACGGAGGGGGGGCGTATCCGCCTCGAGCCGATGGCTTCCCTCGGGCCGTCGTTACAGCCCCTTCGTCTCCACGGAGGCAGGAAACGGGATGCGGCTCCAGGAGGGCCATCGTCACAGCCCCTCCGTCATTCCCGCGAAAGCGGGAATCCAGGGCGGGCGCGCTCCGGCGGGACCCGATTTCTCGAACGGACTCTCGGACCGCGCGCGCGGTTCGCTTGACGCGCGGCGTCGCGACCGTATCCTCGGCGCCCGCCGCATCGGGGAGTTTCGTCGATGGAGAGCGCCGCCAATCAGTCGTCCGGCGCGCCGGGTCCGGGGCTGTTCGACCATCCCGCGAGCGCGGCGCGGGCGCTGTTCCGGGTTACGGAGGCGGACCGCGGCACGGTGGAGCGTCCGCTTCTGTCGCCGCATCTGGAGGTCCGCCCGCTTGGCGGCGAGGCGGCGCTGCTGGTTTCGGAGACCTTCAACGCGGCGCTTTACGGGCGGCGTTACGTCGATCTCCTGCCGCTGCTCGACGGGACGCGCACGCGCCATGAGATCGCGGTTGCGCTGTCGGGAACGTATGGTCCGCTGGAGGTTCAGACGACGCTGGTGTCGCTGGCGTCGAAGGGCTACGTGGTGTCGGGCGAGTTCGGGATGGGCCGGGACGCGGCGGCGTTCTGGTGCTCGGCGGGGGTGTCGCCGCGCTGGGCGGAGGAGCGTCTGGGTTCGGCGCGGGTATCGGTATCGGGGGACGCGGACGGGCGCTTGGCGGCGGGTCTGTCGGCGATGGGCCTGTCGGTGGTTGCGGACGGGGCCGCGGACGGGGATGCGGCGACGCTGCATGTGGCGCGCGCGGTCGACTATCTGGACGAGGCGCATGCCGGGATCAACCGCCGGCATCTGGCGTCGGGGACGCCGTGGGTTCTGGTGAAGGCGGACGGCGTGCGGCCGCTGTTCGGTCCGGTGTTCCGGCCCGGGGAGGGCGGCGCGTGCTGGGCGTGTCTGGCGCACCGGATGCGGGGCAACGACGAGGTGGGGAACTTCCTGCGCAACACGGCCGGGGATACGGCGGCCGTTCTCCCGCGCGCGAGCGCGCCGCCGTTCGCGGAGGCGGTTCTGGGTCTGGCGTCGGTTGAGATTGCGCGTTGGGTGGTGTTGGGGGATACGGCGGCGCTGCACGGGCACGTGCTGTCGCTGTCGCTGTACGACCTTGCGGGGGAGCGCCATCCGGTCACGCGGCGCCCGCAATGCGCGGCGTGCGGGGACGAGGCGCTGCATCGCCCGGACCGCGCGCCGTCGCCGGTGGTGTTGGGTCCGAGTCCGAAGCCGGTGTGGAACAGCGGGGGTCTGCGCTCGGTTCCGCCGCAGGAGACGGTGCGCGCCTACCGCCATCTGGTGAGTCCGATCAGCGGGGTGGTGACGCAGTTGATGCGGGTTACGGCGGCGTCGGATTCGTGGCTGCACGTGTATTGGGCGGGGAGCAACCTGGCGCTGAAGGCGGACAGCCTGCATATGCTGCGGACCAGCCTGCGGACCAAGAGTTCGGGCAAGGGGAGCACGGCGGAGCAGGCGGAGGCGAGCGCGCTGTGCGAGGCGGTGGAGCGTTATTCGGGGGTGTATCACGGCGACGAGATACGGCGCCGGGGACGGTTCGATGACTTCGCGGCGGGAGAGGCGATCCATCCCAACGAGGTGATGCTGTACAGCGAGGGTCAGTACGAGCGGGCGGAGGAGATCAACGCCCAGGGGTCGCGGTTCAACTACGTGACGTCGCGCTTCGATCCGGGCGTGGAGATGGACTGGACGCCGGTGTGGTCGCTGACGGCGGGTCGTCATCGGTGGCTGCCGACGTCGCTGCTGTACTTCTCGGCGCCGTCGGAGGGCGGGGTGATCTACTGCGGACCGGATTCGAACGGATGCGCGGCGGGGAACACGCTGGAGGAGGCGATCCTTCAGGGGTTCTACGAGTTGGCGGAGCGGGATGCGTTCGCGTGCTGGTGGTACAACCGGCTGTCGCTGCCGGAGGTGGAGTTGGAGGGGTTCGGCGACGACTATCTGTCGGGGGCGCGCGCGTACTACGCCTCGTTCAACCGCGAGCTGTGGGTTCTGGATGCGACCAACGACCTTGGGATCCCGGTGTTCGTGGCGGTGTCGCGGCGGGTGGACAAGGAGGCCGAGGACATCCTGCTCGCGGCCGGGGCGCATGGCGATCCGCGCATCGCGGCGCTGCGGGCGGTGTGCGAGCTGAACCAGGACCTGAGCGCGGTGCGGGACGTGGACGTCGACGGGGGCGGGTATCTCCACGACGACCCGGAGTCGCTGTGGTGGTGGAAGAACGCGAAGCTGTCGGCGCATCGGTATCTGTCGCCGTCGTCGTCGGCGCCGAAGCGGGGGGCGGGGGACTACGCGGCGCCGGCGACGTCGGACCTGCGTGAGGACGTGGAGCGTTGCCGGGCGTTGGTGGAGGGGTTGGGGTTGGAGTTTCTGGTTCTGGACCAGACGCGGCCGGACGTCGGGATGCCGGTGACGAAGACGATCGTTCCGGGTCTGCGGCATTTCTGGGCGCGTTTCGGTCCGGGCCGTCTGTACGATGTTCCGGTGAAGATGGGGTGGCGGGAGACGCCTACGCCCGAAGCCGATCTCAACCCCGTCCCGGTCTTCTTCTGAGCGGAGCTTTCGGAGCGCGGCCCGACCCGCATCGGACGCCCCGCCGTCTCATATGCAGCGAACCCGGACAATGGGTTGCAAACCCGGGGGGGGGGGGGTATGATGTGAGACGGCTTCCGCCCGTTCCGCGGAAATGCGTCGCGCGGCCGTCCGACGAAAAGGACGATGCGGACAAACAGAGGAGAGAATACGGAGCATGTCTGACGCCACGAACAATCCCGACATCGATGCGGCGCTCGCGGAACTCACCCCCGAGCGGGTCGAACGCAACCAGCAGGTCTACGCCGACATCGTCGCCAAGTATTACGGCGACCCCGACTTCAAGGCGAAGGTGGACGCGAACCCGACCCGGGTGCTCAAGGACGAGGGTCTCGAGATCCCCGAGGGCGCCCAGGTCAAGCTGCTGTTCAACACCGAGAATCTCCTGCACATCGTGTTGCCGGCTCCTCTCAAATAGCCCGGAAGATGCTCTGGCGGTTCGCAGTCGCCGCTCTGGCGGCGTCTTCGGTCGTCGCCGCGTCGGCCCGCGCGATCACCATCGAGGAGGCGCTGGCCGAGGCGGCGCGATCCAACCCGAACGTGCGGGCCGCCCGCGACGCGGCCCGCTCCGGCCATGAGAGCGTGCCTCTCGCCCTCTCGGCGTGGCTGCCGACGATCCGGCTCAACGCGAGCGCGAGCGGCACCCGGCTCGGCAACACCACCAAGCAGACCGCTCCCCGTTTCGTGCCCCTCCCGGTGATCGACGCCGCGGGGCGCCCGATCCCCAACAGGTTCGTTCCGTTTTCGGCGCCCGGCTTCGAGACCGCCAGCGACGGCAGCGACAGGGAGTCGATGGAGCTCGTCTACACGCAGAACCTCTTCAACAGCGGCCGGGACGGGGCGGAGCTGCGCCGGGCCATGGAGAGCGTGCGGCAGGGCCACGCCAGCGTCGAGGACACGGAGCAGATCGTGCTCCTGCGCGCGGCCACGGCCTATCTCGACGTGCTCCGCGCCGGGCGCACCGTACGGCTGCGCGAGGCTTCGCTCGTCTCTTTCGAGGCCCGGTCCCGCGAGACCAGGGCCCAGTTCCGGGTTGGGGACCGCACCCAGGCCGACGTCGCCCAAGCCGACGCGGAGCGGGAGATCGCCGCCGCCGACGTGGCGTCGGCCAAGGCCGACCTCCAAGTGCAGCGGGCCCTGTTCGAAGCGCTGGTGGGGATGCCGGCGGACGATCTGGAGGCGGCCGGCGAGCCGGCCAACCTGCCCGAGACGCTGAACGCGGCGCTCGACGCGGCCCGGACCGAACGTCCCGCGGTGCGCGCCGCCGTGCACGCGGAGCGCGCCGCCGCGCATGCGGTGCGCGCCGCCAAGGGAGGCCTCGGGCCGCGCGTCGATCTGAGGGCTTCCGTCACCAGGACCGTAGGACATGGCAGCCCCGGCTTTCTCAACAGCACCGACCAGAGCATCGGCGTCCAGCTGAGCATGCCGCTCTACCAGTCCGGCTCGGGCGGGGCGAGGTTGCGCCAGGCGCGGCACGTGCTGGCGCAGCGGCAGGACCAGCGGGCCGCGGCGCAACGCGAGGCGGCGCAGCGGGCCGCGAGCGCGTGGCGCGAGTTGAACGCGGCCCGTCAGCGGCGCGCGGCGCTCGCGACCGCGGTGGAGGCGGCGCGCGTCGCCCTCGCCGGCATCCGGCGCGAGGCCGCGGTCGGCGAGCGCACGACGCGGGAGGTGCTGGACGCCGAACGGAGCCTCGTGCTGTACCAGGTCCGGGAGCTCACGGCGGCGCGCGACGCCGTCGTCCAGGCGTATACGCTTTTGGAGGCGACCGGGGCGCTCACGGCGCGCGGGCTCGGGGTCCGGGACCTGCCCGATCTCGGGCGCGAGGCCCGGGACGCGCGCTGGAGTCTCAAGCCCGGCTTGATGTCGCTCGACTAGACCCCGCCCCGGCGCTGCAAGGATGACGTCGGACCTGCTCGACCGGTACCTCGAAGCGGGGTTCATCCATATCGGCGGCGTCTTCGGAGCCGGGGAGGTCGATTCGGCGATCCGCCTGGTCGAGCATCTGCCGGACCAAGGCCGGCGCCGGAGCTTCGACCGCAACATCCAGCGCATCCAGCCCCTCCAGTCGCGCCTCGTCGCCGGAGATTCGGCCTGGATCGCGGCGTTCTACGACAATCCGCGGCTCGACCGGTCCATCGACGCGATATTCGGGGAAAAGATACGGCCGGCCCCGAAGATGTCGCGCGACCCTCATCTCACCGGTCTTCTGATCGAGCCCCTCGATCGCTGGTGGTCGACGGGGCTGCACCGGGACTATCGCGACTTCCTGGAGAACCTGGACGTCGATGCGTGGAAGGCCCGGACCGGGGATCTGAGATACTTCAACCAGATCAACATCCCCCTGCTCCCCGATTCGAGCCTGTGGGTGATACCGGGCTCTCACGCGAGGGACGACCGCGAAGGCGAAGCGCGCATGGTCGGGGCGCGCGGCGGCTATCGCGACTGCCGGAGCCGCTCCATGGACCCCGGGAAGATCGACGCCTTGCGGAGCGAACTTCTGGACGGGTTGCGGTCATGCGGCGCGGTCAACGTCGAGGCGTCGCCCGGCGATCTCGTCATCTACCGGAGCAACATGCTGCACTGCGGAATCTACGAGGCCGGCGTGAAGCGGCTGACCCTGCACGACGCCGTCTATTCGGCGGAGTGGCGCGAGTACGTGGAGTACGTGACCGGGCGGCCGGCGGGTCAGACGATCTGACGCTGCGCCAGGGCGGCGAAGACGCCGTCGCGCGCCATGAGATCGTCGTAGCGCCCGGTCTCGACGATCCGCCCCGCCTCCAGCACGAAGATCCGGTCGGCGTCCTGGACCGTGGTGAGACGGTGGGCGATCACCACGCGGGTGATGCTGAGCCGTTTCAGCGACGCCTGGACGATCGCCTGGGTGCGGTTGTCGAGGGCGCTCGTGGCTTCGTCGAACAGCACGATGCGCGGCTTGCGGGCCAGGGCGCGGGCGATCAGCAGCCGCTGCTTCTGCCCGCCGGACAACCCTCCGCCTCCTTCGGGCAGCACCGTGTGCATACCCATCGGCATCGCCTGGACGTCGTCGTCGAGACCGACCGCCCGGGCGGCCTCCCAGGCTTCGTCCATGCTCATCGGCGCTCCGCAGGAGATGTTCTTGAAGATGCTGTCGGCGGCGAGCTGGCTGTTCTGCATGACCACGCCCATGCGGGAGCGGACCGCCGCCATGTCGAGGCTCGACAGGTCGTGCCCGTCGAGGAAGACCGCGCCCGAGTCCGGACGTTCGAAGCCGAGCAGCAGGCGATAGATCGTCGATTTCCCGGAGCCGGACGGCCCGACGAAGGCCACGAAATCGCCCGGGCGGATATGAAAGGACACCCTGTCGACCGCGTTCGGGACCGACGGCAGATAGCGGAAGGAGACGTTGGCGAACTCGACGTCCCCGTTCAGGTCGCCCGGGTCGGCGCCGCCGACCGTCTCGGGTTCGGCTTCGAGGATCGGCTGGACGCGCTCGAAGAGCGGGATGACGGACACCACCGTCGTCCACGCCGCGGTCAGCCCGGTCATCGCCGCGGCGAACTGCCCGAAGGCGGCGTTGAAGGACAGGAAGTCGGCGAGGCCGAACGCCGCCTGTAGCCCGCCGTCGATGAGCATGTACCAGATGAGGGCGAAGAGGGTGAGCGTGGCCAGCGGCGCGAACATGCTGTTGAAGGACAGCTGGCCCGCGATCCAGCGGCGCGCGGCGAGCGTCTCGCGCTTCTGCGCGGCGTAGCGCTCCGCCCAGCGCGCGAGCGCATCGGTCTCGGCGTTCGCCATCCGGAGCTTGGTGAGCCCGGTGATCAGCTGAAAAACGAAGCCGTCGATCAACCCCTGGATGGTGAACGCCGCGCGATGATGGCCGATCGCGCCGCGCGCGAAGAACCAGGTGGCGGCCATGAGGACGAGCAGCAGGGCGCCCGCGCACAGCGCGAGCCGCCAACTGTAGTAGAACAGCAGGATGTAGCTGAAGATCGAGAACACGCCGCCGATCACCGCGCTCGCGGTGGCGCCGGTCAGCATCTGCCGGATCATGGTGATGCCGTTCGCCCGGTCGGCCAGGTCGCCGGCGGTGAAGCCGCGGAAGAACGGCGCCGGCAGGGAGAGCAGCCGAATCCAGACCGCGGCCTGGAGGTATTCGTCGACCCGGCCCTCGATTCGCAGCAACGCCAGGGCGCGCACCACGTCGAACGTCGCGGTGCCGAACGCGGCGAGCAGGAGCGCGGCGAGGTAGGCGACCCACACCGGCGTATCCACGCGCGGAATGACCTCGGCGAGAAGCTCGCCGGTCAGAACCGGAGTCAGCAGGGCGACCAGGGCGCCGATGACGGCCATGGTGAGCAGGACGCCGAAATCCCTCCCGCGCCCGCGCACGGCGTGCAGCAGGGCCGCCAGCCCGTCCTTCACCTGTAGCGGAAGGGCCGGGTGGAGCATCAAGCCGTGCCGCCCGATCGCGGCGGCCTCTTTTTCTCCCACGGCGAAGGCCGCGCCGGTGGCCGGATCGATCGCGCGATAGGCGCCGCGGTCCGAAAGCAGAGCGACCGGTCGTTTCTCCTCGCCCGCGAGCGCGACGAGGGAAGGTCCGTCCCGCCGCCACCAATCGGAAACGAGCGTGATTCCCCGCGCGCGGATCCCGGACGCGCGGGCGATCGCCTCCACCGCCTCTTTCGGATCGGCGGATTCTTCCATGTTGCGCGGAATGTTGAGCGCGACCCCTGCGGATTCGGCGACGATGCCGGTCGCCGTTTGCAGCGGCGTCCGGGCGTCCGACGCGGCGATCTCGCGGCCCCGCGCCGCGCCCAGCACGCCGCCCAGATTCCCGAACAGCCTCTCCGCGGTCGCGCGGCGGGACTGTCGCAGTCTCCGATGGATCTCTTCGTGGCTCTGGAACCTCTCGTCCTCGGCGATGGCCGCGTGCTCCAGCGTCAGGGCGCTGAAGCGGTCGAGGGCCGGCCAGAGCCGCCCGGTGACGACGATGGTCGGCGTGTGAAACGCCGAAACCTCGGTGTCGGCGTCCAGCTCGAACCAGGTCCGCTCGGACAGCGGCACCGGGTGGCTGCCGGCTTCGGTGACCAGCCTCTCATGTCCGGTGAAGCGCATCGGCCCGTTGGCGGTGACCCAGACGATGTCCGAGTGATGCGCGCTCACCGCGGCGCCCGCGGGATAGGGCACGTTCGGGTCGGCGTCGAGCAGCTGCGCGGCGCGCGGCGGCGGGCCCTTGCCGCGAACCAGGAACTCCGAGAGCCGGGCGACCCACTCGTCGATCCAGATCGTCGCGTCGAGGTCGAAATTGTCTTCGGAGGCGATGCCGGCGCGCGCGCCCGCGGTGATGGTCGCGTCCATGGAAGGCACGGCCATGAAGCTGAAGAGCGCCGATCCCCTGGGGCCGGTCAGGCGTTGGGCGCCCAGGCACATCGCCCCGGCGGGCACGCGGGTGACGAAGGGCGTGCGGCTGGTCACCTCGTTGTCGATCAGCTCGACCGCGAAGACGTCCAGATGTCCGCTCTCGACCCAGAAGGCCCGCTCGGGCTCGTCCATGAGGAAGGGCTGGTTCGCCCCGGCCTTGAAGGAGACGCCTTCGAATCGTTCGGCGACGGTGCTGTCGGTCATCGCTTCAACTCGACGTGATCAGCGTGCGATAGAGGCCTTCCTGCTCCATCAGCTGCTCGTGCGTGCCCTCCTGAACCACGCGGCCGCGGTCGAGAACGATGATCGCGTCCGCGTCCCGGATGGTGCTGAGCCGGTGGGCGATGATGAGACAGGTGCAGCCGCGCCGGCGGAGGCGGTCGTCGATCTCCATCTCGGTCAACGCATCGAGCGCCGCGGTGGCCTCGTCGAGCACCAGAACGGCGGGGTTGGACGACAGCGCGCGGGCGATTTCCAGGCGCTGACGCTGCCCGCCGCTGAAATTGCGCCCGTTCTCGTCCACCGCCGCGTCGTACTTGCCGGGAACGGACATGATCTCGTCGTGGATCGCGGCGTCGCGCAGGGCCTGGGTGACGCTGTGGTCTTCGATGAGAGGATTCCACAGGGTGACGTTGTCGCGCACGCTTCCCTCGAACAGGACGACTTCCTGGTCGACGTAGGAGATCGTTTCGATGAGGCTGCCGGGGGCGATGTCGCCGACGGGCCGCCCGTCGATGCGCACGACTCCCGACCACGGCTCCAGCAGACCGCAGATCAGCCTCCCGATGGTCGACTTGCCGCTCCCGGAGCCGCCGACCAGGGCTATGCGCTGGCCGGGCCCGGCCTGGAGGCTGAAATTCTCGATCAGCGGCGGCTCCTGGACGTTGTAGCCGAAGGTGACGTTCTCGAGCGAGACGAAACCGCGGGGAGGCGGAGGAAGCGACTCCGGCGCGTATTCGGGATCCACGCCCCGCGCCGCGCGCACGTCCGGCTCGTAGTGCAGCACGTCGTCGAGCCTGGCGATGTCGCCCTTGACCGTCTGAAGATTGGCCGCGAAATGGACGAGTCCTTCGATCGGCGTGGAAAAGCTCCTGACGAGGCTCTGGAAGGCGACCAGACCGCCGATGGTGAGCGCGCCGTCGAGGACGCGCAGGCCGCCGACGCCGAGAATGGCGACCGTGGTGATCGAGGACAGCAACGGCGGGACGACGCCCAGAAGGTTCGTGAACAGCCCGAGCTCCTGCTGCGCGGTGAGCGCGTTGGCCTGCATCCCGGACCAGCGGGTGAAGAATACGCCCTCGGTGCCGTTGGCCTTCAGCGTCTCGATCATGTGGACGCCGTTGACGGAGGCGCCGAACACCTTGCCCTGCTCCTTGAGCAGACGGCGGCTCCCGTCCTCCCGGACGCGGGACACCAGCCGCAGGGCCAGCAGGTTGATGGCGACCATGCCGACCGCGACCAGCGTCAGCGTCAGGTCGTAGGAGATCATGACGACCGCGTAGATCGTCATGGTGAGCATGTTGATCGTGTTGGTGGCGAGCTCGCCCGAGATCAGCCGCGCGACGTTGTCGTTCGACATCACCCGACTGGCGATGTCGCCGGCGAAACGCTGGCCGAAGAAGGTCATCGGCAAGGTCACGACGTGGTAGAAGAAGCGCGACGTCGTGACCAGGGAGAGCTTGGTCTCCATGCGGGCGAGGCAGTCCTGTTGCAGCAGGGTGAGCCCCCCTTGCAGGAGGGCGGCGGTCCCCAGGCCGATCAGCAGCGGCAGGAGCAGGGTTTCGCTGCGCGGGATCAGTACGTCGTCCACGAATACCTTGGATATCGTCGGAATGGCGAGGCCCGGCACCACCAGGGTCAGGGTCGCCAGCACGACGAAGAAAAGCGGCGAACGCGCGTGGCCGAGACGGGAGAGCAGGCCGCGCGCCACGCTCGGCGGACCGCCCGCCCGGTGGAACTCCGGACCGGGGGCGAAGGCCAGGCACACGCCGGTGAATCCCTCGTCGAACTCCTGCATGGAGATCCGGCGCGGCCCCTGGCCCGGGTCGTTGATGTAGACGGCGTCGCCCTTGATCCCCTCGAGCACGATGAAATGGTTGAAATTCCAGAAGACGATCATCGGGAAGGGGAGGTCGAACAGGCGGCCCGGCTCGCGCCGATAGCCCTGCGCGACGAGGCCGTACTCGCGCGCCGCCCGCAGCATGTTGCCCGCCTTGCTGCCGTCGCGCGACACGCCGCAGCGCACCCGCAGTTCCTCGAGCGGCACCCATCGGCCGTGACGGGCGAGGATCATCGCGAGGCAGGCGGCCCCGCACTCCGTCGCCTCCATCTGCAGGATGGTGGGCGTCGCGCGGCGCCCGCCGCGCTTGCGTCGGAGGTTCGGTTGCAGGGGAGGACGATCGGGGGGAGAGCTCACGGCCCGAACGTTCCCCCGGAAGGCCGGGCGTCGATCGCGGAAGGCGTGACGGTCATCGCGCGGCGCACGCTCAAAGCCCGAAGGTTTCCTTGATCAGAGGCACGACCAGCGTGATGGGCGCCTGACTCTCGGTCTTGATCTCGATGCTGGCGAGCGTGCCGGAAGTGAGCTTCTCCCCCGACGCCTTGGGAGAGGTCCAGGCGAAGCCGCTTTCGGTCGACGGGTCCGCCTCGAGGAGCACCCGCCCGGAATAGGGCGCTCCGTCCTCCGAAAGGGTCTGGACGAGGCTCCGGTTCTGGAGCACGGCGATCATGCCCTCCTGGCTGGCCGGAAACGAGGAGACGCTCTCCACCTCTCCCTTCAGGGAGCCGTACTCCTCGCGCCGCACCGTGGTCGGCGACACCAGGACCTTCATTCCCGGCTCGATCTTCTTGCCGTCGACCGGCGGTATGTAGATCAGCACCCCGAGCTCGCCCTCGACCGTCTTGATGCTGAGCACGGGCTGGCCCGGGCGAAGCACGGCGCCGACCGCGGCCTTGATCTCGGTGACGCGGCCCGAGACCGGAGCCGACACCTGCTGCGTATCGATCTGGGTCGCGAGCTCGCTCGCCTGACGCTCCGCCGCCCGAAGCCGCGATTCCATCTCGGTGACGCGGGTCTCGCGCTCGTTCCGGCGCCGCAGCTCGCGGGATTCCAGGCTGTCGCGTTCGCGCAGCGTGCCGAACAGCTCCCGTTGGGCCCGATCGAACGCCTGCTGGCTGCGCTCCACCGTCACCCGGGTGACGATGCGGTCCCGGTAGAGCTGCTGGTGGTTGGCGAGGCGTTCGCGGGCCGCCTCGGTCTGCCGGCGGTTGCTGCGTTCGATCCGATTCAGACGCGCGCGTTGCCGACCGACGTTCTTTTCGATCAGCGCGTCTTCCGCCGTCGCCGCCGCCTTGAAGTCCGCGAGCGCCCGCTTGCGCTCCTCCACCAGGGCGAGCGCGCCGCGATGGCGCTCGATCATCTCCCGGTTGATGACCTCGGCCACGATCTCCCCCTTCTCCACCACGTCGCCGGCGGCGGGGATGATCCTGGACAACGCGCCCACGCCGGTCGGCACCGCGTCGACGACCGCGCCGCCGTGGCTGAACAGGATTCCGTTGGCCTTTACGTAGGTCGGCACCTCGCCCTCCACGGCCCAGGTCACGACCGCGGCCGCCATCACCCCTATCGCGGCGAGCGCCAACCAAGCCTTGGACGTGGTGACGGTGAGCGCGCGGTCGAGCTGCTCCGGCGAGGAGAGACGGTCCAACGCGGCCTGTCTGAACAACTGTGTAGCCATGGTATGCGCGATCAGAGATCAGGAGCGGATGCGCCGCGGCCCCGCACGAGGCCGACGGCTACCCCCCCCCCCCCCCCCCCCCCCCGCGCGGGCAGGGGAGCACAGAAGCGTAATCGCCAAGCCGTTTTCCATGTCGGCGTTCTCTACCATGGGAGCCGCGCGCCGCGGGAAGCGTATCGGACCGGCCATCGGCCCGTCAACCCCGGTTGCAGGCTTCGGAACGCGGGCCTGTTCCGGGTCCTGCGGACGGGTTTCGCGGGCGGGCGTCCGCGGGGCCGCGCCCGGCGAGCCGTATGCCGGACGGGGCGCCGCCCGGACGTTCAAACCGCGAGTCCGGTGACGCGAAGGACGTCGGCGGCGAGCTCGCGCGCGATCGAGGAGCCCCGCCACGCCGCCTGGCCGTCCGCCCCGTCCATCAGGCCGATGAGGCAACGCCTGATCCGGTAGTAGTCGAGGCGGTCGGGATCGAACGGCCTCGGGGCCGGATAGGCCTCGAGGTATCTCTCCGCCGCCCGGTCCGCCGCCGGCGGCGACAGGACCTGGCGGCCGAAGACGCGCATCACCAGCATCGTGCAGGCGACGTCCAAGGCCGGATCGCCGACGACGGCGTCGGACCAGTCGAGCACGCCGGCGACCTCGCCGTCCCGGACGAGGACGTTGAGGGGGTGAAAGTCGCCATGGCAGATCGAGGGCGGATCGGGTTCCGGGGGGCGGTTCGTCGACAGCCAGTCGACGACCGGGCGCAGCCGGGGATGCCTCCCGGTCCGCCCGCGGAGCAAGGCCAGCTCCGTATCGAACCGGTATCCCGACTCCGGCCGTTCCTGCGCGCGCAACGACTCGAGGATCGGGCGCGGATCGATGCGGTGCAGGGCGGCGTGGGCCTCGCCCAACATGCCGGGCGCGGCCTCGGGCCGGGCGCGCAGCAGGAGGTCGCCCGGGCGGAATTCCATGACCAGGAACGGGCCGCCGAGGATCGACCCGTCGACGCAGGCCGCGTGGACCCGGGGGGCGGGATACGACTGGCGGACGAGTCCGTTCTGAACGAGGCTTTCCTTGACCACCCGGGCCGCGCCGTAGCCCCGCGGGTACAGGCACAGGATCAGGGGCGGCGCGAGATCGGGGGACGCGCTGCGCAGTCCGAAGCGGTAGATGCGGGCCTGGGAGCCGCCCTGCATCCGGGACGGCGACTCCGCGTAGTCCAGCCGGTCGTCGGCGAGCGCGTCCCGGAGATACGCGAGCAGGCGGGCGGAGAGATCCTCGAGCGCCGGCGCCGGGCGGGCGTCGGCCGCGCTCCCGGCGCCGAGGACGGATTCCCAGGGGAGAGCGGCTCGCGCGCCCGTCGGCTCGTTCATGCGTGGGCCGCCGTGAACGTCGAAATCGGGGTTGAATCTATCACGGCCGCATCGTTAAGAAGAACCTCCGCCGAAGGTCTTCTTCGGCAATCCGGCCCACGGAGCGCCCCGATGCCGTCCCGAACCCGCAAAGCGCGACGGACGCGGCGCGACGTCGCCGGCGAATCGGTCCTGACGGGCCTGTTTTCCCTGTCGGCGGCGCGGCTCCCGTGGATCCGCGCGACCCCGCGGCGCGAAGCGGTCGCGCGGTCGGCCCTGGCCAGCCTGTTTTCCCTGTCGGCGGCGCGGCTCCGGCGGATCCGCCGGGCCCCGCGGCGCGAAGCGGTCGCGCGGTCGGCGCTGGCCAGCCTGTTTTCCCTGTCGGCGGCAAAGTTCCCGTGGATCCGCCGGGCCCCGATGCGCGGCGAGTTGAAGGCGGCGATCATGGCCGCCCTCGCCTACGTCGATCACTACGAGGACCGAAACACGCGCCGGCCGATGGAGCCGGACGCCCCCGGCGCGCGATCCGTCGGATTGTCGTACCAGGAGATACTGAGGCGCGTGCGGGCGAGATATCCGGACAGCCGCGTCTCGATCCTGACGATCCGATCCTACGCCAGGGACGCCAAACAGGAAGGATGGGCGATGCCGTACCGGAGACCGCAATCGACGCGGCGGCGCTTGACCGGGTTGCGGAGACGGGACGCATGACCGGCTTTCTCGATCCCGCGGATTTTCCCTTCGTCGAGACCCTCGAGGGGAACGCGCAGGCGGTCAGAGACGACCTCGACCGGCTGTTGTCCGCCGACCGCTTCGTACCGTGGCCGGAAAGGGCGCTCTACGACGAGGGGTGGGACGTCTTCGGTCTCTACTGGTTCGGAGACAGGCTCTCCGGGAACTGCGCCGCCTGCCCCCGGACGGCCGAGGTCGTCGCGCAGGTGCCGAACCTCGTCACCGCCGGATTCTCGCGACTGGGAGCGGGCGCCCACATCAAGCCCCACGTCGGCTATACCGACAAGGTGCTCCGGTGCCATCTGGGCCTGATCGTTCCCCCGGTCTGCGAATTGCGGGTCGGCGGCGAAACCAGGCCGTGGGAAGAGAACAAGTGCCTGATCTTCGACGACACCCTGGAGCACGAGGCATGGAACCGGTCCGGGGAGGACCGGATCGTCCTGCTGCTGGACTTCCTGAGGAAACCCGCCGCCGATGGCGGATGAGCCCCGCCCGGGACGCCCGCCCGCGGCCGCGCGCGGCCGCCTACGCGGCCCGCACGCCCGGCGCGGCGCGGGCGACGTCGACGATGAGGACGAAGCGATGCTCGCCGGTTCTGTTCCAGGCGGTATGCGGATGCGTATCGTCGAAGACGAACGCCTTTCCGGCCTCCCATCGCCGCGCCTCCCCGTCCACCTCCAGGGCGCAATCGCCCGGCGGAACGATGAGCCCGAGGTGAACCCGGTGCAAGCGCGGGTCGTGCCCGACGTGAGGCGCGATGACGTGCCCGGCCTCGAGGCAGGAGAAGCCCGCGTTGACGAGGCCGGGCGCCTCCTTGACGACCGCCGCGGTGCGGGGACAGGCCCGGCATCCGTCCTCTATCTCCGCGCCGAGCAAGTAGAGGCCGAAGAGCTTCCACGACGTTTCGGTCCCTTCGCCGACGCGGGAGCGTCGCCGCTCGATGGTGCGCCTGATCTCCGCCGCGGTCATCCGGGTGAAGGTCGGGGTGTAGCGCTGCGTGCCCCATTCCGTCCACACCGAGCGGTCCAGGAGCCCGCGCAGCTCCGCGAGAATGGGCGCGGACTCCGCTTCGAGCCTGCTCAGGAACGGAAACTGCGCGGCGTCGAGCCATCCGCTCGTCGGGACGGCGCCCTGCGCGCCGTCATGCGTGCCGTCATGCATCCTGCGTCGCGCTCCCGCGGTGTCGTCGTTCCGGCGACGTCGCCGGAACGACTCTCGCCCGCCGCGCGCCCGGCCGCAAGGGAAATGTCGCGGCCCGGCGTCCGCGCGGCGATCCCGAACGAGCCGGGGCTTTACGGGCGCTCACGCCGCGGTTCGGATCCCGAACCCGGGAACGGCGGCGCATGTTCACGGTGACGCAGCCCCGGCTGTTCGAAGATCTCGGCGACGCCATGGAGGCGCACGCGCTCCAGGCCTTTCCGGGCGAGGCGTTCGGCGCCGTGTTGGGGAGCCGCGACCGTCCCGTCTATCGTCCCGTCGTCGAGGTCGCGGACAACTCGCGCGCGGGTTTCCGGGTCGACGAGGCCGCGCTGCGCCGGCTGGAAGACGCGCACGGCCCCTTGCTGGCGGCGGTGCGCACGCGCTCCTCGACCGCGACCCGGAAGGAGGACGTCGATCCGCTGCTGTTCATCCCGAGCGCCGCGGAGATGCGCGCGCAGGCGGCCCTGGCGGCGCCGTTCGGCGTCGTGGTGTGCGATCGGTCGCGCTGCATCGATCGCTTCTGGTTCGGGGATCAATGCCCTCCGTCGCCTCTGCTGGGCCGGCCGTTCCGGCACGGGGTGACGGATTGCTACTCGCTCATCCGCGACTATTACCGACAGGAGAAAAACGTTCTGCTGCCGGACTACCCGCGCGACTGGAACTGGTGGATACAGGGGCTGGACCTCTATAGCGCGGGCTTCGAGGAGGCGGGGTTCCGGGTCATCGACCCGGCGGACGCCGCCGACGCGGACGCGGTCATGTTCCGGATGCGGTCCAAGGTGCCCAACCACGCGGCCGTGCTGCTGGACGGCGGTTGGATGCTGCACCACCCGGCGTCGCTACGGCCCTACGACCCCTTGCGGGTGAGCTATCGCGAGCCGCTGAAGCGGTGGAAGCGTCACGTCATGCACTGGGTGCGCTACGAAGGCTGAAGCGCGCCGCTCCCCGGCCGGCGCGCACCGATACGCCGCGGCCTGCGCCCGGCTTCCGTTCAGAACCTGACGTTGAGCCCGCCGAGGAAGGCGTGGACGCCCTTGTCCTCGGTGAACCAGACCCACTCCGCGCGCAGGCTCGTCCGTCCGGTCAGTTCGACGTCCGCGCCCGCCCCCAGGAGCGGCGCCGCATCGTCGTCGTCCTGCGTAGAGGCGAAAGCGCCGGAGCCGCACGTCCATTCGTCTTCCGACCGCCACCAGTACAGGCCGGCCTTCCCGAACGGTCTGATCCGCCCGAAATCGATCGGCGGCCGCCCTATGGCCGCGGCATAGACGGACCAGGCCGAAAATTCGTTGCGCAAGGCGCTCCCGTCCCGACAGGACCCGGGGTCGTACTCGATCTCCAGCGCCTCGTGTCCGACAACCCCCACTTCGACCGCGACGTGCGGCGAGAACTCGAATCCCCCGTACACCGAGTACGCGATCTCCTCGTCGTCGGCGCGGCAAACGCCGGACCTCGCGCAGTCATCGACCTCGTCGCTCCGGAACTTGAAGAGCCCGTGGCCTGCCGAGACGCCGACGTATACGCCCTTCGACGGGCCCTCGCCTCCCTGGGCCGCGCCCGTCAGAGCGATCCCCAACAGGGCCGCCGCCGCGGCTCCCGCGAATCTACCCATCTCCATCGACAACGCTCCTCTCGCGCCTTCCGAAGCCGTCCGTCCGACGACGCGCCGAGCCTACCGCGTGTTTCCCAATTTCGCCATAGCCCGTCCGGGTTCACTGCATATGGGCGTCGGTTCGAGAAATCGGGTCCCGCCGAGGCGCGACCGCCCTGGATTCCCGCTTTCGAGCGTGTGAAGAAACCCTTGGCGTATCCGCCGCGAACCGATGGCCTTCCTCGGACCGTCGTCACAGGCCGGTATTTCAGAGCAACGCAATACAATCTCCGATTGCAGGACGTTCGCCTCGGGATCCGCGCCATGCCGGCCGGCGGCCGGGCGGGGCCGTGGGCGCGCCCGAGGCCGCAGCGTCGACGAAAAATCGCAATATCGTTGTATTCCAATGGGTTACGACGAAAAAGCAGGGAAAAAGCAGGGCGAAAACCGGCCGAAACCGGGGCGAAAGGAGGCGAAAACCAGGGGCGATTCGCGCTCCGAAACCACTTGCCGGCGGGCCGCGGCATCCAGGCCGCCTTGCCTTGCCCGGGTCCGGGCCGGTGGAGCGGGGCGGCATATGCGACGTCGCATACACGATCTATGGTTGCAGGGAAGCAGCTCATAGGAAACTCCCTTCCGGGCGACGAAGAACCCTGCGGGGCGGGCCGCAGGGCTTCGGTCGCGTTCGTATTGTCGATTGTGGAGGAACTCTAACACAGACGATCCGAAATGTCAAGCGAAAAATTCGCTCTGCGTATCCAGGAATGGATTCCCGCTTTCGCGGGAATGACGGATGGTTGGCGCATCCGCCTCGAGCCGATGGCCTTCCCGGGGCGTCGGCGCAGCCCCCTCCGTCATTCCCGACAAAGGGGCGTGTGACGTCGGCTCGAGGCACGCCCAAGGGCCCGTCCTTCGGCGTCACCAATAGAGCCGGTGCCCGTCCGGCCCCGGCAGGGCGTGGCCTTGCAGCGTGACGCGCATGTCGTCGGGCCGCGGGTCGGCGGCGGCCGGGGCGATCTGGTGCAGCGTCATCCCCGAATGGCACACCATCGTCCCCTCCCGGTAGGGAACGTATTCCGGGGTTCTCTCCTCGCCGATCCGGTCGCGGGCCGCGGGGTCCATCGCGTCGTATTCGGCCTTGCCGATGTCCCAGACGCGGAGCCCCGCGCCGGACTCCGGCAGACGGATGGCCAGGGTGTAGGAGACGGGCCGGGAGAAATCCATCCGCTGGCCGTCCGGCCAGTCGATGCCCGTGAACTGCAAGTCGAAATGGATCCTGCCGAGGGGCCGCTTGAACGCCGCGTGCGCCAGGAAGATGTGAAACCCCGGCCGGGCCGCGCGCGGCTCGAACGCGACCCCGGCTTGCAGATGCTCGCCGAGCGCCTCCAGCAGCCGCTCGTACAGCCAGCCGAATTCGCGCTCCAGCAGCGGGTTCAGGGCCGCCGCCCTGGCATGGTAGGCGGCGCGCCGGCCGGGCCCCGAATCGAGGTAGCTGGCCGCCCCCAGCGTATAGGAGGGCAGCCCCGGATACCGTTGCGTCCAGGCGTCCCGGCGCGCCTGTACGCTCTCCAGCGCGCGGGCGCATTCGTCCGCGCTCAGCAACGGGATGCGGGCGATCACGTCCGCCGCCCGCCGCCCGACGGCTCCCCTCCCTCCGGCCCGGCCTCGCCCTGCGCGAGGCGCGCGAAGCGCGCCGCCAGGGCCGGCAGGCCGTCGACGCCGGAGAGGTCGTGCCGGTCGTCCAGCCACCGGGCGGGGAACCAGCTTCCGTGACGGTCGAAATCCCGGCGCAGGCGCGCCGCCGCGCGGCG
The DNA here is from genome assembly GCA_965242495.1 of Alphaproteobacteria bacterium. Lineage (GTDB taxonomy): Bacteria > Pseudomonadota > Alphaproteobacteria > MPNO01 > MPNO01 > CBDESN01. Next base: position 3,875,290 of record OZ251446.1, on the reverse strand, counting down.
GTCGGGACAGAGCGGCGAGGCGTTCTTCGGATCCAGCCAGACCGCGAGTCGCGGCAGGGCGGAAGGCGCGTAGGGCCGCTCCGGCCCATGCCGCGACGGCGCCGTTTCGCCGAGCGCCGCGGCGGCCTCGCGCCAGCCCGCGAGGCCGGAGACGAAATCGCCGCCCGACTGCATCCAGATTTCGCGCGACGCCGCGGCCCGCCAAGTCTCGGCCGCGAGCGGGCGCAGTCCCGGCGCCCGCGCCAGGGTCGCGACGAGACCCCCGGCGCCGACCGCGTAGCCGGCCCCGAATTGCAGGAGCGCGTCGACGTGTTCGATGAAATCCCGCGCCGCGCCGGCGAGCGTTTCGCAGGCCAGCTCGGCGAGGTCGGGCCGGTTCAACGCGCGGGCCAGCTCCAGGAGCGCTCCCGCCAGCCCGGCCCGGCCCGAGAGGACGTCGAAGCCGAGCGGAGCCAGCATGCGCTGGCCGGTGAAGACGTTGTGGTGCGGGCCGATCCAGGTCGGCTCGCGCCGGTCGTCGCGCACCGCGCCGCGGGCGACTCCGGAGGCGATCTCGTCGGCCCAGGCCAGCATGTCGTCCGCGCCGGCGGGGGGCGGCCGCTCCGCGGTGGGCGAGCGCCGCGGGGGGTTGCCGATCCGCAAGCCGAAGGCCGAGCGCAGCGATGCGCGCCGTTCGTCCTCCGTCGGCCCGGCGAGCGTCCGCAGACGCTCCTCGGTTCCCGAGAGCGCGTCCTGCCGGAAGAAGTCCGGCAGGCGTTCGCCCTCGACTCCGAAGAGGTCCCGCGAGTCGAGGCGGGTCTGGAACAGGGGCACGTCGAGACGGCGCAGGTCGCGCGCCGCGGCCTCGCGAAGCGCGCCCACCATGTCGCGCCGGCGCGGCAGCGCGGCGTGGATCGCGATCTCGCGCCACGCGCCGTCGGAGAGATGGCGGGGCAGCAGCGACTGGCGAATCATCCGGTAGCAGGTCCAGGTGTCGATACGGATGATCCGGATCGGCGCGTCGGCGAACCGCCGCAGAGTCGCGATCGCGTGCTCCCGCGCCGCCGGCGCGGCGAGGGCGCGCATGGTCCGGATGTAGCCGTCTTCGAAGGCGTCGAAGTGGTCCGCCGCGTCGGCCGGGACGCCGTTCTCGTAGCGGGGCGCGAAACGGTCCTCCCGCCAGGCGATGAGCCCGCCGCCGTCGGCGTCCCGCATCGGGGTGCGATGCTCGCCGGGCCGGGTCAGGCAGCCGATATCGGTCGGGTCCTCGCCTTCGTGGGTCGCCACCTGCAACGGCAGGATGCCGCCCCCGGTGGGGAAGGTCGCGCCGAGCGCCGCCGCCGACGCCGGCGCCTTCCCGCCGGGCCGGTTTTCGTCCGACCAGTCCGTCGGCGGCTGCGCCGCGGTCTCGAAGTCGATGAAGCGCGGCGTCGCGCCGTCGGCGATCAGGTTGTCGAACCAGAAGTCGTTGCCGTTCAGGGCCTGGAGGAGGGCGAGCCAGCCGCCGAGCGCCGCGAAGAAGGCGTCGGCCTCTTCCCGGCCGGCGACCGGGCGCGCCTCGTGCGCCGGCTCCCAGGTATAGCCGTCGCGCGTCAGCACGGCCGGCGCGGCGAGCGCCGCGCCGTCGAGCCGGTCCGCGATCTCGCCGACGGCGGCGGCGATCCGCAGGTCCTTCGGCTTGTACACCGCGCCGCCGCGCTCGAACCGCAGGATCGCCACCGAGCGGCCGCCGGCATGGGGGTCGCCGAGCCCCGGCTCGATCCGGACCAGCGCCCCGGGGTCCTCGCCGCCGAAGAAGGCGCGCGCGAGAAGCGCCCTGTCCGCCGCCGCGCACTCGGCGATCCGGGCGAGGTCGGCGAGCCAGTCCGCCATGGCCCGGCCGAGCGCGTAGGCGAGGGCGGGACTGCGCTGGAAGCGCGCCGCCCAGGTCGGTCGGGCGCTCACCACGCGCTCGTACCGGAACGTCGGGTCGAGCGCGCTGCCGAGGACGCCGGCGAGGTAGTCGAGCGGCCCTTCCAGCGCGTCCGGCGCGCGCGGCAGCTCCGCCGGCCACCGCGCCTCCGCCTCGGCCTTGATCCAACGGCGGAACTCCGCGAAGGGACGCGGCCCGTCGTCGGAGAGGCGTTCGAACATGGCCCGGAACGCGCTCGCCCAGTCGGGGTCCGGACCCGCGAGGCGCGCGTCGCGGAAGCGGTCGAGCCATGCCGCCGGGCTCTCGCCCAGGGCCTCGGCGTGGGCCGTCATCTCCTGCTCCGATCCGAAGGCCTGCGCGAGCTGCGCCCGCCGCCGCGCCAGAACCTCGGCGTCGGTCTCGACGGGTTCGAACGCGCCCGCGCCGGCCCGTTCCGAGGGCGGCGCGGCGCGGGCGATGATCGCGTCGAGGTTCAAGAGGGACTCAAGAGGGACGAGGAGGGCCGCCGAGGATGAAATCGCCGACCGTGCCCTCCACCACCGGATCGAGCCCCGTCACGCGGGCGAACAGCTGGGAGTCGCCGCTGCCGATGCCGCAGGGCGAGAGCCCGAGTTCCGTCGCCGCCAGATACAGGGTCTGATACAGCGCGCCGGCGTTGCGCAGGATGACGCCGTAGGAGATCGCCTTGTATTTCCACATCACCCGGCTGAAGCGCGCCGCGATGGCGAGCACGATCTGCGGATCGGCCATGCCGGCGGTGGCCGTCTTGGCCTCGGCGACGAAGCGCTCGATCTCGGGGGTGCGGCCCGCGATCCGCGCCAGTTCGTGCTCCGCCGGGTCGTAGTGATAGAGGCCCGACTCCAGGCCGTCGCAACGGTCCACGACGGGGTAGATCTCCAGCTCGTAGCTCGCGCCGCCGTTCGGATAGGGGCGCCGCGTGATCTCGAAGGGGCTGGTCCGGCCCATGAAGTTGCCGACCTGGACGTTCTCGAAGGATCGGATCCGCGCCGCGCGGTCGAGCAGCGCCCCGAGGTCGCGCAGCGAGATGGGGCGGCTCTCGTCGTAGACACGTTCCGAACGGCGCCGCTCCAGAACCGAGGCGAAGGGCTCGCGTCCGGGGTCGTTCGGAGCGCGGGCGAGCGGGATGCGCTCGCCGGGCCAGGGAGGGCGCGTCGCCGGCGGCGGGTCGATCTCGCCGATGAACGGGAACATGGCGCCGATCGGGTCGCGGTGCCAGCCGACGCGGTGGTGGGCGTGAAGCAGGAGGTCGTGGAACTCCCACTGCGCGAGCGCGGTCCGGCGATCCTCCCCGCGCGGCGCCGTGTCCAGGAACCCCGCCGCGTCGAGCGCGCGGCGCACGACCGGCGCGTCGAGCGCCGCGAGGTCGTCGAGGCGCAGGCGCGCCCCCGCCAGGGGCGATTCCAGGAGCCAGGCGTCGCCGTCGCGCCGCAGGCAGGCGAAACGGTCGAGCGCCGCTTCCGCCGCCGGCGTCTCCGGGGCCAAGGCGGGCGCGAACGACGCCCATTGCGGCTGGACCACCGCGCGCTCGCCCGCGTCGTCCATCAGGGGAAACTCGACGAGCCCCCAGGCGCACAGCCGTTGCAGCCAGAGAACGTAGGCGGCGGCGCGGGGCGCGCCCGCCGCCGCCATCACCGTGTCGCGGAGACCGCCGAGCGGCGCGCCGGCCGCGAGCCGCGCGTTGGCGGCCTCGAACTCCGGCGCGTGGGGGCCGATGGGCAGCGCCCCGCCGCCCGCGCCCTCGATGGCGAAGGACGCGCCGTCCTCGGACCTTCCGATCTTCCACCCTTCGCGGGTGCGGACGTGGATCGCGGACTCCCGGGTGAGGTCGACGAAGGTCATGGCGCGGTCCCGGCGGCGAGGCGGAGGGCCGGGCCGCTCAGATGAAGACCGGGACGGGGTTGAGATCGGCTTCGGGCGTGGGCGTCTCCCGCCACCCCATCTTCACCGGAACATCGTACAGACGGCCCGGACCGAAACGCATCCAAAAATGCCGCAGACCCGGAACGATCGTCTTCGTCACCGGCATCCCGACGTCCGGCCGCGTCTGGTCCAGAACCAGAAACTCCAACCCCAACCCCTCCACCAACGCCCGGCAACGCTCCACGTCCTCACGCAGGTCCGACGTCGCCGGCGCCGCGTAGTCCCCCGCCCCCCGCTTCGGCGCCGACGACGACGGCGACAGATACCGATGCGCCGACAGCTTCGCGTTCTTCCACCACCACAGCGACTCCGGGTCGTCGTGGAGATACCCGCCCCCGTCGGCGTCCACGTCCCGCACCGCGCTCAGATACTGGTTCAGCTCGCACACCGCCCGCAGCGCCGCGATGTGCGGATCGCCATGCGCCCCGGGCGCGAACAGGATGTCCTCGGCCTCCTTGTCCACCCGCCGCGACACCGCCACGAACACCGGAATCCCGAGGTCGTTGGTCGCGTCCAGAACCCACAGCTCGCGGTTGAACGAGGCGTAATACGCGCGCGCCCCCGACAGATAGTCGTCACCGAACCCCTCCAACTCCACCTCCGGCAACGACAGCCGGTTGTACCACCAGCACGCGAACGCATCCCGCTCCGCCAACTCGTAGAACCCCTGAAGGATCGCCTCCTCCAGCGTGTTCCCCGCCGCGCATCCGTTCGAATCCGGTCCGCAGTAGATCACCCCGCCCTCCGACGGCGCCGAGAAGTACAGCAGCGACGTCGGCAGCCACCGATGACGACCCGCCGTCAGCGACCACACCGGCGTCCAGTCCATCTCCACGCCCGGATCGAAGCGCGACGTCACGTAGTTGAACCGCGACCCCTGGGCGTTGATCTCCTCCGCCCGCTCGTACTGACCCTCGCTGTACAGCATCACCTCGTTGGGGTGGATCGCCTCTCCCGCCGCGAAGTCCTCGAACCGCCCCCGGCGCCGTATCTCGTCGCCGTGATACACCCCCGAATAACGCTCCACCGCCTCGCACAGCGCGCTCGCCTCCGCCTGCTCCGCCGTGCTCCCCTTGCCCGAACTCTTGGTCCGCAGGCTGTTCCGCAGAAGGCGCAGGCTGTCCGCCTTCAGCGCCAGGTTGCTCCCCGCCCAATACACGTGCAGCCACGAATCCGACGCCGCCGTAACCCGCATCAACTGCGTCACCACCCCGCTCACCGGACTCACCAAATGGCGGTAGGCGCGCACCGTCTCCTGCGGCGGCACCGAGCGCAGGCCCCCGCTGTTCCACACCGGCTTCGGGCTCGGACCCAACACCACCGGCGACGGCGCGCGGTCCGGGCGATGCAGCGCCTCGTCCCCGCACGCCGCGCATTGCGGGCGCCGCGTGACCGGATGGCGCTCCCCCGCAAGGTCGTACAGCGACAGCGACAGCACGTGCCCGTGCAGCGCCGCCGTATCCCCCAACACCACCCAACGCGCAATCTCAACCGACGCCAGACCCAGAACCGCCTCCGCGAACGGCGGCGCGCTCGCGCGCGGGAGAACGGCCGCCGTATCCCCGGCCGTGTTGCGCAGGAAGTTCCCCACCTCGTCGTTGCCCCGCATCCGGTGCGCCAGACACGCCCAGCACGCGCCCCCCTCCCCGGGCCGGAACACCGGACCGAACAGCGGCCACACGCCGTCCGCCTTCACCAGAACCCACGGCGTCCCCGACGCCAGATGCCGGCGGTTGATCCCGGCATGCGCCTCGTCCAGATAGTCGACCGCGCGCGCCACGTGCAGCGTCGCCGCATCCCCGTCCGCAACCACCGACAGGCCCATCGCCGACAGACCCGCCGCCAAGCGCCCGTCCGCGTCCCCCGACACCGACACCCGCGCCGAACCCAGACGATCCTCCGCCCAGCGCGGCGACACCCCCGCCGAGCACCAGAACGCCGCCGCGTCCCGGCCCATCCCGAACTCGCCCGACACCACGTAGCCCTTCGACGCCAGCGACACCAGCGTCGTCTGAACCTCCAGCGGACCATACGTTCCCGACAGCGCAACCGCGATCTCGTGGCGCGTGCGCGTCCCGTCGAGCAGCGGCAGGAGATCGACGTAACGCCGCCCGTAAAGCGCCGCGTTGAAGGTCTCCGAAACCAGCAACGCCGCCTCGCCGCCAAGCGGGCGGACCTCCAGATGCGGCGACAGAAGCGGACGCTCCACCGTGCCGCGGTCCGCCTCCGTAACCCGGAACAGCGCCCGCGCCGCGCTCGCGGGATGGTCGAACAGCCCCGGACCCGGCGCGCCGGACGACTGATTGGCGGCGCTCTCCATGAACGAACTCCCCGATACGCTCGGCCGCGACCGCCGATCAGACTCCGGGACCAGAGAATACGGTCGCGCCGCCGCGCGTCAAGCGCGCGTCAGACACCGCGCGACCCTCCCCCTGCCGGGCAGAGTGAGAAAGACGGGGGGAGCCCCATATCACACTCCTCCCCCCTGACCACCCCCCCCTTGACCACCGATACTCCTCCCCCCTGACGGGGGGGAGGTCGGGAAGGGGGGGGCGGACCGCAACGCCGCGCTAGGACGCCGTGCCGAGGGAGGCCATCGACGACGCGGAGCCCCCGGTGCTGGCGGTGCTGGGGACGCTGCCCAGCGAGCTGGCGCTGCTGACGGACCCGGCCGAGCTGGCGGTCTTGCCGCCGCCGGCGACCACGCCGAGCGCCTCGTCCGACAGGGCGACGTTCGGATCGGGCGGGAAGGCCAGGTAGAAGGTGTCGTCCGTGTTCACGTGAACGCGGACGTCCACCTCCGGGGGCACGTCCATGCCCCAGGACGCAAAGGCCGCCCGCGGGTCCGCCTGCACCCGCTCCTGAAAGGCCGGGTCGAGGACGTCTTCCAGGGAGATGCCGTCGAAGAGGTCGTTGTTCATGAGGTTGCGGTTGACGAGGCTGAGGTCCATCGACCGACTCCGTATCTGATGAAACTGATGAAATCCGCCGCCGTCACACGGCGCCGCCAGTCGGAGCGGTCGAGCGGGCCATGCCTACGACCCCCCTCCCGCCGAGGCGACGGTCGCTATCGACGACGCGGTGGTCGCGGTGCTGACGGTGCTGGCGAGGCAGCCCAGCGTGCTGGCGGACCCGGCGCACCCGGCGGTGCTGGCGGTCTTGCCGCCGGCGACCACGCCGAGCGCTTCGTCCGACAGGGCGACGTTCGGATCGGGCGGGAAGGCCAGGTAGAAGGTGTCGTCCGTGTTCACGTGAACGCGGATGTCCATCTCCGGGGCTATGTCCACGCCCCGGGACGACATGACCGCCCGCGGGTCCGCCTGCATCCACTCCCGGAATTCCGGATCGAAGACGTCTTCCGCCGCGAACTTCGCGTCGTCCGAGGCGTCACCTCGCGCGGGGGGGGGGGGGGGGGGGCGATTCCATGTTGCTCCTCCATGACGTAGCTTCCCTACGATGAGGGTCGTCGCCGCCGACGTCACGCGGCGGTGCCGACCGAGCCGGCCGAACCGGCGGAGCTGGCCGAGCCCGGCACGGTCGAACAGGCCACGGTGCTCGCCGTCCCGACCGTGCCGGCGGTGCTGGCGGTCTTGCCGCCGCCGGCGATCGCGCCGAGCGCCTCGTCCGACAGGGGGACGTTCGGGTCGGGCGGCAGGACGATGTGGCGCGTGCCGGGGCCGTCGGCGACGATACGGACCTCGACGTCGGGGGAGAGCTCGATCCCGAGGTCGGTGATCAGCTCGCCCACGTCTCCGGCGTCGATCCGCTCGCGCAGGGACTCGTCCTCCCAGTAGCGCTCGGACAGCGACCTGAACGGGGCGAAGTTGGACTGGTATTCCCGCACCATCTCGGGCGTCGGGGCGGTTCGTTCCATGGATTCCATGACGATGGCTCCTCCAACTTGTGGTTTCGGTGTTTCGGCTCGAACGTTCAGCTCGCGCTGCCCGCGCTGCCGAGGGAACTGGCGGAGGCCGCGCAGCTGGCCGTGGTGCATATGGTGCTCACGGTGCTGGCCGAGCCGGCGGACCCGATCGTGCTCGCCGACTTGCCGCCGGCGACCATGCCGAGCGCTTCGTCCGACAGGGCGACGTTCGGGTCGGGCGGCAGGACGAGGTGGAAGACGTCGTCCGTGTCCTCCGCGAAGCGCACCTCCACGCCGGGCGGCAGCTCGAAGTCCCGCTCGGTCAGGACGGACCTCGGGTCGTCGTCCGCCCGCGAGCGGAACTCCGGATCTCCGCGGTAGGCCTCCGCGAGGGGCAGCACCTTCTTGTAGGCGTCGAGCGCCGCATCCGCGCCTTCCTGGAACGTTGTCGTATCTGCCATGTTCGTTCTCCTGTTCGGCGTGCGGGGGATGGATATAGCGAAACCGGGAGGGCGAAAACCCTAATTTCAGGGCGCCTGCCCTCCGGCCGGCGCGCGACCGCCCTGGATTCCCGCTTTCGCGGGGGGGGGGGGGGGGGGCTGTGACGACGGCCCCAGGAAGCCCGTCGGCCCGAGGCGGATACGCCCCCCCTTCCGTCATTCCCCCGGCCCCCCGACGGGCAGCGAGCGGCGGCCCTCGAGTTGGATACGCCCCCCTTCCGTCATTCCCCCGCCCCCCCTTTCGTCATTCCCGCGAAAGAGCGTGTGAAGAAACTCTTGGCGTTTGGGATGGGTCGTGATTCTGTGGGTTTGTTCGTTGGTTTGAGTGGGAGGGTTGTTATGTCGGTTTTGGGAGGTGCTCGCTGCATGCGCCCGAATCGTCATCAGTTGGAGTGGCGGATGGTGGATTTGGATGGGACGCTTGCGCTGGATCATCGGGCGCGTGTGGTTTGGGGTTTCGTGTCGGGCATGGATCTGAGCGCGTTTTATGCGCGGATCGGTTCTCGTGAGCATGGTTCGGGTCGGCCTGCGGCGGACCCTGCGGTTTTGTTGGCGTTGTGGCTGTACGCGACGTTGGAGGGAGTGGGTTCGGCGCGTCGTCTTGCGCATCTGTGCGAGAGTGACATGGCGTATCGGTGGCTGTGTGGTGGTGTGCGAGTGAACTACCATGGTCTGAGCGATTTCCGGGGTGGGCATGGGGCTGTGCTGGATGGTCTTTTGAGCGAGCAGGTTGCGGCGCTTGTGGCGTCGGGGATGGTGAGTTTGGAGGAGGTGGCGGTTGACGGGACGAAGGTTCGAGCGAGCGCGGGTTCGGGTTCGTTTCGCGGCGAGCGGGGTTTGTCGGGCTACGAGGCGGCGGCGCGGGAACGGGTTGCGGCGTTGCGCGCGGAGAAGGCGGGGCGGTCTCGGACGCACAAGAAGGCGGAGAAGAAGAAGCCGGGGCCGAAGGTCTCGACGACGGATGCGCAGGCGCGCCGGATGCGGTTTGCCGACGGCGGTGTGGGGGCGGGGTACAATCTCCAATTGGCGGTGAGCACCGATAGTCACGTCATTGTGGGGGTCCAGGAGACGGATCGTCGCAACGACGCGGGTTTGGCGGGTTCGATGGTTGAGCAGATCGAGCGGCGCTATGGCGCGCGCCCGGCGCGCTTGCTGGCGGATACGCGCTATGCCGCGCGCAAGGACGTGCTGGCGTTGGGTGGGAAGGGGGTGGAGGTTTACACGCCGCCGGCTCCGGTGAAACAGGCGGCGAAGGCCGAGAGCGTGCGCCGTCGTGAACGCGGACGCGCCGGCGAACCGGTTGTGTTGCAGGCTTGGCGCGCCCGCATGGCGAGCGAGGCGGGGCAAACGATCTATCGTCGTCGCATGAGGGTCGAGGGGGTCAATGGCGTCGTCAAGCAACGGGGATTGGGCCGCCTTGTGGTCCGCGGGCTTGCCAAGGTGCGGGCGGTGGCGTTGCTGCACGCTCTGGCGCACAATCTGTGGCGCGGTCATCGGCTCGCCTGTATGGCCGGATGAGCATCGCAACCCGCCCTGCCGCCGCCCCGCCCCTTGCCCGACCCATGCCGGGAGCGGCTTGAAACCCGCCGCCGCGCACGACCGCCGCCGCGCCGGACGAACCCACCACCCAACGCCCTAACCCGCCGCCGCCGCACGACCGCCACACCGAACCGGCAGGGTCCTATCCCTAACGAACGCCAAGATTCCTTCACACGCTCGAAAGCGGGAATGACGAGGGGGGCCGTGACGACTGTCCGAGGGAGGCCATCGGCTCGAGGGCGGATACGCCGCCATCCGTCATTCCCGCGAAAGCGGGAATCCATGGACGGCTCTCATGGATAATCGCGATTCTCAAACGGACACTCGGACCATTGCTGCGGGCGCGGCGGCGGGAGACGAACGCTACGGGTCGGGCCGCCCGGTCTCCGGCAACTCGAAGGCGAAGACCTCGTCGGCGATCGGCGCGTTGAACTCGGGATCGATCAGCGTGACACGGGTCTCGACGCCCTGCGCGTCGACGACCGTCCACGCGCGGAGGGCGAGCGGCCGGTCGGCGAAGGCGAGGACGACGCGGCCGGCCTCGGGCTCGTCCCGCCGGACGACGTGGAGGCGCAGCGCGCCGGCGCCGCGTTCGACCCGCGTCACCGCGACGTCGCCCGACAGCCTCACCCGGTCGCCGACCAGCAGATGGGCGGGCGTCGACGACAGGGGGACGTGGGTGGCTTCCCCCAGCTCGGTGTCGACGTAGACCAGCCAGAAGCCGTCGGCGTGGATCTGGAGCGTCTCGGGCGGAAGGTAGTCGATCCGCAGCCGCCTCGGCCGCCGGAGATGGAGCCGGCCGGCCGCGCTGCGCCCGGTCGAGGCGACCTGCGCGAACGACGCCCGGATCGAGCGCACGCCGTCGAGATAGGCCTCGACGCGGGCCACCTCCCGCCGATCGGCCTCGCTCAGCCCCGCCGCGGCGGCGGAAGCGGAGACGCCGGGCGCGCCGCCGAGGGCCAGCGCCAGGGCCAGCGCGCGGGCCGCCGGCGGGCGGCGGGCGATGCGGCCGCCGCCCACGCGCTCACGCGCCGTCGGCGGCCCGCGCCAGCACCTCGCGCTTGCCGACGTGGTTGGCCGCGGACACGACGCCCTCCTTCTCCATCCGTTCGATGATCCGGGCGGCGCGGTTGTAGCCGATCTGGAGATGGCGCTGCACGAAGCTGGTCGAAGCCTTGCGCTCCCGGCAGACCAGGGCGACCGCCCGATCGTAGAGTCCGTCGTCGCCGTCGCCCTGCCCGGCCGCGGCCAGGGCCGCCGGCGTCTCGTCCTCCTCCTCGGTGATCGAATCGAGATATTCCGGCTCGCCCTGCGCCTTGAGGAACGACACCACCCGTTCGACTTCCTCGTCGGAGACGAACGGGCCGTGCACCCGGGCGATGCGGCCGCCGGGGGCCATGTAGAGCATGTCGCCCTGCCCGAGCAGCTGCTCCGCGCCGGCTTCGCCCAGGATCGTGCGGCTGTCGATCTTGGACGTCACCTGGAAGCTGATGCGGGTGGGGAAGTTCGCCTTGATGGTGCCGGTGATCACGTCGACCGAGGGGCGCTGCGTCGCCATGATCAGATGGATGCCCGCGGCGCGGGCCATCTGGGCCAGCCGCTGGACCGCGGCTTCGACGTCCTTGCCGGCGACCAGCATGAGGTCCGCCATCTCGTCGACGACGATGACGATCAGCGGCAGCGGCGTCATGTCGAGCGGCTGGTCTTCGTAGACCGGCGCACCGGTGTCGGCGTCGAACCCGGTCTGCACCGTGCGGCCCAACGCCTCGCCGCGTTGCCGCGCCTCGTCGAGCCGCGCGTTGTAGCCGGCGACGTTGCGGACGCCCAGATTGGACATCGCCCGGTAGCGCTGCTCCATTTCGCGCACCGCCCAGCGCAGCGCCATCACCGACTTGCCGGGGTCGGTCACCACCGGGGTCAACAGATGCGGAATGCCGTCATAGACCGAGAGTTCCAGCATCTTGGGGTCGACCATGATGAACCGGCATCGCTCCGGCGGCAGGCGGTAGAGCAGCGACAGGATCATGGTGTTGATCGCCACCGACTTGCCGGACCCGGTGGTGCCGGCGATCAGCAGATGCGGCATCCGCGCGAGATCGACCAGCATCGGCGCGCCGCCGATGTCCTTGCCGATCATCAGCGGCAGCTGGGTGGACGAACGCTCGTACATGGCCGAGGCGAGGAGCTCGCGCAGCGATACCGTGGCGCGGCGGTTGTTCGGCAGTTCGACGCCCATCACGCTGCGGCCGGGGATCACCGCGACGCGCACCGAGAGCGCGCTCATCGACCGCGCGATGTCGTCGGCGAGGCCGATCACGCGCGACGACTTGGTGCCGGGGGCGGGCTCGAGCTCGTAGAGCGTCACCACCGGCCCCGGCCGCACCTTGACGACCTCGCCGCGAACTCCGAAATCGTCGAGCACCGATTCGAGCAGGCGCGCGTTCTGCGCCAGCGCCTCCTCGTCAAGGGCCGGGTCGGCGACGCCTTCGGGCAGGGTGTCCAGCAGATCGAGCGGCGGCGGCTCGCCCGCCCCGTCCCCGGCGGCGGCGAGGGCGAGCTTTCCCTGGCGCTGCGCCGCCGCGCGCCGGCCCGGCGCCGGCCGCGCGGCCTTGGGCTCGACGATGCCCTCGGCGGCCTCGCCGCGCGACCGCTTCGATTCGGCCGCGGCGGCGGGCGCGGCGTCGTCCGGAACGGGCGCCGCGGGCGCCGCCTCGACCGCGCCGGCCGCCCCGGTCCGCCCGCGGCGGCAGGCGGCGAGACCCCGCCCGAGCGCCCCGGCGAGCGCGCGCGCGGCGGCGACGACGCGCGCGCCGCAGCGCAGCGGGAACCGGCCGAGCGCCCGCCAGTCGGCGGCGTCGAGCCCCATCGCCGCGACCAGGGCGACGACGCCGAGCGCGGCGGCGAGCAGGCCGACCCAGGCCGGCGCGCCGGCGGCGGCCCCCGACAGCGCGCCCAGATCGGCGAGCAGAATGCCGCCGGTGACGCCGCCGAGCCCGGCGTTCAGCGGCCAGCCGGCGGGCGTCGGCAGCGCGGCGAGCGCGATGGCCGCGGCCAGCAGCGCCGGCGGCAGCGTCGCCACCCGGAGCCACGGCCGGGGCAGCCCGCGATGGGCCGCGAGCCGCCATCCCCAGGCGACGCAGACGACGGCGACGAGGCCGCCGGCGAGGCCGATGCTCTGCAACAGAAGGTCGGCCGTCCAGGCGCCCGGCGCGCCGATCAGGTTGGCCGGCGGATCGGCGGTCGCGGTGTTGAGCGACGGGTCGGCCCGGTCGTAGCTGGCGAGGGCCAGGACCGTCGCCAGACCGATCAGGACCAGCCCCGCGCCGCCGAACTCGCTCAGCCGGCGGGCGGCGAACCGCGTCAGCCGTTCCGGCAGGACGACTCGCCTGGCGACGCTGCGCATACCCATGTCGTTCACGCCTCCCGTGAGGTCACAAGGTCCGCGCCAGCCGTTCGAGCGCGGCGGCGGTCGTGTCGAGATCGTGCACCAGAGCGCAGCGGATATGGGCTTGGCCGGGGTTGGCGCCCGAATCGTCCGCCCGCGCCAGATAGGCGCCGGGAATCACCCGTATGCCGGCATCGCGCCACAGCCGGCGCGCCGCGTCCTCGCCGTCGCCGACCTCCAGCCACAGATAGAAACCGCCCGGCGGGCGGTAGAAGCCGAAACGGCCGGCCAGCGCCTTCTCGGCCAGGTCGAACTTGCGGCGATAGAGTTCGCGGTTGGCGGCGACGTGGTCCTCGTCGCGCCACAGCGCCGCCGCCGCGGCCAGCAGAGGCAGCGGCGGCTGGGCGCCGCCATAGTCGCGGAGCCGGGCGAAGCGGCGGAGGAAGGCGCCGTCGCCGGCGACGAAGCCGGACCGCAGCCCGGGCGCGCTCGACCGCTTGGACAGCGAGTTGAACGCCGCGACGCACCGGAGCCCGTCCCCGGGTCCGCCGTCGACGGCGAGGGCGGCCTCGAGCGCGCCCGGCGGCGGCGGCGCGCCGCGGTCGTAGATCTCGCTGTAGCATTCGTCGGACGCCAGCACGAAGCCGTATTGCCGGGCGAGCCCGACCGCGGCCTCGAGCGCGCCCCGCGACGCGACCGCGCCCTGCGGATTGGCGGGCGTGCAGTAATAGGCGAGCGTCGTGCGTTCGAGCAGGCCGGCGTCGACGGCGGCGAGATCGGGCAGATGGCCGTTCTCCGGCAAGGCGGGCAGGAACACCGGCTCGGCCCCGGCGGCGAGGGCGGCGCCGAGATAGGTCTGGTAGAACGGGTTGGGCATCAGGACGACGGGCTTGCCGCCCTTGCGGCGCGCCGGCGTCGCGGCCAGGGCGGCCAGGAACAACGCTTCGCGCGTTCCCGACACCGGGACGACGTGGACCTCGGGATCGATCCGCCCCGGCTCCAGGCGATAGCGCCGCGCCAGCCAGTCGGCCACCGCCTGGCGGATCTCGGGCGTCCCCCGGGTGGGCGGATAGCGGCCCCAAAGGCCGGCATGGGCCGCCGCCTCCCGCCGGATCGCGTCGGGCGGCGGGTGCTGCGGCTCGCCGAGGGCGAGCGAGATCGGCGCCGCCCCGCTCCAGGGCGGGATCGGATCGAGCAGCGCCCGCAGCCGGTCGAACGGGTACGGACCCGCCCGGTCGAGCCGGTCATTGAACATCGCGAACCGCCCCGGACGCCCGCCCGGCGACGCCGCGCGCGGATCCGCCCGCCCGATCGCCCCGCCGTTGGATGAGTCCGTCCGGGAAGCCGGGTCCCGCCGGGGCGCGAAGGCTCCTGGATTCCCGCTTTCGCGGGAATGACGGGTCTTTGGGCGTATCCGCCGCGACCGACGGCCTCCCTCGGGCCGTCGTCGCGGGCCCCTCGTCCCCACGGAAACAGGAATCGGGATACGAATATGGATTCCCGCTTTCGCGGGAATGACGGATGGTTGACGCATCCGCCTCGAGCCGATGGCCTTCCTGGGGCGTCGGCGCACCCCCCTCGTCATTCCCGCGAAAGCGGGAATCCATTTTGGACGAAGCCTTCTCGTCGGGGACGACTCTCATGGACAAGCGCAATTCTCAAACGGACTCCAAGACCTGCGCCTACAATATATGGTATGGTGCGCTTTCGCGACAACCACGCCACGGCCAAGCGGCATGACGAAGAGCGGCCGGTCTCCGGGCGCGCGCGGTTCCGGCGCATCCGACGTCGAAAGCGACGTCCTGATCGTCGGCGCGGGCATGGTGGGGTTGACGCTCGCGACGGCGCTGAGCGGGGCGGGCTGCGCGGTGACGCTTGTCGACCGCTGGAACCCGGAGTCCCTGACCGCGCCCGGGCATGACGGGCGCGTGTCGGCGATCGCCGCCGGCTCCGAGGACATCCTCTCCGCCCTCGGCCTGTGGCCGGCGATGGCGGCGGAGGCGCAGCCGATCCTGGAGATCCGGGTCTCGGACGCGGACTCGCCGCTGTTCCTGCATTACGACCATCGCGAGGCGGGCGATCGGCCGCTGGGCCATATCGTCGAGAACCGGGTCGTCCGGGCCGCCCTGCTCGACCGTCTGGGCCGCGAGGCGGGCGCGCGCATCGTCTGGGGCCGGGAGGTCGCGGCGCTGGCGCGCGGCCGCGGACGGGCGACGGCCACGCTGGACGACGGCGCGCGGCTGACGGCGCGGCTCGCGGTCGCCGCGGACGGGCGCGATTCGGCGCTGCGCCGCGAGGCCGGCATCGACGCCCCGGCCCGGCGCTATCCGCAGACCGGCATCGTCTGCACCGTGGCCCATGAGCGCCCGCATCGCGGCATCGCGCAGGAGCGCTTCCTGCCCGCGGGTCCCTTCGCGATCCTGCCGATGACCGGATCGCGCTCCTCGATCGTCTGGACCGAGCGGGCGACGCTCGCGCCGGCGCTGACGGCCCTCGACGAGCGCGCCTTCGCCGAGGAGCTCGCGCTCCGGTTCGGCGGACATCTCGGCCGGCTCCGCGTCGCCGGCCCCCGTTTCGTCCATCCGCTGGCGGTCGTCCATGCGCGGCGCTACACGGCGCACCGGCTGGCGCTGGTCGGCGACGCGGCGCATTCGATCCATCCGATCGCGGGCCAGGGACTCAACATCGGGCTCCGGGACGCCGCGGTCCTGGCCGAAGTCGTCGTCGATGCGCTACGCCTGGGCCTGGATCCGGGGACCCGGGACGCGCTCGAACCCTATGCCCGCCGGCGCCGGCCCGACAATCTCGCCATGCTGGCGGCGACCCATGGGCTGAACGGGCTGTTCTCGACCGACCGCGCGCCGGTCCGGCTGGCGCGCGGCCTGGGCCTCGCCGCGGTCGACCGCGCGCCGACGCTCAAGCGCGCCCTGATGCGCCACGCCATGGGGCTGACCGGCGACCGGCCCCGGCTCGCGCGCGGGCGGCCGCTATAGGCGCGCCGCGGCGGCCGGCGGCGTCGCTTACGGGTCGCGGCTGAGCCCCTGGGCGTCGAGCGCGGCGAGATAGGCGCGCCAGATCGCGTCCTGCCCGGCCCCCAGCCGGTACAGGTAGCCCCAGGAATAGATGCCGGTGTCGTGCAGGTCGTCGAAGACGATGCGGACGGCGTAGTTGCCGACGGCTTCGACCTCCAGGATGCCGACGTGGCGGCGTCCGGCGACGATGCGCTTCTCGCCCGGGCCGTGGCCCCGGACCTCGGCCGACGGGCTCTCGACCCGGAGCAGTTCGGCCGGCAACCGGAAGCTGCTGCCGTCGTCGAAGTCGATCTCCAGCAGCTTCTTGGCCGAGCGCAGCCGGAGTTCGGTCGGCCAGCGGGAAGTCCCGGGCTCGTCGTTCATGCGCCGTCCGGCTCGCCGGCGCCGTCGTCGAGCCGGCGGGCTTCATCGACCAGCATGATCGGGATGCCGTCGCGGATCGGATAGGCGAGCCCCGCCTGTTCGCTGATCAACTCGCCGGCCGCGGCGTCGTAGCGGAGCGGCCCCCTGGTCAGCGGGCAGACCAGGATCTCCAGCAGCTTGGGGTCGATTTTCTCCGCCCGCTCCTCCTTCGCCCGCCGGTCCATCGCCCGCCCCCTCACTGGCGGAAGCGCTGCGCGCCGGCGCCGTCCCCGGCGAGGGCCATCTCCAGCAGCGCGGTCATGATCTCCGCCCGCTCGCCGGGGCCGGGCGCCTCCAGCAGCGCCTGCTTCTCGCTCACCCCGAACGGGCAGGCCATGGCCAGCGAGGCGACCAGCCGGTCGTCGGGCGCCTCCTCGATGGCGTCCCAGTCGGCCTCGACGCCCTTGCGGTCGAGCCAGGCGCGGAGCGTCCCGATCAGCCGTTCGCGGTCGATGCCGGCGGGGGCGGCCGGCGCGAGGTCGTGGCGGAACCCTTCGTAATCGGCGACGACGCGGCGGTAGCCGTCTTCGAGCGGCAGCTCCTCGACCACCGCGAACCGGCACAACCCGGACAGGGTGATCAGATACCGCCCGTCGTCGGTCTCGCTGAACGCCGTTATCCGCCCGGCGCAGCCGGTGCCGTAGACCGACGGCCGGTCGCCGCCGGCCTCGCCGTCGGGCTGGATCATGCCGATCACCCGCTGCTCATCGGCGAGCGCGCGGCGCGTCATGGCGAGGTAGCGCGGCTCGAAGACGTTGAGCGGCAGCCGGCCCTGCGGCAGCAGCAGCGCGCCCGGCAGCGGAAAGATCGGGATCACCCGCGGAAGCCGGCGGCCGGGATCGACGGGCGGCGACATGGCGCGGCCGCGGCGTCAGGAGAACAGGACCGAGGACAGCTTGCGCCGGCCGCTCACGGTCGCGGGGTCGGCGGGCCCCAGCGCGTCGAAGAACTGGAGGAGCTGCCGGCGCGCCGCCTCGCCGTTCCAGCCGCGGTCGCGCCGGACGCTCTCCACCAGGGCGTCGATGGCCTCCTCGGCGCGGCCCGCGGCGTAGAGGGCTACGGCGAGGTCGCAGCGCGCCTGATGGTCGGCCGGGTCGGCCTCGACCCGGCGCTCGAGCTCGCGGAAGTCGCCGGCGCCGGCGCCCTTCTCGGCCAGTTCCAGGGCCGACAGCGCGGCGGATATCCCGGCGTCGGCGCGGTGCTCCGGGTCGACGCCGTCGAGCCGCGCGCGCGCGGCGTCGAGCTCGCCCGCGGCGACGAGGCTCCGCGCGAGCCCGGCGACGGCCTGGAGGTTGTCGGCCTCATGGGCCAGGATCTCGCCGTACAGCGCCTGGGCCGCGCCGTGGTCGCCGGCGGCGAGGCGCTCCTCGGCCTGGGCCAGCGCCTCGGCGACCGGCGACTGCGCCGGCGCGCCGCCGGCGGCCTCGGTCAGCCGGGCCACGAACTGCCGGATCTGGCTTTCGGGCACTGCGCCCGCGAAGCCGTCCACCGGCCGGCCGCCGGAGAAGGCGAACACGGCCGGGATCGACTGGATGCGGAGCTGCTGGGCGATTTCGGGGCTCTGGTCGATGTCGACCTTGACCAGCCGGACCGCGCCGGCGGCCTCGCGGACGACCCGTTCGAGCATCGGCCCGAGCTGCTTGCACGGCCCGCACCAGGGCGCCCAGAAATCGACGATCACCGGCGTCTCCATCGAGGCGTCGATGACGTCCTGCATGAAGGTCGCGGTGGTGGCGTCCTTGATCAGGTCGGCGGGCGCGGCGCCGTCGCCCGCGCTTCCCTGGCCCAAAATCGTTTCCATCGTCCCTGCCCTGCCCCGCCGCGACCGGAACGGCGGCGGTCGGGACAAGATGGCGGTTCGGCCCCGCCCTGGCAAGCCCGCGTCCGGGTTCGCTACGCATGAGCCGCCGCGTGGACCTCCGGGAGCAGCCACGGCCGTAAGGAAGCCCCCTGCCGAGCGTGTGAGGAAACCCTTGGCGTATCCGCCCTCGAGCCGATGGCTTCCCTCGGACCGTCACCCGTCATTCCCGCGAAAGAGCGTGTGAAGAAATCCCAAGACGTCCGCGTGGGCGTCCGTTCAGCCGACCGAGCGCGCGGAGCCTGTCCCCGCGAAAGCGGGAATCCATATTCGTATCCCGTTTCTCGCTTCCGTGGGGACGAAGGGCCTGTGACGTCGGCCCGAGGTACGCCCAAAGACCCGTCCTTGCCTGCCCTGGATTCCCGCTTTCGCGGGAATGACGAGGGGGGTGCGACGACGTCCCAGGAAGGCCATCAGCTCGAGGCGGATACGCCCCCCTTCCGTCATTCCCGCGAAAGCGGGAATCCATATTCGTATCCCGATTCCTGCTTCCGTGGGGACGAGGGGCCTGTGACGACGGCTCGAGGTACGCCCAAGGCCCCGTCCTTCCCCGCCCTGGATTCCCGCTTTCGCGGGAATGACGGAGGGGGCTGTGACGATAGCCCCAGGGAGGCCATCGGCTCGAGGCGGATACGCTCCCCCCCCTTCCGTCTGACGTCGGCCCGGGGCGGACGCCAAGGCCCCGTCCTTTCCTCTCCTGGATTCCCGCTTTCGCGGGAATGACGAGGGGGGTGCGACGATGGCCCCAGGGAGGCCATCGGCTCGAGGCGGATACGCCGAGGGTTTCTTCACACGCTCTTTTGCGGGGGCAGGCTCCGCGCGCCCGGGGATTTCGTGCGCTTGTTCGGCTGAACCGACGCCCACGCGGACGTCTTCCGCCGCGGGGCTACCATATGAGGCGGAGGTCGAGTTTGAGGCTGTGGTCGGCGGCGGCGGCGGGGGATTCGCGGCGGCCCGCCTCGAGGTCGAGGGAGAGGGCGGAGGTCAACTCCAGGCGGGCGCCTGCGCGCCAGCGGCGGGAGTCATCCTCGAATCCCGCCCCCACATACGGCGTCAGCACGCCCGCCCCGTCCGCGGCGCGGAAGCCGTAGCCGAGCTCGGTTTCCAGCCGCGCGACGGGGGCCTCCTGGGGGGCGGCGCGGGCCATGCCGTCCCGCCAGAGGCGGGCCGCGCCGCTCTCCGCCGCCCCCCAGGAAGGCTCCAGGCGGAACGAAACGCCGCGCCCGTCGACGCCGGCGTCCAGCCGCAGCGCGCCGCTCGCGCCCCACTCGGAGAGCGCGCCCGCATGAGCCGCGAGACCGCGCCCCCGCGCCTCCAGTTCGAGGCCGGAGGCCGGGTCCCGCCAGGCGAAGCCGCCGCCCAGCTCCAAGCCGGCGCCCGTCTCCCCGGCGCCGCCGTCCCAACGCAGGCCCAGCTCCAGCGCGGGCGCCAGCGACCCGCCGCCCGCCAGCGCCCAGGTCCGGCTCCCTTCCATCGAAAGCCGCAGGCGTTGCGTCTCCACCGTCACCGCCGCGAGGGCCACGCCGTTGTCCGACAGGCGATAGCGCGTGGCCTCCAGCGCGGTCTTCAGATCGAGCGTCAGCGCATCCTCGGCCAGCACGCGCACCGAGCCGCCCGCGCCCGCGGCCAGGAACGCCGCGTCGCCGGACTGGACTCCGAAGCGCTCCATGACCTCCTCGTCCGCGATCTCGACCTCGCCCGCGCCGTAGCCCGCCGCCGCCCACAGGCGGGAGCCGTCCGGCCACGACCCGCCGATATAGGGATACACCGCGGTCATGCGGCTTTCGTGCCTGCCCGCGATCACCGCCTCCCCGCTCCTGTCCTTGTAGTCGACGGCGCTCTCGAAGCGCGAGGCCGCGACGCCGCCCGTGAAGCCGCCGCCCAACGCCGCGTCCACCCCCAGATGGGCCGCGAACAACTCGCCCGACCAGTCGAGCGCGCTCCTCTCCAGGGAAAGCGAACGCAGGTCGCCGCCGGTCCACACCGTCGCGCCGCCGCC
This sequence comes from Alphaproteobacteria bacterium, assembly GCA_965242495.1. GTDB lineage: Bacteria > Pseudomonadota > Alphaproteobacteria > MPNO01 > MPNO01 > CBDESN01. The sequence continues at coordinate 3,854,881 of OZ251446.1, read as the reverse complement.
GGAACCGCCGCCTTCGCCCCCGGCCAGCCCGAGCGCGAAGGTCCGCCCGGCCACGACCTCCCGCCACGAAAGGCCCTCCTCGGAATCCTGCGCGTCTTCATGCGCCCCCAGCGCCGCCGCCGCCTCCGCCAGCACGTCGCCGCCGCCCGGCGATTCCAGCCGCGCCGTCACCGCCTCCAGCGCGCTCGACCATTGCGCCCGCGCGAGCGCCGGCAGGATCGATTCGTTGATCGCCTTCAGCCGCGCCCGCGCCTGCTCCAGCGCCGGCTTCACCTCGATGTTGAGGGTCAGAATCGCCGACTGGCCGTCGGCGTCCGTCACCGTCCAACGATAGTCCCGCGGCTCCTGCGGCTCCGTCGGCGTCCCCGACAGACGGCGCCCGGCAGGACCGTCCCGCTCGATGCCGGGCGGCAGGTCGTCCGGCATCAGGGCATGTTCAAACGGCGCGTCGCCGCCCGTCGGCCACGGCAGAGTCTCGGGAGAAATCTCCTCGTCCACCGTCCAGACGAACGTCTTATGAGAGGACGGGAACGTCGGCTCCGTGTCCACGTAGCCCACCGCGAAGGGCGAGAACGCCGCCACACGGGCGCAGACCATGCCGCCGGTCGGCTGCGCTCCCTTGACTGGCGTCCAGGCGCCGCCGTCGTGACGCAGCAGCAGCAACGACCGGCCTCTCGCCGCATCCCGCAGTTCGCCTTGCACCGGAAGGCAGACGCGCACGCCCGACGACGGGGGGGAGACGGCGATGTCCACCACCGTCCGCGACCCCTCCGGCCCAAGGCTGAACTCGTCAACCGCCGCCCGCGCGATCACGTCCGGGGCCACCTGCGGGTTGAGGGTGAAGGTGACGCGATCCCCCGGGCCCAGATCCTTCAAGTCCAGCTCGATCCCCGTCGGCGCCCCGGCCCCGGCTCTCACCGTCACCCGCCGGCCCTTGATGCCGTAATCGTTGTCGGTCCCGGGCTCCACCGCCACCACCGTACCGCCCATCGACGCCACCGAGACCGTCCCCGTCACGCCGACATAGCCGCCGCCGGACGCGCTGTGGATCAGCGCCGCCGCCGCATCCGCATAGCCGTCGGCATCGTCCGGCGCCGCCGTCACCGTCACCGTCTGCGCCGTCCGCCAGTCCGCCGCGGTGAAGATCAGCGACGACGGCGACGGCGACGGCGCGTCGCCGCCCTGGGGAACCGTCACCGTCACCGGACCGGTCGGCTGGCTGGTGAGCGCCACCGTGTAGGAGGCCGAACGGCCCGCCTCCACGGCCAGGAACTCCGCCGGATCGAACGCCAGCCCCTTCTCGTCGTCGTCCTCCAGGGTCAGGACGGCGGCGGCGACGGCCATGTCGGTGGAATCGGCGCTGGCCTGGTCGTTGGCCACCGTCGGCGCCGTCACCCTCACCTGCTTGTTCTCCGCATCGATGTCGTCGTTGACCGCCGTCACCGTCACTACGCCGGCGCTCGTCGTTGCGTTCGCCGCGATCGTCAGCGTCGCGCCCGTCTGCGTGAAGTCGCCGGCGACTGCCGGAGCTACCGCCGTCACCTCCACCGTCACGGTGGTCGCCGCTCTGGAGGGATGGGACAGCGTCGCCGTCACCGTCGCCACGCCGCCGTTCTCGGCGATGACGACCTGCGACAGCGCCAGCGTCACCGCCGGCGCGTCGTCGTCGTCCCGCGTCGTCACCGTCACGTTCTCGTCCGCCAGCCCGTTGTAGTCGGGATCGCCGCTGGACGGGTTCAACCGCACGCTCCAGGACACGTCGCCGTCGTCGATGGCGTCGTCCACCCCGGCCGCCGTCACCCGCTGGGCCCGGCTCCAGTTCCCGACGCCGAACACCAGCGACGCCGGCGATACCCGCCCCTCGCTCGCATCCAGGCTCGTCACCGACACCGTCACCGCCGCCGACGGCCGCGTGTTCAGCGCCACGGTGAAGGTCGCCGCGCCGCCCCCCTCGCTCGCCCGGCCGGTCACGTTGCTTACGTTCAGGCCGTATTCGTCGTCCAGGTTGATGGCGTAGATGGTGACGACGGCGAGCGCGTCATAGACGCCGTCCGCCGTGCTCGCCTGATTCACCGTCAGCGTCGCCTCGTAGTTCTGGCTGCCGTCGGCCGAGCCGGGCGGGGGATCGTCCACCCCGGTCAGCGTCACCGTCTGCGCCGTGTTCCAGTTCGAGGCCGTGAAGGTCAGCTGCGACGGCGACGCCGTTCCCTGGGCCGTGTTCAAACTGGCCACGTCGATCACCACGTTCCCCGTCGGCCGGGTGGCCAGCGTCACGTCGACCGTGTCCGTACTGCCGTCCTCCGACGTCCGCACCCGCGAGGCCGCGTTCGCCCCGGCCGAGAGCAGGACCGCCGCCACGTCGTCGTCGGCGATGGTCAGCGACGCCCCGGTCGCCGCCGCCGTCACGCCGTGGCCGTTCTGCGCCGTCGCCGCCACCGTCACCACATTGTCGGCCGCGTCGACGTCGTTGTTCACGGCGGTGACGGTCGCCGTGTCCGAACTCGTCGTCGCGCCCGCCGGGACGACGATGGTCCCGCCCGCTCCCGGGGCCACCGTGTAGACGTTCGCCTGCGCCGTCACCGTCACCGTGGTCGGCTGGCTCGACCTGCCCGAGAGCGTCGCCGACACCGCCGCGGTCCCGCCGTTCTCCGGGATCGAGCCCGGGTTCACCGACAGCGCCGCGGTCGGCGTCGCGTCGTCGTCCTCCAGGGTCAGCGTCACGGCGGTGACGCTACCGGCGCCCTGGTCGTTCGTCACCGCCGCGGCCACCGTCGCCATCCGGTTCGGCTCGTCCACGTCGTTGTTCACCGCGGTGATCGTCACCGTGTCGGAGGCCGCCGTCGTGTCGCCGGCCGCGATCACGACATAGCCCGCCGCCCCCGAAGGAACCGTGAAGGACCCCGAAACCGCCGTCACCGTCACCGTCGTCGCCGCGCTGGAGGGATGCGACAGCGCCGCCGACACCGCCGACGTCCCGCCGTTCTCCGCAATCGAGGCGTCCGACAGGGAGAGCGTCGCCCCCGGCGCCGCGTCGTCGTCCGTAATCGTCAGCGTCACCGAGGGCGGGTCGTTCGTCAGGTTCAGGCTGTCGGAGGACGTGCCGGAAACCGTCACCGACTTGTTCGGCGCGTCCGTGTCGTTGTTCGCCGCGGTGATCGTCACCACGCCCGAACTCGTCGTGACGTTGGCCGCGAAGGTCAGCGTGTTGGCCGAACTCAGCGTGAAGTCCGTCCCCGAGCCGGGCGAAGCCGCCACCGTCACCGTCACCGCCACGGCGGAAATCCGGTCCAGCGTCGCCGTCACCGTGGCCGCGCCGCCGTTCTCCCCGATCGACGACGACGACAGCGCCAGCGTCACCTGCGGCGTATCGTCGTCGGTCAGCGTCAGGGCGGCATTGGCCGGGTTCGCCACGCCGTTGCCGCCGGTCGCCGTCGCCGAGACCGTCACCTGCTTGCTGCCCGTCGCCGCCATGTTGTCGTTGGCCGTCACCGTCACCCGCCCGGTGCTGGCGGTCGAACCGGCCGCGATGGTGAGCGTCGTTCCCGTCTGCGAGAAATCCCCCGAAACCGCGCCGGTTCCCGCCGCCGCGGCCACCGTCAACGTCACCGCCGCGCTCGACCTGCCCGACAGCCGCGCCGTCACCGTCGAAACCCCGCCGGCCTCCGAAATCGACGCCGAAGACAGAACCAGCGTCGCCGTCGGCAGCGTCTCGTCGTCGGTCAGCGTCAACGTGGCCCCGGTCACGCTCCCCACGCCCTGGCCGTTGCCCAGCGTCGCGGTCACCGTCGCCGTCCGGTTCGGCTCGTCGACGTCGTTGTTCACCGCCGCGATCGCCGCCGTGTCCGAGGCCGCCGTGGTGTCCCCGGCGGGAATCACGATGGTCGCGTCCGAACCCACCGTGTAGAAGCCGGAGACCGCAGTCACCGTCACCGTCGTCGCCGCGCTCGACCGGTGCGAGAGCGTCGCGGACACCGCCGACATCCCGCCGTTCTCGGCGATCGACGCCGGGTTCAGCGACAGCGTGACGTTCGGCGCCGCGTCGTCGTCCCTGATCGTCAGCGCCCCACCGGTCACGGCCATGGTCGTGGAATCGGCGCTGGCCCGGTCGTTCGCCACCGTCGCGGTCACCGTCGGCGTCCGGTCGGGCTCGTCCGTCGTGTTGTTCACCGCGGTGATCGTCGCCGTGTCCGTGCTCGTGGTGGCGTTCGCCGCGATCACGATGGTGGCCCCCGCACCCGAGGCCACCGTGTAGAAGCCCGAAACCGCGGTCACCGTCACCGTCGTCGCCGCGCTCGACGCGCGCGACAGCGACGCCCGCACCGCGGCCGTGTTGGCCGTCCCGCTCTCGTCGATGCTCGAAGGCGACAGCGACAGCGTCACCGCCGGCGGGCCGTCGTCGTCGGTGGTGGTCACCGATACGTCCACGTTCGCCAGCGCGTTGTAGTTGGCGTCGCCGCTGGCCGGGTCCAGCCGCACCTGCCAGGTCACCACGCCGTCGTCGATGGCGTCGTCCAGGCCGGTCACCGTCACGATCTGGTTCACGCTCCAGTTCGTCGTCCCGAAGGTCAGGGTGGAGGGCGACACCCGGCCTTCGCCGGAGTCCCGGCTGGAGACGGACACCGTCACCGCTTGCGCAGGCTGGGTCAGCAGCTTCACCGGGAAGGTCGCCTGGCCGCCCGCCTCCGTCGCCTGGCCGGTCACCGTCCCCACGTCCAGCCCGAACTCGTCGTCCACGTTGGCCGCATAGACCGTGACCGCGGAGAGCGCGTCATAGACGGCGTCGGCCGTGTTCGCCTGATCCACCGTCAGCGTCGCCTGGTAGTCCTGGTTGCCGTCGGCGTCGGCGTCGTCCTGGCCGGTCAGGGTCACCGTCTGCGCGGTGTTCCAGTTGGTCGAGGTGAAGGTCAGCGACGAGGGCGACACCGCCCCTTCCGACGTATCGGAGCTGGCCAGGTCCAGCTCCACGTTCCCGGTCGGCTCGCTCTCCAGCGCCACCGTGAAGGTCGCCGTCCCGCCCGCCTCCGTCGTCCGCAGCCGCGACGAGGTCGTGGTCGTGGGCGAGACCGCGAACCCCGCCACGTCGTCGTCGGTGAGGGTCAGCGACGCGCCGGCGACGGCGCCCACGCCATGGCCGTTGCCCGCCGTCGCCGCCACCGTCACCGCGTTGTCCGCCGCGTCCACGTCGTTGTCCACGGCGGTGATCGTCACCGTGTCCGAGGCGTTCGCGGTCTGCCCCGCGGCGATCACGATCCGCCCCGCCGCACCCGACGGCGCCGTGAAGACGTTCGCCTGCGCCGTCACCGTCACCGTGGTCGGCTGGCTCGACTTGCCCGACAGCGTCGCGCTCACCGTCGCCATGGCGCCGCTCTCGGAGATCGACGCAGGGTTCACCGACAGCGTCACCGTCGGCGTCGTCTCGTTGTCCCTGATCGTCAGCGTCGCATCGGTGACGCTTCCGGCGCCCTGGTCGTTGGCCACCACCGCGGTCACCGTCGCCATCCGGTCCGGCTCGTCGACGTCGTTGTCCACCGAGGTGATCGGCACCGTATGCGAGCTGGTGGTGTTGCCGGCCGTGAAGACGATCCGCCGCCCCGCCCCCGACGGCGCCGTGAAGGCCCCGGCCACCGGCGTCACCGTCACCGTGGTCGCCGCGCTGGAGGGGCGCGACAGCGTCGCCGACACCGCCGACGACTGGGCGTTCTCGAAAATCGACGTCACGCTCAGCGACAGCGTCACCCCCGGCGCGCCGTCGTCGTCGCGGATGGTCAGGGTTTTGCCGGCCGGGTCCGCCACCCCGCGCCCGCCATCCGCGGTTCCGGAGACCGTCGCCTGCCTGTTCGGCGCATCGACGTCGTTGTCCACCGCCGTCACCGTCACCAGGCCGGCGCTGGCGGTGGCGCCGGCGGCGATGGTCAGGGTGGCGGTGGAAGACAGCGTGTAGTCACCCACCACCGCCCCGGTCGAGGACACCGGCGACAGCGAGACCGTGACCGTCACCGGGTCGCTGGAGCCGTGGTCCAGGCGCGCCGTCACCGTGGTCACGTTCGACGCGCCGCTCTCGTCGATGGCGGCGGCCGACAGCAGCAGCGTCGCCGTGGGCAGCGCGTCGTCGTCGGTGAGCGTCAGCGTCAGGTCCGACGGCGCCGCCACGTTGTTGCCGCCCGCCACCATGCCCGAGACCGTCACCGACTTGTCCGGCGAGTCCACCGTGTTGCCGTTGGCCGTCACCGTCACCACGCCGGCGCTGGTGGTGACGCCGGCCGCAATCGTCAGGGTCTTGGCCGTGGAAAGGTCGAAGTCGGCCGCCACCGCCCCCGTCCCGGCCGCCGCCCCCACCGTCACCGTCACCGCCGCGCTCGACTTGCCCGACAGCGTCGCCGTCACCGTCGTCTCACCGCCCGTTTCCGAGATCGACGGCGACGACAGCGCCAGGGTCACGGTCGGCAGGGTTTCGTCGTCGGTCAGCGTCAGGGTGACGTTCGACGGCACCGCCACGTTGTTGCCGCCCGCCGCGGTGGCGGAGACCGTCACCGACTTGTCCCCCGAATGGACGTCGTCGCCGTTGGCCGTCACCGTCACCGCGCCGGCGCTGGTCGTGCTCCCCGCCGCAATCGTCAGCGTCTTCGCCGCGGAAAGGTCGAAGTCCGCCGCCGTCGCGCCGGTCCCGGGCGAAGCCCCCACCGTCAACGTCACCGCCTCGCTCGATTTGCCCGAAAGCGTCGCCGTCACCGACGACACCCCGCCGGTCTCCGAGATCGACGAGGGCGACAGGGCCAGGGTCACGGTCGGCAAGGCTTCGTCGTCGGCGAGCGTCAGGGTGACGTTCGACGGCGCCGCCACGCCGTTGCCGCCCACTGCCGCGCCGGAGACCGTCACCGACTTGTTCCCCGAATGGACGTCGTTGCCGTTGGCCGTCACCGTCACCACACCGGCGCTGGTCGTGCCGCCGGCCGCGATGGTGAGCGTCTTTGCGGCGGAAAGGCCGAAGTCCGCCGCCACCGCTCCCGTCCCGGCGACCGCCGCCACCGTCACAGTCACCGCCTCGCTGGAGGCGCCCGACAGCGTCGCCGTCACCGTCGCCGCCCCGCCCGTCTCCGAGATCGACGAGGACGACAGCGCCAAGCTCACGGTCGGCAAGGTCTCGTCGTCGGTGAGCGTCAGCGTCACGTTCGACGGGTTCGACAACAGGCCGTGGCCGCCCGCCACCGCGCCCGAGATCGTCACCTGCTTGTCGGGCGAGTCCACGTCGTTGCCGTTGGCCGTGACCGTCACCACGCCGACGCTGGCCGTGCCGCCGGCGGCGATGGTGAGCGTCTTGGCGGCGGAGAGGCCGAAGTCGGCCGCCACCGCGCCGGTCCCGGGCGAAGCCGCCACCGTCACCGTCACCGCGTCGTCGGATTTGCCCGACAGCGCCGCGGTCACCGTCGCCGCCCCGCCCGACTCCGAGACCGCCGACGGCGACCGGACCAGGGTCACGGTCGGGGTGGGGTCGTCGTCGTTCTTGGTGACGTCCACGGTCTCGTCGTCCAGGCCGTCGTAATGGCTGTCGCCGCCGCTGGCCGCGTCCAGGGTGATCGCCACCGACAGGCTCGCCGGGTCGTCCCGGTCGTCGTCCACCGCCGTCACCCGCAGCGTCTGGACGGCGCTCCAGTCGCCGGCGGTGAACACCAGCTCCTTCGAGGCCGCGAAGGCGCGCGCGTCGGCGTTGCCGGCGCTCCTGGCCAGCCGCACCTCGTCGCCGTCGGCGCTGGCCGCGGTCACCGTCACCGCCGCCGCCGGTTTGCTGGTGAGCTTCACCGTGAAGGTCCGCTCCGTCCCGCCCTCCGTCACCGTCAGCGCGCTGGCGGAGACCGCCAGCCCCGCCGTGTCCACGTCGGTCGTCCGCACGGTCTGCGGCCGCACGCTCGCCCCGCCGATGACGTGATAGGCGTCGGTCGGCGTGTCCGGGCTGTCCGGGAACAGGCGGAGGGTGTAGTCGCCGTCGCCGTCCACCGCGTCGTCGACCACGCCGTGCAGCGTCACCGTCTGCGCCGTCTCCCAGTTCGTGGCGGTGAAGGTCAGCCGGGTCGAGGCCGCCGCCGCGCCGCTGCCCGAAGACACCTGGCCTTCGGCCGAGTCGCTGCTTTTGACCGCCACCACGACGTTCGTGGTCGGCTCGCTGTTGAGCTTCACCGTGAAGCTCTCGCTCGCGCCCTCGTCCACGCTGAGCCACACCGGGCACGGCGCCCGGCGGCAACGCGGGAAGGCCGGGGCGGTCACCAGCGCGGCGCGGTCGTCCTCCCAGATCAGCAGCTCCACGTCGGCCGGGGCCGTCAGGGGCAGCGTGCTGCTCAGGACGCCCGCCACCACCACCTTCTTGCCGGCGACGGTGTCGTCCACGATGGAGTCGATGCGGTCGTCCACCGCCGTGATCGTCACCGCGCCTGTGCTGGCGGTGGCGCCGGCCGCGATGGTCAGCGTCCTCGCCGTCGAAAGCGTGAAGTCGTCCGCCGCCGCATTGGTCCCCTTCGTCGCCGAGACCGTGATCGTCACCGCCGCGCTGGCCGGGACGCTGAGGCGCGCCGTCACCGTGGTCATGCGCTCGGAGCCGGGCGCCGTGGCCAGCTCCTTGATGGTGTCCGACTGGCCCGAGATCGGGTCCGACAGCAGCAGCGACAGCGCCGCCGCGTCGTCGTCGGCGAGGGTCAGGGTGACGTCCAACGGCGCCGCCACGTTGTTGCCGCCATCCACCGCGCCGGAGATCGTCACCGACTTGTCCGGCGAGTGCACGTTGTTGCCGTTGGCCGTAACGGTCACCGCGCCGGCGCTGGTCGTGTTCCCCGCCGCAATGGTCAGCGTATTCGCCGCGGAGAGGTCGAAGTCGGCCGCCATCGCCCCCGCGCCCGCGGCGGCCGCCACCGTCACCGTCACCGCCTCGCTGGAGGCGCCCGACAGCGCCGCGGTCACCGTCGTCACCCCGCCGCTCTCCGAGATCGAGGACGACGACAGGGCCAGGGCCAGGGTCGGCAAGGTCTCGTCGTCGGTCAGCGTCAGGGTCACGTCCGACGGCGCCGCCATGTTGTTGCCGCCATCCACCGCGCCGGAGACCGTCACCGACTTGTCCGGCGAGTCCACGTCGTTGCCGTTGGCCGTGATCGTCACGTCGCCGGCGCTGGCGGTGCTCCCCGCCGCAATCGTCAGCGTATTCGCCGCGGAGAGGTCGAAGTCGGCCGCCGCGGCCCCCGTCCCGGCCGCCGCCCCCACGGTCACCGTCACCGCCTCGCTGGATTTGCCCGACAGCGCCGCGGTCACCGTCGTCTCACCGCCCGTTTCCGAGATCGAGGACGACGACAGCGCCAGGGTCACGGTCGGCAAGGTCTCGTCGTCGGTCAGCGTCAGGGTGACGTTCGACGGCGCCGCCACGTTGTTGCCGCCATCCACCACGCCGGAGACCGTCACCGACTTGTCCGGCGAGTCCACGTCGTTGCCGTTGGCCGTGATCGTCACGTCGCCGGCGCTGGTCGTGCTCCCCGCCGCAATCGTCAGGGTCTTCGCCGCGGAGAGGTCGAAGTCGGCCGCTACCGCCCCCGCGCCGGCGGCAGCCGCCACCGTCACCGTCACCGCCTCGCTGGAGGCGCCCGACAGCGCCGCGGTCACCGACGACACCCCGCCGGTCTCCGAGATCGACGGCGACGACAGCGCCAGGGTCACGGTCGGCAAGGCCTCGTCGTCGGTCAGCGTCAGGGTGACGTTCGACGGCGCCGCCACGCCGTTGCCGCCATCCACCGCGCCGGAGACCGTCACCGACTTGTCCGGCGAGTCCACGTCGTTGCCGTTGGCCGTAACGGTCACCGTACCGGCGCTGGCCGTGCTCCCCGCCGCAATGGTCAGCGTATTCGCCGCGGAGAGGTCGAAGTCCGCCGCCGCGGCCCCCGTCCCGGCCGCCGCCCCCACGGTCACCGTCACCGCCTCGCTCGACTTGCCCGACAGCGCCGCGGTCACCGTCGTCTCGCCGCCGGTCTCCGAGATCGAGGACGACGACAGCGCCAGCGTCACCGTCGGCAACGTCTCGTCGTCGGTCAGCGTCAGCGCCGCCCCGCTCACGTTGCCCGCGCCCTGGTCGTTGGCCGCCGTCGCCGTCACCGTCGTCGAACGCCCGCCGGCGCCCTGATGGACGTCGTCGTCCACCGCCTCCACCGTCGCCGTGTCGGCGGCGTTCACGGTGTCGCCGGCCGCAATGACGATCACCGCGTCCGAACCCACCGTGTAGAACCCCGTCGCCGCCGTCACCGTCACCGTGGTGTCGGCGCTGGAGGGATGGGAGAGCGCCGCCGATACCGTCGTCTCGCCGCCGGTCTCCGCAATCGACGACGACGACAGGGTAAGCGTCACCCCCGGCGCCGCCTCGTCGTCCGTCAACGTCAGCGTCACGTCGTCCGGGTCCGACGCCCCGTCGCCGCCATCCACGGCGGCGGAGACCGTCACCTCCTTGTCCGGCGCGTCGGCGTCGTCGTCCGACGCCGTGATGGTCACCACGCCGGTGCTGGCGGTGCCGCCCGCCGCGATGGTCAGCTCCGTCCCCGTCTGGGTGAAGTCCGTCCCCGAACCGGGCGAAGCCGATACCGTCACCGTGGCCCCCTCGCTCGCCGCCTTGTCCAGAGTCGCCGTCACCGTCGCCACGCCGCCGTTCTCCGAGATCGAGCTCGCCGACAGCGCCAGCGTCACCACCGGCTTGTCGTCGTCCTCGACCGTCACCGTCACAGCGACGGGACGCTGCGCATGGGCCACGTTCCGCCCCACATCGCCGAGTCCGTAGTCGGCCACGACGTATCTGAGGCGCAGGGTGTTGTCCTGATGGTCGGCGTCCGCGGAGGCGTTCACGCTCACCGTCTGGGGCGTGCTCCAGCTCGACACCGCGAAGGTGTAGGTGAGCCCCCTCATGGGGGAGAAGGTATTGTCGCCCTGCAGCGCGAGTCCGACGTCGGGGTAGAGGCCGACCGAGACAAACCCAGGCCCAGGCGGCTCGGTATCCAGGACCATGGTGAACGTCTTGCTGGCGCCCTCCTCGGTCAGGGTCATGGCGGTGGGGTTGAAGGTCACGCCTGCTTCGTCGTCGTCGGTCAGCGTCAGGGTGACATTCGATGGCGCCGCCACCCCGTGGCCGCCCGCCACCGTGGCGGAGATCGTCACCGATTTGTCGTTCGTATCCACCAGGTTGCCATTGGCGGTCACCGTCACCACGCCGGCGCTGGTGGTCTGCCCTGCCGCGATGGTGAGGGTTTTGGCCGTGGAGAGGGTGAAGTCCGCCGCCGCCGCCCCCGTCCCGGCCGCCGCCCCCACAGTCACCGTCAACGCTTCGCTGGACTTGCCCGACAGCGTCGCCGTCACCGTGGTCTTGCCGCCGGTCTCCGAGACCGAGGAGGACGACAGGGCCAAGGTCAGGGTCGGCAGGGTCTCGTCGTCGGTCAGCGTCAGCGTCGCATCCGAAGGCGCCGCCACGTCGTTGCCGCCCGTCACCATGCCGGAGACCGTCACCGACTTGTCCGGCGAGTCCACGTCGTTGCCGTTGGCCGTAATCGTCACGTCGCCGCTGCTGGCGGTGGCGCCGGCCGCGATGGTCAGGGTCTTCGCCGCGGAAAGGCCGAAGTCCGCCGCCACCGCCCCGGTTCCGGCCACCGCCCCCACCGTCACCGTCACCGCCTCGCTGGACTTGCCCGACAGCGCCGCGGTCACCGACGCCACCCCGCCCGTCTCCGAAATCGAAGACGGCGACAACGACAGCGCCACCGTCGGCAACGTTTCGTCGTCCGTCAGCGTCAGGGTCAGTGACGACGGCGCCGCCACGTCGTTGCCGCCCGTCACGGCGCCGGAGACCGTCACCTGCTTGTTCCCCGAATGGACGTCGTTGCCGTTGGCCGTCACCGTCACGTCGCCGCTGCTGGCGGTGGCGCCCGCCGCGATGGTCAGCGTCTTCGCCGCGGAAAGGTCGAAATCGGCATCGGCCGCCCCCGCGCCGGCCGCCGCCCCCACCGTCACCGTCACCGCCTCGCTGGAGGCGCCCGACAGCGTCGCGGTCACCGACGCCACCCCGCCGGTCTCCGAAATCGACGCCGGCGACAACGCCAGCGCCACCGTCGGCAACGTTTCGTCGTCCGTCAGCGTCAGGGTCAGTGACGACGGCGCCGCCACGTCGTTGCCGCCCGCCGCGACGGCGGAGACCGTCACCGACTTGTCCCCCGAATGGACGTCGTTGCCGCTGGCCGTCACCGTCACGGCGCCGGCGCTGACGGTGGCGCCCGCTGCGATGGTCAGCGTCGTCCCCGTCTGCGTGAAATCCGTCCCCGAGCCGGGCGAAGCCGAAACCGTCAGCGTCACCGCCTCGCTGGAGGCGCCCGACAGCGCCGCGGTCACCGTCGTCTCCCCGCCCGTCTCCGAGATCGAGCTCGCCGACAGCGCCAGCGCCGCCGTCGGCAAGGTCTCGTCGTCGGTGAGCGTCAGCTCCGCCCCGGTGACGCTCACCGCGCCGAGGTCGGTGACGGCCGCGCCGGTCACGGTGATCGAACGCCCGGCGGCGCCCTGATGCGCGTCGTCGTCCACCGCGGTTATGGCCGCGGTGTCGCCGGCGTTGGCCGTCTGGCCCGCCGCGATGACGATGGTGGAGTCCGGACCCACCGTGTAGGCGCCGGCGACCGGCGTCACCGTCACCGTGACCGCCGCGCGCGACGCCTGGTCCAGCGTCGCCGACACCGCCGAGACGCCGCCATTCTCCGCAATCGACGAGGCCGACAGCGACAGCGTCGCCGTCAGCGTCGCGTCGTCGTCGGCGATGGTCAGGGTCACGGCGCGGGGCGCATTCACGTCGCCGTTCACCGTTCCCGAAACGGTCACGGATTTGTCCGGGGTATGGGTCGTGTCGTCCACCGCGGTCACGGTCACCGCGCCGGTGCTGGCGGTGGCGCCGGTCGCGAAGGTCAGCGTCGCGGCGCTGGACAGACTGAAGTCGCCGGCGGTGGCGCCGCTGCCCGGCGCCGCCGCCACCGTGATCGTCGCCGCGGAGAGCGCCGCCTTGTCCAGCGTCGCCGTCACCGTCGCCGCGCCGCCGTTTTCCGCAATCCACGAGGACGACAGCGCCAGCGTCGCCCTCGGCAGCGCGACGATGGGCACCCACTCGGCGTAGACGTACTGCACCTTGTCGGCGCCGGAGGAATAGGTGAGGAGGATGACCACGCCGTCGTTGTCGATCATCGCCTGGGTGAGCGATATCGCCGAGGGCCTCGTGTTGTCGGTGAGCATGGTACAGCGGCGGGGACCGCTGCCCGCGCCCGGCGCGTCGGAACTGAAGGCCGTTGCCTGGCTGATCGTTCTGTTGGCGCATGCCCAGACGTCGACGATGTGGGCGGCATAGGTTCCCGCGAACGCGATCGGCTGCGAAGCCGTCTTGCCGAGCAGCGACGCCGTGGTGACGTCCCAATCGTTGCTCGATCCCAGGCGGGGGTTCCGCCACGTCGTCGTGCTCGGCAAGCTGTCGTTGTCGGTGATCGTCAGCGTCACGCTCGCCGGGTTCGCCATCCCGTGGCCGCCCGCCGCCGCGCCGGTCACCGTCACGGTTTTGTTCGCCGCCGCCACGTCGTTGTTCACCGCGGTGATCGTCACCACGCCTGCGCTCACGGTCGCGCCCGCCGCGAAGGTCAGCGTATCGTTCGCGCTCAGCGCGTAGTCGGCCGCCGCCGCGCCCGTCCCCGGCGCCGCCGCCACCGTCACCGTCGCCGCGGCGCCGGACTTGCCCGACAGCGTCGCCGTCACCGTCGTCACCCCGCCGCCTTCCGAGATCGACGCCGAAGACAGCGCCAGCGTCACCGTCGGCAAGGTCTCGTCGTCGGTGAGCGTCAGCGTCGCCCCGGTGACGCCGACCGCGCCGAGGTCGGTGACGGCCGCCCCGGTCACGGTGGTCGAACGCCCGGCGGCGCCCTGATGCGCGTCGTCGTTCACCGCCGTTATCGTCGCGGTGTCGCCGGCGTTGGCCGTCTGGCCCGCCGGGATGACGATGGTGGAGTCCGGACCCACCGTGTAGACGCCGGCGACCGGCGTCACCGTCACCGTGACCGCCGCGCGCGACGCCTGGTCCAGCGTCGCCGACACCGCCGAGACGCCGCCGTTCTCCGCAATCGACGAGGCCGACAGCGACAGCGTCGCCGTCCGCGTCGCGTCGTCGTCGGCGATGGTCAGGGTCACGGCGCGGGGCGCCTTCACGTCGCCGTTCACCGCTCCCGAAACGGTCACGGACTTGTCCGGGGCGCGGGTCATGTCGTCCACCGCGGTCACGGTCACCACGCCGGAGCTGGCGGTGGCGCCGGTCGCGAAGGTCAGCGTCGCGGCGCTGGACAGACTGAAGTCGCCGGCGGTGGCGCCGCTGCCCGGCGCCGCCGCCACCGTGACCGTCGCCGCGGAGAGCGCCGCCTTGTCCAGCGTCGCCGTCACCGTCGCCGCGCCGCCGTTCTCCGCAATCCACGAGGACGACAGCGCCAGCGTCGCCCTCGGCAGCGCGACGATGGGGATCCATTCGGCGTAGAAGAAATTGGTCAGGTTACCGCCTTGCCCGCCGCGGATCGTATCCGTGACGAGGACGACCACGCCGTCATTGTCGATCATCGCCTGCGTAAGACGGATCGTCCTGGACCAGCCGGCGCCGGTGGCCTGGCGGCAAACGGCGCCCTCGGTCGGCGCGGGGCCGGGACTTCTCTGCCTGACCGTCCTGGAAGCGCACGCCCAGACCTGTCGCCGCGACCCGTCCTCCGTAGACGGCGCGCCAACGGCGATCGTTTGCGGGGCGGTCTTGCCCAGCAGCGACGCCGTGGTGACGTCATAATTGTGCGACTGTCCCCAACGCCTGTCGTTCCCGGTCGGCGTTCCGCCCTCGTTGTCGGTAATCGTCAGCGTCACGCTCGCCGGGTTCGCCAGTCCGTGGCCGCCCGCCGCCGCGCCCGTCACCGTCACGGTCTTGTCCGCCGCCGCCACGTCGTTGTTCACCGCGGTGATCGTCACCACCCCCGCGCTCGCGGTCGCGCCCGCCGCGATGGTCAGCGTATCGTTCGCGCTCAGCGTGTAGTCCGCCGCTACCGCGCCCGTCCCCGGCGCCGCCGCCACCGTCACCGTCACCGTCGCGCTCGACGCCCCCGACAGCCGCGCCGTCACCGTCGACACCCCGCCGCCTTCCGAGATCGACGTCGAAGACAGCGCCAGCGTCACCGTCGGCAAGGTCTCGTCGTCGGTGAGCGTCAGCGTCGCCCCGGTGACGCCGACCGTGCCGAGGTCGGTGACGGCCGCGCCGGTCACGGTGGTCGAACGCCCGGCGGCGCCCTGATGCACGGTGTCGTTCACCGCCGTTATCGTCGCGGTGTCGCCGGCGTTGGCCGTCTGGCCCGCCGCGATGACGATGGTGGAGTCCGAACCCACCGTGTAGACGCCGGAAACCGCCGTCACCGTCACCGTCACCGCCCTGCGCGACGCCCGGTCCAGCGTCGCCGACACCGCCGAGACGCCGCCGTTCTCCGCAATCGACGAGGGCGACAGCGCCAGCGTCGCCGTCAGCATCGCGTCTTCGTCGGCAATGGTCAGGGTCACGTCCGCCGGGTCCGCGACCCCGCGCCCGCCGACGGCCTCGCCCGAGACCCGCAGCCGCTTGTCCGGCGCCTCCACCGCGTTGTCGACCGCCGTGACCGTCACCACGCCCACGCTCGCCATATCCCCCGCCGCGATGGTCAGCGTCCTGTTCGCGCTCAGGCTGAAGTCGCCCGACGCCGCCGGCGGCGTCGGCGACACCGACACCGCGACCTCCACCGCCTCGCCCGAGGGATGGGAGAGGGCCGCGGTCACCGTCGCGACGTTGCCCGCCCCGCTCTCGACGATGGTCGCGGACGAAAGCGCCAGCGTCACCGTCGGCAGCGCGTCGTCGTCCAGGATGGTCAGCGTCGCCGCCGCCGGGTCCGCGATGCCGTTGCCGCCCGCCGCCTGCCCGGAGACCGTCACCCGCTTGTCCGCCGAATCCGCCGTGTCCGGCTCCGCCGTCACCGTCACCGCGCCCGCGCTCGCCGTATTCCCCGCCGCGATGGTCAGCGTGTTCGCGCTCGACAGCGTGTAGTCGTCCGCCGCCGCGTTCGTCCCCGGCGCCGCGGACACCGTGACCGTCACCGCTGCGCTCGACGCCCCCGAAAGCGTCGCCGTCACCGACGAAACCCCGCCCGCCTCCGCGATCGACGCCCGCGACAGCGCCAGCCGCGCCGTGGGCGTCGCCTCGTCGTCGGCCAGGGTGAGCGTCAGGCTCGCCGGGTCCGCGACGCCGTTGCCGCCCGTCGCCGCGCCCAAAACCGTCACCCGCTTGTCCGGCGAATCCACCGCGTTGTCGTTGGCCGTGATCGTCACCGTCCCCGCGCTCGCCGTGGCGTTGGCCGCGATGGTCAGCGTCGTTCCCGTCAACGTGTAATCGCCCACCGCCGCGCCGGACGAGGACACCGCCGCCGCCGACACCGTCACCGTCACCGCCTGGCTGGAGGTCCCCGACAGCGCCGCCGTCACCGTCGCCGCCCCGCCGTTCTCCGAGACCGACGACGACGACAGCACCAGCGACACCGTGGGCGCGCCGTCGTCGTCGCGGATGGCGAGCGTCGCGTCCGGCGGGTCCGCCGCTCCGGGGCTGCCCGACGCCGTCGCCGAGATCGTCACCCCCTTGTCCGCCGAATCCACGGCGTTCCCCACCGCCGTCACCGTCACCGTTCCCGCACTCGTCGTCTGCCCCGCCGCGACGGTCAGGGTGTTCGCGCTCGACAGCGTGTAATCGCCCACCGCCGCGCCCGTCCCCGGCGCCGCCGCCGTCGTCAGCGTCACCGCCGCCGCCGAGGGGTTGGAGAGCGTCGCCGTCACCGTCGCCACGCCCCCCGTCTCCGAGATCGAGGCCGGGGTCAGGACCAGGGCCGACGTCGGCTGCGCGTCGTCGTCGGTAATGGACAGCGTCAGGCTCGACGGCGCCAACACCAGCCCGTGCCCCCCGGCCACCCGCCCGCTCACCGTCGCGCTCTTGTCCGTCGAGTCGATGGCGTCGTCCACCGCCGTGATCGTCACCACCCCCGCGCTCGCCGTGGCGTTGGCCGCGATGGTCAGCGTCCGGTCCGCGCTCAACGCGAAGCCGCCATCGGCGGCGAGGGCCGCATAGACCGACGTCGCCGCCACCGTCACCGTGATCGCCTCGCCCGAAGTCCCGCCTCTCAGGCGCGCCGTCACCGTGGTCGCGTTGCCCGCCCCGCTCTCGGCGATCGCGCCCGCACGCCCCCCGTCCGGCTCCGACAGCGCCAGCGACAGCACCGGCGTCGGGTCGTCGTCCGTGATCGTACCCACGCCGGTGGACGCGCTCCCCAGCGTCGCCCCGGAGGGGTTGCTCAGCGCGATGCGGATCGTCTCGTTCGGCTCGTCCAGCGCGTCGCCCGTCGTCGTCACCGTGACGGTCTTGCTCGTCTCCGCCGCGGCGAAGGTCAGCGTGTCGCCGGCGAACGCCGTGTAGTCGGTCCCCGACGACGCCGTGCCCGGGTCCGCCGCCGCCGCGTAGTTCACCGTCACCTGCCGCCCCGGCGCCCGGTTCAGGCTCACCTCGTAGTCCAGGGCCGCAGTCTCGCCCGCCGCCCCTTCCGTCACGCTCGGCGAGGAGATGGAGAAGCTGAGCCCCTGGACCTCGATGGAGAAGCGCAGCTCCGCCTTGTCGCCGTCCCCGTCCGTCGCCACCAGCGTGTAGTTCGCCGCCGCCTGCGCCGTGGTGGGCTCGCCGGAGATCGTCCGCGTCGCCGCGGCGAAGGCCAGCCCGTCCGGCAGCGCCTCCTTGACGCTATAGGTCACGCCGCCGTCGCCCTGCGTCGCCGCCGGCAACTGCTGCGAGACCGCGTTGCTCCTGACCCAGCTATAGGCGGGGCTGGCCGTGGTCCCGAAGGTCGGCGTGGTCTGCCGCCCGCGCACCTTGTGGCCGGGGTCGTTCGGGATCGCCCCGAAATCCCGGTTCACCCGGTTGTCGCCGCCGCCGAGCCCGGAGGTGTGGAAGCGCAAGCTGCCGGTCTTGCCGCCGTCCATCGGGTTCGCCGGGAACGAGATGCCGTCGCCGTCCCAGTCGCTCTCCTGCACCGCGTAGCTGAAATCGAGCTTGTCCCAGAGGTTGGAGTCCGTGCTGTTGAAGGTCGGGTTGCTCGCGCGGCGCGTGTTGGCCCCGATGCGGATGTCCAGATGCAGGTTCCCGGTGATCACCGTGCCCAGCCGGTTGGTGAAATCCACCCTCACGGTGATGTTGTCGTTGGTTCCGAACGTCCCGTTCTTGCCATAGGTCTTGTCCGCGCCGGGATTCGACGTGATCGAGATCGACTCGATCCCCACGTCGGTGGAGACCGCCAGGGTGAAGGCGAGGTCGGCCGTGCGCCCGAACCCGTCCGTCGCCCGCAGCGTGTAGTTGCCCCGCGCCGATGCGCTGCCGTGCGACCCGGTGATGGCCGCGGTGGACGTGTTCAGCGCCAGTCCGGTCGGCAGCGCCGGCGTCACCGAATAGCTGACGTTGTGCGCCGCGTCCGCATTCGCGATCTGCGGCAGCCGGTAGTTCACGGACCCGCCGGTGTAAAGCGTGACCGTCGGCCCCGACACCCCGGAGAAGCTCGGCGCCGGCGTATCCACCTTGTGCCCCGCCTGGGCGGTGAAGCCGTGCAGCAGCTTTTGCAGCTCGAACTGTCGGAAACTGCTGCCGGACGTCCCCCGGATGCCGCTCTCGGAGCGGCCGGGGGAGGAGAGCGCGTTCTCGGCCAGGCTGACGCCGTCGGTGTCGCGGTCGCCCTTCTGGACCACGTAGTCGAAATAGAGCCGGCGGAAGGAGGTGTTGCCCAGGCCGTAGCGCCGTTCCCGATCCTCCCACTTCCCGGTGAGGGTGTGCGTGGTGTTGCCCACCGAGAGGACGAGATGGACCGTGCCGACCGAGTTGACGCTGATGCTGGCTTGGTTCGCCCAGCCCCACGGCACCAGCACGGTGACGGTTTCGCCCGGCCAGTAGGTGTCGCCGGATGCGGGCCGGGAAACGATACGGGGATTGTCCAGCTGATGACCGCGGCGATATATGCTGAAGCTGTCCGTGTGGGTGGTGCCGGCGTGGCTGTTGCCGACATGCGCCGCCGCCTCCGGCGCCGCGGCCAACGCCGCCAGCGCCGCCAGCAAAACCCCCGCAACCGCCCTCATCGCCCCGCTACCACCAGACGCGCGGGGGGGGGGGGGGGGGGGGGGAATGACGAATTGTTGGCGCGGCTCGCCGCCGCAAACCCCGTCATTCCCCCGGTCGGGCCGGGGGCGGGCTCCGCGAAAGCGGAAATCCAGTTCGGACGAAGCCTTCTCGCCGGGGACGGCTCTCATGGACGGGCGCATTTCTCAAACGGATTCCAAAGTCATACGCAGACTATATCCCCACGCGGACCCGTACTCAACAACCCCGATTTCGGCCCGGAGGCCCACCCGGTTAGGCTGCGCCGCCCTGCGGCAGCCCGGAGTCCGTCCCATGACCGATCGGCCGTCCCGCCTCGAAGCGTCGGCGGCGGCGCGGCGCGGCTACGCCATCGAGGAGCTGCGCGTCGGCATGACGGCCGACCTCAGCCGGACGATCGCCGAGGACGACCTCGAGCGCTTCGCCGCCCTCTGCGGCGACCGCAACCCGCTCCATTTCGACGACGCCTACGCCGCCGATGCGGGGTTCAAGGGCCGGATCGCGCACGGCTTCCTGACCGCGGGGCTGATCTCCACCCTGCTGGCGACCCGCCTGCCGGGGCCGGGCTCGATCTACCTGTCGCAGTCGCTCCGCTTCCGGGCCCCGGCGCATGTCGGCGAGACGGTCGTCGTCCGGGCGACGGTGACCGACCTCGCGCCCGAGCGCCGGCGCGTCGGCCTGCGCACGGTCTGTTCGGTGCGCGGCGTCGTGGTCATCGACGGCGAGGCGCTGGTCCTGGCGCCGGCGCGCGCCTCGGGCGAGGCGTGAACCGAGACGCCGCCTATGGATTCCCGCTTTCGCGGGAATGACGGAAGGGGGGCGTATCCGCCTCGAGCCGATGGCCTTCCCGGGACCAGTGTCCCGCCCCCCCCCCCTCGTCATTCCCGCGAAAGAGCATGTGAAGAAATCCCGACATGTCCGCGTGGGCGTCGGTTCAGACAAGGGGGCCTGTGACGACGGCCCGAGGGAGGCCGGCGGCCGAGGCGGATACGCCCAAGGACTCGTCCCTTCCCGCCATGGATTCCCGCTTTCGAGCGTGTGAAGGAATCTTGGCGTTCGTTCGGGATAGGACCCTGCCGGTTCGGTGTGGCGGTCGTGCGGCGGCGGCGGGTTAGGGCGTTGCGTGGTGGGTTCGTCCGGCGCGGCGGCGGTCGTGCGCGGCGGCGGGTTTCAAGCCGCTCCCGGCATGGGTCGGGCAAGGGGCGGGGCGGCGGCAGGGCGGGTTGCGATGCTCATCCGGCCATACAGGCGAGCCGATGACCGCGCCACAGATTGTGCGCCAGAGCGTGCAGCAACGCCACCGCCCGCACCTTGGCAAGCCCGCGGACCACAAGGCGGCCCAATCCCCGTTGCTTGACGACGCCATTGACCCCCTCGACCCTCATGCGACGACGATAGATCGTTTGCCCCGCCTCGCTCGCCATGCGGGCGCGCCAAGCCTGCAACGCAACCGGTTCGCCGGCGCGTCCGCGTTCACGACGGCGCACGCTCTCGGCCTTCGCCGCCTGTTTCACCGGAGCCGGCGGCGTGTAAACCTCCACCCCCTTCCCACCCAACGCCAGCATGTCCTTGCGCGCGGCATAGCGCGTATCCGCCAGCAAGCGCGCCGGGCGCGCGCCATAGCGCCGCTCGATCTGCTCAACCATCGAACCCGCCAAACCCGCGTCGTTGCGACGATCCGTCTCCTGGACCCCCACAATGACGTGACTATCGGTGCTCACCGCCAATTGGAGATTGTACCCCGCCCCCACGCCGCCGTCGGCAAACCGCATCCGGCGCGCCTGCGCATCCGTCGTCGAGACCTTCGGCCCCGGCTTCTTCTTCTCCGCCTTCTTGTGCGTCCGAGACCGCCCCGCCTTCTCCGCGCGCAACGCCGCAAGCTGTTTCCGCGCCGCCGCAACCTTCTCCGCAAGCTCGCGTTCGGCCCGCGCCCGCGCCGCGCGAAGACGCCGCGACCCGGCCGCCGGATCGCTCGCCAACTCCGACCTCAGCGCCGCAACCCGTTCCCGCGCCGCCGCCTCGTAGCCCGACAAGCCCCGCTCGCCGCGAAACGAACCCGAACCCGCGCTCGCTCGAACCTTCGTCCCGTCAACCGCCACCTCCTCCAAACTCACCATCCCCGACGCCACAAGCGCCGCAACCTGCTCGCTCAAAAGACCATCCAGCACAGCCCCATGCCCACCCCGGAAATCGCTCAGACCATGGTAGTTCACTCGCACACCACCACACAGCCACCGATACGCCATGTCACTCTCGCACAGATGCGCAAGACGACGCGCCGAACCCACTCCCTCCAACGTCGCGTACAGCCACAACGCCAACAAAACCGCAGGGTCCGCCGCAGGCCGACCCGAACCATGCTCACGAGAACCGATCCGCGCATATAACGCGCTCAGATCCATGCCCGACACGAAACCCCAAACCACTCGCGCTCGATGATCCGGCGCAAGCGTCCCATCCAAATCCACCATCCGCCACTCCAACTGATGACGATCCGGGCGCATGCAGCGAGCACCTCCCACAACCGACATAACAACCCTCCCTCTCAAACCAACGAACAAACCCACAGAATCACGACCCATCCCAAACGCCAAGAGTTTCTTCACACGCTCGAAAGCGGGAATGACGGGAGGGGGGGGGCGTATCCGCCTCGAGCCGATGGCCTTCCCGGGGCGTCGGCGCATCCTCCCTCGTCATTCCCGCGAAAGCGGGAATCCAGGGCGAGGAAGGACGGGGCCTTGACGCCCGCTTGACGGCCGGCCGCCGGCCGGTGGATGATGCGCGCGGTTCGCGCCGGGGGCCTGCCGACGAGGCCGCCCGACGCGAGCCGGCCGCCACGACGCCGGGGTTGCGCAGGATGGAGCCAAGCGCGGAAATGAGCCTGATCGTCGCCATCGTTTCGGCCGCCGCATCGGTGATCAGCGCCCTCGCCGCTTCCGTCGCCGCCGTCGGCATCTGGCGCGGCATCCGCGCCATGCTGCGGTCCAACGACGACCGCGCCGAGCAGCAGCGCGAGGCCATGCAGCTGCAGCGCGAAGCCGTGCTGCAGCAGCGCGAAGCCGAGGACAGGCGCCATGCCGAAGCCATGCAGCTGCAGCGTGAAACCATCCAGCTGCAGCGCGAGGCCATGCAGATGCAGCGCGAAGCCATGCAACAGCAGCGCGAAGCCATGCAGCAGCAGCATGAAGCCGACGACAAGCGCCATGCCGAGACCATGACCGCGCTTCAGGAATTGATACGCCGCACCGCGCCGCCGGCGCCCGCAACCGAACGGGCTTGACGCCGCCCGCCGCCGATCCCGCCGACGACGAGGACCCGCCGATGTCCACCGCCGCAGAAGCCGAAGCCGCGACCGTCGCCAAGCCGCGCAAATGGGGCGCGTTCGACTGGGAGGACCCGCTGGGACTCGAGGCGCAGCTCGCCGAGGACGAACGGCTGGTGCGCGACACGGCCCGTCAATACGCGCGCGACAAGCTGGCGCCGCGCATCGTCGAGGCCTACAACGCCGAGACCTTCGACCGCGCGATCCTCTCCGAGATGGGCGCGCTGGGCCTGTTGGGCTCGACCATCCGCGGCTATGGCTGCGCCGGGACCGGCTACGTCGCCTACGGCCTGGTCGCGCGCGAGATCGAGGCCGTGGATTCGTCCTATCGCTCGACGCTTTCGGTGCAGTCGAGTCTGGTGATGTGGCCGATCTACAACTACGGCGCCGAGGCGCAGCGCCGCAAATACCTCCCCGGGCTGGCCAGCGGCGAACTCGTCGGCTGCTTCGGCCTCACCGAGCCCGATCACGGCTCCGACGCCGGCGGCATGAAGACGCGGGCGCGCAGCGTGGACGGCGGCTACCGCCTCAAGGGTTCGAAGATGTGGATCTCGAACGCGCCGATCGCCGACCTGTTCGTCGTCTGGGCCAAGGACGACGAGGGGGTGATCCGGGGCTATCTCCTGGAGAAGGGGATGGAGGGGTTGAGCGCGCCCAGGATGGGCGGGAAGCTCAGCCTCCGCGCCTCGGTCACCGGCGAGATCGTGATGGACGACGTGTTCGTCCCCGAGGACAACCGGCTGCCCCATGCGCGCGGGCTCGGCGGGCCGTTCGGCTGCCTCAACAACGCGCGCTACGGCATCGCCTGGGGGGCGCTCGGCGCGGCCGAGTTCTGCTGGCATGCGGCCAGGCGCTACGCCCTCGACCGCGCCCAGTTCGACCGGCCGCTCGCGGCCAACCAGCTGGTGCAGAAGAAGCTCGCCGACATGCAGATGGAGATCGCCGTCGGGCTGCAATCCTGCCTCCGCCTCGGGCGCATGATGGACGACGGCAGCTGCGCGCCCGAGGCGATCTCGCTGCTGAAGCGCAACTCGACCCTCAAGGCGCGGGACGCGATCCGCGACGCCCGCGACATCCACGGCGGCAACGGCATCGCCGACGAGTATCACGTCATGCGGCATCTCATGAACATGGAGACCGTGACCACCTACGAGGGCACGCACGACATCCACGCCCTGATCCTGGGCCGGGCGCAGACCGGCATTCAGGCCTTCTTTTGAGCCCGCCGTCCGCCGCGGCGCCGCTGTCGCATCTCCGCGTCCTCGACCTCAGCCGCATCCTGGCCGGCCCCTGGGCGGGCCAGACCTTCGCCGATCTCGGCGCCGAGGTGATCAAGGTCGAGCGCCCCGGCGCGGGCGACGACACGCGCAGCTGGGGGCCGCCCTTCCTCGCCGGCCCGGACGGCGCCGCGACCGGCGACGCCGCCTATTTCCTGTCCGCCAATCGCGGCAAGAAGTCGCTCGCCCTCGACATCTCGACGCCGCGCGGCCAGGAGCTGGTCCGTCGTCTCGCCGCGGCCTCGGACGTGCTGCTGGAGAACTACAAGGTCGGCGGCCTCGCGCGTTACGGCCTGGGTTACGACGACCTCCGGGCGATCAATCCCGGCCTGGTCTATTGCTCGATCACCGGGTTCGGCCAGACCGGCCCCTATCGCGACCGCGCGGGCTACGACTTCACGATCCAGGCGATGGGCGGGTTGATGAGCGTCACCGGCGAGCGCGACGACCGGCCGGGCGGCGGCCCGCAGAAGATCGGGGTCGCGCTGTCGGACGTGCTCACCGGCCTCTACGCGACGATCGCGGTCCTCGCCGCTCTCGCCGAGCGCGAACGCGCCGGCGCCGGCCGGCATGTCGACATGGCTCTCCTCGACGTGACCGCGGCGGCGATGGCCAACCAGGCGATGAACTATCTGACGACCGGCGAGGCGCCGGGACGGCTCGGCAACGCGCATCCCAACATCGCGCCCTACGACGTCTTCGACACCGCCGACCTTCCCATCGTCCTCGCCGTCGGCAACGACGCCCAATACGCCCGCTTCTGCGAGGCCGCGGGCCGGCCCGAGCTGGCGCGCGACGAACGCTTCGCGACCAACGCCGCCCGCGTCGCGCATCGCCAAGCGCTGACCGCGACCGTGGGCGAGATCATGAAGTCCCGCGACCGCGCCGCCTGGCTCGCCGCCCTGGAGCGCGTCGGCGTCCCGGCCGGGCCGATCAACGACCTCGCCCGGCTGTTCGACGACCCGCAGATCCGCCATCGCGGCCTGCGGGTCGAACTCCCGCACGCGACCGCCGGGACCGTCCCCCAGGTCGCCAGCCCGATCCGCTACGCCGGCGCGCCCCTGGCCTACGCCCAAGCCGCCCCGACGCTGGGCCAGCACACGGACGAGATCCTGCGCGACCTGCTCGGCCTGCCCGAGGACGAGATCGCAGCGCTGCGGCGCGACGGGGTGACGTAAGAGAATTTAATCCTTACACCCGGATTCGTCAATTATCTGGGACAATGAGACCTTACCACGCTTCGCTTCCCTTGCTTTTCTTTTTTGATGTCGGGTTATGCTCTCTTTCAGTGTCATCGATCTCCGTGCTTTTGCAGCATAAAGATTGGACTTGTTCTGGATCGTGATCACTTCCCAAGTATCATTCTTCGCAACAGCGTTGCGAAGGTCTCGTTTCATCGGATCGAAATCAACTTCAGATAGTTCTCTTTTTATACGATCCAATTCAATTCGATACTACGAGACAACCGGGATATGCGTCAAGGAGATTATGCGCTTCCTCGACGCTTGGTCCGCACTGGTTGATTTCCCTCATTCCTCGGCGACGAGGCGCCGGTGCGCCGCCTTCGCTGCTTCGAGGTCGGCGCCGGCGGCCCATGCTCCGGCCGGGCCAGCCGGGCCGCGCTCGCGGTCGGGCGCGCCGAGAAACCCGGCGCCGCGCCGTTGTCCGCGTTTCGAGCGCCCGGTCGCGGACGCCGCGCGAACGCGCCACGCCCTCGCCTCCGCCTCGCCCGGGGGCCAAGCGGAGAGCCAGGCGGTTCAGCGCCGCGTCATCCGGCAGATTCTCATACTCGATTATCGAGCCGCCGAGCAGGGCGCGCGCTTCCGCCAGCACTTCGAACGACCGCGCGATGAACCGGGGTATCTCTCCGACCGGCAGTTTCTTGTACCATTTCGGGTCGCGGCTCTTGTATTCCGCCATCGACCACATGACGTCGAGCGGGCAGCGCACGCCGTAGACGATCTCGACCGCCACGCCGTTCCCGCGCAGGTCGCGAACCCGCGCCGCGAGCCGACTCGCCTCGAACCCGACGAACTCGGGGTGGGCCTTTTCCAGCGCCCACCGCTCGGCTTCCTCGAAACCTCCTTTGGGAATCGCGGCGGGTGGGAACGCCGGAATCGCGGCCGCCCAGCCCGGCGTGATTTCGAGAGGCACCGACGCCCCGTCGGCATGGTGGAACGCGCCGGGATAGCGCCCGCCGTTCATGCTCAACGCCGTCCACACCCTGGTGGTCGGCTCCACGCGCACCGCCGGGTGGGTGCGCAGCATGTCGAACAGCCACGTGCTGCCCGAGCGGTGGATGGTGAACAGCAGCAGGATTCGTCGAATCGGGAGTCCCCGGTCGGCGAGATGGACGTCGACCAGCGACCTGCGGTTTCGTTCGCTCTGGATGGCCTCCGCGATGGTCTTCTCGGCGCGTCCGCGCTCGGCCGCCAGCGCTTCGGCGAGGGCGCGTTGCGAACGGCTCCGTTCGTTCCCAACGGCTTCCGCCATGGCCTTCTCGACGCGTCCGCGCTCGGCCGCCAGCGCTTCCGTGTCCCGACTGCGGCGCCAGCGCCAGAGGAGGGCTTCCTTCGCGACGACGAGGCCGACGAGCGCCAATCCGGGCGCGGCCAGCCACGCGCCCCAGGCGACGCCGAAAATCCCCGCGCCGGTCAGCGCCAAGCCGCCGAGAAGGAACGCCGAGGTGGGACTCGCCAGCCACCTCATCGCCAACGAACGGATGGGCCGGCGCCTGAAAGCCCGCACCAGACGGCTCCCGCGTGTCGAAAAACGGGCGCTCCTCATGTTCTTGCGCCGCGCCGGTCCGTGTACGTTCGCAGGCGTCTCTACCATTTCCGCTTGCCTTCGTTTCGGGAGCTTCTCGACCTCCGAAAAACGCTTCGCTTTCGGCGTCGTGTTCGGATTCGTCCTCGCGTCCGCTTCGAGCCGGTGGCGTCGCGCCAATAGCCTTCCTCGGGCCGGCAGCCCTTTTCCAATGGGAGTTCCGCCAGAAAGACGCCGTCCTGGCCGGTCACCCCCGTGATCAGCGCGACGCGCTCCGTCACGGCTTCGCGACCTCCGCCTCGCGCGCGGACGCGCGGCCGTATTTGTCTTCGAAGCGCTCGATGTCGTCCTCGCCCAGATAGCTCCCCGTCTGGACCTCGATCAGGTCGAGGGGCGCCGGGCCGGGATTGGCGAGGCGATGCACGCAGAGCGGCGGCACGTGGGTGGTTTCGTTCTCGCGCAGGGTGAAGCTTTCGCCGTCCTTCACCACCTCGGCCGCGCCGCGCAGGACGATCCAGTGTTCCGCCCTGTGGCGGTGGCGCTGGAGGGAAATCGCGGCGCCCGGCTTGACGGTGATCCGCTTGACCTGGAAACCGGCGCCGCCGTGCAACGTTTGGAAGAAGCCCCACGGACGGTGGATGCGCATGCGGACGTTCGGCGCTTCCCGGCGCTCGGCGGCGAGCCGCTCCGCCAGCTTGCCTACCTCGTCCGCGCGCGCCAGCGGCGCGACCAGGACGGCGTCCGGCGTCGCCACGACGGCGAGGCCGTCGATGCCGAGGGCGGCGACCAGCGGGCCGTCGGCGGCGATCAGCGAATCCGTCGCCTCCACGGCGAAGGCGTCGCCCCGGCGCAGGTTGCCGCCTTCGTCCCGCGCGCCGGCTCGCCATAACGCCGCCCATGAGCCCAGGTCGCTCCAGCCCATCTCCGCGGGCACGACCGCCGCCTTGTCGGTCCGCTCCATGATCGCGCGGTCGACCGGCCCGGCCGGGGCGCTGCGGAAGGGTTCGGAAGCGAGCCGCAGGAAATCCGCGTCGCGCTGCGCGCCGGCGACGGAGGCGCGGGCCGCGGCGCGCAGCTCGGGCGCGAGCCGCCCGCACTCGGCGAGGAACGCGCGCGCGGTGAACAGGAACATGCCGCTGTTCCAGTACCAGCCGCCCTCGGCAAGGTAGCCCTGCGCCGTTTCCCGATCCGGCTTCTCCACGAACCGGTCGACCCGGAAGCACCCGGGCGCGAGTCCGGCTTCCGCCGGCCCATCTCCGGCGCGGGCGGCGACGTAGCCGTACCCCGTCTCCGGCCGCGTGGGGCGAAGGCCGAAGGTCACCAGGAACCCCTCGGCGGCCGCGGGCGCCGCGGTCTCGACGGCGGCGCGGAAGCCGGCCGCGTCGCCGATGGCGTGGTCGGAGGGCAGGACCAGCATGAGCGCGTCGCGGTCGCGCGCGGCCAGGATCTCGGCGGCGGCGGCGATGGCGGGGGCGGTGTTGCGCCCGACGGGCTCCAGGACGATGGCGCCCGGTTCGACCGAGATTTCGCGCAGCTGTTCGGCGACGAGGAAGCGGTGCTCCTCGTTGCAGACCGTCAACGGGGGGGCGAAGGCGTGCGCGTCCGCCACGCGCAGGATCGTCTCCTGCAACAGGCTGCGGCGGGACGTCAGGGGCAGGAATTGTTTGGGATGCGCCGCCCGCGATTCCGGCCAGAGCCGCGTCCCGGAGCCGCCCGAGAGGACCACCGGGTGGATCAGTCTCGGCATGGGCCGGGCCGTCTCCCGCTTTTCGCTCCGCGCGCGCGACGAGTATCCTGGGGCGGTTTCATCATCAAGCGCGTGCTCGCGTGTTCATGTGGATCCCCCCTCCTGGCGGGGCCGATGTCCGTCTTATCCGGCCGGAAAATCCGGGCGCGCTCTTCGTCGAGGATATCTTCCGAGACCAGATTGTCGATCGTTCCTCGGGTTTGAAGGTCGGGTTGAGTTGGAGAAGCGGCTCTGGCCAGAAAGCGTCGGCGTCGAGTGCCGCCTGCATCGCCACTATCTTCATCTTCTGGATATGAGTTCTGAGCCTAAGCCTAAGCCTAAGCCTTTCGCAGACTACCAGACCGAAGGGGACTTTTGAGAATATTTGCAGGTCCACCACGTTCGTCGCTCGAAGCGATGTACAGATACGTAGCCGCTCTGCTGGCACCGAGATAACAACGAGATATGAACCGACGACGAGCACCAATACTCACATCGTCACCGCCAGTCTCCACTTCATCCAAATGTATGAGAAAAACAGTTCGAAACTGTAAGCCTGCCACATATTCTGGCATACTAAATACACATCGTTTTCCTGCATACTTCAATTCATTGATTTGATCGCGTGCGGAAATTTTGATATATTTCCCTTCAATTCTTCCCGATTGGAGGTATTGACTGAACAAGTGGTCATTTACACATAGAACGGCAATCTGTCTTCCGCCTTGCTGACGAGCCTCCCTTTGAGCTTGACGGAACACACTATCCAAGAGATCTGTGTTCCTGGGATAAACCCGCAGCACAGGAACATCTCCAGATTCCTTTCGAGATTCTGCAAAATAATTTCCCCATTCATCCTCTAGCCCAAGTGCAGGGAAAGATCCATCCAGGTCCTTTAGGAATTCTGCAATTTCCGGAGTAGATCGGAAAATTTCGGTTAACTCAACCAACTCAGTGCCACCCGCTCCAATAGTCTTAAAAATATTCGTTGCGGTCTCTTGGGAGCCATAATTGAGGAGCGCGTCAGTCGGGCTCTGCTTCAGATCGTATGCCATGAATAATGGGTATTTCCCGCTCATTGATGCGCTGTTTTTGAAGAGGTTATGAAAAATCATGCGCTCCGCACGATTAAAATAATGGAGTTCATCGACAAAAATTGCATCAAAACCACTTCGTTCACGCAATTGCATCCATTCATGGGTCAGCAAATAACGGTTAAAGTCGGCAACCATCTGGTCCATACTAAGAATGTCGGACTTGTTCAGCTCTTTGCAGTACTCTTCATGAATGTCCAGTACCGCTCTACGCTCATCCTCGCTCGGAAGATCCATCTGCCATGCTTCTCGCCGGGCGTTGAGATATTGATCTGAAGCGGGTGTGCCTTTTCTCACCCCTTCCGCATCGATGACACAAGCAAACTCGTTCATCAACTCGTCGATGAGTCGATCGCGTCTCTCTCTGAAATTGTGATGAACGAGATTCTTGACTTCAGATTTTGCATTTGAGAGACATCGATCAATAGCGTCACTGATGAGCATATGCTGAAATTCACGTCCATCCCGACCATCAGTCGACAAAGGTCTAAGGTTTTTCTGTTCGTATTGAAGAAATTTCTGAGCCAATTCATAGAGAGAACCCACCCATATTTCTCCATACTGCATGTTCTTCCAGCGCTCCTTTGGGTCAAGAGCGTAGAACATGCTAATTACAACATCGTGGGCAAGCGCAGAACTGTGCGTAAGGAATCCAATTCGAATCGACTTTTCATTGGCATCAAATCTGTAAACGTCCCGCAGGCATTTAATAGCCAAAGAAAGCGTTTTACCAGTTCCAGCTGATCCCTTTAGCCGAACCGGAGAGGAGTAGTTCCGGTCGACGAATTCTCGCTGCTGATTTGTCAATATCTTCTCATACCATTCTTCGAGTGTCGCACGGCCCAAAAGTGAGACTCCGAGAGGTTCAGTCAGGATTATTCCGAACGCACCCCCATCGGGCCGATGCAGTGGATTCATCAACAGCGCATCAACATATTTGTCATGGGCGCGACGGAATGATTCAGCATCGTACGGCACTTTGTCAAAATCTCTGACATCAGGAGTTAGAGCGTAAGCATATATATTCTGCGTTTGTAGAGGATTTCTGTCGACATACAGACGCTGACCTTTTCCTTGGGACTCTGGTTGTGCATAAACAGAGAGACGCGAATCATCCCTGAATGGTTTCCATGCAACCGGAATTGATACAGTTTTCTCAAACTGGACAAGCGAGATGTGATGGAGGCGATCAAATGTATGACGTGGACTTGGTGCGCTTGAAAATATTCCATCTTCTCCAACGAGGACAACCAACAGTTTAGAATCTTCCGTCGCTCGCGTAGACAACAGGTAGAGCATGTCGTCGATTTGTACACGCTTGATCCGGTCAACATCGGATGGCAGCGGGAATGTGTTGAACCACGAATCCTCTAGGATTGCATTGCCGAGCATCCCCATTGCGTGTTCGTCAAGTACAAGAATATTCGTCATCATGATCGCGCCTTGCTGATATTTCGGTGGCCGAGATTCGCCCCGTGGGCCAGCCACCCCGCTCATGTCCCCTCCACGCCGAGATCTCGTATACAACTATCAACGACAGAATGCAAGTCGGTACCCTAGGCCCAGGACCAATAACGTATGATTGTATGGGGATGCGGGATGTGATTCAACCCTACCAGATATAGGGGGAGCATCATGTCCGACCACCATTTCTGGCTATCCGACGCCCAATTCGCCCGCCTCAAGCCGCTGTTGCCCAACAAGGTCCGGGGCGTCCCCCGGGTCGACGACCGGCGCGTCATTTCCGGCATCGTCCACGTCATCCGCAACGGGCTGAGATGGCGCGACGCCCCGACCGAGTACGGCCCGCACAAGACCCTCTACAATCGCTTCGTGCGGTGGAGCGAAGCTGGCGTCTTCAACCGCATCTTCGAGGCCCTGGCGGCAGAGAGCCGGGCTACGGGCATGGTGATGATCGACACCACCCATCTGAAGGCCCACCGCACCGCAGCCAGCCTGCTCAAAAGGGGGTTCTTCACCGCTGCATCGGGCGAACCAGAGGCGGTCTGAACTCCAAGCTGCACGCCGTCTGCGATGGTGACGGCAAGCCCTTGGTTCTGCGGCTGACCGCAGGACAGGTCAGCGACTACCGGGGAGCCGACGCCATGCTCGACGACCTCCCGGACACCGATACTCTGATCGCCGACAAAGGCTACGACAGCGACCGCTTCCGCCAAGCCCTGGCGGGGCGAGGGATCGAACCCTGCATTCCGGGCCGCTCCAACCGCAAGACGCCCGTTGCCTTCGATGCCGAACTCTACAAGCGACGCAACCGCATCGAGCGCATGTTCGGCCGGCTCAAGGACTGGCGACGCATCGCAACGCGATACGACCGATGCCCTCACACCTTCTTGAGCACCATCCAAATCGGCCGCTATCCTCATCTTCTGGATATGAGTCTTGAGCCTAAGGACGATGCCGGCGTCCGCGGGCAGTCGCGGCGAGGCGCCGTTACTTCGGGGCGGCGTCGCGGAACGTCCAGCAGGAGCTCATGAGGTAGTTGATCGCCACCGCCGGAACGATGGCCAAGGCCTGGAGCAGCACCGGCGAGGCGCGGGGGAAGGGGACCGACAGGCCGACGAAGGTGGCGTAGCTCAGGGCGAGCGTGGCCAGCGAGACGGCGTTGTATTTCAGGCCGCGGACGCGCTTGCGGCCGATCATCGTCCGGTCGGCGAAGGTCCAGTAGTTGTGCAGCAGGAAATTCGAGACGATCGACAGCTCGATCGCGATCGGCGACGCCAGGAATTTGTGCAGCCCGAGCTCGAGCAGGATGCGGAACGACCCGAGGTTGACCAGCGCGCCGACGAGGCCCGTCAGCCCGTATTTGAGCAGGACCCGGTGGCCCGTCAGGCGCAGCCACCAGACGGCGCAGAAGAACTCCAGGATGCTCCCGGCGCCGAGCTTCGTCCGCCCGCGCTCGCGGTCGCGGAAGTGGATCGGCTCCTCGACCACCCGCGCGCCGGCATGGATCAGGCGATGCAGGAGCGTTATCTGGAAGGTGTGGCCCCGCGCCCGGATGTCCTCCACCCTCGCGGCCGCGAGCGTCTCCGCCCGGATCGCCTTGAAGCCCGACGTGCAATCTCGGACCCCCCGGATGTCGGCGATATGCCGGGCGAAGCGGTTGCCCCAGCGGGACAACAGCCGCCGCCCGACATGCCAGCGCGGATCGAGCGAGCCGCCGGCGACGTAGCGGCTGCCGATCGCCACGTCGGCGCCGTCCGCGAGGCGGTCCAGCAGCCGCCGCGCGTCGGCGGGGTCGTGGGAAAAGTCGGCGTCCATCTGCACGACCGCCTTCGCGCCGAGGGTCTCCAGGGCATACGTCATCCCCCGCACGTAGGCCCGCCCGAACCCGCGCCGCGGACCTTCGAGCAGGCGCACGCGGCCGTCCGTCTCGGCGAACGCCCGGACCAGGCGGCCGGTGCCGTCCGGGCTCTCGTCGTCGACGATCAGGAACGCGGCGCCCGGGTCTGCGTACAGCCCGGTCAGGCGCCGCAGCAGCGGAACGACGTTCGGCGCTTCGTTGTACGTGGGGACGACGAAACACACGTCGGCCCCGGGAGCATCTCGGCCCAATGCGGCGGTCCCTCCTCCGAAGGCCGGGAGCCTAGCCCGCATTTCCCACCCCGACCATGGCCCGCGCGGAGAGCCGGGACGATACGACCGTATCCGCGCGCCGCGCTTGCAAGATTCTCGTTCCGATGCATACGGGGTTGCGCGACGTCGCGCGGCGGGACGGCTTCCCTGGGATTTGTGGCCCCCCCCCCCGAGGCGACGGCGCGAAGCGCGCGCTCGGCAGGGGCGCGGCCTTCCCGGGCATCGCCTTGCCGGCGGCGCGGGAGGCGGCGGCGGGCGGTCCGGGTTCGGCGGAACGGACCGCGATTCCGTCTCAACTCGCTTGGGTCTCGTGAACCCTTGCTCTCGGCGTCGCGCCGATACGCCGCGCCGTCGCCTTCCATAGCGGCCCGTGGCCCGCCTTGGGGCCCGCGATCGCGTGCGCGATCTCGTGCAGCACGGTATCCCGGATCCGCTCTTCGTCATCCTCCAGGGCGTGGGCGCGGCCGATCCGGATCACGCGCTCCCGGAAGTTGCAGTCGCCGAGGCGTCTTCCGGATTCGACGAAGGCCAAGGTCCAGTCCGCGAGCCCGTGCTCGTCCATCAGCCGCCGGGCCGCGGCGGCGACGGCGTTCAGCCGCTCCGCGCCGTTCCTCGCGGCGTTCCCTTCCGCTCGGCGGAGCAGGCCGTAAGGGACCATCCAGAACGTCTTCCCGCTGCGCAGCTTCGCCGTCTTCGGGTTGAGCTTGACGATCTCGCCGCGCATGGGTCCGTCGGGGCCCGCGAACGCCGCTTCGTCGCCCACGCGCCAAGCCGCGCGCGCCTCGTCGTGGCGGGTCACCATCGTCGTTCGCGGCGCCCGCCCCGAGGCTTGCAGCGCCGTCTCCGGGACCCTCCAGATCCGTTGTCCGGCGTCCACGACTCCGGCCAACCGGCGCCGTCCCTGCCGCTGGAGAAGGTGTCCGTGGATCGTGCGCCCCTCATGGGCGAAGCGGACGGCGGTCCCGATGGGGAGTGGGGTTCGCTCCTCGTCGTCGCGCATCGGCTCCTCTCCCGTGTTCCGGGTCACGCGCCCGACGGCGGGCCGGACCGGGCGATTCGTTCCGCCATCGCGGCCGTCCAGGCGTCCCGGGTCATGAAGTCCTCGCCGTCCCGGATGCGCTCCTCGGTGGCGCGCAGGACGTCCTCGTCGGAGAGGTCGAGATCGAGCGGCATGCCGCGGGGCTGGCGCACGTGGAAGGGCGCGTCGAGATAGATCTCGACCAGATTGTCCTCCGGGTCGGGGAAGTAGATCGACCAGGCGTTGCCGTGGTCGATCGGCCTCGTCGCGATTCCCTCCGCCGAGATCCGCCGGTTGGCGGCGCGCAATTCGTCGAGCGAGCCGACCAGGAAGGAGATCTGGTTGACCGTGCTCACCGCGCCCTCGGGTCGGCCTCCCACCAGGATGAGCTGGTGATGGGCCGACGGGTCATGGGTCATGAACACGAAGTCGCATCGGAGCCGGTCGGAGAACCCCCGGTCGCTCACCGTCATGCCCATCACCCGGGTGTAGAAGTCGGCCATCCGGTCGATGTCCACGACGTCGATCCCGACATGGGTGAGCATGGGGCTGAACTGCGCGTCGCTCATGTCGTCCTCCTCGTCGTTCTCCCGTTGCGTTCGCCGTCAGGCGTGCTTCGGCGCCGGCCCGCCATCCGCCTCGATTCGCTCCATGTCCTCGTCGGAGAAGCCGAAGTGATGCCCGATCTCGTGGATCAGCACGTGGCGGACCACATGCGCGAGGTCCTCGCCGGTCTCGCACCAATAGTCGAGGATCGGCCGACGGTAGAGAAAGATCATGTCCACGTCCTGCGGCGCGTAGCCCGCGCCCTTGTCGCCGATCGGCACGCCGTGATAGAGGCCGAGCAGGTCGAACGGGCTGTCGAGACCCATGTCGTCCTCGGTCTCGGCGTCGGGGAAGTCCTGGACGCGGATCACCACGCCCTGCGCATGGCGGCGGAGTTCGGCCGGGATCTCCGCCAGCGCCCGGCGCGCGAGCGCCTCGATGTCGTCGAGCGTCGGAGCGGCCGCGGTTCGATCCTTCATCCGACAGACATAGCGCGCCTTGATCCCGCGGCCAAGCCGCCGCCATTATCGGCGCGCTACGGATCGGGAGGATGCCATGGTCGAGAAGCTCACCGCCCGGGAGCGCGAGACCGCGCTCGCCGGGCTCGAAGGCTGGGAAGAGGTCGCCGGCCGCGACGCGATCCGCAAGGCGTACCGCTTCGCGGGCTTCAACGAAGCCTTCGGGTTCATGAGCCGCGTCGCGCTGACGGCGGAGAAGATGGACCACCACCCGGAATGGTCCAACGTCTACGACCGGGTGGAGATCACTCTCTCCACCCACGACGCCGGCGGGTTGAGCGAGCGCGACCTGCGGCTCGCGCGCTTCATCGACTCGATCGCCGGCCGCGCCGCGGCGTGAGGCGCCTCGCAGCGGGCGATGCAGACCGCGCCGACGGCGACCGCCGGCGCCGTGGTGCGCGCACTTGGATTCGAACCAAGGACATTCTGATTAAAAGTCAGACGCTCTACCGGGCTGAGCTATGCGCGCACGGCCCGAAGTCGGCGGGCGGTCGGCCAAGAGTATGGGCATTCGCCGGCCGCCGCAACGTCGCCGGTCCCGGATCAACCGATGACGGCGACGGTCGTAATCTCGATCATGCAGCGCGGATCGGTGGCGAGGCCGACGACCTGCACGGTGGTGGTTGTGGGCTTGTTGTCGCCGAAATACTCGCCCCACACGCGGTTGAGCGCGTCCTGGTCGGCGAGGTCGGTGACGAAGCGGGTGGCCGAGACGACGTCGGCGAAGCCCGCCCCGACCGCCTCCAGGCTCCGTTCGAGATTCTCCAGCGCCGCGCGGGCTTGTCCGGCCATGTCCCGCGGCATGCGGTCGAACTCTTCGGGGCGGTGCGGATGGTGATGATACATCGGCGCCGCGGTGCAGCCCGCGAGATAGACCGTGGCGCCGCCCGTCACCTTGATCGCCGGCGCATACGGCATCCACATGTCGGGCGCGTCGCGCCAATGGACGTGTTCGATGCCGTGCGCCATTCCTCTCCTCCTTCTCAGCTGGGCGAAGCGCCGGCGACGCCGGGCGCGCCGGGCGCATGCCCGGGATGGCTGTCGAGCCAGCGCCCGGCCAGCGCCACATGCGCCGCGTCGAGCGACTGGCTGTAGACCAGCGCCTGATCGGGATTGGTGATGTCCGCCTCCTCCAGCCGTTCGATATAGGCCGTGACCACCGCGCGGAAGGCGAGATCGGCCGCATCCTCGCCGGAAGCGGGTTCGAACGCCAGCACCGAGAGCAGCGCGTCGAGATCGCCGGGCGCGCTCCGGGCGATCCCGCGGCGGAAGCTGGCGAGCGCCGCGCGACGTTCGGGCCACAAGGCCGATTTCGCATGCGCGATCAGCGAATCGACGTAGTCCCGGATACGCGGATCGAGCTGGTCGTACACCGTTCCGACGGGTCCAAGGCGACCGAAGCGCATGTCGATCGTGGCAGATGACGGCGCGGCGCGCAACGGCCTCGTCCGCCCGCGCCGGCCGGCCCTTCGCGCCGATGCGCGCCAACGCCGAATTGCCGCCGATGCGCAAGCCGGTCACAATGCGCCTCGGCCGGTTCGCCGGTCCGCGACCGAGATCACACGAGGAGACAAGCAGATGACCATCGATCGCCACGAAGTGGGTCCGCTCATGAGTCAGACCGTGGCCCATGGCGGCGTCGTATACCTCGCCGGTGCCGTCGCCGACGATTCCTCGGCCGACATCCGGGGGCAGACGCGGCAGATACTCGATACGATCGACCGTCGGCTCGCCGCCGCCGGCAGCGACAAGTCGAAGCTCCTGTCGGCGACGATCTGGGTGCGGGAGATCGCGCTTCGCGATCCGATGAACGAGGTCTGGGTGGAGTGGATCGACAAGGCCAACCCGCCGGCGCGGGCCTGCGTCGAGGCGAAGCTGGCCCGGCCCGAACTGCTGGTCGAGATCATGGTCGTCGCCGCGAGCTGAGCGACGACGCCCGCGCCGGGGAGACGACGCCATGCGGCTGCGGTCGCGCAGGAAGCGCCCGCCGCATCTCGGCCGTTACCCGATGGAGCGGATCAAGCGGGTCGATGCGCCGACCACGCTGATCACCGACGACGTCGCGCGCGTCCCCAAGCGGGCCGACTTCTTCGTCCGCGCCTTCCACGGCGATCTCGGCCGCAAGCCGGCGGCGGAGATCAAGCGGTTCATCACCAAGAATCCGCTGAACGCCGCGATCGGCCATCTGCATTGGAAACAGCTGTCCGCGCATCGGGGCGAGGCGGCGCCGGAGACCGCCCCCGTCCCCGACGATCCGGAGGCCATGGCCCGGCACATCAAGGCGCTGTGCTACTTCCTCGACGCCGACATCGCAGGCATCTGCGAGATGCCGGAATGGGCCTGGTACTCCCACGACTTCGAGGGCAGGCCGATCGAAACGGCGCACAAATACGCCATCGTGGTCGTCATCGACCAGAACTGGGAGTCGTTCGAAGGCTCCAGCGGCGACGACTGGATCAGCGGCGGCATGAGCTATCGCGCCTACCTCAAAGGGTCCACGGTCGCCTGCATCGTCGCCGACTACATCCGCCGGCTCGGCTTTCCGGCGCAGGCGCATTCCAACGCCGACGGCGACGTCCTCCAGATACCGCTGATGCTTCTGGCCGGGCTCGGCGAGATGAGCCGGATCGGCGAGCTGGTGCTCAACCCCTTCGTCGGGCCCCGCCA
Source organism: Alphaproteobacteria bacterium (assembly GCA_965242495.1). Lineage (GTDB taxonomy): Bacteria > Pseudomonadota > Alphaproteobacteria > MPNO01 > MPNO01 > CBDESN01. The sequence goes on along the minus strand of OZ251446.1, from coordinate 3,817,107 downwards.
CAAGACCGCGGTAATCACCACCGACCTGCCGCTCGCCATCGACAAGCCGATCGACTTCGGCCTCCAGGACTTCTGCGACAAATGCCGGAAATGCGCGCGCGAATGCCCCGCCCAGGCGATCCCCTACGGCGACAAGCTGCTCTATAACGGCTACGAAATATGGAAGCCCGACGTCGAGAAATGCACGAAGTACCGGGTGACCAACCTCAAGGGCTCCGCCTGCGGCCGCTGCATGAAGATGTGCCCCTGGAACAAGGAGGGCCTGCTGCAACACCGGGCCGCGATGTGGGCCGCGATCAAGCTGCCCCGGGCGCGGCGGCTCCTCATCTGGCTCGATGATCGTCTGGGGTACGGCAGGCGGAATCCGGTCAAGCGCTGGTGGCTCGATCTGGAGAAGATCGCCGGAAAGATCGTCAAGCCGGCGGGCGCCAACGAGCGCGACCTCAACCTGGCGCGGAAGGCGCGGGGCGACAACGCCAACGTCGCAGTCTATCCGGTCGAGAAGCTCCCGGCCGCCGGGCGCAAGGATCCGGCGCCGCTCGACCGGAAGCAGGGTCTGGCCGACGCGGCGGCCGCGGAACGCGCGCTGCGCCGGGCGAAGCGTGAGCCGGAGCGCGCCCCCGATTGACGGCGGGTTCCTTGCGGCGCGCGGCGCGGATGGGCCGGCGCATCGTCCTCTCGGCGCAGTTCGGCGCCGCCGGCGCCGCCTTCTTCTTCGCCCTGTCGGCGATCGTCGTCCGCGGCGTCCGCGAAGAGGTCCCGCCGATGGGGCTCTCCTTCTGGCGCACCCTGTTCGGCTTCCTCGTCATTCTGGCGGTCTTCTTCCACCCGGCGCGGCGTCAGGCGGGCCTCCTGCTGCGCCATTGGCGGATTCTGTCGCTCCTTGCCTTCCTGCTGGTCATCGCCGGCAACGCGATGTTGTATCTGTCGCTTCAATTCACCTTCGTCATCAACGTCGTCGTGCTCAACTCCGCCGAGCCGGTCATCATCCTGCTGGCGGCGTGGCTGCTGTTTCGCGACCCGGTGACCGGCCGCCAGGCGCTGGGCATCGCGGTGTCGCTGTTCGGCGTGCTGTTCCTGATCTCGGCGGGCGACGTCGCCCGGCTTGCCGAGCTGCAGCTCAACAAGGGCGACCTCATCGTCATGCTGGCCTACGTCAGCTGGTCGCTCTACGCGGTGCTGCTGCGCCGGGCGCCCGACGGGCTCGACCCGCGCGTCCTGATGGTGGCCCTGCTCGGCTTCGGCAGCCTGTTCGGCCTGCCGCTGTTCCTGATCGAGCACGTCGCGTTCCGGCCGACGCGACTCGAATGGGTGAGCGTGCTCAGCATCGTCGGGCTCGCCCTCGCCAATTCGGTGTTCGCGGTGTTCCTGTGGAACCGCGCGGTCCGGCTGATGGGTCCCGGCCGCGCCGGGCCGTACATGCATCTGATCCCCGCCTACGGCGTGGTGATGGCGATCGCGTTCCTGGCGGAGGAATTCCAACTCTACCACGCGATCGGCGTCTGCCTGATCGGCGTCGGCATCTATTTCGGCACCTTCGCGCGCGACCGCAAGCCGGCGGCCGGGTAGGTCAGAACAGATGGCCGGTCTTTTCCGCCTTGGTCGACAGATAGAACGCGTTGTGTTCGTTGGACGGAAAGGCGTGCGGCACGCGCTCGGCGACCTCGACGTCGAACCGCTCCAGCGCCGCCACCTTGTCGGGGTTGTTGGTCATGAGCCGGACGCGGGCGAAGCCGAGGGCCCGCAGCATCTCCGCCGCCGGGAGGAACAGCCGCTCGTCGGCCTCGAACCCGAGCCGCTGGTTCGCCTCCACCGTGTCGAAGCCCTGGTCCTGGAGGGCGTAGGCGCGGAGTTTGTTGATCAAGCCGATGCCGCGGCCCTCCTGGGCGAGGTAGAGCAGGACCCCTGCGCCTTCGGCGGCGATCTGCTCGATCGCGCCGCGCAGCTGCTGACCGCAATCGCATTTGAGCGAAGCCAGCAGGTCGCCGGTGAAGCACTCGGAATGCAGGCGGGTCAGAACCGCGCCGTCGGGCGTCGGGTCGCCGATGACGATCGCCAGATGCTCCGTTCCGCCGTCGCGCGGACGAAAGGCGACGATGCGGGCGTCTTCCGCCCCGGCGAGCGGCACCCGCGCCGAAGCGACCCGCTCGATCCTCCGCGCCTGCGTCACGTCGTAGCCGAGGACGTCGGCGGCGGCGACCTCGGTGAGACGGCCTTGCGCGGCGTCCGCGAACCCGCCCGCCGCCCGCTCGGGCGGCGGCGCGAGAAGCACCGCCGGCAGGAGCCCGGCGATCTTCGCCAGCCGCACCGCGGCGATGCTGCTCTCCGACGCCCGGCCGCGCTTGGCGTCGAACGGCCCGCGCATCGGATTCGCCAGGTCCATCGCCGGATCGGCGAGGCTGCGCACCGTCCGCGCCGAAAGCCGGGCGGAGACGGGGACCAGGACGATCTCCGGGGTGTACAGCCGGATCTTGAGCGTCGCCGCCCGGCGATGGGTGAGGGCCAGATCGGGCGTCGCATCCGACAGGCGGCGCAGCGCCGCGAGACCGGCGTCGGTGAGCAGTTCCGCGGCGATGGCGAGGGCCCGTCCGCCCGCCGCATCGTCCACGATCACCGGCAATCCGCGCCGGAGATCGCCGCTCGCCCGCTCCACGCCGACGAGCGGCGACGGCAGCAAGTCTTCGCCCGCTCCCGGGCCGCCGGCCGCGCCGCTCTGAGTCCGATCTTCCCTTGGGGCGTACCGATCCATTACGCGGGGTGACGTTGGCGCGCGCGCTCCGGCTCGCGGAACGACGAGACGCCAGCATGGCGCGATAGCCGCTCGATTGCCACCCCGAACCGCGTTTCCCTGGCCGCGGCCCGGGGGAATCGCGTTCGCGACGTGATCCGCGCCGCTGCAACGCGATCCGAGACGCGACGCCGCGGTGCCGACGTTCGGGCGCCTGTCCTGGTCCAGACACATGTGAGACGGGGCGGTTGAAGGAAGGTTGGGGGTCTCCGAAGCTGTTGGTTTGGACAGACAGCTGGAAGGAGGACCCCCATGCAGGTTTTCGGCCTGCCCCGTCATGTTACACGGGGCACCGCCCTGGCGTCACGCCTGTGCGGCAAGGAGCGGAGCGACGAGGCGCACAGGCGTGACGCCCTGAAGCGTTGGCGTCGCGCCCGCGACAATGGCCTCAGCGCCGCCGATGCGGCCGCCGCCGTCGGCGTGTCGCGGGCCACCCTCTACCGCTGGCGGAAGCTTCACGACCAGGGCCGCCTGGCCCCGCGCTCGCGACGGCCCCGGCGCTCACGACGGCCCGAATGGTCGCCGCAACTGGCGGCGGCGGTGCATGAGATGCGCGCCGACTTCCCGATGTGGGGCAAGGCCAAGCTCACCATCCTGCTGCGCCGCCAGGGATACACCGCCAGCCAGAGCACCGTGGGCCGCATCCTCAAGAACCTCGTCCAACGAGGCGCCGTCACCCCCGTCCCCACCCTCCGATGCAAGGCCCCGCGACGCAGCCGCAAGCACAGCCGGCCGCACGCCAGACGCCTCCCCAAGGGGCGCAGACCCACAGCCCCAGGCGAGATCGTCCAACTCGACACCCTCTCCCTCTCCCCAGGACACGGACGACCCCCACTCAAGCAGTTCACCGCCTGCGATCCCGTCGCCAAGTGGACCTGCGCACAAGCCTGCCGGCGCGCAACCGCACACAACGCCAAACGCTTCCTCGACAAGCTCCAGGACGACATGCCCTTCCCCATCCAGGCCATCCAGGTCGATGGCGGCTCCGAGTTCAAGGCCAGCTTCGAGCACGAATGCCAGAAACGCGGCATCCAACTCTTCGAACTGCCCCCCAAATCGCCCGAACTCAACGGACACGTCGAGCGCAACAACGGCGCTTGGCGATACGAGTTCTACGCAACCTGGGACCTGCCCAACGACAACCTCGACGACATCAACCGATGGATCGACGCCTTCGCCGACGAGTTCAACACCTTCCGACCGCACAACGCTCTCGACGGACATACCCCCGCCGAGTACCTTCTCTCACTGACAGCACAGGAAACCCCGCCGTCTCATATGTAGTGAACCCGGACAGCGCCTTGCCGGGGCGGGGCGGCTATGCGAGCCTGGGCCGCGGGCCAATCGAAGGGGGCGTCGGTCGCATGGACGCGGCGGAGGTCAAGCGCATCGCCAAGGGATTCGGGGCCGATCTCGTCGGCATCGCCGGCGCGAAGACGCTGAACGCCTTTCCGCCCGACCCTTTGTTCCCGCAGACGCCGGAGCGCATCTCGCCCCATGTGAAGAGCGTCATCGTCATCGTCAAGCGCATCCCCGCCGGCGCGTTCCGCTGCAAGATCAACCTGCCGGTCCAGTACATGGACATGCTGGTGTTGCGGCGGATAGACAAGGTGGCCTACCGCTTGGTCGAGGCGCTCGAACGCCGGGGGCATCCGAGCTTCGTCACCGCAGCGCAGGAGACCGACTGGAGTTACAAGCGCGCCAGCTACGGCCGGTTGAGCACGCGCCATCTCGGCATCGAGGCGGGGCTGGGGACGTTCGGCCTCGAGGTCAACCTGCTCACGCCCGAGTTCGGCCCGCGGATCTATCTGACGGGCGTGCTCACCGAGCTGGCGCTGGAATCCGATGCGCCGATGACGGAGCAGGTGTGCATCGGCGAGTCGTGCAGCCGGTGCCTCTATTCCTGCCCGTCGGACGCGGTGCGGCATTTCGGCATCGACAAGCGCGCCTGCGCCACCGAGGCGCAGGAGTTCGGCTTCTCGACGATCGTCAAGTTCTGGACCCGCTTCATCGCCGCCGACGCCGACGAACAACGGCGCCTGCTGACCGATCGCGAACTGTTCGGCTTCTGGCAGGGGCTGCTGCGGGTCGTCGGCTCGTTCGGCGATTGCCCCCGCTGCCTCGCCGTGTGCCCGGTCGGCAACGACTACCACGCCCATCTCGCCGAATTGCAGAAGGTCGTCCCCGAGAAGACCCCGGAAAAGGTCGACAAGGCCGATCGGTTCAAGCGCGCGCGCAAGGACGGCGCGGCGATCGACGGCCTCGATTCGTGGAACGTCCGCTGGGTGGGCCCCGAGGGCTACAAGGGGATCGTCGCCCGCCAGCTCCAGGCGTTCAAGCGGGAGCAGCAGCGCCGCGCCGCAGCGCTTGACGGCGGGAGCGGCGGCTGAGCCATGGCCAAGGCGGTGCGGACGCCGCTCGACGCGGCGGCGATCAAGGGCAAGGCGCTCGCCTTCGGGGCCGATCTCGCGGGCATCGCCGACGGCAAGGTGATGGACGAGCATCCGCCCGACCCGCGCGACCCCAGACGTCCGTCCGACATCACCGAATTCGACGCCGGCCGCGTGATCGTGCTGGCCAAGCGCTACGCCAGCGGCGCGAGCCGGATCCCGCGCTGGGACGAACGCCACAAATACTACAACGACGAGCTGACGCTGACCCGTCTGGAAGAGGCGTCCCTGGATCTGGTCTTCTGGCTCGAAGACCACGGCTATCCGGCCATCGTCATCCCGCCCACGCATGTCGATCCGTGGCTCTACCGCGACGATCCGGAACGGCGTCTGCCGACGCTGCTGTCGCTCAACCACGCCGCGGTCGAGGCGGGGCTGGGAACGCTGGGGCTCAACCTGCAGCTGCTCACGCCCGAGTTCGGCCCGCGGGTGATGCTCACCGCCGTCCTCTCCTCGGTCGATTGCGCCGCCGACCGGCCGCTGGCGGAGGGGCTGTGCCGCGGCCCTTCATGCGGCCGCTGCCTGCGCGCCTGCCCGGGCGACGTGGTCGGCCATTGGAACCGCGACTGGACCGCCTGCGACCGCTACCGCTCGCCGCACGGCTTCGCTCAGCTCGCCGATCATCTGGGCGCGGTGTTCGCCGCGCCCGGCGCGGAGGAGAAGTCGGCCCTGGTCCGCTCGGAGACGAGCTTCGACCTGTGGCAGAGCATCCTGCGCGGGGCCGGGGTCGTCACCGGCTGCCGCCGCTGCCAGGACGTCTGCCCGGTCGGCGAAGACTACCGGCGGATGCTCGAGGACGCGCTCGACGCCATCCCCGAGGACACGCCGGAGAAACGGGCGCGGCTGCAACGCATGATCGAGGCCGAAGCGCAGGGCGCTTTCCCCGACGCCTTCGCCGACCAGCGCCGCTGGATCGGCTCGCTGCCCGACCCGGAGGCGGAAGGCGGAAAAGCCGGATGATTCGGTCGGGGGCGGGCTTCGCCCCGGACGAACGGCCCCGTTCTTCCCCACGGCTGCGCAAGCCCACCGATTCGAAATTTCCACGCGGCGGCGGCCGCCGCCATCGCCTCCAACCTCCGGAAACCGACCCGGAGGGCCATGCGCCGGCGCTCATACGCATGGAGAATCGCCGAAATAAATAGTTGGCATTACGCCGTCACCCACTATATATAGTAGGCGCGGCTCGTGGTTTCTCCCTTCCGCGACCCGCAACGCGCTACGGAGGGGGATTTTGGTTGTCCCACCAATGCCTCCCTACGCTCCCTCCGTGACTGGCGGGGCCGTCAAAGCCGGCGCGGCGTTGGCCCCGCCCTTTTTCGCCAAGATTCGATCGGGGGCGAGCGGCGGCAATTCGACGCCTGCGGCCTCTTCGTAGAGGCGGACGAGCGTGCAGATGTCGGCGTCGGGGCCCAGCCGGGCGACCGCGTCGCGGTATATCTCTCGCACCATGTCGGCCAGCCGCATCGGCGTTCCGCTGTCGGCGCCGAGCTTCGCCGCGAGGCCGAGGTCCTTGTGCATCAGGCCGAGGGTGAACCCCTGGTTCATCGCGCCGGTCAGGATGTAGCGCGGAAACACGACCTCGGTGGCGAAGCTGCGTCCCGAACTCTTTTGGACGATGTCGACGCAGACCTTCGGGTCGAGGCCGTGCTTGACTCCCAGCATCACCGCCTCGAAGGCGATGGCCCGGTTGGCCGCTGAGATCGTGTTGTTGACCAGTTTCATCGCATGGCCGTTGCCGGTCCCGCCGGCATGGAAGACGTTGGGGCTGACCGTCGACAGCAGCTCGCGGCAGCGTTCGTAGAGGGCGGGCGCCGCGCCCACCATGATCGCGAGCGTGCCGGCCTCCGCCCCGATCAGGCCGCCGCTCACCGGCGCATCGACCAGATCGATCCCCCGGTCCCGGAGCCGTTCCGCCATGTCGCGGGTCGCCGCGGGATCGCCGGTCGTCATGTCGATCACCGTCCCGCCCCGGCGGAGGCCGGCGGCGATGCCGCCGTCGCCGAACAGGACCGCGCGAACGTCGTCCGAGGTGGGAAGGCAGGCGATCACCACGTCGCAGGCCGTCGCGACCTCGGCGAGGCCGGCGGCGGGGACGGCCCCGGCCGCGGCCAGGTCAGCGATCGCCTGCGGCCGCAGATCGAACACCGTGAGCGGCCGGGCGCGCAGGAGTCGCCGCGCGATTGCGCCGCCCATGTTGCCGAGCCCGACGAAACCGACCTTCATCGCCATCCTCCCTCCGGATGCGATCTCCGATCGCTGATGCGGTCGCGGCATCATACGCGACGTCGCGCTCCGCTTCGCAGTTCGATCGAGACGACGGCGCCCAAGGCCATCGCCGCGCCGCCGGCGAGGAACACCGGCGTGTAGCTGCCGGTCCAGTCGAACAAGGCGACGAAGCCGTAGCCGGCCGCCGCCTGGCATATTCCTGATACCAGGATCATCCGGCGCCAGACGCCGGGCATGTGGGACGCGCCCACGACCTGATGCGCGCGTCCCGACAGGATCGCGGTGAATCCCGGCTGCGCGCCGAAGATCAACGACGACGCGACGAGCGCCGCTGGGGCGGTCTCCAGCACCGGGACCGCGATGCCGACGGCCAGCAGCGTGAAGGCGAGCACCAGGCCGCGCGCGAAGCCGATCCGGTCGGCGAGCCAGCCGTGGAGAAAGGCGCCGCAGATCGCGCCCATCCCCACCAACACCCAGTGGAGGCCGCCGGTCTCGATACCCTTGCCGAGCCCGCGCGCCAGGTAATCGACCCAATAGATGGTGTGGGGCACGAGCCCGATCGCGAACAAGCCATGGGCGGCGATCAACCGGAGGACTGCGGGCGACAGCGGCGGGCGGGCGGAAGCGGGCGACCCGACCAAAGGCGGGACCGGCCCCGACCAGCCCCAGAGCGCCACCAGCACGCCCACCGTTCCGGCCGCGGCCAGCACCCCCCATGCCGCGGCAAGGCCGGTTTCGAGGGCGGGCGGGACGATCGTCCCCGACAGCAGGATGGCGATCCCGACGCCGCTATAGACGATCCCGGCGGCGCGCCCCAACCGGTCCGCCGGCGCCGCCCGCGTGACGATGGCTAGAGTCAGGATCATCGTCACCGCGACCGCGACGCCGACGAGGAAGCGCCAGAAGGCGAGCCAGGCGAACCCCAGGTCGGGAATGCTGGCGACGAGGCACGACAGCGAAACCCACAGGCAGGATTTGAGCGTCGCGATCTCGCCCAGTCGACGGCGCAGCCGCGGCGTGGCCAAGGCGCCGGCCAGATAGCCCGCGAGGTTGAACGCGCCGACCAGCCCGGCCTGGGCGGCAGTCAGCGATCCGGCGTCGATCAGCGCCGGCGCCAGCGGCGTGTAGGAGAACCGTCCGATCCCCATCCCGACCAGCAGCGTCGCCGCGCCGGCGACGGCGAGGCGCAGCCAGCCCGCATTTCCCGCTCCGGTCCCCATTTCTCACCCTCTCCGCGGCTTGCGCGTCGCCGTCGCGGCGACAGGGTGGGAGGGGCGCGCGGCCTGGTCGGTCAGTCCCAGGGCGCGAGGCCGGCGGCGTTGCGTCCGGCGATCCGGCCGGTGACGAAGCATTCGGCGATGTTGCCGCCCGACATATAGAGATGACCGAAGGCGCTCCCCAGTTCGCCGGCGGCGTAAAGCCGCGGGATCGGCGCGTCGAAGGCGTCGACGATGCGCTGTTCGGGATCGTGGACCGGCCCGCCCTGGGTGTTGGAGACCACCGGCCATACCGGCGCGCCGTAATAGGGCGGCGTGTCGATCGGCGTCATGGTGCCGGGCGGGCGGCCGAAATCGCCGTCGCCTCCGGCGGCGCAGAACCCGTTCCAGCGCTCGACGCTGGCCTCGACCGCGGCGGCGTCGAGCCCGAGCCGGGCGGCGAGCCCGGCCAGGCTGCCGGCCTCGGCGAGGATGCCGGCCTCGACCTCGGCCATGTTGTCGTCGCTCCAGTCCAGGCGGACGCCTTCGTCGTTCGAGGTCGGCCGGCCCAGCGGATAGAGTCTGCGGCCGTTGTCGTCGCAGACGAGATAGCTCGGGATGCGCGGATAGTCCTGATGCGCGGGATCGTACAGCTGCATCCGGCGATGCCCGGTGTCGTGGGTATAGGGCGGGTATTCGTTCATGTAGCGCGCGCCGCGCCGGTCGAGCAGGATCCAGGCCATTCGCACCTGCGCCGCGGCGATGTCGCCGGATTCGTCGCGCCGCGCCATGAAGCCCCCGCCGCCCGGCCGCCAGTCGGGGAGGCGCTTGACGCGAATCGCATAGGGGTAGTCGGGATCGGCGCTCTTGAACCCGTAGGCGCCGTGGAGATGCCACATATGCCAGAGCTGCGCGCCCATGTCCTGGGCCATGCGGATGCCGTCGCCGGTATTCGAGCGCGCCGCCGCGGGCAGGATCGGCCGCCCTTCCCAATGCTGGTCCTGAAGGGCCGGGCTGCCTTCGAAGCCGCCCGACGCCAGGACGACGCCGCGCCGCGCCTTGATCCGGCCGAGCCCGCCGGGTCCCTCGACGGTGACGCCCCGGACCTCGGCTCCGTCCTCGGAGCGGAGCAGCCGCAGCGCCCGCGTCTCCATGCGGATCGCGACCTCTTCGCGGGCGAGATTGTCGTCCACGATCTTGAACAGCATCGGGCCGCCGGGGGCGCCGTTGGCCCAGGGATAGACCGTGCGGGCGTCGAAACCGGGGACCGACACGACGACCGTCTGGTAGAACGCTTCGAAGCCCGGCAGCGGATAGTTCGCCCCAGTGGTCTTGCCGGTCTCCCGGGTGGTGGTGATCTCGGCGTCGTTGACCGCGCCCAGCGCCCGCACATACGGCTCGAGCCCGGCCATGCCGCGGGCCAGCGCGCGGACCACGCCGTCGTCGGTGCGCCCGGCGTTGGTCGCGGTCAGATAGTCGTGCGCCGCCGCCGCGTCCGAGGCGCAACGCACCGCGCCGTAGGAGCAGATCGAGATGCCGCCGGGGACGCTCGCCTTCTCCACCAACAGGACGCTTGCGCCGGCGCGGGCGGCTTCGAGCGCGGCGATCGAGCCGGCGAAGCCGCGGCCGACGACGATGACGTCGAACGCCTCGTCGTAGACGGCCGCCGAGCGGGCGATGACGTTCATGGCCTGTCTCCGTCGGTTCGGAAAGATGGTTCGCGGAGGGCAAGACGGGTTGGCTGGGGCGCCAGGATTCGAACCTGGGATCACGGGACCAAAACCCGTTGCCTTGCCGCTTGGCTACGCCCCAGCGGCGAGCGCGCGAAGCGTAGCCCGCATGTCTCGCCCTGTCCACGGCCCACGCGGCGCCGGCGGGGGGAGCGATGGCGGCTCGCTGCGGGTGCGTCGAAGGCTCGCCCTACAACGGCTTCCTCGCCGCGCTCGCGACGCCGACGAGGCCGAGATCAAGCTGCGGTCGCGGGCCCGCCTCGGCGGGCCGCTGCGGCACCGCGGACGGCGTTGGCGATCGCTTCGGCTCGCTCCCGGTCGAAGCCCGCGGCTTCGAGGCCGCGGGCGGCGGCCTACCGCCCCGTGCGGGCGAGCGAGTGCACCCAGCCCTTCATCCGCGACTTGGCGTTGGCGAGCTGGGTGTCGGAGAAGAACTCCTTCGGCTCCACCTTGTCCACTGCGTAGACGGGGCGCATGAAGTCGCTCTCGAAGCCGAACGGCACCGTCGCGTCGATCCCCATGCCGCCCTCGAAGCGCGTGTTCGAGGCCGTCCACTCGCGGTCGCCCGCGGTCATGCGTTCGGCCGGCATGAAGGTCTGGCCGCGGCCGCCGGGCAGCGGGTTGATGATGTCCGCATGCGGGTTGACGCGGGTGGTCAGGCACCACATCACGTCGTCCATGTCATAGGGGTCGGTGTCCTCGCTGACGGCGATGCACAGGCGCGAACCCTGCGAGGTGGCGAGGATCGCCGCCATGAAGTTGCGCTGCCAGCCCTCGTCGATGCGGTTGCGCTTCTTGACCTGGATGATCGCCCCGCCCCAGTCGGTCATGCAGTAGGGGATCACCACGTCCTGGACGATGCCGGGCTGCATGCGGTTGCACAGCTCGAACATCGCCGCCTCGCGCACCGTGGTGTCGATGTTGTGGTCGTCGAGCATGTGGACGCCGAGGCAGAACACGATCGGCCTGGACTCGGGCCGGCGCATGGTCACCGCGGTGACGTGGAAGGTCGGCGCCTTGTAGGACTTGCCCATATAGCCGGCCCATTCGGGATGGAAGTGGAACCGGCCCTGGACCCCGGCCTCCTCCGCCTCGCCGGTCTCGTAGCGCCGGTCGCGCGGGTTGACGTAGCCCTCGAGCACGATCTCGGCGTCGGCCAGGGCCATGGCGTCCACCGTGCGCGCCTTGACCAGGCGAATCGGCTGGCCCTGGACCGCGCCGGCCACGCCGATCTCGTCGCAGCCCTGGGGCAGGATCACGTAGTCGAACCCGGCTCCGGCCAGCAGCGTGCATGCCGGCGGCACGCCGAAGCACATCGTGATCGGCACCGGCTCGTCGTCCTTGTAGTGCTTGGAGACGACCTGCCACATATGCGAGCCGGGCGAGATCTGGAAGGTCCCGACATTGCCCCAGCGGAAGTTCATCCGGTTGTAGCCCAGGTCGGTGCCGCCGTCGAAATACTTGCCGGTGATGCAGCGGATGCCCGAGCCGACGGTGAGTTCGGGCTCCATTTCGGTATGGCGGATCGGCACCAGGAACTCGTTCACGTCGGCCGGGTTCTCGATCACCGTCTCCTGGCAGGGCGCCTCGTCCTGGCCGATTTCGACCGGCGCCAAAGGGTGGGTCAGGGCGTAGGCCAGCTTGTGGGTCCGGTCCCGGTCGTCGGTCCAGCCGAACATCTTGTTGATCACGCCGATGTCGCTGAACAGGTTCGAGACCACGCGGTGGTTCGGCTTGCCCTTGACGTTGTTGAACAGGATCGGGCAGCCGCCGTCGAGATGCTTCTGCAGGCCGGTGATCTCGATGCTGGGATCGACTTCCCTGTCGGTTTCGATCAGGTCGCCTTCCGCGCGCAGCCAGTCGAGCGTGTTGCGCAGGTCGGCGACCGCCTCGGCGGGCGCGCCGAGAATTTCCTTTACCGCGGTGCTCATCGGGCGTTCTCCTTTCGGCGTCCCCCTGCGACCGCGTTTCTCGGCGGCCGGGGCGGTTCGATGCCGCGTTATTCGGCGGCGGAAACGAGCGGCGGCAGGCACCGCAACGCGGGCCGGAGGCTAATCGGGCCGCGGACGGAAGGCAAGCGCTACGCGGCGGCGGCGCGCTCGCTTCGGAGCAGCGCCTCGGCGATGCGCCGCGCCTGCATCGGGCCGTTGTCGATGTTGATGTCGACGGAGGCGGCGTTGGGGCGCGCCGTCATGCTGCGCTGCTGGATCTCGAGGCACGCCACGTCCTCGGAGAAGGTCCGCCGCCCGCCCGCGCGCAGCAGTTCGGCGACCTCCTCATCGTCGCGCTTGAAATCGCGCGCGTAGCACCAGCGGTACTGCGTCGTCGCCTCGGTCTCGGGCGTGATCAGATGGGTGGACCAGATCGAGATGCCGCGGCTGCGGTCGCCCTCGGGCGCGCCGGTCCCGGCCTCGGCGCAGCCGATGTCCAGCGCCACCGTCGACGGCGGCGTCCAGGTGGCGATCTGCCACCGGTCCACCTTGCCGGCGAAGCCGCCTGCGGCCCGGAACATTGGCGGCGGCTCGATGCCGAGCATCCAGCGCGCGACGCGGACGGAATCGCCCAGGCGCTCGGTGGCGACCGGGATCCGCGCCTCGGCCTCGTCGCCGGCGATCGTCCGCGTGTGCAGATAGGGGACGTGGGTGAAGTCCAGCAGGTTGTCGACCAGCAGCCGGTAATCCGCCTTCATCGGCAGGCGACCCGCGACCGGCGCCCAACCGGGGTCGTCGAGCCAGAACAGGCGGGGGATCGCGGCCGCGTCGGCGCGCGCCGGATCGCCCATCCAGATCCACAGCGCGTTCCAGCGCTCGACCAGCGGGTAGCTGCGCACCCGCGCGCCAGGCGGGACGGCGCGCCGGCCGCGGACGCCGATGCAGGCGCCCGCACCGTCGAAGGCGAACCCGTGATAGCCGCATTCCAGCGCATCGCCCGCGACGCGCCCCAACGACAGCGGCAGGCCGCGGTGGCAACAGCGGTCGGCCAGAGCGGCCGGAGTCCCGTCGCGACGCCGGTAGAGCGCCATCGGCTCGCCCAGGACGGTGCGGGCGAGCGGCTCGTCTCCCAGCTCGGACGACCAGGCGGCGGCGTACCAGTATTCGCGGAGGAAGGCCATGCCGCGTCTTCCCACTGTCCCGCACCGCCCCAGAATAGCGCACGTCCGGTCGGGAGGCGAGACGCCGCCGGCGGGACGGCCGTCGCCTGGGGGTCGGCGGCCAACGGCCTGGACGATGAAGCGGAAGATCGTAGCGGTGTGATGGTCCCGGCAGGGGGAGAGCAAGCCGCTGGCCGGCCAGGTGGAGAGGGGCGACGCCTGTCTCTCCGACTGGCGCTCGGGCGGTAGACGGGGCAGGGATGCTCCTGGCAGGACGCCGTTCGCGTCCGCCATATTCGGCTAGACAATCCTCGTCGGGTAGTGTACGCTTCCCCCCCTGAAAGTCGTGCAGGACGGAAGATGGCCATCTCCCCGGAATCTCCCGATATCGGCGATCACGTCGTTGGCTTGGTAGAGAAGCGGTGGAACGAACACCGGTCTCCACTATTGCTGAGTCTCTTGGGAAGCTTCATGGACCACGATGTATATCGTCGAATAAAACTGGATAATGTTTCGCTCAAAAGCTATCTTGTCCAGCACATATCGGATCGTGTTCGAGTGATACATCATAAAGATAACCCTTCCGTCACGGCCGTCGTACCAAGTCATGTTGCAGAAGATGAAGATATTCTTTTCAGGAGAATACCAAGGAAATCCCAGAGTCATGAGGATAACAATAATCCCAGATTTCGTCCGGCCTTCTGGGCAGCCTTTCGGAAACCTCTGGATGATTCCGCAACCCGGCACATTCGTATTCTGGAGCCTATCCGCTTTTTCGATCTTTCTTCCGAGGATCCGACGCCGATAAATCATATCGAAATAGATCGACGGTTTATTGCTAAATCGGATTCCGAGACAATCGAGATACAGAATAATATCGGTGACTGGTTAAGGGAAAACAACCTTGAGCCGGCTCCGTTCCTTGCCGGTACTGTAGATAAGTCGAAATTTTTGCCGCCCAATAACTTGCTCCTTCGCCTTCTTTTCTCCCTCGACTCAGAAGACCTTAAAAGGGTACATTTTCCCATGGATATTGTCAAGAAGCTGTGGCAAAAATCACTATGAAACGATCGCTTATCGTACTTGCAGCCGGCATACCGAAGGAATTCGGGAACGAATTCGTTTCAAAAATCAGAAACCAGGTAGATATTTCGATTATATCGTGGCTTCCTCTTCCTTATCATCACAGCTACTCTGACCACTATGCAACAGATCTATACAATAAGTTCGCGGAGAAATTGAAATCGATGGGAGGGCCTAACCCCTCTAATTCACTTGCGAAAGCTAACCTTCTTCTCCTGTATGTTGATAAGGAAAACGGAAACGAGAAGGAACTCATCGAAAAATTCGATACGGAAACTTTGATGTTGCCTCTCGCTACTCCACGTACTGACCTGTCTATGCAACCAAGGACAACGAACCAGAGACGGCGTATCGTCAACAACCTGGTCAAGGCAGCCGAAAGAGCAATAAAACGTGGGATGGATATCGGTTCAATGATTTCGGAGGAAGTAAACAACCGTGATAATAAGACATGCTTACTCCTTCCTCGCAGGAATTTTGGAAACCAAATCGAGGATGTTTTCGATTTTATACGAAGCATCACATCGTCAAATGCTTTGCGTAAGAAGGATATGAGTAGTATAGGAGAAGAATTCAGAAAGCATCTGCAGCGCGTATCTGCTTCAATTCCCACCGTAAAAGAGGATGGTAGAACATATTTCAAAGGTCGTAAAAATCTTGTATTCAAAAGCCCGGGCAAGGCTAGAGGCAGGCATGGCTTGGCGCCCGGATGGAACGATTTACATCACGAAGCATCCTGTGTCATCCGAAGTCGAATGCGCTTCGGGTCTCCCTATGATCCGAGATTCCATTACGATTGCAAGCTTTCACCCAGGATCAGTCGCCGATTTCCCAGTTGTCATGGAGAAAAGACGGTGCCTTCAGGAAGAAGTCATGTGAACATTGCGCCGAACGATAATGTCAGATGAATAAGGAGCCACCACGAATGCGGTGGCTCCTTTCGTTCTGACGTTGCTATACGTTAGCGGTGGAGTGGGTGTCCTTACTTCTGGATCGAAGATCGTTCCACCTGCACGCCTTTAGGTCAAGACAGCTAACAAAGAGAGGGCGGGCCCGCCCAAGTCTTTGCTCTGGCCTCTTGACCGCGCTCCAGAGATGGCGCAACGAAAACCAAATCGAGGAACTCCGCAAGGGATTCTCGACGCCGAGCGGTGTCTCGAATCCGCGTGAAACGAGGCAAGCGTAGTGCATTTGCTACAGATGTCAAGAGGCCATCGTCGACCTCCAGGCAGGGCGCAGGCAGCCGACGGCCTGCACCATGAAGTAGAAGATCGCGGCGGTGATGGCCATACCGCATCTCCCGGCAGGGCAATCGCATTTCAGCTTGGTATGCGCTTGTTGTGTTGGGGGGCGACGGCGCGGATCATGTCGAGGAGGAAGTCGTTGTTCCATCCGGCGCGTTTGAGCTTGCCGCGCATGGAACCCTTGCTGGCCTCGATGCGGGCCACGTTGAGGGCCATGCGGCGCATCAGCGCCAAGTTCTCCGGCCCCCGCTCCGTGCGGTTCCGCTGCCGATCCTCGTTCATCGTCACGTCCAACACCCAGTGCAACGAGTTCTCGATCGCCCAATGGCCCCGCACCGCGTGCTGGAACCGCTGCGGGCCGAGCTTCGCGCTCATCACGTAGTAGCGCGTCTCCGTCGCCCTCCTGCCCCTGATCTCGCGCGTCGCCACCACCTTGCCAATGGCCGCAAGCCCCGGCCAGTCATGTCTGGCCTGAAGCCACCCGACGTCATGGGCGACGCTGGCGACGCGGGTCTCAATGCGCCCGTGATCGCCGTCAACGTCTTGATGCGACCGACAATTCTCCGCCTGCGCCGGGTCGTCCAGATACAGCCTCACGTCCTCATGC
The DNA here is from genome assembly GCA_965242495.1 of Alphaproteobacteria bacterium. Taxonomy (GTDB): domain Bacteria; phylum Pseudomonadota; class Alphaproteobacteria; order MPNO01; family MPNO01; genus CBDESN01. Next base: position 3,800,692 of record OZ251446.1, on the reverse strand, counting down.
AGCCGCCCCTGATTGCCCTTCAGCGCCAGCACGTAATCCCCACCTCGCCCCGTCACCGCCGCCGCCGTCTCCCGTTGCGTATGCATCGCATCCGCCGTCACGATCCGACCCCGGACGCTCAACAACTCCAACAGCCTCGGCAACGCCGTGATCTCGTTCGACGCAGCCTCCACACGCAGCTGACCCAACACCAGACGCGCATCGACCGCAAACGCCTGCACCAGATGCAACGGCGAACGATCGCCCGCGTCCGTAAACGAACGCCGCAACGCCTTGCCGTCGATCGCCACCACATCGCCCCCAAGCCGCTCCGACCAATCCCCCGCAAGACGCGACAGCATTCCTTGCAGACCCGCCGGGTCCAGCGCATTGAACAGATTGGAAAAGGCGTCGTGGCTGGGAATGCCGTGCCGCAGGGTCATGAAACTGCGCAGAAACCGCTCCTTGGCCCGGCCAAACGTCTCCATGTCCACGCAACCCTCGCCCCCGCACAGCGCCGACAGCAGCGCGATCATCAGCATCTCGTGCAGGTCGTGGCGGGTCGCGTTGCTCCGCCGGGGGTCCTCAACTCCTTCAAACAGATAGGAAAACTCCTCCATAACCGCCTCCATACATACACAGAGGCCTGCACCTTCAAGCAACAGCACAATCGAACACACTCCAAAATCTCAAATGCGATTCCCCTGCCGGCGCCGGGCCGGGCGCTGGACCCGCCGCGCCGCGCGGGATAGCTTCCGCCTTCCCGGTCGCCAACGTCACGAACGGACACGCCATGCGCCCCTCCGGCCGCGCGCCCGACCAGCTGCGCGATATCGTCCTCGAACCCGGCTTCGGCAAATACGCCGAAGGCTCCTGCCTGTCGCGGTTCGGCGATACGCACGTCCTGTGCAACGTCACCGCCGAAGAGCGGGTGCCGCCGTTCCTGCGCAACTCGGGCGCCGGCTGGATCACCGCCGAATACGGCATGCTGCCGCGCTCGACCCACGAACGCACCGACCGCGAGGCGGCGCGCGGCCGCCAAAGCGGACGGACGATGGAGATCCAACGCCTCATCGGGCGGGCGATGCGCGCCGCGGTGGATCTCCCGGCCCTGGGCGAACGCCAGCTCCGCCTCGACTGCGACGTCATCCAGGCCGACGGCGGCACCCGCACCGCGGCCATCACCGGCGCCTGGGTCGCGCTGCGGATCGCCATCGACGGGCTGATCGCCGCCGGGCGGCTGGGCGCCGACCCGCTGCGCGGCTCGGTCGCGGCGGTCTCCTGCGGGCTGGTCGCGGGGACGCCGGTGCTCGACCTGGACTACGCCGAGGACGGCGGCGCCGAGGCGGACGCGAATTTCGTGCTCACCGGCGAGGGCGCGATCGTCGAGATCCAGGGAACGGCCGAATCGGGCCCGTTCTCGCGCCGCCAGTTCGAGGCGATGCTGGACTTGGCGGAGACCGGCGCCGCCGCCCTGACCGCCCTGCAACGGGCGGCCGTCGCCGCCGGCCCGCCGCGGTCATGAGCCGCCGCAGCAGCCGCTTCGCCGGGCGGACGCTGCTGATCGCCACCCACAACGCCGGCAAGCTGCGCGAGCTCGAAGCGCTGCTCGCCCCATTCGCCGTCGCCGCCGTCTCGGCCGGCGCGCTCGGGCTGGCGGAGCCGGCCGAGACCGGGGACGGCTTCCGCGCCAATGCGGCGCTCAAGGCGCGCGCCGCGGCCGCGGCCGCCGGGCTGCCGGCCCTGGCCGACGATTCGGGCCTCGCCGTCCGCGCGCTCGGCGGGCGGCCCGGCATCCATTCCGCGCGCTGGGCGGGACCGGAGCGCGACTTCGCCGCGGCGATGGCGCGCGTCCGGCGCGAACTCGGCGCGCGGCCCGACCGCGGCGCCCGCTTCGAATGCGCGCTCGCCCTGTGCTGGCCCGACGGCCATTGCGAATCCTTCGCCGGCCGGGTGAGCGGGCGGCTGACGTGGCCGCCGCGCGGCGGCAACGGGTTCGGCTACGACCCGATCTTCGTCCCCGACGGCGACGACGAGACGTTCGGCGAGATGGACCCGGCGCGCAAGCAGCGGATCGACCACCGCGCCGCCGCCTTCGCCAGGCTCCGCGCGGCCTGTCTCGATGGATGACGGCGAAGGCGGCGGCGGTCGCGCGAACGACGCGGCGCGCTGGACGCCCGACGCCGGTTCGGTCGGGCTCTACGTCCATTGGCCCTTCTGCCTCGCCAAATGCCCCTATTGCGACTTCAACAGCCATGTCCGGGATTCGGTCGATCAGGACCGGTGGCGACGGGCGCTGCTGAGCGAGCTGGCGCATTTCGCGGCCGCCCTGCCCGGCCGGCGCCTGACCAGCATCTTCTTCGGCGGCGGCACGCCGTCGCTGATGCCGCCGGCGACCGCGGCCCGCCTCGTCGAGCGCGCGACGACGCTGTGGACGCCCGCCGACGACGTCGAGATCACGCTGGAGGCCAACCCGACCTCGACCGAGGCGGCGCTCCTCCGCGACTTCCGGGCCGCCGGCGTCAACCGGCTGTCGCTGGGGGTGCAGGCGCTCGACGACGGCGACCTCGCCATGCTCGGACGCGGCCATTCGGCGCGGGAGGCGCTGGCCGCGGTCGATCTGGCGGGGCGGCTCTTCCCGCGCCACTCCTTCGATCTGATCTATGCGCGCCCGGGGCAATCGCCCGCGGCCTGGCGGCGGGAGCTCGCGGCCGCGCTCGACCATGCGGGCGGGCACGTCTCGGCGTATCGGCTGACGATCGAGAAGGGGACGCCGTTCTACGCCGCGGCGCGCCGGGGCGCGTTGTCGCCGCCGGACGAAGCGACCGCCGCGGCGCTCTACGAAGTCACCCGGACGGCGCTGGACGGGGCCGGACTCCCGGCCTACGAGATCTCCAACCACGCGCGCCCGGGCGAGGAGTGCCGCCACAACCTGACGTACTGGCTGAGCGGCGACTTCGTGGGCATCGGCCCCGGCGCGCACGGCCGGCTGACCGACGGCGCCGGCGTCGTCGCGACCGAGCAGCGCCGCGCGCCGGAAGCCTGGCTCGCCGCGGCGGAGCGCGACGGACACGCGACCCGCCGGCGCCGCCGCCTCGACCGCGAGCAGCGGCTCATGGAGCTGCTGCTGATGGGCCTCCGCCTCGCCGCCGGCATCCCGCGCGCCGTCTTCCGCCGCGCGGTCGGCGCGGCGCCCGAGGAGGCGCTCGACCGCGCCCGCCTCGACCGGCTGGCGGGCGGCGGGTTCCTGGTCCTCGACGACGCGGGGCTCCGCGCCACCGCCGCCGGGCGGCGGCGGCTCGACGCCGTGCTCGCCGAGCTGTGCGGATAGCCCGCATCTCCCACGCCGGGCGCAACATGCGCACGGATGCGGCCGATGACCGCCCGATCGACCCGGTCGCGCCGGCGCCGGGGCCGGGCGGCCGGGGGTGGACGCCGCGGCGGCGACGCGGGATAACCGGGGGCTGGCGGAGGGAGACCGACGGTTGCGCTGCGAACCGCTCGCCACGGGGACCGGGCCGCCGCCCGGCCGGATCGTCGACCCGAGGATCGCCGCGCGCACCCGCCGTCGCTTCGAATCGCGCCGCCGGACGATGACCGGGAGCGGCCTGCGCCAAACGGACGTCCCGGCCAAGGCGACGCCGGGCGCCGCGCCGGGGCCGATCCGCCCGGTCGGCGGCGAGGCGGTCTACGCCCCGCCGGGCGCGCCGCGCGGGATCGGCCTCCCGAACCTGCGCCGCAAGACCCCGCCGCAGGACCGCGGGCGGGGCTGACCATGCCGCGGCGGGCCGGCGATGCGACCGTCCGACCGGGAAGCGGGCCGGTCGGCGGCGGCGGGCGCGGCGTGCTCCACGTCGTCGCCACCCCGATCGGGAATCTGGGCGACGTCACCATGCGCGCGCTGCGGGTGCTGGCCGAGGCGGATCTGATCGCCTGCGAGGACAGCCGCGTCACCGGCAGGCTGCTGCGGGCGCACGGCGTCTCGACGCCGATGACGCCCTATCACGAGCACAACGCGGCGCGCGCCCGCCCGCGCCTGCTCGCCCGGCTGGCGCAAGGCCGGTCGGTCGCCCTGGTCTCGGACGCCGGCACGCCGCTGGTGTCGGACCCCGGCTACCGGTTGGTGCGCGAGGCGCTGGCCGCCGGCATCCCGGTCGACGCCGCGCCGGGCGCGTCGGCGCCGATCGCCGCGCTGGTGCTGTCGGGCCTCCCCCCCGACCGCTTCCTGTTCGCGGGGTTCCTGCCGCCGCGGGCGAACGCGCGCCGCGCCGCGCTGGCCGAGCTCGTCGGGCTGCGGGCGACGCTGCTGTTCCTCGAATCGCCGCGCCGGCTGGCCGCGGCGCTGGCCGCGATGGCGGCGGCGTTCGGCGACCGCGAGGCCGCGGTGGCCCGCGAACTGACCAAGCTGCATCAGGAGGTCCGCCGCGGCCGGCTCGATGCGCTGGCGGCGGAGTACGCCGCGGCGCCGGCACCGAAGGGCGAGGCCGTGATCGTGGTCGGCCCGCCGCCGGCCCCGGCGCCGGCCGACGCCGCCGAGATCGACGCGCGGCTGCGGGCGGCGCTCGGCGCCATGCGCACCCGCGACGCCGCGGCCGCCGTGGCCCGGGCGCTCGGCCGCCCGCGCCGGGAGATCTACGCCCGCGCCGTCGAGCTGACGGGCGGCGCGCCGGCCGGCGATGGCGCGTGACCGGCGGCGAAGCGACCGTTACGGCCGCCATGCCGAGGCGCTGTGCGCCTGGTGTCTGCGCTGCCGCGGCTACCGCATCCTGGCGCGGCGGTTCCGGGCGTCGGCGGGCGAGATCGACCTGGTGGCGCGGCGCGGCCGCACGGTCGTCTTCGTCGAGGTCAAGGCCCGGCGGGAGCTCGCCGACGCCGCCTGGGCGCTGACCCCGCGCCAGCGGCGGCGCATCGGCCGCGCCGCCGAACGGTTCGTCGCCGCCCACCCGTCGCTCGCCGCGCTGGAGCGACGCTTCGATCTCATGCTGGTGGCACCCTGGCGGCTCCCGGTCCACCTGACCGACGCCTGGCGCGAGTGAGCCGCCCCGGCGATTCGCCCGCCCGTCGAAATTGTTTTCATTTTGTTCTTGATTTCGGAGACGGTCCGGCATATATTTCCCCTCGCAGTCGACAGAGTGGGGCCGGACGCCCGCGCCGCGGACCGCGGGCGGGGCGTTTCGCAGCCCGGATCGGAGATGCATGAGAGCCGATTCGCCGCAATCGAAGATTGCAGGACGGGAAGCGCATCGGATGTCGGCGCCGCGTCCGCCTTGCGCCGGGGCGGGGCGGGTGCGGGCGGATGGCCCCGCCCGTCGCCGAACGGCTCCGGACGGAGAATTCACGGCGAATTCGCCCTGCTTTTCACCTGCTTTCGCCCTGCTTTTGGCCGGTTTTCGCCCTGCTTTTTCCCTGGTTTTTCGGAGTAAGTCGTTGAAATACAACGAAACTGCGAATTTTTCCCGCCGGCGATGCGCCCATCGCCCCGCCGACGACGCCGCCTCGCGTCGCAAGGCCCGCCGGTCCGGCGCCGACTCGGCGCCGGGATTCGTTACGACCGGAGGTTGTACCGCCCCGCCACGACGCAGCATCGACGGAAGCATCCCGGCGGTTCGCCGGCTCCATCCGGACTCCCTGCGCCGGACGGAGCGGCGACTTCCCGTTCGGCGGGGTCCGCGTGGACGACTCCCATGGATGAGCGGGCGGGAAAACGCGATTCCCCTGGATCCCGCCGGCCGCGGCTTGACCGCGCCGCGCGGTCGTGCGATGGATCGCGGCGAGGCGGGAGACGATGGGAATGGCTTCCAGGCAATCGCGGTCCCCGTGGGCGGCGCTGCTGGCGCTGGCGGTCGCGGCGCCGGCGCTCTCGGGCTGCCTCGGGCTCGCGCTCGGGGCCGGCGGGACGCTGGCGAGCGCCGTATCGCAGCAGCGCGGCGTCTCCGGCGTGGTTTCGGACACCGTGATCCGCGCCCGCATCAACGACCGGTGGTTCGCCCACGACGTCGACATGTATCGCCGGGTCTCGCTCGTGGTCCAGGACGGGCGCGTGCTGCTGACCGGGCGCGTCCCGACCCGGGAGATGCGCCTCGACGCGGTGCGGCTCGCCTGGGAGGCGGACGGCGTGCGCGAGGTGGTCAACGAGATCAAGGTGACCGACGAGGGGGGCATCGCGAGCTTCGCCGCCGACACCTGGATCAGCAGCCAGCTCAAGGCGAAGATATTGCTCGACCGGGAGATCTCCTCGCTCAACTACTCGATCGAGACGGTGGGCGGCGTGGTCTATCTGATGGGCGTGGCGCGGAGCAGGGCGGAACTCGACCGGGTGACCGATTACGCGCGCAACCTGCGGAACGTCGAACGTGTCGTGAGCTATGTCGAGGTCAAGGACGCGCCCGGCTCCGGCGCGTCGTGACCGGCCGGCGGTCGGCCGAAGCGGCCCTGCGCGCCCTCGGCCGCCGGCCCGACGACGCCATCGACCTGGGCGAGGGCGCGCTCGTCCTGGCTTCCCTCGACCGTCCGCAGGCCGATCTCGGGGCCGCGCGCGCGCATATCGCCGGGATGGCGCGCGAAGTCGGCCGCCGCGCCGGCCGCCGGGCGGCGCTCGACGACCGCCGGGCCGCCCTGGTCGAGGTCATCCGCCGCGGCCACGGCTATCGCGGCGACGCGGCGACCTATGACGACCTCCGCAACGCCAACCTGATCGACGTGATCGAACGCCGCAAGGGGCTCCCGGTGGCGCTCGGGATCCTCTACATCCAGCTCGCCCGCGCGCAGGGCTGGCCGGCGCGCGGCCTCGACTTTCCGGGCCATTTCCTGTTCCGCCTCGAGGCCGGCGGCGAACGCGCGGTGGTGGATGCGTTCCATGACGGCCGGCCGTGCGACGCGGCCGCGCTGCGCGGACTGCGCAAGGCGATCGCCGGGCTCGACGCCGAGCTGCAGCCCCGCGACTACCGGCCGGTCGGCGACCGCGACATCCTGCTGCGGCTGCAAAACAACGTCAAGACCCGCCATCTGCGCGACGGCCGGCTCGAAGCCGCGGCGCGGACGATCGACGACATGCTGCTGTTCGCGCCCGACCGGGCCGCGCTGTGGCGCGAGGCCGGCGTCGTCCGGGCGCGGCTCGGCAATCTCCGCGCCGCGGCGGCGGCGTTCGAGGCGGTCCTCGAACGCGCCCGCGACGACCGGGCGCGCGACGAGGCCCGGGCCGTCCTCCGCCGGATCCGCAACAGGATCAACTGACGGAACGCGCATGGGCCTCGCCGTCGCCATCCAGATGGACCCGATCGAGGGGATCGACATCGACGCCGATTCGACCTTCGTGCTGGCGCTCGAAGCGCAGCGGCGCGGCCATCGGCTGCTGCACTATCTGCCTCGCGATCTGGCTTGGCGCGACCGGCGGCTGCGCGCCCGGATGCGGCCCCTCGAAGTCCGCCGCCGCTACGGCGACCATGCGACCCTGGGGACGCCCGAGCCCGTGGATCTCGCGGCCGTCGACGTCGTCCTGATGCGCCAGGATCCGCCCTTCGACCTCGCCTACGTCACCGCGACCCACCTGCTCGAACAGGTTCATCCCGCGACGCTGGTGGTCAACGACCCGGCCGAGGTGCGCAACGCGCCCGAGAAGCTGTTCGTGACCCGCTTCGAGGGGTTGATGCCGCCGACGCTGATCACCGCCGACCGCGAGGAGATCCTGGCCTTCCGCGCCGAGCACGCGGACGTCGTCGTCAAGCCGCTGTTCGGCCAGGGCGGCGCCGGCGTGTTCCATCTCGCGCCGGGGGACGAGAATCTGGGCGCGCTGCTGGAGACGTTCGCGGAACTCTATCCCGAACCGGTCATCGTCCAGCGCTACCTGCCGGAGATCCGCGACGGCGACAAACGGATCGTCCTGATCGACGGCGAGCCGGCGGGCGCGGTGAGCCGGATGCCGCAGGCGGGCGAGGCGCGCGCCAACTTCCACGCCGGCGGCCGGCCGCGTCGGGCGCGGCTGACCGAGCGCGAGCGCGAGATCTGCGCCGCCATCGGGCCGGCGCTCCGGCGGCGCGGGCTGGTGTTCGTCGGCATCGACGTGATCGGCGACTATCTGACCGAGATCAACGTCACCTCGCCGACCGGCCTGCAGGAGATCGACCGGCTCGACGGCGTATGCCTCGAGGCGCGCATCTGGGACGCGATCGAACGCCGGTTCGACGAACGCCGATCCGACGAACGCTTGGGCGCCGCGTCGGCCTGACCGCGGCGAGGCGCTTGCAATGCGGAAAAGTTCCCTCTATGTTCGAAGAAACATTGCAGGAACCGGATCATGGACATGGCCCTCCCCCTCCCCGCCCCGACCGAAACCGCCGGAACGATCGATCGCCGGCCCGCGCCGCCGCCCGCCCGCCGCGAGGCCGGCGCGCGCATGATCGCCCGCGTCCGCACCGTCGCGTTCCACGGCATCGACGTCCTCGACATCGACGTCCAGGTGCAAATGTCGCCGGGCGCGCCCAACTTCAACATCGTCGGCCTGCCGGACAAGGCGGTCGGCGAATCGCGCGAGCGGGTGCGGGCGGCGCTCACCTCGATCGGGCTGTCGCTGCCGCCCAGGCGGATCACCGTCAACCTGGCCCCGGCCGACCTGCTGAAGGAGGGCGGCCATTTCGACCTGCCGATCGCGCTGGGGCTGCTGGCGAGCATGGGCGTGGTGCCGGACGATGCGATCGACGGCTATGTGGTGCTGGGCGAGCTGGCCCTCGACGGCGCGATCAACCCGGTGACCGGGGTGCTCGCCGCTTCGATCGGCGCCGCGGGCGCGGGGCGGGGCGTGATCTGCCCGGCGGCCTCGGGCGGCGAAGCGGCCTGGGCGGGCGGCATCGAAGTCGTCGCCCCGGCCTCGCTGCTGGCGCTGCTCAACCACCTCGAAGGCCGTCAGGCGCTGCGCCCGCCCGAGCCGCGCCTCGCCGACGAGCCCGGGCCGGCCCCGGACCTCCGCGACATCAAGGGGCAGGAGACCGCCAAGCGGGCGCTGGAGATCGCCGCCGCGGGCGCTCACAACATCCTGCTGATCGGACCGCCCGGGGCCGGCAAGTCGATGCTGGCGCAGCGGCTGGGCGGCATCCTGCCGCCGCTGGAGCCGGCGGAGGCGCTGGAGATCAGCATGATCCACTCGGTCGCCGGCGTGCTCGCCGACGGTCGGCTGCTGCGCGCGCGGCCGTTCCGCGACCCGCATCACACGGCGTCGGTGCAGGCGCTGGTCGGCGGCGGCGCGCGCGCCCGGGCGGGCGAGATCTCGCTTGCCCATAGCGGCGTGCTGTTCCTCGACGAACTGCCGGAATTCGCCCGCCCGGCGCTCGAATCGCTGCGCCAGCCGCTGGAGACCGGCCGCGCCCTGGTCGCCCGCGTCAACAACCACGTCGCCTATCCGGCGCGCGTCCAGCTGATCGCCGCCATGAACCCCTGCCGCTGCGGCCATCTCGACGATCCCGGCCTCGCCTGTAGCCGCGCCCCGCGCTGCGCCCGCGACTATCAGTCGAAGATTTCGGGGCCGGTATTCGACCGCATCGACATGCATGTCGAGGTGCCGGCGGTCAACCCGGCCGATCTCGCTTTGCCGCCGCCGGCCGAGGGATCGGCCGAGGTCGCCGCCCGCGTGGCGCAGGCGCGGGCGGCGCAGCGGGCGCGCTACGCCGGGACGGAGGCCGGGACGAAGGCGGAAGCGAAAACGAAATCCGCCGCGCCGGTCCGCACCAACGCCGACGCGGACGGCGAGCGGCTCGAGGCCGCGGCGGCCCCCGACGACGACGGCCGCCGGCTGCTGCTGGAGGCCGCCGACCGCCTCCGCCTCACCGCCCGCGGCTATCACCGCGTGCTCCGCGTGGCCCGCAGCATCGCCGATCTCGATGGCGCCGGCCCGGTCCGCCGCATCCACGTCGCCGAGGCCCTCGGCTACCGCCGCCTGGCGCCGGGTTCGTGATGCGAAGAAGCGCCGCCGCCGCGGGCGTCCGGCGCGACCCGGACGGAGGACGCCCGACATGGGGAGCAGTGAGCTGCCTTACCGTGTCCGGCGCGATCGGAATCTATCCGTTCGCGACCGACCTCGAGAGGTATCGCCCATGAAACTGCGCCGGGAGTCGGGGATTGGGATGAGCGCGGCGCAGGTCGCGGCGTCGGACGGGCCGCGTCCGCGCGCGGAATGCGCCGCCGTCGAGATCCTCCCCCCCGCCGATGTGATGGACACGCTCGCGGCGACGAGGCATGTCGGCACCGTCATCCTCGACCCTTGGTACAATAAGGGAATCGGTGGCTACCGAGCGGACTATGACGAGTGGCTGGCGAACGTCATCCATGCTGCGTGCCGAGTCTCCGAGCATGTATTCGTGTGGGGATTCCCCGAAATTCTCGCGCGACAAATCTGCCGGCTTCCTCCCGGTTTTGGCCTCACGGCATGGCTTACGTGGTATTACAAAAACTGCCCTTCGGTGATTCGCGGGTGGCGCTCGGCGCAGAACGCATGCCTGCACGTCACTGCGAATCATGCGAAGGTTTATCCTGAGCATTTCCTGAACGATGAACAGCGCGAGCGCTGGCGCAACGGAAAGATGCGTTTCGTTCCTGGTCCGCCTTCGGTGCTGGAATCGCCGCTCAATATCGGGTTTGTCGGTCGATCGGAGCAAACCGGCCACCCTGCGCAAAAGCCGCTCGCGGTCATTGAACCCCTATTGCTCATGGCCACGAAAGAGCACGAAACCGTGCTCGATCCGATGTGCGGTTCCGGTACTACGGGAGAAGCGTGCCTACGCCTCAAACGAAACGCCATTCTCTGCGACAGTTCCGCCGAATACCTGTCCGTCGCGCGGGCGCGAATCGCCCGACGCCGGCGCTCCAATGACGGATAGAAACGCCATCGTTCGAGGGCCGTACCTCCAGCCCTCGATACGTGCGCGCATCGAGGCGTTCTTCCTGGACAACCTTGGTAAGATCGTCACCCGTGAACAGCTGCTTGAGGTCGCTACCGATCCGGAAACGGGGCGAATTCCGGAGAATTGGCATCAACGCCTGTCGGAGCTGCGCACGGACGGAGGATACACCATCCTGTCGTGGCGCAACCGCGGCGATTTGAGGATGAGCGAATACATGATGCCCAACGCCGAGCGACGGGCCGCTGCGACCCGGCGCGCACGGCCCACGGCGGCGACGTGGAAGCGGGTGTTGTCTTCTCATGGTTACCGCTGTGCGTGGACGGAGGGCGGCGTCCGTTGCGGCCTCCGCAACGGAGACATCGATCCCGTGGGAGGCGGAACCGCCAAACTCACGCCTGATCACCGAACTCCTCATGCGTTGCACGCAGATACCGATCCCCGCGATCCATCCAAGTGGCGACCGCTTTGCGGGCGCCATCAAGTTATGAAGAAGAACTACTGGGACGACGCGACCGGTTTGCTCAATGTAGTAGCCATCGTACAGTCCGCATCGGAGGAGCAAAAACGCGAAGTATTCGAGTTCCTGCAACGCTACTTCGGAGACTCCCCATGAAGCGCGCCAATCGGCCGCCGCGACGTATTCCCGAGCCGCGCGCCGCACCGAGCAAGGAAAAGCATGTGGCTGCGGCTTGGTTCGGATCGAATTGCGACTTTGGGATATAATCTTCTCCGGTAATATCCGGCCGAACGGAGGACGTTCGATGTATCGCGAGACATTCCCCGCCGGGCGGACCTCGGGCGGCGCCCGGCCCGTCCTCGCATGCGGCGACAACCTCGCCTTCCTGCGGGAGCTTCCCGACGGGGCGATGAAGCTGGTCGTCACCTCCCCGCCCTACAATCTGGGCAAGGACTACGAGGCCAGGGCGCCGCTCGACGCCTATGTCGAAACGCAGGAGCGCGTGATCGCCGAATGCGTGCGGGTCCTGCATCCGCGGGGCTCGCTCTGCTGGCAGGTCGGCAACTACGTCGAGAAGGGCGAGGTCGTCCCCCTCGACGCCGTGCTCTACCCCGTGTTCCGGCGGTTGGGACTCAAGCTGCGCAATCGGATCGTCTGGCATTTCGGACACGGCCTGCATTGCGCCAAGAGGCTGTCCGGACGCTACGAGACGATCAACTGGTGGACCGGGGGCGACGACTACACCTGGAATCTGGACCCGATCCGGGTTCCCGCGAAATATCCGGGCAAACGCTACTTCAAGGGACCGAACGCCGGCAAGCTGTCGGGAAACCCGAAGGGGAAGAACCCGAGCGACGTATGGGCGTTCCCGAACGTGAAGAACAACCACCCGGAGAAGACGATTCACCCGTGCCAGTTCCCGGTCGAGCTGGCGGAGCGCCTCGTCCTGTCGATGACGGATGCGGGGGATGCGGTGCTCGATCCCTATATGGGGGTGGGCAGCTCGGTCGTCGCCGCGCTGATGCATGGGCGCGCGGCCTATGGCTGCGACGTCGTCCCCGAATACGTGGACGTCGCCCGTGAACGGGTGCGCCGGCTGCGCGCCGGAACCCTGCGCACCCGCCCGATGGGAAAGCCGATCTACGACCCGACCAAACCCGGCGGCGGGCATCGGTGGGGCTTCGCTGCGCCGACCGCGCGTTGCGGCGGTGACGCGCGATGACGGAAGCGCCGCCGAACCCGGCCCGAAACGGCATCTACGCCCCGCTGCCGCTCGACGTCCCCGACAGCCCCGAGCGGATCGAAGAGATCCAGCGCCGGCGCAAGGTCGTGGCCCTCGACCGGGCGCGGCGGTCGGCCTTCTGGGCGCCGAGGCTCGGCCATATCGACCGCGGCAAGCTCGACGATCCCGAGGAATGGGCCAGGATCCCGATCCTCGACAAGGAGCAGCTGCGGGCGCTGGACGATCGGGCGTTCTACGAGGAGTTCTGCATCGCCCCCCTCGAGGAGGTCTGCGAATACTGGCGTTCGGGCGGCTCGACCGGCAAGCCGCTCTTCTATCCGCGGACCTATGAGGACATCCGCTGGAACATGGTCGGCTTCGCCCGGACCTTCGCCTGCGCCGGGATCGGGGCGGGCGAGCGCGCCCATCTGTCCTTCCCGCTGGGCATCCATCCGGCCGGGCATATGTGGGCGCGGGCGGGGCAGATCATGGGCGTCGGCGTGAACTGGGCCGGTTCGGGCGCGGCCCTGCCGTCGCTCCAGCAGCTGGCGCTGATCGAGTCGCTGCGCCCGACGATCTGGATGGGGATGAGCAGCTACGGCCTCTACCTCGCCAATCTCGCCGACAATACCGGCATCGACCTGGCGGCGGGCCCGGTGCGCCGGATCCTGTGCACCGCCGAGCCGGTCTCGGCCGCCAAGCGGCGGAAGCTCGAACGCATGTGGGGCGCGGACATGTACGATTGCTTCGGCATGACCGAAGTCAGCATGATGGGCGCGGAAGGCCCGGCGCGCGACGGATTCCACGTCTGGACCGACCTCGCCGTGGTCGAGGTGCTCGACCCGGAGACCTGGAAGCCCGTCGCCGACGGCGAGCCCGGCCGCATGGTGGTCACCGCGCTCTGCGGCAACGCCGCCACCCCGTTCCTGCGCTGGGACTCGGGCGACGTCGTGATCCGCGCGCCGGCCGGGGCCGGGACCGGGCCGTATTCGGTGTTCCCGGTCATCCGCCATGCGCACCGCACCGCCGGCTTCTTCAAGGTGCGCGGGGTCAACCTCAACCACCAGGAGTTCGAGGACTTCCTGTTCGAGAACCGCCGGGTCAACGACTTCAAGGCCGAGCTGGTGACCGGCGAGGACGGGCTCGACCTGCTGCGCCTGTCGATCGAGCTGCGGCGAGGCGCCGACGCCGACGAGACGGCCCGCGACGTGGCCCGGGCGACCAAGGCGACGTTCGAAGTCACGCCCCGGGTCGAGATCCTGGCGACCGGCGCATTGGCGGCGGAGTTCGAGGCCAGCGTCAAGGCGCCGCGCTTCCTGGACCGGCGGAACGAAACCTGAGCGCCCCGCCGCGGGAAATTTCGACGAACCAACGGAAGGACGGGATCGATGGCCATGTCGGAAACCGCTCGCGAGCTGTCGGAATGTCTCGGCGGAAGAAGATTCGGAACGATCCTGGCCGATCCGCCCTGGAGATTCACCAACCGCACCGGCAAGGTCGCGCCGGAACACCGGCGGCTGTCCCGATACGGCACGATGTCGGTCGAAGAAATCTGCGCGCTGCCCATCGAAGATCACGTCGAGAACGTCGCGCATTGCTACCTGTGGGTCCCCAACGCGCAGCTCCCCAACGGCCTGGAAGTCCTCAAAGCATGGGGCTTCGCGTACAAGACCAACTTGATCTGGCACAAGGTTCGCAAGGACGGCGGATCGGATGGACGAGGCGTCGGCTTCTATTTCCGCAACGTCACGGAGATGATCCTGTTCGGCGTCCGGGGAAAAAACGCCCGGACGTTGCCCCCCGGCCGGCGACAGGTCAATCTGTTGGCGAGCCGCAAGCGAGAGCACTCCCGCAAGCCGGACGAGCAGTACGAGATCATCGAGAGCTGCAGCGGAGGACCCTATCTCGAGCTGTTCGGCCGCGGCCGCCGCGCCAACTGGATCGTCTGGGGAGACCAGGCGCGCGACGACTACGCGCCCAGCTGGGACACGTATGGCTACAATTCCATAACCGCCGCGCCAGCGACATGACCCTCGAAGATCTCGAACGAGCGGGCTTCGACATAGACGTCCGCAACCATGCCCTGGCCGTCCTCGAAGGGGATTTTTCCGATCCGTTGGCGGAGCTCTGCAAGACGTTGATCGCCGTCGAGATCGAAGCGGTCGATTTGATCGCCGAAGGATTCGGCGGGGCCCACGGCGGCGGCCCGGACCCTCGCGGCGGAGTTCGAGGCCAGCGTCAGGGCGCCGCGCTTCGCGGATCGGCGGAACGAGGTCTGAGCGCCCTGCCGGGGAGCGCGCCGGTATGCTCGCCATGCGCGATCACCGGCTCGCCGTTGACGATCACGTGCGATACGCCGACGGCATAGGCGTGCGGGTCGGCGTAGGTCGCGCGCTCGGCGATCGTCGCCGGATCGAACAGCGTCAGGTCGGCGCGGTAGCCCGCGCGGACCACGCCCCGGTCGCGCAAGCCGAGCGCGGCGGCGGCGGCCCCGGTCATCTTGCGGATCGCGCCGTGCAGCGGCAGCAGCCCGATATCGCGCACGTAATGGCCGAGGACGCGCGCGAAGGTCCCGTAGAAACGCGGATGGGGCTTGCCCTGGCCGGTCGTCCCGTAAGGCGCGACGGCGTTGCCGTCGGAGCCCACGAGCATGTCGGGCGAGGTCACGAACGCGCGGACGTCGTCCTCCGAGATCGACTCGACCAGGACGCGGGTCTGGCCGCGGTCGGCGACCAGATGGTCGAGGGCCGCCTCGAACGGGTCGGCTCCGCGCGACCGGGCGATGTCGCCGACGGTCCGCCCGGCCTCCTGCGGCAGGTTGGGCGAGATCGAGATGCGGACGGCGTCCCAGGACGGAATGCGGCCGAAATTGTTGAGGCCGCGGGCATCGACGTCGCGGCGCAGCCGGGCGCGGACGTCGGACGCCGCCAGGCGCGCGAGCATGCGGTCCAACCCGCCCTCCTGCAGCCAGCTGGGGAGCAGGTTGCGGAGCGGGTTGCTCGCCGCGGTATAGGGGTATTGGTCGCAGTCGATGGCGACGCCCCGCCGGCGCGCCGCGGCGAACCGGTCGAGCAGTTCCGGCGCCCGGCCCCAATTGTCCATCCCTGAGAGCTTCAGATGGACGACCTGGACGTGGACGCCCGCGCGTTCGCCGAACTCGATGGCCTCGTCGACCGACTCGAACACGGCGTCGGCCTCGTCGCGGAGATGGGTGAAGTAGCGTGCGCCGCGGCGGCGGAGGATCCTGCCGAGCTCGATCAGCTCCTCGCCGTCGGCATAGCAGCCGGGGGCGGTGAACAGGCCCGACGACAGGCCGAGCGCGCCGGCGGCCAGCGCCTCTTCGAGCAGGGCGGCCATGCGGGCGAGCTCGTCCGGCGTCGGCGGGCGGTCGTCCAGCCCCATCGTCATCAGCCGCAGCGTGTTGTGGCCGACCAGCATGACCACGTTCACCGCGGTGGCGGGATAGGAGTCCAGATACGCGCCGAACGTGGTGTCGCGGAAGTCGAGCCAGGGCGCGCTGGGGCCCAGATATTCGGCGAGGGCCGCCGCCTTGCCGGGCAGAACCGGCGCGCAGGAATAGCCGCAATGGCCGATCACCTCGGTGGTCACGCCTTGACGGACCTTGCTCTCCGCCGCCGGCATCAAGGGCAGCGTCCAGTCCGAATGGGTCTTCACGTCGATGAAGCCGGGGGTCACGACGAGGCCCGCCGCCTCGATGACGCGGGCGCCGCCGGCGGAGCCCACGGCGTCGCCCACGGCCGCGATCCGGTCGCCGCGGATGGCGACGTCGGCGCGGCGGCCGGGGCTCCCGGCGCCGTCGATCAGCAGGCCGCCGCGGAGCAGAAGGTCCCGGTCCATGTATCAGAGTCCGTTCGAGAGCGGAACGGCGCCGGCGGCGGCGAACGCGGCGGTCGAGAACCCGGTCAACGCCGCCGCCGAAACCAGGCCGGTCACGCCGGTCGGGCCGGTCGCGCCGTTCTTCCCTTGACAACCCCCGCCCCGGCCGGCGAGTTCGACCCGGGGTCGGCGGGGGGTCGAACGATGGAAGAGCGCGTCGCCTTCGCGTCGGACGGACTCGCCCTCGCCGGAGCGGTTCACCTTCCGCCCGGCCTCGCCGCGGGCGAGACGCGGCCGGCCTTCCTGGTGCTGCACGGCTTCGGCAGCAACATGGAGAGCGGCAATTCGGTGCAGCCGGCGCGGACTCTCGCCGCCTGGGGCTACGTCGCGATGCGGTTCAGCATGCGCGGCTGCGGCGACAGCGAGGGCGAGTTCGGGCGCATCCTCTGCCTCGATCAGGTGGCGGACGTCCGGAACGCGCTCGGCTACCTGGCGACCCGCCCGGAGGTCGACGCCGCCCGCATCGGCGCGTTGGGCTCGAGCTTCGGGGCCGCGGTCGCGATCTACAGCGCCGGCGTCGACGAGCGGGTGGCGGCGGTGGTCTCGTCGGGCGGCTGGGGCGACGGCGAGCGCAAGTTCCGCGGCCAGCACGCGACGCCCGCGGCGTGGCGGCGCTTCACCCGGATGCTCGAAGACGGCCGGCGCCATCGCGAACGCACGGGCGAGTCGCTGATGGTGCCGCGCGACGACATCGTACCCATCCCGCCGCGGCTGCGCGGCAATCTGGCGACGGGCGCGGTGTCCGCGTTCCCGGCCGAGACGGCGCAGAGCATGATGGACTTCCGCGCCGACGACGTGGTGGGCGACATCGCGCCGCGCCCGCTGCTGCTGCTTCACGCCGCCGACGACTCGGTCACGCCGACCGAACAGTCGATCGAACTGTTCAAGCGCGCCGGCCAACCGACCGAACTGCATCTGCTCGCCGGCGTCGATCACTTCATGCTCGCCCGGGACGACCGGCGCGTGAACGGCCTCCTGCGCGACTGGCTGGCGGTCCACTTCCCGGTCGCGGCGTGACCGCCGGCGGCTCAGACCGCCCCCCAGACCTCTTCCGCCACGCCGACGATCAGCCCGAGCTTGGCGAGCTGGTCGTCGATCGTGAGCTCGTTGCCGTGGACCGTCGATGAGAAGCCGCATTGCGGGCTGAGCGCCAGCTGGTCCAGGGGAACGCGCCTCGCCGCCTCGTCGATCCGCCGCTTCAGCTCGTCCTTGGGTTCGAGGGTCGGCGACTTGGACGTGACCAGCCCCAACACGATCGTCTTGCCCTTCGGGACGAAGCGCAGCGGCGCGAAATCGCCCGAGCGGTGATCGTCGTATTCCAGGAAATAGCCGTCCACGTCGAGCTCGCTGAACAGCGCCTCGGCGACCGGCTCATAGCCGCCCTCGGCGACCCAGGCGCTGCGGAAATTGCCGCGGCACATATGCACGCATACCGCCATGTCGGCCGGCCGGCCGGCGATCGAATCGTTGATCAGCTTGCAATAGGCGCGCGGCAGGTCATCCGGATCCTCGCCCAGCTCCTCCGTCGCCCTGCGGATGCGCGCATCGCACAGATAGGCGAAGTTGGTGTCGTCGATCTGCAGATAACGCGCGCCCGCTTCGGCGAGGGCCAGGATCTCCTCGTTATAGACGCGGGCGAGATCGGCGTAGAAATCCGCCATGTCGGGGTAGGCGCGCTTGTCAATGGCTTCCCGCCCGCCGCGGAAATGGAGCATGGAGGGCGACGGGATGCTTACCTTGGGCAGGGCCCGGGCGACCGACCGGAGGAAGCGAAAATCCTCGATCTGGATGCCGCGGGTCCGTTCGAGCCGGCCGTCCACGGTCATCGTCGGCGGGACGAAACCCACGTCGGAGCCGTCGTCGCGGCGGAAATGGGCGGCGAACTTGCCCTCGGTCACCTTGACGCCCTTGATCCGCTCCAGGAAGTCGAGATGCCAGAAGGTGCGGCGATATTCGCCGTCGGTGACGCCGCGCAGGCCCACGTCCTGCTGCATGCGGACGACGTCGCGAATGCAGGCGTCTTCGACTGCGCGCAGCTCCTCCGCCCCGATTTCGCCCCTGTCCCGCCGGGCGCGGGCGTCGAGCAGCGCCGCCGGGCGCAACAGGCTGCCGACGTGATCGGCGCGGAAGGGCGGTTTCGCATCGCTCGTCATGACGTTTCCCTCGCTCGGACCTCTCTCGGACGCAGAGCGGGTCACGTCGCCTGCTGCGGGTCCATCCGATCGATCCGGCCCGAGTCCGGGTCGATCTTGATGCGCGGGATGCGATCGAGGTCGGCGCCGGTGACGCGGACGAAGCGCGAGCGGTCCGGATAGTCGATCGAGTGGATCTTGCCGTCGTCGTAGATGCCGGCCTTGCCCGGCTGGAGCCGGTAGCGCCTGGCGGGCCGCAGCTCGGCATGGGACGGATCGCTGCCGTCGTCGGTCCGCTCCCACTCGATCATGTCGGTGAACTCGGTCGCTTGGCCGTAGATCGCCCACGACTCGCCGTGATCGTGCGGCGGCGACCGGCGCGCCTTGTCGTTGATATGCGCCAGCACCTGGAAACCCAGCTCCGGGTCGTCGTAGAGCACGTGCACGCCCTGCTGCGCGTCGGGACCGCAATGGGCGTCCACGAACGCCCGGTCGACAAGCAGCGCCTCCAGCCGGTCGCGCACCCGTTCGCGCCCCGACCGCCCCGGATCCGCCCGCAGGATGTCGCGACAGTCGGCGCAGAACCGCTGCAACGCATCGGACATGTGAGCCTCTCCCTCGCGTAGATGACGGGCCGATGCTGGCACAGCCGCGATGGCGGGCGCAATCGAAAACGTCGCCGACGGGGCCGTGCTATAGTCGCGCCATGGACACGCCCCCGCGACCGGCCGCGGCCCGGGGCGGCGCGTCGCCCCGCGCGCGCATCGCCTGGTGCCTCTATGACTGGGCCAATTCCGGGTTCGCGACGGTGATTCTCACCTTCGTGTTCGCGACCTATTTCACGCAAGCGGTCGCCGAGTCGCCGGTCCTGGGCCAGGCCCAATGGGGCCAGGCGCTGGCCCTCTCCGGCCTCGCGGTAGCGCTGGCGAGCCCGCTATTCGGCGCCCTCGCCGATCGGACCGGGCCGAGGAAACCGTGGCTGGCGGGGCTGAGCGCGGTCTGCATCGTCGCCACAGCGCTGCTCTGGTTCGCCCGGCCCGACCCGGCATTCGTGCTGTGGAGCCTGATCTTCTTCGCCCTCGCCAACACGGCGTTCGAGATGGCGATGGTGTTCTACAACGCGATGCTGCCGGACATCGCGCCGCGCGGCGGCATCGGCCGCCTTTCGGGCTGGGCCTGGGGAGTCGGCTATCTGGGCGGCCTGGTCTGCCTCGCGGCGGCGCTGCTCGCCTTCGTGCAGACCGACACGCCGGCGTTCGGACTCGACAAGGACTCGGCCGAGCACATCCGCGCCACCGGCCCGATGGTGGCCATCTGGTTCGCGTTGTTCGCGGCGCCGCTGTTCCTGTTCACCCCCGACGCGCCGCCCACCGGCGTCGGCGGGGCGCGGGCGGTCCGCGAGGCGGCGCAGACGCTGCTCGGCACCCTCCGCGGAATCCGGCGATACGCCAATATCGGCCGCTTCCTGCTCGCCCGCCTGTTCTATATCGACGGGCTCAACACCATGTTCGCGTTCGGCGGCATCTACGCCGCCGGCACGTTCGGCATGAGCCTCGCCGAGATCATCCAGTTCGGCATCGCCCTCAACGTGACCGCCGGGCTGGGCGCCGCGGCCTTCGCCTGGGTGGACGACTGGATCGGCGCCAAGCGCACGATCCTGATCGCGCTGGTCGGGCTGATCGCCCTGGGCGTCCCGCTGCTGCTGGTGGAGTCGAAGTCCACGTTCTGGGCGCTCGCCCTGCCGCTGGGCCTGTTCATGGGGCCGGCCCAGGCGGCCAGCCGGTCGCTGATGGCGCGGCTCGCCCCGGAGGACATGCGAAGCGAGATGTTCGGCCTGTTCGCCCTGTCGGGCAAGATCACGGCCTTTCTGGGCCCGGCGATCCTGGCCTGGGTCACCCTCGCCTACGACTCGCAGCGCGCCGGCATGGCGACGGTGATCGCCTTCCTGCTGATCGGGCTGGCGCTGCTGCTGTCGGTCCGCGAGCCGCCGCCGGAGACGGCGGGATAGCGAGGCGAGGCAAGGCCCCCGCCCGCTTCAATGGCGGAAGTGCCGCCGTCCGGTGAACAGCATGGCGAGCCCGCGCTCGTCGGCGGCGGCGACGACCTCCGGGTCGCGCACCGAGCCGCCGGGCTGGATGACCGCGGTGGCCCCGGCCTCGGCCGCGGCGATAAGCCCGTCGGCGAAGGGAAAGAACGCATCCGACGCGACCACCGAGCCCATGGTCGGCGGCTCGGCCAGACCCGCCGCCGCCGCGGTCTCGGCCGCCTTGCGCGCGGCGACTCGGGACGAGTCGACCCGGCTCATCTGGCCGGCGCCGATGCCGACCGTGGCGCCGTCCTTGGCATAGACGATGGCGTTGGACTTCACGTGCTTGCACACGGCGAAGGCGAACAGGAGGTCGTCCCGCTCGCGTCCGGTCGGCGCGCGCCGCGTGACCACCTTCATTTCGCCGGCCGAGACCCGGCCCGAATCGCGCGTCTGCAACAGGAAACCGCCCGACAGTTGACGGATGCTCACGCCGGGCGCCGCCGGGTCGGGGACCGCGCCGGCTTCGAGGAGCCGCAGGCCGGTCTTGCCGGCGAGGAGCCGGCGGGCGTCGGCCTCGACGCGAGGGGCGATGATCGCCTCGACGAACAGGTCGGCGAGCGCCGCCGCGGCGGCGGCGTCGAGCGGCCGGTTGACCGCGACGACGGCGCCGAAGGCGCTCACCGGATCGCAGGACAGCGCCCGGCGCCAAGCGTCGGACAGCGCGTCCGCGACCGCTGCGCCGCACGGGTTGGCGTGCTTCACGATCGCGACCGCGGGCCGGTCGAACTCGGCCGCCAGCTCGAAGGCGGCGTCGGCGTCGGCGAGGTTGTTGTAGCTGAGCTGCTTCCCCTGCAGCTGCGCCGCGCCGGCGACGCCCGGTCGGCGGTCGGCGGTGCGATAGAACGCCGCCCGCTGATGCGGATTCTCGCCATAGCGCAGCGATTGCGCCAGCGACCCGGCGACCACCGCATACGGACCCGGCTCGTCCTCGCCCGGCCCGGCCGCGCCCGCCGCGCCGAACCAGGAGGCGATGGCCGCATCGTAGGCCGCGCTGCGGGCGAACGCCTTGCCCGCCAGCCGCCGCCGCAGCCCGGCCGAGATGGCGCCGCCGCTCCGCGCCATCTCGGCGGCGACCACGTCGTAGTCCGCGCCGTCGGTAATCACGGTCACCCATTCGTGGTTCTTCGCCGCGGCGCGGATCAGGGCCACACCGCCCACGTCGATCCGCTCGATCGCTTCCGCTTCGGCCGCGCCCGCCGCCGCGGCAGCCTCGAACGGGTAGAGGTCGACCGCGACCAGGTCGATCGGCGCCAGCCCGTGATCGGCCATCGCGCGGACATGCGCCGGATCGCTGCGTCGGCTCAATATGCCGCCATGGACGGCCGGATGCAGGGTCTTGACCCGGCCGTCCAGGATTTCGGGGAAGCCGGTAAGGTCGCGCACGTCGCGGACCGCGATCCCCGCTTCGATCAGCGCCGCGGCGGTGCCGCCGGTGGACAGGATTTCGACCCCGCGGCCGGCGAGGAAGCGGCCGAATTCGACGACGCCCGCCTTGTCGGATACCGAGATCAGGGCGCGCGCGATCACCGCGCCGCGGCCTCGCCCCGCATCCCGCCGCCGGGCCGGTATTCGGGCACGAGACGCTGAAGGAGGGCGGCGCTCCGCTCCCCGTCGCCCCGCCGCGCCGCCGCCGCCAGCTCCTCCAGCGTCCGCGCCAGGAATGCGTGGTCGGCGGTGCGGGGCGCCGCCAGCAGAATGCCCCGATACTCGGTCGGGGCGGGCCGTTCGGACTCGTGCAGCAGTTCCTCGGCGAGCTTTTCGCCGGCGCGCGGCCCGGTATATTCGATCTTCACGTCGGTATCGGGCTCGAGCCCTGCGAGCAGGATCATCTGCCGGGCGAGATCGACGATGCGAACCGGATCGCCCATGTCGAGAACGTAGATCTTGCCCGCGTTCTCCCGATCGCGCGCGCCCAGCGCGCAGGCTTCGAGGGCAAGCTCCACCGCCTCGCGCGTGGTCATGAAATAGCGCGTCATGTCCGGATGGGTCACGGTCAACGGGCCGCCCGCCGCCAGCTGGCGCTGGAACAGCGGCACCACCGACCCGGTGGAGCCGAGCACGTTGCCGAACCGCACGGTGACGAAGCGGGTCCGGTCGGGACCGGCGCCGGACAGGTCGAGCGCCTGGCAGTAGCTCTCGGCGATCCGTTTGGTGGTCCCCATCACGCCGGCCGGGTTGACCGCCTTGTCGGTCGAGATCAGCAGCATCGCGTCGACGCCGCCGGCCCGGCAGGCGTCGGCGACGATGCGCGTGCCGATGGCGTTGGTGAGGATCGCCTCCTCCGCATGGGTCTCGGCGATCGGCACGTGCTTGAGCGCCGCGGCGTGAAACAGCAGCGCCGGCCGTTCGCGGGCGACGATCCCCTGGATACGGTCGGCGTCGCGGATGTCGGCGAGGATCGACCGGCGGCGGAGATCGGGGCAGCGTTCGTCGATCTCCAGATCGATCTCGTAGAGATGATGCTCCGAATTGTCGAGCAGGCAAAGGCCGGCCGGCCCGAGGGCGGCGGTCTGGCGCGCGAGCTCGCGGCCGATCGTGCCGCCCGCCCCGGTAATCAGTATGCGTCTTCCCTCGACCAAAGCCGCCATCCGCGCGCGGTCGAGCATCGTCTGCGGACGTCGCAGCAGGTCTTCGACCGCCACAGGCCGGATGTCGGCGCCGCCGGGACCCGTTTGCAGATCGGTCAGCTTCGGCAAACGGGAGACGCCGGCGCCCAACGCTTCCGACATCTCGACCAGCGATCGCACGACCGCGCCGTCGATCCGCTCCGTGGCCAGGATCAACCGTTGCGGACGTTTGCCCGCGCGCGTCAGCCGCTCGAAGACGAGCGGCAGGCCGCCGACGTCGCCCAGGACGTGAACGCCGTGGATGCTGCGCCCGATCCGCGCTCCCTTCTCGTCGATCAGCCCGACGACCCGGTAGGCGGCGCGGGCGTTGCGGTCGACGGCGCGGATGAACTGTTCGGCCTCGTCGCCGGCGCCGACCAGCAGCACCGGGATGCGCGAGCCGCCGTTGCGCTCGAACGACCCGGCGATGCGGCGATCCTTGAACATGCGGTAGACGACGCGCGGCCCGCCGAGCAGGATCATCAGGACGAACCAGTTGATGACGAAGGTCGAGCGCGGCACCGCGTCGAGCCGCGTGAACAGGAACATCAGCAGCGAGAAGACCAGGATCGCGACCGTCACCGCCCGCGCGATCATCGCGAGGTCGTTGAGCGAGGCGTAGCGCCAGACGCCGCCGTAGAGACGCATCGACCAGAAGACGGCCGCGGCGACCAGGGTGAACAGGACCGTCGATTGCAGCGGCGGCGATCCGCCATAGGTCCAGGCGTCGCCGCCGAGCCGCAGCAGCAGCGACAGCGGCAGCGACAGCCCCGCCATGACGACGTCATGGGCGAAGGCGACCCTGGCCCGACGAGTCCTCAACGCCCGGTAGCTCATGCCGCCGCGATCGGAACCGGTTGCTGCAACCGGCGCAACCTAGCACAGGCGGGCGACGCCGCGGCCGACGATCTTCCCGTCGGGACCGGGGCGCATCCCTTGCGCGGGCGCGGGGGCGGAGTAGACTCCGCGGCGTCGTCGGACCCACGCCCGGTCCGCAGCGCCCGGCCCGCAGCACCCGGTCCACGCCAACATGCCCACAGACGCCGCGACGCCGTTGAATGCGCTCTGGTGGTCCGCGGCGGGGCTGTTCATCTTCTTCTGGGCCAGCGGGTTCGTCGCCGCCAAGTACGGCTTCCCCTACGCCGAGCCGTTCACGTTCCTCGGCATCCGTTTCGTCGTCAGCAGCGTCGTCCTGGCGGCGATCTGCGGCTTCTGGAAGATCGGATGGCCGACGGAGCCGCGCCGCTATCTCCACATGGTCGTCGCCGGGCTGCTGTTGCAGAGCTTCTATCTGGTCGGCGCCTATTACGGCATCTATCTCGGCGTCTCGACCGGCGTCATTGCGCTGATCGTCGGGTTCCAGCCGCTGCTCACCGGCGTGCTGGCCGGGCGCTTGGTCGGCGAGCGGGTCGGCCTCGCGCAATGGCTCGGCCTCGTGCTTGGCTTCGCCGGCCTCGCCATGGTGGTCGCCGACCGGGTCCAGGTCGCGGGCGCGCTCGACGCCGGCCTCGCCATGGGCGCGTTCGGGCTGGTCTCGATCACGTTGGGGACGCTCTATCAGAAGCGCTTCTGCGCCGATATCGACGTCCGATGCAGCGTGGTCGTGCACAACGTCGCGTCCTGCGGGGTGATGTTCGCCCTCGCCGGCGCGTTCGAGACCATGGCGGTCGATTGGACGGGCGCGTTCGTCTTCGCCGTCCTGTGGACGGCGTTCGGCCTGTCGGTCCTCGCCTTCGGGCTGTTCTACTGGCTGGTCCGGAGCGGCGCCACGGCCAGGGTCACCAGCCTGATGTATCTGAGCCCGCCGACGACCGCGGTCATGGGCTGGCTCGCCTTTCACGAAACCTTGGCCCCGCTCGCCCTGGCGGGCATGGCGGTGACGGTCGCCGGCGTGGCGCTGGCGACGCGGTGAACCCCGGGCGCGCATGACCGCCGGGTCCGGCAGGCGCGGCGCGCCGCTCTGGATCCTGTTCGCGCCGGGCCTGTTCGTCCTGCTATGGGCTTCGGGCTTTCCCGTCACCCGATTCGGGCTCCAGTTCGTCGAACCGTTCACGCTGCTGTCGCTGCGCTCCGCGCTCTGCGTAGCCCTGGCGCTGGCCGCGATGCCGTTCGTCGGCGCGCGCTGGCCGCGCGACGGGCGCGAGGCGGCGCATATTGCGGTCGTCGGCGTCTTGTTCCAGTCGGCCTATCTGGGATGCATGTTCGTGGCCCTCGATCGCGGCGTAGGCCAGGGCGTCGCGGCGCTCGTCGCCGGAATGCAGCCGCTGCTCACCGCGGCCGCGGTCGGACCGTGGCTGGGCGAGCGCGTTTCCCACCGCCAGTGGGCCGGCTTCGTTCTCGGCTTCGGCGGCGTCGCCTGCGTGATGGCGGAGCGGGCGACCGCCGGCGCCGGCTCGAGCCTCGGCTACGGCGTGATCTGCCTGACGCCGATCCTGATCACCGCGAGCTCGCTCTATCAGAAACGCTTCTGCGCCGACATGAACCTGTGCAGCGGCATGGCGATCCAGCATGCGGCCGCGGCGGCGGCCAGTTTCGCCCTGGCCCTTGCGGTCGAGACGCGGACGATCGACTGGCGACCCGAACTCGGCTTCGTGCTGGCCTGGATGGTGCTGGCGCTCTCCTTCGCCGCGGTCAACATCTACTACCTGTTGCTGCGGCGGGGCGAGGCGGCCCGCGTCTCCAGCCTGTTCTACCTCACGCCGCCGACGGCCGCGGTACTGGGCTATCTCACCTATGGCGAGCGGTTGAGCGCCGCGGCGCTCGTCGGGTTCGCGGTCGCGGTCTGCGGCGTAGCGCTGGCGACCCGAACCGGCGGGGGGCGGCGATAGGCGCGCCGGCCTCCCCGGCGAGCCGGTCGCTCCTCGCCGTCGCGCCGTTCGTCTTCGTGACGCTGTGGAGCACCGGCCACGTCTTCACCAAGTTCGGGCTGCCCTACGCCGAGCCCGCGACCTTCCTCGCCCTCCGCTTCTGCTGCGGCGCGCTGCTGATGACGGCGATCGCCGCGGCCTGGCGCGCCCCCTGGCCGGCGAGCTGGACCGAGTTTCGCCATATTGCGGTCGCCGGGCTGCTGATCCAGGGGCTCTATCTGATCGGGGTGTTCGCGTCGATCGAACGGGGCGTCGCGACCGGAACGCTCGCGGTCGTGCTCGGGCTGCAACCGCTGCTGACCGCGGCCGCGGCCGGGCGCGTATTGGGCGAGACCGTCACCCGGCGGCAATGGATCGGGCTGGCGCTCGGCTTCCTGGGGGTCGGGCTGGTGGTCGGGCGCAAGCTCTCGATCGCCGAGGGGACGGTCGAGGGATTCGCGCTCGCCGCCTTCTGCCTGCTCAGCATCACGTTGGGGGCGATCTGTCAGAAGCGCTACTGCGCCGACATGGACCTTCGCACCGGGGCCGCGATCCAGCAGGCGGCGAGCGCGATCCTGATCGGCGCGCTCGCCCTCGCCTTCGAGACGCGGGCGGTCGAATGGACGGGCGAGTTCGTCTTCGCCCTCGGATGGCTGGTGATCGTGCTCACCATCTTCACCTTCAACCTGCTGTTCTACCTGCTGCGGATCGGCGAGGCGGCCAAGGTGACGAGCCTGTTCTATCTGACGCCGCCGGTCACCGCGGCGATGGGATACGCCATGTTCGGCGAGACGCTGGGCGCGCTCGCCCTCGCCGGCATGGCGGTCGCGGTGGCGGGCTTCGCGATGGCGAGCCGCTGAACCGCGGAACCGGCCGGTCAACCGGCGCGCCGGCGGCGGAGCCGCAGCCAGTTGAGGACGAGGCCGGCGATCAGCAGGAGTTGGACCGGCATGGACCAGTCGGCGAGGGCGGCGGCGCTGCCGGCGCCGAGCCCGGCGAGGGCGAGCACGCCGCCGGCGACGCCCGAGCCGCAGCACCCCATGATGCCGGTGCTGGCGGCCCCGACCGAGGCGAGCAGCCCGGACCCGGCCGCGGCCGCCGCGCCCGAACCGCCGCCGACGCCGCAGGCGTCGCGCGGGGCGGCGTAGGCGACGAGGTTGAACCCGATCGCCGCGCCCATGGCCAGCGTCGCCAGCAGCTGCCCGACCGTGAGTTCGTACATGTTGGACAGCAGCAGGCCGCTGGTCATGTTCATCGACCAGACCGGGGCGGCGAGCAGCGCCGCCGGGTCGAGACCGGCCGCCGCCTGGCGCAGCTCCTCATAGGGCAGGTAGCCCGAAATCGCGAGGAAGCCGAACCGGCTCCACACCAGCAGCGCGTAGATCGTCGGCGGAACGAGGCAGGTGAGGAGGACGGCCGCCGCGACGACGACGCCGCTCCCCGTCCAGGCGGCGGCCAGGGGTCGGCCCGGCCGGCGATTCGCGAGGCGGGCCGTCATCGGCGATGCGCGCGCAACGGGCGAACCACGAGTCCCGCGCGCGCGGGGCGGCGAAGTCCGCCCCGGCGCGCGCGGGCGACGCTCAGAAGGACTCCTTGGTGAAGTCGTAGCGCGGCGGGAAGTGGCGCTCCACCTCGGCGGCGGGGATCGCGTGCTTCACGTGGATCTCGCCGTTCTCCACCTTGCTCATGTGGAAGTTGATGACCGCCTTGTGATCCATGGCGCGGATGTATTTGTCGCCCTGCGGATGCTCGAACGACTCCTTCACCTCCATCCCTTCGAGAGCCTGGATGAAGTCGGGCGTGTCCTTCTTCGACTTCCAGCCGCTCTTCTCGATCGCCTTCTTGACGAAGAACACGCTCTCCCAGACCTGCCAGTAATGGCTGCCCGCCAGGATCCGCTTCGATCCCCGTTCGCGGGCGTCGACCGCATCCACCGCCATCAGTTCGCGCACCCGCCGGTTATGGGGCGTGTCCTTGTATTTCAGCATGCGCGGATGATATTCGAGCAGGTTCACGCCCTCGGAGGCGCCGCCGATGTCCTTGGGCGAGATGGACTCGTGAGTGCACAGCACCGAGTAGCGGGACATGTCCTTGTCGAGCCCCATGGCCTTCGACTGGGTGTAGAGGGCCACCGCCTGAGAGCCGAAGAAGATCGAGTAGAGCTGGGTGGTGCTCTTGGGCACCTTGGCCAAATAGGGCAGCAGGTCCTTGGCGTCGAGCGGCACCGCGATCGGCGGATTCACCTTGGCGCCCAGCTTCTCGAGGATCGGCCGATGCTCGTTGAAGTGGCTCCAGCCCCAGCCGTAATCGGCGAAGATGAAGGTCCATTCGACGCCGAGATTCTTGGTCGCCCACTCGGCCCCGGCGGCGGCCTGAGAATAGGTGTCGCTGCCGACGCGGAAGGTGTAGCGGTTGCCCTTCTTGCCGGTCATCTCGGCGGCCATGCCGTTGGGGATGTATACGGTCTTGAGCTCCTTGGCGATGGGAACGGTCGCCAGGTCGATCCCCGAATGGACCGAGCCGAGCACGAAGTCGGCCCGATGGCGCTGCACCAGCGAGCGGAACTTGCGCGCCCCGGTCGGCGGGTTGGTCTCGGTGTCCTCGGTCACCAGCTTGACCGGGCGCCCGGCGATGCCGTCCTTGCCGTTGAGGTGCTCGACCGCCTTCTCGGCCGCCTTGTCGAGCCAGTAGCCCCAGGACGATATGCCGCCGGTGAGGTCGCACTGATGGCCGATGACGATCGGATCGCCGGCCGTCTTGGCGAACAGGTTCCCGGCGATCGTCAGGTTGACGGCCTGCCCCATCGCGCCGCCGGCCAGAAAGGTCTTCATGAAACTGCGTCGTGTCGTCGACATTCGATCGTCTCCTCCGTTCGTGTCCGTGCGCCGGATCACGTCGATACGCCCAGAAGCCGGGGAATGATCTCCGGCTTCGACTTGAGTTCGTCGGTCGTCCCCTCGTAGCAGACGGCGCCCTTTTCCATGATGTAGGCGCGCGAGCATACGGCGAGCGCCGCGGCGATGTTCTGCTCGACGAAGAGGATGGATACGCCGGCGTCGTTGATCGCGCGGATCTCGTCGCGGAGCGAGGCCACCAGCTTCGGCATGATGCCTTCGGTCGGCTCGTCCAGCAGCAGGATCTTCGGCTCCATGATCAGGCAGCGGGCGATGGCGAGCATCTGCTGCTCGCCGCCCGACAGGGTGCCGCCCATCTGCCGGGATCGCTCGCGCAGGCGCGGGAAGCGATCCAGCACCGCATTCAGCCGTTCGGGCCGCGGCGCGCCCCGGAGCCCGAGGCAGAGATTGTCCATGACCGTGAGGTTGGGGAAGATGTGGCGCCCCTGCGGGACGTAGCCGATGCCGAGCCGCGGCACCTTGTGGCCGGGCAGCGTATCGACCCGGGCGCCGTCGAAGGTGATGGCGCCGCCGCGCGGCCGGGTGAGCCCCATGATCGCGCGCAGCGTGGTGGTCTTGCCGACGCCGTTGCGGCCGAGCAGGGCGACCGCCTCTCCGTCACCCACTTCGAGGTCGACCCCCTGGAGGACGCGGCTCTTGCCGTAGCCGGCGACCACCCCGTCGAGCTTCAGCACCGGTTCATTCCTCGTCCTCCGGCGCGCCCAGATAGGCCTCCTGCACGCGCGGGTCCCTGGCGATCGCCGCGGGTTCGCCTTCGCACAGGATCGCGCCGTTGTTCATGACCGTGATCACGTCGGCGATGCCGAACACGACCTCCATGTCGTGCTCGATCAGGATCACGTCCAGATGGCGGGACAGCTGCCGGATCTTCTCCACCGTCTTGCGCGTCTCCTCTAGGCTCATGCCGGCGACGGGCTCGTCGAGCAGCAGCAGGCTGGGCTTCATCGCGAGGGCGATGGCGATCTCGACCAGGGCCACGTCGCCGTAGGACAGGTTGCCGGCCTGCTCGTCCCGCAGCTCGCCGATGCCCACGTCGCGGAGCACGGTTTCGACCGTCTCCGCCGTCCCGGCGTAGGACGAAGCGGCGCGCAGGGGGTGGAGCCTGCGCGACCGGGCGTGGGCGGCGATCCAGACGTTGTCGTAGACCGACAGCCCGTCGAACACGCTCTTCACCTGGAGCGTGCGGGCCACCCCCATCCGGCTGATGACGTGCGGCGCCCGGCCGGTGATGTCCCGGCCGCGCAGCAGGACGCGGCCCGAATCGGCGGTCAGCATGCCCGAGATCAGGTTGAACAGGGTGGTCTTGCCGGCGCCGTTCGGACCGATGATCGCGCGCAGGTCGCCGCCCGGCAGGACGTAGTCGACGCTGTCCACCGCGACCAGCCCGCCGAACGCCTTGGTCAGCCCGGCGATGCGCAGAACCGGTTCAGCCACCGCCGCTTCTCCCGTCGCCGCGCGATGCGTCCCGCGCCGCCCTGCGGCCGGCGATCCAGCCGTCGATCAGACCCATGATGCCCTGCGGCGCGAAGGTCACGACGACGATGACGATCGCCCCCACCAGCAGCAGGTAATGCTCCCAATAGGCCGACAGCTCCTCGCGCAGGACGATCAGCAAGGCGGTGCCGATGGCCGGGCCGAACAGCGTCCCCGCCCCGCCCACGATCGCCCAGACGACGCCTTCGCCGGAGACGGTCCAGAACATGTATTGGGCGGTGGCGTAGCGGGCGAACAGGCAGAACAGGACGCCCGACAGGCTGGCCAGGAAACCGGCCATGACGAAGGACAGGTAGCGGACCTGGTAGGGGCTGAGGCCGATCAGGCTGGCCCGCCGGTCGTTCTCCCGGACGGCGACGAAGGCGCGCCCCAGCGGGCTGCGGAGCACCCGCCACATGAGATAGAAGCCGAGCCCGACGATGGCCATGATGAAGTAGTACTGGAAGGTGAGATCGAACAGCGTGATCTCGACGCCGCCGAGGGCGAAGACCGGCGGGACGTCGAACGGCATCCCGTCGTCGCCGCCCGTGAGCTCCTTCGATCCCACCGCCATGAAGTAGAAGATGAGCGAGAACACCACCGTGATGATGGCGAAGTAATGCCAGGTGAGACGGACGGCGAAGACGCCGGCGACGGCCGCCATCAACGTGCCCAGCAGGACGCCGAGGAAGAAGGCCGGCCAGAACGAAAGGTCGAAATACTCGAAGCCGAAGGCGACTCCGTAGGCTCCGGTGCCGAAGTAGAGCGCCTGGCCGAACGACAACAGCCCGGTATAGCCGAACAGCAGGTTGACGCTGGCGGCGAAGAGGCTCCAGATCATCAGCTCGGCGGTGACGTTGACCCAGAACTCGTCCAGCACCAGCGGCACGACGTAGGGCGCGACGAGCAGGAAGGCGAGGATCGCCAGACCGGCGACGTTCTGCGGCGACAGACCGGGCGGGCGGCGAGTCGGAGTCATGGCCGCGCCCTGCCGGCCAGCCGCCGGACGAAGACGCCCCACAGGCCGTCCGGCGCGAAGCGCAGGATGACCAGCATCAGGACGCCGAACAGGACGATGAACTGCTCGAAGTGGCGCGACAGATACTCGTTGGCGATCATGTAGAACGCGGCGCCGACGAACGGGCCGAACAGCGACTGCACGCCGCCGATGACGGCCCAGATCACCGCCTTGCCGGAGTAGGTCCAGTGGAAGAACTCCAGGCTGGTGTACCGCGCCAGCAGGGCGTAGAGCGAGCCCGCATAGCCGGCGACGCCGGCCGCGGCGACGAACATCATCCAGCGCAGGAAGTTGACGTTGAGTCCGATCAGCTGCGCCCGCATCTCGTTGTCCTTGAGCGCCAGCAGGGCGCGTCCGAAGGGCGAACGGACCAGCGCCCAGGACGCCCACAGGGCGAGCCCGACCATAGCGACGGTGAAGTAATAGGCCGTGGTCTCGCTGGCGAAGCTGAAGGTCGCCAAACCCAGCGGGATCTCGGGCGGCGCCGGCAGCGAGCGGGTGACGTAGGGTCCGGCGATCCAGCGCCAATGGCCGGAGGCGAGGACCGCCAGCACCAGCACCGAGACGATCACGGTCACGATCAGGAAGTGGTGTTGCCGGACGCGGGTGGCGAAATAGCCGATCGGCAGCGCGATCAGCGCCGCGGCCAGGAGGGCGCAAACCACGGCCCCCCAGACGTTGAAGCCGAAATAGAAGACGCCGAGGTTGAAGCCCCAGCAGCCGAAACCGAAGAACACGGCCTGGGCGAAGGACAGCATCCCGCCATAGCCGTACACCAGGGCGAAGGACAGGGCGAACAGACCCCAGATGCAGATCTCGGCGGCGAAGACGCGTTGATAGTCGGGAAGGACCCAGGGCAGGCCGGCCATGACCGCGGCGAAGGCGGCGAGGGCCGCGAGCCGCTGCCGGCCGGGGGCCGTCGGCGTCATCGCCGGCTCCGGGCGAAGATGCCGTGCGGACGCAACAGCAGGACGACGCTCATCAGCGCCAGCGACACGATGCGGGCGGTGGTCGGCTCGGTGAAGCTGGTGATCACCCCTTCCAGAAAGCAGAGGAGGACGGCCGCCGCCGCGGTGCCCGGCAGGTTGCCCAGCCCGCCGATGATGACGGCGATGAAGCAGAGCGGCAGCACGTCGAGGCCGAGGCGGAACTCCACCGAGGTGATCGGCGCGGCGACCACGCCGCCCAGCGTCGCCAGGGCGGTGCCGAGGGCGAAGGTCATGACGAACACGACGTTGGCCGGCACGCCCATGGCGATGGCCATGTCGCGGTCCTGGCGGACCGCCCGCATCCAGGCGCCGAACTTCGTCCTGTGCAGGAACAGAAAGAAGGCGGCGATGGCGACCACGGCGACGCCGGCCGCGAACAGCCGGTAGATCTCGTAGTTGAAGTCGAAGATCGGGGTGGACAGCCCGATCGGATCGAGGATGCGCTTGGGCGTGGCGCCGAACGTGCCGCGCACGCTTTCCTGAATGATCAGCGAGAGCCCGAAGGCCGCGACGATGGACAGCGACGCCGAGTTCTCGATCGGCCGCATCACCAGCCGCTCGATCGCCGCTCCCATGAGCAGCCCGACCATCGGCACGATCAGGAACGCCAGCCAGAAGTTGTCGACATACTGGATGACGGTCCAGGCGAGGACGGCGCCGACCATGAAGAAGTCGCCATGGGCCACGTTGATGATGTCGAGAAGGCCGAAGATGATCGACAGGCCGAGCGCGATGAGGGCTACGATCAACCCCCAGACCAGCCCGTTCATCGCCAACAGGATGACCAGATCCACCGACGCCTCCCTACCCGGCGCTCTCGGTCACAGCCGGGCGACCAGGACGTCGCTGCGTTCGACCCAGCCGAACTTCATCGCGAAATTCCTGAGCGTCGCCGCATGCAGTTCGGGATCGAACGACGATACCGCGTCCTCCGCCAGCGTCGTCTTGTAGCCGCGATGGAAGGCTTCGCGCGCGGTCTCCTCGACGCAGATCTGGGTGACGGTGCCGGTGACCACCAGGGCGTCCACGCCGCGCGCGCGGAGGATCGCGTCGAGACCGGTATCGTGAAAGGCGCCGTAGCCCGACTTGTCGACGACCTCGTCGCCGGGCTCGGGATGGATCTCGTCGATCACGTCGGCGCAGTCCAACGGACCCCGGTCCCGATAGGCGCGGACGTGCCCCGGCCAGCAGCACTTGGTGTCGGGCCGGCATTCGGGCGACCACTCCCACAGCAGGTAGTATTCGGACGGCGACAGGAAGCGGGTGTAGACGATCGGCCGGCCGCGCGCGCGGAAGGCGCCGATCAGCGCCTGATGGGCCGGGATGGTGGCCCGCGCGTCGGGCACTTCGAGCGGCGCGCCGGCGCGGACGAAGTCGTTCTGCATGTCGACGACGACCAGCGCCGCGGAGCGCAGCCGTTCTTCGGGCGTGATCGACGACCGGGGCGCCGTCATCGCCGTCGTCGCCATCGCCGCGCGCTTGCCGGGGCCGCCTATTCCGCCGCCTCCCTCGCCATATAGGGGTCGGGGATGCCGAACAACCGCGCCGCGTTGCCGCCGAGGATGTTGCGCTTGGCGCCCTCGGACAGGAAGCCGAGATCGTAGATGACGCTGGGGCCGTCGAAATCCCAGTGCGGCCAGTCGGAGGCGAAGAGCAGCTGGGTCTCGGCGCCGATCGCCTCGAAGGTGCCCTCGACCAGCTTGGGGTGGTGCAGTTCCAGCGGCTGGCTGGAGAAATACATCTCCCTGATGTATTCGCTCGGGCGGCGCTTCAGCAGCGGGGCTTCGGAGGAGCGCATCATGTATTCCGAGTCGAGCCGCTGCATCAGATAGGGCAGCCAGGCGAGGCCGCTTTCGATCCACAGCACGTCGAGGGCGGGGAAGCGCTCCGGCAGGCCGTTGATCACCCAGTTGGTCATGTGCACCAGGTTGCAATGGACGAAGGACAGCGCGTGCATCGACAGGAACCGGTTGAGCTGGTTCATCGAGCCGTCGTTCCAGTTGAAGCCGGCGTGGAAGGCGAGCGGCAGGCGACGCTCCTCCAGCATGGCGTAAAGCCGCATATAGGCGTTGTGATGGACCGGGCGGAACCGGGTGCTGGTCACGGTGAACCCCATCGCGCCGGGCTTGTCGGCGAACTCCTCGACGAAGCGGGGGCAGGCCTCGGGCGTGTTGTAGGGCAAATAGAGGAGTCCCTTGAGCCGCGGCTCCTCGGCCAGGATCTCCTCGGTGAGCCAGCGGTTGAACGCCCAGGCGAGCTCGACCTCGACCTCGGCCTGGGGATGGGTGCCGAGGCTGAGCATCGGGGTCGGGAACACGACCATGTAGTCGATCCCCATCGTATCCATGGCGCGCCGCGACAGCGCGATCTGCCGGTGGACGCCGCCGCCGTCGAACGCTTCCTGCTGGCTCTGCTGATGGGGGATGCGCCCGAACACGTCCTGATAGAGGAGCCCCGGCTGGGCGTTGAGCAGGCCGGGCGGCGAACCGACCCGGTCCTGGAACGACTTGGCCATCTGCCGGTAGACGTCGCTGTCGATGCGCTCGACCACCTCGCCCCAGAACGCGGTCTCGGTGACGTGCGCGTCCACGTCGACGATCAGAAACTCGTCGAATTTCCTGCGCTTGGCGTCCTTCGCGGCGTGCGCGAGGATGTCGCGCGTGTCGCTCTTGACGGTGATCCGATCGAGTTCGCGCGAGGCGTTCGATCCTGCGTCCATCGCATCCTCCTGTCGCTTCCCGCGTCCCGGGCTCCGCCCGGCGGCGCAGCCTACACCCACCGCCGCGCCGGCGAAAGACGGGCGCGGCGGTCCGGCGGCCGGGGCCGCCTTGCGGCGACGAAGCCGTTCCGACTTCGAGCCGGCCGCCATCCGCATCCACACGCAACGG
Source organism: Alphaproteobacteria bacterium (assembly GCA_965242495.1). GTDB lineage: Bacteria > Pseudomonadota > Alphaproteobacteria > MPNO01 > MPNO01 > CBDESN01. Next base: position 3,765,292 of record OZ251446.1, on the reverse strand, counting down.
GACGATGCAATTTTCGATTGCAGCGGATCCCGCTGTCGAATCCCATCCGCGCCGGCGCGGAGCCGACGCGCCTTGCCCTGCCGGGCCGGGGCCGCGGCGGCGCATGAGGGTCGAACGTCCCGCCTCCGGCGAGAAAAATTTGCAGTTTCATTACATATCAACGGGTTACGTGAAAAAAGCACGGAAAAAGCAGAGCGAAAACCAGCCAAAAACAGGGCGAAAGCAGGGAAAAAGCAAGCGCGTTTCGCCGCCGGAAACCGCCTGCCGACCCGGCGCGCCGCTCGCCCTGCGCCCGCCCGTCTCAATGCGCCCGGCAGGCCCGGGCCGCCGGGCCGGCGCGGCGCAGAAGCGACGCCGGCATCCCGTTCGTCGCCTCTCACGCAATCTCCGATTGCAGAGAGCCGGCCCGGGAGCCTTCTTGATCCGGGCGCCGAAAAAACCCCGCCGACGATCCGCCGCGGGGTCCCGGTCGCTTCTGTCGACTACGGGGATCGTAGCACAACTACTCCCCCATGTCAAGCGAAAAATCGCCCGCGCAGCGATTTTCTTCGGACGCGGGCCGCTCCCCCGCCGGCCTTGCGTATCGGGAACGCCGTTCCGCCCTTCGCCGGCGAGTGCCCAGGGGGATCGCGCTGTTGCGACATCGCCTCGACAAGCCGGTCCGCATACGCCGCCATGGGTATCCGTCCGTCGCGAATTTCGGCGACGCTTGGCACCTTGTCTTACGCCTTAGCAGAGCTCGCCCCTTCCTCGTGTTCCGCCTCGCCATTTCTTAAGCCACGCTTTGGCGCACCGGTCAGCACCCATGTCCCACACCGACTCACACGTACCAACGTACTTACGCACGGATGATTCCGATAGCCATTCTATGGCGCATCTTACTTCATTTTTCGGTTACTAAAGTTTCTCTTCCTCAATATATTCGCAAGTTCGAGGATCCCATTTCCGAAGACTATATTCGTTACCAATCGGTTCAATGGCAGCACCCAACACCATGGCAGTTCCAGGACCATCGATCTTGTATCGATAGAAAAGCTTCTGTGAACCTTCGAGAGACACAATCTCCGGGGCCACAATCTCAATGTCTCGCAATACGCCTTGAGCATCGCGTTTAGCCACGATGCTTCCAGGTGCCCAAACCCACAGCAGGCCATCTGATGGCGGCTTGCCGCTGCTATCGACAATGCTCGAAAAGCTATCCGGGTCCTCGGATTCGAGCTCTTCAAACCAACTGCGTAGTGCCGATACGATTTGTTCTGGTGCCAGTGCATCTCCATCCGATGAAAACTCGTTCGATCGCTCGAGTCTTCCGATCAGAGTATCGAGTTCATTGTATACGGGTTCCGTGAGCCGGAGGCTACCATAGGTCGCATCAAAGATAACAATCATATCGCTCATGGAATGGCGCTGGCCATCCTTGACCATCGAGATATTGGTGGATGCACTGCCGACATCTTGCGGTGAGATGCTGTACTCACGAACCACGAGATCGCGCAGCGCATTCGCAAGCTGCCGCTTGTTGTTACCGTCTCCCATCAATTGAGACTCGATCTTGAGCACGACACCTGTCGTTCGAAAATCGCGGATTTTCGGAGACATTTGCGGATTGTCTTGACGCAGGTCGCTATAGCTTTTTCTATCACCACGTTCCCAATATCCTTCGACACGTTCAGTTATTTGAAGTTGGTACTCCGCCAGGAATCCGTGAGTCCCCCTCCGGAAATTGCCAGCAACCAACCCGTCACGTTCAACACTTAGGTTGACGAACGTCCTTATCAACGGTCGTGTGTTAATTGGTGCCTTCCATGGCGAAACCCTAATAGCACGCTCCCAGGTTGTACTACGCCATTCTCGAACCCGCCAACGCCGCCCCATGTGCATGTAGATGGCACCTGGATAGGCTTCACGAATGGCTTGCTGTAATGTCAAATTGCCGATTCGCTGCAATTGTCCCGAGCTACTTGCGATTTGAAAATTCTCCTCACCAATGTTGCGGAGAGGATAGTTATAGTGTGGATTGTCTCCACCGATTCCGGCGATATGGTCGAATTCCCGCGGACGCACCCTTGTGCCGTCTATTTTTGCGAACTCGTAGACATTCGCGAAACCGGAAGGCCAGTCGATATTACTTGGCGGGACCGACCGTCCTTTCACTCCTAACATGTCGAGCTCTTCTGCCAAACACTTCGCATGGGCGAAATGAACGAATCTGTTTTCGAGGTATAGACGGGATGGCTCGATAGAACCTCGATAGTAGTCCTCAAGCGATGAACCATAACGCCGGAACGCGCTGGCCTCGGCCACGACAGCAAACGCGCCTGGCGTGAACCTGCCAATGCGCCCTAACCGCTGCCGGAACGCTTTCCGCGACACCGGCAGTTCAAGGTTCAAGCCGACCGCGAAGTGAGGAATGTCGATACCCAGCTCAAGAGCTGATGTTGCGACGACACCGCGCAAGCGGCCGGACCGCAGCGCCTTTTCGATCGCAGCGCGGTCTTCAGCCTCGTAGCCACTCCGATATGGGTTTACGAGATCGTGTTCTGTTTGCGCAGCAAGCCGTTCGACACCTTGTCGCGAGTCAACGAAGGTAATGAAGCTACCCGTATCGGAACGCTCGACCATCTCTCTTTGAAGGTCTGAAATTATGCTCTGCGTTTCATCAGGACTGCAGGCTACATGCAGTAGCGAACGAGCGTGCTGAGGCGAGCTATCCTGATTCCCATCGATGACGGCAAAGTCGAGACCTGTCAGAGCGTGTAGGTGCTCGCCGGGATTGGCAATCGTGGCGCTCGCAGCGATGACCGAAAGGGCACGATCATCTCGATTTTTTGCCCGACATATCCGTGCGGCAGCCTGGAACCGCCGGAATAGAAATGCGGCATTGCTGCCGAACACAGCTTCAAAAACATGTGCTTCATCGATAACCAGAAGGTCGATACTTGCGAGAAAACGCTTGAAAGCACGATCTGCCAAATTCCGCATGAGCCAAGTATGACAGACGTCTGGCGTAGCGATGACGATCCGGGCATTTTCGAGTGCGACTTTGCGCTCCAGTATCGGCATGTCTCCTGTGAAAATCGCAATCCAGTCTTGCGGCACGCCTGCCATTTTGAGAGCGTAACGCCAACTCACAACTTGGTCTGCCGCCAGTGCTTTCAGGGGATAGAACGCTAGAACCTTGGATTCGCCATCTTCTTGAAGTGTCTTGATGGCGGCAGCCTGGAACACGAGGGACTTGCCGGAAGCGGTCCCCGTCGCAAGCACCGCATTGTTGCCGGCCGTAAACGCCTCAAGAGCGAGTGCTTGGTGTTGCCAAAGGTTTCCCTTCAGGGTATCATCCGAGAGCAGCCAGTCGCCAACGGGTCCTGTCCGGTAAGCGTCAGGAACCGGCACCGTCATCTCTTCACGGGTCGGAAGCTCGATCCGCTCAATGACGGTGAGTTCCTGATTCCCTAGTTCGGTCTCGAATACATCCAACATGTAGGTGGGCTAGCTCCAGTTGCTCGGACGACGTAGCTGCTTGTTTATTTCCAGAGGTGGAGCATGCGGGCCAGCCCCAGCTCGGCGTTGTCTTACCGAGCACCGAGGTACGGCTAATCCGCAACACGACCAGTCTCCGCTCGCAGCCATCACCTTGTACAAGGCTATAGCCTGAAAACATCCCTGTATCAACAAAAATTTCCCACGCACCGAACTTTCCTTGGACGCGGGCCGCTCCCCCGCCGGCCTTGCGTATCGGGAGCGCCTTTCCGCCCTTCGCCGGCGAGCGCCCAGGGGCGCGCCATGAAGATCGCCTCATTGCGACGCCGCCTCGATCAGTCGGTCCGCATACGCCTCCATGGGGATCCGTCCGTCGCGGATCTCGGCGACGTGCGCGCGCCAGTCTTCCGGTATCCCCTCCAGGCCGAATTTGGCCCCTGCGACCGCGCCCACGGCCGCGCCGTTGGTGTCCGTATCCCCGCCGCCTTCGACGACGGTCCGCAACGCCTGCTCCACGCTTTCCGAATCCCGATACGCGACCAGACACGCCTTCAGCGTCAGCAGCGTATACCCCATGTTCTCCACGTCGGTCACGAGCGCCCGCAGCGGGGTCCGCTCGGCCTCCGCCACCGCCTCCCGCACGCTCCCGGGCGCTTCCGCGGCGTACCCGAATCGCCCGAGCTCCCCGATCGACGCCTCCACGCCGTTCCGCGCCTGCTCCATCAACTCCCGCCCGCTCAACTCTTCCCCGCGCAGAGCCCCCGCGATCGCCAGATTGGCCAACGCGCACGACCAGCCGCAGCGGGGGTCCCAATGGGTCGGGGCCGCGCTGACGATGCTCTCCCGCACGATCCGCGCCGGATCGCGCGCCCATCGAACCGCGACGGGGGCGCAACGTATGATCGCTCCGTTGCCGGCGCGCGAACCCATCCAGGCCTTACGGGAAGCGTCGGCGGCGCTCATGCCGTTCGCCGCCCGGACCCTTCCGCGCCGCCGATTGCAGGCGAGACGTTGCGGCGGACCGCCGCCGAACCAGGCGAGGGCGTCCCGGGTCAGCCCTCCCATTCCGGCGCCGTTCGCCTCTCCCCAATACCATAGCCTCCGCGCCAGATCGTCGAGGCGCAGGGGGCCTTCCGCCGCCGCCTCGGCGACGACGATCGCCTGCGCCAGATCGTCGTCGTCGGGCCATCCGTTGCTCGCCTCGATCGCATGTACGCCATCGGGGCGCGTGCGCGCGATGCGCTCCCGCGGTTTCCCCTCCTGACGTATTCCGAACAGGTTGCCCGTCGCGATCCCGACCAGGACGCCGCGCGCCCGGCTCGCAAAATCGACTTCCCCGTTTTTCATACTGCGCTCCCCGTCGAAACGATCCGCGGGCGCCCCGTCCGGCGTCCGACGGATCGGGCCATTGTCGGGCGGCATCGTTCCGTCGTACAACCGGGGGATGGAAACGGGCGTGTACCGCTACATCCTCCGCTACAGCGCGCGGCAGCAGATCGCGCTGACGCTGCTTGCCGTGGTCTCCTACCCGTTCCTCTACGGCTTCTATCTGCTGCCCAAGGAGATCATCAACGGCGCCATCGAGGCCGAGGCGACCGCCTTCCCGGTCGAGCTGCTCGGGTTCCGGTTCGCCCAGCTCGATTACCTGTATCTGCTGTGCGGCCTGTTCCTCGCCCTGGTCGCGATCAACCAGGGCTTCAAATACGCCATCAACGTCTATCGCGGCCGGACCGGCGAACGCATGCTGCGGCGGCTGCGCTACGCGCTCTATGCGCGGCTGCTGCGCTTCCCTCTGCCCGCCTTCCGCCGGACGTCGCAGGGCGAGGTGATCCAGATGATCACCGCCGAGACCGAACCGCTCGGCGGCTTCTTCGGCGAGGCGTTCTCGCTGCCGGTGTTCCAGGGCGGCACCCTGCTGGTGATTCTGGGTTTCCTGCTGGCGCAGAACCCGATCATGGCCCTCGCCGCGGTCGCGCTCTATCCGTTGCAGTTCTACCTAATCCCCAAGCTGCAACGGAAGGTCAACCTGATGGGCAAGGAACGGGTCCGTCTGGTGCGCCGGCTGGCCGATCACATCGGCGAGAGCGTATCCGGCGCACAGGAAATCCACGGCCACGGCGCGGCGGCCTTCGAGCGCGCCGAGTTCACGCGCCGCCTGGGCCGGATCTACGACGTGCGGATCGACATCTACGTCTGGAAGTTCGTCATCAAGTTCCTCAACAACACGATCAACCAGCTGGGACCGTTCTGCTTCTATTCGATCGGCGGCTATCTCGCGATCCGGGGCGACCTGGCGATCGGAACGCTGGTCGCCGCGATCGCCGCGCACAAGGACCTGGCGGCGCCGTGGAAGGAGCTGCTGGCCTATTACCAGCGGCGCGAGGACGCGCGGATCAAGTTCGAGGCCGTGACCGTGAAGTTCGAGCCGCAGGGCCTGTGGCCGGAGGAGATCCAGACCGCGGAGCCCGCTGCGGCCCGGCCGATCGCGGGCGAGATCGTCGGATCGAACCTGTCGCTCCGTGACGAATTCGGGACTGCGCTGGTGGACGGGACGGCGTTCCGCTTCGACGCCGGCCAGCGCGTGGCCATCATAGGCGCGGACGGCAGCGGTCGGCAGGAGCTGTCGCAGCTGATCGCGCGGCTCGTGGCGCCCAGCGCGGGAAGCATCCGCATCGACGGCGCGCCGACCGCCGATCTGCCGCAGGCGCTCACCGGCCGGCGGATCGGCTATGTCGGGCCGCAGGCTTACGTCTTCTCGACCGACGTCCGCGACAATCTGCTCTATGGGCTGAAGCATCGCCCGTCGCAGCCGGCGCGCAGCGACGCGGAGGAGGCCGTCTGGCGGACGCGGGTCGGCGAGGCCGCAGCGGCCGGCAACTCGACCGACGACCCGGACGCCGACTGGATCGACTACGCCGCGGCCGCGGCCGCCGACGAAGCGGCGCTGACCGAGCGCGCGTTCGAGGCGCTCGCTCTGGTCGACATGGAGGAGGACGTCTACCGATTCGGCCTGCGCGGAACCATCGACCCGGCGGCGCGCCCCGCGCTCGCCGGGCGATTCCTGGAGGCCCGCGCCGCGTTCCGCGAACGGTTGTCCGACCCGCAGATCGCGGCTCTGGTCGAGACCTACGAAGCCGACGCCTACAACGACAACGCGACGCTGGGCGAGAACCTGCTGTTCGGAACGCCGGTCGGCGGCGCGTTCGACATGAACCGGCTGGCGGAGAGCGCCTACGTCCTGGAGGTCCTGGACCGGGCCGCCCTCACGGAGGATCTGCTGGAGATCGGCCGGCAGGTGGCGGCCCTGATGGTCGAGCTGTTCGCCGACCTGCCGCCGGGGCATGAATTCTTCGAGCAGTACAGCTTCATCGGCTCGGACGATCTGCCCGAATACCGGATGCTGCTGGAGCGCATCGGGCGCGACGGCATGGGCTCGGTCCGCGACGAGGAGCGCACGAAGCTGCTGTCGCTGTCGTTCATGCTGGCGCCCGCGCGGCATCGCCTCGGCCTGATCGGCGAGGAGATGAAGCGGCGGATGCTGGAAGGCCGCCGGCTGTTCGCCGACAACCTGCCGGCCGCGCTGTCGGGCGCGGTCGAGTTCTTCGCCGACGGTCGCTACAACGCCGCCGCGTCGTTGCAGGACAACATCCTGTTCGGCAAGCTGGCTTACGGCCGGGCGCAGGCGGCGGCGCTGGTGGGCGCGCAGATCGGCGAGGCGATCGACTCGCTCGGGCTGCGGCCGGCGGTCATGGAGGTGGGGCTCGACTACCGGGTGGGGATCGGTGGGGCGCGGCTCTCGGCGGCGCAGCGGCAGAAGCTCGCGATCGCGCGGGCGGTCCTCAAGCGCCCCGATCTGCTGGTGCTCGACGAAGCCACCGCCGGGCTCGACGGGCCGAGCCAGACCAGGATCCTGGATCGGCTGCTCGAGGAGTTCGCCGGCCGCGGGCTGGTCTGGGCGCTGCACCGGCCGAGTCTGGCCGACCGGTTCGACCGGGTGCTGGCGATGCGGGACGGCAAGGTGGTCGAACAGGGGAGCTTCGCCGAGCTCGACCGCGACGGGAGCGCGCTGCGCGCGCTCACCGGCGCGGAATGAACCGGCGCCCGAGAGGACCATGCCGTGAGACCGAACGAAGAAGTGGACCTCCGGCGCCGGCCGTCGTGATCCACCAGGCGAGGAACGTGTCGTGAGCCTGAACGAAGAAGTGGACCTGCTGCGGAAGATCCCGCTATTCGCCAAGATCGAGCCGTCGAAACTCAAGCTGCTGGCGTTCACCAGCGAGCGCCTCGCCTTCGGCCCCGGCCAGGAACTGTTCCGCCAGGGCGACGTGGGCGACAAGGCCTACGTCATCATCGACGGCGAGGCCGACGTGCTGGTCGACTCGGAAGGCGCCGAGCTGGCCGTGGCCAAGCTCGGCAAGAACGACATCGTGGGCGAGATCGCGATCCTGATCGACGTGCCGCGCACCGCGACGGTCCGGGCGCTGGGCGATCTGGAGACGCTGGCGATCTCCAAGGATCAGTTCTTCCGCATGATCGACGAGTTCCCCGAGATGGCGGTCGAGATCATGCGCGAGCTGGCGCAACGCCTGGAGCGGACGACGCATCAGCTGCGCGCGGCGATGGCGCGCTCCTGATCCGCGCGTCTCCCCCCGACCATGGCCTGCGCGGCGCCGTCGCGGGCGCGTCGTGAGCCGTCTCGACTCGTTCCTGCGACGGATCGCCGCGCAGCGCGACTGCCTCGACTTCGCCGCCCGGTCGATCCGCGGCCTGCCGGGGCCGGTGCTCGAGCTCGGCTTGGGCAACGGACGCACCTACGACCATCTGCGCGAACGCCTGCCCGACCGCGAGATCTTCGCCTTCGATCGCCGCCTCGCGGCGCATCCGGCGTCGCGTCCGGACGACGCGAAGCTGATCCTGGGCGAGATCCGCGACACGCTGCCGCGCGCCGGCCCGCGCATCGGGGCGCCGGCGGCGCTCGCCCATTGCGATCTCGGGACCGGCATGGCCCCGGACGACGCCCGGCTCGCCGCGGTCGTCGGACCCCGGCTCGATGCGCTGATGGCCGGCGGCGCCCTGGTGGTCAGCGACCAACCCTTCGCCGTCGCCGGCTGGTCGCGGGTGGACCCTCCGGCGGGCGTCGCCCCGGACCGCTATTTCCTCTACCGGACGGGCGGACCGCCGGTCGCTCCGACCGCGCCGGTCACGGACCCAGGTCGATCGTGACCGGGACGTGATCCGAGGCGTTGGGCCAGCCCCGCGCCTCGCGCAGCACCCGGGCGCCGCGCAGCCGCGAGGCGAGGGGCGGGGTGATCCAGATATGATCGAGGCGGCGGCCGCGATCGCTTCCCGGCCAGCTGCGGTTGCGGTAGCTCCACCAGGTGTAGAGGCGCCGTTCGGGCGGGATGACGCGGCGGACGGCGTCGATCCAGCCCTGCCCCGCCATCAGGCCGTCGAGCCCGGCGACTTCGACCGGCGTATGGCAGACGACGCCGAGGAGCTGCTTGTGCGACCAGACGTCGGTCTCCAGCGGCGCGATGTTGAGATCGCCGACCAGGATCCGCCCGCCGGGCGGCGCGTCGGCGAACCACGCGGTCATCTCGGCCACGAAGTCCAGCTTGTGGGCGAACTTGTCGTTGCGCGCCGGATCGGGCATGTCGCCGCCGGCGGGGACGTAGAAGTTGTGGAGCTCCACCCCGTCCGGCAGCCGCGCCGCCAGGTGACGACCGTCGTCGCGGCCGCACCAGGGGCGGCGCGGCTCCTCCGCCAGCGGGACGCGCGACAGGATGGCGACGCCGTTATAGCCCTTGATGCCGTTGACCAGCTGGTGGGGGTAGCCGAGCGCGGCGACCGCGGCGGCGGGAAACAGGCCGTCCTCGACCTTGGTCTCCTGCAGGCAAAGCACGTCGGGGCGGAGCGTCTCCAGCACCCGCGCCAGGGCGTCGAGCCGCGCGCGGATCGAGTTGACGTTCCAGGTGGCGACGCGCACGGTCAGGCGGCGCGCACGGTCAGGCGGCGCGCGGCGCGGCCCCGCGCCGCGGCGCCGAACTCCGCGAACAGCAGCCGCGACAGATCATGCCCTTCCCAGTGCCATTCGGCGTGCCATTGCACGCCGATCGCGAACGCCCGCGCATCGCGGACGCGAATACCCTCGATCAGCCCGTCGGAGGCCCTGGCCTCGACGTCGACGCCGTCGGCGAGCCGGTCGATCCCCTGCCCGTGGGCGGAGTTGACCATGACCTCGCCGACGCCCGCCAACCGGGCGAACGCGCCGCCCGGCGCGAGGGAGACGTCGTGCCGGGGACCGAACCGGTCCTCCACCGGGACGTCGCGCCGCATGCGGTGGTCCATCTTGCCGTCCACCAGATGCACGCGGTAATGGAGCGAGCCGCCGAGGGCTACGTTGATCTCCTGCAACCCGCGGCACACGCCGAAGACGGGAACGCCGCCGTCGATGCAGGCGCGGATCAGCGGCAGCACCGTGGCGTCGCGCGCCGGGTCGCGGGGCTCGTCGTCGGGGAAGGGCGGGCCGCCGTAATGATGGGGTTCGATATTGGCGCGCCCGCCGCTCAGGAACAGCCCGTCGATGCGCTCGACGATCGCCGCCGGCGAGCAGCCCGCGCCCAGAGCCGGGATCAGAAACGCATCCGCGCCGGCCGCGTCGCTCACCGCGGCGACGTAGCGCGCGCCGCTGCCGTGAATCGGGACGTTGTATTCGGGAAACCGGACGATGCTCGCCGGAATGCCGACCAGAGGCCGACCGCACGCCATGGACATGGCCCATGGCTACCACGACCGGGGCCGCGCCGCAACCGCGCGTCGGGGTTCACTGCATATGGGCGTCCGTTCGAGAAATCGGGTCCCGCCGGGGCGCAACCGCCCTGGATTCCCGCTTTCGCGCGTGTGAAGAAATCCGACGTATCCGCCTCGAGCCGATGGTTTCCCTCGGACCGTCGTCACAGCCCCCCTCGTCATTCCCGCGAAAGCGGGAATCCAGGGCAGGCAAGGACGGGGCCTTGGCGTCCGCCTCGAGCCGACGTCACAGGCCCTTCGGCCCCATGGAAGCAGGAAGCGGGATACGAATATGGATTCCCGCTTTCGCGGGAATGACGGAAGGGGGGGGGCGTATCCGCCTCGAGCCGATGGCCTTCCCAGGACCAATGTCCCGCCCCCCCCCCTCGTCATTCCCGCGAAAGAGTGTGTGAAGAAACCCCAAGACCTGTGGTCTATCCAGTCGATTCACTACATTTGACCCACATACGTTCCTTATATAGATCATTTGTGTTCCTATCGACATGGCGAAAATCCCGAATTACGCGGATGTATTGGGATTTCTTCACACACTCGAAAGCGGGAATCCAGGGCGGGAAAGGACGGGGCCTTGGCGTCCGCCTCGAGCCGACATCACAGGCCCTTCGGCCCCATGGAAGCAGGAAGCGGGATACGAATATGGATTCCCGCTTTCGAGCGTGTGAAGAAATCCCGGCATGTCCGCGTGGGCGTCGGTTCAGCCGAATCCCCGAGCGCGCGGAGCCTGCCCCCGCGAAAGCGGGGGAATGATGAGGGAGGCCCGTGACGATGGCCCGAGGGAGGCCGTCGCGGCCCCCCCCCCCCCTCGTCATTACGGCTTCCCTCGGGCCGTCGTCACAGGCCCCTCGTCCTCACGGAAACAGGAATCGAGATACGAATATGGATTCCCGCTTTCGAGCGTGTGAAGAAACTCTTGGCGTTTGGGATGGGTCGTGATTCTGTGGGTTTGTTCGTTGGTTTGAGTGGGAGGGTTGTTATGTCGGTTTTGGGAGGTGCTCGCTGCATGCGCCCGAATCGTCATCAGTTGGAGTGGCGGATGGTGGATTTGGATGGGACGCTTGCGCCGGATCATCGGGCGCGTGTGGTTTGGGGTTTCGTGTCGGGCATGGATCTGAGCGCGTTTTATGCGCGGATCGGTTCTCGTGAGCATGGTTCGGGTCGGCCTGCGGCGGACCCTGCGGTTTTGTTGGCGTTGTGGCTGTACGCGACGTTGGAGGGAGTGGGTTCGGCGCGTCGTCTTGCGCATCTGTGCGAGAGTGACATGGCGTATCGGTGGCTGTGTGGAGGTGTGCGAGTGAACTACCATGGTCTGAGCGATTTCCGGGGTGGGCATGGGGTTGTGCTGGATGGTCTATTGAGCGAGCAGGTTGCGGCGCTTGTGGCGTCGGGGATGGTGAGTTTGGAGGAGGTGGCGGTTGACGGGACGAAGGTTCGAGCGAGCGCGGGTTCGGGTTCGTTTCGCGGCGAGCGGGGCTTGTCGGGCTACGAGGCGGCGGCGCGGGAACGGGTTGCGGCGCTGAGGTCGGAGTTGGCGAGCGATCCGGCGGCCGGGTCGCGGCGTCTTCGCGCGGCGCGGGCGCGGGCCGAACGCGAGCTTGCGGAGAAGGTTGCGGCGGCGCGGAAACAGCTTGCGGCGTTGCGCGCGGAGAAGGCGGGGCGGTCTCGGACGCACAAGAAGGCGGAGAAGAAGAAGCCGGGGCCGAAGGTCTCGACGACGGATGCGCAGGCGCGCCGGATGCGGTTTGCCGACGGCGGTGTGGGGGCGGGGTACAATCTCCAATTGGCGGTGAGCACCGATAGTCACGTCATTGTGGGGGTCCAGGAGACGGATCGTCGCAACGACGCGGGTTTGGCGGGTTCGATGGTTGAGCAGATCGAGCGGCGCTATGGCGCGCGCCCGGCGCGCTTGCTGGCGGATACGCGCTATGCCGCGCGCAAGGACATGCTGGCGTTGGGTGGGAAGGGGGTGGAGGTTTACACGCCGCCGGCTCCGGTGAAACAGGCGGCGAAGGCCGAGAGCGTGCGCCGTCGTGAACGCGGACGCGCCGGCGAACCGGTTGCGTTGCAGGCTTGGCGCGCCCGCATGGCGAGCGAGGCGGGGCAAACGATCTATCGTCGTCGCATGAGGGTCGAGGGGGTCAATGGCGTCGTCAAGCAACGGGGATTGGGCCGCCTTGTGGTCCGCGGGCTTGCCAAGGTGCGGGCGGTGGCGTTGCTGCACGCTCTGGCGCACAATCTGTGGCGCGGTCATCGGCTCGCCTGTATGGCCGGATGAGCATCGCAACCCGCCCTGCCGCCGCCCCGCCCCTTGCCCGACCCATGCCGGGAGCGGCTTGAAACCCGCCGCCGCGCACGACCGCCGCCGCGCCGGACGAACCCACCACGCAACGCCCTAACCCGCCGCCGCCGCACGACCGCCACACCGAACCGGCAGGGTCCTATCCCGAACGAACACCAGGATTCCTTCACACGCTCTTTCGCGGGAATGACGAGGGGGGGGGGCGCGACGGCCTCCCTCGGGCCGTGTCACGGGCCTCCCTCGTCATTCCCCCGCTTTCGCGGGGGCAGGCTCCGCGCGCTCGGAGACTTCGCGCGCTTGGTCGGCTGAACCGACGCCCACGCGGACGTCTCGGGATTTCTTCACACGCTCGAAAGCGGGAATCCATATTCGCATCCCGATTCCTGTTCCCGTGGGGACGAGGGGCCTGTGACGACGCCAAGAACCCGTCCTTCCCCGCCCTGGATTCCCGCTTTCGCGGGAATGACGGAGGGGCTGTTTCGTATCCCGACGCCTGCTTCCGTGGGGACGAAGGGCCCATGACGTCGGCTCGAGGCGGACGCAAAGGACCCGTCCTCGCCCGCCCTGGATTCCCGCTTTCGCGGGGGGCTGTGACGACGGCCCCAGGAAGCCCGTCGACTCGAGGCGGACGCCCCCCCTTCCGTCATTCCCGCGAAAGCGGGAATCCAGGGCGGGGGCGGCCGGCCCGTTCGAGCAGGCGCGCGGCGACGCGGGGCGATACGAACGGCGCGATGTCGCCGCCGAGCAGCGCGATCTCCTTGACCAGGCGGGACGCGATGAACTGGTATTTGTCGGACGCCATCAGGCAGATCGTCTCGACCTCGGCGTCGAGCTTCGCGTTCATGCTCGACATCTGGAACTCGTAGTCGAAATCCGAGACCGCCCGCAAGCCGCGGACGATGATGGCGGCGCCGTTGTCGCCGGCGAAATCGACCAGCAGGTTGGCGAACGGCCGCACCTCGACGCGGCCGGCATGGCCCTCGCCCAGCGCCTCGATCTCGGCGCGGACGTGGGCCACGCGCTCGTCGATGTCGAACAGGGGCGCCTTGCCGGCGTTGACCGCGACCCCGACGACGAGCCGGTCGAGAATCTTCGCCGCGCGGCGGATGATGTCGACATGGCCGTTGGTGATGGGATCGAACGTGCCCGGATAGACCCCGACGCGCGCCTCAGCCATCGGCCCCTCCCGCGGCGGCGTCGAGCTCGATCCCGTCGGCCCCGGCCGCCCCGTTCTCCTCGAAATGCGCCACCGAGACCACGCGCTCGCCCTCGGCGGTGTCGAACAGCCTGACCCCCTGGGTGCGGCGCCCGGCGATGCGGATTCCCTCGACCGGGCAGCGGATCACCGTGCCGCCGTCGGTGACGAGCATGATCTGGTTGTCGCCGTCGACGGGGAACGAGGCGACGACCGGCCCGTTGCGGGGCGAGGTCTCGATGTTGGCGATCCCCTGCCCGCCGCGGTTGGTGATCCGGTACTCGTAGGCGGAGGTGCGCTTGCCGAAGCCGTTCTCGGTGACGCTGAGGATGAACTGTTCGTTGGCCTCGAACTCGCGCCGCTGCGCATCGGTCAACGCGGAAGCCGGCGCTTCGCGCGCCTCTCCGTCGCCGTCCCCCTCCCCGTCCCGGTCCCGGTCGCCGTCTTCGCCGTCGGCGCCGTCGGCGCGGCGGCGCGCAGTGGCGAGGCGGAGCCAGGCGTCCCGCGCCCCGGTCTCGTAGGCGGCGTGGCGGAGGATCGACATCGAGACGATCTCGTCGCCCTCGGCGAGCCTGATCCCGCGCACGCCGCTGGAGGTGCGCCCGGAGAAGACGCGCACCTGGTCGATGGGGAAGCGGACGCATTTGCCGCTCCGCGCGGCGAGGAGGACGTCGGACTCCGGGCCGCAGGCGCCGACGCCGACCAGACGGTCGCCGTTCTCGAGCTTCATGGCGATCTTGCCGTTGGCCATGATGTTGGCGAAATCCGCCAGCCGGTTGCGCCGGACGTTGCCGCTCGCGGTCGCGAACAGGATGAACGGCTCGTCCGCGCCCGCCCCGTCCGCTTCCGCGCCCGCATCGGCCTCGGGCATCGGCATGACCGTCGTGATGGTCTCGCCGTCGCGCAGCGGCAGCAGATTCACCAGCGCCTTGCCGCGCGCCTGCGGCGTCGCCTCGGGCAGGCGGAAGACCTTGAGCCGATAGACGATCCCGCGCGAGGAGAAGAACAGCACCGGGGTGTGGGTGTCGCATACGAACACCTTGGTGACGAAATCGCCGTTCCGGGTGGACATGCCGGCGCGGCCCTTGCCGCCGCGGCGCTGCGCGCGGTAGGTCGACAGCGCGACGCGCTTGATGTAGCCGCCCAGCGTGACGGTCACGACCATCTCCTCGCGCTGGATCAGGTCCTCGATGTCGCGCTCGACGGCGGCGTCTTCGATCGTCGTGCGGCGCGGCGTCGCGAAGCGCGACCTGATGTCGGCGAGTTCGTCCCGCAGGATCGCCATCACCCGGTCGCGGGAATCCAGTATCGCGAGATAGTCCGCGATACGCGCCGCGAGCTCGCCGAGCTCGTCGCCGATCTTGTCGCGTTCGAGGCCGGTCAGCCGCTGGAGCCGCAGCTCCAGGATCGCGCGGGCCTGCGCCTCGGACAGCCGGTAGACGCCGTCGGCGACGACCCGGTCCGGCTCGTCGAGCAGGGCGATCAGCGCGGCGGCGTCGCCCGCCGGCCAGGCCTGCGCCATCAGCGCCGCGCGCGCCGACGCCGGATCGGGAGCGGCGCGGATCAGCGCCACGATCGCGTCGATGTTGCCCACCGCGATCGCCAGCCCGGCCAGCAGGTGGGCGCGTTCGCGAGCCTTGCCGAGCTCGTGGATCGTGCGGCGCCGGATGACGTCCTCGCGGAAGGCGATGAACGCGCCGAGGATCGCCTTGAGGTTCATCATGTCCGGCCGCCCGTTGTCGAGGGCCAGCATGTTGACGCCGAAGCTGGTCTCGAGCGGCGAATAGCGATAGAGCTGGTTGAGGATGATCTCGGCGCTGGCGTCGCGCCGCGTCTCGATCACCACGCGCACGCCGTCGCGGTCGGACTCGTCGCGAAGGTCGGCGATCCCGTCGATCCGCTTCTCGCGGACCAGCTCGGCGATGCGCTCGATCATCCGCGCCTTGTTCACCTGATACGGCACTTCGGTGACGACGATCGCTTCCCGGTCCTTGCGGATCTCCTCGACATGGGCGCGCCCGCGCATGACCACCGAGCCGCGGCCGTCGTGATAGGCTTGGCGGATCCCGGCGCGGCCGACGATCAGCCCGCCGGTCGGGAAATCGGGGCCCGGGACGATCCCGATCAACTCGTCGATCGAGATCGCCGGGTCGTCGATGACCGCGCAGCAGGCGTCCAGGACCTCGCCGAGATTGTGGGTCGGGATGTTGGTCGCCATGCCCACCGCGATGCCGCTGGCCCCGTTGACCAGCAGGTTGGGGAACCTGGCCGGCAGGACCGCCGGCTCGCGCGACGTCTCGTCGTAATTGGCCTGGAAATCGACCGTGTCGCGGTCGATGTCGTCCAGCATCTCGTGCGCCGCGCGGGCGAGCCGCACTTCGGTGTAGCGCATCGCCGCCGGCGGGTCGCCGTCCATCGAGCCGAAATTGCCCTGCCCGTCGACCAGCGTCAGCCGCATGGCGAACTCCTGCGCCATGCGGACCATCGCATCGTAGATGGCCTGGTCGCCGTGCGGGTGATACTTGCCCATGACGTCGCCGACGACGCGCGCGGACTTGCGGTGCGGCCGGTTCCAGTCGTACCCCTCCTCCTTCATGGCGAAGAGGATGCGGCGGTGGACCGGCTTCAGCCCGTCGCGGACGTCGGGCAGCGCGCGGCTGACGATCACGCTCATGGCGTAGTCGAGGTAGGAGCGCTCCATCTCCTCCTCGAGGCCGATCGGGGCCACGTCGAACGCGGGCGGGGACGGCGGCGTGTCGCTCAAGCGGACGGCTTTCGGCGATGGAAACGGCGATCGGAACCGCGGCGGAAACGGCGCTCGGAAGAGGCGCGGGCCGACCCCGCCGGAGCGCCTCGCGCCCGATCGGGACTATAGCGACCGGGGGTGATTCTCGCAACCGGCGGGCGGCGACTCGCCCGCCGGCCGGGCCGCCGGCCGCGTCAGCTGCGCGGCGCGCGCACCTGTTCGAGGATCCGCCGGATCGCCGGGTCGCGCGCGCCCATCGGATCGACGCGGGCGAAGCGTTCGCGCTCCTTGCCGCGCCAGGTCGGCGGCTTGGTCGCGTCGATGGCCATCTTGCCGCCGATGCGCATCACCGTGTACTCGTCGCCGATCTCGGGGATCGAGATGTCGAGCGGGTGGAGCCTCGACTTCGGCAGGACGTGGACGTCGTCCTCGGGGTTGCAGCGGGTGGCGATCGCCCACAGCACGTCCTGGGCGTCGTAGATGTCGACGTCCTCGTCCACCGCGACCGCGACCTTGACGTGCAGGTTGGGCCCCGTGAGCGCCGACATCAGCACGTCGCGGGCCTGGCCGTCCCAGCGCGCCTCCATCTGCACGATCATCATGAACTGCGACGCCCAGGGCGGCACGAACACGTCGACGATCCGGCTGTTGCCGTGCGTGTCCCGCAGGCGGTTGTAATAGGTCGCCTCCATCGGCAGCGTGATCAGCGGCTGGTGGTCGGTGAAGCGGGTCGCCTGCATGTGGCGGAAGATCGGATCCGCGCGGTGGGTGATCGCGGTGATCCGGTACACCGGGGCCGGCCCCTCGGCGCCCGAGCCGAAATTGGTGAACTCGCCGAACGGCCCTTCGGGAACGCGGTCGGTCGGGTGCACCAGCCCCTCGATCACGATCTCGGCGTGGGCGGGGACCTCCAGATCGATGGTCTCGCACTTCACCAGCTCGACGTCCTCGCCGAGGACGCCGGCGCCGTATTCCAGCTCGTCGAAATCCTCGTGCCGGCCGGACCAGTTGGCCATGATCTCGTAGACCGGATGCAGCCCGATGGCGAACGCCATCGGCATCGGCTCGTTCCTGCCCGCATACTTCACGTAATGCGCGTAGTTGTGCCGCGCCGCCATCCAGAAGGTGGCCTTCTGCGGATCTTCGGTCAGCATCATGCGGATGATCGACTCGTTGCGGACGCCGGTGTCGGGGTCCTTGGTGATGGTGACGCCGGAGCCCAGATAGCGCCCCGCGTCGCCATGGCTGTGGATCGGGATCGGCAGCGCCTGGAGGCTCACGTCGGCGCCCAGCATCTTGCGCTCCTTGACCGGGCCGTCCTCCACCAGCACCGACCGCCCGCGGCCGGCCGACATGCGGCCGGCGAGATAGGGGCAGACCTCCTTCACGTCGTCGAGCCCGAACGCCGCCGCCTGGCCGCGGCGGTCCTTGATCAGGATGTCGGCGAGGCGCCAGCCGGGATAGTCGGCCAGATCGTGGAACATCACCGTACCGGCGCTCTCCGAGCACAGATAGCCGACCTGCGAGACCGGATCCACCCGGTCGTGGATGTGAAGCACCTTGTTGTCGATCGATTCGAGGAAGGAACGGAGCGAATGGGCCATCTGCCGCCCCCCGGCTGACGCGGACGATCCATGGTGGCCGCGGGCAAGGCGGCTGTCAATCGCGTGTCCGGGTTCACTACATATGAGACGGCGGGGTTTCCTGTGCTGTCAGTGAGAGAAGGTACTCGGCGGGGGTATGTCCGTCGAGAGCGTTGTGCGGTCGGAAGGTGTTGAACTCGTCGGCGAAGGCGTCGATCCATCGGTTGATGTCGTCGAGGTTGTCGTTGGGCAGGTCCCAGGTTGCGTAGAACTCGTATCGCCAAGCGCCGTTGTTGCGCTCGACGTGTCCGTTGAGTTCGGGCGATTTGGGGGGCAGTTCGAAGAGTTGGATGCCGCGTTTCTGGCATTCGCGCTCGAAGCTGGCCTTGAACTCGGAGCCGCCATCGACCTGGATGGCCTGGATGGGGAAGGGCATGTCGTCCTGGAGCTTGTCGAGGAAGCGTTTGGCGTTGTGTGCGGTTGCGCGCCGGCAGGCTTGTGCGCAGGTCCACTTGGCGACGGGATCGCAGGCGGTGAACTGCTTGAGTGGGGGTCGTCCGTGTCCTGGGGAGAGGGAGAGGGTGTCGAGTTGGACGATCTCGCCTGGGGCTGTGGGTCTGCGCCCCTTGGGGAGGCGTCTGGCGTGCGGCCGGCTGTGCTTGCGGCTGCGTCGCGGGGCCTTGCGTCGGAGGGTGGGGACGGGGGTGACGGCGCCTCGTTGGACGAGGTTCTTGAGGATGCGGCCCACGGTGCTCTGGCTGGCGGTGTATCCCTGGCGGCGCAGCAGGATGGTGAGCTTGGCCTTGCCCCACATCGGGAAGTCGGCGCGCATCTCATGCACCGCCGCCGCCAGTTGCGGCGACCATTCGGGCCGTCGTGAGCGCCGGGGCCGTCGCGAGCGCGGGGCCAGGCGGCCCTGGTCGTGAAGCTTCCGCCAGCGGTAGAGGGTGGCCCGCGACACGCCGACGGCGGCGGCCGCATCGGCGGCGCTGAGGCCATTGTCGCGGGCGCGACGCCAACGCTTCAGGGCGTCACGCCTGTGCGCTTCGTCGCTCCGCTCCTTGCCGCACAGGCGTGACGCCAGGGCGGCTCCCCGTGTAACATGACGGGGCAGGCCGAAAACCTGCATGGGGGTCCTCCTTCCAGCTGTCTGTCCAAACCAACAGCTTCGGAGACCCCCAACCTTCCTTCAACCTCCTCGTCTCACATGTGTCTGGACCAGGACATCGCGGGCGGGCGGCTTGACGGCCGGCCGCCGGCCGGCCGATTCGGCCGCCGCATCGGTGATCAGCGCCCTCGCCGCTTCCGTCGCCGCGGTCGGCATCTGGCGCGGCATCCGCGCCATGCTGCGATCCAACGACGACCGCGCCGAGCAGCAGCGCGAGGCCATGCAGCTGCAGCGCGAAGCCGTGCAGCTGCAGCGCGAGGCCATGCAACAGCAGCGCGAAGCCGACGACAACCGCCATTCCGAGACCATGACCGCGCTTCAGGAATTGATACGCCGCACCGCGCCGCCCGCGGCCGCAACCGAACGGGGCTGACGCCGCCCGCAAGCGCAGCTCGACGGCCGCCTTCGAGGCCCGGCGACCGCGACGGGCCGCCCTGGATCGACGCCTTCGGCGACGGCCGGGGAAATCCGGCGCGCATGCGTCCCGCGTCCGTATGCGGCGAACCGGGACGGCCAATTGGACGGGGCGAAGGATGCGGGTCGAGCGCGGACGCCGGCTTGACGGCCGGCCGCCGGCCGGTGGATGATGCGCGCGGTTCGCGCCGGGAGCCCGCCGACGAGGCCGCCCGACGCGAGCCGGCCGCCACGACGCCGGGGTTGCGCAGGATGGAGCCAAGCGCGGAAATGAGCCTGATCGTCGCCATCGTTTCGGCCGCCGCATCGGTGATCAGCGCCCTCGCCGCTTCCGTCGCCGCCGTCGGCATCTGGCGCGGCATCCGCGCCATGCTGCGATCCAACGACGACCGCGCCGAGCAGCAGCGCGAGGCCATGCAGCTGCAGCGCGAAGCCATGCAGCTGCAGCGCGAAGCCGAGGACAAGCGCCATGCCGAAGCCATGCAGCTGCAGCGCGAAACCATCCAGCTGCAGCGCGAGGCCATGCAGCAGCAACGCGAAGCCATGCAGCAGCAGCGCGAAGCCATGCAACAGCAGCGCGAAGCCATGCAGCAGCAGCGCGAAGCCGACGACAACCGCCATTCCGAGACCATGACGGCGCTCCAGGAACTGATACGCCGCACCGCGCCGCCCGCGGCCGCAACCGAACCGGGCTGACGCCGCCGGCAAGCGCAGCTCGACGGCCGCCTTCGAGGCCCGCGGCCGCCCGGCCCCGCGGCCCGCGACCGCGACGGGCCGCCCTGGATCGACGCCTTCGGCGACGGCCGGGGAAATCCGGCGCGCATGCGTCCCGCGTCCGTATGCGGCGAACCGGGACGGCCGATGGACGGGGCGAAGGATGCGGGTCGAGCGCGGACCAATGGACAGGGTGAACGATGCAGATTAAGTAAGCGCCTGCCATGCGGATTTTCAGGCGGATCGCCGCCCTCCCCGATCCGGCGCGGGGCGGAACGGTGACGATCGGTAACTTCGACGGAGTCCATCTGGGCCATCGGGCGGTCATCGGCGAGGCGCGCCGCATCGCCGACGGCCTCGGCGGACCGCTGGTCCTGGTCACGTTCGAACCCCATCCGCGGCGCTTCTTCCGCCCCGACGAGCCGCCCTTCCAGCTCACGCCGCTCCGCAGCAAGGTCCGCCGCCTGCGGGCCGGCGGCGTCGACGCCCTGCAGCTGCTCCGGTTCGACGAGGCGTTCTCCCGGATCGACGCCGAGTCGTTCGTCCGCCGCGTCGTCGTCGACGGGCTGGCGGCGCGCCACGTCGTGGTGGGGTACGATTTCGTCTTCGGCAACCGGCGCCAGGGCGACGTCGATCTGCTGGCGAGGCTGGCGGCCCGCGACGGCTTCGGCTTCACCGCCGTCGGCCCGGTCAAGGCCGGGGACGGCCCGGTCTATTCGTCCACCAACATCCGCAACCATCTCGCCGGGGGGGAGCCGCATCGCGCCGCCGCGCTGCTGGGCCGCTGCTGGGAGATCGAAGGCCGCGTGCGGCGGGGCGACCGGCGCGGCCGGCAGCTCGGCTTCCCGACCGCCAACCTGTCGCTCGCCGGCTGCCTGACGCCCGCGCTCGGCGTCTATGCGGTGTGGGCGGGGCTGGCGGAGGACGGCGGGACGACCTGGCGCATGGGATGCGCGAATATCGGCCGGCGCCCCACCTTCGGCGGGACCGGCGTCGCGCTGGAGGCGCATCTGTTCGACTTCGCCGGCGACATCTACGATCGGCGGCTGCGCGTGGCCCTGGTCGATTTCCTCCGCCCCGAGGCCGCCTTCGACGGCGCGGCGCAGCTGCGCCGGCGGATCGCCGCCGATTGCCGGGCGGCGCGGGCGCTGCTGGAGGGTCTGGGGCCGGAGGACCTCCGCGCGCCGCCCGACGCCGCGGCGTGACGCCGCAAGACCAATCGCGAGACCGATCATGACGACCGACGACGAACCGATGCAGCCCCCGCCCCGGACCGACTCCGCGACGATGCGGACGAAGACGGCCGACTACAAGCCGACGCTGTTCCTGCCCCGGACCGACTTCGCGATGCGGGCGAACCTGCCCGAGCGCGAGCCCCTGCAGCTCGAGCACTGGCGGCGAATCGACCTGTTCCGGCGGCTGCGCGCGGCGGCGAAGGGGCGGGAGAAGTTCATCCTGCATGACGGCCCGCCCTACGCCAACGGGCATCTCCATATCGGCCACGCGCTCAACAAGATCCTGAAGGACGTCATCAACCGGTCGCAGCAGATGCTGGGCCGCGACGCCAACTACGTCCCCGGCTGGGACTGCCACGGGCTTCCCATCGAATGGAAGGTCGAGGAGCGGTTCCGCGCCGAGGGCCGCGACAAGGACGCCGTGCCGGTGATCGAGTTCCGCGGCGAGTGCCGCCGCTTCGCCGAGCACTGGATCGACGTCCAGCGCCGGGAGTTCCAGCGGCTCGGCGTCGAGGGCGACTGGTCGAACCCCTATACGACGATGGCCTTCGAGTCCGAGGCCCGGATCGTCGGCGAGCTGGGCAAGTTCCTGATGAACGGCGGCCTCTACCGCGGCGCCCGGCCGGTCATGTGGTCGGTGGTCGAGAAGACCGCCCTCGCCGAGGCGGAGATCGAGTATCACGACCGCGAATCGATGCAGATCTGGGCGCGCTTTCCCGTAGCGGCCGCGCCGGGGCCGGCGGCCGCGCTGGAAGGCGCGAGCGTCGTCATCTGGACGACCACCCCCTGGACGATCCCCGGCAACCGCGCCGTCGCCTTCGGCGAGGGCATCGACTACGCGGTGTTCGAGGTGACCGCGGTCGCGCGGAACGGCGGGGCCGTCGTCGGCGAGCGGCTGGTCCTCGCCGAGGCGCTGCGCGAGCGGGTCTTCCGCGATACCGGGATCGAGGCCGCTTCCGTGGTTGCGCGGCTTCCCGGCGCGCTTCTCGCCGGCGTCTCCTGCCGCCATCCGCTGGCCGGCCGGGGCTACGAGTTCGACGCGCCGCTGCTGCCCGGCGATCACGTCACCGTCGACCAGGGAACCGGGCTGGTCCATACCGCGCCCGGGCACGGGGTCGAGGACTTCGAGCTCGGGCGGGCGCACGGGCTCGACGTCCCCGATACCGTGGGCGGCGACGGGCGGTATCGCGACGACGTGCCCCTGTTCGCCGGCCAGCACGTGTTCGACGCCGACGCCTCCGTGGCCGATGCGCTCCAGGCCGCGGGCGCGCTGCTGGGCCGGGGGCGCATCGTCCACAGCTACCCCCATTCCTGGCGGTCGAAGGCGCCGCTGATCTACCGCAACACGCCGCAATGGTTCATCGGCATGGCGGCGAACGATCTCCGCGCCAAGGCGCTGGCGGCCATCGCCGAGACCCGCTTCTATCCCGATTCCGGGCGCCAGCGCCTCGCCGGGATGATCGAATCCCGGCCCGACTGGTGCGTCTCGCGCCAGCGCGCCTGGGGGACGCCGCTGACCCTGTTCGTCGACAAGGCGACCGGCGAGCCGCTGCGCGACCCGCGGGTGTTCGACCGCATCGTCGCCGCGATCGAGGCCGAGGGCGCGGACGCCTGGTACGCCAGCCCCGCCGAGCGGTTCCTGGGCGGCGAATACGACCCGGCCGATTACGAGCAGATCACCGACATCCTCGACGTCTGGTTCGATTCCGGCTCGACGCACAGCTTCGTCCTGGAGCCGCGCGACGACCAGCGCTGGCCGGCGTCGCTCTATCTCGAGGGATCGGACCAGCATCGCGGCTGGTTCCACACCTCGCTCCTGGAGTCCTGCGGCACGCGCGGCCGGGCGCCCTACGACGCGGTGCTGACCCATGGCTTCGTGCTCGCCGACGCCGGCGAGAAAATGTCGAAGTCGCGCGGCAACGCGCTCGCCCCGCAGGAGATCGTCGAGCGCTACGGCGCCGACGTCCTGCGCCTCTGGGTGGTCGCCTCGGACTATTCCGAAGACCTCCGGATCGACCGCGACATCCTGTCGCATCAGGTCGATACCTATCGCCGGCTGCGCAACACCTTCCGCTTCCTGCTGGGCAATCTCGCCGGCTTCGACGAGGACGAACGCCTGCCGCCGGGCGAGATGCCCGAACTCGAGCGCTGGACGCTGCACCGGCTGGCCGAGCTCGACGCGCTGGCGCGCCGGTCCTGCGAAGGCTTCGACTTCCATACCCTGTTCACCGCGCTGCACGGCTTCTGCGCGGTGGACCTCTCCGCCTTCTATTTCGACGTGCGCAAGGACGCGCTCTATTGCGGCCGCCGGGACGACCCGGCGCGGCGCGCGGCGCGGACGGTCCTGGACGAGCTGTTCTCCCGCCTGACCGCCTGGCTGGCGCCGATCCTCTGCTTCACCGCCGAGGAAGCCTGGCGCAGCCGCCATCCGGGCGCGGACGAGAGCGTGCATCTCCGCCTGTTCCCCCCCGCCCCGGAGGGCTGGCGCGACGATGCGCTCGCCGCGCGCTGGCGCCGGGCGCGCGCGGTGCGCCGCGTCGCCACCCGGGCGCTCGAGGTCGAGCGGGCCGCCGGGCGGATCGGCGCCAGCCTCCAGGCCCGGCTCACGGTCCATCTCGGCGGCGACCTGCCGGCCGCCCTGGCCGGGATCGACCTCGCCGAACTCTGCATCGTCTCGGCGGCCGAGATCGTCGCCGGCCCGGCGCCGGCGGACGCCTGCGCGATCGACGGGATTCCGGACGTGGGCGTCGTCGTGGCCCCCGCCGAGGGCGGGAAATGCGAGCGTTGCTGGCGCATCGCGCCCGAGGTCGGACGGATCGCCGACGCCGCGCTGTGCGCGCGCTGCGTCGACGCCGTCGACGCCTTCGACGCCGCCGGCCGCGCCGCCGCGGACGCGCGCTAGATGGCGCGCGCGCGCCGGTCGCGGTCGCGGTCGCCGGCCCGGCTCGGGCTGGCCCTCGCCGGCGCGGTGATCCTGCTCGATCAGGCGAGCAAATGGGTCGTCGTCTCCGTCCTGGCGGTGGACGATCCGATCCCGGTCGCGCCCTTCTTCAACCTCGTGATGGTACGGAACCGCGGCGTCGGCTTCGGCCTCCTCGACATCGACTCGCCCTGGACCCCCTGGATTCTGTCCTCGGTCGCGCTGGCGATCTCGGCCGGGCTCGCCGTCTGGCTGGCCCGGGCGCAGGGCCGGCG
This sequence comes from Alphaproteobacteria bacterium, assembly GCA_965242495.1. Classification (GTDB taxonomy): domain Bacteria; phylum Pseudomonadota; class Alphaproteobacteria; order MPNO01; family MPNO01; genus CBDESN01. Next base: position 3,740,456 of record OZ251446.1, on the reverse strand, counting down.
GCTCGCCGGCGGCCTCGGCCTCGTCGTCGGCGGCGCGCTCGGCAACGTGATCGACCGCGTCCGGCTCGGCGCCGTCACCGACTTCCTCGACGTCTTCGTCGGCCGCCATCACTGGCCGGCGTTCAACCTCGCCGATGCGGCGATCGTCGTCGGGACGGCGATGATCTTGATCGACGGCTTGATCGTCGACCGGGACCGGGGTACGCTTCCGCCCTGACCGCCGAGTTCAACCGCCCGAGTCCAATTGCCCGAGTTCAATTGACCGATGACCGAGTTCGATCGCCGATGACCCGGATGCCGACCCGCCTCTCGCTGGCCCTCTCGCTGACCCTGTGCGCGTCGCTCCTGCTCGCCTGCGGCGAACGGACGCGCACGGCCCTCGGCTACGGCAAGCAGTCGCCGGACGAGTTCTCGGTCGTCACCCGGGCGCCGCTCTCCATGCCGCCGGATTACGGCCTGCGCCCGCCGGCGCCGGGCGCATCCAGGCCGCAGGAGCAGGAGACCGCCGAGTCCACGCGCCGGCTCCTGCTGCAAGGCGCCGCCGACGGGCGGAACGGCGAGCCGGACGGCGAGGCGCCCGGCCGGGGCGAGGCGGCGCTCCTCGAACGCGCCGGCGCCGCGTCCGCCGATCCCGGCATCCGCGGGACCGTCGACCGCGAAAGCTCGATCCTCGCCCGCGACGACGAAGGCTTCCTGTCGAGCATCCTGTTCTGGCAGGAGCGCGAGGCGCCCGGCGTGGTGGTCGATGCGCCGGCGGAATCCCGGCGGCTGCGCGAGAACGCCGCCGGGGGCAAGCCCGCCGTCGACGGCCGCACGCCGGTCATCGAGCGCGACGAACGCGGTTGGCTGGAGGGGTTGTTCAACTGATTCGCGCCGGCTTCCGCGCCCGCCGCCGGATACCGGCCTTCGCCTGCATCCTCCTGCTGTCGGCCGCCGTCCTCGCCGGCCGGGCGCAGGCGGCGATCTTCGACCCGGAGAGCTTCCGCCTGTCCAACGGCCTCCAGGTCGTCGTCCTCCCCAACCATCGCGCGCCGATCGTCATTCAGATGGTCTGGTACAAGGTCGGCTCGGCCGACGAGCCGCGCGGCAAGTCCGGCGTCGCGCATTTCCTCGAACATCTGATGTTCCGCGGCACCGCCGCGGTCCCGCCGGGCGAATTCTCGCGCATCGTCGCCCGCAACGGCGGCCGGGACAACGCCTTCACCAGCTACGACTATACGGGCTATTTCCAGCGCGTCGCCGCCGACAAGCTGGAGCTGGTGATGCGGCTCGAGGCCGACCGCATGGCCAATCTGGCCATCACCGACGAGGCGGCGCTGCCGGAGCGCCAAGTGGTGCTCGAAGAACGGCGTTCGCGCACCGGCAACGACCCGGCGGCGCAGCTTCGCGAGCAGAGCCGGGCCGCGCTCTACCTCCACCACCCCTATGGCGTCCCCATCATCGGCTGGCGCCATGAGATCGAGCGCCTGACCGCGGCGGACGCCATGGCCTTCTACCGCGAGCGCTACGCGCCCAACAACGCGGTCCTGATCGTCGCCGGCGACGCGACCGCGGCGCGGGTGCGCGCGCTGGCGGAGAAGCATTACGGCGTCATCCCGCGCCGCGACGCGCCCGCCCGCGTCCGCGCCGCGGAGCCGAAACACCGCGCCGCGCGCCGGGTCGAGCTGCGCAGCGACCAGGTCCGCCGGCCGCGCTGGAGCCGCGTCTTCCTGGCCCCCAGCTACAATGCCGGCCGGACCGGCGACGCCTACGCCCTCCAGCTGCTGGCCGAGCTGCTCGGCGGCGGGACCACGAGCCGGCTCTACGCCGCGCTGGTGGTCCGCGACGCGCTCGCCGCCTCGGCCGGGGCCTGGTACGTCCCCGACCGCCTCGACGACGGCGAGTTCGGCGTCTCGGTCTCGCCGCGGCCCGGCGTCGATCCGGCCCGCGTCGAGGCCGCGGCGCTCGCGGAGATCGACCGCCTGCTCGCCGACGGCGTGACCGCGGCGGAGGTCGAACGCGCCAGGCGTTCGCTGCTCGCCGCCGCGATCTACGTGCGCGACGGACTGGGCGCGGGCCCCCGCATCTTCGGGCGGGCGCTCGCCGCCGGGCGGACGATCGCCGACGTCGAGGCGTGGCCCGACCGCATCCGCGCGGTGACCGCGGCCGAGGTCGACGCCGCGGCGCGCGCCGCGCTCCGCGCCGAACGCTCGGTCACCGCGGTGTTGCTGCCGGAGGATCCCGGCTGATGCGGCGCCTCGCCGCCGCCCTCCTCCTGTGCGCGCTGTGCCTGTCGTCCTGGAGCGCCCAGGCGGTCCGCATCCAGCGGGTGACGAGCCCGGGCGGCGTCGAAGCCTGGCTGGTCGAGGATCGGTCGGTTCCGATCGTCACCCTCCGGGTCGCGTTCCGCGGCGGCGCGGCGCTCGATCCGGCCGGCAAGGAAGGGCTGGCCGACATGGTCTCGGGTCTGCTCGACGAGGGGGCGGGCGATCTCGGGTCGCAGGCCTTCCAGCGGGCGCTCGAAGACGTTTCGGCCTCGATCGGCTTCGACGCCGGGCGCGACCTGTTCGGCGCCACGCTGCGCACTCTGGCGGCGCATCGCGCGGAGGCGTTCCGCCTCTTCCGCCTGGCCCTGACCCAGCCGCGCTTCGACGCCGGGCCGGTCGAGCGCATTCGCGCGCAGCTCGTCGCCGCGCTGATGAGCGGCCGCGAGAACCCGCGCCGGATCGCCGGGCGGACCTGGTATCGCACGGTCTTTCCCGATCACCCCTACGGGCGTCCGGTCGCCGGAACGCGGCGCTCGATCGAGGCGATCGGACGGGCGGACCTGCGGCGCTTCGTCGCGGGCCGGCTCGCGCGCGACAACCTCGTCGTCGGGGTGGTCGGCGACATCGACGCGGCCGAGCTGGGCCGGCGGCTGGACGAGCTGTTCGGCGCCCTGCCCGCCCGGGCCGAGCGCGGGGAGACGCCGGAGGCCGCGGTCCGGGGCGCCGGCGCGCTGGTGGTCGTCCGCCGGCCGATCCCGCAAAGCGTCGTCGTCTTCGGCCAAGCCGGCGTCAAGCGCGACGATCCCGACTACTACGCCGCCTACGTGATGAACTACGTTCTGGGCGGCGGCGGTTTCTCGTCCCGCCTCACCGAGCAGATCCGGGCGAAGCGCGGTCTGGCCTACGACGTCCACAGCTACCTCAACCCGTTCGCCAAGGCGGGGCTGATCATGGGCGGCCTCGGCACCAGGAACGCGGGCGTCGCCCAGTCGCTCGCCATATTGCGCCGCGAGTGGAGCCGCCTGGGCCGCGAGGGGATCGGCGAGGCGGAGCTCGCCGCGGCCAAGACCTATCTCAACGGCTCCTTCCCGCTCGGCCTCGATTCGAGCCGGCGGATCGCGGGGATCCTGGTCGCCATCCAGATCCACGATCTCGGCATCGACTACGTCGAGCGGCGCCCGCGCCTGATCGATGCGGTCACCGCCGCCGACGTCCGCCGCGTCGCGCGCCGCCTCCTCGACGGCGACCAGCTCACCATCGTCGTCGTCGGCGACCCCGAGGGGGGGGCGGCGCGCTGAGAGTCCGTTTGAGAATCGCGCGTATCCATGAGGGCCGTCCCCGGCGAGAAGGCTTCGTCCGAAATGGATTCCCGCTTTCGAGCGTGTGAAAAAATCCTGAGACGTTCGCGTGAGTGTCCGTTCAGCTGCCGACGGCCCGAGGGAGGTCATCGGCTCGAGGCGGATACGCCGACGACTCGTCATTCCCGCGAAAGCGGGGATCCATATTCGTATCCCGATTCCTGCTTCCGCGGGGACGAAGAGCCTGTGACGTCGGCTCGAGGCGGACGCCAAGGACCCGTCCTGGCAGGACCCGATTTCTCAAACGGACACTGAGATGGCGTTGCCCACGCCGCGCGCATCCGACCCATCCCCGCATCCGACCCATCCCCACACCCTCCGCCCGTCGAGTTCCATGGATGAGCGGGCGATGCGTACCTATATAGCGGATATGACAAACGCGCCCGATCTTCCCGCCGCGCTTCGCGCCATCCGCGCCGGCCTCGATCTCACGCAGGAAGAGCCCGCTGGGCGGTTGGGGGTTTCGTTCGCGACCGTGAATCGGTGGGCAGGCGGCGGAGTCAAGCCGCAGAAGACGGCGCAGGAGAAAATCGTGGCCCTCGCCGTCGAGGCGGGGGTCGATATGGCAGCGGCCGCGACCGAACCGCGGGCGGCGGCGCAGGCGACTCGCCGGCGGACCCGCGGCAGCCGGCCCGCCGCACCGACGACGAAATCCACGGAACGGATGCTGTGGGACGCGGCGTGCTCCATCCGCGGCGAGAAGGACGCGCCGAAGTTCAAGATAGGAAGAGATACATACGAGGATCAGACATGAGATTGAGAACTGTCACGATCAGGGACTTCAAGCGTTTCACAGACCTGACAATCCAAAATATCCCTGAGTCGACGCAATTGATCGTGCTGGCCGGCCCGAATGGATGTGGGAAGTCATCGTTCTTCGATGCGTTTCGCATTTGGTACGAGAACAGTCTAAGAAGAAACTTCTCAAGAAACGACTTCTCAAGAAGAGGCGTGCCTTGGGAGCAGGAATATCATCGCAAGGCTGGAATACCTTTTCGGTTTCTTGAAAACCCTCGAGGTGACGATGTCTACCTGGAATTTCATGACTATCTTCCTCAACATGACTATTTTAAAGAAAGAGAATGGAGGAAAGTTCTCTATTTGAGATCAGCTTATAGAAACGATCCAGAATTCCAGATTCAAAACCTTACACGAGTTGGCAGCCCCTTTGAAGACATTCATGTCAATCGTATGATCGATAACGATGCGGCCGTCGCTCGCAACTTCCAACGGCTGGCCAGTCGGGCGTTGGAAGATGTTTTCGATCCAGAGGACGGGTCGATGACTTTGGATCGATTCAGAGAACTGATTATCGGAGATATCGGAGATGCGTTCTCCAAACTATTTCCAGACATCGGACTCGATGGCCTCGGTAATCCACTGGAGGACGGAACCTTCCGGTTCACCAAGGGGACAAGCAAAGGATTCTCGTTCAAGAATCTCTCCAGCGGCGAGAAATCGGCATTCGATTTGATCCTCGATCTGGTAGCCGCGCGGCGCGCCTACGATGATACAGTTTTCTGCATAGACGAACCAGAATCGCACATGAATGCAAGGCTTCAGGCGGAATTATTGTCCGTGCTCTACAATCTGATACCGGAAAAATGCCAATTGATTCTGGCGACGCATTCCATCGGCATGATGCGCCGGGCGCAGGATATCGAGAAGGAGAATCCGGGAAGTGTAGCGTTTCTGGATTTCGGCGACCGAGACTTCGATGAGCCTCAGACCATCGAGCCGACGGTTCCCGATCGGGCCTTCTGGAACAGGGCGTATGACGTCGCGCTCGACGATCTGGCTGCGCTGGTCGCTCCGCGCCGCGTCGTGATCTGCGAGGGCGAGCCACGCACGAATCGATCGACCCACAACCACTCACTCGACGCCGACTGCTACAACCAGATATTCGAGCGCGAGTTCCCGGAAACGCGGTTCGTGTCGATGGGCAGCGATCGCCAGATCGTCGGCGACCAGCGGGGGCTGGCGGAGGCGCTCCGACTGCTGATCGGCGGCCTGGATGTCGTTCGGTTGATCGACCGAGATGACCGGACGGACAACGAAATTGCCGATCTGGCCAAAGAAGGCGTCCGCGTCCTGTCGCGGCGCAACCTGGAATCCTACTTGTTTGATGACGAGGTTCTAAGCGCACTCGCCGTATCTGTCGACAAAGGAAACATGACCGGTGCGCTTCTGGCCGAGAAGCGGAGCATCTGCGCCGCCAGACCGGATGCCCCCGCTGACGACTTGAAACCGGCGAGTGGCGAGATCTACGTTGCGTGCAAGAAGATATTGAACCTCACCCAATGTGGCAATGACGCCAAGACGTTCATGCGCGACACCCTGGCCCCGCTCGTCGAACCGGGAATGGCCATATCGCTCGACCAGTGGATCGAGACCGAGATGGCGCTGGCGCTGCTCGTCAAACCAAGAATGGCCATATACGAAGAAATGAAACGTGACGTCTTCGATCCTCAGACAAATTCCTGATGGCGACGAAAACACGGATCCATGTATTTCTTCTATTTCGACGAATCGGGCTCGCGCGACCCTTCCGCCGGCACGACGGAGAAACCGAAGGATCATCTCTATGTCCTTCTTTCCGTCGGCATGTACGAAGGTCAGTGGCGGCGCTTCGAGACCGAAATTTCCGGTTTGAAGCTCGAACTCGCAGACTATCTGAAACGAGATGGCAAAGGCCGTTTTGAACTGGCGGATTGTGAAGTCAAGTCCAACTGGGTGCGCGCGCCCACCGAACGCGAAAAGCGAAGTCGATTCCTCCACGCGCTGCATAGAGACGACATGACCCGCCTCACCGACGCTTATTTCCGTCAGGTTGCCGATCGCAACACAGTCATCATGTCCAGCGTGATCGACAAGCGGTTTCTCCACGATCACATTACTCACGAGACTCTTCATATGAAAGCATACGAATTTCTGTTGGAAAGAATACAGCAATACATGCGGGAGTATCATCAGAAGCATCGCGCATTGATCGTGATGGACGACACGAGCAAGCAACTCAACCGCGCCGTCGCGATGAAACATGCCTCGTTTCAGCGGACGGGAAATCGGAACATGGATTTTCCGGCGATCGTCGAATATCCGTTCTTCACGCGCAGCGAACTGTCAAACGGCGTCCAGCTCGCTGATTTACTGGCCTACAACGTCTATCGCGCTTTCAAGCTCGAAGATTTCGGCTACCCGTACTTCGAGAGGGTATTGCCGAATTTCTATCGACGGCGAGACGGGGAAACCCTCGACGGGTTGAAGGTGTGGCCGGAGCGTTCGCCGCTGGCCGGAGCGGCCTGGGAAGCGTGGAGCGCGTACAAACGGAAAACCCTCCTGGCGGAGGGCGAGTGATGTCAGGCTGGGCGGACCATATCGAGCCCATCAAGGGCACCCGACGCTCCATATATCAAGCGTCGACGAGGCGATGTCAACAGGAAACGACAAAAATGACGCTGAACGGTAAGGCGCGGAGCGAGGCGCAGGCGGCCGGAAGCCCCAGCGCCGCGCCGTTCGGCGAGGTGGGGCGGTAAACATGCTCCGCATCAACGGTTCGTCGACAAGATCGCGGCCATCCTGCTGGACGGTGGGAACGATCGAGACGGTCTGACGGCCGCCGCGAGCGCCCGCGCCGGCGGGCGACCGCGGCCGGGCGGCGGAACGGCCTCCACCGCAAGCGGGAACGCGCCGCGTCGCGGCGACGCCTTCGGGCCGAGCGTCGGCCCCTTGACCACGCCGCGGCCTTGCCAGCCGGAGCCGATGGCGCCAGGATGCCCCGAAGCTCGTAGTCGGAAGCTTTCGCCATGGAACTCGCCCTGCGCCACGCCAAGACCCGCCTTTCCGAACTGGTCGCCGCCGCCCAGCGCGGCGAACGGGTCGTCATCACCAAGAACGGCGAGCCGGCCGTCGAACTCGTGCGCTGCCGCAAGCGCAAGAGCGGGTTCGACTGGGACAAGCTGGAGGCGGCGCGTCGGCGTCATGGAATCGAGGGAGACGGGGAGCGATGGCCCGAGGAGTTCAACGATCCGGCCTTCAGCCGGCAGGTGCTCGGGCTCGAAGACGACGATTAGGCGCCGTCCATGCGTATCCTGCTGGATACCTCGTATCTCTACGATCTGATGGAGGCGCCCGGGAAATTCCGGGAGAACGAGCGCCTCTTCTTCGGCGAACGCGGAGCCGAGCTTCACGTCAGCGCCGCGTCGATCTGGGAGATGCGCCTGAAATACCATGCCCGCCATGCGTCCGGCGCGCGCAAGAGCCCGCACGATCCCCGAACCGTAATCGCCGTGCTGGAGGATATGGAGGCCGTGTTCCTCGACGTGACTCCGAACCACGCGGCTTCCGCGTTGGAAACTCCCATCGCTCACCGCGACCCGTTCGACGAGCTCCTCCTCGTTCAAGCCCAGGAGGAGGGGTTGAAGCTGCTGACGGTCGACCGCCGCCTCGTCGGGCATCCGCTGGCCGTGACGGCGTAGGATGGACGCGGCGCAGGAAGGAAGGCCGCGCCCGGCGAATTTTCCCGTTGACGATTTTCCTGTTGACATGGGGGCGTTTCCGTGTTAAGATGCGCCACCCTTACAGATTCGACCCCGAGCCCCGCGGCGGATCGCCTGCGGGGTTCTTCGTCGCCCGGATCGGAGATTCCCATGAGCCGGTTCTCTGCAATCGAAGATTGTGTATGCGATGGCGCGTTGGATGCGGGCGCGGCCGTCCCGCCGCGCCCGGCCGGCGCGAAGCGGGCCAAGGCGGGAGGGACGTCGTCGCCCGCGGGCAGGCGGTTTCACGACGCGATTCGCCCCTGGTTTTCGCTTGGTTTCGCCTCGGTTCCGGCTGGTTTTCGCCCTGCTTTTTCCCTGTTTTTTCGGTGTAACCCATTGACGAACAAGGAAATCCGGATTTTTTCTCCGCCCGGCGCGCCGCCCCGCCGCGGCCCGGCGCCCGGCCGGCGGGGCCGGGCGCGCCGGCCGGCGGCGGATTCCGGCATGGGCTTCTCGCAACCGAAAATTGCATTCCGCCGCTTCGGCCGAACGATCCGCCGGCGCCGCCGGCCGGGGCCGACGCCGAATTGACCCGCACTGCGTTCCGGCTATGATGGCGGCGCCGTCCGCGCCTTGCAGATTGCAGGATAATCCGTGAAAAATCATAAGGTTAGAGTATATCCGTCGAAATCGTCGCCGGCCCGCGAGGACCAGCTCGCCTGGAACATCGCCCGCGTGGCCGCCGATCCGGTCGAGGTCGAGCCCGCGGCCGCGGAGATGGTCGTCAACCGCATCATCGACAACGCCGCGGTCGCGATCGCCGCAATCGACCGCCGGCCGGTGGCGAGCGCGCGCGCCCAGGCCCTCGCCCATCCGCGCCCCGGCGGGGCGACGCTGTTCGGCCTCGCCAACGACCGGCGCTTCGACGCCGAATGGGCCGCCTGGGCCAACGCCGCCGCGGTCCGCGAGCTCGACTTCCACGACACCTTCCTCGCCGCCGACTACGCGCATCCCGGCGACAACATCCCGCCCCTCCTGGCCGTCGCCCAGCAGACCGGCCGCGGCGGCCGCGACCTGCTGCGCGGCATCGTCACCGGCTACGAGATCCAGATCGACCTGACCAAGGGCATCTGCCTGCACGCCCACAAGATCGACCACATCGCGCATCTCGGGCCGTCGGCGGCCGCCGGCGTGGGGACGCTGCTGGGCCTCGATCCCGCGGTCGTCTACCAGGCCGTGCAGCAGGCGGCCCACGTCACCGTCTCCACCCGCCAGTCGCGCAAGGGCGAGATCTCGAGCTGGAAGGCCTTCGCCCCGGCCCATGCCGGCAAGCTCGCCGTCGAGGCGGTCGACCGGGCGATGCGCGGCGAGGGCGCGCCGTCGCCGGTCTATGAGGGGGAGGACGGCATCCTGGCCTGGATTCTCGACGGCCCCGGGTCCGATTACGACGTGCCGCTGCCCGAACCGGGCGAGCCCAAGCGCGCCATCCTCGAATCCTACACCAAGGCCCATTCGGCCGAGTATCAGAGCCAGGCGATCATCGACCTCGCCTTCCGCCTGCGCGACAGGATACCCGACCTCGAGGCGGTCGAGCGCATCGTCCTGCACACCAGCCGCCACACGCATGACGTCATCGGCAGCGGCGCGGGCGACCCGCAGAAGATGGACCCGGCGGCGAGCCGGGAGACGCTCGACCACTCGATCATGTACATCCTCGCCGTCGCGTTGCAGGACGGCGCGTGGCACCATGTCGGCTCCTATCCGCCCGCCCGCCCGGCGCGCGCGGACACGCTGCGGCTGTGGCGCAAGATCGAGACCGTCGAGGACCCCGCCTGGACCGCCCGCTATCACGACCCCGACCCGAACCGGCGGGCGTTCGGCGGCAGGCTGGAGATCGCGCTCGCCAGCGGCGGCATGATCGTGGACGAGCTCGCGGTCGCCGACGCCCACCCGGCCGGCGCCCGGCCGTTCGCGCGCGCCGATTACGTCCGCAAGTTCGAGACCCTGACCGAAGGGCGGATCGATCCCGGCGAGTCGCGCCGCTTCCTCGATCTCGTCCAGCGCCTGCCCGAGCTCGACCCGGCCGAGGTCGGCGCGCTCGACCCGGTGCTGACCGCGGCCCGCATGGTCGGCGACGAGCGCGACCGGCGGGGGATCTTCTGATGCTGTTCACGGCCCGGACCGCGGCCGAGAAGCGCGCCGCCCTGCGCGCCGCGCTGGCGGCCGGGCGGCTGTTGCAGTTCCCCGGCGCCCATGCGCCGCTGGTCGCCCGCATCGTCGAGGAGCAGGGGTTCGACGGGGTCTACGTTTCGGGCGCCGCGCTCTCCGCCGACCTCGCGCTGCCCGACATCGGGCTGACGACGCTCTCCGAGGTGGCGCAGCGCGGCCGCCAGATCGCCCGCGTCACCGACCTGCCGACGCTCATCGACGCCGATACCGGCTTCGGCGAGGCGATGAACGCCGCCCGCTCGATCCAGGAGATGGAGGAGATGGGGCTCGCCGGCTGCCATCTCGAGGACCAGCAGAGCCCCAAGCGCTGCGGCCATCTCGACAACAAGGCGCTGATCGACCGGGACGAGATGGCGAAGAAGGTCCGCGCCGCCGCCGACGCCCGGCGCGACGGGAACTTCCTGCTGCTGGCGCGGACCGACGCGCGCGCCGCCGAAGGCGTCGACAAGGCGATCGACCGGGCCAGGGCCTACGCCGACGCGGGCGCCGACGCGATCTTTCCCGAGGCCCTGCGGAGCGAGGCCGAGTATGCGCGCTTCCGCGCCGGGATCGCGCTGCCGCTGGTCGCCAACATGACCGAGTTCGGCAAGACCCCGCTGCTCACCCGCGAGCGGCTGGCGGAGCTGGGCTACGACATCGCGATCTATCCGGTGACGTCGCTCCGCCTGGCGATGAAGGCGGTCGAGGACGGCCTGGCCCGCCTCAAGCGGGACGGCGCGCAGACCGGCGTCGTCGAGCGGATGCAGACGCGCAAGCGGCTCTACGAGGTCCTGCGCTACGCCGAGTACGACCGCTTCGACCGCACCCTGTTCAACTTCAGGATCTGAACGGAGGCGCGGCGCATGCGGCGGGGAATTTCTTCAACTTCAGGATCCGAACGGAGGGGCCGCGCATGACTCGACCGACCATCCACAAGGGGCTCGCCGGCGTCGTCGCCGACGCCACCGCGATCTCGAAGGTCATGCCGGAGACCAACTCGCTGACCTATCGCGGCTATCCGGTCCAGGAGCTGGCGCGGCATTGCTCGTTCGAGGAGGTCGCGTATCTGCTGTGGCGGGGCGAGCTCCCCAACCGGCGCCAGCTCGCCGCCTTCCAACGCGACGAACGCGGCCGCCGGGACCTCTCGCGCGACCACGTCGAGATCATCAAGCGCTTCCCCAAGACCGCGCATCCGATGGACACGCTGCGCACCGCGGTGAGCTATCTCGGCTCCACCGAGGTCGCCTGGGGCGGCGAGCCGGCCCGCAAGGACCTCGGCCGGGCGATGGACCTGCTGGCCAAGATCCCGACCATGATCGCGACCGACTACCGCTTCCGCAAGGGCGGGAGCCGCTACCGGCCGCGCGCCGATCTCGGCATGTCGGAGAACTTCTTCCACATGTGCTTCGGCAAGGCGCCGCCCCGGGAGGTCGTGCGCGCGTTCGACGTCTCGCTGATCCTCTACGCCGAGCACAGCTTCAACGCATCGACCTTCGCCGGCCGCGTGATCGCCTCCACCGGCTCCGACATCTACGGCGCGGTGACCGGCGCGATCGCCGCCCTGAAAGGGCCGCTCCACGGCGGCGCCAACGAGGCGGTCATGCACATGCTGCGCAAGATCGGCGAGCCGCAGAAGGCCGAACGCTGGATGCGCAACGCGCTCAAGCGGAAGCATCTGATCATGGGGTTCGGCCACCGCGTCTACAAGAAGGGGGATTCGCGCGTGCCGACGATGCGCGCCGCCCTGGAGGACCTGTCCGCCTGGGCGCGCGACGACAAATGGCTCCGCATCTCCGACGTCCTCGAGAAGATCATGGTCGAGGAGAAGAACATCCACCCCAATCTCGACTTCCCTTCGGGGCCGGCCTATTACCTGATGGGATTCGACATCGACATGTTCACGCCCATCTTCGTCATGGCGCGGATCGCCGGCTGGACGGCGCACGTCGTCGAGCAGAACGCGGACAACGCGCTGATCCGCCCGCTGAGCGAATATACCGGCCGCGCCCAGCGCAAGGCGCGCCCGCTCGCCGAACGCTGACGCCGGGCGGGGCGCGCCGGCTCACGCCGCCGCCTTGCGCTCGCCGGCCTCGCGCCGGGCGATGAACAGCGAGGCGGCGACGATGATCGCCGTCCCGGCCCCGGTCCAGGCGTCGGGGATCTCGTCGAAGACCAGGAACCCGAACAGGGCCGCGAGCGGCAGCCGCACGAAGTCGAACGGGGCGACGACCGAGACCTCCGCCGCGGCGTAGGCCCGCGCCAGCCAGGCCTGGCCCACCGCGCCCAGCAGCCCCGCGGCGAGCAGCCAGCCGGCCTGCGCCCAGCTCGGCGTCTCCCAGGTCGCGGCCGCGGGCCCGGCCACGATCGCCGTCCCGAACAGGAAGAAATAGAACGCCATGCGATCGGGCGGCTCGGTCGCCGACAGCGACTTCATCGCGATCATCGCGCAGCTCGTCAGCACCGCGCTCGCCAGGGCGATCAGCATCGCCGGGTCCACCCCGCCCTGCGGCTTGACGATCAGGATCACGCCGGCGAAGCCCGCGACCGCCGCGGCCGCGCGATGGCGGCGCACGGCCTCCCCCAACGCCAGGGCCGAGATGGCGATCGACCAGAAGGGCGAGGTGAAGGAAAGCACCATGGCGTCGGCCAGCAACAGCCGCTCCAGGGCGTAGATCACGCAGACGAAGGAGCAGATGCCGAACGCCGACCGCAGCAGGTGGCCCTTGATCCGCCGCGTGGCGATCCCCGCGGCGCCGGCGCGGGCGAGCCACGGCACCAGCAGGACCAGGGCCACCGACGTGCGCGCGAAGGCGACGACGAAGATCGGCAGTTCGGTCGCCATCTGCTTGACGATGACGAACATGCCGGTCAGCGACGTGACAGCCAGCAGCATCCAGACGACGCCGCGCAGGTTGTCGAGGGCGGGGCGGTAGCCGCCCGGCGGGATCATGGGGGATGGCCCGATCGGCACCGAACGACGCCCGTTTACCGCGCCGCCAAACCCCCGTCAACCGCCGTTTGAAGGATTCCCGCTTTCGCGGGAATGACGAATTGTTGGCGGATTCGCCTCGAGCCGATGGCCTTCCCGCCCCCCCCCCCCGTCATTCCCGCGAAAGAGCGTGTGAAGAAACTCTTGGCGTTTGGGATGGGTCGTGATTCTGTGGGTTTGTTCGTTGGTTTGAGTGGGAGGGTTGTTATGTCGGTTTTGGGAGGTGCTCGCTGCATGCGCCCGGATCGTCATCAGTTGGAGTGGCGGATGGTGGATTTGGATGGGACGCTTGCGCCGGATCATCGGGCGCGAGTGGTTTGGGGTTTCGTGTCGGGCATGGATCTGAGCGCGTTATATGCGCGGATCGGTTCTCGTGAGCATGGTTCGGGTCGGCCTGCGGCGGACCCTGCGGTTTTGTTGGCGTTGTGGCTGTACGCGACGTTGGAGGGAGTGGGTTCGGCGCGTCGTCTTGCGCATCTGTGCGAGAGTGACATGGCGTATCGGTGGCTGTGTGGTGGTGTGCGAGTGAACTACCATGGTCTGAGCGATTTCCGGGGTGGGCATGGGGCTGTGCTGGATGGTCTATTGAGCGAGCAGGTTGCGGCGCTTGTGGCGTCGGGGATGGTGAGTTTGGAGGAGGTGGCGGTTGACGGGACGAAGGTTCGAGCGAGCGCGGGTTCGGGTTCGTTTCGCGGCGAGCGGGGTTTGTCGGGCTACGAGGCGGCGGCGCGGGAACGGGTTGCGGCGCTGAGGTCGGAGTTGGCGAGCGATCCGGCGGCCGGGTCGCGGCGTCTTCGCGCGGCGCGGGCGCGGGCCGAACGCGAGCTTGCGGAGAAGGTTGCGGCGGCGCGGAAACAGCTTGCGGCGTTGCGCGCGGAGAAGGCGGGGCGGTCTCGGACGCACAAGAAGGCGGAGAAGAAGAAGCCGGGGCCGAAGGTCTCGACGACGGATGCGCAGGCGCGCCGGATGCGGTTTGCCGACGGCGGTGTGGGGGCGGGGTACAATCTCCAATTGGCGGTGAGCACCGATAGTCACGTCATTGTGGGGGTCCAGGAGACGGATCGTCGCAACGACGCGGGTTTGGCGGGTTCGATGGTTGAGCAGATCGAGCGGCGCTATGGCGCGCGCCCGGCGCGCTTGCTGGCGGATACGCGCTATGGCGCGCGCAAGGACGTGCTGGCGTTGGGTGGGAAGGGGGTGGAGGTTTACACGCCGCCGGCTCCGGTGAAACAGGCGGCGAAAGCCGAGAGCGTGCGCCGTCGTGAACGCGGGCGCGCCGGCGAACCGGTTGCGTTGCAGGCTTGGCGCGTGCGCATGGCGAGCGAGGCGGGGCAAACGATCTATCGTCGTCGCATGAGGGTCGAGGGGGTCAATGGCGTCGTCAAGCAACGGGGATTGGGCCGCCTTGTGGTCCGCGGGCTTGCCAAGGTGCGGGCGGTGGCGTTGCTGCACGCTCTGGCGCACAATCTGTGGCGCGGTCATCGGCTCGCCTGTATGGCCGGATGAGCATCGCAACCCGCCCTGCCGCCGCCCCGCCCCTTGCCCGACCCATGCCGGGAGCGGCTTGAAACCCGCCGCCGCGCACGACCGCCGCCGCGCCGGACGAACCCACCACGCAACGCCCTAACCCGCCGCCGCCGCACGACCGCCACACCGAACCGGCAGGGTCCTATCCCGAACGAACACCAGGATTCCTTCACACGCTCTTTCGCGGGAATGACGGAGGGGGGTGCGATGACGGGCCGGGGGAGGCCGTGGGCCTCGCTGTTTTGGCGTCGGCGTTCGGCGGGGGTATAACTTGGCCGAAACCATCGCCGTCGGTTCGTCGTGACGTCATTGCAGCCCGTGCGGGGCACCCGCGACCTGTTGCCCGACGAAAGCCGGGCCAACCGCCGCATCGCCGCGACCGCGCGCGATCTGGCCGAACGCTACGGCTACGGCGAGATCGCGACGCCGATCTTCGAGTTCTCCGACGTGTTCACCCGGACCCTCGGCGACACGTCCGACATCGTCACCAAGGAGATGTACAGCTTCACCGACCGCGGCGGCGACCGGATCACGCTGCGGCCGGAAGGCACGGCGGGGGTCGCGCGGGCGCTCGTCTCCGGCGGGTTGAGCCAGCATCTGCCGCTCAAATTCTTCTATAGCGGGCCGATGTTCCGCTACGAACGGCCGCAGAAGGGGCGGCTGCGCCAGTTCCACCAGATCGGCGTCGAGCTGCTGGGCGCGCCGGAGCCCGAGGGCGACGTCGAGGTGATCGCGCTCGGAGCCGCGATCCTCGCCGAACTCGGGGTCGCCGACCGGACCGCGCTGGAGATCAACACGCTCGGCAACGCCGCCAGCCGCGCCGCCTATCGCGAGACGCTGCTGGCCTATCTGACGGGCCGCCGCGCCGAGCTGTCGCCCGAAAGCCTGCGCCGGCTGGAGCGCAACCCGCTCCGCATCCTCGATTCCAAGGAGCCGCAGGACCGCGAGGCGATCGCCGCCGCGCCGCCGCTGGGCGACAGCCTCGACGCCGCGTCGGCCGCGTTCTTCGACGCCGTGAAGCGCGGCCTGGACGCGCTCGGCGTCGCCTTCACGGTGAACCCGCGGCTGGTGCGCGGCCTCGATTACTACTGTCACACCGCGTTCGAGTTCACCACCGAGGAGATCGGCGCGCAGGGCGCCGTCATGGCGGGCGGGCGCTACGACGGGCTGGTCGCCGCCATGGGCGGCCCCGAGACCGCCGGCGTGGGATGGGCCGCCGGCGTCGAGCGGCTGGCCATGCTGGCCGACGACCCGCCGCCGCCCGCGCGGCCCGTCGCGGTCGTCCCGGTGGGCGAGGCGGCGCAGACCGAGGCGCTCCGGCTGACGGACCGGCTGCGGCGGCGCGGCGTCGCCGCGGACCTCGCGTTTCGCGGCAACCTCAAGCGGCGGATGAGCCGCGCCGACAGGATCCGCGCGCGCGCCGCGGTGCTGCTGGGCGAAGACGAGCTCGCGGCCGGGGCGGCCACCGTCCGCGACCTCGACAGCGGCGAGCAGGAGCGCATCGCCCTGTCGGAGCTGGCGGACCATCTCGCCGGCCGCGGCTAGCCGCCGGCGCGCGCCGTCCGCGCGGATGCGGCGGCAGCCCGCGGCGCGCGCGGAGGGCCGACCGGCCCGGCCCCTCGTCGTCGGGGCGGACTTCCGCTCCGTCCCCGCCGCGCTGCGCGACCGCATGTTCGTCGAGGAGGCCGGCCTCCGCCCCTTCCTCGAACGCCTGCGGTCGTCGGGCTTCGACCAGGCCGTGCTGCTGTCGACCTGCGCCAGGATCGAGGTGCTGGCCGCCCATCCCGACCCCGGATCGGCGCGCGCCCCCATCGCCGGCCTGCTCGCCGGGCGCGGCGGGGCCCGCGCCGCCGAGATCGCCCGCCGGCTCTACGACAAGACCGACGCCGAGGCGGTGCGCCACCTGTTCCGGGTCGCATCGTCGCTCGACAGCCCGGTGGTCGGCGAACCGCAGGTCACGGGGCAAGTGCGGGCGAGCCACCGGCTGTCGCTGGACGTCGGCATGGTCGGGCCGGAGCTCGAGTCCGTCCTTCAGGCGTCCTACGCCGCGGCCAGGCGCGTCCGCAACGAGACCGGGATCGGCCGGCGGCCGGTCTCGCTCGCCGCGGCCGCGCTCCAGCTGATGCGCGAGATCCACGGCGATCTTTCCGAATCGGCCGGCCTGTTGATCCTGGGCGGCGACATGGGCGAGTGGATCGCGGGTCAGGCCCGCGCCGCGGGGCTGGGGCGGATGGTCGTCACCGCCCGCGTCGCGGCGCAGGCGGAGCGGGCGGCGCGGCGGTTCGGATGTCATTTCGCGCCGATCGGGACGCTGCCGGCCCTTCTGCGGCGGGCCGACGTCGTCGTCGCCTCGCTGGGGACCGGCCGCTTCGCCGTGACCGCCGACTCGGTGGACCGCGCCCTCGACGCGCGCCGCCGCAAGCCCATTCTGCTGATCGACGCCGCGGTCCCGGCCGACGTCGAGCCCGGCGTCCATCGGCTCGACGGCGCCTTCGTCTACGACCTGGACGACCTGGAGCGCATCGCCGAGACCGGGCGGGCCGCGCGCGGGGCCGCGGCCCGGGCGGCGGAGGAGATCGTCGACCGGGAGGTCGAATCCTATCTGCGCGGCCGGGCGGCGCGCGATGCGGCCCCCGCGGTGGCGGCGCTGCGCAGCCGGTTCGAGGCGGTCCGCGCGGAGGTCCTCGACGAGCTCGGCGGCGCGCCGGCGGACGAGGCGACGCGCCGCCTGATCGCCCGGCTGCTCCATCGCCCGTCCTGCGTCCTGGGCGAGCTCGCGGCGGCCGACCGCGCATCGAGCCTTGCGGCCGAGCGGTGGTTGCGCCGACTATTCGATCTCGACGGCGAAGCCGGGCCCGACGAGGCCGGGCCCGGCGGGGAGGGCGGGGCGTGAACTTCGAGGACAAGCTCGACGGGCTGCTGTCCCGGCACCGGGAGTTGGGCGCCGCGTTGTCGGCCGGCGCCCCGGCCGACCCGCGGTCGTTCGCCTCGATGTCGAAGGAATACGCCGGGCTCGCGCCGGTGGTCGATTGCGCGCAGGCGTTGCGGAAGGCGCAGAGCGAGCTCGCCGGCCTCGAATCGATCCTCGCCGACCCCGAAGCCGAGGCCGAGATGCGCGAACTCGCCGGGCGCGAGCGCGACGAGCTGCGCCCGGCCGTCGCCGAACTCGACCGGCGGCTCGCGCTGCTGCTGCTTCCGCGCGACGCGGCCGACGAGAGGAATGCGATCCTGGAGATCCGCGCCGGAACCGGCGGCGGCGAAGCGGCGTTGTTCGCCGCCGACCTGTTCCGCATGTATCAGCGGTTCGCGGAGCTGCGCGGCTGGCGCTGCGAGCTGATGCAGCTCTCGGAGACCGGCATCGGCGGTTTCAAGGAGGCGGTCGCCGAGATCGCCGGCGCCGGCGTCTTCGCGCGCCTCAAATACGAATCGGGCGTGCACCGCGTGCAGCGCGTCCCCGAGACCGAGTCGAGCGGCCGCATCCACACCTCGGCGGCGACCGTGGCCGTGCTTCCCGAAGCCGAGGAGGTCGACGTCGCCATCGACGACAAGGACCTCAGGATCGACGTGTTCCGGTCGTCCGGCCCCGGCGGCCAATCGGTCAACACCACCGACAGCGCCGTCCGCATCACCCACCTCCCGACCGGCATCGTCGTCTCGCAACAGGACGAGAAGTCGCAGCACAAGAACCGCGCCAAGGCGATGAAGGTCCTGCGGGCGCGGCTCTACGAAGCCCAGCGCGCCGCCAAGGCCGCCGAGCGCGCCGCCGCCCGCCGCAGCCAGGTCGGCAGCGGCGACCGGTCGGAGCGCATCCGCACCTACAACTTCCCCCAGGGCCGCGTCACCGACCATCGGATCGGGCTGACGTTGCACAAGCTCGACCGAGTGCTCGCCGGCGAGGCGCTCGACGAGCTGATCGACGCCCTGGCCGCCGACGACCGGGCGAGCCGGCTCGCCGAGGCGACGTGACCGGCGGGCCGTCGGTCGGGGCGGCGCTCGACCGGGGCGCCCGCCGGCTGCGCGCCGCGGGGGCGCCGGCTGCGCGGCGCGAGGCGCGGCTGCTTCTCGCCCACGCCGCCGGGGTCGGGCAGGAGACCCTGATCGGCTGGCCCGAACGCCCGCTCGGCGAAGCTGCGCGCGACTCGTTCGACCGCCTGCTGGCGCGGCGCGCGGCGCGCGAGCCGATGGCCCACCTCCTGGGGTATCGGGAGTTCTGGAGCCTGCGCTTCCGGGTCGGACGCCACGTCCTCGATCCGCGGCCCGACAGCGAGACCCTGATCGAAGCGGCGCTGCGGCGCGTGGACGACCGGCGCGCGCCGCTTCGCCTGCTCGACCTCGGGACCGGGAGCGGCTGCCTCCTGCTGGCGCTGTTGCGCGAACTGCCCGCCGCCTGCGGCGTCGGCGTCGACGTCGACGCGCGGGCGGCGGCGACGGCGCGCGGGAACGCCCGCGCCCTCGGTCTCGCCGCCCGCGCCCGGTTCGTCGTCGGCGATTGGGATTCCTGCGTCGGCGGCGCGTTCGATCTGGTCGTCGCCAACCCGCCCTATCTGCCGTCGGGCGGCATCGCCGCGCTCGCCCCCGAAGTGGCCCGGTTCGAGCCGCGCATCGCCCTCGACGGCGGGGCGGACGGTCTCGCCGCCTTTCGCGCCCTGGCGCCGGCGATCGCGCGCCGGCTCGCCGCGCGCGGGACCGCGGCGGTCGAGATCGGCGCCGGCCAGGCCCCGGCGGCGGCGCGCATCATGGCCGAGGCGGGTCTTGACAGGGCGGGTTTGCGCAACGATCTTGCCGGCGTTCCGCGTTGTCTGATCTTGCGGCGGTCCCGGCCCGGCCGGGGACGGTGAGAGGGCCGGTCGCGGCCCCGCGGGCGGATCGGCTCCGGCGAAAGGACGACCGGCGGTAGCAACGGAAAACGAGGACCCATGAGACAAGGACCCAACCCGAGGCGCCTGCGGGGGCGGGGGAACGGCCGCAGACCCCCCAACCCGAGGTCGCATACGTTCGAGAGCAACGGACCCGAGGTCAAGGTGCGCGGCAACGCGCAGCAGGTGGTCGAGAAGTATCTGGCCCTGGCCAGGGACGCCACGTCGGCCGGCGACCGCGTCGCCGCCGAGAGCTACTTCCAGCACGCCGAGCACTATTACCGGATCATGACGGCGAACGGCGAGGGCTCCGAGGACCGCGGGGCGCACGCCCATCCCGTGCGCCGCGACCGGCCGGGCGAGCCGGACGGCGAGCTGCGCCGCGCCGCGGGAGGCGGAGACGAGCCCGCCCCGGCGCCGGATCCCGCCTCCGCCCCGCAACCCGATACGGAAGACGCCGGCCCCGCCTCCGCCTGAGCCGGGGCGGGGGCGGCGGTCGAGGCGGATACGCCAACCATCCGTCATTCCCGCGAAAGCGGGAATCCATGTTCGGATCCCGTCTCCCGCCTCCGTGGAGACGAGGGGGCCTGTGGCGTCGGCTCGAGGCACGCCCAAGGACCCGTCCTTCCCCGCCCTGGATTCCCGCTTTCGCGGGAATGACGAGGGGGGTTGCAATGACGGTCCCAGGGAGGCCATCGGCTCGAGGCGGATACGCCAAGGGTTTCTTCACACACTCGAAAGCGGGAATCCATATTCGTATCCCGCTTCCTGCTTCCGTGGGGACGAAGGGGAGATGCGCCGACGCCTCAGGAAGGCCGTCGGTTCGAGGCGGATACGCCCCCCCTTCGTCATTCCCGCGAAAGCGGGAATCCACATCCCGTTTCCTGCCTCCGTGGGGGGCCGTGACGTCGGCTCGGGGCGGACGCCAAGGCCCCGTCCTCGCCGGCCCTGGATTCCCGCTTTCGCGGGAATGACGGAGGGGGTGTTTCGCATCCCGTTTCCTGGTTCCGTGGAGGGCTGTGACGACGGCTCGAGGCGGATACGCCCCCCTCCGTCATTCCCCCGGGCGGGGCCGGGGCGCCTGCGCGCCCGCGCTGCGAAAAGAAGGGTTGTCGGGGCGGCGGGGGCGGCGGATACTGGGGCGACCGCCACCGGGAGGCCGCAGGTGGATACGTTTCACAGCTTCGGATCGGGCGACTCGCGGGCCGGGGGCGAGGCCCGCCGCTGGCCGGCGGACGAGCGCGAGGTCCCCGACTGGATCTATACCGACCCCCACGTCTACGAGCGCGAGCAGGAGCGCATCTTCTTCGGCCGCCACTGGAATTTCGTCGGCCTGGACTGCGAACTGCCCCGGCCCGGCGACTACATCCGCTCCTTCGTCGGGTCCGCGCCGGTGGTCGCGGCCCGCGACCCGGACGGCGCGGTCCACGTCTTCGAGAACCGCTGCGCCCATCGCGGGGCCGAGTTCTGCCGCAGCTACCGGGGCAACACGGAACGATTCGTCTGCCCCTATCACAACTGGACCTACGACCTTCGCGGCGACCTTGCGGCGGTGCCGTTCCGCCGCGGCGTCAAGGGCAAGGGCGGGCTGCCGCCCGGCTTCCGCCTGGCCGAGCACAACCTGCGCCGGTTCGCCGTCACCAGCCGCCGCGGGGCCATCTTCGCCACCGCGGCCGACGAGATCGAGCCGTTCGAGGAGTATCTCGGTCCCGAGATCCTGGCCCAGTTCGACACCATCTTCGACGGCGGCGAGATGCGGCTCCTCGGCATCCACCGCAACATCCTGCCCGGCAACTGGAAGCTCTATCTGGAGAATCTGAAGGATCCGTACCACGCGACCCTGCTGCACACCTATCTCACGACCTTCGGGCTGTTCGTGACCAGCAACGAGTCCAACATCATCACCGACGCCACCGGCCGCCATGGCGGGCTGCTGTCGCGGCGGCCGGCGGGACGCCCCGAGGTGAGCGCCGAGGACCGGGCCGACATGCAGGCCTTCCATCAGGCGATGGAGCTCAACGACCCGCGGGTGCTCGATTTCGTCCGCGAGTTCGATTCGCCCTGGTCGGGGGCGGCGTTGACCATCTGGCCCAACATGAGCGTCCTGCGTCAGACCAACATCCTCAACTCCCGCCTGATCGTGCCGCGCGGGCCGGACGAGTTGATGATGGTCTGGGCGGTTTTCGGCCGCGCCTCCGACGACGACGAGATGACGCGCCACCGGCTGCGCCAGAACAACATCTTCGGCCCCGGCGGTTTTCTCGGCATCGAGGACAACGAGGCGTTGAAGTTCGTCCAGGAAGGGCTGCGGAAGTCGGCGCCGCGCGTCGGGCTGGCGGCGTTGGGCGAGGACGACGAACCCGTCGACACCATCATCACCGAGCGGTCGATCCGCGCGATGCACCGGTATTACCGCCGCGTGATGGAGTTCTGACGCGCGCCATGCCGACCGCCGCCGCCGCCGACCGCGCCGCCCTGCGCGAAGCGCGCTGGGAGGTGGAGGAGTTCCACTACGCCTACGCCGCGGGGATCGAGCGCGGCGAGATCGAGCGCTGGCCCGATTTCTTCACCGACGACGCGACCTATCGCGTCGTGGCGCGCGACAATGCGGAGTCGGATCTGCCGCTCGGCCTGATCTATTGCGAGGGCAAGGGGATGCTGCGCGACCGCGCCTACGCCCTGATGCACACCGAAATGTATGCGCCGCGCTATCTGCAGCTCCGCGTCTCCAACACCCGCGTCCTGTCGATCGACGGCCCCCGCCTGCGGGCGGAGGCCAGCTACCTCCTGCTGGAGACGAGGGTGGACGAGCCGAGCCGCCTGCACCAGGTGGGCAAGTATTACGACCGGTTCCGGCGCCGGGAGGATTCGCTCCTGATCGAGGAGCGGGTCTGCGTCTACGACACCGTCGTCATCGACAACTGCCTGGTCTTCCCGGTCTGAGGCGGGCGCGGACGGGTCCTTGGCGTATCCGCCTCGAGCCGACGGCCTTCCCGGAGCCATCGTCACAGCACCCTCGTCATTCCTCCGGTCGGGCCGGGGGGCGGCTTTCATGGATGAATGCGATTCCCGGACGGACTTTCAGCCGGCGCGGCGGCGGTCGGCGTCGATCTGCATCCGCGCCAGGAACGGCGCCATGGGGTGGACGCCCAGCGTCCGCATGTCGTCCATGTCCAGCCCGGCCAGCGCCGCCGCCTCTGCGCCCCGCAGCCCGGCGCGGGCGGCGTAGCCCTGCGGGTCGGCGAGGTAGCGCCCCCGCTCGGCGGCGTCGTTCGCCAGCAGGTGCAGGGCGCGGGTCAGGGCGACGCGCTCGGGGCGGATCGGCGGGTAGTGGGGCGCCTCGTCGACCGCCTCGGGCGGGCCGTACCAGCCGAGCGTGCCGTAGACGTGGTGCCAGCTCGGATCGAGCTGCGCCAGATCGGGCGCGCGTTCGCCCAGCGCGCCGGCGCCGATCGCCCAGGAGCGCAGCTCGACGTTCCCCGTATCGTCCAGCCGCTTCTCGTCGAGCGCCAGCAGGGCGCGCAGCTGGCCCCGGCGCAGCGGCTCGAGCAAAGCGCGGTCGAAGGCGAGGTCGGGCTCGGCGTAGCGGTCCGTGCCGGGGAAATGCGACATGCCGCCGCTCGCGATCACCACCGCGCGCACGTCGATCGCCGCCAGACCGCGCGCCAGCGCCTGGCCCAGCGCGTAGCAGCGCTCCATCGTCGGCTGCGGCGGAACGTAGGCGTTGACGTAGAGGGGAACGATCGGGGCCGCTACCCCGAGATGGGTCAGCGGGATGCCGAACGCGTAGTCGAGGTCGGCGCTGCTGGTGAAGGCGGGGTCGAACCCCTCGGCCTGGAGGGCGCGGATCAGCCGATAGGCCACGTCGCTGGCCACCGTGTAGCGGAACTCGCGCCCGGCCAGCGACCCGCCCGCCTCGGCGCCCATATGGATGGCGAAGGCGGGGGTGCAGTGGAGGAAGAACTGGTTCACGTGGTCGTTGGCGGCGACGATCCACACGTCGGGCTCGAGCGCGGCGAGCTTCGCGCCGATCTCTGCGGCCGCGGCGCGCACGCGCTCGACGACCGCCATGTCCTCGGTCTCGGGCAGGGTGAAGAATTGCGGCGCGTGCGGGACGAACGCGCCGCCAAGCACATGGGTCATACCGCGTCTCCGTTCGACGTTTCCACTCCTTGCCGGCGCGGCATCTTACGCCCGGCGCGGTCGGCATGATACCGTCCCGCCCGCGCCCCGGAGGAGGCAGCCCCATGCCGCAGCGTTCGACCATCGACATCCACGCGCATTTCTACCCGCTCGACTATCTCCGGGCGGTCGAGAAGCACGGGGCGGCGTTCGGCGTCGGCTGCGACCTCTCGGACGCCGACGGCCCCCGCATCGCGCTCGGTCCGGCGCCGCCGATGCGGCTGGCCCGGCCGTTCATCGACATCGACGCGCGCATCGCCGAGATGGACGAGCTGGGAGTCGGGATGCACGCGCTCTCCCTCACCATTCCGATGGTGGGATGGGCCGGCGACGAGCTGGCGCTGCGGCTCTCCCAGGCGTTCAACGACGCCGTGGGCGAGGCGCATGCGAAACATCCGCAGCGCCTGGTCGGCTTCGCCACCCTGCCCTGGCGCGCGCCCGAACTGGCGGCGAAGGAGCTCGAGCGCGCGGCCCGCATCCCCGGCGTCCGGGGCGTCTACAGCGCGACCCGGATCGGCGAGCGCGAGCTCGGCGACGAGGAGTTCTTCCCCGTCTACGAACGCATGGAGGCGCTGGGGCTGCCGCTGTTCCTGCACCCGGTCGACGTCGTCGATCCGCAGCGGCTGCGGCGCTACTACCTCAACAACCTGCTCGGCAACCCGTTCGAATCGGCGATCGCCGCGGCCCATCTCATCTTCGGCGGCGCGCTCGACCGCTTCCCCGGCATGGAGGTCTGCCTGCCCCATGCCGGCGGCGCCTTCCCCTATCTGGTCGGGCGGCTGCATCACGGCTGGAAGAAACGACCCGAGCTCCGCCATCTCGAGAAGGGGCCGATGGATTATCTCCGCCGCCTCCACTACGATACCATCAACCACGCCCCGGAGGGGCTCGCCTATCTGATCGGCCTCGTGGGCGCCGACCGCGTGATGCTGGGCAGCGATTACTGCTTCGACATGGGCCCCGACCGCCCGGTCGAAGTCGTCACCGGGCATCCCGACATCGGCGCGGCGGAGGCCGGGTTGATCCTGAGCGGCAATGCGGAGCGGCTGTTGCGCCTGTGATCCGGGCGCGCCCGCGGTCCGGGACGGAAGCGGCCGATGGCGCCGACGGCGCAGCGCCAAGTCCACGTCGCCGCCGCGGACGGGCGGATGGAGGCGTTCGCCGCCCATCCCAAGGCGGGCGGGCCGTTCCCCGCCGTCGTCCTCTATATGGACGTCTGGGGCGTCCGCGAGGAGCTCTTCGCCATCGCGCGGCGCATCGCGGCCGAAGGCTATTACTGCATCGTCCCCGACCTCTACTACCGCCAGGGAAGGATACGGTCCGCCTTCCGCGACGGCGACGGCCGGATGATCTCGCTCGACCGGCTCGATCCGCCCGACCGCCGGGCGGCGCTCGCCCCGCTGGCGCTGCTCTCGGACGCGATGGCGATGGACGACACCGCCGCCCTGCTCGACTTTCTGGACGCGGGCGAGCCGGCGCGGCCGGGAGCGATGGGGTCGATCGGCTATTGCCTGGGCGGCCGGCTGGCGCTCCGCGCCGCGGCGCGCTTCCCCGACCGCTTCCGGGCCTCGGCGAGCCTGCACGGGACCGGGCTGGTCTCGGACCGCGGCGATTCGCCCCATCTGTCGGCGGGGAGCTTCCGGGGCGAACTCTATTGCGGCTTCGGGGCGCGCGATCCCTACACGCCGCCGTCGCTGGCGCGCCGCCTCGCCGGGGCGATGGCGTCCGGCCCGGCCCGCTATCGCTTCACCGTCCACGAAGGCGCCAAGCATGGCTACGCCCTGCCCGAACGCGACGTGTACGACGCCCGCGCCGCGGCCGTCGACCGGGAGATCGTCCTGGCCATGTATCGGCGCCGGTTGTCGCCGTGACCGCGGGACCTTCCGGACGTCTCCCGCCGCGCGTCTCCCGCCGCGCGCCGGCATCGTGTAAGCTGACCTCGCGCCGGGATCGGAAAGGCGGGGGATCGGAGGGGCGGATGACGATCGAAGTCACGCGGCTCGCGCCGTTCGGCGCCGAAATCGGCGGCCTCGACCTTGGCGACGATCTCGACGACGAAACCTTCGCCGCCGTCCTCGACGCTTGGCGCGATCACCGGGTCGTCGTCTTCCGCGATCAGCGGCTCACGCCCGAACGGCAGCTCGCCTTCACCGCCCGGTTCGGCGAGGTCGGTATGCCGGGGGTCGCGCCGCGCCAGCGCGAGGTCGGGTCGGAGCGTCTGCTGCCCGGCGTCATGATGGTCACCAACATCCGCCAGGACGGCGAGCCGATCGGCTTCGCCCATGACGGCGAGATGTGGTTCCACTCCGACATGTGCTACGTCGAGCGGCCGCACAAGGCGACGATGCTCTACGCCATCCGCCTGCCGTCCCGGGGCGGCAATACGCGCTTCGCCGACATGTACGCGGCCTACGACAACCTTCCCGCCCCGCTGCGCGCGCGGCTCGAAGGCTGCACCGCCCTCCAGATGCACGAATACAAGCGCACCGAGCGCCCCGAACCCAGGGCCGACATGTCGGGCGTGCGCCACTTCGCCCATCCGGTGTTCGTCACCCACCCCGCGACCGGCCGCAAGGCGCTCTACGTCAACCGGCTGATGACCGTCCGCATCGAGGAGCTCCCGCCGGCGGAAAGCGACGAGCTGCTGGAGCGCCTGTTCGCCTGCGCCGAGGATCCGGCGATCGTCCTCGAACACGTCTGGCGCGAGGGCGATCTGGTGATGTGGGACAATCGCTGCGTCAACCACGCCCGCACCGATTACCCCGCCGAGGAAACGCGGCTCCTGCGCCGGACCACGGTGCGCGGCGAGCGGCCGGCGGCGTAGCGCGGCCGGCGCGGAGGGGCGGGGCGCGGAGGGCGGGGCCATGGCGGGCTGGCGGTTCGGCGACGTCGCGGTCGAGCGCGTGCTCGAACGGGAAGGGCCGCTGCTGCCGCCTTCGACGCTGTTCCCCGCCGCCGGGGCCGGGATCGACGCGCATCGGGGCTGGCTCGAACCCGGCCTGCTCGACCCGGCGAGCGGCCTGCTGGTCCTCGCCTTCCACAGCTTCGTCATCCGCACGCCGCGCGCGACGATCCTGGTCGACACCTGCGGCGGCAACGACAAGCCGCGCCCGGGCAAGCCGCGCTATCACATGCAGAACTGGCCCTGGCTCGAACGGCTCGCCGCCGCCGGCGTCCGCCCGGAGGAGGTCGACGTCGTGCTGTGCACCCATCTGCACGTCGATCACGTCGGCTGGAACACCCGCCTCCTCGACGGTCGCTGGACGCCGACCTTCCCCAACGCCCGCTATCTGTTCGCCCGCGACGAATGGACCTATTGGGAGGCGCAGTACCGGAGCGACGGGTTCGCCGACGATCCCTATTACGAGGACAGCATCCTGCCGGTGTTCGAGGCCGGCCAGGCCGAGCTGGTCGAGGGCGGCCATGAGATCGACCGCGGGGTATGGCTCGAACCGACGCCCGGCCACACGCCCGGCCACGTCTGCGTCCACGTGCAGGGCGGCGGCGGGGCGGCGGTCATGAGCGGCGACCTCATGCACCATCCGGTGCAATGCGCCGAGCCCGACTGGAACAGCTGCTTCTGCGTCGATCCCGACGGCGCGCGGCGGGCGCGGCGGGCCTTCCTCGACCGCCATGCCGGGGCCGGGACGCTGGTGATGCCGGCCCATTTCCCGACCCCGGCGGCGGGGCGGCTGCGCGGCGCCGGGGCGGCGTGGCGCTTCGACTTCGACGCCGGGGGCTGAAGCGTGGCGCCGGAACGCGCCGGGACCATCCTCCGGAGCGACCGGGACCGCGTCGCCGTGCTGACGCTCAACCGGCCCGAGCGCCGCAACGCGCTCGACATCGACAGCCTGCGGCTGCTGGCGGCCCATATGCGCGACGTGGGCGGCGACGACTCGGTGCGGGCGGTCGTCGTCACCGGCGCCGGCGGGGTCGCCTTCTCCGCCGGCGGCGACATGCGCGAGATGACCGGCTTCGAGACCGCGTTGTCGCTCGACCTCGCCTTCGACGCCTGGCAGGCGGCGCAAGAATGTCTGAGCCGGTCGTTCAAGCCGGTGATCGCCGCGATCAACGGCTACGCCTATGGCGGCGGGACCGAGCTGGCGATGGCCTGCCACATCCGCGTCGCCGCCGAGGGGGCGAAGCTGGGCCAGCCCGAGATCGCTCATGACCACATCCCCGGCGGCGGCGGCACGCAGCGCCTGCCGCGCCTGCTGCCGCTCGGCGTCGCCTACGAATATCTGCTGACCGGCGAGCCGATTCCGGCCGCGGAGGCGCACCGGCTGGGGCTGGTCAACCACGTCTGGCCGGCGGACGAGCTGATGCCGCGCGCCCTCGACCTCGCCGGCCGCATCGCCTCCCGCTCGCCGCTGGCGCTGCGCTATACGATGGAGGCCGTGCGCCTGGGGCTCGACGGCCCGCTGGACACCGGCCTGCGGCTCGAACGCGCGTTGGGCGGGCTGACGATGGAGACCGACGAGGCCCGGGCCGGGCTGGCGGCGTTCCTCGACCGGGCGCGGAAGCCCGGCGCGCCCGGCGCGTGACCCCCATGCCGCCGCCGCCCGATACCGGCATGGCCCGGTTCCTGGACGCGCCCGCCGCCCACTCGCCCGACAAGACCGCCCTGATCGACGACGGCGGCGCCGTCACCTTCGCCGAGGCCGCGCGCATGGCGAACCGCCTGGCGCGCGCCTTCGCGCGGCTGGGCGCGGCCCGGGGCGACCGGGTGGCGCTGATCCTGCCCAACGGCGTCCCCTTCGTCCTGGTCGAGATCGCCATCGTCCGGGGCGGCATGGTCAAGGTCCCGCTCAACATCCGCTTCCATATCGAGGAGGTGTTGTACTCGCTGGCCGACTGCGAGCCGGCGTTGCTGATCTGCGACGGCGCCTGCGCCGATGCGGTGCTGGCGCGCCGCGACCGCCTGCCGTCGCTGAAGTCGATCGTCACCGTGGGCGGCCGCTGCGACGGCTGCGAACGCTACGAGGACATCGTCGCCGGCGGCGATGCGGCGGCGCCGGCGGTCGCCTACGGCGACGACGACCCGATCCTCATCCGCTATACCGGCGGGACGACCGGGCGCCCCAAGGGCATCGTCCACACCCATGCGAGCTTCCTCAGCGTCAACCGCGACGTGCTGCGCGAACTGCGCCTCACGGCCGACGACGTCGTGCTCAACCTCGGCCATCTGTCGCACGGGCTCAACTTCATGTGGGGGGCGCATTACGGCGCCGGCTCGACGCAGATCCTGCGCGAGCGGTTCGAGCCGGCGCGCGTCCTCGACGACGTCGAACGTCACCGGGTGAGCTTCGTCTACATGGTGCCGACCATGGTGCAGCGGCTGCTGCGCGAGGACGACGGGCGCGCCGACCTGTCCAGCCTCCGTATGCTGCTCTACGCATCGGCGCCGATGCCGGCCCCGGCGCTGCGCGCCGCGATCGAGCGCTTCGGCCCCGTCTGCGTCCAGGTCTACACGCTGAGCGAGGCGCCGGTGATCACGACGATCCTGCGGCCCGACGAGCACGTCGATCTCGCGACCCCGGCCGGCAACCGGCTCGAATCCTGCGGCCGCGCGGTCGCCACGATGGAGCTGCGGCTGATCGACGACGACGGGGCCGAGGTCGCGCCCGGCGCGGTGGGCGAGATCGCCGTGCGGTCGGTCAACAACATGGCCGGCTACTGGCGGCGCCCGGCGGAGACCGCCGCGACGCTGGTCGACGGCTGGGTCCTGACCGGCGACATGGCCCGGCGCGACGACGACGGCTATTTCTACATCGTCGATCGCAAGAAGGACGTGATCATCACCGGCGCCTTCAACGTCTACCCCAAGGAGGTCGAGGATGTCCTCTACCGCCACCCCGCGGTGGCCCAGGCCGCGGTGGTCGGCGCGCCGGACGACGAATGGGGCGAGGCGGTCAAGGCGTTCGTCGTCCTGCGCCCCGGCCGGACGGCGACCGCGCAGGAGCTGACGGCGTTCTGCGGCGACTTCCTCGCCGGCTACAAGAAGCCGCGCGCGGTCGAGTTTCTCGATACGCTGCCGCTCAGCCCGGTGGGCAAGGTGACGCGGCGCGCGCTGCGCGAGCGCGGCCCGGATTTACCGCTTGGCGAAGCCGGGGCGAAGGGGTAGGATCGGCGCTCCGAACCGCTCCGGAATCGAAAAAGGGAGTCCGACGATGGCCTTGAGACGATGGCGTATGGCGGCGGCCGGCATCGCGGTCGCGGCGTGCGCGCTCGCCGCCCCGGCGCAGGCGCAGTGGAAGCTGACCTCCTACGTCCCGGTCGGCAGCGCGACCTGGAAGACCTTCATGGATCCGTTCATCGACCGGGTCCACACGCTGACCGACGAGAAGATCAAGATCAAGGGCTACAGCGTCGGCGTCCTCGCCGGAGCCTTCGATTCCTGGAAGGCGGTGCAGAAGGGCACGGCCGACGTATGCCTGTGCTTCTCGGCCTTCATCACCAACGTCGATCCGGTCAACGCCGTCTTCGCCGGCCTCGCCGGGGGGCTGGATTCGCTGGCCTTCACCCACTGGCTGCGCGGCGGCGGCGGCGAGAAGCTGTGGCAGGACTTCCGCCGCGAGACCCAGGGCCTCCAGAACTGGGTCATGGGCGGCATGGGGCCGACCGAGATATTCCTGCACGCGCACAAGCCGGTGCGGACGATCGAGGACCTCAAGGGGATGAAGATCCGCACCACCGGCGCCTGGGCCTCGATCCTCAAGGATCTCGGCGCGTCGCCGACGGTGCTGGCGCCGGGCGACATCTACACCTCGCTCGAACGCAAGGTGATCGACGGCACCGAGTGGATCACGCCGATGAGCAACATCCGCATGGGGCTTCAGAAGATCGCCAGATACATCATCATCCCCGGCATCCACCAGCCCGCCTTCTCGCAGGAGATCGTGATGCGGGCCAAGGATCACGACAAGCTGCCGCGCGACCTCCAGACCAAGCTCGCCATGGCCATCCGCCTCGCCAGCTTCGACTCCGACGTCTTCATCGGCATCGAGGACCTGAAGGCGATGGAGAAGCTGCGCCAGGGCCGCAACACCTGGATCAAGCTCGACCCGTCGCTGCGCGACGAGGTCACCAAGATGGGCCGCAAGTGGACCGCCGACCAGGCCAAGAAGCAGGCGGCCAAGGGCAATATGTGGATGCAGAAGGTGCAGGACTCCTACTGGGCCTTCTTCGACAAGTGGCGGAAGTATTCCGACTACCGGGTGAAGTGACCGCATCCGGCCGCGTCTGACGCGGGCGGGGCGTCCGGCCCCGCCCGCCGCGGCCGGCCCGCCCGAGCATCCGATGCAGCGCATCCTCACCCTCATCGACCGCATCTCCTTCGTCTTCGCCCTGGCCGCGGTGGCGCTGTTCGTGGGGCTGGTCGTCGACATGGTCTACGAGGTCGTGTCGCGGCGCGTGTTCGATGCGCCGACGCTGTGGGCGTTCGACATCGCCTATATGTCCAACGGCGCGATCTTCCTGCTGGCCGCGGGCTACACCCTGCTCGTCAACGAGCACATCCGCATCGACTTCCTGTCCACCCGGCTGCCCCGCAAGGTCCAGGACGCGGCGAACATCGCCGCCTATCTGCTGCTGTTCTGGTTCCTGTGGTACGCCTGCGAAGGCGCCATCGTCGAGTTCCTGTCGGCCTACCGGACGGGCGAGCTCGAGCCCACCAGCCCGTGGGGGCCGCAGATCTGGCCGTTCTACCTCGCCATCATGATCGGCGTCTGCGTGTTCGCTCTCCAATGCGTCGGCCAGTCGACGAAGCACCTCCTCAGCATCCTGGGCAAGCTGCCCTCGCCGCTCACGGTCCGGGGCGGCGAGAGGTCGCGGGACTCGATCTGACCATGTTCGACGTCAACACCGCGGTGTGGATGTTCCCGGCCCTGTTCGCCCTGGTGTTCCTGGGCATCCCGGTCTCGATCAGCCTGCTGGTGACCTCGCTGGCGTTCGGCGTCGCCCATTTCGGCGACACCTTCCCGACCAAGATCCACTCCAGCCTCCGCGACACCTCGTCCAACTTCATCCTGGCGGCGATTCCGCTGTTCATCTTCATGGGCGCGATGCTCGAACGGTCGGGCATCGCCGAACGGCTGTTCATGGCGGTCCGGGTGTGGCTCGGCAATCTGCGCGGCGGGCTCGCCGTCACCACCATCGTGATGTGCGCCATCTTCGCCGCCAGTTCGGGGATCGTCGGCGCGGTCGAGATCGTCGTCGGGCTGATGGCGGTGCCGGCGATGATGCAGGCGGGCTACAAGAAGGACCTCGCCGCCGGCAGCGTCTGCGCCGGGGGCTCGCTCGGCACCACCATCCCGCCTTCGGTGGTCATCATCATCTATGCGTCGATCGTCGAGATGTCGGTCGGCGACCTGTTCGCCGGCATCATGATCCCGGCCTTCTCCATGGTCGCCCTGTTCATCCTCTACATCCTGCTGCGCTGCATGATCCAGCGCGACGCCGGCCCCGGACTCGCCCATGGCGAGATCGACATGCCGTTGGGCCAGAAGATCTGGCTCGGCCTCACCTCGCTGGTGCCGGCCCTCGCCCTCGTCACCTTCGTCCTCGGCAGCATCTTCGCCGGCATCGCCTCGCCGACCGAGGCCGCGGCGGTGGGCGCGTTCGGCTCGGTGGTGCTGACCGTCTGCTACGGCCAGTTCCGCTGGGCCACCCTGTACGATGCGATCATGCGCACCGTGAAGGTCACCTCGATGGTGATGATGATCGTCATCGGCGGCGTCATGTTCGCCGGCGTCTTCATCCTCGCCGGCGGCGACACCCTGGTCGAGGATCTGGTGCGCGAGTTCGACCTCACCGCGACCGGCGTCATCGTCCTGTTCCTGATCATCATCTTCATCCTCGGCTTCATCCTCGACTGGATATCGGTGCTGCTGATCGCGCTGCCGATCTTCGATCCGCTGGCCCGCGCCTTCGAAATCGATCCGGTCTGGTTCGGGGTCATGGTCTGCATCGCGCTCCAGACCTCCTACCTGACCCCGCCGATGGCGCCCTCGATCTTCTATCTGCGCTCGATCGCCCCGCCCGAGATGACCTATACCGACATGTACAAGGGGGTGGCGCCCTTCGTCGTGATCCAGCTGCTCACCTTGCTGCTGGTCGCCTTCGTCCCCTGGACGGCGACCTTCCTGCCGCAATACCTGTTCCAGTTCTGAACCGCGGCCCCGCGCACGCCCTGGATTCCCGCTTTCGAGTTTGTGATAAAATCCGACGTATCCGCCTCGAGCCGATGGCGTCCCTCGGACCGTCGTCACAGCCCCCTCGCCTCCACGGAAGCAGAAAACGAGATACAAATATGGATTCCCGCTTTCGCGGGAATGACGGGGGGGGGGGCCGAGCCACTGGCCCCCGGAAGGGCATCGGCTCGAGGCGGATACGCCAACAATTCGTCATTCCCGCGAAAGCGGGAATCCATTTTGGACGAAGCCTTCTCGCCGGGGACGGCTCTCATGGATAAGCGCAATTCTCAAACGGACTCCAAGAGGATCGAGAAGACGCTGATCGTCGACTACCATTAGGGGATGAATCGGCCATGACCATCGAACGCGAAGACGTGGACCGGCGGAAGGTCGACTTCTCGGACGTGGCTTCGGGGCGGCGGCTTGCGCCGGCGCATCCCGGCGAGATCCTGCGCGACGAGTTCCTGAAGCCGATGGCGCTCAGCGTGTACCGGCTCGCCGGCGAGATCGGGGTTTCGCGCACGCGGCTGAACGACGTCGCGCTCGGACGCCGCGCCGTCACGACCGACACCGCGCTGCGCCTGGGGCGCTATTTCGGGACGACGCCGGCGTTCTGGCTCAACCTTCAGACCCGTTACGATCTGGACGTCGCCGAGCGCAGGCTGCGCCGCC
The DNA here is from genome assembly GCA_965242495.1 of Alphaproteobacteria bacterium. Lineage (GTDB taxonomy): Bacteria > Pseudomonadota > Alphaproteobacteria > MPNO01 > MPNO01 > CBDESN01. Next base: position 3,706,743 of record OZ251446.1, on the reverse strand, counting down.
GGATCGAGCGGGAGGTCGCGCCGCGCGCGGCGTGACGCTTCCGCCTCACGGGCCGATCGAAGCGTCCGGTTCTCCCGCCGCCAGCGCGTTCGTCCAGGCGAGGCAGAGGTCGCGCGAGCGGTAGCCGCCGTAAGCCGCCGTCTCCTGGCGTTCGACGATGGGGAAGGTCGACCAGACGTAGCGGACGTCGTCGCGGTCGGCGACGCCGTAGAGATGGAAGAACGCCGCGTCGAGCTTCGCCCGCAGGCCGAGGCGGCGGTCCTCGTCCCAGGCGAAGGGCGGCGGGACGCCCCCGGCCTCGTCCACATGGCCCAGCGCGCGGGCGAAGGGCGCCATGTCGTGGGCGGTGTAGGTGAGTTCGAGAACCGCTTCCCGGACGACCTCGCCGGCGGTCTTCGGCCCGAAGCGAACGGATTCGTAGCGTTCGGGCGGGACGACGGGGAGTTGTTCGACGACGAATAGATTGAGGTTCTGTCCCTGAACCTTCTGGCGCACGACGTAATCAAGTGGAATCGAGTTGAAATTGGCGACCAAGGCTATGGCCGCAAACGTCGCTCCTTCTCCATCTTCAACGATAACCGGTAGGGAATTACCCGCACCAGCTTTGGGAATCAGCGCTGCAATCATTGAACGGACATTGGTTGAAGAGGTTACGTGCTTGAAGCCGAGGATGAACGACGCTTCGGGTAGCGGCACCTCGCTTTCCGGCACCCAGTACTGCGGCTCGGGCAACCACGCGGGGTCCCGGCGTCGCTCGGGATCGGTCGGGATCGGCTGGGCCGGGCGGTGCGGATTCTCGAGATTGACGGCGACGCCGGCGGCGCGGTGGTCGAACGCCTGCACCATCTTGCCTTCGTAGAGCGGAACCCAATTCCCGGCCGGGCTGGCGAAGCGGTTGCCGCCGACGGGCCAGGCGCCTTCCCGCTCCTCCAACTCCGCCCGCGTGCGAAACAGGCGGGAATCGTTGGTCATGTCGAACATCCGCGTGTAGCGCACCGGCCACGCCTTCGCTTCGGTTCCGGACGAACGGTCGACCAGCACCGGCAGGCGGCCGTAGATCGCCGTGGTCAGCCCGGCGTCGCGGCGGGAGCGGAAGATCGGCGCCGTGCCGGTGTTCGGGTTGACGCGGGCGAAATCCGCCGCCGTCAGCGGGAAGCGGCGCTCCGGGTCTTCGAGCTCGGCCGCGGCTTGCAGGAAGAAGGCGCAACGCGCGGGCGCGGGCGCGGGCCGCCGGCCGGCGACGAAGGCGCAGAACTTGAAGCGGCCGTCCACGCCGGGGAAGAACGGCGGCGCATTGTAGCGCGTGCGACGGTTCTCGAAGTCGTAGAGGGCGCGCAGCCTGCCCTCCGTCGCCACGCCCTTGAAGAAGCGCGCGGCGGTCTTGTCGGACGCGACGCCGGAGGGCGTCAGCAGCCCGACCGCGCCCTCCGGCTTGATCAGGGCCATCGCGCGCTCGACGAACAGGCTGTAGAGGTTCACGTCGCCGCCGGAGAGCAGCGGGTAATCGCCGCAGCCCCGCGCCATGCGGGCCCTGTCCGCCGCCCGCGCGCCGGCCCGCGCGAAATCGCCGGCCAGCGGGTCGCCGGCCCGCTCCAGCGCGGCGATCATGCGCTTGCGGTCGGCGGCGCGCGGCGCGCGGGCGATCTCCGGGCGGCGGGCCGCGAACCACTCGACCTGTTGCAGCTTCACCCGGTCCCAGGGCGGGTTGCCGATCACGGCGTCGAACCCGCCCTGCGGTTCGGCGCTCTCCCAGCGCGACCAGACGCCGGGGAAGGCCGCCTGCCAGTTGAAGAAGCGCTCCTCGGCGGCGAGGGCGCGCGCCGCGGCGAGGATCTCGGCGAAGCGCTTCCCTTCGCGGCCGCGCGGCGCCGGCTCGCGTTCGCCGCCGGCGATGGCGACGGGATCGCCGAACCGGCCGGCGAAGAAGGACCCGAGCGCGGTCCTGTCCGCGGGGTCGCGGAGGTCCAGCCAGTCGAAGGCGTGAACCAGCGTCAGCAGCCGGTCGAGCGGCGCGGTTCTCTCTTCGACCTCGGCGAAGGCGGCGGCCGAGCTTTGCGCCTCGGCGATCTCCGCGTCCGTCAGCGCCTCGATCGTCACCATGCCCTCGGCCGCCCCGGCGGCGCGCCGGATCGAATCGTGCAGCAGCAGCGGCGTGCCGTATTCGGCCGCCCTGTCGACGCCGGCGCGGACCCGGACGCCGAACAAGGCGTCGCCGCAGCGCAGATGGTGGTCGAGGAAGGAGAGCGGCGCGCCCACGGTGAAGGTGTGCAGCCATAGCGAGACCTTGGCCAGCTCGACCGCCATGGGGTTCTTGTCCACGCCGTAGACGCAGCGCTTGAGCACCATGCGCCGCACGACGTGGCGGTCGTCGAGCCGCTCGGCGTCCACCGTCCAGCCCCAGCGGTCGGCGTTGGCGAGGACGGTGGCGCGGATCGCCTCGATGCGTTCGCCCAGCGGCGAGCGGTAGCGGCCCCAAGGGACCGCGGCCTCGGCCTCGGCCATCGCCGCGATCGTCCGGTCGGCCAGGTAGTCGACCGCCCCGACCAGGAAGGGGGCCGAGCCCATGGCCGGATCGCAGACCTTGATCTCGAGCAGCCGCTCGGCCGGGTCGAGCGGGCGAAGCTCGGCCAGCCGGTAGCGCGCCTCGCGCCGGTCCGCGGCCAGCGCGTCGGCGCGCTCGCGGAACGCCGCCAGCGGCGCCGCGGCGAGAGGGTCCAGCGTCTCGGCGAGGATCAGGCCGATCAGCTCGTCGGGGGTGTAGTAGCTGCCCGAATCCTTGCGCGCGAAGACGTTGGGGCGGACGGCTACGCCGTCGCCTTCCGCCGCGACCTCGTATTCGAGCAGATGCTCGTAGATCGAACCCAGCTGGCGGACGCCGAGATCGCGGTAGTTGATGTATTTGCGCCGCCCGTCCGCCCGTTCGAACGACAGCGCGTCGATCGCCTCGGCCATCGCCGCATCGCCCAGCCGGATGCGGTCCAGCAGCGGCGTCCGCTTGCGGTCGAACAGGCCGCCGTCATAGGGCGGCAGGCCGATCGAGGCGTCGCCCGCGTCGACGGCCCGGCACAGATCGTCCACCGCCGACCAGTAGCGGGCGGCGCTGTCGGAAAAGACGTCGCCCTCGTCCTTGCGCCGCCCCACGTCGCCCCGCACCTTGTCGCGCAGGGCGTAATCGTCGTAGCGCAGATCGCGGACCGGCAGCAGGTCGCGATCCTCGGCGTAGAGGAGGAACAGCAGGCGATAGAGGAGGACCAGCGCCGCCTCCCGCGCTTCCTCCGGCGCGGCGTCCAGCCCGGCGGCCCGCGCCGCCGCGGCGATGGCCCCGGCGAGTCGCGGAAAGACCCGTTCGAAGACCTTGTCGGAAAGATCGCCAGCGACCCGCGCCTCGTATAGCCGCCCCTCGTCGATGGCGTAGCGGTGGAAGCTCGCCTGCCGGTCGGGGCCGGGCAGGAAGGCCTCCCGCCGGAAGACCAGCGCGAACAGCGCCAGCCCATGGCGGCGCTCCGCCGGGCCGGGGGCGAACAGCCCGGCGTCGCCGCCGGGGAGGTCGAGAAGCGCCGCGAGGTCGATCTCGAAGAACTGCTCCGAGACCGACGCCGCGCCCTGCCAGTAGAGCCGCCAGCGCGCGCCGTTCGTCAGGATGCCCCAGCGCAGCCTGCCTTCGGTCAGGTCGTCGGCACGCCGCAGATAGCGGAGCATCTGGGTCGAGGGCGCGGTCTCTTCGCCGCTTCGCCCGGACCGGCGGTCGAGCGGGCGCCGCCAGCGCTTCGACTCGACCAAAGCGAGGCCGAGCGCATAGCGCCGCCATTCCTCGGCGAAGGAGTTGGCGCGCTCCTTGGCGGCTTCGTCGGCGAACAGCAGCCCGTCGGGCTTGGCCTCGAGGCCGCGGGCCGAGAGGTTCTGCTGGCGCAGGCTCGCCCGCCATCCGAGTCGGGCGAGGACGGGCCAGATCAGATCGTCCTCGGTCTGACTTTCGTTGGGCTGCCCCGCGGTGGGGAAGCGCGCGAAGATCGCCCGCAGGTCGCGCTCGAACGCATCGAGCCCCGCATGGTCGAAGGCCCGCCAGTCCGGCGACCCGACGATGGATTCGCGCAGGAAGTCCTCGGCGAACAGGCCGCCGCGAAAGACGGTCCCGCCGCTCACCGCCCGGCCGTCCCCCGGACCGACGATTTCCGATTCCGCTCGCGCGCCATCCGCTCGAGACCCGTTGCCGACGACCGGAGGCTGCGCCCTGTCCGCCCTCGTTGCAAGACGCCCCCGCGGCGGAAGGGCCGCCGCGCCCCGGCCCCGCCTTTCTCCTTGCAATCCGCGGCCCGCCGCCCTATCCCCCGGGCATGGCGGCGGAGGCGGGCGAGTGGACGGCGCGGTCGAGCGCGAGGTGACGAACCTCGTCCATCTGGAGGCGTCGCTGCTCGACCGGCGGCGCTGGCGCGACTGGCTCGACCTCTACGCCGAGGACGCCGTCTATTGGGCGCCCGCATGGCGCAGCGAGGAGGAGACGACCGACGATCCCGACCGGCAGCTCAACCTGATCTACGCCGCCCATCGCGGCGGGCTCGAAGACCGCATCTTCCGCATCGAGACGCGGGATTCCTACGCCTCGGTGCCGCTCGATCGCACCGTCCACGTCGTCGGCAACGTCCTCGTCGCGGGCGTCGCCGACGGCGAGATCGAGGCCACCGCCAGCTGCCTGATCCACAGCTACGGCCGGAAGGGCGCGATCACCCGCGGCAGCCTCTACGACTACCGGCTCCGACGCGTGGGCGGCGCGCTCAAGATCGGCCGCAAGAAGATCGTCTTCATCGACGACCGGCTCGAAGGGCCGGTCGACGTGTACCATCTGTGAACGGAGGACCCGGCCGGATGCAGGCGTTGTGCAAGGTCGAGGCGGCGGAAGGCGGCATCGCGCTGCGCGAATGCGAGCCCCGCGATCCGTCCGCCGGCGAGGTCCGCATCCGCGTCGCCGCCGCCGGGATCTGCGGCACCGACATGCAGATTTATCGCTGGGCGCCGCGCATGGCGCGCCGGATGTCGCTGCCGCGCATCCTGGGGCATGAGGCGAGCGGCGTCGTGGACCGCATCGGCCCCGGCGTGGCCGGCCTGCAAGCGGGCGATCGGGTGAGCCTCGAAAGCCATATCTTCTGCGGATCGTGCCGGCCCTGCCGCATGGGCCGCGCGCATCTCTGCAACCACACGCGCTATCCCGGCATCGACGTCGACGGCGCCTTCGCCGAATACGTCACCGTTCCCGCGCGCATCGCCTGGACGAACCCGCCCGACCTCGCCCATGAAGTCGCCGCCATGCTGGAGCCCTTCGGCATCGCCGTCCATGCCTGCCTCGTCGGCGGCGGCGTCGCCGGCCGGACGGTGCTGGTCAACGGTTGCGGGCCGATCGGGCTGATGGCGGTCGCCGCCGCCCGCGCGCTCGGCGCGTCGCGCATCCTCGCCTGCGATCCCAACCCGTTGCGTCTGGCCGTCGCCGGGCGCATGGGCGCCGACCGGCCGATCGACCCATCCGCCGAGGACCCCGCCGCCGCCGCCCGCGATCTCACCGCCGGCGAGGGCGTAGACGTCGGCATCGAGTTCTCCGGCGTCGAGGCCGGCTTCGCCGCCGTGTTCGACGCCCTCGCCAAGGGCGGGGAGTTTCGTCTGGTCGGCGCGCCGCCGGCGGCGATCCCGGTCGATTTCACGCGCTGGCTGCTCAAATGCCCGACGATGCGCAACATCCACGGGCGGCGGATCTGGCGGGACTGGCAGCAGGCGACGGAGCTGGCGGCGCAGGGCGCGGTCGATCTCTCGCCGGTCATGAGCCACGTCCTGCCGCTGTCGGAGGCCGCGCGCGGCTTCGAACTCATCCGCAACGGCGAGGCGGTCAAGCCGCTGATCGCGCCCGACGGCTGAGGCCGGGGCGCGCCCGTGCATTCGCTGACGCTGGTCTTCGAGGACGGCCGGACGGCGCGGGTCGCGGCCGGCGACTCCGAGACCGTCTACTTCGCCGCGCTCAAGAACCGCGTCCGCATCGAGACGGACTGCCGCGAGGGCGCCTGCGGAACCTGCAAGGGGCGCTGCACGCGGGGCGCCTACCGGCTCGACGACTACAGCGACGAGGCGCTGCCCGCGGCCGAGGCGGCGGAGCGCTACGTCCTCACCTGCCGGATGCGGCCTTTGTCCGACTGCGTGATCGAGCTCCCCTACGGGTCCGAACGCGCGTTGCGCGGCGCGCCGGAGACGCGGCCGGGCCGCGTCGCCGAGATCTCCGAGGCCGCGTCTTCGGTGATGCGGCTGGCGATCGAGGTCGGCGATGCGCCGATCCCCTTCCTGCCCGGCCAGTACGTCCGGCTGAGCGTTCCCGGCGCGTCCGCGCAACGCGCCTATTCCTTCGCCAACCCGCCCGGCGGGGCGGGGCGGGCGGTCTTCTACGTCAAGCTGCTCGACGGCGGCGCGATGAGCGGCTATGCGGCCTCGCGCGCGCGTCCGGGCGACGAGATCGCGCTCACCGGCCCGTTCGGCCGCTTCTACCTGCGCCCGCCCAAACGTCCGCTGCTGATGGTCGCGGGCGGCACCGGGCTGGCGCCGATGCTCAGCATGCTGGCGACGCTCGCGGCCGAGGGTTGCGACCGGCCGATCCGTCTGCTCTACGGCGCCGGCCGGCGCCGGGAGCTGTTCGCCCTCGACCGGCTCGAACGCTTCGCCGGCATGGGGCTGAGGCTCGCGACCGAGATCGCGGTGGTCGAGCCCGACGACGGCTGGACCGGCGCGTCGGGCCGCGTCACCGACCTGCTGCGCCCGGAACACGCCGCGGGCGGCGACTGCGACGCCTATCTCTGCGGGCCGGCGGCGATGATCGAGGCCGCCCGATCCTGGCTCGCGGCCCGCGGCGTCGACCGTCGCCGTATCCACAGCGAGACCTTCCTGCCGGCGTGAGCATGGCCGTCCTCAGCGTCCTCGACCAGAGTCCGGTGCGCCGCGGCGCCACCCCCGCCGACGCGGTCGGGGAGACGCTGCTTCTTGCCGAGGCCGCCGAACGGCTGGGCTTCCACCGCTACTGGCTCGCCGAGCATCACGCCAGCGCCGGCCTCGCCGGCTCCTCGCCCGAGATCCTGATCGGCCAGGTCGCGGCGCGGACCCGCGCCATGCGCGTCGGCTCCGGCGGCGTCATGCTGAGCCATTACAGCTCGTTCAAGGTCGCCGAGAATTTCCGCATGCTGGAGACCCTGTTTCCCGGCCGCATCGATCTCGGCGTCGGCCGCGCCCCCGGCGGCGACGGGCTGACCGCCATGGCTCTGGCGCACGGTCCGGGCGCGCTCGGCATCGAGCATTTCCCGGCCCAGATCCGCGACCTCATCGGCCATCTCGACGGGTCGCTCGCGGACGATCACCCCTTCGCGCGCGTCCGCGCCATGCCCAGCGGCCCGAGCAGCCCGGAACTGTGGCTGCTGGGGTCGAGCGACCAGTCCGCCGCCATGGCGGCCCATTTCGGCTGCGCCTTCTCCTTCGCGCACTTCATCGTCGATCGCGGCGGCGATCTCGTCATGCGCGCCTATCGCGAGCATTTCCGGCCGTCGGACGTCCTCGCCGAACCGAGGGGCAGCATCGGCGTCTTCGTCGTCTGCGCCGACACCGAGGCCGAGGCGCTGCGTCTCGCCCGCAGCAGGGATCTATGGCTGCTGCGTCTCTACCGCGGCGAGACCTCGCCGGTGCCCGGCGTCGAGGAGGCCGAGGCCTATCCCTATACCGACCGCGAACTGGCGATCGTCCGGGCCAACCGGTCGCGGACGATCGCCGGAGCCCCCGAACAGGTCCGCGCCCGGCTCCGGGAGATCGGCGCCCGCTACGGCGTCGACGAGTTCGTCGTGGTGACGATCTGCGACCGGTTCGAGGCGCGGCTTCGGTCCTACGAACTGCTCGCCCAGGTCTTCGACCTGCCGCCGCGCGCGGATTGACCCGCGCCCCGCCCGGTCAATCCAGCCGGTTGCCGGCGATCAGCGCCTCGATCTCCGCCTCGCTCATCGGCCAGGCGAACATCTCGTTCCGCATGCGGACGCGCTGGATGCTGACTTCCAGCAGCGCGCGCTTCATCCGCATGAGATCCGCGGGCGACCGGGCCGCCTCCGCCGCCGCGTCGGCGGCGTCCAGGTAATGATGCTCCTCGTCGCGATGGATCAGCTTCATCGCGTCGGCCAGGCGCCGCTCCAGCGCGCCGCCGGTCAGCCGCGACGCCTCGCGGAACATGCTGGCCCCGCCGCCCTCCGTCAGCCCCATCGCCGCCTTCCGGCAGGCGTCGCCCGACTCGACGTGGCGGCGGCGCATCTCGTTGAGCTTCCGGTCTTCCGGCAGCTGCTGCGGGTCGTCCGGGCCGAGCTTGCGGCCGAGCAGCAGCTCGAGCGCCTCGGCGAGTACGACGTAATGCTCGAACTCCTCGGTCATCGTCCGCAGCGCCGCCAGCATGTCGCGCCGGTCGCCGCCGTCGTCGAGGTCCCGGAACCGCTCGACGATCCCGGCGAACTCCATGTGCAGCCCGTTGGCGTAGCCCGCGGTGGAGCCGTAGCCGATCGCCGGGTTGAGCTCCTTGTAGACCGCGGCGCGGAGGCAGCGGGCGTATTGCTCTTCCGTAGGCCGGCCGCGGAAGAAGCGGCGCGCGATCTCGGCTTCGGCCTCCCAGAACGGCTTGGCCGCGTCGATCAACTGCCGCCGACGCTCGTCCCGATCCTGGTCCAACCGGTTCGCCTCCCGCTGGCCGCGATGCGGCGCGGCGACGCATTAAACGCAGAACGTCCGGCGGACGCCAAGGCCCGCCGCGGCGCCGGGAGTCCGGCTTGACGCGGGTTCCGCATCGGCTACCTTGTCGGTCGTCGCCGCTCGCGAGGATCGCGCCGTGTCCGTGGTCGACGTCCACGAAGCGAAAACCCGTCCGCCCCGTCCGTCGGCGCGCGTCGAGGAGGGCGGGGAGATCGTCATCGCCCGCGCGCCGCTTCCGCCCGGCGTCCATGCCTTCCTCCGGCGGCTCATGGGCGACGAACGGTCGCCCGAAACCGCCCGCCGGCGCGCCGAAACCATGCAGGCGCTCGACGGTCGGCGCCGCGCGCTCGAAGTCCTCATCGAACGCGGGGCCGAATCCCGAGGCCGGCGAATGACGGGACGCGCCGCCGGGCTCGATCTCCCCGCGCCCCGGTAGACGCCGGCGCTTCATGGACGGGGTCGAGCCGGAGGGGCGCGCCTGTCCCGACTTGCACGACCACCTGGCCGCCCTCGATGCGGCCGGGCTGCTGCGCCGGATCGACGCGCCGGTGAACAAGGACGCCGAGCTGCATCCGCTGGTGCGCTGGCAGTTCCGCGGCGGGATTCCCGAGCGCGAGCGCAAGGCGTTCCTGTTCACCAACGTGATCGACGGCAGGGGGCGCAGCTACGACATGCCGGTCGTGGTCGGCGCGCTCGCCGCCAACGCCGAGATCTACCGCATCGGCATGGGGACGGCGCCCGGCCGCATCGGCGCCGCCTGGAGCCGCGCGTTGGCGGAGCCGATCCCGCCGCGCATCGTGGGCGAGGCGCCCTGCCACGAAGTGGTGAGCATCGGCGACGCGCTGGAGGGCGAGGGCAACGGGCTGGATGCGCTGCCGGTCCCGGTCTCCACCCCCGGCTTCGACGCCGGCCCCTACCTCACCGCGTCCAATTGCATCACCGCCGATCCCGACGGCGGGGCGCAGAACATGGGCGTCTATCGCTGCCAGATCAAGGCGCCGCGCCGGCTCGGCCTCAAGATGTTCCTCAACCTGCGCCAGGGCGGCTACGGCCATTGGCTGGCGCATCGGCGGCGCGGCGAGCCGATGCCGATCGCCATCGTGGTCGGCTGTCCGCCCGCGGTCGCCTATTGCGGCCCGCAGAAGGTCGCGGAAGGCGTGGACGAACTCGCCGTCGCCGGCGGCATCGTCGGCGCGCCGATCGAGGTCGTCCGCGCCCGGACGGTCGATCTGCTGGTGCCGGCCCGCTCCGAGATCGTCGTCGAGGGGCTGGTCGACACCGCGTGGCTCGAGCCCGAGGGGCCGTTCGGGGAATCGCACGGCCACGTCAACCTGGAGGAGTATAACTTCGTCGTCGAGGTGACGGCGATCACCCGGCGGCGCGACGCGGTGCTGCCGTCGATCCTCTCGCAGGTGACGCCCTCCGAATCGAGCGTCATCAAGCGCGTCGCCTACGAGCCGATGTTCCTGGAGCATCTGCGCGACCGGCTGGGGCTCGGGGGCGTCCGCCGGGTCGCCATGCACGAGCCGCTGACCAACCTTCGCAAGGTCATCGTGCTCCAGGTCGAACGGGGGATGCCGACGACCGAGGTCTGGCGCGCCCTCCACGCCGCGTCGGCCTTCCAGCGCCCTTGCGGCAAATACGTCATCGCCGTGAACGACGACATCGACCCCGACAACGCCGATGCGGTGTTCTGGGCGATGGCCTACCGCGCCGACCCGGGACGGGACGCGGCGATCCTGCCGCATCGCGACCGCGGCCACGGCCCCAAATCCGCCGACGCAGAGGAGTCGGCGCTCCTGATCGACGCCACCCTGCGGGACGACGCGCCGCCGATCTCGCTGCCGGCGCGCGACTACATGGAGCATGCGCGCGCGCTGTGGGAGCGGCTCGGCCTGCCCGCCTTGCAGCCGGAAGCCCCGTGGCACGGCTATTCGCTGGGCGACTGGTCGGAGGAATGGGACGATTACGCCGCCCGCGCCGCGGCAGGCCGCTATCTGGAGACCGGCCGCATCGCCCGCGCGCGCCGCCGCCCGGTTTCGGAGGTGGCGCCGAACACGCTGGCGCGCGACGTCGGAGACGGGACGGGCGGATGAATCGCCGCCGGGCCGCGGCGGTCGCCGCCGCGGCCGCGCGTCAGCCCGCCGGCGCCTCCGCCAGTTCGCACCAGACCGGCGTGTGATCCGAGGCCTTCTCGCGGCCGCGCGGTCTGCGGTCGATGCCCGACGCCTCCAGCCGGTCGGCCGCCTTGGGCGACAGCAGGAGATGGTCGATGCGCAGGCCGAAATCCTTCTGCCACGCCCCGCCCTGATAGTCCCAGAAGCTGTAGCTGTGCGGCTCGGCATGGAGGGCGCGGAAGGCGTCGGTCAGCCCGAGATAGAGGATCGAGCGGTAGAGGCGCCTCGTCTCTGGGCGGCATAGCGCGTCGAGCGCCCAGCCCTCCGGGTCGTAGCAGTCCTCGTCGGCGGGGATCACGTTGTAATCCCCGCCCAGCACGATCGCCTCGTCGAACGTCGTAAGCGTCTGCGCGTGGCGGTACAGCCGCTCCATCCAGGCGAGCTTGTAGTCGTATTTTTCGCCCGGGGCCGGGTTGCCGTTGGGCAGATAGATCGACGCCACCCGGACGTCGCCGACGAAGGCCTCGATATAGCGCGCCTGGTCGTCCGCCTCGTCGCCGGGAAGCCCGGTCGTGACGTCCTCGATCGGCCGTCGGGCGAAGATCGCCACGCCGTTGAAGTTCTTCTGGCCGTGAATGGCGACGTTGTAGCCCAGTTCTTCGATCTCGGCGCGCGGGAAGGTCTCCTCCGTCGCCTTGATCTCCTGCGCCAGCACGATGTCCGGCCGGTCCTCGCGCAGCCATTCGACGACCCGCGGCAGCCGCGCCCGGATCGAGTTGACGTTCCAGCTGGCGATCCTGGTCACGGGGGCGGCGCGAGGCCGGTCAGCCGACGGCGAAGGAGGTACCGCAGCCGCAGGTCGAGGTCGCGTTGGGGTTGCGCACGGTGAAGTACGACCCCACCAGCTCCTCCTCGAAATGGATCTCGGCCCCGGCGAGGAAGTCCCACGACACTTCGTCGATCAGCAGCCGGGCGCCGTCGGTCTCGATCAGCCGGTCGTCCTCCTTGCGGGCGTCGTCGAAGGCGAAGCTGTACTGGAAGCCCGAGCAGCCGCCGCCGCCGACCGAGACGCGCAGCATCGTCGCCGGGTTCCCGTCCTCCGCCGCGAGCTGCCGTATCCGGCGAGCGGCGGCGGCGCTGATCGTCACGTCGGGGGTATTCGCCATCCTGGTCCGAACCTTTCGGCGCGCCGGCGGATCGTCGGGCGGGACGCGGCGCATGTCAACCGGAATCGCGGCCGCCCGGACGATGCGGCGGGTCTCCGCCTCCAGGCCGGCGGGCGTATCCGCCGCCGGCCTGGAGGCGAACGGGTCGGCCGCATGTCGCTTCCTCCCCGGCGTCGATTGCGAGCGGCGGGCGCGGGTGGAATAGTACCCGAACGAAACCGCGATGGAGGCGTTCCGTGCCCGCCGAGATACCCAGCATCCTCTCCCATGTTTCGATCGGCGTCCGGGATTTCGACCGCGCGGCGGCGTTCTACGACCGCGTTCTCGAGACCGTCGGGGCCAAGCGCATCATGGAGCATCCGGGGGCGGTCGCCTATGGCAGGAAATTCCCCGAATTCTGGGTGCAGCATCCGATCGACGGCCAACCCGCCGGGGTGGCGAACGGGATGCATATCGGCTTCCTCGCGCCGTCCAGGGGAGCGGTCGATGCGTTCCACGCCGCGGGGCTCGCCGCCGGCGCGGCCGACGACGGCCCGCCCGGCCCGCGCCCGCAATACGGCCAGCCCTACTACGGCTGCTTCCTGCGCGACCCGGACGGCCACAAGATCGAGGCCATGTTCTGGGACGCCGCCCCGGCTCAGGGGTAGAGCCGCCGCCGCGTCCAGCCGCCGTCGGGCGCGCGCTCGTAGAGCAGACGCTCGTGCAGCCGGAACGGCCGGTCGCGCCAGAACTCGATCGCCCGCGGCGCGACCCGGTATCCGGTCCAGAAGGGCGGCCGCGGGACCTCGCCGGCGGCGTATCTGGCGGCGAATCGCGCCACCCGGCGCTCGAGCTCGGCCTGGCTCTCCAGCGGGCGCGACTGGTCGGACGCCCAGGCGCCGATCTGGCTGCCGCGCGGGCGGGTGGCGAAATACTCGTCGGCCTCGTCGTCGCCGACCCGCTCGACCGTCCCGTCGACGCGCACCTGCCGCCGCAGCGACTTCCAGTGGAAGGCGAGCGACGCCCGCCGCGTGGCGTCGAGTTCGCGCCCCTTGCGGCTGTCGATGTTGGTGTAGAACGCGAAGCCCGCCCGATCGGCGCCCTTGAGCAGCATCATCCGGGCCGCGGGGGCGCCCGACGCGTCGACCGTCGCCAGCGTCATCGCGCTCGGGTCGTTGGGCTCCGACCGGCGGGCCTCGTCGAGCCACTGCCGGAACAGTTCGATCGGATCCGGGGGCGTCTTCTCCGCCATGGCCGCACTCGGTCTCCAACCGCCCGCCGCGCCCCATTCTAGCGCCAAACCGGCGGCGCGGGCTTGTATATCGGGCGTGGCCCGTCCATTATCCCGCCATCGTCATTCTCGGCCGCAAAGGGATCGGATCCATGAGACGACTGACATTCGCCGCGCCCGTCGCCTTCGCCTTCGCGCTCGCCGCCTGCGAGGGAGCAGGGCCCAAGCAGGCCGGCGGCACGCTGGCCGGGGCCGGGCTCGGGGCGCTGGCGGGCTCGCAGATCGGCAAGGGCAAGGGCAAGCTCGCCGCCGTCGCGGTCGGCGCGTTGGCCGGCGCGTTCCTCGGCAGCGAGGTCGGCAAGTCCCTCGACCGGGCCGACCGGCTGTACATGCAGCGGACCTCGCAGGGCGCGCTGGAGAAGAACAAGTCCGGCCAAGCCTCGAGATGGCGCAACCCCGACAGCGGCAACAGCGGCACCGTGCAGCCCACCCGCACCTACCGCACCGCGGCCGGGCGATATTGCCGCGAATACCAGCAGACGGTGACCATCGCCGGCAAGACGGAGTCCGCCTTCGGGACGGCCTGCCGCCAGCCGGACGGGAGCTGGAAGGTCGTCAACTGACCCCGGCGACCGGCCGCAGCCGGCCCATGTCCGGCGCCGGGCGTTTGATGGAGGGCAAGCGGGGCCTGATCATGGGCGTCGCCAACGAGCGCTCGATCGCCTGGGGCATCGCCAGCGCCGCGGCCGCCCATGGGGCCGACCTCGCCTTCACCTATCAGAGCGACCCGTTGGCCAAGCGGGTGCGCCCGCTCGCCGAATCGGTGGGCTCGGACCTAGTGCTCGAATGCGACGTCGCCGATCCCGCGACCATCGACCGGACTTTCGCCGGGTTGGCCGAGCGCTGGAGCGGGATCGACTTCGTGGTCCACGCCATCGCCTATGCCGACAAGGACGAGCTCAAGGGGCGCTATCTCGACACCACGCCGGGCAATTTCGCCCTGTCGATGAACGTCTCCTGCTATTCGTTCACCGCGGTGTGCCAGCGCGCGGTCCCGCTCATGACGGAAGGCGGCAGCCTGCTGACTCTGACCTATGCAGGGGCCGAGCGCGTCATGCCGCACTACAACGTCATGGGCGTCGCCAAGGCGGCCCTCGAGGCGAGCGTGAAGTATCTCGCCGTCGATCTGGGTCCCCGCGACATCCGGGTCAACGCCATCTCGGCCGGGCCGATCAAGACGCTGGCGGCGTCGGGGATCGGCGATTTCCGCTACATCCTGAAATGGAACGAGCTGAACGCGCCGCTGCGGCGCAACTCGACCATCGAAGACGTGGGCGGCGCCGCGGTCTATCTGCTGTCGGACCTGTCGTCCGGGGTCACCGGCGAAGTCCACCATGTGGACAGCGGCTATCACGTGGTCGGCATGAAGGCCGTCGATGCGCCCGACATCGCCGCCGCCATCGAGCGGTGAGCGCCGGCGCCCGGGGGCGAGGCCGCCGCCATGTCCGATAACCGGTTCGGCGCGCTGTTCCGCGTCACCACCTGGGGCGAGAGCCACGGCCCGGCCATCGGCTGCACCGTGGACGGCGCGCCGCCCCGCATCCGGCTGCGCGAGCCCGACATCCAGTTCTGGCTCGACCGGCGAAAGCCCGGACGGTCGCGCTTCGTCAGCCAGCGCCGCGAGCCGGACGAGGTGGAGATCCTCTCCGGCGTGTTCGAGGGCAGGACCACCGGCGCGCCGATCAGCCTGATGATCCGCAACCGGGACGCGCGCTCTCGCGACTACGACGCGCTGCGCAAGCTGTTCCGCCCCGGACATGCCGACTACGCCTATCTCGAGAAGTACGGCATCCGCGACGTGCGCGGCGGCGGCCGCGCCTCGGCGCGCGAGACCGCGGCGCGCGTCGCCGCCGGGGCGGTGGCGCGGAAGCTGCTGGGCCGCCGCGTGCGCATCCGCGGCGCGCTGGTGCAGATCGGAACCCGGCCCGTCGACCGCCGGCGCTGGAGCTGGAAGGCGGTCGAGGCCAACCCGTTCTGGTGCCCCGACCCCGGGACCGCCGAGGCGTGGGAGGCGGACCTGGATGCGGTGCGCAAGCGCGGGTCGTCGGTCGGCGCCGTCGTCGAGGTCGTGGCCAGCGGCGTAGGCCCCGGTCTCGGCGCGCCGATCTACGGCAAGCTCGACGCCGACCTCGCCGCGGCGATGATGGGGATCAACGCCGTCAAGGGCGTCGAGATCGGCGCCGGGTTCGCCGCCGCCGGACTCACCGGCGAGGAGAACGCCGACGAGATGCGCATGCGGGACGGCAAGGCGCGTTTCCTGTCGAACAACGCCGGCGGCGTCCTCGGCGGCATCTCGACCGGCCAGGACATACTCGTCCGCTTCGCGGTCAAGCCGACGAGTTCGATCCTCACCCCCCGCCGGACGGTTACCACGGACGGGCGCGACGCCGAGGTCGTCACCCGCGGCCGGCACGACCCCTGCGTCGGCATCCGCGCCGTCCCGGTGGGCGAGGCGATGATGGCTTGCGTCCTCGCCGACCATCTGCTGCGCCACCGGGCGCAATGCGGTTGAAGCGACGCCGCTTCACCCGTCGCGGGCGGCGGCGATCAGGAATTCCTTGTTGCCGCCGGGACCGGTGATCGGGCTTTCGGTCGCGCCGACGACCCGCCAATGCGCCTGCGCGCCGAGCCAGGCCGAGATGCGTTCGCATACCTCGCGATGCAGCCCCGGGTCGCGGACCACCCCGCCCTTGCCGACGCGCCCCTTGCCGACCTCGAATTGCGGCTTGATCAGGGCGATCAGCCGCGCCCCCGGCGCGGCGAGCGACAGCGGCGCCGGCAGCAGCGTTTCGAGCCCGATGAAGCTCGCGTCGCAGGTCACCAGATCGACCGCCTGCGTTACTTGCCGGTCCGTCAGATAGCGGGCGTTGACACCTTCCAGCACCGTCACCCGCTCGTCGTTGCGGAGCGTCCAGGCGAGCTGCCCGCGGCCCACATCGACCGCGAACACCCGCGCCGCCCGCCGTCGCAGCAGCACGTCGGTGAAGCCGCCGGTCGATGCGCCCACGTCGAGGCAGACCCGCCCGGCGGGATCGATGGCGAAGCGGTCGAGCGCATGGGCGAGCTTGACGCCGCCGCGCGAGACCCAGGGGTGAGGCTTGCCGCGCAGCTCGATCTCGCTGTCGGCGGCGAGGGCGAGCCCCGGCTTGTCGAGGCGGCGGTCGCCGCACCAGACCGAGCCGGCGCGGATCAGCGCCTGGGCGCGCTGTCTGCTCCCGGCCAGCCCGCGGGCCAGGAGCAGGGAATCGAGCCGGATGCGGGCCGCGGCCGCGGCTCCGTCAGGCGCGGCGCGGCGCGGCGGCCGGCGCGGCCTCGGGCCGCCCGAGCGCGCCGAGCGCGGCGGCGACGATGTGCGGCGCGTCGAGCTTCGCCGTCCGATACTGCTGCGCCGGCTTGTCCTGGTCGAGGAACGCATCCGGCAGCACCATCGGGCGGAAGGCGATTCCGTTGTCGAACAGCCCCGCCGCGGCGAGGCTGTGCATGACCTGGGTGGCGAAGCCGCCGATCGCGCCCTCCTCGATGGAGATCAGCACTTCGTGCTCCCGCGCCAGCCGCCGGACCAGATCGTCGTCGAGCGGTTTGGCGAAGCGCGCGTCGGCCACCGTCGTGGACAGCCCCTTCGCCGCCAGCTCGTCGGCGGCGAGCAGGCATTCGCCCAAGCGCGCGCCGAACGACAGCAGCGCCACCTTGGTCCCTTCGCGGACGACGCGCCCGCGTCCGATCTCGAGCGGAACGCCGCGCTCGGGCATATCGACGCCGACGCCCTCGCCGCGCGGGTAGCGGAAGGCGCTCGGGCGGTCGTCGATGCGGGCCGCGGTCGCGACCATGTGCATCAGCTCCGCCTCGTCCGCCGCGGCCATCACTACGAATCCGGGGAGACAGCCCAGATAGGCGATGTCGAACGAGCCCGCATGGGTCTGGCCGTCCGCCCCCACCAGCCCCGCCCGATCCATCGCGAAGCGGACGGGGAGGGACTGGATCGCCACGTCGTGGACGATCTGGTCGTAGGCTCGTTGCAGGAAGGTCGAATAGATCGCGGCGAACGGCTTCATGCCGTCGGCGGCCAGCCCGGCGGCGAAGCACACCGCGTGCTGTTCGGCGAGCCCCACGTCGAAGGCCCGGTGCGGGAACTCCCCGGCGAACAGGTCGATCCCGGTGCCCGAGGGCATCGCCGCGGTGATGGCGACGATCCGGTCGTCCCGCCTGGCCTCTTCGATCAGGCTGCGGGCGAACACCTTGGTGTAGGACGGGGCGTTGCCCGCCGACTTGTTCTGCGCCCCGGTCACGACGTCGAAGGTGGAGACGCCGTGATACTTGTCGGCCGACTGTTCGGCCGGGGCGTAGCCCTTGCCCTTCTGGGTCACGACGTGGACCAGGATCGGACCCGCCGCGTCGTCGTCGCGCACGTTCTTGAGCACCGGCATCAGGTGGTCGATGTTGTGCCCGTCGATCGGACCGACGTAGTAGAAGCCCAGCTCCTCGAACAGGGTGCCGCCGGTGAACAGACCGCGCACGTATTCCTCGGCGCGCTGGGCGGCGCTGTCGAACGGGCGCGGGAATTTCTCGGCGACGTGCAGCATGATATCCCGGATGCTGCGGAAGCGCTTCGACGAGATCAGCCGCGACAGATAGGCGCTCATCGCCCCGACCGGCGGGGCGATCGACATGTCGTTGTCGTTGAGGACGACGATCAGTTTGGTGTCCATCGACCCCGCGTTGTTCATCGCTTCATAGGCCATGCCGCCCGACATCGCGCCGTCGCCGATGACGGCGATCACCCGGTTGTCGCGCCCCTGGAGGTCGCGCGCCACCGCGAAGCCCAGCGCCGCCGAGATCGAGGTCGATGCGTGCGCCGCGCCGAACGGGTCGTAGGGGCTCTCGGAGCGCTTGGTGAAGCCCGACAGGCCGCCGCCCTGGCGCAGGGTGCGGATGCGGTCGCGCCGGCCGGTGACGATCTTGTGCGGGTAGACCTGATGGCCCACGTCCCACACCAGAACGTCGTTCGGCGTGTCGAACAGATGGTGCAGCACCACCGTGAGTTCGACCACGCCCAGCCCCGCCCCCAGATGCCCGCCGGTATGCGACACCGCGTCGATGGTCTCGGCGCGCAGCTCCGCCGCCAGCTGCTTCAGCTGGCCGACGTCGAACGCGCGCAGGTCGGCGGGATACGCGACCTCGTCCAGGAGCCGTTTCGGCTGCGGGTCCGTCAAAGCGTCACCTCCTACCTTCGCCGCTCCAGGACGTGACGGCCGAACGCCCGGAACTCGTCCGCCGCGGCCCCGAAGCGGTCGAGGCGGCGGACCGCGCGCTCGACCAGGTCCCGCGCATGTCCGCGCGCGCCCGCGGCGCCCAGCGCCGATACGAAGGTCGCCTTGCCGGCGGCGGCGTCCTTGCCGACCTTCTTGCCAAGATCGTTCTCGTCGCCTTCCACGTCAAGCAGGTCGTCGACGACCTGGAAGGCGAGCCCCACGTCGTAGCCGTATTCCCGCAGCGCCTCGCGGTCGCCGCCGGAGGCCGCGGCCAGGATCGCCCCGGCCTCGCAGCCGAAGGCGATCAGGGCGCCGGTCTTCATCCGCTCGAGGCGCGCGATCAACGCCGCGTCCACCGATGCGTGCTCGGCGGCGAGGTCGATCATCTGCCCGCCGACCATGCCGCGCCCGCCGGCCGCCGCCGACAACACCCGCACGAGTTCGCAGCGGACGCGCGCGTCGGGATGCGTCGCGGCGTCGCTCAGCACCTCGAAGGCGAGCGGCAGCAGCGCATCGCCCGCCAGGATCGCCGTCGCGTCGTCGAACGCCACGTGGCAGGACGGCTTGCCGCGCCGCAGATCGTCGTCGTCCATCGCCGGCAGGTCGTCATGGATCAGCGAATAGGCGTGGACCAGTTCGACCGCGACGCCGGTTCGCAGCGCGCCGTCTCCGGCGGCGGCGAACATGCGCGCCCCGGCATGGACCAGGAAGGCGCGGAGACGCTTGCCGCCGCCCATGGCGCCGTAGCGCATCGCCTCGAACAGCCGCCGCTCCGGTCCCGCCGGGGCCGGCAGGACGCCATCCAGCCCGCGTTCGGTCCGTTCCGCCGCCGCCGCGATGGCGTCGGCCAACCGACCGGCGCCCGCGGCGTCATTCAACGCCGGCCGGCTCCAGTTCCGGAGCGCCGTCCGGGCCGAGCGAGATACGGTCCACCCTGGCCTTCGCCTCGCGCAGCTTCCGTTCGCAGTGACGCTTGAGCGCCGCGCCGCGCTCATAGGCGTCGATGGCGTCCTCCAGCCCGGTCTGGCCTTCCTCGAGCCGCCGGACGATCTTCTCGAGTTCGGCGAGGGCCTGCTCGAACGACAATCCGGCGACGCCGGTCGCGTCTTCCTGCTCAGCCATCCGATCCTCCCGGCTCGACGGGAAGGGTAGCCGCGGCCCGGCGGCCGGGCAAGATCGGCGCGGATCCGCCGGTCATGCCCGCATCAATACGCCTATATGGGCGGCGACGCTGGCCGCCAGCGCCGCCAGGTCGTAGCCGCCTTCGAGGGTCGCCACCAGCCTGCCGCCGCAGCTCTCGCCCGCGACCTCGGCGAGGCGGTCCGTCACCCAGGCGTAGTCGTCCTCGTGGAGGCGCAGCGAGGCCAAGGGGTCGCTCGCATGGGCGTCGAACCCCGCCGACAGCAGGATCAGCTCGGGCGCGAACGCGCGGAGCGCCGGCAGGACGACCTCGTCCATGCCGGCGCGGAACTCCGCCGACCCCGCGCCTCCCGCCAGCGGGACGTTGAAGACGTTGCCGACGCCCGTCTCGGTCGCGGCCCCGGTTCCCGGGTAGAGAGGGTATTCGTGGGTGGATGCGAACAGCAACCCCCGGTCGGCTTCGAACATGGCCTGGGTGCCGTTGCCGTGGTGGACGTCGAAGTCGACCACGGCGATCTTGTCGAGCCCGTGCGCGGCGCGCGCGTGCAGCGCGCCGACGGCGACGTTGTTGAACAGGCAGAACCCCATGCTGCGGCCGGGCTCGGCATGGTGTCCGGGCGGACGGACGGCGCAGAACGCATTGACCGCGGGCCCGGCGACCACCGCGTCCACCGCCGCGGTCACCGCGCCCGCGGCGCGCAGCGCCGCCTGCCCCGATGCGGCCGACATCACCGTGTCCGGGTCGATGCGCACCCGTCCCTCCTCGGGCGCCGCCTCGAGCAGGCGCTCGACGTAGCCGTCGGGATGCGCGCGGCCGACCGCGTCCGGGTCGGCGAGCGGGGCTTCGCGGCGGTCGAGCCCGTCGAAGGCGGGAGCCGCCAGCGCGTCGAGCACGGCGCGGATGCGATCCGGCCGTTCGGGATGGCCGCGCCCGGTGTCGTGTTCGGCGGAGCTCGCGTGGGAGAACAACAGCGTCATCGCCCGCCCACTATAGACCGTCGGGGTTGCGGCGCGAACGCCCCGGGTGTCCTGGTCCAGACACATGTGAGACGGTGCCCATCGCGCCAGTCGATATCCGGTCGTTCCATGGCCGGAAGCCTGCTTACGGCCATGGATGCCCTCGGAGCCTCCGGGGTCGGCGGGTCACCCGAAGGGCCGGAGCGTAGCGAAGGAGCCGCGAAGCGGCTTGACGCGCCGATCCCGGAGGCCCACCCGGTGTCTCATATGTAGTGAACCCGGACACCCGGTTGACAACGCCGCCGGTCCCGGGGCAGTATCGCCGCGAACGCCGGATCAACGGATTTCGGGAGCGGAGGGTCGCATGTTTCTCAAGAATTGCTGGTACGTCGCCGCCGATGCGCACGAGGTCGACCGCACGCCGTTCGGCCGGACCATCTGCGGCGAGAACGTCGTCTTCTGGCGCCGGGAGGACGGCGCGCCGGTCGCTTTCGAGGATCGCTGCTGCCACCGCCGCATGCCGCTCCGCAAGGGCCGGCTGATCGGCGACGTGCTGCGCTGCCACTATCACGGGCTGGAGTTCGACGCCAGCGGGCAGTGCATCCACATCCCCAAGCAGACCACCATCCCGCCGGGCGCGCAGGTCAGGACCTACCCGGTCGTCGAGCGCTACCGCTGGATCTGGATCTGGATGGGCGATCCGGCCCTGGCCGACGACTCCAAGATCGTCCCCTACCCGTGGAAGGATCACGACGACTGGGGCGACAAGGGCACCTATTTCCACGTCAAGGGCGACTACAAGCTGATCGTGGACAATCTGCTCGACCTGTCGCATCTGGCCTATGTCCACGAATCGACGATCGGCAACGCCGCGGTCGCCGAGAACGCCGAGACGCGCACCCTCAAGGACGACGAGTCGGTCACCGTCGCCCGCTGGACCGTCGGGCAGCCGCCGCCGCCGACCTACCAGAAGATGGGCGGCTGGGAGCCCGACCGGATCGTCGACCGCTGGCAGATCATCGAGTTTCGTCCGCCGGGCGCGGTGCGCCTGTTCACCGGGGCCGCGCCGGACGCGGCCGAAGGCAAGGAGTTCGGCTTCACCGACCTCGAACGCGAGACGCCGGCGGGCGGCTTCGGCTTCCACAACCTCAACTTCGTCACCCCGGAAACCGAGACCTCCTGTCATTATTTCTGGTCCAACGCGCATGACGTGAAGCCGATCACCGACGAGATCACCGACCTGCAATACCGACAGATCCGCACCGCCTTCTACCAGGACTGGGAGGTCTTCGAACTGCAGGAGCGCAACTGGGACGACCGGCCGGTCATCGACCTCAACGTCGATGCGGGGCCGATCGCGGCGCGCGCGTTGATCGACCGCCGCCTCGCCGAGCAGGCGCAGCGGAACCGGGTCGCTGCGGCCGAATAACCGGAGGCGCCCGCCGGCCGCGCGGACGGCCGGGGCCGAACCGCCCGGCGTCGCCCGCAGTCCGCGGCGCCGGTCTGCGCCGGTCGGCGCGAAGAACCGGGTCGCAACGCCCGCCGGCCGGCGCCCGTCCCGCGCGAAGGACCCTCGTGGACCGGACCGCCGGGGGTCGGGCCGCGGGTGGTGGTCTCCCCGGCTTTGTCTGTATCATCGAGCGCGGATGGCGGGAGATCGGCGATGTTCATACGCAATGCTTGGTACGTCGCGGCGTGGGACCACGAAGTCGGGCGGCAGAACCTGTTGCGCCGGACCCTCCTGGACGAGCCGGTGCTGCTGTACCGGCGCGAGGACGGCTCGCCGGTGGCGCTCGAAGACCGCTGCGCCCATCGGCACGCGCCGTTGTCCAAGGGAGTGCTGGTGGGCGACGACGTCCAGTGCCCTTATCACGGGCTCACCTACGATCCCGGCGGGCGCTGCATCCGCGTCCCCGGCCAGTCCACGATTCCGCCGGGGGCCGCGGTGCGCAGCTATCCCGCGGTCGAACGCTATCACTGGATCTGGCTGTGGATGGGCGATCCCGCTTTCGCCGACCCCGACCTGATCGAGGACTTCCACTGGATGGACGATCCCGGCTGGCGGTTCCGCGGCGAACGGCTCGATCTCGAAGGCAACTACGTCCTGCTGGTGGAGAATCTGCTCGACCTGTCGCATCTGTCCTATATCCACCCGACGACGCTGGGCACCGACGCCGTCGCCCATACGCCGATGCGGCACGAGCGCGACGGCGAGCTGGTGCGGGTGATCCGCTGGGTCATGGACAGCCCGCCGCCGCCCTTCTTCCAGAAGGCGGGCGGCTTCGCCCCCGGTCAGCACATCGACCGCTGGCAGATCATCGAGTTCACGCCGCCGGCCTTCGTCCGCCTCGACGTGGGCGGCGCGGTCGCCGGCAGCGGCGCGCGCGAGGGCGATCGCAGCCGGGGCTTCACCATGCGCAACCTCAACGCGATCACGCCCGAGACCCGCGACAGCACGCATTACTTCTGGGCCCAGGCGCACGATTTCCGCATCGACGAGCCGTGGATCAGCGACCTGCTGTTCGACAACGTGCACACGGCGTTTCTCGAAGACCTGGCGATCATCAAGGCCCAGCACGACAACATCCGCACCCGGCCCGACGCGGTCCGGATCGACATCAACCACGACGGCGGCGGCGTCCAGGCGCGGCGCATCATCGAACGTCGCATCGACGAGGAGCGGGATAGCGGACGGCTCGCCCTGGCCGGAGAATAGCGCCCTCCGGCGGTCCGGCGGCCGCGATCAACCGGCGGAAGGTTCGGCCCCGCGCCCGTCTTTCCCGATCAGCGCGCCGAGATTGGCGCGCGCGTTCTCGTGGTCGGGGTCGATCTCCAGCGCCCTGTGCAACGCCGATTCGGCCTCCCCGGTCCGGCCCAGAGCCTTGAGCGCCAGCGCCCGCATGTTGTGCAAGTCGGCGTCGCCGTCGTCGATGGCGAGCGCGGTCCGCGCCTCGTCGAGCGCCTCGTCCGGGCGGCCCGACTGCACCAGCGCGGCGATCAGGCTGGCATAGGCGGCGATGAAGGCGGGGTCCAACCGGACGGCCTCGCGCAGCGCGGCTTCGGCCTCGTCGAATCGGCCGAGCTCGCGCAGCACCGCCCCGAGCCCGTTGTGGATCTCGGGCCGCGACGGGTCGAGCGCGGCGGCGCGGGCGAACTCGTCCGCCGCCTCCTCGAACCGCCGCGCCGCGGCCAGCGCGGCGCCCAGATTGGCGCGATACTTGCCGACCGCCGGATCGAGCGCGATCGCGCGCCGCAGCCGGTCGATCGCGGTCTCGGTCTCGCCGCGCTGGATCGCGATCAACCCCAGCAGCTGCGTCGCCTCGGCATGGGCGGGTTCGTCCGCCAGGATGCTGCGATAGATCGCTTCGGCGTCGGCCAGACGCCCCGCCTCATGGTGGGCGCGTCCGGCGTCCAGTGCCCCAGGGTCGGTCATGGCGCCATTATAGGCCCGCCATCCGCCGCCGGACAGGACCGCCATCCGCATGGGATCGCCATCCGCCGCCGGCGAAGCGCGCCCGCGGGACACGCATCCGCCATCGGGCTACACTGGCGCCTCCCATCGGGAGCCGGCGCGATGAGCCTCGACTTTCGTGTCGACAGCGAGGACGAGCGGGCGTTTCGCCGCGAGGCGCGCGCTTGGCTCGAAGCCAACCTGCCGCAGGACATGCGCGGCTGGTCGACCCGTCCGCCCTTCGAGCGCAGCATGTGGTGGCACGCCAAGCTCCATGAGCGCGGCTGGATCGCGCCCCACTGGCCGCGGCGCCATGGCGGCATGGGGGCCACGATCGCCCGGCAGCTCATCCTCCGCGAGGAGCTCGCGCGCATCGGCGCGCCGGAACTGTCCGGCCAGGGGATCAACCACGTCGGCCCGATCCTGATGGCGTTCGGCACCGAGGCGCAGCAGGCCAGGCACCTGCCGCCCATCCTCACCGGCGAGGTCGTCTGGTGCCAGGGCTATTCCGAGCCCGGCGCCGGCTCCGACCTCGCCGCCCTCCGCACCCGCGCCGAGCTGCGGGGCGATCGCTTCGTCGTCAACGGACAGAAGATCTGGACCACCTGGGCGCATCACGCCCATTGGATCTACGTGCTTGCGCGCACCGACCCGAACGCCCCGCGTAAGCAGGCGGGCATCAGCTTTCTGTTGATCGATCTCGCGACGCCGGGGATCACGATCCGCCCGATCGCCACGATCGCCGGCGACGACGAATTCGCCGAATTGTTCTTCGACGACGTCGAAGTCCCGCGTGAGAATCTCGTCGGCTCGCTGCATGACGGCTGGCGCGTCGCCAATGCGCTGCTCGCCCATGAGCGGCTGGGCACGTCGAACCCCAGCTTCTGCCTCGACGCCCTGGAGCGCGCGCGCAAGGTGGCCCGCGCCACCGGGGCGCTCGACGATCCCGCCTTCCGCGACCGCCTGGTCCAGGCCGAGCTCGACGTCGCGGCGCTGTCGGCGCTGTTCGCCCAGGCCGTGCGCCGCGTCGAGGCCGGCGAAGACCTCGGCCCCGCCGCGTCGATCGTGAAGATCGTCTCCACCGAGACTCTCCAGCGCGCGGTCGATCTGCTGGTCGAGGCCGCGGGCGGGCTCGGCGCGGCGAGCGATCGCATCGACACCGAAGACGGGCCGGTCGAGGTCGCGAAGCTGATGCTGCAAGCCCGCCGCGCCACCATCTACGGCGGATCGAGCGAAATCCAGCGCAACATCCTCGCCAAACGCGCCCTCGGCTTGCCGACATAGCCCGCATTTCTCGCCCCGCCGGCGCGACGATGCCGCGCAGGCCGTGTCCAGCATGAGAAATGCGGGCTAATTTCCCCGGTCCCCGCATCGTCGCCGCAGCGCATCGGCCGTCCGCAGCAGACGGCGGAGGTCGTCGAACGACAGCGTCGCCTGCGCCTCGGCGAAGCGGCGCCAGAGTCGCCCGCGCGTCTCCAGGGGCGCGACCTCGCCGCGGTAGCGCATCAGGAAGTAGCGCGTGCGCAGCGTCTCGCCGTCATGGACGTAGCTGCCGGTCCCGACCTCGCCCAGGATCGCCGCGGCGACGCCGGCCTCCTCCGCCACCTCGCGCAGGGCCGCCGTCCGGTCGGTCTCGCCGGGATCGATATGCCCCTTCGGGAACAGCCAGTGCAGCGGGTTGCCGCTGGCCTGGACCAGGAGATAGGCGGCGGCCCCGCCGTCCTCCTCGCCATCGTCCCGGAAGACGATGCCGCCCGCGCAGTTCGGCGCCGGCATGACCTAGCCGCGCCCTCCGCCCTACACGGCGCCGTCGGCTTCGAACGCGGCGAGATCGTCCGGCGTATAGCCTAGCGCGGTCAGGATCTCGGCGGTATGCGCGCCGTATTCGGGCGCGGGCGCGAGCGCGCGGCTCGGCGTCCGCGTCAGGCGGATCGGCTGGCCGACCAGCTCGATTCGCCCCATCGCCGGCGAGTCCACCGGCTGCGCGATGCCCGCATGGCGCACCTGGGGGTCGGCGAAGGTCTGGTCGAGCGAATAGATCGGCCCGCACGGGATGCCGGCCCGGTTGAGCCGCTCGATCCAGTCGGCGCTCGACCGCGCGCGCGCCGCCCCGGCGATCGCGGCGTTGAGCGCCGCGCGGTTGCGATAGCGCGCCTCCAGCGTGCGGTAGTCGGGATGGTCGATCAGCTCGTCCAGCCCCATCGCGCGGCAGAAGCCGGGCCACATATCGGGCATCGGCGCGATATTGACATGGCCGTCCCGGGTCTCGAACGCGCCCATCGGAACGTTGGTGGGATGATCGTTCCCGACCTGCGGCGGCAGATCGCGGTCGACCAGCCATCGCGCGGCCTGAAAGTCGAGCAGGAAGATCTGCGCTTCCAGCAGCGAGGTCTGGACCCATTGCCCCTTGCCCGACCGCTCCCGCTCCAGCAGGGCCAGCAGAATGCCGTTCGCCGCCAGGATGCCCGCGGTCACGTCGCTGATCGCGGCGCCGGAGCGCATCGGCCCGCGGCCGGGCTCGCCCGTGAGCGCCATATGGCCGCCGATGCCCTGGGCGATCTGGTCGAGGCAGGGGCGGTCGCGATACGGGCCGTCCTGGCCGAATCCCGAGATGCTGGCGTAGACGACGCCGGGATTGATCGCCGCCAGCGTCTCGTAATCGACACCCAGCCGATGCTTCACGCCGGGCCGGTAGTTCTCGATCACCACGTCGGCCCCGGCCGCCAGGCGGTGGAAGATCCCGCGCCCCGCCTCCGACTTGAGGTCCAGCGTCATGCTGCGCTTGCTGCGGTGGAGATTCTGGAAATCGGGTCCGTGGCGGCGGCCGAGGTCGCCGCTCGCATCCTGCCCCGGCGCCTCGATCTTGATCACGTCCGCGCCCCAATCGGCCATCTGGCGGGCCGCGGTCGGCCCCGCCCGGGCCCGGGTCAGATCGAGAACCGTATAGTCGGAGAGAACCTGTCCCATCGCTTCACCGTCGTCCTTGCGGAGGAGAATCCGTCACGGCAGCGGTTCGAGCCGGGCCGCGAGCGCGCTCTTCAGCACCTTGCCCACGCCGCTCTTGGGCAGGTCGTCCACGAACAGCACGTCGCGGGGCAGCTTGTAGCGGGCGAGCGTGCGCGCGCAATGGGCGATGAGTTCGGCGCCGTCGACCGATCCCGCGCGCCCGGCTTCGAGGACTACGAACGCCGCGGTCTCCTCGCCGTATTCGCGCGAGGGCCGGCCCACGACCGCCGCCTCGTGGACCGCGGGGTGGCGGCTCAGCGCGTGCTCGATCTCGGCCGGGTAGATGTTGACGCCGCCCCGGATGATCACGTCCTTCGACCGGCCCGCCAGATACAGGAATCCGTCCGCGTCGAGCCAGCCGAGATCGCCCGGATAGTACCAACCGTCGCGGAACGCCTCGCGGCTGGCCTCGGGCGCGTTGTGATAGCCGAACGCCGTGCCGGCGTGGCGATAGCGTATCCGGCCCACCGCGCCGCCCTCGGCCGGGTCGTCGTCGTCGTCGACGATCTGGAGTTCGGCCCCGAACACCGGGCGCCCGACCGAGGCCGCGGCAGTATCCGGATCGCGCCAGGTGAGCGCCGTGCAGCCGCCGCCATCGGTCGAGCCGTACAGGTTCAGGTAGCGCGGACACAGCCGGGTCATGACGTCCGCGCGCTCCTCGGGATGGAGGACGGCGCCGGTCGAGAACAGGCCGTCCAGCGTGCGGAACGCCGGCGGCGGGGCGTCGAACTCGAGAGCGAGCACGCGGCGCAGCAGAGTCGGCACCAGGAACAGCATCGTGGCCCGCCCGTCATTCGCCGCCGCGACCAGATCGGCGGGCTCATACGGAGGCGGGTGCAGGATCACCGTGCCGCCGGCATAGAGCGCGCACATCGCATAGCCCCGCGATCCGCCGAAATAAAGCGGCGTGGCGCAGAGGAAGCGGATCCGTTCGTCGAACCCCAGGGTGACGAAATAGATCATGAATCGCGCCAGCATCTGGCGGTGGGTGGCCAGCGGTCCCTTGGGCGTTCCGGTCGTTCCCGACGAGAGCGAGAGCATCAGCGGCGCGTCGTCGGGCCGGGCGAAATCGCGCTCCGGGCGGGTTCCGGCGACCGCGTCCTTCCACCGCCGGTCGACGCGGAAGCTGCGCCAGGAGCCGGCGCGGTCGGCAAAGCCGTCCTCGGGTTCGGACAGCACGCATTTCGCCCCGAAATGCCCGGCGATGCGCGACTTCTCGGCCTCGGTCCAGCGCCAGTCCATGGGCAGCACCGCCGCCCCGGCGCGGGCCGCGGCGTAGAGCGCCACCAGATGCTCGGCGGTGTCCTTCAGGTTGACGCCCACGATGTCGCCCGCGCCGACGCCGAGTTCCGCGAAGCGCGCCGCCCAGCGGTCGACCAGATCGGAGAACGCGCCATGGGTCAGCACGCGGCGTCCCTCGACGACGGCCGGATGGTCGGGCCGGCGCCTCGCATTGCGTTCGAGCATGTCGGCGAGGTTCATCGCATCCGTCGTCGGGGGTGGCGTCGGCGGCGCAGGCGATGATAATGCGCCCGTCGGGCGGCGCCAAACGCCGGCGGCCGAACGACGCGGGCGATCATCCCGGAGCCGGCGCCATGACAGCCGACGCCACGACCGCCGTCGCCGGCGAGGACTATGCGGCGATCGACATCGTCTGCAATGCGTTCACGCCGGAAGCCCTGGAGAGGGGCTACGTGTCGTTCGACCGGAACTTCCGCGACAAGGTCCGGGTCAAGCCCGAACATCGCGACGGCGTCCCGATCGAGACCTATGTCGGCATGATGGACCGCGCCGGCATCGAACGGTCTTTCCTGGCGGCGTCGCGGTCGGGCGATCTCCGACGGCGCGGGTCGGCGCATATGCCTTACGAATACGTCGCCTCGCTCGTCCGCCGCCGGCCCGACCGCTTCGCCGGGCTCGCCGGCATCGACCCGTCCGACATCGTGGCCGGCCTCCGCGACTTCGAGGAGGCCGTCCGCGCCTACGGCTTCGTCGGCGGGCATCTCTACCCGCACTGGTTCGAGGAGCCGCCCGACGCGCCGAGATACTACCCCTTCTACGCCAAGTGCTGCGAACTCGGTATTCCGGTGATGCTGCAGGTCGGCCAATGCCTCGTCTACCGCGAGGGCCGCCGGCTTCCCAGCGTCGGACGGCCGATCTGTCTCGACCGGATCGCGATCGACTTTCCGGAGCTCGCGCTGATCGGCATCCATATCGGCTATCCGTGGCATGAAGAGATGATCTCGGTCGCCTGGAAGCACCCCAACGTCCATATCGGCCTCGACGCCTACGCGCCCAAGCACTGGCCCGAGGCGACGCGGGGCTACATGAACGGCCACGGCCAGGACAAGGTGCTGTTCGGGACCGATTGGCCGGTCGTGGACCCCGAACGCGCCATGGACGACGTCGCCCGTCTGTCCTGGCGCCCCGAGGCCAAGCGGAAGGTCCTTCGCGACAACGCCCGCAAGCTGTTCGGGCTGTGATCCCGCAAGGGCCGGAAGGACGAGCGAATGACGGCTTTTCGCGGCTTCCGCGAGGCGGTCGTGGTCGATGTGGAGACCACGGGCTTCGACCCCGCGACCGACCGGATCGTGGAGATCGCGATGGTCCGCGCGCGTTTCGCCGACCTCGCCGCCGAACCGCGGACGCTCGACGGCGAGACCATGGCCGCGATGGTGAACCCGGAACGGCCGATCCCGGATCATGCGTCCCGGGTGCACGGCGTCACCGACGAGGACGTGGCCGGCAAGCCCGGATTCGCGGCGGGCGCCCGGCGGTTTCGGGACTTCATCGGCCGCCGGCCGGTCATCGCCCATAACGCCGCATTCGACGAACGCTTCCTGAACGTCGAGTTCGCGCGGGCCGGCCTCCGCACCCTCTCCGGCAACGGGACCTACTGCACCATGCTGCGGTTCCAACGGTTCAACGGCGGGCGGCGCGAGGGCAGCAATCTGGACGCCGCGGCGGCGGCGATGGGGGTCGCGGGCAGGGCGGGCGCCCGACACGGCGCCTCGGAGGACGCCCGCATCACCTTTGCGATCGCCAGGCTGTTCTATGCGATGGACAACGGCATCCCTCTCCCGGATCGGGAGAGCTGATCTCTCCCCGTCGCCGTGAATCCCGCTTGCGCCGCGCGGTCGGCCGATCCTCGCTCTTGTCAGCCGGGATTCGCTCCCTATCCTGCGGCCGCATCGGGCGCCCGGCGGCCCGGGCGGGAAGATCGACGAGAAGACTGCCGATGACCGGACGGCGCGCCAACCCGTTCGAAACCGACCTCGACCGCAACGCGGCCAACTTCGCGCCGCTCACCCCGCTGAGCTTCCTCGTCCGCGCCGCCGCGGTCTTTCCCGACCGGGTTTCGGCGATCCATGGCGAACGCCGCTTCGTCTGGGCCGAAACCTACGCCCGCTGCCGGCGGCTCGCCGGCGCGCTCGCCCGGCGCGGTATCGGCAAGGGCGATTGCGTCGCCGTCCTTGCGCCCAACGTCCCCGCGCTTCTGGAGGCTCATTTCGGCGTGCCCATGGCGGGCGCCGTCCTCAACGCGATCAACACCCGCCTCGACGCCGAGACGATCGCCTACATTCTGGAGCATGGCGAAGCCAGGCTGCTGCTGGTGGATCGGGAGTTTTCCGCCGTCGCCGCCGACGCGCTCGGGCGGCTCCGCCGGAGGCCGGCGGCGATCGACATCGACGATCCGCTCGCCCCCGAAGGCGGACCGGTCGGCGAGGGCGACTACGAGTCGCTCCTCGACGGCGGCGACCCCGATTTCGTCTGGCGGCCCCCTGCCGACGAATGGGACGCGATCGCCCTCAACTACACCTCCGGCACGACCGGGAACCCCAAGGGCGTGGTCTATTCCCATCGCGGCGCCTGGCTCAACGCCATCGGCAACGTGCTGGCCCAGGCGATCCCGCCGCATCCGGTCTATCTCTGGACCCTGCCGATGTTCCACTGCAACGGCTGGTGCTTCCCCTGGACCGTGACCGCGCTGGGCGGCGCGCATGTCTGCCTGCGCCGGGTGGAGCCGGGGCCGATCTTCCGGGCCCTCGCCGATCACGGGGTGACCCATTTCTGCGGCGCGCCGATCGTCCTCAACATGCTGGCGAACGCGCCCGCCGGCGAACGCCGCCCGCTCGCGCGCAGGGTCGAGGCGATGACCGCCGGCGCCGCCCCGCCCGCGGCCGTGATCGAGGCGATGGAAGGCATGGGCTTCCGCGTCACCCATGTCTACGGGCTGACCGAGACCTACGGGCCCGACGTGGTGTGCAGCTGGCATGACGAGTGGGACGCCCGCCCCGCGGCCGAACGCGCCGCGCTCAAGGCGCGCCAGGGCGTGGCCTACCCCGTCCAGGACGGGCTGATGGTGGCCGACCCGGCGACGCTGGCGCCGGTGCCCGCGGACGGCGCCACCCTGGGCGAGGTGTTCCATCGCGGCAACGTGATGATGAAGGGCTATCTGAAGGACGCCGGGGCCACGCGCGAGGCCTTCGCCGGCGGCTGGTTCCATTCGGGCGATCTGGCGGTCCGCCACGCCGACGGCTATATCGAGCTCAAGGACCGGTCCAAGGACATCATCATCTCGGGCGGCGAGAACATTTCGAGCATCGAGGTCGAGGGCGTGCTGTACCGCCATCCCGCCGTGCTCGAAGCCGCGGTCGCAGCCCGCCCCGACGCCAGATGGGGCGAGAGCCCCTGCGCCTTCGTCACCCTCAAGGAGGGCGCCGCGGCCACGGCGGAGGAGATCATCGCCTTCTGCCGCGACCGCATGGCCCGCTTCAAGGCTCCCCGCACCGTCGTTTTCGGCCCGCTCCCCAAGACCTCCACCGGCAAGATCCAGAAGTTCATCCTCCGCGAACGCGCGCGCGAGCTGGGCGAACGGTAGCGGCCCGTCCGGTCAACAGATCCGTTGTCAACAATTTAGTTGACAACGGATCTGTTGACCCCTATATCGTTCAACGAATCCGATGCGCAGGAGCGGACCGGCCTTGAGATCCTCCACTGGCCGCTGGGTGACCGGCGACGACTTCTTCGACCGCGAAACCGAGTTGACGCAGCTGGAAGCGCGAATCCTCGACCGCAACCATCTGCTGCTGACCGGGCAGCGGCGGATCGGCAAGACCAGCATCCTCCGCGAGCTCGGCCGGCGGCTCCAAGGCCGGGGATGGGTGTTCCTCTTCGCCGACGTAGAAGGCGCGGCCTGTCCGGAAGACGTGGTCGCCGACGTCGCTGCGGCGGCCCATGACAGCCCGATTGCGCCGCGGTTCGCCGAGCGGATGAAGCGCTGGATCCCCGGGAACGTCGAGGAGATCGACGTGCGCCGCCTCCGCATCAAGTTCCGCTCCGGGCTGGACGCCGGAAACTGGCGGCGCCGCGGCGAAGGCCTGATCCGGGACTGCGCCGCGCATGACGAGCCGGTTCTGCTGGTCATCGACGAGTTGCCGATCTTTCTCAAGCGGATGCTTCGCGGCGACGACGGCGAACGGCGAGTCGAGGAGTTTCTGAGCTGGTTGCGCGCCGCAGCCCAGCGCCTCGAAGACGGCTCCCCGGTGCTCGTCCTGTCGGGCAGCATCGGACTCGCGCCCCTGGCGCGGCGGCTCGGCTTGTCCGACCGCATCAACCATCTCGACGACTTCCGCCTGGGGCCGTGGAGCCGCGAAGCCAGCGTCGCATGTTTCCGGCGCCTCGCCGAAGTAGATGGATTGCCGGTCGACGACGGCGTGGCGGACGCCGTGTACGACCAGCTCGGCATCGGCATTCCTCACCATGTGCAGACCTTCTTCGCCCGTCTGCGCGACTTCGCCGCGATGCGCGGGCGCGACCGGATAACGTTGACGGACGTCGACGAGGTCTACTGCGAGCTTCTCGGACCGTTGGGGCAGAACGATCTCGCCCATTACATGTCACGCCTCCGGCACGCGCTGGACGACGACAGGAGCCATACGATCGCCATGGAGATACTGGCCGAGGCCGCGACGCAAGACGTGTTCACGGCGGACGCGCGGCGCGCCTTGGAACGATCCTACGCCGCGGAACGATCCTACGTCGCGGTGAGCGACGACGCGCCCGGCCGTGTCCGGGAGGCGCTCGAAATCCTGGAGCACGACGGCTATCTCGAAGCGGGCGGCGACGGCCATCGTTTCCCGTCGCGCCTGCTGAAAGACTGGTGGGCGGCGCGCTTCCGCGATCGCCACGTATCTTTGACGAGCCGCGACGTGGATGAAGGCCGGGGAGGCGCCCGATGAACGGACTCCGCGAGCCGACGATCCGCAAGTTCAACCCGGGAACGTTCCAATCCGACGACGAGGTAATCCGGCAATTCGTCGTCCGGGAGCATGAGCTCGGCGTCGTGCTGGAGGTCCTGCGCGGCAACGTCGATTCGCCGTCCTGCCAGCATCTCCTGCTCGTCGCCCCGCGCGGGCGCGGGAAGACCATGCTGCTGGCCCGCGTCGCGGCGGAGTTGCGCAAGGACGGCGAACTCGCCGCGCAGCTGCTGCCGGTCCGCTTCATGGAGGAGAGTCTGGAGGTCCTCGATCCGGGCGATTTCTGGCTCGAAACCCTGTTCCACCTTGCGGCGGAGGTCGCTCGTCGCGACCCCGCATGCGCGGAGGAATTGCGGCGAACGCGGGCCGCCCTCGCCGCCGAACGGCGCGAAGGGAGCGTCGAGGAGCGCGCCCTCGCCGCTTTGCTCGACGCCGCGGACCGGCTGGACCGGAAGCTCGTCCTCATGGTCGAGAACCTGCAGGACCTGTACGGCGACACCGGCGACGACTTCGGCTGGACGCTCCGCAAGACGTTGCAGACCGAACCCCGGATCGTGCTGCTCGCCACCGCCACCGGCCGCTTCGAGGGGCTGGACGATACGGCGCGGCCCTTCTTCGAACTGTTCCGCACCGTCCCCCTGCATCCGCTGGACGCCGGGGAGTGTCGGCGTCTGTGGGAAGCGGTCGGCGGCGAAGGGCGGGACGCGCGGAGGATCAGGCCGCTGCAGATCCTGACCGGCGGCGACCCGCGGCTGCTGGTCATCGTCGCCGGTCTTGCGCGCGACCGGTCCTTGCGCCGGTTGATGGAAGAGCTGGTGTCGCTGATCGACGAGCACACCGAGTATTTCCGAGGCCATCTGGACGGTTTCGCCAAGATCGAGCGCCGCGTCTACCTCGCGGTCATCGACCTCTGGCGACCGTCTAGCGCACCGCCGAGCGCAGGCGAGGTCGCGGCTCGCGCCCGCCTCGACATCCGGACGGTATCCGCCCTGCTCGGAAGGCTCGTCGGCCGCGGCGCCGTCGTCGCCGAGGAAGATGGGGCCAAGCGCCGCTACGCCGCCGCGCAATGCCTCTACTGCATCTATTACAAGCTGCGGCGCGAACGCGACGAAGCCGCGGTCGTGCGCAACCTGATCCAATTCTTGGTGGTATTCTACGTGGACGGCGAATGGGCGGAGGTGTCCGGCGCGTTGTTCGCCGAGGCCGCGCTGTCGCCAGTCATTCGAGAAGGCGTCGAGCGGGCGATGGCCGAACTGCCGCAGCTTCGCGAACGCTTTGCCGGCTTGGCGCCGCCGGACGTCGAGCGGGCATCGGAGCGAGCCGCGGCAAACGATGAGGAAAGAGTCGAACGACGCCTCGATAAGATCGTTGCTGCGCTCCACGAGGAGAGATTCGAGGAGGTCATCCGAATCGCGAGCCCGCTCGTCGACTCCCGGAGCGCTGCCCCGCTGTTCGTCGCTTCGGCGCTCGTCGCAAAGGCTACGGCGTATAGAGCGCTGGGCGACGCCGATGCGGCGATAGCGGTCTATGACGATGTGGTCGAACGCTTCGGGCGCAGCGATGCGCTGGAGCTGCAGGCGCCAGTCGCCGTAGCGTTGTTCAACAAGGGAGTTGCGCAAGGAGAGTGCGGCGACGCCGATGCGGCGATAGCGGCTTACGACGATGTGGTCGAACGCTTCGGGCGCAGCGATGCGCTGGAGCTGCAGGCGCCAGTCGCCGTAGCGTTGTTCAACAAGGGAGTTGCGCAACGGGGACGCGGCGACGCCGATGCGGCGATAGCGGCTTACGACGATGTGGTCGAGCGCTTCGGGCGCAGCGATGCGCTGGAGCTGCAGACGCAAGTCGCCATGGCGTTGTTCAACAAGGGAGTTGCGCAAAGAAGGCGCGGCGACGCCGATGCGGCGATGGCGGCCTATGACGATGTGGTCGAGCGCTTCGGGCGCAGCGATGCGCTGGAGCTGCAGACGCAAGTCGCCATGGCGTTGATCAACAAGGGAGTTGCGCAAAGAGGGCGCGGCGACGCCGATGCGGCGATAGTGGCCTATGACGATGTGGTCGAGCGCTTCGGGCGCAGCGATGCGCTGGAGCTGCAGACGGAAGTCGCCATGGCGTTGGTCAACAAGGGAGTTGCGCAACGGGGACGCGGCGACGTCGATGCGGCGATAGCGGCTTACGACGACGTGGTCGAACGCTTCGGGCGCAGCGATGCGCTGGAGCTGCAGGCGCCAGTCGCCAAGGCGCTGGTCGGCAAAGGAGTTGCGCAACGGGGGCGCGGCGACGTCGATGCGGCGATAGCGGCGTATGACGATGTGGTCGAACGCTTCGGGCGCAGCGATGCGCTGGAGCTGCAGGCGCCAGTCGCCAAGGCGCTGGTCGGCAAAGGAGTTGCGCAAGGAGGGCGCGGCGACGCCGATGCGGCGATAGCGGCCTATGACGATGTGGTCGAACGCTTCGGGTCTAGTGGCGCGCCAGAGCTGCAGGCGTCAGTCGCCGTGGCGTTGGTCAACAAGGGAGTTGCGCAAGGAGGGCGCGGCGACGTCGATGCGGCGATGGCGGCTTATGACTACGTGGTCGAGCGCTTCGGACGCAGCGATGCGCTGGAGCTGCAGGCGTCAGTCGCCGTGGCGTTGGTCAACAAGGGAGTTGCGCAAGGAGGGCGCGGCGACGTCGATGCGGCGATGGCGGCTTATGACTACGTGGTCGAGCGCTTCGGACGCAGCGATGCGCTGGAGCTGCAGGCGTCAGTCGCCGTGGCGTTGGTCAACAAGGGAGTTGCGCAAGGAGGGCGCGGCGACGTCGATGCGGCGATGGCGGCTTATGACTACGTGGTCGAGCGCTTCGGACGCAGCGATGCGCTGGAGCTGCAGACGCAAGTCGCCATGGCGTTGGTCAACAAGGGAGTTGCGCAAGGAGGGCGCGGCGACGTCGATGCGGCGATAGCGGCTTATGACTACGTGGTCGAGCGCTTCGGGCGCAGCGATGCGCCAGAGCTGCAGGCGTCAGTCGCCGTGGCGTTGGTCAACAAGGGAGTTGCGCAAAGAGGGCGCGGCGACGCCGACGCGGCGATAGCGGCCTATGACGACGTGATCGAGCGCTTCGGGTCCAGCGATGCGCCGAAACTCCGGATGCTTGTCGCCATGGCGTTGGTCGGCAGGGGCGAGGCGCAACTCCGTCTGGGTCGTACCGAAGACGCTCTTCATTCGCTCGGCGAACTCGAACGCGGGTTCAGCGAATTGATGGAGCGGGAAGACCTTGCCATCGGGTGGCAGGCGAACCGGGCGAAGACGAAGGCGCTGCTGGCTCAGGGACGCCGCCCGGCCGCTCTGGAAGCGTTCCGC
Organism: Alphaproteobacteria bacterium; assembly: GCA_965242495.1. GTDB lineage: Bacteria > Pseudomonadota > Alphaproteobacteria > MPNO01 > MPNO01 > CBDESN01. Next base: position 3,670,050 of record OZ251446.1, on the reverse strand, counting down.
TCCGTCCATGCCGCGCTCGCTTCCGGGAACGAAGCGATGCCGGGCGTGATTCTGGAGCTCGCGCCTGCATTGATTGCCGCCGGAGTCTCGGAGCGCGATCTGGTGAGCATTCTGTCGAGCGACGAAGAAAAATCCGACGCCCTCGCGCCGCTGATCGTGGCTCTCCGCCGGCGCGCCGGCGAGGAGGTCCGCGCCCCGGCGGAAGTGATCGAGGTCGCCGACGACGTCTTGCGGCGGATCGAGGAAGACGTGGAGCGCGCCCTCGCCAACGGGGCGTCACCCGCCCATTGACATGAACCAAATACGAACATATGATTCGTCTCCATGACTGGGGTGGGTGGATCGGGTTCGATGACGCTGGCGGAAGCCGACGCCGCGGTTCGGATGGCGCGCATCGCCCGTCGGTCGGGAAACGGCGCCGGTACGGGGGGCGGGTAGCGTGTCCCGCACGGCCATAACGGGCGCCGTGTCGCCGAATGGCGGTTCGGGCGCCGAACGCGACGATCTGTCGAAACGCTTCGCCGGTCGTCTTTCGGTCAACGACGAATTTTCGCGCAAGACGGTATCGTACCAGGGCAACCGGAGCGCTCCGGGTCTGCGGTGGATGAAGTACAAGGAAGGTTTCTCCCGCCGGCTCGTCTCCGATCTGATCGAGCGGGCCGCCCCGGAAGCAGTTCTGGACCCGTTTGCGGGAATCTGCACGACGCCGCTCGTGGCGGCGGGAAGCGGTCGGGAAGCGACGGGCATCGAGATCATGCCCGTCGGCGTCCTGGCGGCGTCGGCGATAATGGAGGCGTCGAACGGCCTCTCGCCCGATGCGCTGGATCGCGAGGGGGCCGCGCTGGCGCGTTACGTCCGCTCGAACGACGGGCCGCGCGATGCGTTCGCCTTCCCTCACGTACGGATTACGGAGGGCGCTTTCTCACGGGAGGCCGAGAGGGAGATCGCAAGGGCGCGGCGCTTCGTTTCCGGCGTCGACGATCCCGGCGTCCGCTCCCTGCTGGATCTGGCCTGTTTGTCGGCGCTGGAAGATGCGAGCTACACCAGGAAGGACGGACAGTATCTCCGGTGGGACCGGAGGTCCGGGCGCCGCCTCCGATCTTCCGTGGACAAGGGTCCGGTCGCGCCGTTCGGCGACGCGCTGGAAAGACGGCTCGCCGAAATGGCCGAAGACCTCGACGACCTGAAAGAGCAGTATGGCGGCGGTCGACCGAACCTGATCGTCGGATCCTGCCTCGAGCTGCTCAAGGACGTCCCGGCCGGCGCGTTCGACATGGTGATCACGTCGCCGCCCTATGCGAATCGCTACGACTATACCCGCACTTACGCGCTCGAACTGGCGTGGCTCGGTTTCGACCGTGACGATTTTTCCGCGCTGCGCCAGAGGATGCTTTCGGCCACGGTCGAGAACAAGGGGAAGCTGGAATGGCTCGAGGGCGTCTATGGCGCGCGCAGGGAGACGTTGGACCGAGCCATTCGCATGTACGCCGACCAGGGCGCCGTTCACGAAGTCCTGCATATCCTGCTTGAGCGCGCGGACGAATTGAGCAACCGGAACGTGTTGCGGTTGATCGAGCACTATTTTTTCGAGATGGCGGTCGTCGTCGCCGAGCTGGGGCGGATCGTCCGGCCCCGCGGCGTCGTGATCATGGTGAACGACAACGTGCGCTATCACGGCGAGGAATTGCCGGTAGACTTCATTCTGGCCGACTTCGCCGAACGGAGCGGATTCGAGTGCGCGAATATCTGGACCTTGCCCAGAGGTAAGGGAAACTCCAGCCAGCAGATGGCTCGCTTCGGACGCAGCGAGTTGAGGAAATGCGTCTACAGGTGGGTGCGCTCCGACGCCTGACGATCCGAATATGCTTCCGTCCCGCGTCTTTTCGGACTTCATCGTCAAACGCTCCCCGCAGTCCGCCGCAGGCGACGGGCGCTTGGCCGCGGCCCGGCTGCGGCGTAGCCTACGCGCGGGCGAACGGACGTCGTCGAGCGTCGCGAAAACCAGATGCAGGATCCAACCGCCGCCGCGTCCGCGCGGCATACCGACATCGCCGCGGAAGACGAGGCGCTCCTCGCCCGGCTTCCGCTGTTCGCCGGCATCGAGCCCGCGACCCTGCGGGTGCTGTTCGCGGGCGCGTCGGCGCGCCGCTACCCGCGCCACGCCGTGCTGTTCGTGCAGGGCGAGCCCGCCCGGCATTTCTACGTGGTGCTCGATGGGTGGGTGGAGTTGTTTCGCGCCGCCCCCGACGGCCAGGAGACGGTGATCGCCGCCTTCGGGCGCGGCGACTCCTTCGCCGAGGCGGCGAGCTTCGCCGAGGGCGTCTTTCCGGTCGGGGCGCAGGTCGCCGAAGCGGCGCGCCTGCTTGTCGTCCCGGCCCGTTCCTTCACCGGCCAGCTGCGGCGGAACCCGGCGCTCGCGGTCAACATGCTGGCCAGCATGTCGCATCATCTGCGCGGCTTGGTGCAGGAGATCGAACAGCGCGCCGTTCAGTCCGCGGCGCAACGGCTCGGCGCGTTCCTGCTGAAACGATGCCCGCGCGGAGACGCCGCCGCCGTGATCGACCTTCCCGCCGACAAGGGGTTGGTCGCGGCGCGCCTGGGAATGCGCCCGGAAACCTTCTCGCGCGCGCTGGCGAAACTGCGGGCGGTCGGGGTGTCCACCCGCGACCGCCGGGTCGCCGTCTCCGACGTCGGCGCGCTGCGGCGCTACGTCATGGGCGAACGCGCCTCCGCCCGCGCTTGACCGCGGTCAAGGCGGCGGCCGGGCCGCGCGCTACGCTGCGAAGCGGATCCGGGGGACGCGCCATGAACTATCGCGAAGTCTTCACCCTCAAACGGCTCTGGCTCCTGTTCGGCGCCCTGATGGTGGTCATGTTCGGCGTGCTGCTGCTGGTCGGCGGCCGGGCGTTCCAGCAAGCCCCGCCGGTGCCCGCGCAGGTGGTGACGGTCGATGGCGATACGACGTCCGTGCTGTTCGAACGCCGCGACATCCATGCCGGACGCGACGTCTGGCGGCGCCTGGGCGGTATGCAGCTGGGGTCGGTATGGGGCCATGGCAGCTATCTGGCGCCCGACTGGACGGCCGACGTGCTGCACCGGGAGGCGCTGGCGATGCTCGACGCCGACGGCGATTTCGCCACGCTCCAGCCCCCGGAGCGGGCGGCGCGGATCGCGGCTCTGGCTCAGCGCATCCGGATCAACAGCTACGATTCCGAGACCGGCCGGATCGTGATCTCGCCGGATCGCGCCCGCGCCATCGAGGCCGTGATCGCCCATTACACGGCGCTGTTCGGCGGCGCCGGCGACGGTCCGGCGGCGGGGGCTCTGCGCGAGGCCTACGCCATCCCCGACCGGCCGCTCGGCCCCCGGCCCGACGCCGACATCCGCCGACTCGTCGCCTGGTGGTGGTGGACCGCCTGGGCGGCGGCGACGCTGCGCCCCGACGACAGCGTGACCTACACCAACAATTGGCCGCACGAGCCGCTGATCGGCAACCGGCCGAGCGCCTCGACCTTCGTCTGGTCCTTCGTGTCGGTGGTGCTGCTGATCGCCGCCGCCGGCGCGCTGTGCTGGTTCTTCCTGCGCGAGCGCGACGAATGGCGGAAGGATACCGAGCCGCCGGCCGGCTATCCCGACGCCAACCCGATCGCCGCGATGGCGCCCACCGCCTCGATGCGCGGCGTGATCAAATACATCTGGATCGTCGCCGTCCTGCTCGCCCTTCAGATCGCCCTCGGCGCCGTGACCGCGCATTTCGCCGTCGAAGGCCACGATTTCTACGGCATACCGCTGTCCGAGATCGCGCCCTACGCGCTCACCCGCACTTGGCACGTCCAGCTGGCGGTGCTCTGGATCGCGACCGCCTGGCTGGGGGCGGGGCTCTATCTGGCGCCCAGGATCGCGGGGTTCGAGCCGCCTCTGCAACGGCTCGGGGTGGATGCGCTGTGGGCGGCGCTGGTGATCGCCGTTCTGGGTTCCCTGATCGGCGAATGGCTCACCCTGACCGGACGCATGACCGATCCGGCGCTGGTCTACTGGTTCGGGCATCAGGGCTACGAGTTCCTCGACATGGGGCGCTTCTGGCAGTTGTTGATCTTCGCCGGCCTGCTGATCTGGCTGGCGTTGATGACGCGCTGCCTGCTGCCCGCCATCCGCAGGCGCGGCGAGGACCGGCATCTGTTGATCCTGCTGCTGCTGTCCTCGGCGGGCATCGGCCTCCTGTTCGGCGCCGGCTTCCTGTACGAGCGCGACACCCATCTGACGATCGTCGAATACTGGCGCTGGTGGGTGGTGCATCTCTGGGTCGAAGGCGTGTTCGAAGTGTTCGCGACCGCCTGGGTCGCCTGGGCCTTCGTGCATATGCGGCTGCTGCGGGCCTCGACCGCGGCGGTCTACGTCATGTTCTCGGCGATGATCTTCCTCGGCGGCGGCGTCCTCGGCACCTTCCACCACCTGTATTTCACCGGCATGCCGGAATCGGTGCTGGCGCTGGGCGCGGTGTTCTCGGCCCTCGAAGTGGTGCCGCTGGCGCTGATCGCCTTCGAGGCGCACGACCACTGGCGCGCCGAGCGGCAGGCGCCCTGGGTGCGGCGCTACCATTTGCCGCTGCTGTTCTTCCTCGCGGTCGCGTTCTGGAACCTGGTCGGCGCCGGGGTGCTCGGCTTCCTGATCAACCCGCCGCTGGCGCTCTACTACCTCCAGGGGCTGCTGACCACGCCGACGCACGGCCATGCGGCGCTGTTCGGCGTCTACGGCATGCTCGGCATCGGCCTCCTGCTGCTGTGCCGCCGCGACCTGCCGCAGGCCGCTGGCGCATGGTCCGACCGCACTCTGACCTGGGTGTTCTGGCTGTTCAACGGCGGGCTCGCGATGATGGTCTTCGGCTCGCTCCTGCCGCAGGGCATCATCCAGGCGCTGGTCTCGTTCGACCGCGGCTACTGGCACGCGCGCGCGCCCGAACTCATGCATTCGCCGCTGATGGAGACGCTGGTGTGGCTGCGCGTGCCGGGCGACGTCGTGTTCGCGCTGGGCGCGCTGCTGCTGCTCGTCTTCCTGGCGCGGGTCGAGTTCGGCCGCCGGGAGCGGCCGCCGGTCGGCTGAGCGGGCGGGCTATGCCGGGCGGTCGCCGCCCTTCAGATAGCCCAGCCGCAGGCGGAGGCTCCTGCCGAGCCACAGCGGCCAGTATGCGTGGTCGTTGTAGGCGTCGCCCGATTCGGGATGGACCAGGATGGTGAGCCCGTCGCGATGGGTCATCAGCCAGGGGACGATCTCGGGGAACAGATCGGCGGCGAAGGCCACCTGATACATCTTCTTCGGATGCGGGCCGACCGGCCGGTCGCGGAAGCGGCCCATCTCGACCTCGAACGCGCCCCAGAGGAGCTGACGCAGCCGGGCCGCGGTCTCGCGGCTGTCGTCGTCGTAATAGACGTGCGCGTGATAGCCGGCGATGCCGGCCGGATCGCCGGTAGGCCAGGTCATGCGTTCCTCCCGGCGCGTTCGTCGCGGACGCGCTTGGCCTTGAACTCGGTCTTGGGCAGCGCGCCCGGGGCCAGCACCTCGACGCCGGCGCGGACCTCGCAGCGGCTGCGCAGTTCGGCCGCCGCCGCCTCGGCGACCGGTCCCGGCTCGGCATGACCCGGATGCTCGATGCGCAGCTCCATCACGTCGAGCCCGTCGTCGCGGGTGAACAGCCGGATCTCGAACTCGTCGCCCGTGTCCGGGACGGCGCGCACCGCGGCCTCGATCTGGCTGGGAAACATCTTCACGCCGCGCAGGTTGATCAGGTCGTCGGCGCGGCCGGTGAACGCCCCGACCGCGCGCACATGCCCGCGCCCGCAGCCGCAGCGTCCGGTATCGAACACCGTATAGTCGCCGACCAGGAAGCGGAGCTGCGGCGAACTCTCCGAGTTGAGCGAGGTGCATACCGTCAGGCCGCGCTCGCCTTCCGCGACGCGCGCGCCCGACTCCGCATCGACCAGCTCCCAGATCTGGACGTCCTCCATCAGATGGGTGGAGACCGGCTCGCCGGGGCGCACAGACCAGGGGCAGGAATAGCCGCCGACATGCGGCGAGACCTCGGTGCAGCCGTAGAACTCGACCGCACGGCAGCCCCACAACGCTTCCAGCCGCTCGCGCGTGCGGTCGATGCCCATGGCGGGCTCGCCGCCGGTGAACAGCGTCGTCACCCGGCTCGCGGCCGGGTCCAGCCCCATCTCCTGCATGACGCGGCCGAGATAGAGCGCGTAGGACGGCGTGCAGGCGATCACCGTGGGCGCGAAGCGGTCGATCGCCCGCGCCCGCGCCCGCGCGTCCATGCCGCCGCCCGGGATTACCGAGACGCCCATGCGGGCGAAGGCGACCATCGCCCCCCACATCCATACATGCGGGCCGAACCCCACCATCGGGAACACCGTCTCGCCCCGGCGGACGCCCATCGCATGGAGGCCGCGCGCGTTGGCCCACTCCCAATAGAGGCGGTCGGTGTGGGTGTAGCGGAAGACGCGCGGCGCCGCGGTCGAGCCCGACGACGAGAACAGCATCCAGCCGCGGTCGCGCCACTCCGCTTCGCCGATCGTCGAACAGGATCCGTAGGGCGGGTGCGCGGCCGCGTCCTCGATCATCTCGTCCTTGGTCACCACCGGCCATTTCGGCAGGTCGTCGATCGTGCGGACGTCGTCGGGGGCGAGCCCCAGCCGGTCGAAGCGCCGCCGGTAGAAGCCGCTATTCTCGTACAGGAAGGGGGTGAGGGCGGCGAGCTTGTCGTTCTGGATCGCGGCCAGCTCGTCGCGCGAGGCGCAGTCGAGTGCGGGCGCCCAATGGTCGTCCGCGCCCGGCCCGTCCCAGTCGCATCGGCGGCGCGCCAGGGTTTCGAGCCAGACGCGGCGGGTCGCTTCGCTCCGGGTCCGGGCCATCGCGCGGTTGTAACCGAGCGCCTCGCCCCGGACAAGCCGCCGCGGGCGGGCGCGCCGGGCGGGCGATGCGAACGGGCGTTGCCAACCGGCGCAATCCCGGCGATGCTCGGCCCATGTCCGCGCCCGCCGGTCCGCCCTTCCGCGCCGAGCACATCGGCAGCCTGCTGCGGCCGCCCGCCCTGCGCCGCGCCTATCGCGCCTTCGCTGCGGGCGAGACCGACGCCGACGAATTCCGCGCCGTCCAGGACGAATGCATCCGCGATGCGGTGGCGATGCAGGAGGGGCTGGGCCTCTGCGCCGTCACCGACGGCGAGTTCCGGCGCGCCTCCTACTGGTCGCATTTCGTCGAGGCGGTGGACGGGCTCGGCGTGGCGCCGGCGCGCTTCGCCTTCCGCGACGAGGGCGGCGGCGATCTGCCGTTCCTCGCCCCGCAGGTCGAGGGGCCGGTGCGGCGCGTGCGGAGCTTCTCGCGCGACGAGGCCGCGTTCCTGTTGGCTGCGACGACGCGGACGGCGAAACTCACCATGCCGTCGCCGCCGAGCATGCATTTCTGGACCGGTTCGGGCTTCATCGCCCGCGGCGCCTATCCGAGCGAGGAGGCGTATTTCGCGGATCTCATTGCGATCTATCGCGACGAGATCGCCGAACTCGCCGCCGTCGGGGTCCGCTACCTTCAGCTGGACGATGTCCCGCTCGCCATGCTGTGCGACGCGGACCTGCGCGCCGCCCTCGAAGTCGACGGCGAGGATCCCGGCCGCCGGGTCAACCAGTATATCGACTTGATGAACGCCTGCCTGCGCGGCCGCGGCGACGTCGCGGTCGGCCTCCATATGTGCCGCGGCAACTTCAAAGGGCGCTGGCTCACCGACGGCGGCTACGACTTCGTCGCCGAACGGCTGTTCAACGAGCTCGACGTCGACGTCTTCCTCGTCGAATACGACACGCCGCGCGCCGGCGACTTCGCGCCGCTGCGCTTCCTGCCGCCGGACAAGTCGGCGATCCTTGGACTGGTCAGCAGCAAGGATCCGGCCCTGGAAGGGATGGACGAGCTGCGCCGGCGCATCGACGAGGCGGGCCGCTTCGCCTCGCTCGACCGGCTCGGAATCAGCCCCCAATGCGGCTTCGCCAGCGTCGCCGGCGGGAACCCGGTCGCCCCCGGGGACCAGACCGCCAAGCTGCGGTTGGTGGTCGAGACCGCGGCGAAGGTCTGGCGGTAGGACGGCCCGGCATGGCCCGCCGGACGCCCGGCCCGCCCGCCGCCGACGTCCGCGGCGACTGGACGCGCGGCGAAGCGCTGGCGCTTCTCGACCAACCGTTCGGCGATCTCCTCTACCGGGCGCAGACCTTGCACCGCCGCCATTTCGACCCCTCCCGCGTCCAGATCAGCGCCCTGTTGAGCATCAAGACCGGCGGCTGCCCGGAGGACTGCGCCTACTGCCCGCAAAGCGCGCGCCATCCGACCGGCGTCGCCGCCGGCAAGCTGATGCCGCTGGCGGAGGTCGTCGCCGCGGCCCGGCGGGCGAAGGCGGAAGGCGCGCAGCGCTTCTGCATGGGCGCCGCCTGGCGCGGTCCCAAGGACCGCGAGCTCGACGCGGTGCTCGACATGATCCGGGCGGTCAAAGCGCTGGGGCTCGAGACCTGCGCCACCCTCGGCATGCTGACCGCCGATCAGGCGCGCCGCCTGGGCGATGCCGGGCTCGATTACTACAACCACAACATCGACACCTCCGAAGCCCGTTACGGCGAGATCGTCACCACCCGGGGCTACGGCGACCGGCTGGAGACGCTGGGCCGCGTGCGCGAGGCGGGGATGCGCGTCTGCTGCGGCGGCATCGTCGGCATGGGCGAGGAGCGCGCCGACCGCGCCGACATGCTGGTGACGCTGGCCAACTTCCCGGTGCAGCCGGAGAGCGTGCCGATCAACTTGCTGGTGCGCGCCCCCGGCACGCCGCTCGCGGACGCCGCCGCGCTCGACCCGCTGGAACTGGCGCGCACGATCGCCCTCGCCCGCATCATGATGCCGGCATCGGTGGTGCGCCTCTCCGCCGGACGGCTCGGGATGGACCGGTCGACCCAGGCGCTCTGTTTCCTCGCCGGCGCCAACTCGATCTTCCGGGGCGACCGGCTGCTGACGACCGACAACCCGCCGGCCGATCTCGACCGCGCGCTGCTGGACGGGCTGGGCCTCCGGCCGATGGACCCGCAGGCCGCCGGTTGAGCGCGCGGCCGGCGCCGGACGCGGCGCGGCATCTGTGGTTTCCCTACACCCAGATGGCGGGCGCGCCGGCGCCGCTGATCGCAGCCCGGACGCAGGGCGCCCGCATCCGCCTCGCCGACGGGCGCGAGTTGATCGACGGCGTCTCCTCCTGGTGGACCGCCTGCCACGGCTACAACCATCCCCGCATCCTGGCGGCGATGGCGGCGCAGCTCCGGCGTATGCCCCACGTCATGCTGGGCGGGCTCGCGCACGAGCCGGCCATCACGCTGGCCCGGCGGCTCGCGGCCCTGCTGCCCGGCGACCTCGACCGCGTGTTCTTCTGCGATTCGGGGTCGGTCGCGGTCGAGGTGGCGATGAAGATGGCGGTGCAGTACTGGCGCAACGCCGGCGTCCGCAGCCGCACCCGCTTCGTCAGCTTCCTCGGCGGCTATCACGGCGACACGATGGGCGCGATGTCGGTCTGCGATCCCGAGGAAGGCATGCACCGCCTGTTCGCCGGCTACCTGCCCGAACAGACGGTGACGCGCCTGCCCCGGACCGCCGACGAGCTCGATGCGTTCGACCGGCTGCTCGCCGCCGGCGGCGACGGGTTCGCAGCCGTCATCCTGGAGCCGCTGGTCCAGGCCGCGGGCGGGATGCGGTTCCACGCCCCGGCGGTGCTGGCCGACGTCGCGCGCATCTGCGCCCGGCGCGGGGTGCTGCTGATCGCCGACGAGATCGCCACCGGCTTCGCCCGCACCGGGACCATGTTCGCCTGCGAACAGGCCGGCGTCGCGCCCGACATCGCCTGCATCGGCAAGGCGCTGACCGGCGGCGCGGTGGGGCTCGCCGCCGCCGCGGCGACGGAGCGCATATTCGAGGGGTTTCTGGGCGATGCGCCCGAGCGCGCGCTGATGCACGGCCCGACCTACATGGCCAACCCGCTCGCCTGCGCCGCGGCCAACGCCTCGCTCGACCTGTTCGAGACCGAGCCCCGGCTCGCTCAGGTCGCGGCGGTCGAGGCGCGGCTGGCGGCGTCCCTCGCCGCGGCGCGGGACCTCCGGGGCGTGGTCGACGTGCGGGTCAAGGGCGCCATCGGCGTGGTCCAGCTCGACCGTCCCGCGGATCTCGCCTGGTTCTCGCCCCGCTTCACCGCCCGCGGCGTCTGGATCCGGCCGTTCGGCGACGTGGTCTATCTGATGCCGCCGTTCACGATTCCGGCGGACGAGCTCGACCGGCTCACCGCCGCCCTGGTCGAGGTCGTCCGCGAATGGTCGGCCCGACGGTGATCGGGCGCGCGGCGGCGGATTCGCCTCGAGCCGATGGCCTTCCTCGGACCGTCGTCGCAGCCCTCCTCGTCATTCCCGCGAAAGAGTGTGTGAAGAAACCCCAAGACCTGTGGTCTATCCAGTCGATTCACTACATTTGACCCACATACGTTCCTTATATAGATCATTTGTGTTCCTATCGACATGGCGAAAATCCCGAATTACGCGGATGTCTCGGGATTTCTTCACACACTCGAAAGCGGGAATCCAGAGACCCTGACGGGACGCCGGCGCTCCCGGAAAGGTGTATTCCGGGCGGACGTTTCCTATATGGTTTCTATATGGTCCGCGATGGAGGGAGCGGGACATGGCCGAGAGCGACGACCACTGCCCTGATGATCTGTGCACGGATACGTCATGCGCAGGAGATCGCCGACAATTCGAGTTGGCGCGGGCGTCCTCTCTTCCCGGTCGGCTCTGACCGTCGGGACGGCTTCTCCGCCGCGCCGTGTCATATGCGTGCGCCCGTAACACGCAAGCCGGGTTTTGGGGCCACAAGCGTCACGTACAGGCAATTGACCGTAAGGAGTCCAGGATGAGAAAGAAGAGTGGTCGGAAGGCATCAGAAACCTTCAATAAGAAGGTCAAGGAGATCATGAATTTCCTTGATCGGAGCAACCTTTCTTCGTTTTCGGAAACTCATGTGACATGGGCCTATGACTACGCGATAATTCGGCTTTATCGTGAGTTTGAAAGTATGATCCTCAACTGCTTGGTTGTGGCAATCAATAATGATACAAAACAATTATCCCAGACAACAAATATCGATTTTCCGAAACGTCTTACAGATGAAGTTTGCGAAATTGGCCAATGAAATCAACCGAGAAGCCCCCTACTGAGTACAAAGATACCGTCGGTAATGACTCGCAAAAAACTCATCGAGGTCGCATTGCCGTTGGCGGCGATCAATGCGGCTTCGGGGCGGGAGAAGTCGATCCGGCATGGGCATCCCTCGACGCTGCATCTGTGGTGGGCGCGCAGGCCGCTGGCGGCGTGCCGGGCGGTGCTGTTCGCGCAGCTGGTGGACGATCCGTCCTCCGTTCCCGAGGAGTTTCCCGACGAAGCGGCGCAGGAGCGGGAGCGGCGGCGGCTGTTCGGCGTCGTCGAGCGGCTGGTGAAATGGGAGAACTCCAACGATCCGCACGCGATCGGCGCCGCGCGGCGGGAGGTCGCGCGGTCGGCGGCCCGCGTCCGGGACGTTCCGCCGCCGCGGACGCGGGCGGAGGTCGACGCCTTCCTCGCCGAGCATGCGCCGCCGGTGGTCGATCCGTTCTGCGGCGGCGGCTCGATCCCGCTGGAGGCGCAGCGGCTGGGCCTGCGCGCCCATGGTTCGGACCTCAACCCGGTCGCGGTGCTGATCACCAAGGCGCTGGTCGAGATCCCGCCGCGCTTCGCCGGGCTGCCCCCGGTCAACCCGGAGGCCCGCGCCAGGTTCGCCGTCGGCGCGGTCTGGAACGGCGCGGGCGCGGAGGGGCTCGCCGAGGACGTGCGCCATTACGGGCGCTGGATGCGCGACGAGGCGGAGAGGCGGATCGGCCGTCTCTACCCCAAGGCGCGGCTGCCGGACGGCTCGAAGGCCGCGGTCATCGCCTGGCTGTGGGCGCGCACGGTGGCGAGCCCCAACCCGGCGGCGGGCGGCGCGCATACGCCGCTGGTCCGCTCTTTCGTGTTGTCGTCGAAGAAGGGCCGGGAGGCGATCGTCGTTCCGGTCGTGGAGAATGGCGGATACCGCTTCGCGGTGAAGACGGAAGGCGTCGGGCCGGACGAGTTGGCGCGGGCGAAGAAGGGAGCCAAGGCTTCGCGCGGCGCCAACTTCACCTGCTTGCTGTCGGGGGTGCCGGTCCCCGCCGCGCATATCAAGGCCGAAGGCATGGCCAAGCGGATGAGCGCACGGCTGATGGCGGTGGTGGCGGAGGGCAAGCGTGGGCGCGTCTATCTCGACCCGACGGCGGAAATGGAGGAAGCCGCGCAGCGGGCGGAGCCGGAATGGCGACCAGAGCAAGACCTTTCCGACGACCCGCGAAATGTCTGGTGCATACCATACGGTTTGTCGACCTTCGCCGACCTCTTCACGCCGCGCCAGTTGGCGGCGCTGACGACGTTCTCTGATCTCGTTTCCGAAGCGCGCGAGCGGGTGAAGCGCGACGCCTTGGAAGCGTCGACGCTTCCTGGAGATGCCGAAGCCTACGCCGACGCGGTGGCGACGTATCTGGGGTTGGGAGTGGGGCGCGCTGCGGACTACTGGAGCAACAATGCGACATGGGCCAACGGCGGCGAGTTCATACGGAACAGCTTTGCTCGCCAAGCGATTCCGATGGTGTGGGATTTCGCGGAAAGCAACCCGTTCAGCTCCGCAAGCGGGAACTGGGACGATACGGCGATGAGCTGGATCGTCCGGGTCGTCCAGGAACTGGCCGCCGCCGGAATGCCGGCAACCGTCACTCAGCGGGATGCGGCCGGAGAAACACGACCTTCGGATGACGTGATTTTCTCGACCGATCCACCTTACTACGACAACATCGGCTACGCGGACTTGTCCGACTTCTTCTACGTCTGGTTGCGCCGCTCCCTCGGGAACGTCCATCCCGACCTGTTCAAGACGCTCTTGACCCCGAAGGCCAACGAGCTGGTCGCCACGCCGTACCGCTTCGGCGGTGACCGGAACGAAGCCAGACGGTTCTTCGAGACCGGCCTCGGGCGGGCGACGGCGCACATGGGGGCGACGCAGGCGCCGGATTACCCGATGACACTGTTCTACGCCTACAAGCAGGCGGAGACGAAGGCCGATGGCAGAGGGAACGGGACCACGGCATCGACAGGTTGGGAGACGGTGCTTTCGGGCATCGTGAACAGCGGTTTCGCGATCACCGGCACTTGGCCGATTCGCACGGAGCGAGGCGCTCGAAGCGTCGCCATAGACACCAACGCCCTCGCCTCCTCCATCGTCCTCGCCTGTCGGCCGCGCGCGGAGGATGCGCCGACGGCGACGCGGCGCGACTTCGCCGCCGCGCTGCGCCGCGAACTGCCCGCCGCCATCCGGCGCCTGCAAGCGGAGAACGTCGCGCCGGTGGACCTCGCCCAGGCCGCCATCGGGCCGGGCATGGCCGTCTTCTCGCGCTACGCCCGGGTGCTGGAGGCCGACGGCAGGCCGATGCCGGTGCGCGCCGCGCTCGCCGAGATCAACCGGGTGCTAGACGAGACGCTGGCCGAGGCCGAGGGCGACATGGACGCCGACACCCGCTTCTGCGTCGCCTGGTTCGAGCAGTACGGCGCCGCCGAGCGCGCCTATGGCGAGGCCGAGGTGCTGTTCACCGCCAAGAACACGTCCTTCAAGGGGCTCGAAGAGGCCGGCGTGATCGCCGGCGGCGGGGGCCGGGTGCGGCTCAGGCGCCGCGAGGAGCTGGAGCCGGACTGGGACCCGGCGCGCGACCGCCGCCTCGTCGATTGGGAGTGCGCGCAGCATCTGGTGCGCGCGATGACCGCCGAGGCCGGCGGCGGCGTGGCGGAGGCCGCGCGCCTCGCCCATGCGATGGGGCCGGGGCGGGCGGAGAACGCCCGCGCGCTCGCCTATCGCCTCTACACCGTGTCCGAACGCAAGGGCTGGACCGAGGAGGCGCTGGCCTGCAACGTCCTCGTGGCCTCCTGGCCGCAGATCCGGGCCGGCGCCGCCGCGCTCGCCGCCGGCGGCCCGGCGCAGGCGGAAATGGAGGTGTGAGAGGCCGTTTGAGAAAGCGGGTCATGCCGGGGCGCGCCACAGCCCCTCCGTCATTCCCGCGAAAGAGCGTGTGAAGAAATCCCAAGACATCCGCGTAATTTCGTTGGAAGACTCTCACGGATAAGCAGGTTCGCCCTTGCGCCCGCGCTCGCGACGGCATAGACCTGCCGCATGGTCGAACCCGCTTTCGATACGCTCGCCGTCATGCGCGGCCTGGAGTCCGCCGGCGTCGAACGGCGCCAGGCCGAAGCGCATGCCGAGGCCATCGCCGCGGCCGCCCGGGTCGCCCGCAGCGACTTGGCGACCAAGGCCGATCTCGAAACCCGCATCGCCGCTCTCGAGGCCCGGATATACCGCGCTTTGTGGATGCAGGCCGGGCTCGTCGTCGCGGCGGTCGTGGCGCTCACGAAGCCGTTGCCGTAGCGCCCCGGTCCGGGGGCGGGAGTTCCGCCGCGGCCAAGGCGCGCCGCTGGCGCCGGGCGAGCGCCGCGGCGTCGAAGCCGCCGGCGAGGTCGTGGAACAGCGCGCACCAGTTGATCTCCGCCCGCAGATGGAGGAACACCGAGCCCAGCCCGATCGCGGCGCGGTCCATCAGCACGAATTCGCGCGGCGGGGTCACGCCTCCCAGCCGCCGCAATTCGCGGTGGACTTTCTCGGCCACCCTGGCCCCGTACATCGCGCCGCTCCCCTCCTGGATCGGGCGCGGGCGGTCCTCCAGCAGCGGCGCGTAGACGAACTGCGCCCACAGGTCGAGCGTGTCGATCACCTCGTTCGACAGATCGCGGAAGCCCCAGGTCTCGTAGGCATGCACGGCGAGCGCGCGGTCTTCGGTCTGCAACGCGCGATACAGGTCGAGGACGCCCTGGACGAAGGGCGGCCGGAACACGCGGATGCAGCCGAAGTCCAGCAGGTTCACCGTGTCGTCGTCGCGGATCGAGTAGTTGCCGAGATGGGGATCGCCGTGGATCACGCCATAGGCGTAGAACGGCAGATACCAGGCGCGGAACATGTTGCGGGCGATCGCGTTGCGCCGCTCCGGCGGGGTCTGGGCCAGATCGAGCAGCGGCCGGCCGTCGAGCCAGTCCATGGTGAGCAGGCGGGGCGTGGACAGGGCGGCGACCGGCGCCGGGACGCGCACGCCCGGCTCGCCCGCATGGATGTGGCGATATAACCGCATATGCCGCGCCTCGCGCGCATAGTCGAGCTCCTCGCGCAGCCGGGCGGCGATCTCGGCCTCGATCTCGCGCGGGTCCACCGCCTTGTCGTAACGGCGATAGACGGCGAAGACGACGCGCAGCTGGCGGAGGTCGGCCTCGACCGCCGACGACATGTCGGGATATTGCAGCTTGCAGGCGAGCGCGCGCCCGTCGCGCCCGACCGCCCGGTGGACCTGGCCCAGCGACGCCGCCGCGGCCGCCTCGCGGTCGAAGCTCTGGAAGCGGTCGCGCCAGTCGGGGCCGAGCTCGGCGGCCATGCGGCGGCGCACGAACAGCCATCCCATCGGCGGCGCGTTGGCCTGCAGCTCGGCCAGTTCGCCCACGTATTCGCGCGGCAGCATGTCGGGCACGGTGGACATGATCTGCGCCACCTTCATCAGCGGCCCCTTGAGCCCGCCGAGCGCGCGCCGCAGGTCGGCGGCGTGCTTCTCGCGGTCCATGCCCACCCCGAGATAGCGTTCTCCGGCGAGCCGGGCCGCCAGCCCGCCCACCGCGGCCCCGACCCGCGCATAGCGCCGGACCCGTCCGGCCAGCCGGTCGCGCTCCGAGGAATCGGTCATCTGGGCGAAGGTCTCATCCCGGCGACGCCACGGCCTCCACATACCGTTTCCCGCGCTCCCGGTCCATCGCCCCGCCGGGCTGGTCACGGCCCGGTCCGATGGCGTATGAACGGTCGGCGGAGAAGGAGGACCGATGACGGCGGCGGCGGACTACGATTCCTGGCCCAACCTGGCCAGGATGTTCTTCGACAAGGCGGCGGAGATCGGCGACGCGCCCTTCCTGTGGGCGAAGCGGGGCGGGGCGTGGACTTCGCTCTCCGGGCGCGCGGCGGCGTTGCGCGCCGCGGCGCTGACCCGCGGCCTCCGCGAGATCGGCGTCGGCGCCGGCGATCGGGTGATGCTGGTGGCCGAGAACAGCCCGGAATGGGCGATCGCCGACGTAGCGATCATGGCCGCGGGCGCGATCACGGCCCCGGCCTACGTCACCAACCAGATCGGCGATCACCGCCACGTCATGTCCGACAGCGGCGCCAAGGCCGCGATCGTTTCGACCGCGCCGCTCGCGGGCCGCCTGCTGGCGGCTTCCCGCGACGCGCCCGCGATGCAGGCCATGATCGCCGTCGAGGCGGTCGATGCGCCCGACGCGGCGGCCGCCGGCGTGGCCCTCCATCGCTGGGACGATCTGCTGGCCCGGCATGACGGCGCGCCGGACGACGTGGTCGCCGGGACGGAAGCGATCGGGCGCGCGGACACCGCCTGCCTGATCTACACCTCGGGGACCGGCGGCGCGCCCAAGGGGGTGATGCTCAGCCACGGCGCGATCCTCAGCAACTGCAAGGGCGCCCACGACCTGCTGCTCGAGATCGGGCTCGGCGACGAAGTGTTCCTGTCCTTCCTGCCGCTGTCGCATTCCTACGAGCATACCGCCGGGCTGATGTTCCCGATCTCGATCGGCGCGCAGATCTACTACGCCGAGGGGGCGGACAAGCTCGCCGGCAACATGGTCGAGGCGCGCCCGACGATCATGACCGCGGTGCCGAGGCTCTACGAGACCATGCACGGGCGCATCGTCCGCGGCATGGCGCAGGCCGGCGGGCTCCGGGAGAAGCTGTTCTGGAAGACGGTCGCGCTGGGCCGGCGGCGCTACGAGGACCCCGGCGGCCTCGGCCCCGGCGCGCGGCTCGCCGACCGGCTGCTGGACAAGCTGGTCCGGGCCAAGGTCCAGGCGCGCTTCGGCGGCAGGCTCAAGGTGCTGGTCTCGGGCGGCGCGCCGCTCAACTACGATATCGGGTTGTTCTTCACCGCCCTCGGGCTTCAGCTCCTCCAGGGCTACGGCCAGACCGAGTCGGCCCCGATCGTGAGCTGCAACCGGCCCGGCCGGATCAAGATCGACGCCGTGGGTCCGCCCTTGATCGACGTCGGCGTGAAGATCGCCGACGACGGCGAGATACTGGTGCGCGGCGAGCTCGTCATGCAGGGCTATTGGAACGACGCCCAGGCCACCGCCGAGACCGTCCGCGATGGTTGGCTGCACACCGGCGACGTGGGCGAGATCGACGCCGACGGCGACATCCGCATCACCGACCGCAAGAAGGACATCATCGTCAATTCGGGCGGCGACAACGTATCGCCGCAGCGGGTCGAGGGGGCGCTGACCCTGCAACCCGAGATCGCCCAGGCGATGGTCTATGGCGACAAGCGGCCGCATCTGGTGGCGCTGATCGTCCCCGACGAGGAGTTCGCCGCCGCCTGGGCGCGGGACCGCGGCAAGCCTGCATCCCTGCCCGAACTGCTGGGCGACGCCGCCTTCGAGGAGGCTGTCGCCGCCGCCGTCGAGCGGGTCAATCGCGGCCTCTCGGTGATCGAGCGCGTCCGCCGCTTCGTCCTGCGCGCCGAATCCTTCACCATCGAGAACGGGACGATGACGCCCTCGCTCAAGATCCGCCGACACAAGATCGTCGCCGCGCATGGCGAGGCGCTCGAAGCGCTGTATGGCGGGCCTGCGCGCCCGGCTTGACGAGCCCGCATCCATGGATCGGGTTGTTCGATCATGGCTGTCCGCTGCGAATGCTTCAAACGGAGACGACATGGGCAAGTGCAGATATTGCGGCGAAGCGGCGGGCTTCATGAGGTCGTCTCACCGTGAATGCCGCGACCGTCATGACGAGGCCGATCGGCGGATTCGGACCCTCGTCCGGGACGCCGCCTCGGGCGCGGACGAACCCGCAAAGGCGGAGACCACGATCCGGGAGATCGCCCGGGAAGGCGGCATGAACGGGGAGGCGCTTCGGGAAGCGGTGATTTCGGGCTGGGAACTCGCCGTGGAGCGCGCCTTCGAAGATGGCGTACTGTCGCCGGGCGAGGAGGACGCGCTGACGGGGCTGGCCCGGAAATTTTCGCTGTCGCGGACCGAACTCAACCGCAACGGCGCGCAGGACCGCGTGGAACGGGGTGCGATTCTACGGGCGGTCCTTGAAGGAGATTTTCCCGAGCTTGCGATTGAGGGAAACCTTCCCTTCAACCTCCAGAAGACCGAGAAGCTCGTCTGGGCGTTCGAAAACGTGGACTATCTGGAGGAG
Source organism: Alphaproteobacteria bacterium (assembly GCA_965242495.1). GTDB lineage: Bacteria > Pseudomonadota > Alphaproteobacteria > MPNO01 > MPNO01 > CBDESN01. The sequence continues at coordinate 3,651,603 of OZ251446.1, read as the reverse complement.
AGGGTCCGCACCCGGTACGAAGGCGGCTCGCGCGGGGTCAGCGTCAGGGTCGCACGGGGCGTCTACTACCGCGCCGGCGGTTTCAAGGGCGAGCGAGTGCAGACCGCGGAGACGGTCCATGCGGACACCGGACTCCTGGGATTGACCGACAAGCACATCTATTTCGCCGGCCCCTCGAAGCGTTTCAGAATCAGGTACGACAAGATCGTCGCCTTCGAACCCTACAGCGACGGGATCGGCATTCAGCGCGACGCGCAAACGGCCCGTCCGCAGTCCTTCGTGACGGGGGACGGCTGGTTCGCCTACAATCTCGTCCGCAACCTCGCCAGCCGGTGACGGCTGCCGCGGAAATACGGGCTTGGGGTTCCGAGCGCCGGCTTGCGCCCGGTTCCACGCGGGCCGGCGGCGCGCTCCTATCGGTATTGGAACGAGCCTTCCCGATGGTGACGATGAGCGGCCGCATCCGCGTCGCGGTCGCCGGCTGCATCGCGGTCGCGGATGCCGACGTTGATGAAGCAAGCCAAGAGGGAGACTGACGGTCTGGCCGAAAAAGAGTTGAGTGGTATCAGTGCCTTGGGGTTACCCTTGTTGTGTGAAGCAACGAAGGAGCCCCAAGATGTGGACTGAGACCACTCGCCGTCGGCATGCGCGCAAGGGGTGGCGCTATGCAAGCGATTAGACGGATGCCGAATGGAGCGTGATTGAGCCGTCGCCGCCGCCGAGAGAGCCGTTGGGGCGGCCTCGGGTGACGGCCTTGCGCGAGGTCGTGAACGCGATCCTGTACATAGCGCGCACCGGCCGCCGGTGGCGGACGCCGCCGCAGGAATTCCCGCCCAAGAGCACGGCGCAGAGTTACTTCTACGCATGACGCGGCGACGGGACCCTGCGGCGGGTTCACCACAGGCTGCTGCTGCGTATGCGCAAGGCCGCCGGGCGCGCGGCCTGTCCCTTGGCCGGCGTCATCGACAGCCAGTCGGTCAAGACCACGGAAAGCGGCGCCCCGCGGGGCTTCGATGCGGGCAAGAAGATCATGGGCCGCAAGCGCCGCATCGTCACCGACACGGGCGGGCTGTTGGTCGCCGCGCAGGCGCTCGCCGCCTCCGTCCAGGATCGGGACGGCGCCCAGCCGCTCCTGGCTTCGGTCGGCGCGGCGTTTCCCGGTCTGCGGCATGTCTTCGCCGACGGCGCCTATGCCGGACGGAAACTCGACGGCGCGTTGCGCAAGATCGGAAGGTGGCGGCTGGGGATCGTCAAGCGACCCGATGCTGCGTCCGGCTTCGCCCTGCCGCCGCGACGTTGGGTCGTCGAACGCAGCTTCGTCTGGTTGGGACGCAACCGCCGCCTCGCCAAGGACTTCGAAGCCTCCATCGCCAGCGCCGAAGCCTGGCTCCTCATCGCCACCATCCAACTCTTCGTCCGAAGACTCGCAACCACATGATCGAACATGATTCTTTTTCGGCCAGACTCTAATGACTTCGCTTGGCTACATGCATGGCGGGTTGGATCTGCCGCGGGGACCTGGCGAGGCATGGCCGCTCCTCGCCGCCGCGTGCTGGACCCATTTTGGCGAAGGCGCCGTCTTCGGTCTCGGCCAGCCGTGGATCGAGAGCCTGGAATGAAGAGGCTCGAATTCGCGCTATGCCGCGCGTGACGGCGGCATGTTATATGGGTGGGGGATCGCGAGACGGCGAAGGGAGGCCGGTATGGACGCGCTGAAGCGGATCGTGGGCGGGTATCTGGTGTTGATGGCGGCGGTGGTCGGGATATTCTCGGTGGTCGAGCCGCTGTTTCACGCCTCCACCGAGGCCGCGCCCTACAGCCCGATATGGACCTGGATCAACCCGTTCACGGGGCTCGCCGTGCTGCTGGGAGTCGGCTTCGCCTATGGTTGCAAGAGCGCCGCCGGCGCTATCGACGCGAACGGGCCGGTCACCTGGGGGCCGCTCGTCGCCAACGTGTTGTTCTACGGTTTTCTCGGCGTCGGGCTGATGTATTTCTGGAACTGGTTCAACCATCTCAACGAAGCCTACAACGTGACCGGCGCGGCCGGACCGGCGCTCGCCTGGAAGGTCACCGACGTCGCGTTCCCGCTGGTCTCGGGCGCGCTCGGCGCGGCGCTGCTGCGCCGCGGCCGTTGAGGCTTCCGCTCGCGGCTCCGCCGCGCGTCGCGCCGCGGGCCCGTCCCGAGGCCCGCCGACCGCGCCCGGTTTGACCTTCGCGCCCGACCGGCGTAGTCCATCGGGCGGAGGAAGGACGGACGGAAAGGGACATTCATGGCCGATGCGGAGAAGGCGCTGATCGTCGGCGCCGGCGCCGGGCTCAGCGCGTCGCTGGCCCGGCTGTTCGCCAAGGAGGGGATGCAGGTCGCCGTCGCCGCGCGCAACGCCGGCAAGCTGGACGGCCTCGCCGGCGAGATCGGGGCCAGGGCCTATCGCTGCGACGCCGCCGATCCGGCCTCGGTCGAGCGGCTGTTCGCCGACGTGACCGCTTCGATCGGAGCGCCCGACGTGGTGGTCTACAACCCCTCCAACCGCGCGCGCGGGCCGATCACCGAACTCGACCCCGAGGCGGTGAAGACCGCGCTGACGATCACCTGCTATGGCGGGTTTCTGGTGGCGCAGCAGGCGGCGCGGCAGATGGTCGCGCGTGGTTCGGGCAGCATCCTGCTCACGGGGGCGTCGGCGAGCGTCAAGGGCTACGCCAACTCGTCCTCCTTCGCGATGGGCAAGTTCGGACTGCGCGGGCTGGCCCAGAGCCTCGCCCGCGAGCTGCAGCCGCAGAACGTCCACGTCGCCCATTTCGTCATCGACGGCGGGATATTGCGGTCCGGCGACGGCCGCGCCGCCGGGCGCGGCGACGACGGTATGCTGCTGCCCGACAGCATCGCCGAGACCTATCTCCACGTCCACCGCCAGCACCGCAGCGCCTGGACCTGGGAGGTCGAGCTCCGCCCCTGGGTGGAGAAGTTCTGAGCCGCCCTTCGGCTCAGCCGCCGAGGCAGGGATCGCCGAGCGCCGCCAGCGCTTCCGTTCCTACCGGGCCGCCGTCGAACTCGGCCATGGCGTCGAGCAGGCAGTCCCACAGATAGACCGCGCTGGCGCTGTCGGCGAGCAGGTGATAGCCGGGCGCGGCGCCGGCGTCGTCCCGCAGCACGATCGCCGCGAGCCGCGCGACGAAGGTCTGCGCCACTTCCAGCGCGGCGAAGCGATGCGGCCGGAGGTCCACCGCGCACAGCTTGGCCAGCATCGCCGGCGCATGGTCGCCGAGGATGCGGAGCCAGCAATGGCTGTCGCCGCGCGGCGCCGGGTAGCAGGCGACCGGGCGCTCGTCCCGCCACGCCGCCTCCAGCGCGGCGATGCGCGACCGGCCGCCGAGCAGCAGCGCTTCGCCGGGGGCGAGGCGGGCGAGGCGGGCGCCGTCCGGCAACGCCGCCGCCCGATTGTCGCGGTCCGGCGCCGCCGCCCCCCGGCCGGCGAGCCAGGCGAGCGCCCCGCAGCCCTTGAACCCTGCGCGCGGAGCGAGCGACAGGTCGGCGAGCCCGAGCCGGCGCGCGACCTCCTCGTCGCCGTCGGCGATGCGGCGCGCGCCGCCGTCCCGATCGAAGCGCGCGCCCGCGGCCAGCAGCCGCCGGTAGACGAAGCTCCGCGCCGGCGGCGGATCGGGCGCGGTCATCCGGCGACTTCCTGGCGGGCGTTGCCGGGGTCGTAGAAGGGGAGCGCCGCGACCGTCGCCCGCGCCATCCGCCCGCCGTCGCAGCGTATGTCGAAGCCGGTTCCGGGTTCGGCCTGGTCGGCGGGCACGAACGCGAGGCCGATGACGTCATCGCGCGCCACCGACCGCGCGCAGGAGGTCACCCGGCCGGCGATCTCGTCGTCCCGGATCACCAGATGGCATTCGGCCGGGATCGGTCCGTCCGGGTCGTCCAGGGTGAAGCCGACGAGCTTCCGGGTCGGTCCGCGCCGGTTGCGGATGTCGATCGCCCGGCCGCCGACGAAGAACGGCTTTCGGCGCGAGATCGCCCAGGCCATGTCGGCCTCCTGCGGCCAGGTGAGGCCGTCGGTATCCTGCCCGACGATGATGTGGCCCTTCTCCAGCCGCAGCAGTCGCTGCGCCTCGACGCCGAACGGGCGGAGGCCGAACTTGCCGCCGGCCTCGACGAGCCGGTCCCACAACGCCTCGCCGAACCGCGCCGGCGCGTGGATTTCGTAGCCCAGCTCGCCGACGAAGCCGACGCGCAGCAGCCGCGCAGGAATGCCGGCGACCTTGCCCGTGCGCAGGCCGAGATAGGGAAACGCCTCGGGCGAGAGGTCCACCCCCTCGCATAGCGGCGCCAGGGCCGCGCGCGCGTGCGGGCCGGCGAGGTTCACCGCGGCGTAGGCCGCGGTCACGTTGGTGATGTCCACGTCGAGCCGCCATTGCGCGTTCCACCACAGCATTTCGCGGCAGGTCGCATCGACGCCCCCCGTCGTCGCGGTGACGAAGAAATGCCCGGCGTCGAACCGGCAGGCCACGCCGTCGTCCACGATCGCCCCGGTCCGGTCGGTCATCAGGACGTAGCGCGACCGGCCGACCGGCTGGTTGGCGTAGGCGAAGGTGCATACGCGCTCCAGGAACGCCGCCGCGTCGGGACCGCGCAGCTCGATCCGGCCCAGGGTCGAGACGTCGATCAGGCCGAGGGCCTGGCGGACGGCGAGGGCCTCCTCGCGCGCCGCATCCGGCCCCGTACCGTACCAGGCCGGGCGCAGCCATTGGCCGGCCACCGTCATCTCGGCGCCCGCCTCCAGGTGACGGTCGTGCATGGCCGTCCGCCGCACCGGCTCGAAGGATCGCCCGGCCAGCAGGCCGAACGCCTCCGGCCGGCAGGGCGGCCTCGCGGTCGTGGCCCCCAGCGCCGCGGGCGCGCGGCCGGTCGCGCCGGCGCACAGGCGGATCGCCGCCAGGTTGGAATGGCGGCCCTGGGACGGCCCCATCCCCACCGTCGTATAGCGCTTCAGCAGCTCCACGTCGTCGAACCCGGCGGCGACGGCCTCGAGCAGGTCGGCGATCTGGATGTCCTCGTCGAAGTCCACGAACTCCTTTCCCTTGGGATGAGGAAAGATCGGCCAGGGATGGGTGACGTCCGCGGCGGCGCGCCCGAGCGCGCCGGCCTCGCCGCGCCCGGCGCGCGCGCCGTCGGCCATCGCGTCGTCGAGCGCGTGGACGCCGCCGACCGCGCCCGCGGCGGCGATCCCGTCCGGCGACCGCGCCAGGACGGGCATCGCCGACGCCTCGTCGTATTCGTATGCCGCCCCCGCTTGCAGCAGCAGCCCCGCCTGCGGGGCGTAGCCGACGGCCATGCACAACAGGTCGCAGTCGATCGTCGCGGCCCGGCCCGCGCATTCGCCCCGGCCCGTGATCGGCGCGATGCGCGCGGCGCGGACGTGTCGGCGGCCCTCCGCCTCGAACACGGCGTGTCCGTCGCGGACGACGAGACCCGATGCGCGCGCGGCTTCGCGCAGCGGGCCGTCCGGGGGGCGCGGCCGGAGATCCGCGACCGCGGCGACCTCGACGCCCGCGTCGCGGAGGTCGAGCGCCGCCCCGTAGCCGTCCTCGTTCGCCGTCGCCACCACGGCGCGCCGGCCGGGCTTCACCGCGTAGAGGCGCATCAGCCGCTGCGCCGCCGAGGCCAGCATCACCCCCGGCAGGTCGTTGTTGCGGAACACCATCGGCTGCTCGATCGCGCCCGTCGCGACGACGACGCGCCCGGCGCGCAGTTTGAACAACCGGTTGCCGCGCGTCACCGCCAGCCAGCCGTCCTCGAAACAGCCCTGGCAGACCGCATCGGTCAGCATCGTTACGCCGGCTTCGGCCTCGATCTCGGCCGTCAGCCGGCGGCGCAGCGCATCGGCGCGAACGCCCTCGGGATCGAAGCGCGCATAGGTCAGCGCGCCGCCCGGGATCGGGTTTTCGTCGACCAACGCGACCTCGGCGCCGCTGCGCGCGGCGGCCAGCGCCGCGGCCAGCCCGGCCGGGCCGCCCCCGATCACCGCCACGTCGGCGAACAGGTGCGATTTGTCGTAATAGCCGGGCCGCGCTCCGGTATCGACCGCGCCCAGGCCCGCGCGCCGGCGGACGATCGGCTCCCACCACCGCCACGCCCCGCGCGGGCGGAAGAAGGCGTGATAATAGAATCCGGCGGGCAGGAAACGACCGAACCGGCCGATCCAGGCGCCGCGGTCGCGCGCCAGCGAGCCGCTGTAGTTCTGCCCCCGCACCCGGAGTCCATCGGCGATCGGGCGGCGGTCGGCGGCGACGTTGGGCTCGCCGTCGAGCTGCGCCAGCGCGTTGGCGTCGTGCCCGGCCATCGACAGGACGCCGCGCGGTCGGCGGTATTTGAACGAGCGCGACAGCAGCCACTGGCCGTTGGCGGCCAGCGCGCTGGCGATGCAGTCGCCGGCGAAGCCCGGATAGTCCCGTCCCTCGAAGCGGAAGCGGATCGGCCGGTCGCGGTCGATCAGGAGCCCCGCCGGGGCGGCGAGCCGTCCGCCGCTCACGCGCCGTTCTCGCCCGGCGGCCCCGGCGGCGACGCCTCGGGCGGGTAAGCGGTCAGGATGTCGCCGGTCGTCCGGTCGCGTTCGGCGACGAACCAGTAGCCGCTGGGCAGATGGCACCACCATTCGCGGACGACGCCGGCGGAGTTGCGCTCGACGAACAGGTGGTCCGTCCACGCCCGGTCGTCGCAGGATGCGGGGTCGGGTCCGGGATCGACCTCGCCATGGCACAGGAATTCCGAGATGTTGCGCGGGCCGTTGAGCGGGCAGGGCATGATCTTCATCGCCGCGGCTCCTAATGCCCCACCGCGGCGGCGCCGCGCTCGCCGACCTCGGCCAGTTCGGCGAAGCGCTCCAGCCGGAACGGGCGCAATATGTCGGGCGCGGCGCCGTTCGCCAGCGTCTCGGCCATGCGCTTGCCGGCGACCGGCGTCGCCTTGAACCCCCAGGTCCCCCAGCCGGCGTCGATGTAGTAGTTCTCGACCGGCGTGGCGCCCATCACCGGGCTGAAGTCGGGCGTCAGGTCGGCCATCCCCGCCCATTGCCGCAGCAGCTTGACCCCGGCCAGGAAGGGGAACAATTCCAGCAGCTGCATCGTCACGCCCTCTTTGAACTCGAGCGTCGAGCGGGTCGAATAGAGCGGGTAGGGGTCGGTGCTGCCGCCGATGACCAGCTCGCCCCGCGCCGATTGCGAGACATAGACGTGCAGCGTCCCCGAAACCACGATCGGGTCGAGGAAGGGCTTGAGCGGCTCCGACACGCAGGCCTGGAGCGGGACGGTGCGGATCGGCAGACGAATGCCCGCCATGGCGGCGACCGTCGAGCTCGAGCCCGCCACCGCCTGCAGCGCGGCGCCGCAATCGATCGGGCCGCGATCGGTGTCGACGCCGACGACGCGGCCGCTTCTGGTGCGGATGCCGGTGACCTCGGTCCGCTGATGGATCTCGACTCCCGCCCGCGCCGCCGCCGCGGCATAGCCCCAGGCCACGGCGTCGTGCCGCGCGATCGCCCCGGGCGGATGATAGAGCGCGCCCAGGATGGGCCAGCGCACGTCGTCCGACAGGTCGAGCCCCGGGCACAGCTTGCCGAGGGTCGCGCGGTCGATCAGCTCCGAGCGCACGCCCAGATGCTTGTTGACCTCCGCCCGCCAGCGCGCCGTGCGCAGCGAGGCGTTGTTATGCGCCAGCGTCAGATGACCGCGCTCGGCATACATCAGGTTGATGCCGAGCTCGACGCTCAGCCCTCGCCACAGCGCCATCGACTCGGCGTAGAAACGGACCCCTTCGGGGGTCAGATAGTTGGCCCGGACGATCGCCGTGTTGCGCGCCGTGTTGCCGCCGCCGAGATAGCCCTTGTCGAGCACCGCGACGTCGGCGATGCCGTGTACGGTCGCGAGATAATAGGCGCAGGCGAGCCCGTGGCCGCCGCCGCCCACGATCACCACGTCGTAGGCGGGCTTGAGGTCGCGCGCCGCCGGGACGATCCGGCGCCGGCGCAGGGCGGGGCGGAACGCGCGCTTGATCAGAGCGAGCGGCATGCCGCCGGTTATACATCCGGTCCGGGCGGCGCGTCAGCCGATCTCGAACACGCCGTCGAGCTCCACCGCGACGTCGAAGGGCAGCGCCGCCACGCCCACGGCGAAGCGGGCATGGCGGCCCTTGTCGCCGAACACCTCGACCAGCAGGTCCGACGCGCCGTCGATCACCGCCGGATGGGCGGTGAAGTCGGGCGTGCAGTTGACGAAACCGCCGATCTTGACGCAGCGCCGCACGTGGTCGAGATCGCCGCCGCAGGCCGCCTTCAGCCGGGCGATCAGGTTGACCGCGCACAGCCGCGCCGCCGCCTGCCCGTCGGCGATCTCATACGCCGCCCCGAGCTTGCCCACGAACCGCCGCTCGCCGCCTTCGAGCGGGATCTGCCCGGAGAGGAACACCAGATCGCCGGTGACGACGTGCGGCATGTAGTTGCCCGCCGGCGCCCCGGTCGGCGGGAGCTCCAAGCCGAGTTCCCGAAGCCGCGCCTCGATCGCGCCGGCCATGTCTTCACTCCCTTGCCGTCCGACGATGGCGGCGAGTGTTATCACGTCCGCGGCCGGGGTGGAACGGGTTCGGGAGAACGAGCGCCCAGCCGATTGCCAGCGACCGGCGCGCCGTGGCACGCTGCCGGCCGCACCACGGGAGGGCGCGGGCCATGCCGATGAACGATCCGAAATTCGTCGACGTCGACGGCGTGCGCACACGCTATTTCGAACAGGGCTCGGGCGAGCCGATGGTCCTGGTGCACGGCGCCGATTTCGGCTCGATCTCGGCCGACTGCGCCGCCGATTGGGACCTCAACTTCGACGGGCTGGCGCGCTCCTTCCGCGTCTTCGCCGTGGACAAGCTGGGGCAGGGCTACACCGACAACCCCAAGCGCGACCGGGACTACACGATGGAAGCGACCGTCGAACACGTCCACCGCTTCCTGACGACGCTCGGGATCGACAACGCCCATCTGGTCGGCCATTCGCGCGGCGGCTATCTGGTGTGCCGGCTGACGCTGCTCCACCCCGAGCGCGTCAAGACCTGCATCATCGTGGACAGCGGGACCCTCGCCCCCGGAACCGGACGCAACGAGATCGTCCACGCCAACCCGCCGCGCCCGCTATTCTCGCGCGAGAGCGTCCGCTGGGTGCTGGAGAAATACAGCTACCGGCCCGACTGCGTGACCGACCGCTGGCTCGACGCGCTGATGGAGACGATCGAACTGCCCAAATTCGCCGAGGCGGTCGAGAAGATGGGCGCCGGCGGCTTGCGGGCCGCGCAGTTCGCGCCCGCCCTCCAGGCCGACAAGGAGGACTCGCTCCGCCGCATCGCCGAACGCGGGTTGCAGCGGCCGACGCTCCTGGTCTGGGCCTATGACGACCCGACGGCGACGCTTGCGCAGGGGCGGGCGCTCTACGACCTGCTGGCGCGCAAGGAGCGCCGCACGGTGATGCAGATTTTCAACCAGGCCGGGCATTTCGTCTATCGCGAGCATCCCGAAGCCTTCAACGAGGCCCTCCGCGGCTTCGTCGCCGCCCATTGATTCCGCCCGAACCGGGAGATCGATCATGCCGATGAACGATGCCAGATTCGTCGATGTCGCCGGCGCGCGGACCCGCTATTTCGACGCTGGCGAGGGCGAGACGCTGCTGCTGGTGCATGGGGCCGATTACGGCTCCACCTCGGCCGACTGCGCCAATGACTGGGACCTCAACTTCGACGGGCTGGCGGCTTGGGGCCGCGTGCTCGCCGTGGACAAGCTGGGCCAGGGCCATACCGACAACCCCCGCCGCGACGAGGACTACACGATGGCGGCGCAGGTCGATCACATGTTCGGATTCGTCGAGGCGCTGGGCCTCGACGACCTGCATCTGGTCGGCCATTCGCGCGGCGGCTATCTGGTTGCGCGGCTCGCCTTGGAGCACCCAGAACGGGTCAAGACCTGCACCATCGTGGACAGCAACACCCTCGCCCCCGGCGCCGGCCGCAACGAGATCGTCCACGCCGACACGCCCGGCCCGCTGTATTCCCGCGACAGCATCCGCTGGGTGCTGGAGCGCTACAGCTACCACCCGTCCTGCGTCACCGAGGCCTGGCTCGACGCGCTGGTCGAGGCCGCGGCGCGGCCCGCCTTCCGGGAGGCGGCCGAGAAGATGTACGGCCAGGGGCTCCGTGAATCGGTCTTCCTGCCCGAGCTCCAGCGCCAGAAGGAGGAGACCCTGGGCTGGCTCGTCGAACGGGGGCTGCGCCGCCCGACGCTGCTGGTCTGGGGCTACGACGATCCGACGGCGACCCTCGATCAGGGCTACGGGCTGTACGAATTCCTGGCGCTCCGCGAACGCCGGACGGTGATGCAGATCTTCAACCAGGCGGGGCACTTCACCTATCGCGAGCACCCGGAGGCGTTCAACGCCGCGCTGCGCGCGTTCATCGCCTCCCACTGAGCTCCGCCGCGGGCGCGAGGGCGAACCGCCCGACGATCCGGAACGGGGCGGCGCGGTCGCGCTGCGCGAAGACGCAGATCTCCTCGACCGGCTGCGGCCCGGCGCAGGCGGGCGCCGCCAGCGGGGCGAGCGCGCGGAGCACGCGCCGCCGTTCCGCCGGTTCGAGCCGGCCGGTGAGGGCGAGGTGAAAGCGGAACTCGTCCAGCACGTAGGGGTATCCCCAGGCGGCCAGCATCGCTTCCTGGCCGCGGGTGAGGCCGACCCGCCGCCGCGCCAGGTCGGCTTCGGCGGCGGGCGCGCGGAAGCGGTCGAACGCGCGGACGCAATCGGCGGCGAGCCGGTCGAGGGCGGCGCACGCGGCCGCGGGCCGGAGCGCCAGGAAACCGCCCAGCGCGCCGGGGACGAGCGGCGGCGGCAGGAAACCCCGTCGCGCGCCGGCGAAGGCCGCGACCGCGGCGTACAGCTCCGCCGCCTCGAACCCCCGCGCCAGAGCGAAGGGCGGCTTCAGCGTCGCGTGCAGGCCGTAGCGGCGGGGAGCCGCGGTGATCTCCCGCAGCCGCTTCGCGTCGAGGCCCGGGACCGTCGGTTGCCTCCGCGGCCGGCCGGTCGTCGCGCTCCGGCCCAGCCAGCGGTCGCCGAAACGCGCCAGCGCGCTGTCGGGCGGCGGGGCGTAGTAGATCGCGAAGCGGCGGCCCGTCGCGGTCACCGCCCGGTCGTGAGCACGATCTTGCCTCGCATGTCGCGGGCGGCGAAGCGACCGAGCGCCTCCTGGAATCGCTCCAGCGGCCAGGTCGCCTGGATCTCGGGCCTGATCTCGCCGCGCGCGAACATGGCCATCAGATCGGCCACCGCGGCGTCCATCGTCGCCGGCTCCATGCGGAAATGGATGTCGAGCGGCGCGCCGACGACCGAGATGTTCTTGAGCAGCACGTAATGGCCCCTGGCCTCCGGAATGCGGCCCGAGGCGAAGCCGATGATCACCATCCGCCCGGCATAGGCGAGGGCGCGCAGCCCGGCGTCGAACACGTCGCCGCCGACCGGGTCGAGGATCAGATCCACCCCGCGCCCGTCCGTCAGCTCGAAGGCTTGGCGGCGCAGCGCCTCGCGGAGGTCGTCGGCGGCGAGGTCGAGCGTATGGTCCGCCCCGTGGGCCGTCGCCAGCGCGCCCTTTTCGGGCGAGGTCACGCCGGCGATCACGATGGCTCCCTTGGCCTTGGCGACCTCGACGCAGGCGAGCCCGACGCCGCCCGAAGCGCCGGCGACCAGCACCGTCTCGCCGGCGGCGACCCGCCCGCGCGCCACCGTCGCGACGTAGGCCGTGTTATAGGCGGTCATCATCGCCGCCGCGGTCGGGAAGGCCATCGAATCGGGCAGCGCGAAACAGCGCTCCTGCGGGGCGGCCAGCCGCTCGGCATAGGCCCCGTAGGTCACCTGCGCCGCGACCCGGTCGCCGGGCTTGCAGCGCGTGACTCCGGCCCCGGTCGCGGCGACGACGCCCGCGGCGTCGCGGCCGGGGACGAAGGGGCGGTCGGGCCGTGTCTGGTAGAGCCCCTGGACCATCAGCGAATCGGGGAAGTTGAGCCCGATCGCATGCACGTCGATCAGCGCTTCGCCATCGCCGGCGACGGGCTCCTCGACCTGCTCGAGCCGGTGCGATTCGACCGGTCCGAATTCGCGCACCACGACTGCGCGCATTGCGGCCTCCTTCACATGCCGTCGATTACGAACTGCCGGTCGGCGGGCGCGCCGCGTCGGCGCGCATTTCCCGCGCGGCTTCGAGCGCCGCGGAGACGATCTCCGAATAGCCGGTGCAGCGGCACAGATTGCCGCTCAGCGCGTCGCGGATATCGGCTTCCGTAGGCGCCGGGTTGCGCTCCAGATAGTCGCGCAGCGACATCAGGAAGCCGGGCGTGCAGTAGCCGCATTGCAGGGCGAAGTTGCGGTGAAACGCCGCCTGCAACGGCCCCAGCGCGCCGTCCGCGCCGGCGAGCCCCTCGACGGTCTCCACCGAGGCGCCGTCCGCCTGCGCCGCGAGCATCAGGCAGGACCGCACCGCCCGGCCCTCGACGCGGATCGTGCATGCTCCGCAGACGCCGTGCTCGCAGCCGACATGGGTGCCGGTGGCGCCGATCTCGTAGCGGAGGAAGTCGCTCAGCAGCATGCGCGGCTCGGCGAAGCCGCTCGCCGGCGCGCCGTTGAGCGTAAGACGCACCTCCAGGCGGGCGTCCTGCTTCAGGAGCGGCATCTTCTCGCCTCCTCGATCGCGCGCCGGCCGAGGGCGCGCACCATCTCCCGTCGGTAGCGCGCCGTTGCATGGATGTCGTCGGTCCCGCCCAGCTCCCAGGCGAAGTCGTTGAGCGCGTCGTCGAGAGCGTCGCCTTCGAGAGCCGGCCAGTCGCGCACCGTCGGCCGGTCGGCGACGCCGCCGACGCCCAGCCGCAGCGTCCCGTCGCGGACGACGGCCGCCAGCGCCACGATGGCGAAGTCGCCGCGCCGCCGGGCGATCTCGTCGAAGGCGTGGCCCGCTCCCGTCTCCGCCGAAGGGTAGCGCGCGGCGACGACCAGCTCGTCCGCGGCCCGGGCCGTGGTCAACATCCCGGTCTGAAACGCGGCCGCGGCGAGGGTGCGGCGGCCGCGCTTGCTGCGGAGCACCACCTCGCCGCCCAGCGCCGCCAGGCAGAGCGGCAGTTCCGAGCTCGGGTCGGCATGGCATAGCGAGCCGCACACGGTGCCCCGGTTGCGGGTCTGGAAATGGCCGACATGCGGCAGCGCCGCGGCCGCCAGCGGCAGCCGGGCGGCGAGTTCCGGCCAGGCCTCCAGCTTCGCCTGGGTGCAGCCGGCGCCGATCTCGACCATGCCGCCGTCGAGGCGGATATAGTCGAGCGCGGCGATGCGCCCCAGATCGACCACCACGCGCGGGCGCGCCAAGCGCATGTTCAGCATCGGCATCAGCGACTGGCCGCCGCTCAACGGGCGCGCGTCGTCGCCATGGGCGGCGAGCGCCTCGAGCGCCTCGTCGATCGTCTCGGCGGCGAGGTAGTCGAAAGGCGCCGGCTTCATCGGCCGACGCCCAGCAGCCGCAGCAGCCGCAGCAGCCGCGCCCGGAACGCCGGCTTCGCGTCCGCCGCCGCCGGCGCGCCGCCCGCCTCGCGCGCCAGGCGGGCGAAGAACTGGCCGGCGAGGACGCGCGCCGCGCCGTCGAGCATCCGCCCGCCCACCGCGGCGACCTTGCCCGACAGCCGGACCTCGTAGTCGTAGACGATGCGCGTGCCGCCCGCCGCGGGTTCGAGCCGCACCCGGCCCGCGCCCGCCGACGCGCCGAGCGGGCCCAGCATCGAACCCGACAGCACCGCCGCGCGCGGCGGGTCGAGTTCGGAGAGCGCGACCCTGGCGGTGAACCGGCCGCGCACCGGGCCTACGCCGGCGTCGAGCTCGGCCTCGAAGCGGTCGTCGGCTTGCCGCCGGACCTCGCGGCAGCCGGGGATCGCGCGACCGAGACGCTGCGGGTCCAGCAGCATCGCCCAGACCTCCTCGGGCGGGGCGGGAATTTCGGCCGCGCCGCCGCCGGCGAGGGCGCGGCCCTTCCCGGCCGGCGGCGCGGTCGGCGCGGTCAGCTCGTCGCCCGGCGGCCGCTCGCTGTCGTGGATCCAGCCATGCACCCGCGCCGGCGTCAGCGGCAGCCTCACGTCGTCGACGCCGAGCGCGTCGGCGACGGCGTTGGCGACGCAGACCGGGGTCGAGTACTGGTTGCCTTCGGCGATGCCCTTGGCGCCGAGCCGGGTATGGGGCGAGGGCGTCTGCACCGGGTGGAGCACGACGAGATCGGGCATCTCGGGCGCGGTCGGCGGGAGATAGTCGGCGAAGGTGCCGGAGAGGAAGCTCCCGTCGTCGTCATAGGCGAACTCTTCGAGGAAGGCGGCGCCGAACGCGGCGGCGAACGAGCCCCGGATCTGGCCCTCGGCGAGGCCGGGGTTCAGCACCGTGCCGCAATCATGCGCGGTGACGTATCTGTCGATGTGGATCTCGCCGGTCGCGCGGTCGATCTCGAGGGCGCAGACGTCGAAGCCGAAGCCGTAGGCGAGCGAGGTGTTGATCTCGTCCTTCGCCGTCGTCGGCGTGAGTTCGGGGGCGCTCCACGACACGCTCTCGTTGAGCCCGGGCGCCATGCCGTCGGGCAGGCTCGCCGGCGACCAGTGGGCCAGCCCCGCCACCCGGTGAAAGGACATCGCGTTGTCCGGGTTCTCGCCGGCGAACACCCGGCCGCGGCCGAACTCGACCCGGTCGGCGGGGACGTTGAGCCCCTGGCTCGCGATGCGGGCGAGCTTGTCCCGCATGTTGGTGGCGGCGACGTGCGCCGCGCTCGCCACCGCGGGAGCGAAGCGGCAGGAGTAATTCCCGGCCGCGATCGACCAGCCGTCGCGCTGGGTATCGGTCTCCAGGTTGACTGCGATGTCGCGCGGATCCAGCCCCAGCCGGTCGGCGACGATCTGGGCCAGGGTCGTCTGATGGCCTTGCCCCTGCGGCACCGAGTCGGCGGTGACGCTCACCGATCCCAGCGGGTCGATATTGACCGCGGCATGGGCGATGGCGCCGTCCTTCTGGCCCGCGCGTTCGCGCGCCGCGCCGGTCTTCAGCGTCGAGATATAGCCCATGTTGGACTGGCTGGGCTCGACCGCGACGGCGTAGCCGACGCCGTAAAGCCTGCCCGCGGCGCGCGCGGCCTCGCGCCGGGCCTTCAGCTCCTCGACGCCGCCCTGTTCGACGGTCCGGTCGATGACGGCCTGGAAGTCGCCCGAGTCGAGCAGGGCGCCGGCGACGCAGCGATAGGGGAAGGCGTCCGCCGGGATCAGGTTGCGGCGGATGACCTCCAGCGGGTCGAGCCCGAGTTCGACCGCAATCCGGTGCATCATGCGCTCGACCGCGAAATAGAGCTGCGGGCCGCCGAAGCCCCGCACCGCTCCGGTCGGGCATTTGTTGGTGACCATGATGTGGTTGGTCACCTCGAGGTTGCGGATCGCATAGCCGTTGGTCGTCACGCCGTGCATGCGGAACACCGGGGCCGGCATCGGCGCGCGCAGATAGGCGCCGTTGTCGTCCCAATGGTCGAGACGAAGCGCCGCGACGATGCCGTCGTCGTCATAGGCGGCTTCGATCCGGGTCACGCGGTTGGGCGCGGAGCTCGCGGCGGAGAGATGCTCCAACCGATCCTCGATCCACTTGACCGGCCGCCCGGCGATCCGCGCCGCGACGCACATGACGACGATGTAGGGGAACAGGGTCATCTTGGAGCCGAAGCTCCCGCCCGCGTTCTTCGGGCTGCGATGGCGGAGCTTGCCGCCCTGGACCTTGAGCGCGCGCGCCATCACCGGATGCAGCGAGAACGGCCCCTGGAAGTTCGACAGCACGTCGTAGGCCCCGGCGTCCGGGTCGTATTCGGCGACCAGCGCATAGCACTCCATCGGCGTGATCGAGTTGCGCGGGTAGGCGATGGTGATCTCGCTCCGACGCGGCGCCTCGGCGAAGGCCGCCTCGGGCGCGCCGTGCGAGAACGTGCGCAGCAGCATCGTGTTGGTGCCCGCGGCCTCGTGCAGGATCGGCGCGCCGTCGCGCTCGGCCTCCACCGGGTCGATCACCGCCGGCAGGGGTTCGTAATCGACCTCGATCAGGTCGAGCGCGTCCTCCGCCCGGTAGCGGTCGGTGGCGCAGACGATCGCCACGGGCTCGCCGACATAGCGCGCCTTGTCGAGGGCGATGCCGCGATAGTCGGCGGGCGGGGCCTCGAAGCCGATGACGAAGTTGTCCACCAGGGCGGCGACTTCGGCTCCCGTGACGACCGCATGCACATGGCGGTCGGCGCGCGCCCGACCGACGTCGATCGAGCGGATGCGCGCATGGGCGTGGGGCGAGCGCAAGATCGCGGCGTGCAGCGTGCCGGGCTTGACCGGGACGTCGTCCACGAACTGGCCCCGGCCCTTGAGCAGCGGCGGGTCCTCCAGGCGCGGCATCGCCCGCCCGACCCAACCGCCGACGTCCCCGGCCTGCCGGGCCGCTGTTTCCGCCGCCGCCGCCATCGCGTCGCCTCCCTCCGGCCTTCCTATTGCAGCGCCCGACCGGGATCATGATCGAACGCGGCAGCCGCGAACGACGATCCGGGACACCGGCGATTCCGAACATACGCGCCGGGCATCCTACGAGCTTGACTCGCTTGGCGCAACCGAATATCGTAGGACGTTTTTCGAAACGTCTGTGTCCGGAGGAAGGCCATGGACACGATACGTGGCGAGATCGAATGTCGGCGCGGCGTTGCATTGCCCGGGCAGCCGGTCCTCGACCCTTCCGAGTGGCGCGGCAGCGAATTGGCCAGGCGGAACGGGTGGTTCCTGCACTTCGAAGATGGAGAAATTTCGGACCTGATTGGGATGTGCCGCTCTGTCAGGATGATGGTTGACAACGATCCCGGCAAGCTCATCGACATTCCTCAAGGTACCTTCGATCTCGGCAAATTTTCCGAAAAAGTCGGCCATATCCGGAGAGAGCTGAAGGACGGTGTCGGCGCGGTCATGCTGCGCGGCTTGCCAGTCGACGATATGGAGTTGATCGATGTCGCGATTGCCTACTGGGCGATCGGACGGCAGCTCGGAAAGCCCATGTCAAACAACGCGCAGGGCGATCTGTTCGGGCACGTCACGGATTTGGGCAAGGAATACCGGGATCCAAACGTTCGCGGGTACCAGACGCGAGCGACGATGGACTACCACTGTGACCAATGCGCCATTGTCGGGTTGTTGTGCCTGCGCACCGCCAAATCGGGGGGCACATCCAAAATCGCCAGTTCCGTCGCCGTCTACAACGAACTTCTGGCGCGTCGGCCAGATCTCGTATCGGTGCTGACGAAATCTGTGTGCTGGTCTAAACATGGCGAGGTCGATGCCGGTGAAGCAGGCTACTACGAGAGTCCGGTGTTCAATTTTCTGGAGGGCTACCTGTGCACCTCGTTCGGGCCCATGCACATCCGTAAGGGCCACGCCCTGCCCGAAACGCCACCTCTGACCGACGCGCAGCGGGAGGCCATACGCTTGGCGGAGGATTTGGCGGAGGACCACCACTACGAGATTGATTTCCAAGTCGGCGACATTCAATTCCTCAACAATTTCGTCCTGTTGCACACCCGCAACGAATTCGAGGATTGGCCGGAGAGGGAACGAAAGCGACTGCTGTGGCGCCTGTGGCTCGCCAATGACGGTTTGAGACCGCCCACCGACTATGCGCTGCAGTGGCGCCGCGGCGTCAAACTTTCCAACACGGCGGAACGCATCGTGCTGTCCTGACGACACGATTGTGAGACCTGCGGCAGTGGCGGGACGAAGCGAGTATGCGGTGATCCCTGCATTGGCGGTTTGACACTCCGAGGAGGCGATGGTTACAGGATGAGAGAGGGCCGCAGCTTCGGCAGCAGATCCCCGTTGGAAACGGGATCGGCGGCGGCAGGGCTGACTAGGCTCAGGACTCATATCCAGAAGATGAGGATAGCGGCGATGCAGATGGCGCTCAAGAAGGTGTGAGCGCATCGGTCGTATCGCGTTGCGATGCGTCGCCAGTCCTTGAGCCGGCCGAACAAGCGCTCGATGCGGTTGCGCCGCTTGTAGAGTTCGGCATCGAAGGCGACGGGCGTCTTGCGGTTGGAGCGGCCCGGAATGCACGCCTCGATGCGCCGCTCGGCCAGGGCTTGGCGGAAGCGGTCGCTGTCGTAGCCCTTGTCGGCGATCAGAGTATCGGTGTCCGGGAGGTCGTCGAGCATGGCGTCGGCTCCCCGGTAGTCGCTGACCTGTCCTGCGGTCAGCCGCAGAACCAAGGGCTTGCCGTCACCATCGCAGACGGCGTGCAGCTTGGAGTTCAGACCGCCTCTGGTTCGCCCGATGCAGCGGTGAAGAACCCCCTTTTGAGCAGGCTGGCTGCGGTGCGGTGGGCCTTCAGATGGGTGGTGTCGATCATCACCATGCCCGTAGCCCGGCTCTCTGCCGCCAGGGCCTCGAAGATGCGGTTGAAGACGCCAGCTTCGCTCCACCGCACGAAGCGATTGTAGAGGGTCTTGTGCGGGCCGTACTCGGTCGGGGCGTCGCGCCATCTCAGCCCGTTGCGGATGACGTGGACGATGCCGGAAATGACGCGCCGGTCGTCGACCCGGGGGACGCCCCGGACCTTGTTGGGCAACAGCGGCTTGAGGCGGGCGAATTGGGCGTCGGATAGCCAGAAATGGTGGTCGGACATGATGCTCCCCCTATATCTGGTAGGGTTGAATCACATCCCGCATCCCCATACAACCCACGTTATAGGTCCTGAGCCTAGTCAAACCTCCGTTGCAACGGCGGTTTCGTGAACACGACTTTACAGGAACGGCTTACCGCATCGATCGAACGCTCCTCCTCGTGGCTTGCTTGGCTCGGCGCGGTAACGCTTGCTCTGATGACGCTCTTCTCCTTCGTAGATGTCGTCGGCCGCGAACTGATTTTTTCGTCGATTGCGGCAAAGGTCGAGATGACCGAGTTGATGATGGGGTTGATCGTCTTCTTTGGCCTCGGCTTGACTACCTTCTTACGCAGCCATATTCGCGTCGACGTTATTATCGTTCGGCTCTGGAGTCGCTTGCGGGCGACGTTCGATGTTGTGACCTATACCTTGTCGGTCTTTTTCGTGGCGTTGATTTGCTGGCGTCTCGGGAAACTGGCGATGATCAAAATGAATCAGGGCGGGTTTACGCAGATTTGGGAAATACCGCTTTGGCCAGTGACTGTCGTCATGACGGTATGCTCGGTCGTGATGTTCGCCGTACTGATCATCCAGTGGATACAGGCGATCCGCATTGCCGCCGGACGGACTGCTCCAATCGACACTGATCCTCCGGTCGGCGTAAGCACCGACTGAATCGGGCTTATCCTTCCTGCAATGGAACCGATTATCCTGAATCTCGTCGGGCTGGCCGTTATGTTCATGCTGCTTGCCATGGGCATGCCGATAGGATTCGCGATGGGCGCCATCGGCACCGCAGGCGCCTTCTTGTTGATCGGCGTCGAGCCATCGTTGTCCTTGCTGGGCCTTACCGTCTACGAGACGGTGATTACGAACGACTTGAGTGTGGTCCCGCTGTTCGTTCTGATGGGTTTCTTCGCGACTGGATCCGGGCTGTCGGAGGATCTCTACAGGTCGTGCAACACCTGGCTCGGGCATCGACGCGGCGGCTTGGCGCTGGCAACCATTGGCGGCTGTGGCGCGTTTGCCGCAATCTGCGGGTCAAGCTTGGCGACCGCGGCGACGATGAGCCAGGTCGCGCTGCCCGAGATGCGCCGATACCGATATGACGGACGGCTGGCGACCGGCGCGATTGCTGCCGGCGGCACCATCGGAATACTGATCCCGCCGAGCGTCATTCTCGTTCTTTACGGCATATTGACCGAATCCGACATCGGGCAACTATTCGCCGCCGGCGTCGTCCCCGGTATTCTCACCGTTGTCGCATTTATGGCGACGATATCGATTATTACGTACCGCAATCCCAATCTTGGTCCGCCTGCTGAATCCGCCTCGGCGGGCCAGAAATTGGCCGCGATCAAGGACGTGCGGGCGACCATCGCGCTGTTTTTTTTGGTCATCGGCGGTATTTATGTCGGTGCGTTCACGCCGACCGAAGCTGCCGGAATCGGTGCGATGGGAGCCTTCGATCTAGCGGTGAACACTTGGACCCGCGATGCGTCGAGACACCGAAAGCGGTTGCTTCGGACAGCAAATCTGCTGCTCGTCGGCTCACTGCTGGTGCTGTTCTGCGCCGTCGCCGTCAATCTGTCGGTAGGCGCTGAAGCTGCGGATTGGCCCGAATGGGTGGGGTATCCCACCTATGCCGGCATTATCATTGCGCATGCCATCTATGTCTGGCTCGGATTGTTCGCCAAAAGGGAGTTGGGTTCTTGTTTGCTCGAGACGACCAAAACTACGGCGATGATCTTTACGATCCTCATCGGCGCGATTCTGCTGAATAAATTTCTGACCTTGGGCGGGCTTGCGGCGGCGCTCGGCACATGGGTCGAGAGCTTGAGCGCAGGACCGTTTGTGACAATAGCGGTCATACTCCTGATCTATTTTTTTCTGGGATGCGCGCTCGACGCTCTGGCGATGATCTTGCTGACCATCCCCATATTCTTTCCAGTTATACAACAGCTCGAATTTGACCCGATCTGGTTCGGCGTCATCGTCGTCATGGTGGTCGAGCTCGGGTTGATCACCCCGCCCGTGGGTATGAACGTCTTCGTCATCAAGGGAATGGTACCCGATGTAGCGCTGTCGCGTATCTACTCGGGCGTCCTGCCATTCGTAGTCGCTGAAGTGTTCTTGATCGTGCTCCTGGTCGTATTTCCCGAACTCGCGACTTGGTTGCCAAGCACGATGGAATAACCGGCGTTTCATTGTCCGTCATGCAGATATGTCGGCATCCTCAACGCGGCGCACGGCTTCTCCGGGCGACGCCGAAACATCGGCAGGTCCGCATTATCTTTCCGTGCGGCGCGGGAGCCTTGTCCGTCCAGGAGAATCTTCGGTGACGGCCGTCGACGTCGCCGTCGTCGGTGGCGGGTTCACCGGCGCCGTCTTCGCGATCCATCTGTCGCGCATGGCCGAACGGCGGCTCGACATCGCGATCGTCGAACCGCGTGACCGCCTCGGTCGCGGTGTTGCCTACGACACCGCCGATCCGGATCATCGGCTCAACGGGCCGCTGCCGGTGCATTTCGTCTACCCCGACGCACCGGAACAGTTGCCCGGCTGGTATATCGAACGGGGCGGCCCGGCGCGTGATCCCGAGGCGCGAGCCGCGGACGGCAATATCTACATGCGACGTGAAGACTTCGGACGCTACGTCGAAGAGCAACTTCGCGCACACATGGACGGCAATGCTTCCGGCTCGAGAATCCGACATATTCAATCGCACGTTCTCGCCGCGCGCCAAACCTCCAATGGCTACAGGCTGGCTTTGAATGATGGGCAGACGTTGTCGGCCAAGCTGACGATCCTTGCCGTCGGCTACGATCGTCCTCATGCGCCACCGCCCTTTGACGGTGCAATCTCCAATCATATCGGGTTTTTCGCCGACCCGTGGGACACCGCCCGGATCCGCGAGACTCCGGCCGATGCCAGGGTGCTGCTGCTCGGTACGGCGCAAACGGCCTCGGACGTGATCGCCGTGCTGTTGCGATCCGGGCATAAAGGGCCCATCGCGGCAATCTCGCGTCATGGCCTGCGTCCCCGCCGACGGCCGGCGGCGGCTGCTGGCCCTCCGCCGGACGTCATGGGGCGCGTTGTCCGGTCCGTTTCCCTGTTCACGGCGGCGCATGGCCGGCACACGACCGTGCGTAGCCTGCTGCGGACGCTGCGGTCCGAGGCGCGCCGGGCCGAAGCTGCCGGAGGCGCTTGGTTCGAGCCCTTCGGCGATCTGCGGGATTCGGTCTGGGACCTCTGGCCGGCGTTGCCCCTGGTGGAGAAGCGCCGGTTCCTGCGTCATTTGCGGGTCTGGTACGACGTCCACCGTTTCCAGCTGCCGCCCCAGATCGAAATGCGCATCGCCGAGGCCGAGGACACCGGGCAATTGTCATTCGAGGCGGCTTTCTGCGTATCGGCCGCGTGCGACGGTAGCGTTCTGTCGGTCACTCTGCGGCGCAGGGGCAGTGGCGAACGTCATCGGAAAAGTTTCGACGCCATCGTGAACTGCACCGGACCGCGCATGCGACCGGACCGGTCGACGAACCTCTTTGTGGCGACTCTGGCGGCGCGCGGTTACGCTACGCCCCATCCGGTCGGCATCGGCTTCTGCGTCGACGACGAATGCCGCGCGATCGGCGCCGGCGGACGCGCAGATCCACACTTGCGGATCGTCGGCCCGCTGACGTATGGCGCGTTCGCCGACCAGCAGGGCGCGGCGTTCATCGCGCTGCGCCTGTATCGGATCATGCCGGATATCGTCGCAGCGCTGCGCCGCTGAGGTCGTGTCGGTCAATGGCGCGCTCGCCCGGCGGCGCGCCGGCGTTTCCCAAGCGTTGGCGAAGTATCGGGCGGCGGCGAGGATCCTGGATCGGTTGGGAGCGTTCACCGAGGCGTCGATCGTTTGCGAAGCGGCCGCGTCTGTGCCACTCTGGCTCGCCTGACACCACGCCAGCGGAAGGGAGCCTCCAATGCCGCAATATCCGTTTCCGGTCTTCGACGGCGACGGCCACGTGCTGGAGACCGACGCCCAGCTCGACAAGTATTTCGAGGGAAGGTGGAAGGGGAATCGCCGGCTCGACGGGATGACGCTGTTCCCCAGCCTCGACGGATGGTCGCGCAGCGCCATCATCGAGGAGGGCGACGAGAATCGCCGCTACTGGTCCACCGACGCCGGGATATGGGGCGACATGCTGGACGCCATCGGCCTCGAAGGAAGCGTCCTCTACCCGACCGCCGCCCTGGCCTTCGGGTTGATTCAGACCGACGAGGTCCAGGAAGCGGTGGCGACCGCCTACAACAACTGGCTCGAAGCCGAATACACGCGGAAGGACGGCAGGCTGCACGGCGTCGGGCTGGTCTCGCTGACCGACATGGATGCGGCCAGGAAGGAGCTGATCCGCTGCGCCGAGCGGCGCAAGAATTTCCCCGCCATCCTGCTGCCGAGCGTCACCCATGGGAAGCGCGGCTATGGCGACGAGTTCTTCTTCCCGCTCTACGAGGAAGCCGAGCGCCGGAACATGGTGATCGCCCTGCACGGCGCGCCCAGCAAAGGGTTCGGGCTCGACCATCTCAAGCCCTTCGTCAAGGTGCATACGCTCGAACACCCGGTGCCGCTGATGATCCAACTCACCGACATGATGTTCTCCGGCGTGTTCGAGACCTTCCCCAAGCTCAAGTTCGTCTTCCTGGAGGGTGGCTGCTCCTGGGTCACCTTCATGATGGACCGGCTCGACTACGAATACGACTCGGTCTTCGGCGTGCCGGTGCGCAAGTTCATGAAGCGCAAGCCGTCGGAGATCTTCCGCGACACCGAGAGCATCTGGGTCTCCTGCGAGATGGGCGAGCAGGGTCTGAAATACGTCATCGACGCCGTGGGCGCGGACCGCGTGATCTACGCCTCCGATTTCCCGCACGAACCCACCGAGGAGGACATGACCGCCGACGTCCCCGAGTTCATCGCCAACAACGAATACGCCGAGGACGTGAAGGCGAAGGTGCTGGGACGGAACGCCAAGGCGCTCTACAACATCAACTGACGCCGGCGGCCCCGGCCGCGGGAGGCGTCGCTGGCGGAGCGGACCGTCCTCCGCGCGGCCGACGGCCACCGGCTCGACGCTTGGCGCGCCGACCCGGCCGCCGCGCCCAAGGGCGGCGTCGTGGTGTTGCACGCCATCTACGGCGTGACGCCCCATATCGCCGACGTGTGCGACCGCTTCGCCGCCGACGGCTACGCCGCGGCGGCGCCCGCCCTGTACGACCGGTCGGGAAAGGGCCGGGTGTTCGGCTACGACGCCGGGGGGAGGGCCGCCGGCTATGCCGAGCGCGAACGCCTCGCCCGGCCCGGCGTGCTCGCCGACGTCGCCGCCGCGGCCGCCGCCCTCGCCCCTTGCGGGCGCGTCGCCGTGCTCGGCTTTTGCACCGGCGGCAGCTGGGCCTGGATCGCAGCGGCGGAACTCGATCTCGACGCCGCGGTCATCATGTATGGCAGCGACGTCTGCGCCCATCGCGGGCTCGCGCCGCGCTGCCCGGCGATCCTCCATTACGGCGACCGCGACTCGGTCGTTCCCCTTGCCGACGTGGAGAAGATCCGCGCCGCCCATCCCGACCTCCCCTGCCACGTCTATCCGGGGGCGGACCACGCCTTCTACAACCCGGCGCAGCCGAGCTACGACGCCGCCGCGGCCGAACTCGCCCACGCCCGCTCGATCGCCTTCCTCGACCGCCATCTGGCGGGCCGTTGACGAAGCTCCCCCCCAAGCCCATCTTGCGCGCCCGCAAGGGTGAGCCGGCCTGCGGGCCGGAGGCCGGTCCCGGCGACGATCTTCGAAGCGGGCGATTCGAGCCGGTGGACCGGGGGAGGGGCGGGCCGATGAACGCCCGTCCCGCCGACGATCCATCGTCCGGGGAGGATACGCGATGAAGGTAGGATTCGTCGGGTTGGGGCGGATGGGCCAGGGCATGGCGCGCCGCATTCTCGACGCCGGGCATGCGCTCACCGTCTACAACCGGACGCGGGAGAAGACCGAGGCGCTCGAGGCCGGGGGCGCAAGGGTCGCGGCGTCGGTCGCGACGCTATGTCGGGGCCAGGACGTCGTGATCACCATGCTGGCCGACGACACGGCGATCTGGCAGTCCTGCCGGGACGAAGGCGGGATCGTGCAGTCGCTGCCCCGGGGCGCGATCCACATGGCTTCGGGCACCCACAGCGTCGCCGTGGCGCGCGCCCTGGCGCGGACGCACGCCGCCGCCGGGCGGACCTATTGCGCGGTTCCCGTCCTGGGGCGTCCGGACCGCGCCGCGGCGGGCGAGCTCGACCTCATCGCCGCCGGGCCCGGCAAGGCGATCGAGCAGCTGCGCCCGCTGTTCGAGGCGCTGGGCCGGCGGACGTTCGACGCCGGCGCCGACCCGACCGGCGCGGCCGCAATCAAGATCGCCCACAACATGGTGCTGGGCTGCGCGATCGAGGCCGTCGGCGAGGGCATGGCCCTGGTCCGCAAATACGGGGTCGAGGCGAAGCTGCTGCACGACGTGCTCACCGGAGGCGTGTTCGGCTGCCCGGCCTACCGGGCCTACGGCGAGATGATCGCCAACGACGACTACGACAGCGTCGGCATCACCGCGACGCTGGGGTTGAAGGACGCCGACTTGGCGCAGGAGGCCGGCGCAGCCGCCGGCGTCCCGCTGCCCAGCGGCAACGCCTGGCGCGACCGGCTGGTCGGCGCGATCGCCCATGGCGACGGCGAGCGCGACTGGTCGGTCGTGGCCCGTGAGCAGGCCCGGGCCAGCGGGCTGGCCTGACCCGCATCTCCCCCGGGGAGCGGCCTCACCCGGGGAGAATCGCGCGCCGGCGATTTTCGACTTGACGCGGGGGAGTTTTTGCGTTGCGCTCCCCTGCGGCCGGCGGATACGACCGGAGCCCCGCGGCGAACCGCCGGCGGGGTTTTTCGTCGCTTGGGAGGCGCCCATGTTCCGGTTCTCCGCAGTCGAAGATCCCGGACGAGACGACGCGTCGGGCGCCGGCGTCGTTCCTTCGCCGCGCCGGATCGGCGCCCCGGCGCGGCCGGTCGGGTATCGCTCCTTCTCATGACCGATACGCTCAACATCGCCCTGTCGCAGCTCAACCCCACGGTCGGCGACGTGCCCGGCAATGCCGGGCGTATCCGCGCCGCGCGGGACGAGGCCGCGGCGCAGGGCGCCGATCTGGTCGTCGGCTCGGAACTTCTGGTCTCGGGCTATCCGCCCGAGGATCTGGTGGTCCGGCGCGCCTTCCAGGAGGCGGTGCGCGACGCGGTCTGCGCGCTTGCGCGCGACACCTCCGACGGCGGGCCGGGGCTGCTGATCGGCGCGCCCTGGGCCGAGGACGGCCGACTGTACAACGCCGCCCTGTTGCTGGACGCCGGTCGGATCGTCGCGGTCCGCCGCAAGCATGACCTGCCCAACTACGGCGTCTTCGACGAGAAGCGGGTGTTCGACGGCGGACCGCTGCCCGGGCCGGTCAACTTCCGCGGCGTCCGGCTGGGCGTCATGGTTTGCGAGGACATGTGGACCGGGGAAGTCACCGAGTGCCTCGACGAGTCGGGCGCCGAGATATTGGTGGTCATCAACGGCTCGCCCTTCGAGCGGGACAAGTGGGACGAGCGCATGAACCGCGCCGTGGCCCGGGTGACGGAATCGAAGCTGCCGCTGATCTACGTCAACCAGGTGGGCGGCCAGGACGAGCTGGTGTTCGACGGCGCCTCCTTCGCGCTCGACGGCGACTCGTCGCTGCGCGCGCAGAGCGACTGCTGGCGCGAGGCGGTGACGCCCACCCACTGGCGGCGCGCGGGCGACGGCTGGACCTGCCGGGCGACGGGGCGGGCGGCCCCGCCCGAGGGGCTGTCCTCGATCTATGCGGCGATGGTGCTGGGCCTCCGCGACTATGTGGGCAAGAGCGGCTTCCCGGGCGTGATCGTCGGCTTGTCGGGCGGCGTCGATTCGGCCCTGACCGCGGCGGTGGCGACGGACGCCCTGGGCCCCGGCCGCGTCCGCTGCGTCATGATGCCCTCGCCGTATACGTCGCGGGAAAGCCTGGACGACGCCGCCGAGGTGGCGCGCCGGTTGGGCGTGGTCCTCGACGAGATCGCCATCGACCCGGCGATGCGCGCCTTCGACCGGATGCTGGGCCCGGCCTTCGCCGGCCTGCCGCCCGACGTGACCGAGGAGAACCTCCAGGCGCGGAGCCGCGGGCTGACCCTGATGGCGCTCTCCAACAAGACCGGCGCGATGGTCGTCTCGACCGGCAACAAGTCCGAGATGTCGGTGGGCTACGCGACGCTCTACGGCGACATGTGCGGCGGCTACTCGGTGCTCAAGGACATCTACAAGACCACCGTGTTCGCCCTCGCGGCGTGGCGCAACGGCGACCGGCCGCAAGGCGCGCTGGGGCCCGCCGGCGCGCCGATCCCCGAGCGCGTCATCGCCAAGCCGCCCTCGGCCGAACTCCGCCCCGGCCAGACCGACCAGGACGCGCTGCCGCCCTACGACCGGCTCGACGCCATCCTGACCAGCCTCAACGAGGACGATCTGGGGGTCGAGGCGACGGTCGCCGCCGGGCACGATCCGGCGCTCGTGCGCCGCGTCTGGGCCATGTTGCTCGGGGCCGAGTACAAGCGCCGCCAGGCTCCGCCCGGCGTCAAGGTCACCCGCCGCTCCTTCGGCCGCGACCGCCGCTACCCGATCGTCAACGCGTTCGGAGGCCGGCGATGACCCGGCCCGGCCCGGCCCTCGCCCTCTACGACACGATGCGGCGGCGCAAGGCGACCTTCGCCCCGCTCGATCCGGCCAATCTCCGCATGTATGTGTGCGGACCCACCGTCTACGACGCGGCCCATATCGGCAACGCCCGGCCGGTCGTCGTGTTCGACGTGCTCTACCGCCTGCTGCGCCGTCTCTACGGTGCCGGGCGCGTGACCTATGTCCGCAACGTCACCGATATCGACGACAAGATCATCGCCGCCGCCGAGGCCGCCGGCGAGCCCGTCCCCGCCATCGCCGCCCGCTTCACCCGCATGTTCCACGACGACGCCGCGGCGCTGGGCGCGCTGCCCCCCGACGCCGAGCCCCGCGCCACCGACCATGTGCCCCGGATGATCGCCATGGTCGAGACGCTGATCGGCGCCGGCCACGCCTATGCGGTCGAGGGGCACGTGCTGTTCGCCGTCGCGACCATGTCGGCATACGGCCGGCTGTCGCGCCACGGCCGGGCGGCGCTGATCGCCGGCGCCCGCGTCGAGGTCGCGCCCTACAAGCGCGACCCGGCCGATTTCGTGCTGTGGAAGCCGTCCGCCCCCGACCGGCCCGGCTGGGACAGCCCGTGGGGACGCGGCCGGCCGGGCTGGCATATCGAATGCTCGGCCATGAGCGAGTTCCATCTCGGCGAGACGCTCGACGTCCACGGCGGCGGGCAGGACCTGATCTTCCCCCATCACGAGAACGAGATCGCGCAGTCGGTCTGCGCCCATGGCGGCGTCCCGTTCGTGCGCCATTGGGTGCATAACGGCTACGTCACGGTGGACGGCGAGAAGATGTCCAAGTCGCTCGGCAACTACGTCACCGTGCGCGACCTGCTGCGCCGGGCGCCGGGCGAGGCGATCCGCTTCGCCCTCCTGTCGGCGCAGTACCGCCAGCCGCTCGATTTCTCGCTGGCGGGGCTGCGCGACGCCCGGGCCGCCCTCGACCGGCTCTACGCCGCCCTGCGCAATGCGCGCGACTCCGGGCCGGCGGAGACGGCGGAGGCGGCGCTCGACGACTCGCCCTTCCTGGCCGCCCTGTGCGACGACCTCAACACGCCCAGGGCGATCGCCGCGCTGCACGAACTGGCGACGCGGTTGAACAAGGAGACGACCGCCGCCGGGCGCGCGCGCCGCCGGGCCGAATTGCTGGCCGCGGCGGAGCTGTTGGGTCTGCTCCGGCAGGATCCGGAACGCTGGCTCCAGCAAGGGGCGGGCGAAGGCGCGCTCGAACCCGGCGAGATCGACGCGCTGGTCGCCCGCCGCGCCGAGGCGCGCCGGGCGCGCGACTTCGACGAGGCCGACCGCATCCGCGACCGGTTGGCCCGCGACGGCGTGACGCTGGAGGACACCCCCCGGGGCACCAGCTGGAGGCGCGCGGGATGACCGGCGAGCGGGTCTACCTGTTCGATTCGACGCTTCGCGACGGCGCCCAGACGCAGGGGGTGGACTTCTCGGTCGCCGACAAGGCCGCGGTCGCGCGCGCCCTCGACCGGCTCGGCATCGACTACGTCGAGGGCGGCTGGCCCGGGGCGAACCCGACCGACGACGCCTTCTTCGCCGATCCGCCCCGGCTCGCGCGCGCCACCGTCGCCGCCTTCGGCATGACGCGCCGCCCCGGTCGCAGCGCCGCCAACGATCCCGGTCTCGCGGCGCTGCTCGACAGCGGCGCCGCGGCGATCTGTCTGGTCGGCAAGACCTGGGACTTCCACGTCGACGTGGCGCTCGGCATCCCGCGCGGCGAGAACGTCGACATGATCGCCGACAGCATCCGCCAGCTGCGCGCCGCCGGCCGCGAGCCGCTGTTCGACGCCGAGCATTTCTTCGACGGCTACAAGGCCAACCCCGGCTACGCCATCGACTGCATCGAGGCCGCGTATCGGGCGGGCGCGCGCTGGGTGGTGTTGTGCGACACCAATGGCGGCGCGCTGCCGGCGGAGGTCGAGCGCATCGTCGGCGAGGTCTGCGCCCGCATCCCCGGCGACCGCCTCGGCATCCACTGCCACAACGACACCGAGAACGCCGTGGCCAACAGCCTGGCTGCCGTCCGCGCCGGCGCGCGCCAGGTGCAGGGGACCCTGAACGGCATCGGCGAACGCTGCGGCAACGCCAATCTGATCTCGATCGTTCCCAACCTGATGCTCAAGATGGGTTGCGAGACCGGCGTCCGGGATCTCACCCAGCTCACCCACGCCTCGCGCCTGCTCGACGAGCGGCTCAACCGCCCGCCGACCCGCAACGCCCCCTATGTCGGCGAGTCGGCCTTCGCCCATAAGGGCGGGCTGCACGTCTCCGCGGTCGAGAAGGACCCCAGGACCTACGAGCACGTCGCCCCCGAGCTTGTCGGCAACGCGCGCCGGATCGTGGTCTCGGATCAGGCCGGCCGGTCCAACATCCTCGCCCGCTTCCGCGATATCGGCCTCGAGATCGACTCCGGGCATCCCAAGCTGCCGCGGCTGCTCGACGACGTGAAGCGGCGGGAGTTCGAGGGCTACGCCTATGACGGCGCCGAGGCCAGCTTCGAACTGCTGGCGCGGCGCGCGCTGGGCGACGTCCCCGAATTCTTCCGGCTGCACGGCTTCCGCATCATCGACGAGCGGCGCTGGAATGCGCGGGGCGAGCTGATCACGCTGTCGGAAGCGACCGTCAAGGTCGACGTCGGCGACCGGCGGCATATGACCGTCGCCGAGGGCAACGGCCCGGTGAACGCCCTCGACAACGCGCTGCGCAAGGTGTTGACGCCGGTCTACGGCCAGCTCGAAGACATGAGGCTGGTCGATTACAAGGTGCGCATCCTGACCCCCGACGCCGGCACCGGGGCGGTTACCCGGGTGATGATCGAGAGCGCCGACCGCAGGCATGGCAGCTGGACCACGATCGGGGTGTCGACCAACGTGATCGACGCCTCCTACGACGCGCTCTACGACGGCATCGCCTACAAGCTGTTCCGCGACGGCGCGCGCGCGGCGTGATGGCGGGTACCGACCGGACGCGGCGGTCGGCCGCCGGCGCGCCCGCGCCGGCGGTCGTGCTGGTCGAGCCGCAGCTGGGCGAGAATATCGGCGCCGCGGCGCGGGCGATGCTCAATTTCGGACTGACCGGGCTGCGGCTGGTGCGCCCGCGCGGCGAATGGCCGAACTACAAGGCGCTGAACACGGCTTCGGGCGCGGACTCGGTGCTCGAACGCGCCGCCCTGTTCGAGACCACGGCGGCGGCCGTCGCCGACCTGCAATATCTGTTGGCGGCGACGGCGCGCGCCCGCGACATGACCAAGCCCACGGTGACGCCCGGAGAGGCGGCGCGGCGTCTGCGCCGCGCCGTCGGGCAGGGGCGGCGGGCGGGCGTATTGTTCGGGCCGGAACGCGCCGGCCTTCGCAACGACGACGTCGTCCGCGCCGACGCGACGATGCTGATCCCGGCCAACCCGGCCTATTCCTCCCTCAACCTGGCCCAGGCGGTGCTGCTGACCGGCTATGAATGGTTCCAGGCCGGCGCCGACGAGCCGCGGGCGGCCAGGTCCTACCGCAAAGGCGCGAAGCCGGCGACGAAGGCGGAGCTCCAGGCCTTCTTCGACCACCTGGAGAGCGAACTCGACGCCTGCGGCTTCCTCTACCCGCCCGACAGGCGGCCGCAGATGGTGCGCAGCATCCGCAACATCTTCGCCCGCGCCGCCCTGACCGACCGCGAGCTGCGGACCCTGCGCGGCATCGTCGCCGGCCTCGCCGCCCGGGGACGCGACCGGTAGCGGCGGCGCGCAGGCCATGGCCAGGGTAAGAGATGCGGGATACAGTCGGGCAGCCCGCGCCCGCGCCGGCGCGGCGGCGGAGGCCGTATGCAGCTCACGATCGCGCTCGACCGTTACGACCGCCATGCGCCCATCTTCGACGGCCGCGTCGGCCTGTCCGACGGCGCCGTCCTGAAGCCGCTCGAAGTCGGCGAGGCGCTTGACCGCCGCCACGGTCGCCACCGCCACCGGCGTATGCTGCGCGACCTCGAATTCGACGTCTGCGAGATGTCCCTCTCCTCCTTCGTCATGGCCGCGAGCCGCGACGCCGCCGGCCCGTTGGTCGGCGTCCCGGCGTTCCCGCGCCGGCTGTTCAGCCTCGGCAACATGTTCGTCAACGCCGCCGCCGGCATCGAGACCCCCGCCGACCTGCGCGGCCGCCGGGTCGGCATCCACGGCTGGCAGGTCGCGATGTCGGTCCTCGCCAAGGGCGACCTCAAGCGCGACTACGGCGTCGCCTGGGACGAGATCGACTGGCTGTGCATGAACCCGGAGAACCTGCCGCTCTCCTATCCCGAAGAGGCCTCCGTGACGCTCATGCCGGACGAGGCCGATATCGGCGAACTGCTGGTCGCGGGCGAGATCGACGCGCTGTTCTCGCCGCTGATTCGCCCGTCGATGCTGGCCGCCGCCGACCGCTGGCGGCGGCTGTTCCCCGACCCGCGCGCCGAGGAGGCGCGCTATTTCCGCAAGCACGGCTTCTACCCGATCATGCATCTGATCGTGGTCCGGCGCGAAGTCGCCGAACGCCGGCCCGGCCTCGGCCCCGACCTCGTGGCCATGTTCGACGCCGCCATGCGCGAGACCTGGCGCGACTACGACGACGCCAACTACACCCTGCTCGCCTGGGGCCGCAACGCCCTGGAGGAGCAGCGCCGGACGCTCGGCCCCGATCCCTGGGCGTCGGGCGTCGCCGCCAACCGTCGCAACCTCGAACGCTTCGTCTCCGATTGCCGCGACCAGCGGCTGATCGAGGGCGAACTCCCCGTCGAACGCCTGTTCGCCTTCCCCGGCGACCCGTTCGCCGAGGCTGCGGCATGGTGAAGCTCGACCGCATCTATACGCGCGGCGGCGATGGCGGCCGGACGTCGCTGGCCGACGGCTCGCGCATCGACAAGCACGCCCCCCGCATCCAGGCCCAGGGCGAGGTCGACGAGGCGAACGCCGCCGTCGGGCTCGCCCGGCTGCACGCCGGGGGCGCCGGGCCGGCCGCGATGCTCGAACGCATCCAGAACGACCTGTTCGATCTCGGCGCCGACGTCTCCCGCCCCGGCTCTGGCCCGGACGCCGACGCCGACGACGGAACGCTCCGCATCCGCGCCGGCCAGGTGACGCGGCTGGAGGCGGAGATCGACGAGGTGAACGCGGCCCTGGCCCCGCTCGCCTCCTTCGTGCTGCGCGGGGGCGGGCCGGCCGCGGCGCATCTCCATCTCGCCTGCACCGCGGTGCGCCGCGCCGAACGCTCGCTCGCCGCCCTCGCCGCGGCCGAGCCGGTGAACGCGCAAGCCCTGGCCTATCTCAACCGGCTCTCCGACCTGCTGTTCGTGCTCGCCCGCCAGGCCAACGACGACGGGGACGCCGACGTCCTGTGGCGGCCGGGCCTCACCGCGGCCGACCCGCCCGGCGGGGGCGGGCAGGGGGCGTCGTCGTGATCCGCCTCTGGATCGCCGTCGGGTTGATCCTGTTCGTCCTGGTCTGGCTCTTCCTGTTCCGCATCACCCTGACGCTGGTGATCGTGCTGCTGCTCGTCGGCGGCGCCTGGGGTTGGTGGGAGGTCCGCCAGCTGCGCCGCGCCATGCGCCCTTCCCCCCCCCCCCCCCCCCCCGGTGAGGGCGATGACACGGCTGCGCAGACCACGGCCGGAATGAGAAATGCGGGCCAGTAGCTGCTCCCCAAGACAGCATGTGCTACGGTGCTCCAGCTCGCGAGAGACGATCAGCAGCTGCTGTAGCTGCTCTCCAAGACAGCATGTGCTACGGTCACCGGCAGGGCCTTGAGCCCGGCGACCAGGCTGTAGCTGCTCTCCAAGACAGCATGTGCTACGGTAGCATCGAGACCCCCGGTTACGGCAAGGGAGCTGTAGCTGCTCTCCAAGACAGCATGTGCTACGGTGATCATGCTCCCTGGCGACGACGGCCTTCTGCTGTAGCTGCTCTCCAAGACAGCATGTGCTACGGTGGATTCGTTTGCGGCGAAGGTGACTGTTTGGCTGTAGCTGCTCTCCAAGACAGCATGTGCTACGGTTGCATCCCGGCCAATCCATTGTAAATCAATGGGTTGGCCGGGATTTTCCGGCCCGCGTTTGTCACATGGACTATCAGAATAGGGCCAGCTGGTCGGGTTTCCGCTCCGACTCGGCGCGGATTCGGCCTTGGAAGTTGCGCACCATCCCATATTGCTTGTCGGTGATGAACATCATCGAGATCTTGCCCATGGGCGGCGTGTGGCCGCCGATTCTGTCGGCGGCGGCGTCCGCTTGCGCTCGGGTGACGAAGTAGCGGACATAGACCGACCACTGTTTCATCGTGAACCCTTCGTCCAGAAGGCGATGACGGAAGCGGGTCGCGTCGCGCCGCTCCCTCGGATCGCCTACGGGCAAATCGAAACACACCACAAGCCACATGGCCCTGTAGCCGGATACGCTCTCCATCCACGCGCCCGTCCGACCGCGCAAGCGCCGTCGAATCAGCCTGCGTTCTCGGTCAGTGACCAAGATCGAGCTCTGCCTGGGTCAGCAGACTCCAGTCGAGCGGCCAAGCCAAATCCTTCGCCTGCCCGACGCAGACTTCGGCCAGCGAATGAGCCAGCATGGACATGACCCGCGAGACGGAATTGGATCCCGCGTCGGTCGCCATGACGCCGTTGACGACTTGCGCCAGTTCCCGTTTCGCCGTCGTCGTCATCTCCCCGATCCAGTCCCTCCGGTTGCGCCAGACCGTACGATCGACGAGAGGCCGAAAGGGTTCCATCAGGTCATCGACCAGTTGGAAGGCGTTCAACCGGCTTCGGTGGTGCAGCCCCAGCCCCGGCGCCAGACCGGCGCCGACGACCGCGCGGGCCATCGCGGCGCGAACGACCGCGTAGCCGTAGTTCAGATGAGCGTTGAGCCCATCGCCGTCGGGGTCGCGCCGGAAGCTGCCGCCCATCAAACGCCGCCAATAAAAACGCGCGGCGCGCGCTTCCACATTGTCCGGGTCGCCGGATCGCACCGACCTCGCAAGCTTGGCGAGTCCCGCGTGTCCAGGTCGCCCCGAAATCTCAAGCGCCCGCGCCTGGGATGCGATCTTGGCCATGACCAGTCGCCGCCAGAGCTGCTTGCGCCTGGGCAGGGACAGAGACGCCTGCGCGGTGAGCCGAGCCGCCTGCTCGAAGTTTCCCGATACCGGCAGGGACAAAGCAACGGGCGCATGGTTGTGGGCGCATAGAACCAGGGGAATCCCGGCCTCGGCCAAGGCCGCGCCCAACGACAGGGACAGCATGGTGCCATGACCGTGCACGAGGACGCATTGAATGTCGGAAAGCGGCACACGGCCCAATCCGACGCCGTCTCCGGAAACCTTCAGACCGCCTCTCGACAGGGAGAGAACTCGGTTCTCGTCGGCGATGTCGACGACGCGCCACATCGTCAGTTGAGGCGGGGGCCTCGCCAACGCACGCGGCCCGTGGGGTCGCACACAACCATGACCGGCGCGCGGTCCCGGAACCCTTTGAGATTCCTGATTCGGGTCCTCACATGCTTCGGTGCTTTCTCTAGCGCGCGCGCTTCCTCGACGGGCAGGAACTTCAAATCGAGCCCGTCCGCGTCGGAGAAGGAGACGGTGCGGTAGATCCCGCGCGGCGAGTCCGGCTTCGGATCCGTGGCCATCTCGACCAGATCATCTTTCCGCAAGAAGAACAGCGGACGACCGCCGTCGCGGCGCCAGCGCTCCCTGAAACCCGGTGTGTTGGCGTCCAGAGCCGAGACGACCTCCAAGTCGCGATCTCCCTTGTCGTTGACGAAATAAACCAGCCGGTCGTTCCCGCCCTCCCGGTTCGCCCGTTTCGGTTTCCCGTCATGCCGCGCGGACCCCTTCAGGATGCGCAGAGAGAGGACCTGAACCCGCGTATAACGCCGGCGGCCGGTTTCTTCGATGTATCGGCTCGTCGCCCAATTCGCCCGTGCTTTTTTCCGGCCGTTGTCCGTGCGCGCTTTCGCAAGAGCCTCGGCCGGCGTTCCATCCATCAGTTCCAGGAGTCGCATCCGCAACGCCGCTATATCCTTGGCGAGATTGTGGCGCAGGGCGGATATGGGATCGTCTCCACCCCACCAGATGCGCGCGCCCGCTTTCTTGGCCCGCTCGACGTCCTGGATTGCGGTCTTGGGCATGTCGAGCTCTTCGATCTGTTTGGGGCTCAGACCCGCGATCGCGACGTGATCGCGGGCGACGTACTGGCCGGGCTTGTCCGGAACCTCGCATATGAGGCCGTAGTTCGTCTCCTCGTGCAGCCGGCCTCGCGGATCGTGATCGGCCTTGACGACCACCGAGGTGACGGGCCGTTCGCCCGCCGCGGCGTCGCGTCGCGACGGTTTTTGCAGAAAAGCCTTGACGTCATCCCGAAATTTGGGCTGCCAGCATATCCCCGCGTTCTCGGAATCGGCGCGGCGAACCCCGGCGAGAATCTCGCCGGCGCTTTCGCCGCCCGCGCCCAGCCCCGCGAGCGTCTGGAGGCGCTGCACGTCGCTTCGCGTCGTGCAGGCGGCGACAACCGCGTCCAGCAGGTGGTGCCGGTGATCCCAGCGTATCTTGTCCGCGCGTTTGCGCCGCGCCTTGGTTTCCTCGAGGGTCCCGCCGCCCTTGAGAGCTTCGACGTCGGCGGCGTCGAGGCGGCCCTCGTCTTTCATGATGTCCCGGATCAGGGTATGGAGACCCCACTGACGGCGGAGAGCCGACGTGATCCGCCCGTTCAGGCTGACGACGCCATCGGGGTCGGCGCAGACGCACGACAGATAGCGCGCCGCCATCCTGGCGACATAGCGGGTGTCGTTGAGGAATCTGGACCGGAAATCGTCCTGGTCCCTGTAACGTTCCATGGCGTCTTCCTTGAAACGCCGGTACACGCCCTTGCCGCGCTTCAATGCGCGTTGGAGGATGTGCTCGTAGTCCTGATCCTTGTAGCCCTGACTGAAGGCTTCGAAAGGCGATCGCTTGGCCTTGAAAGCGTTGGCTTCCTTGAACACCAGAGCGAGGTTGGCGACGCCATCGTCCAAGGTTTCGGCGCGGGGCAGGATATGGTCGACTTCCACCGACGATTCGTCGAAAAGATGCTCCATGGAGATTTGTCGCCCCGTGTACAGGCATTCGCCGCCCTGCATCCCGTGTAGCTTCATTCGGCGCAGATCTTTGCGTGTGAGCTTGCGCTTGTGTGCGCCCCGCGTTTCGATGTAATCTTCATTCTTCTTGCGGTTGTCGGCGGCGTCCTTCTCAGCCCGCTCGCGATCCTCGGCGCTCTTGTTGAGGTCACGGGCCAGTTCGACGCAGATACGGTCTGGCTTGCCGTAGAGGTCCAGATAGGCGTTGGCGGTCTTACGCAACCGGTTGAGCGCCACATGCACGACCGGATTGGGAATGCGGCCGAAACGAGCTTCGTCGGAACCGGCGGAAGCGCCATCGCCCCCGATGCACCATCCTTGCAGGATTTCCCCGTAGTACGGCAGCAGGTCGCGACAGGACGGTGGGTCCATAGATTCCAGCTTGGCGCGTTGTTCCGCCTCATGATTGGAGATGACATCCGTTTCCAACTCCGCCAGGAGCTTGCGCGTCGCTGTCTCGCCCGCGGCGGAATAGGTCGCCGGCAGGCGGGCATCGGAAAGCTCCCGTGCGGCGTTCTCGGAAAGGCCGAGCACTGTCAGTTCATCGCGCAAAACTTCCTTGTCGTCCTCCGTGCGAACAAGGCTGGCGATCTTTTCCCGGAGCCCTTCATCGAAGCCCCGCCATTGTTCGAGAGCATCCGCCTTGGCCATGGCGGCCGCCAACAGATGGCCTTGCAACCTGCCTGCCGTCTTCCGCCCCTTCCGTCGATCCGAGATATCCAGGCTGGTCTTGTCGGCCAAGGCGTTCGTTCCCAAATTCAACACGCTTCGGACCTTCTTGGCCGTCAGGTCGCAACCATCGAGGAGCAAGGACGTCAGGATGTCGCGCTGCTCCTTGCTTAACGGTCCATCCTTGGTGGCTCCCGACGAGATCAGGCGCAGGTTGTTGACCTCCTCGTAGATTCGTTTGCGCTGGAAGAGGTCGCTGCCGCGTGGCAGACGGATCTCGATCTCGCCGCCCGCGTCACGGACACCGTAGCGGCATTTACCAATGATCGGCGCCTTCGGCTTCTCTTCCTTGAAGACCGCTTCCATGAGTTTCTCACGAACCGTGTCGATCAGCACGCCGTGGTGAGGCTGTTGGGTCTTCAGCAAGGCGTTCAGTTCCGCCCGCACCATGCCGCGGGTGAAGACCGGCATCCCTTCCCGGTCCTTCTTCAGCCGGGTCGTTCCCGTTTCACCGGCTCTGCTCATCAACAGTTGCGAAGGGTGGGCAGGATCGTCCAGCCCGAGCTCGATACCGAGCTCTGCGAGGTCCTGCTTGGTCTCGTTGGCGGTGTTCGCCATGCGTTGACGTTCCTCGGCATCCTTCGCCTGCTGCTTGGCGTCGGTGTTCTGGGCATCCTTGAGACCTCGCGTCAGACGCTGGCCCCGGCTCTTGGCGAGGTGCAAAATCGCACGGGCCAGATCGCCGGCGCTCAGGGGTTTGGACAGACCACGCGCTCGCAGGCGGACGCGGGAAGTGTTGCGTCTTCGTGTCCCATCTTTCTTGACGCCGTCGGTGAGGTCGGGATGGGCGTTTTCCGAATCGAAGCCAGGGTCGAGGTCGAACAGGCGCGCGAGTTCCGAACGCAGCGCCTTGATTCGGTCGCCGCGTCTCTCGTTCTGCGTTCGCATGGACTTGTAGCGTGTCCGATCCGCCGCCCCCGTTGGTGCCGGATACACAAGGGAAACCCCGTCGATCAGCCCCTTAGGTCGGCCCGCGCCATCCAGTTCGATGACTGCGAAGCCGAGACTCGCCACGCCGATGTCGATACCCCATCCAACCTTCATGAAATATCCTCGACAGATTCGACCAAAAACATGTTGACTCCCATGCGGTGCCTGGTCAACCATCGGGCGCTGTCTTGGAGAGCAGCTACAGTAAGGCGGCTCCTTACCGAGCCGTCGGACAAATATGGGGGAGGGGCTTCGGCCTCTCCCCCTTTCCGTCGCGCGTCGCGTCTTTCGTAAGCCCGCATTGGAACGGGGCGGATACGATAAACGCCGTTTGGCCAAGAACTTCGGAGGCGACTTCGAAGACGATCCGAACGGCGGTCGGGAATGGACGGTCAAGCTGCGCACCGTCGACGACGCGAAGCGCCTTTCGGCGCACATCGAATGGTAGCCTGAATGGAATGTATTTCGAGTGGCGGAGATCGACGGCCGACCCGACCGCGACCTTACCGCGGCCGCCCGGGGTGTCGAGCGAGACGCCGCCGCGCAGCGTCCGCCCTCGCTCGACCGGGACTCGGGACCGCACGGTTTCCGGCGCGAGGTCGGGACGGTGGAAGTAGCAAGACCGGCCCAAGGCTCGGGCGACACCGCGCATCAGCCGCCGCTCGCGATCCGGCGCACCCGTTCCGGCTCCAGGCCGTACCCTTCCTTGACCAGCAGATAGAGCGCCGCGGCGCGCACCCGTTCGGACCCCAGCGGATTGCAGGCGATCGCCCCGTCGTCGGCCCGGGCATAGGCGATCGGCGTGCCGGCGCCGTCGCGGATCAGCCGCGCCGCGAGTTCGGCCCAGGGCATGTCGTCCACCGCCGCCTCGTAGCGGACGCATTCGTCGCCATGGGCGGTGAACAGGTTCTCGATGATCGACTCCGAGCCCGGCGCCACCACGGCGCGGACCACCATC
The DNA here is from genome assembly GCA_965242495.1 of Alphaproteobacteria bacterium. Classification (GTDB taxonomy): domain Bacteria; phylum Pseudomonadota; class Alphaproteobacteria; order MPNO01; family MPNO01; genus CBDESN01. The sequence goes on along the minus strand of OZ251446.1, from coordinate 3,612,343 downwards.
TCGGGGTAGCCGCGCATCGGGCGCATCACCGCCGACGCGCCGGCCTGACGCAGCCGGTCGCGATTGCGGTCGTCCACGCATTCGACCAGCACCGGCGCGTCCGCGTCGAGCGCGCGCAGCCGGTGGACCACGTCGAAGGTCACGCTGTCCGACCGCGCGTCGCCGCCCTCCGCCAGCACCACGACCGCCGCGGCCCGCGCGGCGTCCGCCGCCGCCAGCCCGTCCCCGGTTTCGCCCCGGCCATGCGCATGCACGACGCCCAGCCGCGTCAGGCTCGCCGGCAGCCCGTCCGGCCACGCCTCGGTCAGGATCAGAATCGGCCGGTCCCGGCCCCATCGGGTGGCGCGGAACTGGCGCACCAGCCGGTCGAAGTAATGTTCGGCCCCCGACCGGGGCGCGTTGATCAACAGCACGTGGCGTTCCAACTTCCACCTCCACTGGCCCCGGACCATGCGCAGCCGCCGCGACGCGCGATAGTCGAAATAGTCTCCCGCTCCCTTGGCGAGCGCGAAAATCCCGCCGGCATAGACCAGCAGCGCCGTGGCGACGCGGCCGGCGGGGCTCGCCGCCGACAGGTCGCCATAGCCGACCGTGGTGATCGTCGTCACGGTGAGCCAGACCGCATCGCCCGCCGACAGCCCCTCGAACGCCATCATCGCCGCGGCGTGCAGGCAGACGATCAGCAGCAGATAGAGCGCCAACCCGCCGACCGCCCGCCCGGCGGCCGGCTCCGCCGCCGGACGCCGCCGCCGGCGCAACCGCAGGAGGAACTGAAGCATCGACGCGCGACCGCCCGACCGTCAGGCCGGCCACGTCTCCTCGACGATCGACCGGTCGACGAGCGCGATCAGCGTCACCTCCGTCCGCCCGCCGTCGAAGACCGCGGCCTCGACCGCGAACCGGCGCCGGTCGCCGACCAGCCGGTAATGGTCGAACCCCTCGGCCGCCGCGCCCGTCCCGCCGCCTTCGTCGTCCGCCGTCGTCGGGTCGCCCTCTTGCCGATAGGCCTGGAGGGCCGCCTCCTGCCGGTAGACCGGCGCCGTCCAGCCTTCGAGCTCGGCGAGTTCCCGCCGCCGATGCAGCACCAGATCGGGCGGTCGGTCGGGGTCGAACAGCAGCGCGAACTCGTCCAGGTCGAACAGCCGCTCGACCGTGGGCCGCTGGATCTCGAGGGCGAGGGCGAGGACGCCGCGCTCGTCTCGCCACAGGCCGTAGCGCCCCGCCGCGCCGCCGTCGAGCGTCAGCACGCGCCGCGTCTTGCCGGGGCCGCCGAGATCGAGGGCGTGCGCAGAGGCTACCTGCAGCTCGGCCTGCGACAGGCCGTGCGGCGCGACGTAGCCGAACTTCAGGAAGTCCCCGGCGCGGAGCTCCCACGGCTCGTCCGCCCGGCGCGGCGCGTCCCCGGCGTCGCCGTCGGCGCGCCTGCCGAACAGGCGGCGCAGCATCAGCCGCCGCCGCGCTTGGCCTTGATCCGCGCCAGCACGTCGGCGGCCGCCCCGCCGCCGGCGACGATGCCGGCCTCCTTCAGCTTGCGGTCGAGATCGCCGCCCTCGTCTTCGCCGGCCAGCTGCGCCGCCGCCTCCATGCGGTCGGCGCGCTGTTGCTGGCGCTTCTTGATGCGCTCCAGCGAGTCGGTCGCCGAGGTCATGGCCGTGGCCGAGCCGGAGAAACGCGCGTTCGCCGCGGCGCTCGCCTTCTGCACCCGCTCGGTCGCCTTGACCATGCTCACCTGGCGCTTCATCGCGGCGATGTTGCGCTCGGTCGCCTTGACGCTGCGCTTGAGCTGGTTGACCCCGGAGTCGTACTGGGCGAAGGCCTGCCGCTGGAGCCCGCGCTCCTCCTCGTACCGGGCGATGCGTTCGGCGACCTCCGCGGCCAGGGTCTCGTCGCCCTTGTCGAGCGCCTTGGCCGCGTAGTCCTCATGCTCGGCGATGGCGGCGTCGAGCCGGGCGATGTCGCGCTCGACGCTCTTGCGCTGCGCCATCACCTCGGTGAGCTGGGATTTGGCTTCGCCCAGCTGCTTGTCCGCGTCGCGCAGCTCCTGGTCCAGGATGCGCAGCGCCTGATGATCGACGACCGCCTCGCCGATTTCGGTGGCGCCGCCTCTCAACGCGGTGAACATCTTCGCGAGAATCGCCATTTCGACCTCCCTGGCTGCGCGTCAGTTCAAATAGGGCGCGGCGACTTCGAGCGCCTCGAGCGCGTTGTCGCTCAACGCCTCGATCTCGGTCACCACGTCGTCCGTCGAGGCGCTCGCCGCGAGCGCCCCGAACAGCACGTACCGGTCGCCGATCTTGCCGAAGGACGACAGCGGCAGCGGCACGTTCATCTCCAACAGCGTCGCCAGCAGCTCGGTCCGCCGTTCCGGCTTCACCTGCTCCTCGCTCCACAGATAGGTCAGGCACAGGAGCTGCTCGTCGTCCACCGAGACGAAGATCGGAAACTCCTCTCGGTCCTCGACGACGACTCCGAATCCCTGCTCGTCGGCCGGGTCCAGCGTCGCGAACGCAAACCCGTTGGGCGAGGTGAAGTCGTCGAGCGTCTTCCGCAACAGCGTGATGTCCATGGCGTCCTTCCTGGTTGAACCGAAGATGTCCCCTTCGTCCGGCGCCGGCGCGGCGCCCCGGCGCAGCAGCAGCTCGATCCGGCGCAGCTCCCGGCGATACGCCGCCGGAATCCACACCTGCACCGGCGTCAGACCCGCCTGCTGGAGCCGCGCCCGCTGGCGACGCTTGCGCTCGGCGACGGTGAGCGGGCGTCCGCGCGCGCCTTCGTCCGGTGTTGCGTCCCTCATCGGCGTTCGTGACCTGTCACGAAGTGACATGTCACGAAATAGGCGGTCCGGGCCGCTCTGTCAAGGGGCGCCGCCCGGATACAGCCCCTGCTCCCGTTCCCAGCTGCGCCGATAGTAGCGATAGGCCGCGGCGTTGCCGAGACGGTTGACCTCGATCCGTTCGATCCCGTCGAAACTGCCCTTCGGGAAGGCGAACGCGCCCAGCAGGACCTCGCGGGTGGTCCAGCCGTCATCGACCGGGAGCGACTTCAGCCGGGCCAGCCGCCGGCTCGCCGGCGCGCCGCGCCGGGTGGCGATGGTCCAGCCCCATTCGCCGAAGCTGGGCACGTTCTGGCGGTATTGCTCGACGTTGGCGAAGCCGGCCGCGGCCACGGTCTTGCCGATGCTCAGAAACGTCTCGCGCGCATGGTAGGGCGAGGTCGACTGGATCGAGATTGCGCCGTCCCCGGCCAGCAGATGCCGGAGTTTGGCGTAGAACCGCACGCTGTAGAGCCGCCCCAGGTCGGGATGGCTCGGATCGGGCAGATCGACGACGATGGCGTCGAACCGCCGCCCGTCCCGCAGCAGCTCGTCCACGGTGACGAAGGCGTCGCCGAACAGCGTGCGCACGCGGGGGTCGCGGAAGGCGAATTCGTTGCGCTCCAGCAGCGGCCGGTTCACGACCCGCCCTTCGCGCAGCAGCGGCCGGGAGAACAGCGCCACCAGCGCCGGATCGAGATCGAGCAGCACCACCTCCCGGGGCCGCCAGCGGAGGATGTCGCGGAGGCCCAGCCCGTCCCCGCCGCCGATCACCAGGATGCGGTCGCGCCGCGCCGAAGCGGCGAGGGCGGGGTAGGTCAGCATCGCGTGGTAGATGTGTTCGTCGTCGCTGGCGAACTGGGTGCGGCCGTTGATGAAGAAGGTGTAGATCGGGGGGCCGTCCGGGTCGTTGATCCGCTCGGTGATCGTCAGCCGCTGATGGCCGGTGTTGGCGCTGTAGACCACCCGGTCGCGATAGAGCAGCTGCTCCATCGCCTGGGCCCAGTCGCCGCCCCGCAGCCCCGCGGCCAGCAGCAGCGCGCCGATCGCGGCGTGCAAAGCGAGGACCGGCGCGATTCGTCCGATCCGACGCCGGTAGAGCGTCACGAACGCGACGCCCATCGTCAGATTGACGGCCGCGGTCAGCGCCGCGGCGCGCGCCGGCTCCATCGCCAGCATGAACCCGACCCACAGCGCCGCCCCGATCCCGGCGCCGATATAGTCCGCGCCGTAGATCGCGCCGGTGTTGTGGACCAGATGGCGTCGGTGGAAGGTCTGGCGCACCCGCGCCAGCAGCGGGATCTCCATGCCCACCAGCACGCCGACCGCGGCGCCGAGGCAATAGGGCGCGAACGCGGCGCCGGTCTCCAGGGCCGCGGACAGGCCGCCCTGCGGCGTCAGATCCCGCGGCAGGCCGTAGGTCTCGGCGATGGCGCGCGGCAGCACCGCGGCGAGGGCCGCGATGCCGCCCAGCAGCAGCACCGACAGCCCGCCCAGCCCGGCCAGGGTCGCCTCCAGCCAGGCGAAGCCGGCGAACGGGCGGCGGACCGTCCGCGCCAGGAAGGAGCCGATCCCCATCGAGACGATCATCACCCCGATCATGGCGAAGATGACCGCCTCGACCGCGCCCAGCACCCGCCCGGCGACGTGGGCGAGCAGGTATTCGTACACCAGGCCGCAACCGGCGAGCACGCCGGTGACCAGCATGATCGCCGCGTCGTGGGCGCCGATCGGAAGCGCCGGTCGCAGCCGCCGCGCGCCGGCCGGCAGCGGGATTCGCATCAGGCGAGGTGCGACAGCAGCAGGAACCCGATCGCGACGTAGACCGCGGCCTCGGTGAGGGCCACGCCCGGATTGCCCTGGCGGTCGACCTCCTCGGACAGGTCGATCCCGGTGAGCACGCATCGCTCGGCGATCAGGCCGAGCAAGGCGAGCGCCAGGGCGGCCGCGGCCGAGACCGCTCCCCATATCGCGGCCTGGAGCAGCGGGTCGCCGCCGGCGTCGTAGGGCGCAACGCCCGACGCCGCCGTCACCGCCAGCGCCACCCCGATCTGGAAGCCGACGAAGCGGAGGGCCAGGGCGGCGTTCCCGCCCTGCACCGCGGCGTCGAACCGGGCGCCCCGGTTGCGCCGCCCGAACAGCCAGATGCGGTAATAGGCGGTCAGGGTGAGGATGATCTGCGACGCCGCATAGCCGAGCGCAACGGCGATCAGCCCCGGGACCAGCGCGTCGTCCGACCATACGATCACCGCGCGCAGCATGATCGCGGTGGCCATCATGTTGCCCGCATCGACCACCGCGACCGGGACGTTGCCGCCGGCGATCTCGTCTCCGACCGAGAGGCGCGGCAGCGCGATGCGGTCGAAGATCAGCCGGGTGACCCACATCAGCGCCAGCCCGGCCGCCCCGTAGGCGGCGACCAGCCCGGCTTCCGCGCCGTAGCCGCGCGCGAGCCCGCCCGACAGCACGCCGCCCAGCATCGTCGCGACGCCGGCGATGGCGCCGGCGAGCGAGACGCCGACGGCGAAATTGCCCCGGTCCGCAAGCCCCCGCATGGCGTCGACGCCGCTGACGACGCCATACAGCAGGCGCGCCAGCAGCAGCACGGCGAAGACGATCGCCAGGTCCATGGCCAGGAGGCCGATCGTGTCGCCCGTGGAAAGCGTGGCATCCATATCCGGCTGTGCTCCGCCTGTGGGTTACTTGCCGCGAAAGCCGCCCGCGCGCAGCCCGCCGCGCGCCGAGCCGCCATAGGCCGAGGTCCGGCCGTAGGACGAGGCCCGCCGGGTCGCGGCGCCGGGGCTCCGGCCGGCGCTCCGCCCGTAGGTGCTGAGCCGCCGCTGGCTGCGCAGCGGGCCGTAGGACCGGCGCGGCGGCGCGCCCCGCGTCGCCGCCGCGCGCTCCCAGCGCTGCGAGTCGGCGCGGGCGCCGTAGTAATGCCGGCCCACGTCGCCGTAATACGACCAGCCCCGGCGCGGATACCAGTCGCCGTAGGAATAGGCGCGGGGCGTGAAGAACAAGTCGCGCATCAGCGCGTACTGGCCGTAGAATGCCCAGAAGCTGCCGCCGCCGCTGCTCTCCCGCCACTCGCCGTAGCGCGGATTGCCCACCAGATGGCTGCCGGGGCCGGTCTCGGCGCGCGGCGCCGCGGACGGGATGTGGAGCCGCGGCAGCCGACCCTGCGACAGGTCGGCGAGCACGTTGGCCACGTCGATCAGGCTGTCGTTGAACACGTCGACGTCGGCGGCCGCCTCGATCCGCAGCAGCTCCTCCAGGCTCCGATCCGCCTCGCTTTCGCCCGCGGGATCGAGATCGACCCGGCCCAGCCGGCCGGTGAGCGACGAATAGGCGAGCCCCGCGGTCGTGCCCTCTCTGGCGAGTTCCGCCGCCAGCGCCGCCACCTCCGGGCGGTCGCGGCGGACGAACTCGGCATAGCGCTTGATGACGTTGGCGTTGCGGATGAGACCGCGGTCGAGGGCGGCGCCCAGATTGCGCACCCATTCCGTCACCTGCGCGTGCTGGCGACGCGCCAGCTCGGAGTAGTTCTCGCCGCACCCGGCGAGCATCGGCCCAACCGCCAGCGCGACCGCCAGCGCGACCGCGCGGAGCGCCGTCCGCCCGGACGCGCCTGCGCCCCTATCCATCCGTGACCTTCCTCGCACTACGCCTCCAGCGCCGCGGGACGGCGGCTTTCTCCGGCAGGTTTACAACGATTCCCCCTATCCCGTGAAGCGCCGGTGAATTTTCCGCTTGACACGGAGAAGCGTTTGCGTTATGCTGCGCCGAAATCGACGGATGCGACCGGAGCCCCGCGATGTCCCGCCCGCGGGGTTTTTCGTCGCCCGGAATGGAGGTTACCGTGAGCGGATTTTCCGCAATCGAAGATTGTGCACGTGGTCTCTTCTCTGCGCCTGCCCGGATCCGGACCGAGCGAAGCGGAGCGGATGCCGCCGCCTGCCGACAATCGGCTTCAGGGCGCGATACCTTCCGTTTTTTGCCTGCTTTCGTCCCGATTTCGGCCGGTTTTTCCCTTGCTTTTTCGCTGTTTTTTCGCCGTAACTCTTTGAAATACAACGAAATCACGATTTTTTGCTGCCGGAGCGGCCCCCACCTCCCCGCCCGGCGCGGCGCGGCGCGCTGGGCGGGGATGATTCCGGCGGCGGACTTCTCGCAATCGAAGATTGCAATGCGGTCCAGATCGAATCACCAAGCCAGCCAGCCGCCGTCGATCGCCAGCACGTGCCCGGTGACCATCGACGACGCCGGGCTCGCCAGATAGAGGATGCCGCCGGCGAGCTCTTCGGGCCGGCCGAGGCGGCCCAGCGGCGTCCGCTCCTCGATCGCCCGGACGGTCTCCGGAGTCAGCACCGCGCTGCCGAAGCCGGTGCGGAAGAAGCTGGGCGCGATCCCGTTCACCCGCACGCCGCGCCCCGCCCATTCCACCGCCAGCGAGCGGGTCATGTTGACCAGCCCGCCCTTGGTCGCCTGATAGGCGAGATGGGGAAACAGGCCGTTGCCGACGAAGCCCATGATCGAGGCGATGTTGACGATGCGCCCCGCGCCCGCAGCGAGCATGTAGCGGCTGGCCTCGCGCGCGCAAACGAAGGGCGCGGTCATGTTGACCGCAACCACCGCGTCCCAGTCCTCGTCGGCGAGGGTCTCGGTCGGCCCGCGCCGCGCGATGCCGGCGTTGTTGATCAGTATCCCGATGCCGCCCAGCGCATCGGCGATCTCGGTCGCCGCTTCGCGGACGCGCCCCCGGTCGGCGACGTCGAGGGCGATCGCCAGTGCCCTGCCGCCGGCCGCGGCGATCTCTTCGGCGACCCCGGCGGCGCCGTCGCCGTCGATGTCGGTGACCGCGACCGCGGCCCCGGCCCGGGCCAGGGTCAGCGCCGCGATGCGGCCGAACCCGGCCGCTGCGCCCGTCACCCACGCCGCCTCGCCGTCGATGCGGAACATCCTGTCGATCGAAACCTCTTCCCACGCCGCCATCGCCGTCTCTCCCGGTTTCGCAAACCCGATCTTGCTCATCCGCCCGGCTCGGATAATATGCCGCCGGGAGGAGCGATCGTACCGGCGATCGCGGCAGACGGGGAGGACGCGCGTGAAGGCGCCGAAGTTCGAATACGCCCGGCCCGAGAGCCTCGACCGGGCGCTGGAGCTGCTCGACGAGCATGGCGACGACGCCCGCATCCTCGCGGGCGGGCAGAGCCTGATGCCGACGCTCAACATGCGGCTGTCGACGCCCCGGATCCTAATCGACATCAACCGCATCGACGAGCTGAAGGGGATCTCGGTCGAGGGCGACGAGGTTCGCATCGGCGCTCTCGCCCGCCATGCCGAGGTGATGCGGTCGGCGGCCGTGGCCCGCCATCTGCCGCTGATCGCCGAGGCGATGCCGCAGGTGGCGCATGTCGCGGTCCGCAACCGGGGGACCTTCGGCGGCAGCATCGCGCTCGCCGATCCGGCGGCCGAACTACCGGCCTGCGCCCTCGCCTGTTCGGCCTCGTTCGTGCTCGCCAGCCGGAACGGACGGCGGACGGTCGCCGCGGCCGACTTCTTCAAGGGGCTGTACGAGACCGCGCGGCGCGCCGACGAGATCCTGGTCGAGACGCGGGCGCCGGCGCAGCGGCCGGGCTACGTCTCGGCGTTCACCGAGCTCAGCCGGCGCCACGGCGACTTCGCCCTGAGCGGGGTCGCCTGCCACGGCCGCGTCGAGGGGCGGACCTTCGCCGATCTCCGGCTGGTCTACTTCGCCAGCGAGGACCGGCCCCGCCTCGCGCCGAAGGCGATCGCCGCCGCCGAGGCCGGCCCCTGGTCCGACGAGCGCCTGGCCGCGGTCCAGGCGGCGCTCGCCGACGACCTGGACCCGATCGACAACCTGCATGGGAGTCCGGCGATGAAGCTTCATCTGGCGCGGGTGCTTACCGGCCGCCTGCTGGCCGAGGCCCTGCAACGCGCGGGGGCGGCGTGATGGAAGAGACCGCGGACATCGCCCTCACGGTCAACGGCGAGACCGTGACGCGCAGCGTCAAGGTGCGTCAGCATCTGGTGGACTTCCTGCGCATCGAACTGGGGTTCACCGGCTCCCATCTGGGCTGCGAGCACGGCGTGTGCGGCGCCTGTTCGGTGCGGGTCGACGGCGAGGTCGTGCGCGGCTGCCTGATGCTGGCGGTGCAGGCCGACGGCTGCGAGGTCCTGACCATCGAGGGCGTCTCCGACACCGGCGAGATCGCCGACCTGCAGGACGCCTTCGTCGAGCGCAACGCTCTGCAATGCGGCTATTGCACGCCGGGGATGCTGATGACCGCGGCCGAGCTGCTGAAGGACCCGGCGCCGATGACGCGCCGGCAGATCCGCGAGTTCATCTCCGGCAATTACTGCCGCTGCACCGGCTACCACGCGATCGTCGACGCGATCGAGACGACGCTCGACAGGCGGCTTGCGGGCCAGCCCGCGGCGCGATGAGCGATACCGCGGGCGCCGGCGCCGTCGGCCGGCGGCTGCCGAGGACCGAAGCGCGCCGCCTGGCCCGCGGGCGCGGGCGCTACACCGACGACATCCAGCCGCTCCGCGCCCTCCACGTCGCCTTCGTCCGCAGCCCCTACGCCCATGCGCGGATCCTCGGCATCGACGGCGCCGCCGCCCTCGCCTCGCCGGGCGTCAAGCGGCTGGTGACCGGCGCCGACGTCGCCCGCGTCTGCGCCCCTTGGGCGGGCGCCGCCGACCATCTGCCGGGGCTGAGATCGCCGCCGATCCATCCCATGGCGGTGGAGGCGGCGTTGTGGCAGGGAGCCCCGGTCGCCGCGGTGGTCGCCGAAACCCGCGCGCTCGCCGAGGACGCGGCCGAACGGGTGGAGGTCGAGTGGCGCGAGCTGCCGCCGGTCGCCGACCCGGAAGCGGCCCTGGCCCCCGGCGCCGCGCTGGTGCATCCCGCGCTGGGCGACAACCTGGCGCTGGAGACCGTGATCGAAGCCGGCGACGCGGCCCGCGCGTTCGCCGAAGCCGCGTTCGTCGCCGAGCGCCGCCTCGCCTTCGGGCGCCATACCGGCGTTCCGCTGGAGCCCCGGACCACGATCGCCGCGTTCGACCCCGTGGACTCCACGCTCACCGTCCGACAGTCGCATCAGGCGCCATGGCAGATGCAGGACGTATACGCGCGGCATCTCGGCGTGCCCGAGCACAAGATCCGCGTCATCGCTCCCGACATCGGCGGCGGTTTCGGCATCAAGGTCAACGTCTACGGCGACGAGGTCGCGGTGGCGGCGATCGCGATGCTGATGGGCCGGACGGTGAAATACGTCGCCGACCGGCTGGAATCCTTCGTCTCCGACATCCATTCGCGCGATCAGCGGGTCGCCGGGCGGATCGCGGTCTCGCGGGAGGGCGACATCACCGGGTTCGAAATCGACGCCGTGAGCGCGATCGGCGCGGTGTGCGGCTATCGCCGCGTCGGGGTCGGCGAGGGCTTGATGGTCGTCCGCCTGGGCGGCGCGCCCTATCGCCACCGCAACTATCGCGGGCGGCTTCGCTGCGTGTTCGAGAACAAGGTCCCGATCGGCATGTATCGGGGCGTCGGCCAGCCGATCGCCACCGCCATCGCCGAACAGCTGGTGGACGATGCGGCCTGGGCCGCGGGAATGGACCCGGTAGCTCTGCGGCGACGCAACTATCTGACCGACGACATGTACCCCTATCGCACGCCGGGCGGGGTCGAGCTGCAGGACATGTCGCTGGTCCGCTGCCTCGACGATCTGGTGCGGGCGATGGACTACGAGTCGCTGCGGACCGAACAGGCCCGGCTCCGCGCCGGCGGGGTCTGGCGCGGGGTCGGCGTCGCCGCCTTCGTCGAACTGACCGCGGTCGGGCCGGTCTATTACGGCCCGGCGGGGGCGCGGCTCACGACCGGGGACGGCTGCACGGTCCGGCTGGAGCCCTCCGGCAAAGTCCGCTGCGTGACCAGCATCACCGACCAGGGACAGGGCACGCTGACCGGAATCGCCCAGATCGTCGCCGACCGGCTGGGCGTCGGGATGGATGACGTGGCCGTCGTCGCCGGCGACACCGCGACCGCGCCCTATGGCGGCGGGGCCTGGGCCTCGCGCGGCGTCACCATCGGCGGCGAGGCGGCCCACGCCGCGGCGGGGGCGCTGCGCGACAACGTCCTGGAGATCGCCGGCGCCATCCTCCAGTCCGACCCGGCGGCGCTCGATCTGGCGGACGGCCAGGTATGCGACGCCGGGACCGGGACGCCGCGCATGAGCCTCGCCGAGATCGGCGAGATCGGGCATTTCCGCCAGGACACGCTGCCGCCCGGCCTCCAGCCCCAGCTGGCGGCGACCCGGCAATACACGCTCAAGCACCGGCCGATGGTCATGGCCAACGGCGTCCAGGCGTCCTGGCTCGAAGTCGATCCCGACACCGGTTTCGTGACCCTGCTCGGCCATTGGTCGGTCGAGGATTGCGGGCGCGTCGTCAACCCGTTGCTGGTCGACGAGCAGATCCGGGGCGGCATCGTCCAGGGGATCGGCGGGGCGCTGTTCGAGCACTGCCGATACGACGCCGACGGCCAGCTGCGCAACGGATCGCTGGCCGACTATCTGGTGCCGATGGCCGGCGAGATGCCCGACATCCAGGTGGCCCACGTCGAGACGCCGGCCCGGGGGACCGCGCTGGGAACCAAAGGGGCGGGCGAAGGCGGCGCGGTCGGGGCCGGCGCCGCGGTGCTGGTCGCGATCAACGACGCCCTGCGCCCGCTCGGCGCGCGGGTGGACGAGATGCCGGCGACGCCCGAGCGCATCCTCCACGCCCTGGGCAAGATCGGCGGCTGACCGCTGCGTCGCGGAGGGCGAGCCTACGGCCCGCGTCCCGCCGCCCGGATCGCCCGCCATACGCGGAACGGGGTGAGCGGCATCTCGATGTCGTCCACGCCGAGCGGGCGCAGCGCGTCGAGCACCGCGCCGACGATCGCCGGCGGGGCGCCGATCGCGCCCGACTCGCCGCAGCCCTTGGCTCCCAGCGGGTTGTGCGTACAGGGCTGCGACTCGTCGAACGTCGATTCGAAACACGGCAGGTCGTCGGCGCGCGGCAGGGCGTAATCCATGAACGAGCCGGAGAGCGCCTGCCCGCTTTCGCGGTCGTAGCGGCAGACCTCCATCAGCGCCTGGCCCACGCCCTGGGCGAGGCCGCCGTGGATCTGGCCTTCGGCGACCATCGGATTGACGACGACGCCGATGTCGTCCACCGCCCGATAGGCGGCGAGCCGCACCGAGCCGGTCTCGGGATCGACCTCGACCTCGCAGACGTGACTGCCGTTGGAGAAGGCGAAATTGGGCGGATCGTAGCCCGCGGTCTCGTCGAGCCCGGGCTCGAGCTCCTCCAGGGGGTAGTCGTGCGGCGCGTGCGCGGCATGGGCCATTTCGGCGAAGGACAGCGTCCGGTCGGTGCCGGCGACGACGAACCGGCCGCCGCCGAACTCGATGTCGGCGGGCGCCGCCTCCAGCAGATGCGCCGCGATGCGCTTGCCCTTGGCGACGATCTTGGCCGCGGCGCGGTCGAGCGCCGAGCCGCCGACCGCGATCGAGCGCGAGCCGAACGTCCCGGTCCCCAGCGGCGTCGTATCGGTGTCTCCCTCGCTGACGCGGATGCGGTCGAACGGCGCGCCCAGCCGGTCGGCCAGAATCTGCGCGAAGGTGGTCTCGTGCGCCTGCCCGTGATTGTGGGTGCCGAGGAAGGCATGGACGCCGCCCGCCGGATCGACCGACACCCGCGCCGCCTCGAAGAAGCCGACGCGCGCCCCCAGCGCGCCCGCAAGGCGGGAGGGGGCGACGCCCGAGGACTCGACGAAGTTGGCGACGGAGACGCCGCGCAGCAGGCCGCGGCGCCGCGACTCCTCGCGGCGGGCGGCGAAGGAGTCGTACTCCGCCGCTTCCAGCGCCTGCGCCATGACGCTGCCGAAATCGCCGCAGTCGTAGGTGGGTCCCACCGGCGTCGCATAGGGCATCGCCCCGGCGGGTATCAGGTTGCGGCGGCGGATCTCGCGGCGGTCGAGCCCGAGCGCGGCTGCCGCCTGGTCGCACAGCCGCTCCAGCACGAAGCAGGCCTCGGGCCGGCCGGCGCCGCGATAGGCGTCGGTCGGCGTGGTGTTGGTGAAAACGCCGGTGACCTCGACCGAAACCGCGGGGGTGCGATAGACGCCGGCGAGCAGCGCGCCGTAGATCGCGCTCGGGATCGCCGGGCCGAAGGTGGACAGATACGCCCCCAGATCGGCCATCGTCTCGACCCGGAGGCCGAGGAAGCGCCCGTCGCCGTCAAGCGCCAGCGCCGCTTCGGTCGCGTGGTCGCGCGCCTGGGTGTCGGAGACGAACGCCTCGCCCCGGCTTCCCGTCCAGCGCACCGGCCGGCGCAGCCGCTTCGCCGCCCAGACGACGATCGTCTCCTCCGGGTAGTGTTTGCCCTTGTAGCCGAACCCGCCGCCCATGTCGGGGGCCACGACGCGGAGCGCGCCCTCGGGGACGCCGAGTTCCGCCGCCGCCGAGCGGCGGATCAGATGAGGGGCCTGGGTGGTCGCGTACAGGGTATGGCGGTCGGCGACCGGGTCGTAGACGCCCAACGCGCAGCGATTTTCGAGCGCCGCCCCGGCGATCCGGTTGTTGGTCAGCTTCGCCCGGACGACATGCGCCGCCCGACGGAAGGCGTCCTCGACCGCTTCCGGGTCGCCCCGCGTCCAGCGGAAGCAGACGTTCCCTGCGGCCTCGTCGTGCAGCTGCGGCGCGCCGTCGGCGACCGCATCGCCGGCGTCGGCGACGGCCGGGCGGACGTCGTAGTCGATCTCGATCCGCTCGGCCGCATCGGCGGCGCGTTCGGGGCCGTCGGCGACGACGACGGCGACCGGCTCCCCGACATGGCGGACGACGCCGCGGGCGATGGCCCAGCGCGGCGGCTCGGCCATGGGGCCGCCGTCCTTCGACTGGATCCGCCACAGGCAGGGCATCGGCCCGATCCCGTCGGCGGCCATGTCGGCCCCGGTGAACACGGCGGCGACGCCGGGCGCGGCCGCCGCGGCCGCGGTCCCGATCGGCCCCAGGCGCGCATGGGCGTGCGGCGAGCGGACGACGTGGCAGTGCAGCGCGTCCGCCACCGCCATGTCGCCGAGATAGCGCCCGCGCCCGATGAGGAACCGCGCGTCCTCCTTACGCAGGACCGAAGCGCCGATGCCGACGAAGGCGGAGTCCCGTCCGTCCGGCAGCTCCGGCGGAAGCCGGGTACCGTTCATGGAAGTCTCCTGATGGATAGACGCTTGGCGATGTTAGCACAGCGCCGGCGTACCTAGGATGGCGCGACCGTCGGCATCACGCGTAACGGGCAATGCGTAGGGACCGCTTCGCACGACTCTTCTGGACGTGCTACCCTCTCGATACACCGCCTTCCGGGCGCCCCGGCGCTTCGCCGGGGCGCCCGCGGAGCGCGCACCGACGGAACGCCTCGCCTGTCATGCGTTGGAGCTGGGCCGGCATCTTCACTGGTTGTAGCCGGAGTTTTGACCTTACAGCGGCAGATGGGGTCCTATGTAGCCGATTTCGACTTCCCGGCATCCCGCGTCGAAGCGCAGGTGGATGCGCCAACCTTGCCCAAAGCGAACATGCCACGGGAACAGTTCGGTCCCGCCGGAACGGGATCTGAACCGGCGGGCTTCCCTGCGTTGTGCGTCGTTCCGCAGATTAAGATTGTATTTCCATGAAAAAAGCCAGCGTCCCGCCGTGACTCGCCGCCGCCTCGCCGTCGTCGCTGTGCTTGCCGCCCTGCCGGCGCTGTATGCCTGCTACTGGATGGTCGCCGCCGACGGTCTGCGGCGCGGGCTGTTCGTCTGGGCCGACGATCGCCGGGCCGAGGGCTGGGCGGTCGCCTTCGACGAGCCGTCCGTCGGCGGCTTCCCGTTGCGGCTGCGGACCGAGCTGCGGAACGTCCGACTCGCGCCGCCGGACGGGTGGTGGCGCTGGCGGGGGCCGCCGGTCCGGGCGGAGACGCGGCCCTGGCGCCCGCGAATCGTCCGGCTCGCGTTTCCCGGCGATCATCGGTTGGCCCTGGCCGGTCGGGGTCGGCCGCGCGAGTTGCGGCTGCGCTTCGGCGCGGCGCGCGCGACGGCGCGTTTCCGCGCGAACGGCGCCGTCGCCGGTCTGTCGGCGCGGATCAATCGGATCGAGGCCGACGACGGTATACGGATCGGGTCTCTGCGCTGGAGCTTCGCCGCGCCGCGACCGGGGGCTGCGCCCGACGCGGGGCCGGGGCCGAAGCCCTCGGGCGCGCGGCTCGCCCTGTCGGCGTCGCGCTTCGAGCACCCGGGCCTCGAGCGCCGGGAATTCGTCCTGCCCGGACGGATCGACCGGCCCCTACCCCCGATCGACCGGCTGGACGCGGAGCTTGCTTTGATCGGCGACCTCGACATCGAGGCCGCGGGCATCGGCCGCGCGGCCGCCGCGCTGGCCGCGTGGCGGGATGCCGGAGGAACCATCGAACTCGACCGGCTCCGCGTCGTCTGGCCGCCGCTGACGCTGGAGGCCGACGGCGCCTTCGCCCTCGATGGCGCTCTGCAACCGATCGGCGCCATGAGCGCGCGCTTGCGCGGCTACGAGGAGGCCATCGACGCGCTGGTCGAGGCCGGGCGTCTGCGGGCGAGCGCGGCGCTCGCCGCCAGGGTCGTTCTCGGGCAGGGGGCGCGGCGCGCGCCGGACGGGGAGTCGAGCGCCGCCCTGCCGCTTACGCTTCAGGACCGGCGCTTCTCGATCGGCCCGATCCGCCTGCCGCCGCTGCCCCGCATCGACTGGCGCTGAGCCGCCGCCGTCGCCGGTCAGGCGCCGCGCAGGCGGTCGATGAGGCCGAGGCAGTCGGATGGGGCCGCGTCGCCTCGCCAAGCGATGTGCTGGTCGGGCCGGATCAGAACGAGGTCGGTCCCGTAGAGTTCGCGCAGCGCCGGATCGGCGATGTCGAGCGGCGCGAGCGGCGCGCGCCGCTCATGCGCCGCGGCCAGCAACGCGGCGGAATCCGCCTTCGTTCCGCCCAGCCGCAGCAGGGTGAACCCGTCCCCCAGCCGGTCGTAGAGCGCCGCCCCGTCGTCGAGCCAGGCATGCGGCGCGCGTCCGCCGGCGGCGGCGGTCTGGGCGTAGGCGTTGGGATCCGCCGGCGGCGGATCGAAGCCGTCATAGGACACCGCCGGCGAGTCGGAATAGCGCAGCCCCAGCACGACGCCGGGGATGATGAACTCGCGGAATGCGTGCTCGCGCAACTTGGCGCCCAGCGCCTTGCGCCGGGCGCGGCCGGCGTCGTCGTCCGCTTCCAGGTCGTCGGCGACCGGCATCCTTCCAACCGAGTCGGCGAAGCTCTTGGCGAAGGCGACGTTGCGCTGACCGATCGGTCGTCGTTCGGCCTGATAACTGGCCAGCAGACCGGGGCCGGCCCAACCCTGGCAGGCCGCGGCGAGCTTCCAGCCCAGGTTGACGGCATCGTCCACGCCGGTATTCATGCCGAGCCCGCCGGTCGGGGTGAACAGATGCGCCGAGTCGCCGGCGAGCAGCACCCGGCCTCGCCCATAGCTCTGCGCCACCAGGCTGTAGCCGGCCGTCCAGGGCTGATCCGACAGCAGCTCCACCGGAAACGCCGCGCCCGCCATGGCCGCGAGAAGCCGCGCCGGATCGACCGCGCGCCCGCTCTCGCCGGTCCGCATGTTGGTCAGCAGCACGAAACGGCCGCGGCCGTCGACCGGCGCCAGGAGAGCGCGGATGTCGGGATTGAGCACCCAGTATTGCCAGGCGCGGCCGACGCTCAGCCAGCGTGGGTCGACTCTGGCCCGGACGTAGGCGGCGTACATCGCGCCGCCCATGAACGGTCGCACGACGCCCGACTCGCCCTCGTACTCGATCCCCATGCGCTTGCGCACGACGCTGCGCGGCCCGTCGCAACCGACGAGATAGTCGGCTTCGACCGCGAGCGGCCGCCCGGTCCCGACCTCCGCCGCTTCGCCCTCCACCCGGTCCGCCTCCTCCCGGAACGATTCCAGCCGCCAGCCGAAGCGGAGATCGATCGCCGGGCACTCCGCCGCGCGCGCCGCGAGATGCCGTTCGAGATAGATCTGCGAACATCGGTGCGGCGGCTCCGGCGTAGGCCATGGGCCGTCGCCGTCGCGCGCCTGGCGCAACGCCTCCCGCCGCGACGGCATGTCGAGGCGCGCCAGCTCGTATCCGGTCAGCCGGGTGAAATAGGCCACGTCGGTCGGGTGGTCGTCGTCGAGACCCGCTTGCCGCAACCGTCCGGCGACGCCAAGCCGGCGGAAATGCTCCATCGACCGGGCGCTGATCGCGTTCGCCTTGGGGTGCCGGGCCGTGTGCGGCCGGTCGTTCAGCACCATGCAGCGCACGCCGCGCAGGCCGAGTTCGAGCGCCAGCGTCAGCCCGACCGGGCCGCCGCCGGCGATCAGCACGCGGACGCGGTCCATGCCGGTCGGGATGGGCGCCGCCGCCGGCGGTTACGCGCTCGCCCGCGGCGCCGGCGGGATATGCTGCCGCGCCTCGACGACGCCGCGGCGGATTTCGCGCGTGCGGGCGAACAGCGCCTGCAACGCCTTGCCGTCGCCCACCCGAATCGCGCGCTGGAGCCCGGTCAGGTCCTCGGTAAACCGCCCGAGCATCTCGAGCACCGCGTCGCGGTTGTTGAGGAACACGTCGCGCCACATCACCGGGTCGGATGCGGCGATGCGCGTGAAGTCGCGGAACCCGGCGGCCGAATACTTGATCACCTCGGACCGCAGATGGTCTTCGAGGTCGGTCGCCGTCCCGACGATGGTGTAGGCGATCAGATGCGGAATATGCGAGGTGATCGCCAGCACCTGGTCGTGATGCGCCGGGTCCATCACGTCGATCATGCTGCCCGTTCGCCGCCACAGCTCGGCCACCCGTTCGACCGCGCCCGGGTCGGTCTCCGGCACCGGGGTGATCAGAAACCAGCGACCTTCGAACAGCGTGTCGAAGCCGGCCTCGGGGCCCGAATTCTCCGTGCCGGCGATCGGATGTCCCGGAACCAGATGGACGCCGGACGGCAGATGCGGCCGCATTGCGTCGATCGCCGCCTGCTTGACCGAGCCCACGTCCGACAGGATGGCGCCCGGGGCGAGATGCGGCCCGATCCGCTCGGCGATCGCGGCATAGGCCCCGATCGGCGTGCAGACGACGATCAGATCGGCCCCCTCCGCGGCCTCGGCCGGATCGGTCGTCGTCGAGTGGGCGATGTCGAGCCGGCGCGCCTGCGCCAGCGTCGCCTCGCTGCGCGCGCATGCCGCGACGTGGCCCGCCAGGTCGTCGCGGCGGATGACGCGGGCGAGCGAGGAGCCGATCAGCCCGATCCCGATCAGGGCGATGCGCTCGAACAGGGGTTTGGCCATCCGCTACGCCATGAACGCCGCCAGCGCATCGACGACGGCGCGCATCTCGCGCTCGCGGCCGATCGTGATGCGGAGACAATCGGGCAGACCGTTGGCGTGGGTCTCGCGAGGCAGGATGGCGCGGGTGTTCAGGAAACGCTGCGCCGCCTGCGCCCCTCGCTCCGCCGTGGCCGGAAACTGCACCAGGACGAAATTGGCGACGCTGGGATGGACCGCCAGCCCGGTCTCGCGGAGGCGCGCGGCCAACCACGGCAGCCAGGCGGCGTTGTGGTCGCGGGAACGGGCGAGGAACTCGCGGTCCTCCAGCGCCGCGACGCCGGCGGCTTGCGCCGGGCTGGTGACGTTGAACGGCGCGCGCACCCGGTTGAGGACGTCGGCTACCGGGTCGGGGCAGTAGGCCCAGCCGAGCCGGACGCCGCCCAGGGCGTAGGCCTTCGAAAAGGTGCGGGTCACCGCCGTGTTCTCGCCGGCGTCCACCAGCTCCTCGCCGGGAGAATAGTCGTTACGGTCGAGATATTCCGCATAGGCGGAATCGATCACCAGCAGGATGTCGTCGCGCAGGCCCGCGCGCAGCCGCCGCAGCTCGGCCGCCGGGATATAGCTCCCGGTCGGATTGTTCGGGTTGGCGACGTAGACGACGCGGGTCCGGGGGGTCACCCGCTCGAGCAGCTCGTCGACGCTCGCCGTGAGGTCGCGTTCGGGGGCGGCGACCGGGGTCGCCCCGATGCCGAGCGCCACCAGCCGGTACATGACGAACGCATGGGCGGGGAACAATATCTCGTCGCCGGGGCCGGCATAGCACCGCCCCAACAGGTACAGCAGCTCGTCCGAACCGGCGCCGCACACGATCCGCGCCGGGTCGAGGCCGTGACATGCGCCCAGCGCGGCCCGCAGGTCGGTCGAAGCGCCGTCGGGGTATCGGTGGATCGTCGCCGCGGTCCGGACATAGGCGTCGACTGCTCGTGGGCTGGGACCCAGCGCGCCTTCGTTCGAAGCCAGCCGGATCGCTTCGCCCGCGCCCTCGATCGCCGATCTGCCCGGGACGTAGGGCGAGATGTCGAGTATCCCCGGACGCGGGACGGGGGCGCTCAACGAGCGGCGTCCGCGAGGTCCGGCGCGCGGCCGCCTAGTTCTTCGGCGGTGAACGGCGTCGCATAGCTGCCGAGCGCGTCGATGCCCTGCACCGGTGATTTCCCGGTTCCGATCAGCTGCGCGAACCGGACGTCGTCCGCGGCGACGAAACCGTCCACCTCCACCAGGACCCGGCCCGGCGCGGGCTCCTCGTCGCTCTCATGCACGAATATGCCGACCGGCTTGAACCCCTTCCTCGTCAGCGCCGCCCGCAGGCTGGCGCGACTCGCATCGGCGTGAGGCCGGACGGCGAGAAAGCTTCGATCCGACGACGACGGCTCCGGCGCCGCGGCGCCGACGACCAGGGCGCCGGGAGTCTTGCGCCGTCCGTCGTCGGCCGGCGCGAACGGCAGTCGCGCGACGATCGCGAGGCTCTTGCGCCCGGTCGGGCCGAACGAAAGCCACCACGGATCGTCTCCGTCGTCCGCCGGGAGCGGCAGGACGCCCACCGCGGCCGCGCCTTCGCGCGCCGCCGCCACGACGCCGCGCGTCGATGGGTGGGTCGTCATCCGGGCGTCGGCCCCGAAATGGGAGCGCGCAAGCTCCCGATAATCCTGTCGGTCGCCGGGCGCGAAGACCGCGACGTTGAACTCGCCCTGGAGTCCCAGCATCGCCGACATGATCTCGCGCCAGACGCGGACGACCGTCCGCGCCGGCAGCGATCCGCGATGCCGCGCCACCAGGCGCCGCAGCACCTCGGCTTCGCGGGCGGGCCGGAAGAAGCCGCTCCCGGCGCCGGATTTCGCCGCGCTTACCTGGTCCGCCAGGGCGATGCGGCGCATCAGCAGATCGTGCAGCTGGTCGTCGATGTCGTCGACGCGCCGGCGCAATCGGTCGAGATTGGTCATGACGTTCCGTCTTCGCCGCGTGCCCGGACGGCGGCGATGGAGGCTAGACTGACGGGGCCGAAGATGCAAAGGTAGATTGGCGTATGCCGGATCGCCCCATCGCGGATCGCGCCTCCCGCCGGGGCATGGCGCCGACCGGGACGGACGAACGTGGCTGAACGCAACCGGATATGGACCTCCGGCGGGGACGCGCTTCCGGGCCGCTGGGCGACCCTGGCCGAGGATACCCCGCTGCGGCTGGATTGCGGCGCCGAGCTCGGCCCGTTCACGGTCGCGTACCAGACCTACGGCGAGCTCGACGCCGGCAAGTCCAACGCCATCCTTGTTTGCCACGCGCTGACCGGCGATCAGTTCGTCGCCGAACGCCATCCCGTCACCGGCAAGCCCGGATGGTGGGAGCACATGGCGGGGCCCGGCAAGGCGCTCGACACCGACCGTTATTTCGTCGTCTGCGCCAACGTGCTCGGCGGTTGCATGGGAACGTCGGGACCCGCCGAGATCGACCCCGCCACCGGCAAGCCCTACGCCCTCGACTTCCCGGTCATCACCATCGCCGATATGGTGCGGGCGCAGGCGCTGCTGCTCGACCGCCTCGGTATCGAGCGGCTGTTCTGCGTCACCGGCGGCTCGATGGGGGCGATGCAGGCCCTCGACTGGGCGGTGCGCTTTCCCGAGCGGGTGTTCTCGGCGATACCGATCGCCGGCGCGGCGCGGCATTCGGCGCAGAACATCGCCTTCCACGAGGTCGGCCGTCAGGCGATCATGGCCGACCCCGACTGGTGTGGCGGCGATTACGCGAACCAGGGGCGCAATCCGACCCGCGGACTTGCGGTCGCGCGCATGGCGGCGCACATCACCTATCTCTCGGAGCCTGCCCTGCACCGCAAGTTCGGCCGCCGGCTCCAGGAGCGCGATGCGCTGAGCTTCGGGTTCGACGCCGACTTCCAGGTCGAAAGCTATCTGCGTCACCAGGGCAGCGCCTTCGTCGAGCGGTTCGACGCCAACTCCTATCTCCACATCACGCGCGCGATGGACTATTTCGATCTCGCCGCCGAGCATGGCGGGGTCCTCGCGCGCGCCTTCGCCGGCACCGGCGTCCGCTTCTGCCTTATCTCCTTTACCAGCGACTGGCTGTTTCCCACCGCCGAGAGCCGCGACATCGTCCACGCGCTCAACGCCGCGGCGGCCAATGTCAGCTTCGTCGAGATCGAGACCGACAAGGGGCATGATGCGTTTCTGCTGGACGAGCCCGAACTCTTCGCGACCATGAGCGGCTTCCTCAACGGCGCCGCAGCGCATCGGGGATTGGCGCGCGGATGACCGGCGGCCCGGGCGCGGAGCAGGCCGCGCGATCTCTCCGCCACGACCTCCGGATCATCGCCGACATGATCGAGCCCCGCGCTCGCGTGCTCGACATCGGTTGCGGCGACGGCGCGCTTCTCCGCCATCTGGTTCGGGTCAAGCAGGTCGATGGCCGCGGCATGGAACTCAGCCAGGAGGGCGTCAATGCCTGCGTCTCGCGCGGGCTGTCGGTGATCCAGGGCGACGCCGATACCGACCTCGCGGACTATCCCGACCAGGCGTTCGACTATGTGGTTCTCAGCCGCACGCTTCAGGCCACCCGCGATCCGCGCGGCGTGCTGTCGCAGCTCGTCCGCATCGGACGCCATGCCGTCGTGTCGTTCGCGAATGGCGGCCATTGGCGCATTCGATGGAGTCTGATGTGGCGGGGCCGGATGCCGGAGATCGGCGGCGCCGGCCATCGTTGGTACGACACGCCCAACATCCATCTGTGCACGATCCGGGACTTCGTGGAACTCTGCGCCGCGCTGGAGCTCGAAGTGGCCCGCGCCGTGTCGCTGGGCGCGTCCGGGGCGGTGCGCCGGTCGCGCGGGACCGGCGCGGGCGCGAATCTGCGCGGTCGGGAGGGGATATTTCTCCTCGCCAAGAGCGCCCGTCCCGGGGGATGAGGCGCGGGGCGAAGGACGATGGCCGCGCGGCCGCGGCCGTTGTCGGAGTCTCCGGCGGCGGCTATCTTGCCGCCGTCGGGGCGTAGCTCAGCCGGGTAGAGCGCCGGCTTTGGGAGCCGGAGGCCGGAGGTTCGAATCCTCTCGCCCCGACCAGACGACGATGGGAGGCCGGAGCGTCCGATGCCCGCAGTGAGAATCTATCGGCCTGCGAAGACCGCCATGCAGTCGGGCCGCGCCAACGCCCGCCGCTGGGTGGTCGAGTTCGAGCCCGGCGCGCCGCAACGGCCCGATCCGCTCATGGGCTGGATCGGCAGCGGCGACACGCGGAGCCAGGTGCGGCTGAAATTTCCGAGCCGCGAGGAGGCCGTCGCCTACGCCGAGCGGCGCGGCCTCGCCTACCGGGTCGAGGAGCCTCGCGAGCGCACCCTGCGCGCGCGCAGCTACGCCGATAATTTCCGCGCCGGACGGGATGGCAACTGGACGCATTAGCCGTCTACGCCGCGCTCAGCCCGCGGACGGCGCGGTCCAGTATCTGGCGCGAGCGGCTCCACACCAGTTCCTTCCAGTCGTCCTCGTCGGGATAGAGGCGCTTGCGGATCTCGGCCTTGATCGCGCGCCCGAGCGGCGAATCCACGTCGCCGCGCAGATGCAGCCAATTGTCCGCCAGCAGCGCCAGCAGCACCGGCCGGACGGGATAGGTGCCGAACTCGACCGTGACGCTGGTGATCTCGGCTCCGGCGAGCGTGCGCCGAACCGCGCCGGAGATCGCGCCGGTCAACGCCGCCGATGACGACGTTCCCGCCTCGGGCGAGGTGACGCCGTCCCCGAACCAGGCGATCAGCCGGTCGCCGGTCTCCGTGCCGGGCCTGGCCGCGGCGATCAACTCGGCCGCGCCGTAGGGTCCGAGCCCGGTGTGGAAATCGAGAAAGCACACCTTCGCCGCCCCCTTGACGAAGCGGTCGAGGATGTCGCGGAAGGTGCGGTTGGACCAGCCGGGCGCCCGTCCGCCGTAGAACATCCCGTCCGGATGGTCGTACTGGCCGCGGGTGATGACCGATTGAGCCGCGAACTCGCCGTGCTCGCGGGCATATGCGTCGAGTCGGGCGCGCAACGCCGCTTGGCTCTCCTCGTCCCAACGCTCGGGAGCCAGAAGGGGATGCAGCTCGGCGTATTCGGGATTGCGCGGCCAGGCGCGGTCGTGATCGACGAAGTTGCGGTTGAGGTCGACGTTGTCCTCCGTGACCCGCCGCAGCCAGGCGAACCCGTGCGGGTTGATCGCATGGATCAGGACGACGCGGACGTTCGCCGCCAGATCGCGATATGCGCCGCTCCGCAGCCAGCCGACCAGCGCGCCCGAGCCGCAGAATCCCTCGACCCCGTGGGTCGCCGAGTTGACCAGCAGCACCCGGTCGGCGTCCGTCGTCCCGATCAGCCCGACATCGGTTTGGACCGGCGCCCCGTCGGGCGCCGCGGCCGGATTCTCGAAGGTCTCGGTTCTCGCGCCCGCGGCGCGGCAGGCGGCGAGGAATCCGGCCCGCGCCGCGCGATAATCCTGGGCGAAGTAATCGCGAAACCGCACGGGCTCAAACCGTCACGTAGCCGCCATCGACGACGAGGTCGGCGCCGGTCATGAAGCGCGATTCGTCGGATGCCAGGAACAGCGCCGCGTCGGCCTGATCGGCCGGCTGGGCGAGCCGGCCGATCGGGTGGAGCGGCACCAGGGCGGCGCGCGCGCGCTCCATGTCGCCATAGCTGCGGATCAGCCGCGGGGTCTCGGTGGCGCCCGGCGACAGCGTGTTGACGCGGACCTTCCGCTTGGCGAAATCGAGCGCCATCGACTTGGAGAGCTGAATCACCGCGGCCTTGCTCGTGACATAGGCCGGACGGTCGGGAACGACGACGCTGCCCAGCTGCGACGCGACGTTGATGATGCTGCCGCCGCCGGCCTCGATCAAGCGGGGGATGGCGTATTTGCAGATCAGAAACACGCCCGTCAGGTTGATCGCCAGCGCCCGCTCCCACAGGGCGAGGTCGAGTTCGACGACGTCGCCCCGATCCTCGTCGGTCGCCGCCGCGTTGACGACGACGTGAAGCGCCGAAAACGCATCGACGGCCGCCTGGACCGCCCCGCTGGCGCTGGCTTCGTCGGCCACGTCGCAGATGCGCGCCTCGGCGGTTCCGCCGGCCGCGGCGATGTCGCTCACCGTCCGCTCCAGCCCGTCGCCGTCGATGTCGCAGCACATCACGCGCGCGCCCTCGGCGGCGAACCGCCTGGCGATCGCGCCGGCGATCGCCCCGCCCGCCGCGGTCACGATCGCGTTTCTGCCCTCGAGCCTGCCCATCGCCCCTCCCGCCTTCGCCGCTGCGCCGCCCGGCGCATTCGTGTAGAAGAATGCGCATCATCGGTCCAGGCCGTAACCCGCGCGCCCGTAGCTCAGCAGGATAGAGCGGCGGACTTCTAATCCGCAGGTCGAGGGTTCGAATCCTTCCGGGCGCGCCAACGCTCCCCGCCGGGGATGCCGGCGGCGGGCCGGACGATTTCGGCTTTGAAATCGGCCTTGAGTTCGGCGACGTCGGCCTTCAGCCCGGTGACGTCGGCTTTGGCGCCGCCGTCCGCGACCGCATCGCGGACCATGAATACGGCGGCTTCGGCCCGGGATTCGTCGAACCCGGCGTCGCGAAGCGTCTTGGCGGCGGCGTAGGCATCGAAGGCGGCGAGGACCATGCGGCGACCCTACGCCATGCGCGCCGCGGCCCGCAGGGAGTCGACCGTCGCCGTCGGGGACAGCGCATCGGGATCGACTCGGAGCTCGATCACCGCGGGGCCGTCCGCGGCGCGCGCGCGGTCGAAGGCCGGCGCGAAGTCGGCCGTGCGTTCGACCGTCTCGCCGTGGCAGCCGAAGGCGCGCGCATAGGCGGCGAAGTCGGGATTGACCAGATCGGTGCCGTGGACGCGCGCCGGATAATGCCGCTCCTGATGGGCGCGGATGGTGCCGTACTTGGCGTTGTCGACGACGATGAACACGACGTCGAGCCGGTAGCGCGCCGCGGTCGCGAGCTCCTGGCCGTTCATCAGGAAACAGCCGTCGCCGGAGAAGGAGACCACCGTGCGGCCGGGGCGGACGAGGCCGGCGGCGACTCCGGCCGGCACGCCATAGCCCATCGACCCGCTCTGGGGCGCGAGCTGCGTGCCGAACCGCCGGTAGCGGAAGTAGCGATGAAGCCAGACGGAGTAATTGCCGGCTCCGTTGGCGAGGATGGCGTCCTCGGGGAGGATGCGGTCGAGCCAGGCGACGACCGCGCCGTAGTCGAGATCGGCGCCGGTCGGAGCCGCGGTGGAGAACGCTTCGTAGGCGGCGCGCCCCGCGGCCGCCTCGCCGACATGCGCGCCGCCGCCGGCGGCCGCAAGGGCCGCCGCCGCGGCGAATTGCGGCATGCCGGCGTTGATCGCCAGATCCGCCTGATAGACCTTGCCGAGATCGGCGATCCCCGGCGCGACGTGGATCAGCCGCTGGCGCGGCCGCGGCAGATCGAACAGCGTATAGCCCTGGGTCACGACCTCGCCGAGCTGCGCGCCGACGACCAGCAGCAGATCGGCGCCCCGGACGCGCTCGATCAACGCGGCGTCGGCGCCGAGGCCGATCACGCCGGCATAGTTGGGGTGGCGGTTGTCGAACAGGTCCTGGCGGCGGAACGCGACCGCCGCCGGCAGCCCTGCGGCTTCGGCGAAGCGGCGGATGTCGGCGCAAGCGGTCGCGGTCCAGCCGCTGCCGCCGAGCAGCAGCAGGGGGCGCTTCGCCGCCGCCAGCAGGCCGCGCATCGCCTCGATGTCCGGCGCGCCCGGATGAGGCTGGATCTCGCGATAGGGGGCGCCGTCTTCGACCGCCGCCCGCTCGGTCTGCACGTCTTCGGGCAAAGCGAGGACCACCGGCCCCGGCCGCCCCGAGACGGCGACGTGGAAGGCGCGGCTCACCAGTTCCGGGATGCGCTCCGGATCGTCGATCTGCGTCGCCCATTTCGCCTGGCCGGCGAACATGGTCCGCACGTCGATTTCCTGGAACGCCTCGCGGCCGACCATCGCGCGGTCCACCTGGCCGACGAACAGGATCACGGGAGTCGAGTCCTGGGACGCGGTGTGAATGCCGACGCTCGCATTGGCGGCGCCCGGCCCGCGGGTGACGAAGCAGAGGCCGGGTCTGCCTTCGAGCTTGCCGTAGGCCTCGGCCATGTAGGCCGCGCCGCCCTCCTGGCGGCAGACGATCAGCCGGACGTCGTCGCGCGCATCGTAGAGCGCATCCAGCGTCGCGAGATAGCTTTCGCCGGGCACGCAGAAGACCGTGTCGGCGCCGTGAAGCCGCAGACAGTCGACCAGGATCTGGCCGCCGGTGCGCCGGTTGGCGGTCACGTCTCGATCCGCTCGTCGATCAGCACGACGTAGGTCTGGCGCTTGGGTTTGTCCGCGTCCGCCGGGTCGACATAGGAGATCGAACTCCTGCCCTCGAGCCGCCGCGGCAGGATCATCGCCCGGGCGAAGCGTCCCGGCTTGTCGTCGGGGGCCCAGGCGCGGACCGGGTCGGGGCCGCGCTCGAACCAGGCCTCCAAGGGGCGGATCTCCGTCGTATGGCCCGCCACCCGGACGAAGAATCCGCCCTCCAGCAAACAGCGTATGCCGCCCCCCTGATGGGTATGGGTATAGGCGATTCCGCCGGGGGGGAGGGACACGGTGTCGAGGCGCATCAGATAGCCGTCGGGTTCGTCGAGGACCAGCTCGGCCTCGCAGGCGAGGCGGGATTCGATCCCCTCGCCGCTCGCATAGCCGCCGTCCGTATAGCCGCCGTCCGCCCGCGCCGCCGGCGACAGCTCGTAGCGCAGGAGCGTGGCGCCGCCGTCGCCCGCGGCAAGGCCGGCGGTCGCCGTCCCGAACCAGCCCGACCCGGCGGCGAGGGCGGCCGCGGTCCCGCCGCCGGCGAGCGTCGCGACGCCATCGACCACGAAGAGGCAGCGAATGGCCGCCGCCGGATGCGGGTCGAACGCCGCCCGCGGCGCGACCCGGTCGATGAACAGCCGCAATACGTGGCTCGCCATCGCCGACCTCCCGCGCGAATGAACCACGGCCGGGGCAAGCGAGGCAAGGCCGTGCGGACTCCCCTCGACCCGCGATCCGGACGGCGCCGCGCGGACCATGGCCAGGGTGAGGGATGCGGGTTAATCTGTAGCGTCATGCGTCATCTCATCGACGATTGCTTCTTCGAGTCGATCGGCGGCTCCGGGGTCGCGCGCGCGGCGTTCGCGCCGGCGCTCGCGGCGACGGAGGGCGCGCTCGAACGTCTCCGCGCGGCGCATCGCGACGGCGGCCTGCCGATGCTTCGCCTCCCCGGCATGCGGGAGGACCTGGACGCGCTCTCCGGTCCGGCGGCGCGCCTCCGCGCCGCGTTCGACGACGTTGTGGTGCTGGGGACCGGCGGCTCCAGCCTCGGCGGGCGGACGCTCTGCGCCCTCGCCGACGGCGGGTTCGGGCCGCTTCCCGGCGCGCCGCGGCTCCGTTTCATGGAGAACGTCGATCCCGAGAGCTTCCGCGCCCTGTTCGCGGCCGTCGATCCGGCGCGCACGGGTTTCGTCGTCGTTTCCAAGTCGGGCGGCACCGCGGAGACGTTGACGCAGTTCCTGATCTGCTTCGACGTCATGCGCGCCCGCCTGGGCGCGGCCGCCGCCGGCGAGCGGTTCGTCGCGATCACCGAGCCCGCCGACAACCCGCTGCGCCGGCTCGCGGCCCGGCGCGGGATCGAGACGCTGGATCACGATCCCGGCGTCGGCGGCCGCTACGCCGGGCTGTCGCTGGTCGGGCTGCTGCCCGCCATGGTCGCCGGGTTGGACGCCGGCGCGGCGCGGCGCGGCGCCGCCGACGCGCTGGCGCCGGTGCTGGCCGGCGCGGCGCCGGCGGACGTCCCGGCGGCATGCGGGGCGGCGCTCGCGGTCGCGTTGCTGCGCACGCGCGGCGTCGGCGCCACCGTGCTGATGCCCTATGTCGACCGGCTCGCCTGCTTCGGGCTGTGGTTCCGCCAGCTCTGGGCCGAGAGCTTGGGCAAGAACGGCCAGGGCACGACGCCGATCCAGGCCCTCGGGACGGTGGACCAGCACAGCCAGCTGCAACTCTATCTCGACGGCCCGCCCGACAAGATGTTCACCCTGATCACGCTCGAATGCGCCGGCGCCGGGCGTCGCGTCCCCGGCGATCTCGCGTCCGACGACTCCCTCGCCTATCTCGCCGGCCGGACGATGGGCGACCTGATGGCGGCCGAGCAGCGCGCGACCGCCGCGACGCTCGCCCGCAACGGGCGGCCGGTCCGCATCATCGCGCTCGACGCGCTCGACGAGCGCGCCTTGGGCGCTCTCATGATGCACTTCATGATCGAGACCATCCTCGCCGCCGATCTTCTGGGCGTGGACCCGTTCGATCAGCCGGCGGTCGAGGAGGGCAAGATGCTGGCCCGGACGTATCTGGAGGACGCCCCGCCGTGACGCTGCGCCTGTTGCCGCAGGCGGTGGTCAACCGGATCGCCGCCGGCGAGGTCGTCGAACGCCCGGCCTCGGCCGTCAAGGAGCTGGTGGAGAACGCGATCGACGCCGGGGCGCGGCGGATCGACGTCGTCGTCGCCGACGGCGGCCGCTCGCTGATCGCCGTCGCCGACGACGGAATCGGCATGAACGCGGCCGAGCTGGCGTTGGCGGTCGAGCGCCATGCCACTTCCAAGCTGCCCGACGACGATCTGCGGACCGTCTCCACCCTGGGCTTCCGGGGCGAGGCGCTGCCGTCGATCGCCTCGGTGAGCCGGTTCGAGGTCGCGAGCCGCCGGCGCGGCGCGGCCGATGCGTTCGCCCTCGCCGTGGACGCCGGCCGCAAGGGGGTCGTCCGCCCGGCGGCGCAACGCGAGGGGACGCGCGTCGAAGTCCGCGACCTGTTCTACGCGACGCCGGCGCGGCTCAAATTCCTCAAGACGCCGCAGACCGAGCTGCATCACGCGATCGATGTCGTGCGGCGGCTCGCCATGGCCTGCCCGCAGATCTCGTTCTCCCTGGCGAGCGAGGAGCGGACGCATCTCCGCTGCGCCGTCGGCGCCCTCGACACGGCCGCGCCCGGCCTCGAACGGCTGGCCCAGGTGATGGGCCGCGATTTCGCCGACAACGCCCTCGTCATCGACGCCGGGCGCGACGGGATGCGCCTCTCGGGCTATGCCGGACTCCCGACGTTCAACCGGGCGAACGCGCAGATGCAGTTCGTCTTCGTCAACCGCCGGCCGGTGCAGGACCGGCTGCTGACGGGCGCCCTGCGCGGCGCCTACGCGGACCTGCTGCCCCGCAACCGGCATCCCGCGGCGGCGTTGTTCCTCGACGCGCCTCCGGAGGCGGTCGACGTGAACGTCCATCCGGCCAAGGCCGAGGTCCGGTTTCGCGACAACGGACCGGTGCGCGGGCTGATCGTCGGCGCGCTCCGCCACGCCCTCGCCGGGGCCGGGCATCGCGCGTCCACGACCGTCGCCGCGGCGGCGCTGGGATCCTTCAGCGGCGGCGGGCAGGCCGCGCCCGCGGGCCGCTCCGCCCCGCCGCCCGGCCTCGCCGAGACCGCCGCCGCCTTCCAGGCGCCGATCGCGGCGCCGTCCGCGCCGGCGCCGCCCGCAGACGACGAGCCCGCCGACCGGGCCTATCCGCTGGGCGCGGCGCGGGCGCAGCTGCACGGCGCCTACATCGTCGCCCAGACCGGCGACGGCATCGTCATCGTCGATCAGCACGCGGCCCACGAACGACTGGTCTTCGAGCGGATGAAGGCTGCGCTCGCCGACGGCGCCGTCGCCCGCCAGGGCCTGTTGCTCCCGGAGGTGGTCGAGCTCGACGAGGCGGCCGCCGACCGCCTCTGCGCCCGCGCGGACGAGCTGGCCGAACTCGGGCTGGTGCTGGAGCGGTTCGGGGCCGCGGCGGTCGTGGTCCGCGAGATCCCGGCGATTCTGGGCGGCGCCGACGCCAAGGCGCTGGCGCTCGATCTCGCCGACGACCTCGCCGAGTTCGGAACCGGCCTCGCGCTCAGGGAGCGGCTGGAGGAAGTCTGCTCGACCATGGCCTGCCATGGCAGCGTCCGCGCCGGCCGGCGGCTGGGCGTGGACGAGATGGATGCGTTGTTGCGCCGCATGGAGCGGACGCCCTATGCGGGGCAGTGCAATCACGGCCGCCCGACCTATGTCGAACTCAAGCTCGCCGACATCGAGCGGCTGTTCGGCCGGCGGTGAAGGGCAGGGACGCGCCGGCATGACGGCCGCGGCATGACGGCCGCCGCCCCCGTCTCCGCGGACGCCGACGCCGGACGCGGTTTCCGCGACCCCGCCTTCCTGGCCAATCGAACCGCGCCGGTCCACCGCTGGGTTCCCTGGATCGCCGGATATTCGCAACGTTTCGTCGAAGACGCGCTGCGCCGGTACATCGACGGCTACGGCAGAGTCCTCGATCCGTTCGCCGGCGTCGGGACGACGCTCGTCGAGGCCGACCGGGCGGGGCACGAAGCCGTCGGTTTCGAGATCAACCCCTACGCCGCGTTCGCGTCCCGGACCAAGCTCGAGGCCCACCGCGTCGATCCGGATCGGCTGCGCCGCGCCGTCCGCGAGTTCCGGTCGTTCTCGGACGACGCCGAGACCAGGGGCAGGGCGCCCCGCGCGACGCCGCCCGAGGGCTTCCGCACCCGGGCGCCGTTCTACAGCCCGAAGGTGCTGCGCAAGGTCCTGCTCGCCCAGGACTTCATCGGCGGACGGCGGCCCGCCGCGGTCGCCGACCTGTTCCGGCTGGCCTTCGCCGCGACGATGGTCGAATACTCGAACTACTCCTACGAACCCAGCCTGGGACGGAAGTCCGCGGTCGGACGTCCCGACGTCGAGGACTTTCCGGTGATGGAGGCCATCGCCGGCAAGGTCGCGCAGATGGCCGACGATGCCGGTTGGTATCGGGAAATGCGGGACCCCCGCCCCAGACGGGACGGCCGCGTCCTCGAAGGTTCGTTCTTCGACCGATACCGGGAGATCGCCCCGCGGAGCATCGACCTCCTCGTCACCTCTCCCCCCTATCTCAACAACTATCACTACAACCGGAACACCAGACCGCATCTCTATTGGCTCGGATTCTGCCGCGGCCCGCGCGACCTGAAGCGCCTCGAAGGGTTGAATTTCGGCACCTTCTGGCAGAACGCCAGGGACCGGGACCGGGTGGAGCTCGACCCCGCGGTCCGGCATCCGGAGATCCGCGCCGCGATCGAAGAAGTGCGCGCCAGGAATCCCGACAAGGGCGTCTATGGCGGCGCCGGCTGGGCCAACTACGCCACGCTCTACTTCAACGACTGCGCGCGTTTCGCCGCCGGCGTCGGATGGTGTCTCCGGCCTGGCGCTACGGCGCTCGTGGTCGTCGGCAACAGCATCCTGCAGGGCGTGCCGATCCCGACCGACCGGTTTCTCGCCGAGATCGCCCGGTCGCAGGGGTTGGAGACGGTCGGCATCCACGTCCCGCGCGACACCCGGGTGGGCAACAGCATCGTGGATTCGGCCGTGCGCGCAGGGAAGACCGTCAACGGAACTCGTCTCTACGAGTCCGTGGTCGAGCTGCGTCGGCGATGACGATCCGGCTCTGCGATCCCCCGGCCGACGGCGACCCCGCGACGGGGTCGGTCCCGCGCTTCGGGTCGGACGGACGCCTTGCCGCGCGCCGCAGCATCGTGATCGTCGCCCCGCCGTAGCGGCGTTCGTCCAGGACCGCGTATCCCGGCGGCGCGGCGAAGCCTTCGCCGGCGGCGCGCTCGACGACGCAGACCGCGCCCTCCCCGACCCAGCCGCCGTCGTCGAGGGCGGCGAGGGCCGGGGCGGCGAGGTCCATGCGGTAGGGCGGATCCAGGAAGACGAGGCCGCAGGCCCGGTCCGCGCGCGGCGGATGCAGGCAGTCGCGCGCCAGGATCGTGCTGCGCGCCGCCTCGCCCAGGCGCCGGACGTTGGCGGCGCAGGCGGTTGCGTCTTTGTCCATGAACACCGCATGGGCGGCTCCGCGCGACAGCGCCTCCAACCCGAGCGCGCCGGTGCCGGCGAAGGCGTCCAGCGCGCGCGCGCCGGGGAGCGGCGAAGCGTCGTGCGCCGCGCCGTGGGCGAGGACGTCGAAGACCGCCTCGCGCACCCGGTCGGCGGTGGGGCGGAGGTTGCGCCCGGGCGGGGCGGCGAGCCGCCGGCCGCGATGCCTACCGCCGACGATGCGCATCGCCCAGCTGCTCGGCGACCGTCCTGGCGGGGATCTCGGCGACCGAGGCGCGCGCGAGCCCGCCCAGCTGGAACGGCCCGAACGCGGTGCGGATCAACCGGCCGACCTGGAGCCCGAGCCGGCCCATGACGCGCCGCACCTCGCGGTTCCGCCCTTCCCGCAGCGAGACCGTGAGCCAGGCGTTCGCGCCCTGGACCCGGTCGAGAGTCGCCTGGATCGGCCCATAGGCCGCGCCGTCGATCGCAACGCCCCGGCCGAGCGCGGCGAGCGCCTTCTCGTCCACCCGGCCGTGCGCGCGGACGCGGTAGCGCCGCAGCCAGCCGGAGCGCTCCAGCCGACGGGCGAGCGCTCCGTCGTTGGTCAGCAGCAGCAACCCCTCGCTGTCGAGGTCGAGCCGGCCCGCCGTCACCACCCGCGGCAGCGTCGCCGGCAGGCGGTCGAAGACCGTCGCCCGCCCGCCGGGATCCCGGTTGGTGCAGATCAGCCCGCGCGGTTTGTGGTAGCGCCACAGGCGGGAGGGATGCGGCGGGCCGACCGGCGCGCCGTCGACGGCGATGGCGGCGTCGGGGGCCACCCGGAGCCCCGGCGCGGTCGCCACGGCGCCGTCCACCGCTACCCGGCCTTCGGCGACGAGCCGCTCGGCGTCGCGGCGCGAACACAGCCCGGCGCGGGCGAGCCGCTTGGCGATGCGCTCGGCCGCATCGCCCGGGCCGTCCGGGTCGTTCCCGCCGGGGCCGCCGGACTCCGTCATCGGTCAGGCCGCGGCGGCGACCAGAGCCGCGAAGATCCTGGCGTCCGCCGGGTCGATCGCGAACTCCGGATGCCATTGGACGCCGAGGCAGAACCGGCGGTCCGGCGCTTCGATGCCCTCGATCACGCCGTCGGGGGCGACCGCGTTGATCACCACCCCCGGTCCGGCGTCGCGCACCGCCTGATGATGCGCGCTGTTGACGCGCAGCGCGCCCGCCCCGGCGATCCGGCGCAGCTGCGTGCCGTCCTCGACCGCGACGCCATGGCCCGGCTCGTCGCGCGGATTGGGCTGCTCATGGGCGAGCGCGCCCTCGACCTCGTCGGGGATGTGCTGGATCAGCGTGCCGCCCAGGACGAC
The DNA here is from genome assembly GCA_965242495.1 of Alphaproteobacteria bacterium. GTDB lineage: Bacteria > Pseudomonadota > Alphaproteobacteria > MPNO01 > MPNO01 > CBDESN01. The sequence goes on along the minus strand of OZ251446.1, from coordinate 3,578,769 downwards.
GTTCAGCAGCTGCGCTCCGCCGCAGATGCCGAGCACCGGCAGGTCGCGCGCGAGCGCCCCCCGCGTCATCGCCAGTTCGAACGCCGTCCGCCCCTCCTTGGTCGTCACCGTCGCATGCCGTTCGGTCGCGCCGAACAGCGCCGGATCGACGTCGAACGCGCCGCCGGTGACGATCAACCCGTCGATCCGGTCGAGATAGTCCGTCGCGCAGCCGCTCTCGTGCGGCAGCAGGATCGGCAGCCCGCCGGCGCGGGCGACCGAGGCACCGTAATTCTCGCGCAGCGCATACCAGGGGAACTTCGAATAGCCGCCGGGCGACTCCGAGTCCAGCGTGACGCCGATGACGGGACGACTCATATGCGGGATGTAGGCGCGCCGGCGGCGCGCGGCAACGCTTGACGTCGGGTTTCGCGCGCCGCTAGCTGGCGGGCATGGACGAAGCGCCGCGCGAGACCTTCATGGAGCAGGCGCTGGCCGCCGCCGAGCGCGCCGGCGCGCGGGGCGAGGTGCCGGTCGCCGCGCTGATCGTCGACGGGCGGTCGAACGCCGTGCTCGCCGCGGCCGCCAACCGGGTGGAGGAGCTCGGCGACCCGACCGCGCATGCGGAGCTGCTGGCGATCCGCGCCGCGGCCGCGGCGACGGGCGCGCCGCGGCTCGCCGGTTGCGATCTCTACGTCACCCTCGAACCCTGTCCGATGTGCGCCCAGGCGATCGCCTTCGCCCGCATCCGGCGGCTCTACTACGGCGCGTCCGATCCCAAGGGGGGCGGCGTCGAGCACGGGCCGCGCATCTTCGACCGGTCGTCCTGCCACCATCGGCCCGAAGTCTACGGCGCGATCTCGGAGCAACGCGCCGGCGCCCTGCTCCGGCGTTTCTTCGCCGCGCGCCGCGCGCCGCCCCGGCCGTCTGTTCGCCCGTCTATTCGTCGAACCCGTACTCCGCCCAGCGGCTGTTGACGCGATCCCAATCCTCCGCGTGCGGCCGCACGGTCGGCGGGTAGCGCTCGCCGCCATACTGCTCCTCGGGTTCGAAGTCGAGGTTGAGCGTCGCATCGATCAGGACGCGGGTCCACTTGCCGGTGCCGAATTTGAGCGGGTCGCGCTGCCCCAGGCGGGTGCTGGGATCCAGCAGCGAGCCGAAGGTCGAAGGGAAGAAGACGATGTCGTCCTCGGCGGCGTTCACCCGATAGGCGAACGCCCAGTCGAGCGCGCCGTAGTCGTGGATGTCGATGTCCTCGTCCACCACCCAGATGTTCTTGTAGCGCAGATGGGCGGCGTTCGAACCCCAGATCGCCGCCGCCGCCTGCTTGGCCTGGCCGCGATAGGTCTGGCGGAGCTGGATCATCAGCGTCGTGCCGTTGTTCGCCGGCGGGCAGTGGACGTCGGTGACGCCGGGCACGCCGGCCCGCTCCAGCACGTTCCAGGCGACGCCGGCGCGCTGGACCGAGCTCATCACGCTGTTCTCGTTGAGCATCCCCGGCAGCGTCCCCTCCAGCGTGCCGCGATGGATCGGGTCGTCGCGATGGGTGATGCAGGACACCTTGGTGACGTGTTTCGGCCCCTGGTCGCCGCCGAAGTAACCGGTGTACTCGCCGAACGGGCCCTCCATCTCGAAGGTCGCGGGATCGGAGTCGATATGGCCTTCGATCACCATCTCCGCGTCCGCCGGCACCCACAGATCGACGGTCTCGCACTTGACCAGCGGCACCGGCGCGCCGCGCATCGCCCCCATGACCTCGTATTCCGAGACCCCGGTCGGGATCGGCGCCGAGGCGCAGAACCCCATGCAGGGCTCCCAGCCGTACACGTGCGCCACCGGCATCTTCTCGCCGCGCGCCGCCCATTTCTGGAAATGAACGCCCCAGTTCTGCGCCCGCCACAGCAGCACCGGAATGGTGTCCCGCTGGCCCAGCATGCCGCGGTAGATGCCGACGTTGTGCTGTCCGGTGTCGGGGTCGCGGGTGACGGTGGCCTGAAACGTATTGATGTAGCGCCCGCCGTCCTCGCGATGCCAGCGCGGCGCCGGGATGTCGTAGAGGTCGATGTCGGCGTCCTTGCGGACGTGCGACTTGACTTCGCCGGTCTCGACCTCGACCGGGGCCACGCGCTGGGTGAGATAATGGCGCGTCGCCAGCACCAGGTCGCGGATCGGCGCGTCCTTGGGCAGGCCGAGCGCCATGGCGACGCGCGTGTAGTTCGACATGCCGCCGGTGAAGACGCGCCGGCACCAGGCGTCGGCATGGTTGTAGCCGCCGATGTTGTTGAACAGGAGGGCGGGGCCGTCGCCGTTGCCGAAGGCCTTGCGGGCGATCGTCCCGAGTTCGCAGTCCCAATCCACTTCGGCGTCGATCTCGTGGATCTCGCCCGCGACCCTGAGCGCCTCGATCCAGCCGCGCAGGTCGTCGAACGACCGCGGGGTCAACCGGTTCGAAATCTCCTTCGAAGTCTCCATCGGCTGGTTCACGTCGAACCCATCCTCCGTTCCCGACGATCGGGGTCCGGGCGACTTCCCGGCCGGCCCCGCGCCGCGGATGACACAGCGGGCGGGCGTCGCTGTCAATCTCCGCGCCGTTGACAGGGGCCCGGGGCTTGCCGACGATGACCGGGGAGGGCGGATGCCAGCGGCGGCGGCCTATATCGACGACCGGCCCGACGACGGCGTCTTTCGCGTCCGGCGCTCGATCTATCTCGACCCGGCGCTGTTCGACCGCGAGCTCGACCGGATCTTCGCCCGCGCCTGGATCTATCTCTGCCACGAGAGCCAGCTTCGCGCCCATGGCGACTACGTCGCGACCGCGATCGGGCGCCAGCCCGTCTTCGTCGTCCGCGGCGAGGATGGCGAACTCCGCTGCTTCTTCGACGCCTGCGCCCATCGCGGCTCGCTGCTGACCACGCGGCGGCGCGGCAACGCCCGGACGCTGACCTGCCGCTATCACGGCTGGTCCTACGACAGCATGGGCAGGTGCGTCCGCGTGACCGGCCGCGACGACGGCTATACCGACGAAGCGCTGGCCCGTCTCGGCGCCGACCTGACGCCGATCCCGCGGCTCGGCGTCTATGGCGGGTTCGTGTTCGGTTGCCTCGATCCCGGCGCCGGGGAGCTGACGGCGTTTCTCGGCGGCGCCAGGCCGTTCATCGACCTGATCGCGGCGCAATCGGCGCAAGGCATGGAGGTGCTCCGGGGCGAGAGCCGCTACGTCATGGACGGGAACTGGAAGCTCCAGACCGAGAACAGCACCGATGGCTATCACGTCGCGTCGCTGCACCGCAATTTCGCCCATGCGGTCGCGTTCCGCGATTCGCTGCTTGCGGACGACGCCGACCCGCTGCGGCGGACCGAGTCGAGCCGCATTCTCGCCCTCGATTCGATCGCCGCCGGGAGCTACGACCTCGGCGGCGGGCACATGCTCAACTGGTCGGACCGGGGCGCGCCCGAGGCCGGCCCGCTGCACGAGGCGGAATCCGCCCTGCGGCGGCGCCTGCCCGCGGCCGCGGTGGACTGGATGGTGGGCCGGGCGCGGACCGTCACCCTGTTTCCCAACCTGCTGCTGAACGATGTCGCCTCGACCGCGGTCCGGGTGTGGCGGCCGCTGTCGGCGGACCGCACCGAGATCGAGACCTGGTGCCTCGCCCCGGTCGGGGAAAGCGCCCGCGCGCGACGCGCGCGCATCCGCAAATACGAGGACTTCTTCCTGCCGGCGAGCCTCGCGGCGCCCGACGACGTGCGCGCCATGGAGGGCGCGCATCGGGGCTCGGCCGCGGGCCAGGGGTGGAACGACTTCTGCCGCGGGCGCCATACGCTGATCCACGGTCCCGACCGGGCCGCCCGCGCGCTCGGGGCCGCGGTCGCCAGCAGCAATCCCGGCCGCGAGGGCGAGACCGCCTTCCACGGTTTCTACCGCGCATGGCGCAGCTGGATGGAGCGGCCGTGACCGATGGAGCGGCCATGACCGGCGACGCCGCCGCGCTGACCGGGGAGGCCGCGCGGCTGCTCTACCGCGAGGCCTATTTCCTCGACCGGCGCCGCTGGCGCGAGTGGCTCGAACTCTACGCCGAGGATGCGGTCTATTGGGCGCCGGCCTTCGCCTCGGACGACGAGATGACGACCGACCCCGACAACGAGGTGAGCCTCGTATACCTGGACCGGGCGGGGCTGGAGGCGCGCGTGTTCCGCATCGAGGGCGGCGACTCGCTCGCCAACGAACCGCTGCCCTGGACCGCGCATCTCGTCGCCAACGTCCTGGCCGACCGCGGGGCCGGCGGTCTGGTCGAGGCGACGGCGACCTGGCTGGTCCATTCCTACGCCGGCTTGCGGGGGCCGGTTACCCGCGGTGGTCTGTACGAATACCTGCTGCGCCGCGCCGGCGGCCGCCTCGAGATCGTCCGCAAGAAGATTCTGCTCTACGACGACCGCATCGAAGGCCCGATCGACGTCTACAACATCTGACGCCGCATCGAGGGTTGACAAGGAGCGTGGCCGGAGCCAGCATGTCCTGGCTCGCCCGGCCGAAGCTTGGACGGCGCGATCGGAGGACAGGAGGGACCCGATGAAGAAGACGACGATACTGGCCTGTCTCGGCTTGCTTGCGTCCGCCGTCGCCGTAACCCCCGTGACGGCTCAGGACCTGAAGAAGGTCAAGATCACGGTGCCGCGCAACAGCGTCCTGCTGCTCAGCGCCTTCGGCGCCAGGGACGCCGGGATTTTCCGCAAGCACGGCATCGATCTCGAGATCGACGCCCGGCCCTTCAAAGGCCATATGACCGGCCTCCCCGCCAAGGAGGTGCCGGTGGCGAACTATGCCGGGACGGCCGCGATCGCGCGGATCAACAAGGGTCTCGACATGGTCATCATCGGCGGCGGGCTGACCGTGATGCAGGAGGTCTTCGTCCAGACCGGTTCGCCCTTCCGGACGATCTCCGACCTGCGCGGGAAGAAGTTCTCCAGCTGGTCCACCGGCGCCGGCGCGTTCAAGGCGACCCGGGCGGCGATCATCGACGGTTTCGGCATCGACGTCATCAAGGACACCGATTTCGTGCAGGCCGCGGCGCCCGCTCTGATCAAGTTCCTGACGCGGGGCGAGGTCGATTCGATGTTCAACATCAGCTCCCTCACCATCGCCGCCGCGGCGCAGCCGGACAAGTTCCGCTCGATCTTCGCGCCCAACGACTACTGGAAGGAAAAGACCGGCTATCCGATCGTCTGGTCGGCGCCCACCGTCGCCTGGCGGGACTGGGTCGAGGCGGATCGGGACCGCGCCAAGAGTCTCGTCGCCGGGCTCCACGACGCCTGGACGTGGCTCAGGAAGAGCGAGAATCTCGACGCCGCGGTGGCCAAGTACGGCAAGTTGGCCGCGGTCCGCAACAAGGCGCAGGCGGACGTCTACCGGAAGTGGCTGCAGGAGAAGCGCGTGTTCCTGACCCGCTGGGACCAGGAAGTGGTCGACGCCCAGTGGAAGTTCCTCGAGATGGCCAAGGAGCGCGGCGTGATCGACAAGGTGCCGCCGAAGGACAGGACCGGACTCGTTCTCCGCTAGCCGATCCGGGAGGCGGAACGACGTAGAGCGGAGACGAGGTGGGACTCAAAGGCGTCAACCCGGGCGTCGCGCCGGGGGTCGCCGCCGTCGTCGGCGTCGTCGTCCTCTGGTACGTGGTCTCCCTCTTCTTCCTGCCGGTGTTCCTGCCGGGACCCCTGGCCCTGCTCGACCGCGTGATCGAGGTCTACGGCGACCCGGCGACCCTGCTGGTGGTCTGGCAGACGCTCCTCCGCATCGTCGAGGGTCTGGTCGTCTCGATGGTCATCGGGACGACCATCGGCCTGCTCATGGGGCTCCGGCGCGACGTGGAGGCGTTTTGCGACAGCTGGATCATGGTGCTGCTCACCTTTCCGGCGATCTGCTGGGCGTTCCTCGCCGTCCTGTGGTTCGGGTTGTCGGAGGTCGCTCCCATCCTGACCGTCGTGCTGATCGTCTTCCCGTTCGTCTCGATGAACGTGTGGGAGGGGACCAAGGCGGTCGAGAAGGAGCTGATCGACATGGCGCGGGTCTATCGGGCCAACCGCTACCTGATGGTGCGGCGGGTGCTGATCCCGCAGCTGATGCCCTATATCTTCTCCGCGCTGCGGATCGCCCTCTCTCTGTCGTGGAAGATCGTCCTGGTCGGCGAGGCTTTCGGCGTCAGCAGCGGCGTCGGGCAGCAGCTCATGTACTGGTTCGAGGATACCCGGGTCGATATGATGCTCGCCTGGGGGATAAGCTTCATGGTGCTGATGGTGATCATCGACTTGGCGGTGTTCCGCCTGTGGGAGCGGCGCACCTTCGTCTGGCGGCATCAGGTCGCGAGTTGACGGCGCCGTAATGTCCACGATCGTCGCCGTAGACAAGCTGACGAAGAAGTTCAACGCGCCCGGCGGCGGCGAGGAATTCGTCGTCCTGGACGCCGTGAGTCTGGGGGTGGACGAAGGCGGCTTCGCCAGCATCGTCGGCCCCTCGGGCTGCGGGAAGTCCACGTTGTTGAACATCATCGCCGGCATCGAGACCCACGAGGCCGACGAGGGCGGCTCGATCGAGGTGTTCGCCAGGTCCGGCGCCGCGGCGCCGCGCATCGGCTACGTCTTCCAGAGCGCCCGGCTGCTCAACTGGCTGACCGTCGAGGGCAACCTCCAGTTCGCCCTCGAAGCGCAGGAAGTCCCCCGCGAGCGGTGGCGCGACCGGATTACCGAATATCTCGAGATGGTCGGGCTCGGCGGGCAGGAGCGCAACTACCCTCTGAACCTCTCGGGCGGCATGCAGCAGCGGGTCGCCATCGCCCGCGCATTGGCGATCGAGCCCGACATCCTGCTGATGGACGAGCCCTTCAGCCATCTGGACGAGATCACCGCGCGCAAGATGCGCTTCGACCTGATGGAGATACTGGAGCGGGCCAGGACCACGATCCTGTTCGTGACCCACGATCTGGGCGAGGCCGTCTTCCTGTCCGATCACATTTACATGATGAGCACCAAGCCCGCGCGCATCTTCAAGCGCATCCACGTCGACATCGCGCGCCCGCGAAAGCCCGAGGACCCGAAGCTCTTCGACATGGAGAAGGAGCTGGTCCGGGATTTCTTCAGCTATCTGGACGCGCAGGGCTAGATGTCGTCCGGCGTCAAGATCGTCGGTCTGCGCTTCGGCTCGATCCTCGCCCTGATCGCCGTCTGGTGGGCGATGTCGCTGTGGATGGACGACGTCGAGATCCTGCCCGACCCCGTTCTCATCGGCGGCGTCATCGCGACCAATCTGGTGTCGCTGGGCCCCGAGGGGAAGACCGCCTATTTCCACATCGGGATCACCCTCGCCCGTATCTTCGTCACCTTCGCCGCGGCCATGCTGGTCGGAATCGCGATCGGGCTGGCGATGGGGCTGCGCCGGATTTTCGAGCATTCGCTCATGCCCCTGATCCCGCTGGCGTTGACGATGCCGACGATCCTCATGGTCTTCCTCGCCGTGCTCTGGTTCGGCTTCAACGAGGTCGGCAGCCTCGTCGCGGTCATGGGGGTGGTCACGCCCTTCGTCGCGGTGAACATGTACCAGGGGGCCAAGGCCATGGACAAATCCCTGCTCGACATGGCCAAGACCTTCCGGGCGCGGCGTGGAATGCTGATCCGCAAGGTCTACGTCCCGCAGCTCATGCCCTATATCTTCTCCGCCTTCCGCTTCGCCTTCGGCATGACCTGGAAGATCGTCGCTCTGGCGGAGACGTTCGGCATCAAGTTCGGCATCGGCTACATGTTCTTCTTCTGGTTCGAGCAGTTCAGCATGGAGCAGGTGCTGGCCTGGATCATCCTCTTCGTCGTCCTGATGCTGGCCCTGGAGCACGGCGTCTTCGCCCGGCTGGAGAACCGGGCGTTCGCCTGGCGACCCTCGCATTCGCAGTAACGAACGCGGATCCGAAACCGGCCGATCGCCGACGCGGTAACGGACGCGGACGCGAACAGGCCGGGCCGCCGGCTCCTTGCCGCCGGCTTCTTGCCGGCGCGCCGCGACGCCGCCGCCCCTTCCCGTCGGCGGTCACCCGCCGCCGGGCGTCTCGCGATGGAGCACGCCGCAGGCGTGCAGGCGGTCGATGTCGGGCCGGCCGTAGCCGAGTTCCGACAGGATGGCGTCGTTGTCGGCGCCCAGCCGCGGGGCCATGGCGCGGACCGCCGACGGCGTGCCCGAGAAGCGCGCCGCCGGGCGCGGCTGGCGGACCGTTCCCATCACCGGGTCGTCATGCGTCTCGATCAGCCCGTTGCGGCGGACCTGGGGGTCGTCGATCACGCGCGCGCGACTCAGCACGGGTCCCGACGGGACGCCCTCCCGGTCCAGCCGGGCCAGGATCTCGGCGGAGTCCCATCCGGCGATCTCCGCGCCCATCGTCGCGCGTCGCTCGACGACGTTGTCGGTCCGCGCCTGCGCCGTGGCGAAGCGCGGATCGTCGATCAGCTCCTCCCGTTCGAGGGCGCGGCACAGCCCCGCCCATTCGACGTCCGAGACCGCGCCCGCGGTGACGTAGCCGTCCCGCGTCTCGAACACCAGATCCTGGGCCTGTCGCCCTCGCGCCGGGTCGCGCTCGTTGCCGACGAAGGACAGGCTGGAGCTCGCCTCGGGCCACAGATAGGCGACGGTCGCATCGAGCATCGCCAGCCGGACGTGCTGGCCCCGGCCGTCGCGTTCGCGCGCGAACAGCGCCGCGGTGATCGCCTGGGCCGCGGTCAGCGCGGTGGTCTTGTCGGGGATGATGGTGCGCACCATCGCCGGCCGGCCGGTCGTCCGGTCCGCCTGCACGTCGGCGAGCCCGGAGATCGCCTGGATCACCGGGTCGTAGACCCGCTGATGGGCGTAGGGTCCGGCCTCGCCGAAACCGGAGATCGACACGAAGACGATGTCGGGGCGGAGCGCCCGCACCGCGTCTTCGCCCAGACCCATGCGTTCGATCGCGCCGGGGCGGAAGTTCTGCGCCAGCACGTCGGCCGTGGCGACGAGCTTGCGCGCGATCTCCAGCCCCTCGTCCGTCTTGAGGTCCACGCATAGCGACCGTTTGCTGCGGTTGCAGGACAGGAACGACGCCGACATTCCGCGATGCATGACCCCGTAGCGGCGCATGATGTCGCCCTGGCGCGGCTCGATCTTGATCACCTCCGCGCCCTGGTCCGCCAGCATCATGGTCGCGACCGGCCCCGAGACCATGGTGGTGAGGTCGAGCAGGCGAACGCCGTCCAGCGGGCCGGGCATCGCGGTCCGCGCGGCCTCCGTCAGGCTGCGCCCCCGGCGGCGCGATAGTTCTCGGCGAGCGTCTCGCGATAGGCGGGGCGCGCGCCCAGGCGCCGTTCGTAGGCCGCCAGATAGCCCGGCGCCGGAACCTCGTAGCGGCGCGCCCAATCCAGGCAGGACATGAACAGGATGTCGGCGACGCTGATCCGTTCGCCCATCAGGAAACGCCCCGCGCCGGCGATGCGCTCCTCCATGCCGTCGAGCTGATGGCCGAAATAGTCGCGCGCGGCGGCGACCGCGGCCGGGGCTTCGCCGTAGACGTCCTGCAAATATCCATGCCGCCGTATGGTGTAGAGCGCGTTGGCGTCGAGTTCCGTCATGATGAAGAAACACCATTCGAGCAGCCGCGCCCGCCCCGCGGCGTCGGTCGGGACGTGGAAGTGGTCGGGGACGGGAAACGCCTCGGTCAGATAGGTCAGGATCGCCGCGCTTTCCGTCAGCACCAGCCCGCCATGGGTCAGCACCGGGATCTTGTGGCGGGGGTTGAGCGCCAGGAATTCGGGCGTCCTGGTTTCGCCGGTCCGCGAGCCGATCCGCTTCAGCTCGTAGGCGACGCCCAGCTCGCGCGCGAGCCACAAGGCGCGGTGGGTGCGCACGGTGCCGGCGCCCCACAGGACCACCGCCGCGCCGCTCACCGCCGCCTCCGCCCGCAGGCCGGACGCCAGGTCAAGACGGCCCGGTCAAGACGGCCGCAGCGACGCCAGGATGTCCTTCGAACTGTCCGCGAGTTCGCAGCCGATCTCGTCGAAGGCGCTCAATCGCGGGAAGCCCAGCCCGGTCCCTTCCATGTGTCCCCGCATCTCGGCGAGATAGCGGTTGACGACCGCCTCGGTGTCGTTGCGCTTCAGACCGGTCCGGAGGCAGAAGTCGTTCTCCGGTCCTTCGAGCCGGCCGAAGGCGCGCTTGATGCATTGCGGCAGCACGCGGTCGAAGACCTCCTGGAAGGCGCGGAGCTGCGCCGGGTCGCGGGCGAACTGCTTGAGGTTCTCCACGCCGTTGTCGTAGTGGTCTTCCTCGTCGGCCAGCACGACTTCCTGGCTGTCGGCCCAGGGCGCATAGCTCGATCGGCGGTACTCCATGATCTGGTGGCTGCCCGCGCGGTCGACGGTGAAGTTGAACACCGCGATGTTGATCCAGTCGTCGAGGTCGAGGCCCCAGAAGGCGGCGGCGTCGGGCCGTCCGGCGATGATCGCCTCCGGGTCCTCGCCGAGGGCCAGCAGCAGGTCGTACAGGCCCTGGCTGTGCCGCGCCTCCTCGGCGGCGAACTCGGCGGCCAGATACTTCTCCCGCCAGTTGGGCGCCACCGCGATGGCCTTGCCGAAGACCTCGGCCGTCGCGGTCTCCGCATAGAGCTGCCGCGTCATGAGCCGGATGAGAAGCTCCCGGTAGCGCCCCTGCGCCTCCTCGGGCCCGCGCAGCGTCGCATCCGCGGTGATCTCGCCTGGGTCCGCCATCGCCGCCTCCGACCGTTTCGCCGATGAGCGAAGGTATCGACGCGCCCCGGCGCCGTCAATCCGCGGGCCGTCGATCCGCGGGCCGTCGATCCGGGGGATCGTCCGGCGGGCCGCCCGCCGGCCCGTCCGCGGCCAACCGCCGGCCCAGCCGCCCGGCCAGATCTTGTACGAACTGCCAGGCGACCCGGCCGGACCGTCCGCCGCGGGTGACCGACCATTCGTTGGCCTCGGCGCGGAGCGTCTCGCGGTCGACCTCGAGCGCGAACCGGCGGACGTAGCGCTCGACGATCGCGAGATAGGTCGCCTGATCGCAGCCGTGAAAGCCCAGCCACAGGCCGAAGCGGTCCGACAGCGAGATCTTCTCGTCCACCGCCTCGGCCGGGTTGATCGCGGTCGACCGCTCGTTCTCGATCATGTCGCGCGGCATCAGGTGGCGCCGGTTGGAGGTCGCGTAGAAGACGGCGTTCTCGGGACGCCCCTCGATTCCGCCTTCCAGCAGCGCCTTGAGCGATTTGAACGTCGCGTCCTGCCCCTCGAAGGACAGGTCGTCGCAGAACAGGATGAACCGGCCATCGGCGCCGCGAAGCAGCGAGAGGAGCCGCGGCAGCGACCCGACGTCCTCGCGGTGGACCTCGATCAGGGCCAGCCGGCCTTCGGCCTCGGCGGCGACCGCTCCGTGGACGGCCTTGACCAGCGAACTCTTCCCCATGCCGCGCGCCCCCCAGAGGAGCGCGTTGTTGGCCGGCAAAGCGCGGGCGAAGCGCCGCGTGTTGTCGAGCAGCGCGTCGCGGGCGCGGTCGATGCCGATCAGCAGCCCGAGGTCGAGCCGGTTGACCGCGGCGACGGGTTCGAGCCGGCCGGTCTCGGCATGCCAGACGAAGGCGTCGGCCGCCGCCAGGTCCGTCGTCGGCGGGGCCGGCGGGGCCAGCCGCTCCAGGGCGTCGGCGATTCGGAGCAGCGCGGGTTGGAGGTCGCGATCCTTCATGGCGTCGCCGGCCGGTGCGGAGGGCCGCGACCCTAGCCCGCGCTTCCCGCCCTGTCCACGACCTGCGCCGGGCCGGTCCCGCTATGCGGTTGCAACCCCGCCGCGGAAGGTTATAGTCCGCCGGATCGCGGGATTCTGGAGGCGCCGCCCATGCTCATCTCCCCAGCCTACGCCCAGGCCGCCGACGGCGGGCTGGGGGGCCTCGGCGCGTTCCTTCCGCTGATCCTGATCTTCGTGGTGTTCTATTTCCTGCTGATCCGGCCGCAGCAGAAGAAGGCGAGGACGCACAGGGAGATGGTCGCGAACCTGCGGCGCGGCGACCGGATCGTCACCAATGGCGGCTTGATCGGGCTGATCACGCGGGTTCCCAACGACACCGAGCTGGTGCTGGAGGTGGCCGACGGGGTCAAGGTGCGCGTCGTCCGGTCGATGATCGCCGACCTGCTCGCCAAGTCGCAGCCGGTGCGCGACCGCGGCGGCGACGCCGATTGGGACGAGGACGAGAACGAGAACGCGGACCGGGACGACGGCGACGCCGGCGACGCCGGGGACGATGGCGCGGACGACGCCGGGGCGGAGGCGGAGCCCCGGGCGGAAGTCCAGGTCCGGGAGCGCCCGCCCGCGCGGCGGCGGCGCAGACGGAGTCCGGCCCGATCGGGCCAGCAGCGCGCGCGCGGCGGGAGCGGCCGGGCCGCCGGCGAAACCGACGCCCCGGAGCCGGCGGACGACCGGCCCGACAAGTAGCGGGCGCGGCGCCCGGCGTCCGCCCCGGCGGACGCCGGAAGGCCGTCCGACGCAGGCGAGGGCCAGCGGCTAGGCGATGCTGCATTTCGAGAAGTGGAAGATCGTTCTGATCGCCGCGGTGTGCGCCGCCGGCGTCGTCTTCGCCGCGCCCAACCTGCTCGACCGGGAGTCGGCGGAGAGCCTGCCGACCTTTCTGCCCCACAAGCAGATCAGCCTGGGGCTCGACCTGCAAGGCGGCTCCCATCTCCTGCTCGAGGTCGCCGTGGACGACGTGATCAAGGACCGGTTGACCGCCCTCGAGGACGAGATCCGCGGCAAGCTCCGCCAGCGGCCGCGCATCGGCTATACCGGCATCGGCGTGCGCGGCCTGGCCGTCGTCTTCGCCGTCCGCGACCCCGCCGACGTCGCCGAGGCGCGCCGGCGCGTCCGCGACCTGGAGGCGGGGGAGGTCGCGATGTCGGTCGACGGCGCCCGCTTCTCCCTGGCGTTGACCGAACAGGCGATCCGCGAGCGCCGCGCCGCCGTGGTCGAGCAGTCGATCGAGATCGTCCGCCGCCGCATCGACGAGACCGGCGTCCGCGAGCCCACGATCCAGCGCCAGGGCGCGGATCGCATCCTGGTGCAGCTGCCCGGGGTCAAAGACCCCGAGCGCATCAAGCGTCTGCTCGGCAAGACCGCCCGGCTCACCTTCCGCCTCGTCGACGGCTCGATGACTCCGGAGCAGGCGCAGGCGGGGCGGCCGCCGGCGGGGTCGGAGCTGCTGCCGTCCGACGACGTCGACGCCCAGGGCGCTCCCCAATTCTATCTGGTGCGCAAGCGGGTGATGGTGAGCGGCGAAATGCTGGTCGACGCCCGCCAGACGGTGCACGAGAACCTGCCGGTGGTGAGCTTCCGCTTCGACGCGGTGGGCGGGCGGCGGTTCGGCAACGCGACCAGCCGCAACGTCAACCGGCTGTTCGCCATCGTGCTCGACGGACAGGTCGTGAGCGCTCCCCGCATCCGCGAGCCGATCCTGGGCGGGTCCGGCATCATCGAGGGCAACTTCACCATGCAGTCGGCGCGCGATCTGGCGCTGCTGCTCCGCGCCGGCGCCTTGCCGGCGCCGCTGACGGTGCTGGAGGAGCGGACGGTCGGGGCCGAGATGGGCGCCGATTCGATCCGCGCCGGCAAGATCGCGAGCGTGCTCGCCGTCGTCCTGGTCATCGTCTTCATGGCCGCGGTCTACGGGACGTTCGGCTTCATGGCCGACGTCGCCCTGCTGCTCAACATGGTGCTGATCGCCGCCGCCCTGTCGCTGCTCCAGGCGACGCTCACGCTGCCGGGCATCGCCGGGATCGTGCTGACGATCGGCATGGCGGTCGACGCCAACGTGCTGATCTTCGAGCGCATCCGCGAGGAGCAGCGGAGCGGCCGGACGCCGATCTCGGCGGTCGATTCCGGTTATCGACGGGCGCTGACGACGATCGTCGACGCCAATCTGACCACCTTCTTCGCCGCCGCGCTGCTGTTCTTCTTCGGCTCCGGCCCGGTCAAGGGCTTCGCCGTCACGCTGATGATCGGCCTTGCGACCTCGATGTTCACGGCGATGATGATCACGCGCTTCGCGATCGTCGCCTGGCTGCGCCGGCGCCGGCCGCAGCGGCTGCCGCTATAGGGGGCGAGGGGAGGCCGGGATGCGGCTCGTCAGCCTGGTGCCGACCGGGACCAAGATCGACTTCATGCGCATCCGCAGGGCCGCGCTCTCCGCTTCCGGTCTGCTCGCCGTCGCCTCCGCGGTCCTGTTCCTGGCCGTCGGGCTGAATTACGGCATCGACTTCCGCGGCGGCATCCTGGTCGAGGTCCGCACCCAGGGGGCGGCCGATCTGGGCCAGCTCCGCTCCCGCCTGTCGGGGTTGGGTCTCGGCGAGGTCCAGCTGCAGGAGTTCGGCGCCCCGACCGACGTTCTGATCCGGGTCGAACGCCAGCAGGGCGGCGAGAAGACCCAGCTCCGCGCCGTCGAGGTCATCAAGCAGGCCCTGGGGCCGGGCCTGAGCTACCGCCGGGTCGAGTTCGTCGGCCCCAAGGTCGGCGGCGAGCTGATTCGCGCCGGGATCACGGCCGTGGCCCTCGCCCTGGCGATCATACTGGTCTATATCTGGTTCCGGTTCGAGTGGCAGTTCGGCGTCGGGGCCGTCGTCGCCCTCGCCCACGACGTCGTGCTGACCATCGGGGTCTTCTCCCTCCTCGGGCTCGAGTTCAACCTGTCCACGGTCGCGGCGATCCTCACCATCGCCGGCTACTCCATCAACGACACCGTGGTCGTCTACGACCGGGTGCGCGAGAATCTGCGCAAATACAAGAAGATGGAGCTGCGGGCGTTGCTCAATCTCAGCGTCAACGAGACCCTGTCGCGGACGCTGTTGACCAGCGTGACCACGCTGCTCGCGTTGTTCGCGCTGTTCTTCTTCGGCGGCCAGGTGATCAAGGGGTTCAGCTTCGCGATGATCTGGGGCGTCGTGGTGGGCACCTATTCGTCGATCTGGATCGCGGTGGCGCTGCTGCTCCACATGAAGCTCGACCGCAGCGGGCTGATCGCCGGCGAGACCCAGGACGACGCCAGCATCGCGCGCGGGCGTGCGCCCTGACCGTTCCCGTCCGGCGATCGACGTCGCGCCCGCGGTCCCGCGCGGCCGCCAGATCGTCCAGTCCTACCGCGGCGGACGGTTCCGCATCGCCGGGCGCGTCTACCGCGGCTCGGTCCTGGTCTTTCCCGAAACGACCAAACCCTGGCCGGTCGCGTCGATCGGCGCGCTGACGCGCGAGAGCCTGGCCTACGTCGTGGCGAACCCGGTCGACGTCCTTCTGATCGGTGCCGGGGCGGAGGCGGCGTTCCTGGATCCGGGTCTGCGGGCCGCGCTCCGCGCCGCCGGGATCGTCGCCGATGCGATGACGACCGGGGCCGCCTGCCGCACCTTCAACGTGCTGGCCGCGGAGGATAGGAACGTCGCCGCGGCGCTGATCGCGACGGACGAGTGACCGGCCCGGCCGTCCCCCCGGCCGTCCCGGAAGGGACGGCCGGGGCCGGGCCGCCTAGAACAGGTTCTGCGCCGACGTCATGCCCCAGAGCATCGGGATCGACAGCATCGTGTTGGTCCGCGAGAACAACAGCGCGGTGCGCGCGGCCGCGGCCTTGGCCGAGTCGTCGGCCGACACGATGCCGAGGGCGATCTTCTGTTTGGGCCAGATGACGAACCAGACGTTGAACCACATGATCGTTCCGAGCCACATGCCGATGCCGATCATCGTGTGCTTGGCGACGCCGTCGATCAGCCCGATGGTGAGCGCCTCGACGAAGTAGCCGCTGAGGATGGCCAGGATCACGCCGGTGACGATGGTCCACATCGCGCCCCAGCGGAACCAGAACAGGACCGCGGGCGCGATCACGCCGGTCACCGCCGGGCGCTGCTCCTGCGGGATTTTCGGCATGTTGGGCACCTGGACGAAGTTCAGGTAGTACAGCAGGCCGATCCACATGACGCCGCCCAGCACGTGCAGCCAGCGGAACAGGTAGCTCCACCAGTTCACGTCGAACGCCGCCCCCTGAGCGTGCCAGATCAGGACGACGACGATCAGGACCACGGCCAGCACGACGCCGGCGACCACGGTATTGGTCAGATCGGTGAGGATTTTCGCCATCTCACGGAACCCCCTTCGTCGATTTCAACCTTGACTGCAAGACGTTGCGGCCATGGCCTCGGAATCCCCCCGATATTGCCGCCCGGATTGATTCGCGTCAAGCGCCCCGCGCCGCCCCGGAAAGGACGGGTCCTTGCGGCGTATCCGCCTCGAGCCGATGGCCTTCCTCGCCCGCCATCGCAGCCCCCCTCGTCACTCCCGCGAAAGCGGGAATCCAGGGCGGGAAAGGACGGGTCCTTGGCGTCCGCCTCGAGCCGGGGGCGGGCGGTCGGGGCCGGGGCTAGAACAGCACCTGCAACCCGAGGCTGCCGCCGTATTCGCGGGTTCCGCCGCCGCTGGTCCGCCAGCTTGCGGCGATCCTGGCCAGGACGTTCTCGTCCAGCGCGAACGCCCCTCCGGCCTCCAGGCGCAGGGCCGTCGGGCGGGCCTTCGCCCGCAGCGCCTCGCCGCCGATCCTCACCTTGGTCTCGTCCGCAAACGCCTGCTCCACGTCCAGCGAGCCGAACAGGCGGCCCGGGGCGCCGCGCGATCCCGTCTCGGCCTCCAGCGTCACCCCCAACCGGCCCGTCACGCCGCCGGCATCCTTCATCGACACCCGGGCCCGCGGCCCGCCGGCCCTCTCCATGTCCGTGAATTTCGACAGCTCGACCCCCGACCACGCCACGCCCGCGCGCGGCGTCACGAACGCCCCGCCCAGGGGCAGCCGCCCGCCGACCTCCGCGCCCAGCGCGTACCCCGCCCCCGAAGCGTCCTTCTTCACCAGCCCGCCGAAGGTGTAGGACTTGAGGTCGACGTCGTACAACGTCATCTGCGCCTGCGCCTGTGCATAGAACCCCCCGGCGAGCCAGGCGGCGGAGACGCCCGCCCCGACGCCGTTCAGCTCGATCTCGCCCACGCCCGCCATCTCCGCCTTGCCGCGCAGCCCGTGCGCCGACGCCCCCAGCCGGCCGTTCTCGCCGACGAGGAGATCGACGCCCGCCCGCCCCACGCTCCGGCGGTGGTCGTAGGCGAGCCTTCCGGGCGAGGTCGACTTCTTCGCCCGCCATTCGCCATGCGCCGCCTCCACCCGCGCCCAGCCGCCATGCGCGTCGCGGACCGCCGACGTCCGCTCCGCCCAGGTCGGCAGGCGGTTCATCGCCAGCAGCACCGAAGGCAGCGCCTCGTACAGACGGCAGCGTCCGTCCCCCGCCTCCGCGCAGTTGAGCTTCATCCTGTTCCCGTCGTCGTCTTCTTCCGGCTTACGAAGCTCGTCGGTGTCCAGCGTGCCGTCGGGTTTGATCGGCAGCGTCCTGGAGTAACCGGTACCGGTGGAGACGGGCGCGCCGTCCCGGTACTCGCGGAGATGGACGACGTCGCCTTCGACGTCCTCCAGGGAGCCCTCCACCCGAGCGTTCACGTCGTCCGGGGACGGAGCGGTCGCGCCGGTGGCCAGGGTCACGCTCACCTCGGTCGCCGCGGTATCGCCGCCCCGGATGGCGCGGGCGGCGCCGTTGGCCTGCACGCGCCCGTTCCGGCCGACGATGACGCTGCCGCCGGCGGGCAGGTCCACCGCCGCGGCCCCGCCCGCGCGGCCCGTCACCTCGCCGTCGATGAACAGATGCGCCGGCCCCGGGTCGTTCACCTTGATCGCAACGCCCGAGGAGCCGGCAAGCACGCGGCCCCGCGCCATGACGATGACCGCGCCGCCGCCGTTCAGGTGGATCGCCGCGTCCGTCCCCCCGTTCACCGTACCTCCACTCTCAACGGTGACGAGCTGGTCGAGCCAGGGCGTCTCGATGGCGTTCCCGGCCGCGTTCAGGCTCCCGATGGCGATCAGGTCGTCCTCGCCCTTGTCCGCGTTGACCGCCAGGTCCCGGATGGCCTCGGGCGCGTATCTCTTGCGGATGCGCAGGCCCCGCCCCGCGTTCTCGACGTAGACGCCGGCCACGCTGCCGGTCACGTTCACGCCTGCGGGCACGGTGACGCTGATGCCGCCGTTGTCGTCGCCGGGCTCGGCGTACCAGGCGCGGACGCCGATGCCGTCGACGCCGTGCGACTCCATGCCGCCGTCTTCGGTGAAGGCGACGCGGCCGCTGTCCGTCGGTCGGGCCGCGCACATGCCGTCGGCGCCGCGGATCTCGTCCTCGGAACACGGCCGCCGGGGAAGTCCGCTGGTGTCGAACGTGCCGCCGGCGGCGATCGCGAGCTCCCCGGTGCTGTAACCGGTGAAGCCGTTCCGGTACTCGCGGAGACGGACGACCCCGCCTTCGACGCCCTTCAGGAGGCCCGCCAGCTGAGCGTTCACGTTCTCCCGGTACGCGGTCGGGCCGGTCGCCACGGTCACGGTCACCGCGGTCTCGAAGCCGTCGCCGCCCCGGATGGCGTGGTCGGCGCCGTCGGCCTGCACGCGCCCGTTCCGGCCGACGATGACGGCGCCGCCGCCGGGCAGATCCACCGCCGCGGCCCCGCCCGCGCCGCCCTTCACCTCGCCGTCGATGAACAGATGCGCCGGGCCGTCCGCCAGAATGCCCACGCCCGAGGAACCGGCAGCGTGCACCTTGCCCCCCGCCATGACGAGGACGGCGCCGCCGCCCGACAGGCGCACCGCCGCGTCCGTCCCCCCGGTCACCGTACCGGCCACGGTGACGATCTGGTTGCGCAGGGGGGCCTCGCCGCGCGTCACCGCCACGAGCTCGTCGGGATTGTCGCCCTCGACGGAGTCGAGCGTGTACTTCCTGGCCAACGTCAGGCCCGGCCCCGCGTTGGCGACGTGGACGCCGGCCGCGGCGCCGGTCACGCGCGCGCCCGCGGACACGGTGACGCGGATGCCGCCGTTGTTGGCGTGGGGCGTCGCGTAATAGGCGCGGATGCCGTCGCCGCGCGAGGAGTCGATGGAGCCTCCGGTCACGGCGACGCGGATGTCGCCGACGTTGTAGCGCTCCAGCAGCGCCTTCACCCGGCTCCAGTAGTCGTCGTCGTCCGCCTCGTCGTCCGTGAATCCCGCGGCCTCGAGCGCGTCTTCGAGCGCGTCGTCGTCGCCCGCCGCCACCGCCCGCAGGATCGACTTCTCCGCCTCCGAGAGGCCCTGCGCCAGCACGTCGCGCAGCAGGGTGCGCGTGGCCGCGTCGTTCGCGCTCAGCCAGGCCGCGATCTCGGCGTCGCTCAACCCTTCCGTTCCATCGGTCTCGATGGCGGCGATGGCCGTGTCGAGCGCGCTCCCGGCCTCGACCATGATCTCGTCGTTCTCCAGCACCGCCCTGGCCTGCCGCACGAGGGCGTCCGACCGCGCCTTGAGCTCCGCGTCGGTCGAGGCGACGTCGAACAGCAGGAGCCGCGCCGCGTCGTCCGCGATCGTTCCCGGATCGTCGCCCGTCGCCACGACGCGCGCCGCTTCGCGCCAGGACATGACCTGCGCCTCGACGCCGGCCGGCGCGCCCCAGCGGATGGTCTCCGCCACGGCCTCCATGGCCGCCGTCTCCCGGTCGAAGTCGAGCGCGTCCCCGGCGTTCGCCGCCTGGAAACGGCCCACGTCGTCCGGGGCGACGTCGGCCGTCGTCCCGTGCGAGAACGCGCCCGTCCAGGTGACGGAGATCAGCGGCTGGGCCTCGGCCGCCCGCGGCGTCGCCGTCTCGGCCGTGCTCCCATGCGCCACCAGGGCATGGACGCCCGTGCGGCCCCGGATCGTCCCGCCCTGGGTAATCTCGAGCCGGTTGTCGTCCGCGTCGTCGAGGGTGGCGTAGACGCCGGCGGCGCCCCTCGAGACTGCCGTGGCGCCCGCGGCGATGGTGAGGTCGAGGTCGCCCGTCCCCCGGTTCCGCGCATCGACGGCGGGCTTGTTCCGGCCCTCGGACCGGACCGCGCCGCCGTCCACGTCGACCGTCACGGCACTGGCGTCGTCCTCCTTGTTCGCGGCGAAGATGCCGGGCTGGGTCATGCTCCGCACGGTCCCGCCGGTGTTGGTGACGGTGACGGCGCCCGAACCGAGCCGGTTGGCGTAGATGCCGTAGCCTTCCGCCGTGACGTCCCCGCCGTTGGTGACCGCGACTGCGCCCGTATGGCCCGCGTTGTCCTGCGGATAGATGCCTCTGCCGGCGGTCGCGGTCACGGCGATCGAGCCGCCGGTGGTGGTGATGGCGACGTCGCCCGAGGCCCCCGTGACGACGTGGATGCCGTAGACGGCCGCCGTGACGGACCCGCTGTTGGTGACCGTGACCGCGCCGTCCGCGTCCGCGACGTAGATGCCGTGGGCGTCGGAGCTGCCCGCCCTGACGGTCCCGCTGTTGGCGACCGTCACCGCGCCGCCCGCGTCCGCGACGTAGATGCCGTGGGCGTCCGAGCCGTCCGCCCTGACGGTCCCGTCGTTGGTGACCGTCACCGCGCCGCCCGCGTCCGCGACGTAGACGCCGTGGGCGTCCGAGCCGTCCGCCCTGACGGTCCCGCTGTCGGCGACCGTGACCGTCACCGCGCCGCCCGCGTTGGCGACGTAGACGCCGTGGGCGTCGGAGCCGTCCGCCGTGACGGTCCCGCTGCCGGCGACCGTGACCGTCACCGCGCCGCCTGCGTCCGCGACGTAGACGCCGTGGGCGTCGGCCGTGACGGTCCCGCGGTTGGTGACCGTGACCGCCCCGCCCGCGTCCGCGACCCGGATGCCGTGGGCGTCCGCCGTGATGATCCCGTCGTTGGCGACCATGACCGCCCCGCCCGCGTTCGCGGCGTAGACGCCCGCCAGATCGGCGGTCACGCGCGCGCCCGCGGCGATGGCGACGTTGATGCCGCCGTTGTCGGCGTGGGGCGTCGCGAAATAGGCGCGGATGCCGTCGCCCTGCGTGACGATGGAGCCGGACGCCATGCGGACGCGGATGTCGCCCGCGTTGCTGCGGCCCAGCAGCGCCCGCACCGCCGTCTTGTAGGCGTTGGAGAAGCCCGCGCCCGCGGCGTTGAGCGCAGTGGTGAGCGCGTCGCCGTCACCCGCCGCCACCGCCCGCAGCACCGCCTTCTCGGCGTCCGAGAGGCCCTGCGCCAGGATGTTCCGCAGCAGGGCCCTCGTGGGCGCGTCGTCCGTCTGGAGATACGTCACGATCTGGGCGTCGGTCAGAGCGGTCGGCGCGGTCGTGGCGGTGGTCCCGATGGCGACGAGGACCGGCGCCGCGACCGTGAGATCCGCATTGCCGAGCGCCGCCCGGAACTGCGCCAGGATCGCCGCCCTTCGCGAACCGGCGCCGCTCGTCGCCAGCAGCGTCGTCTGCGCCGCCGCGTTCGCGATCGCGCCAGGATCGTCGCCCTTCGCCACCTCCGCCGCCGCGTCGCGCCACGACAGGGCGTGCGCCTCGATCCCCGCCGGCGCGCCCCAGCGGATGGTCGCCGCCGCCGCCTTCACCGCCTCCGACTCCCGGTCGAAGACGAGCGCCTCCCCGACGGTCGCCGCCGCGAAGCGGCCCGCGTCGACGGCCGTCCCCTGCGAGAACGTCGCCGTCCAGTTCACGTCGATCAGTCGCTGGTTCGCCGTCGCGCTCTCGCTCGGGACCGCGGCGTAGAGGCCCGTGCGGCGGTTCTCAATCGTCCCCGCCCCGGTGCGGATGCAGCGTCCGTTCGCCGCGCAGTCGTACACTATGGGCCGCGGGGGAAGCTTGCCGGTGTCCAGCCTGCCGTCGCTGTTGATCGTCAGCGTCAGGGAGTAACCGGTGGGAACGCCGTTCCGGTGCTCGACCAGACGGGCGCTGTCGATGCCCGAGAGGATGCCGTCCACCTGGTCGTTCACGTCGTTCCGGTACGGGACCACGGTGTCGGTGATCAGGGTCAGCCTGGTCGTCCCCGCGGTCCCGTCTCTCTGGATGGCGTTGGTGGCGCCGTTGGCCCGCACGCGCCCGTTCAGCCCCACCGTCACGGTGCCGCCGCCCTTGAGATGCACCGCCGCGGCGCCGCCCGCGCCGCCCCGCACCTCGCCGTCCACGTACACCAGCGCCGCGCCGTCCGCCAGAACGCCCACGCCCAAGGAACCCGCGCGCACGCTGCCCCCCGCCATGACGATGACCGCGCCGCCGCTCAGGCGCACCCCCGCGTCCGTCCCCCCGGTCACCGTACCGGCGACGGTGACGACCTGGTCGAGCAGGGCGACCGAGTTGTACGTCACCGCCGTGGCGGCGTCGGCGGTGCTGCTGTCGCCCATGGCGAAGCCGTAGGTGTACTTCTTGGCCACCTCCAGGCCCGTCCCCGCGTTGGCGACGTAGATCCCCGCCTTGGCGCCGGTCACGCTCGCGCCCGCGCCCACGGTGACGCCGATGCCGCCGTTGTTGGCGTTCTGCGTCGCGTAGTAGGCGCGGATGCCGTCGCCGCGCGAGGCGGTGAGGGAACCGCTGTGCGCGTTGACGCGGATGTCGCCCACGTTGTAGCGGTTGAGCAGCGCGTTCACCGCGGTCTTGTAGGCGGTGGAGAAGGCCGCGTCCGCGTCGGCGAGCGCCGTGGTGAGGGCCGTGGCGTCACCCGCCGCCACCGCCCGCAGCACCGCCTTCTCCTTGTCCGAAAGGCCCTGCGCCAGCACGTTCCGCAGCAGGGTTCTGCGGCCGGCGTTGTCCACGCGCAGGAAGGTCACGATCTGGGCGTCGGTCAGGTCGCTGGCCGCCGTCGTGGCGGTGGTGCCGATGGCCATGAGGAGCGCCGGCGCGACCGCGATCTCGTCGTTCTCCAGCGCCGCCCGGAACTGGGCGACATAGGCGTTGTCCGCGACGGTGGCGCCGGTGGGCACGGCCGTCGTCTGCGCCGCGGCGTTCGCGAACGCGCCCGGGTCGTCGCCCTTCGCCACCTGCGCCACCACGTCGCGCCACGATATGGCGTAGGCCTCGATGCCTGCCGGGCCGCCATAGACGCCGCCGCTGCCCTTGCCGCCCTCCGCCTCCTGGTCGAAGGTCAGCACCTGCCCGGCGCCCGCATTCCCCGCCCCCGTCGTCGCAAAGCGGCCGTCGTCGTTGGCCGCGGTCCCGGTCGTTCCGCGCGCGGTCGCCCCGGTCGAGGCGGTGCCGCCCCAGGCGACGTCGATCAGCGGCTGTGGGGCCGACGACGAGCGCGGCGTCACCGTCGCGGCGGTGTTGCTGGACGTCACCTGGACGACGATGCCCGACCGCCCCGCCGAAAGCGCGCCGGCGGAATGGGTGACGGAGACGGTACCGGTGGTCGCGGGGGTCAGGACCTCGTCGATCCAGATGGCGTTCGCCCCCGCCGTGATGGCGCCGCTGTTGTCGATCGTCACGTCGCCGGTCCCGTCGGGCCGCTCGATGCGGATGCCGTCCCCCTCCTGCGAGGTGATGGCGCCGCTGTTGGTGAGCTCGAAGTCGTCCGCCACGTTCCCTGTCGTCACCGTAGGCCTGTAGACGTAGAGGGCGTGGTTCTTCGAGCGCAGGGCGCCTTCGTTGAGGACCGTGACGTCGCCGCTGTTGGCGGCGTAGGTTCTTCCGTCGCCGAAGGTGACGCCCTCCGTCAGATAGATGGCGTACCCCATGTGCTGCGCCGCGTCGCCCGTCACCGTGATGGCGCCGCGGTTCGTGAGCTCGACGTCGCCGCCCGAGAGCTTCTTGAGCCGGATGCCGAAGTCGGACGCCGTGATGTCGCCCGAGTTCGTGAGCGTGACGGCGGCGGCGCTCTGGTTGTCCCAGTATTCGTAGTTGAACTGGATGCCCTGCCTGGCCGTCTGCCCCGCCACCGCGCCGATGTCGCCGCTGTTGTCGAGGCTCATGGCGCCGACGCCCCAGTTGCGCAGCACGATGCCGGTATAGGGGCCGCCCACCGTGATGGCGCCACTGTTGGTGACGCTCAGCGTGCCGGTCATCTGGGTTCCCCCATACAGCACGTGGATGCCGTGCGGCCGGTCGAAGTAAGCGCCGGTGGCGGAGGGGTTGTTCACGCCCGAGAAGATGGCGCCGGTGTTGGTGAGGGTGGTCTCGTCGTTGGTGCCCCCGTTCTCCCGGACAAAATGGATGCCCTGCCTGGCGGCGTAGATGGTCGCCGCGCTGGTGAATCTGGCGCTGCCGGCGCCCCGGCCCTGGCTGATCTGATTGGAGCGCCAGTGCAGGAAGATGCCGCGCTGCTTCATCGGCGCGCTCGAACTGCCGATGGTCACCCCGGCTCTCACGTTGACCGTTGCCCACGACTCGAGGCGATTCTGCATAAAATGGATGCCGTGGTTGTAGGCGTCGCTGGTTCTCGTGTTCGTTCCCTGGACGATGTTGACGATGTGGGCGGTCCCGCCCGTCGCGTCGCCGACGTTGAGCGTGGCGCCTTGCCGTGTGGTGACTTTCAGCTTGATGCCGGTCGACTGCGAGGCGCCCGACGTGATGGTGGTGGGCCCGGAGCTGCGGCCCGGGACGTTGATCGTGCTGCCGTTGCCGAAACCTATGGTGTTGGTATCGAAGTACTTGATGCCGTCGGGATAGTCCGCGTTCCCGCAGGTGATGACGGCCTGGTTCGCGATCCCGCATTCCGTCTCCGCCCGCGCCTCCCCCGGCGCCAGCGACAACGCCGCCGCCGCGACCAGCGCCGCAATGCCCAGCGCCTTCATGCCGAACCTCCTATCCTCCATGACGCGGAGGGGGGGGGTAGGGCCGGGCGGGACCCGACTTCCCGAACGGACTCTCGGCGCCTCTGGTCATCCTCGAACCTCCCCATCGACTCCGCCAAATCGAAACACAGAGTTATCCACAAATCAAGGGAGTATCCAAACCGCGCCCCCCCCCTCGTCATTCCCGCGAAAGCGGGAATCCATTTCGGACGAAGCCTTCTCGCCGGGGGCGACGGGCGTTCGTTCCGCGCCCGGCGGTTTTCTGGTAAACCGCGGCCGATGACCCCGCGTTACGCCCGACCCGAGATGGCCGCCCTGTGGGCGCCCGAAACCAGGCTCCGCATCTGGTTCGAGATCGAGGCGCGCGGCAAGCGCTCCGGCCGCGCTCACCCGGAGGGCTTGAGCCCGTGAACGCGCGCGACTTGATGGCGGCCGCCCGCGCTTTGGCCGAACCAGGCCGGGAGGACCCTTCGCAGGCGAGGCTCCGCCGCGCCGTCAGTACCGCCTACTACGCGATGTTCCACTGTCTGGCGGCGACGGCGGCCGACCTGTTGATCGGCCCGACGCGCAGCCCGGCATGGCATCGGGCGTATCGCGCATTGGAGCACGGCAGGGCCAGGAACGCATGTCGGCAAGAGCAGGCGATGGGGGAGTTTCCGGCGGAGATCCGCAACTTCGCCAAGTCGTTCGTGGTGTTGCAGAAGGCGCGGCAGCAGGCCGACTATGCGCTGGACGTGGAGGCTTACCGGACGTCCGACGTTCTGGCGTATATTGCCTCCGCGGAGCGCGCCATCGACCGGTTCGAGCGGGCGGACGCCGCGGCCAGACGCGCCTTCGCCGCTCACGTGTTGTTCAGGCGACGATCGTCCCAGGAGATTCCGAGATGAACGAGCAGCAGGTCCGCGAGATCGCGGAGGCGGCCTTCAAGGCCCGCTTCGCCGACATCCCCATCGTCAGCATCGACGTCAAGCCCGGCTTCGACCACTACGACGACCCCATGCTGGACGTGAGGCTCGTCTATGACGGCGAGTTCGAGCAGTTGAACGGAGACGGCATATTGGACGTGCAGTCGGAGGTCATCGAGAAGGTGTGGGTGGAAGCCGAGGACTCCCCCGGCTGGCCGTTCATGCATTTCATCGCCAAATCGGACCTCGAGCAGCCCGCCCCGGCCGCCGCCTGACCTCCGGCTCCGCGACCGCCGCGCCGGGCCTGAAGGCGTCGGTTCAGCCGAGGGAGGCCGTCGGTCGAGGCGGATACGCCCCCCTCCGTCATTCCCGCGAAAGCGGGAATCCAGGGCAGGCAAGGACGAGTCCCCGGCATCCCGCCCCAAGCCGCCGCCACAGCCCCTTCGTCCCCACGGAACCAGGAATCGGGATCCGAAACAGCCCCCCTTCGTCATTCCCGCGAAAGAGTGTGTGAAGAAATCCCAAGGCATCCGCGTAATTCGGAATTTTCGCCGTGTCGATAGAAACATAAATGATCTATATGAGGAACATATGTGGGTCAAATGTGGTGAATCGACTGGATGGACCACAGGTCTTGGGGTTTCTTCACACACTCGAAAGCGGGAATCCATTTCGGACGAAGCCTTCTCGCCGGAGGCGACGGGCGTTCGTTCCGCGCCCGGCGGTTTTCTGGTAAACCGCGGCCGATGATCCCGCGTTACTCCCGACCCGAGATGGCCGCCCTGTGGGCGCCCGAAACCAGGTTCCGCATCTGGTTCGAGATCGAGGCGCACGCCTGCGACGCGCAGGCCCGGCTGGGCGTCGTCCCGGCGGCGGCGGCCAGGAAGCTGTGGGAGCGCGGCCGGTTCGAGATCGCCCGGATCGAAGAGATCGAGCGCGAGACCCGCCACGACGTCATCGCCTTCCTGACCAACCTGGCCGAGCACGTGGGGCCCGAGGCGCGGTTCGTGCATCAGGGCATGACCTCCTCGGACGTGCTCGACACCTGCTTCGCGGTCCAGCTCGCGCGGGCCGCCGACCTCCTGGCCGCGGACGCGGAGGCGCTGATGGAGGCCCTGGAGGCGCGCGCCCGCGAACACCGGCGGACGATCTGCATCGGCCGCAGCCACGGCGTCCACGCCGAGCCCACCAGCTTCGGCCTCAAGCTCGCCGGCCACTACGCCGAGTTCGCCCGCAACCGGGCGCGGCTCCGGGCGGCCCGCGCCGAGATCGCGACCTGCGCCATATCCGGGGCGGTGGGCAACTTCGCCAACGTCGACCCCGCGGTCGAGCGCCACGTCGCCGAGCGGATGGGCCTTACGCCGGAGCCGATCTCGACCCAGATCATCCCGCGCGACCGCCACGCGATGTTCTTCGCCACCCTGGGCGTGATCGCCGCCTCGGCCGAACGCCTCGCGACCGAGATCCGTCACCTCCAGCGGACCGAGCTGGGCGAGGCGGAGGAGTATTTCGCCCCCGACCAGAAGGGCTCCTCGGCGATGCCCCACAAGCGCAACCCGGTGCTCAGCGAGAACGTCGTCGGGCTGGCCCGCGCGGTGCGCGCCCACGTGGCGCCGGCCCTGGAGAACGTCACGCTGTGGCACGAGCGCGACATCTCGCATTCGTCGGTCGAACGGATCATCGGGCCGGACGCCACGATCGCCCTCGACTTCCTGCTCGCGCGCCTCGCCGACGTGGTGCGCAACTTGGCGGTCCATCCCGAGAGGATGGCGCGGAACCTGGCCGCCCTCGGCGGGTTGATCCATTCGGAGCGGGTCCTGCTGGGCCTGGTCCGGGCGGGGATGAGCCGGGAAGCCGCCTACGCCGTCGTCCAGCGCAACGCGATGGCGGCGCGGCGGGACGGCGGCGACTTCCAGGCCAGGCTCGCCGCCGACCCGGAGGTATCGGCCCGCCTGGACGCCGGCGCGCTGGCCGGGCTGTTCGACCTCGACCACTATCTGCGGAACGTCGATACGCTGTTCGAGCGGGTGTTCGGCCCGGCTACGCCGCCCCGGCCGTGAAGGTGAGGCCGGTCCGCTCGAAGGCCGCGAGGACGCCGGGGCCGATGGCCTCGATCTCGCGCGCCGTCGACCGGGGGAAGTCGATGTCGTTCATGTCGTGCACGCCGCCGGTAATGAGGACCTGCAGGATCCCCTCCTCGTCGCCGACGTTGCGGAAGCCGCGGCAGACCCGGGGCGGTATGGAGATCGTATCGAACCGCTCCAGCGCGACGCGCTCGCCGCCGTCGTCGTTCCAGCGCAGCTCGAAGCGCCCCTGGAGCACGGTGAAGGTCTCGTAGGTGTCGCGGTGGGCGTGCAGCGACGGCCCCTGCCCCGGCGGGCATCTGGCGAGGGTCATCGTCATGCCGCCCGCCCCCTGGATCGGAGCGCCGGCGTTGATCGGCGTGCCGCGCGCCGATCCGGGTCCGATCACCGACAGGAGTTCGCGCGACCAGACGATGTCGGCCGCTTCCTGCGGGATCTCGGGGTCGGTCTGGGCCGCCAGGGGCCGCAGCGCGTCGTAGCGCGCGATCCGCTCGCCCATCTCGGCGGCGGAAACGGAAATCGTCTTCATGGTCGCTGTCCCCATTCGTGGCCGCCCGATCATACCCGCCCGCCCGCCCGACGTCGCAAGCCCGCTCCCTTGACGAAACCCTCGGCGCATCCGCCCCGAGCCGACGGCCCTCCCGGAGGCGTCGCGCGGGAAGGCGGGGAGCGGCGCGTCGTCCGATCGGCGCCGCCGGGCGTCTTCACCGCCCGGCGTCGGACCGTGCGGTAAGGCGCTCCTCCAGAGCATCCAGAAGCGCGGCCCGGACGCCGCGTTTCTGCCCGGAATCGAGGTCGCCGCCGAGCGCCCTGCGCGACGGGGCCAGAAGTCTGCCGTCTATGTCCTGAGGTCTTCGGTCGGTGGATCGAATCTCTTCCACCAGATCGGGGACTTCGGAAAGCGGTACGCCATCCGCCGCCAGTCGTGCGACTTCCTGCAACGTCATGGGCCCCGGGGACCGGTCGCCTTCTGGCGGCGGAGACGGCCTGTCCTCCGCGCACTTCATGAATGCCCGGAGGTCGTCCGCCTTCCACTCGCGCGACGAGTCGACCTCCTGTCGAAGAAACCGGGACTGGTTTGCGCGCACGGGCGCTATCCCCAGAAGATGGACCCGCGCGCCGTATTCCTGGGCTTGTTGTACGCCGACGCGGAGGTCTTCGTCTCCGGACAGGAGAACGCAATCCGCCATCGCCCGGTTGCGCGCCAGTGTAATCATGTCGGTGACGACCAGGGAATCGACGCCCTTTTGCAGTCCCATCGAGTTCACGAACCCGAGCCGAACCTTGATGTTCGGCAAGTCGGCCAACGTGTTGTGCTGAGGCGTAGGAGCTTGGGACGTGCCGTCGTACCAGTAGATGCGGAGCAGCGGGAGTCCGGAGATCTTTTCCGCGAACCCCCTGATCACGCCGATCATGGCGCCGTAATTCAGGGAAATATGTTTGCGTTCCAGCTTCTCGCCGCAGAGTTCCTTTGAACCTTGCGCAAAGAGATAGCCGGCATCGACGAAGACTGCTACGCGATCCATGCGGCGTTCCCCGGCCTGAAACCGGTCCCCTGACGCCGCGCCGCGCGTCCGCGCCACGTAAGGGGGCCCCCCGCAGGGGGCCCCTAGTTAGCCGCCCCATTTCCAGGATAGTCGGGCCGGATGCGTTGACGATACGCGCCCGGCGTCGTCAACGGTTTTCTTGCCCCTTCCCCAGCGCGATCGCATTTGAGCGGCCGTCCTGAAATGACCGCCCCCCCTTCGTCATTCCCCCGGCCCCCCCCTTCCGTCATTCCCGCGAAAGCGGGAATCCATATTCGTATCCCGATTCCCGTTTCCGTGGGGACGAAGGGCCTGTGACGTCGGCTCGAGGCGGACGCCAAGGCCCCGTCCTTGCCTGCCCTGGATTCCCGCTTTCGCGGGAATGACGAGGGGGGCGCCGACGGCTCCAGGAAGGCCATCGGCCCGAGGCGGATACGCCGAGGGTTTCTTCACACGCTCTTTCGGGGGAATGACGAGGGGGGGCGCGATGGCCTCCCCCCGTCATCCCCCCCCCCCCCCCCCCCCCCCCCCGCGCGTCAGCCCGGGCGATCGTCCCTTCGCAGCGGCTGGAGCAGCATCCGGTCGAGCCGCTGGTCGCGGCGCGCGCGGAACCGGCCGAGCCCGATCGTCATGCCGTCATGGCCCGCCGCCGGCCGGGCGCGGTAGGTGCCGAGCAGCCGGTCCCAGCACGACAGGCCGAACCCGAAATTGCTGTCGGTCTCGTCCCGCAGCGCGGAGTGGTGGACGCGGTGCATGTCGGGGGTGACGACGATCCAGCGCAGCCCCCGGTCGAGGCCGGGCGCCATGCGGACGTTGCCGTGGTTGAACAGCGAGGAGGCGTTGAGCAGCAGTTCGAAGGCGAGGACCGCGGCCGCCGGCGGCCCGAGAACGGCCACGACCGCGAGCTTGAAGCCCATCGAGAGCAGGATCTCGACCGGGTGGAAGCGAAGCCCGGTGGTCGCGTCGCATTCCGGGTCGGCATGGTGCATCCGGTGCAGCCGCCACAGCGGCGCCGCCGCGTGGAACGCCATGTGCTGGAGATAGATCGCGAGGTCGAGGGCCGGCAGCGACAGCGCGAAGGCGAGCCAGAAGGGCGCGTCGAGCAGGTTGAACAGCCCCCAGCCGCGCTCGCCGGCGAGGGTCGCGAAGCCCACCGCCAGGACGGGAAAGCCCACCCGGACGACCGCGGCGTCGATCGCGGCGACGCCGAGATTGCCGGTCCAGCGCAGGCGGCGGGGAAGGGTCCGCGGCCGCCTCGGCGCCGCCGCCTCCCACGCCGCCATCGCCGCCAGCGCGCCGAAGGCGGCGGCGAGGCGAAGGAAGGTCTCGTGCTCCAGCAGCGCCGCGGCCATGCGTCGGCCTATGCGTCGGCCCGGGCGTCGGCCCGAAGGGCGCTCCGGCCGCGGCTCAGCCCTCCGACGACAGCTGTTCGGCGGCGACCTCCATGAGCCGGTCCATCTCGCGCCGGACTTCCTTGCCGTCGATGCCGAGCCCCTTGCCGTCGAGATCGGCCAGCACCTTGCGCAGCACGTCCTCGTCGCCGGGCTCGTCGAAATCGGCGATCACGACCTCCTTCGCATAGGCCTGCGCGGCGTCGTCCGCGAGGCCCATCTTCTCCGCCGCCCACAGGCCGAGCAGCTTGTTGCGCCGCGCCGCGATCTTGAACTGCAGCTCCTGATCGCGCTTGTATTTCGCCTCGAAGCCCTTCTCGCGCTCGTCGAAGGTCGTCATGGGTCGGCGTCTCCTTCCGGGGTCCGGCGGCATTATATCGACGGGCCGCGCAAGGCGGTATCGCCCCGCCGCATATCGACGGGCCGCGCGAGGTGGTATTGATCCGCCATGTGCACGGTGGTCGTCCTGCGCCGCCCCGGCGACGACTGGCCGCTCCTCCTGGCGGCGAACCGCGACGAGAGGACCGACCGGCCCTGGCGCGCGCCGGGGCGGCATTGGCCCGACCGGCCCAACGTGGTCGCCGGCGTCGACGACCTGGCGGGCGGCAGCTGGCTCGGGCGCAACGACGAAGGCGTGGTCGCGGGCGTCCTCAACCGACGCGATTCGTTGGGGCCGGACCCCGGGCTGCGGAGCCGCGGGGAGCTCGTGCTGGAGGCGCTCGATCACGCGGACGCCTCCGAGGCCGCGGCGGCCCTGGGCTATCTGGACGGGCGCGGCTACCGCGGCTTCAACATGGTGGTCGCCGACCACCGCGACGCCTATTGGCTGCGCAGCGCCGACCCGGCCGGCGGCCGGGTCGAGGTCCGCGAACTGCCGGACGGAATCAGCATGATCACCGCGCAGGACCGCAACGACGCCGGCTGCCGGCGCATACGGCGCTACCTGCCGCTGTTCGAGGCCGCCGCCGCGCCCGACCCGGGGCGCGGCGACTGGCGCGCATGGACGGCGCTGCTCGAAGACCGGCGCCATGACGAAGGCGCCGGGCCGGGCGGCGCGATGCGCGTCGACGACGGGCGGGGCTTCGGCACGCTGTGCAGCTCGCTGATCGCGCTGCCCGGCCCGGCGCGCCCGGCGCGGCCGGTCTTCCTGTTCGCCGGCCCGTTCGCCGGCGCGCCGCCCGGCGGCGGCGGTTTCGCGCCGGCGGCGTGACCGCGCGCCCGCGGCCATTCCCCGCGGCCATTGCCCGCGGCCGGGCGAGTTGATATATCTCGGTTCGGAACCCCACGCGCCGGGGCGCCGCCGCCTCCGCCTCCGGAATCCCCGCATGGCTCGCCGCAGACGCATCTACGAAGGCAAGGCCAAGGTCCTGTTCGAAGGACCGGAGCCGGGCACGCTGGTCCAGTACTTCAAGGACGACGCCAGCGCCTTCAACAACCGCAAGACCGGCACGATCACCGGCAAGGGGGTGTTGAACAACCGCATCTCCGAGTTCCTCATGGTCAAGCTCGCCGAGATCGGCGTGCCGACCCATTTCGTGCGGCGGCTCAACATGCGCGAGCAGCTGATCCGCGAGGTCGAGATCGTTCCGCTGGAGGTCGTCGTCCGCAACGTCGCCGCCGGCTCGCTCGCCAAGCGGCTGGGCCTCAAGGAGGGGCAGCATCTGTCGCGGTCGATCGTGGAGTACTACTACAAGTCGGACGAGCTGGGCGATCCGCTGGTCGCCGAGGAGCACGTCACCGCCTTCGGCTGGTCGAGCCCGCAGGAGCTCGACGAGATCATGCACATGGCGTTGCGGATCAACGACTTCCTGTCCGGCCTGTTCATCTCGGTCGGCATCCGCCTGGTCGACTTCAAGCTCGAGTTCGGCCGGTTGTGGAACAACGACGACATGCGCATCGTGCTCGCCGACGAGATCAGCCCGGACAGCTGCCGGCTGTGGGACGCCAAGACCAACGAGGTGATGGACAAGGACCGCTTCCGCCGCGATCTCGGCGCGGTCGAGGAAGCCTATCAGGAAGTCGCCCGGCGGCTGGGCATCCTGCCCGAGGGCGGGCCGGTGGACCTCAAGGGCCCGGCGGTCATGCAGTGACGGCCGGGCCGTGAAGGCGCGCGTGCGCATCACGCTCAAGCCGGGCGTCCTCGATCCGCAGGGCAAGGCCATCGCCGAGGCGCTCGGCGCGCTGGGCTTCGATGGCGTGCGCGGCGTGCGCCAGGGAAAGCTGATCGAGATCGACCTCGCGGAGACCGACCGGCGGGCGGCGCGCCGGCGGGTCGAGGCGATGTGCGCGCAGCTGCTGGCCAACCGCGTGATCGAGGATTACGACATAGCGCTGGACGCATGAAGGCCGCGGTCGTCGTCTTCCCGGGCTCCAACTGCGACCGCGACGCCAGAATCGCCCTCGCCCGCAGCATGGGCCGCGAGCCGGTCATGGTCTGGCACGGCGAGGCCGAGCTGCCGGCGGTCGATCTGATCGTCCTGCCGGGCGGGTTCTCCTACGGCGACTATCTGCGCCCCGGCGCGATGGCCGCGCACTCGCCGGCGATGCGCGAGGTCGCGCGCCGGGCCGGGCGCGGCGTCGCCGTCCTCGGCATCTGCAACGGCTTCCAGATCCTGACCGAGGCCGGCCTGCTGCCGGGGGCGCTGATGCGGAACGCCGGTCTCCGCTTCGTCTGCAAGGAGGTGTGGCTGCGGATCGAGGCCGACGCCACGCCGTTCACCGCCGGTTGCGCCCCGGGCCGGACGATCCGGCTGCCGGTGGCGCATGGCGAGGGCAACTACCAGGCCGACCGGGAGACGCTCGACCGCCTGGAGGGCGACGGGCGGGTGGCGATGCGCTACTGCGCGCCCGACGGACGCCGGACCGCGGCGGCCAACCCCAACGGGTCGGCGCGCGACGTCGCCGGCGTGCTGGATGCGCGGCGGAGGGTGCTGGGCATGATGCCCCACCCCGAACGCCTCGCCGATCCGGCCCTGGGCGGGACCGACGGCGGGCTCCTGCTCGACGGGCTGGCGGCGGCGCTTTCGGGGCGGGCGCGGTGACCGCGGCCGCGCGCGGGCTGACCGCGGCCGAGGCGGCGCGGGCGCGGCGCGCCCTCGGGCGCGCCCCGAACCCCACCGAGCTGGGCGTCGTCGCCGCGATGTGGAGCGAGCATTGCTCCTACAAGTCGTCGCGCAAATGGCTGCGGACGCTGCCCGGCGAGGCGCCCTGGGTGTTGCGCGGCCCGGGCGACAACGCCGGCGCGATCGACCTGGGCCAGGGCCTCGCCGCGGTGTTCAAGATCGAGAGCCACAACCATCCCTCCTTCATCGAACCCCGTCAGGGGGCGGCGACCGGGGTCGGCGGCATCCTGCGCGACGTCCTGGCGATGGGCGCCCGTCCGATCGCCCTCCTCGACGCGCTCCGCTTCGGCGGCCCCGCCAACCCGCGCACCCGGCATCTGGCGGCCGGCGTCGTCGCCGGGATCGGCGGCTACGGCAACTGCGTCGGCGTCCCGACGGTCGGCGGCGAGACCGGCTTCGATCCCGGCTACGACGACAACATCCTGGTCAACGCGATGGCCGTGGGCCTCGCCGACGCCGACCGGCTGTTTCACGCGCGGGCGGCGGGGGCGGGCAATCCGGTGGTCTATCTCGGCGCGCGGACGGGGCGCGACGGCGTTCACGGCGCGACCATGGCCTCGGCGGCGTTCGACGGGTCGTCGGAAGACAGGCGCCCGACGGTCCAGGTCGGCGACCCCTTCGCCGGAAAGCTGCTGATCGAGGCCTGTCTCGAATTGATGGCGACCGACGCCGTCGTCGCCATCCAGGACCTGGGAGCCGCCGGACTCGCCTCGGCGGCGGTCGAGATGGCGGCCGGGGGCGCGGTCGGCGTCGAGCTCGACCTCGACCGGGTGCCGCTGCGCGAGCCCGACATGACGCCGCTGGAGATCCTGCTGTCGGAAAGCCAGGAGCGCATGTTGGCGGTGATTCGCCCGGAGCGGGTCGACGCGGCGCGGGCGATCTTCGACAGGTGGCGGCTCGATTTCGCGGTCATCGGCGAGATCACCGGGTCGGGCCGGCTGGCGGCGCGGGCGGGCGGCGGGACGGCGGCCGACCTGCCGCTGGCGCCGCTGGCCGCCGAAGCGCCCGAATACGACCGGCCGCGGGCCGCCTTGCCGGCGCCCGGCCCGGCCCCGGAGCTGGGCCGGGGCGCGGGGCGGTCGCCGGGCGCGCTGCTGAAGCGGCTCATGGCCTCGCCCGACCTCGCGTCGAGGCGCTGGATCTGGGAGCAGTACGACCACACCGTCATGGCCGACACCGTCCAGCGCCCGGGCGGGGACGCCGCGGTGGTGCGCATCCGCGGCGCCGGCGGGGGGCTCGCCCTGACCACCGACTGCACGCCCCGCTACTGCGCCGCGGACCCGGCGGCGGGAGGGCGCCAGGCCGTCGCCGAGGCGTGGCGCAACCTCACCGCGGTCGGCGCGCGGCCGCTCGCGATCACCGACAACCTGAATTTCGGCAGCCCGGAGCGCCCCGAGGTCATGGCGCAGTTCGCCGGCTGCGTCGAAGGCATGGCCGAAGCCTGCCGCGCGCTGGACTTCCCGGTCGTATCGGGGAACGTGTCCTTCTACAACGAGACCGACGGCCGGGCGATCCCGCCGACCCCGGTCGTGGGCGGGGTCGGGCTGATCGACGACCTGGCGGAGATGACGACGGCGGCGTTCGCGGCCGCCGGCGAGACCATCCTGCTGATCGGCGACACCCAGGGGCATAGCGGCGCGTCGCTGCTGGCGCGCGCCCTCGGCGCCGGGGGCGGCCCGCCGCCGCCGGTCGATCTCGCGGCGGAGCGGCGGAACGGCGACTTCGTGCGCGGCCGCATCCGGGCGGGCGCGGTCTCCGCCTGCCACGACGTCTCCGACGGCGGCGTCCTCGTCGCCCTCGCCGAGATGGCCCTGGCCGGCGGCGTGGGCGCCGACGTCTCGATCCCGGCGGGCGAGGAGCGGCCGCTCCACTGGCTGTTCGGCGAGGATCAGGCGCGCTACCTCGCGACCGCCGCCGACCCGGAGCCGGTCCTGGCGGCCGCGCGGGCGGCGGGCGTCGCGGCCGCGGCGGTGGGACGCACCGGCGGCGATGCGTTGACCGTCGACCGCCGCGGCCCTATATCGCTGGCCGGGCTCCGGAGCCTTCACGAGGGTTGGCTGCCGGGCTACATGGCGCTATCCTGACGCGCCCCGCGGCGACGAGGACCCACGCGATGCCCATGGACCCGGGCCGGATCGAGACGCTGATCAAGGCGGCGCTGCCGGACGCGGTGGTGACCATCCAGGATCTGGCGGGCGACGGCGACCATTACGCCGCCCGCGTCACGTCGGCCGCGTTCCGGGGCAAGACCAGGGTGCAGCAGCACCAGATGGTCTACCGGTCGCTGCAAGGACGCATGGGCGGCGAACTGCACGCCCTGGCCCTGCAAACCGCCGTGCCCGAGGACGTATGAACCCAACGAGGAAGTGACCATGAGCGAACCACCGATCTTCGACCGCATCCGCAGCGACCTCGCCGACAACGAGGTCGTGCTGTTCATGAAAGGCTCGCCGGTATTCCCGCAATGCGGCTTCTCGGCCCAGGTCGTGCAGGCCCTGAGCAATCTCGGGGTGCGGTTCAAGGGGATCGACATCCTGCAAGACCCGGAGCTGCGCGAAGGGGTCAAGCATTTCTCGAGCTGGCCGACGATTCCGCAGCTCTACGTCAAGGGAGAGTTCGTCGGCGGCTGCGACATCGTGCGTGAAATGTACCAGTCGGGCGAGCTGGCGGAGCTGTTCGACAACAACGGGATCGAACTGCAGCTTGCCAACCCGGCCTGACCCGGCGGGACGGCCCCGGCCGGGCGCCGCGCGGGGAACGCATGGAGGGGGAACGCACGGAGACGATCTCCCTCGCCGGCGAGATCAATCTGCCGCGCATCGGCTTCGGCGCCCTCTACGTCACCGAAGGGCGGGGTTTCGGCCCGCCCCGGGCGAACGCGGAGGCGCTGCTGCGGGAAGCGGCTTCGTTGGGAGTCCGCCTCTTCGACACCGCCGATTCCTACGGGCCCGGATCGTCCGAGGAGGCCATCCGCGCGGCTCTCCACCCCTATGACGGCCTGGTCGTGGCGACCAAGGGCGGGTTCCGCCACGACGCGCCCGGCGCGTGGCGGCGCGACGCGCGGCCGGCGCATCTGCGGGCCGCGCTCGAAGGCAGCCTGTCGCGGCTGGGCGTCGAGACGATCGACCTCTACCAGCTGCATTGCCCCGACCCGCGCGTCCCCTACGCCGACTCGGTGGGAACGCTGCGCGACCTCCAGGCCGAGGGCAAGATCCGCCATATCGGAATCTCCAACGTCGATACGCGCCAGCTCGACGCCGCCCGGCGGGAGGCCCGCATCGTCTCGGTCCAGAACCCGTTCCACGTCCGCCGGGCGGACGATCCGGTCATCGGGCGCTGCGAAGCCGACGGCATGGTGTTCTTCCCCTGGATGCCGCTGGGCGACGGCGGGCTGGACTGGAGCGACCCGGTCCTGCGGCGCGTTGCGGACCAGCGCGGCGCGACGCCCGCCCAGGTCGCCCTGGCGGCCCTGCTGCATCGTTCGCCGGCGATCCTGCCGATCCCGGGGACGAGCTCGATCGACCATCTGCGGGAGAACGTCGGGGCGGGCGGGCTGCGCCTCGACGCCGACGACCTCGACGCCCTGTGGCGGCGCTGACGGGGCGGGGGCAGGGGGCCGCTTTCGGCCGCGTTCAGCCGACCGGTCGAGGGGGCGGGGGGCCGCTTTCGGCCGACCGGTCGATTCCGGCGACCGCATCGCCTGCGCTCGGGACCGGCGCGGCCTCGCCGGAGCCGCGTTCAGCCGACCGGTCGATTCCGGCGGCCGTCCCGCGGTCCGAGCCGGCGGAGGACGGCCGGTAGGGCGGCGGGCAGATCGTCGGCGATCAGTCCCGGACCGATCCGGGCCGCAGCTTCGCCGTGCAGCCAGGCCGCGGCGCAGCCGGCGTCGAACGGGGCCAGCCCCTGCGCCAGCAGGCCGAGCGCGATGCCGGCGAGCACGTCGCCCGACCCTGCGGTCGCCAGTTCCGGCGGCGCGTTGGCGTTGATCGCCGCGCGGCCGTCGGGCGCCGCGATCACGGTATCGGCGCCTTTGAGCAGCACCGCGGCGCCCGAACGCGCCGCCGCCGCGCGGGCGCGGTCCAGCTTGCCGCCGGCGGAGGCGCCGTCGTCGGCGCCGAACAGGCGCCGGAACTCGCCTTCGTGCGGGGTCAGCAGGCAGCGCCGCCCGTCGAGGGCGGCGAACAGGTCGCCGGGCGCATCGGCGAAGGCGGTCAGCGCGTCGGCGTCCAGCGCCGTCGCCTTGTCGAGATCGAGCGCCGCCAGCGCCATGTCGCGGGTGGCGCGCCCGACGCCGCAGCCGGGGCCGATCAGGACCGCGTTTCTGCGCTCGTCGGTCAACAGGGCGGCGAATTCCTGCGCGGTCGAGACCGGCGCAGTCAGCAGGCAGGCCATGTCGGCGGCGTAGATCGGCAGCGCCTCCGGGGGCGCGGCGACCGTCGTCAGCCCCGCCCCGGCCCGCATCGCCGCCCGCGCCGCCAGGCGGGCGGCTCCGGTCATCCGCGCTCCGCCGGCGATGACGGCGTGGCCGCGGCTGTATTTGTGGTCGGCGGCGCGCGGCCGGCGCAGCCGCGAACGCCACAGCCCGGGCCGGTTCTCGAAGGTCGCGGGCGCGACGTCGTCCAGCGCCGCCGCCGGGATGCCGATGTCCGCGACGACGACCTCGCCGGCGAGCGCGCGGCCGGGCAGCAGCAGATGTCCGGGCTTGCGGCGGAAGAAGGTCACCGTGAGCCGCGCCTGCGGCGCGGCGCCGAGGACGGCGCCGCTGTCGCCGTGGACGCCGCTGGGGACGTCGACCGCGACGCAGGGCGCAGCGCCGCTCCGGCCCAGCGCCTCGACCACCGAGCGCGCCTCGCCGTCGAGGGCGCGCGCGAGGCCCGCGCCGAAGATCGCGTCCACCACCAGACCGGCCCCTTCCAGGACCGCCGGGCGCAGGGGCGCCGCCGGTCCGGTCCAGCGCCTGGCATGGATCCGGGCGTCGCCCCGGAGCCGCTCCCGTTCGCCCAGCAGGGCGACCGAGACCGGCCAGCCCGCCTCGGCGAGCAGCCGCGCGACGACGAACCCGTCGCCGCCGTTGTTGCCGGGCCCGCACAGCACCGCCGTGGGGCGGGGCGGCCAACGCGCCCGGATCTCGCGGGCGACCGCCGCGCCGGCGGCCTCCATCAGCCGCTCGCCGGGGACGCCGCGCGCGGCCGCGGCCGCATCGGCGCGGCGCGTCTCGGCGACGCTCAGCAGCGCGCAGTCGCGCGGCGACGCCGCCGCGCCGGGGCCGGACGTGGCGGGGCCGGACGTGGCGGGGGGGCGGCTCAAGCCGCGGTCCGGCGGCCCGCGAGCGCCTCGAGATGGGCTACGACCTCATCCACCCCCATCACGTCGGCGTATTTGTGGTGCAGGTCGAACAGGCTCACCTTGTGCGACAATTCGCTGCGGTCGTACACGCACTCCTCGACCACCGTCGTGTGGTAGCCGTTGGAGTAGGCGTCGACGGCGGAGGCGCGGACGCAACCCGACGTGCTCTCGCCGCAGACGATCAGGCTGGAGACGCCGAGGCGCGTCAGATGCGCCGTCAGCGGCGTCCCGTAGAAGCCGCTCGCCCGCTCCTTGCGGATGACGAGATCGCCGGGCTCGGGGGCGAACGCCTCGTGGATGGCGAAATCGTCGTCCGCCTCCCCCAACCCCTGCCGGCGGTTGGTCGCCCGGACATGCCCGGCGCCCCGGGCCGCGGTCGTGTAGACGACCGGCAGCCCCGCCGCGCGCGCCGCGGCGAACAGGCGCCGGGTCGGCGGGATCGCGTCATGGGCGTAGACGCCGCAGGCGCTGGGATGGCGCGCCGCCAGCTCGTGCGGCAGGCCGGGGCCGCCGCGATAGACCAGGTTGTAGAGGTCGATCGCGAGCAAGGCCGGCCTGGGCCCGACGAACACTTCGCGCCGATAGGCCGCATAGACCGTCAGCATCTCGGGCGTGACGACGTCCTTCCAGCAATGGTCCTCGAAGTCCCGCGCCATGGCTCCGTATCCTCCGGTTTGGCCCCGCGCGGCGACAATAGCCGCGGCCGCGCGGCGGCGCAGCCCGAAAGACGCGCCGCCCGCCCGCCGGGGGTTGATCCGGCGGCCCCCGTCCGGCGATATGGAGCCTCGACGATCGCCGGAGGATGCCCCATGCGGACGGACGTGATTGAGCGGCTGCGCGCGGCGATGGACGAGGCGGGGCTCGACGCGCTGCTCGTCACCTCGCCGGAGAACTTCGCCTACGTCACCGGCTTCGTCGTCCCGTCGCAGCCGCTGATGCGCTGGCGGCACGCCGCGGTCGTGCTCGGCCGCGAGGGCGCCCCGGCCCTGCTCTGCGTCGACATGGAGGAGACCACCCTGCGCGAGCGATTCCCCGGCGTGGAGCTCCGCGTCTGGGCCGAGTTCGGCGACGACCCGATGGAGGCGCTCGCCGGGCTGGCGCGCGACCTGGGCCATGCCGGCGCGCGGGCCGGCGTCGAGCTGGACCAGCTGCCGGCCGGCGACTACCGCCGGCTGGCGGACCGGTTGCCGCAAGCGCGGCTGGTCCCGTGCGAAGGGCTGCTCGCCCGCCAGCGCCAGCGCAAGACGGCCGGCGAGGTCGAGCGGCTGCGCGCGCTGTCGCGCATCGCCGACCGCGCGATCGGCGACGCCTTCCGCGCCGTCCGTCCCGGCGATACCGAGCTGGACCTCGCCGCCGCCCTCACCCGCAGCGTCTACGTCCAGGGCGCCGAGCAGTTCAAGCTGATGATCGTCGCCAGCGGCGAGCGCAGCCAGCTGCCCAACGTGGGCCCCACCGGGCGCGCGCTCGCGCCCGGCGACGTCTGCCGGGTGGAGATCTTTCCGGTCGTCGGCGGCTATCACGCCGGCGTGTGCCGCAGCGCGGTCGTCGGCCATCCGCCGCCCGGGGCCGAGCGCATCTGGGGCCATCTGGTCGAATGCAAGCGCTTGCTGCTGGACCGCATCCGCCCGGGCGCGGCGACCCGCGCGATCTACCGGGCGTTCCTCGACAAGTTCGGCGAGCTCGGCCTGCCGCCGATCGCCTTCGTCGGCCACGGCATCGGCCTCCATCTGCACGAGGAGCCGTATCTGGCCGCGCATGACGAGGGCGCGCTGGAGCCCGGCATGGTGCTCGGCTTCGAGCCGTTGGCCCTGCGCACCGGCCTGGGCTTCGGCCTGCAGCTCAAGGACATGATCGCCGTCACCGCCGACGGCTGCGAACTCCTGTCCGACGCAACGAACAACGACCGCCTGATCGTAATCGAATAACCCCCCGCCGCCGCCCAACCCCGCCCCGTCATTCCCGCGAATCCGCGTGGGCGTCGGTTCAGCCGACCGAGCGCGCGGAGCCTGCCCCCGCGAAAGCGGGGGAATGACGAAAGAGGCCTGTGACGACGGCCCGAGGGAGACCGTCGCGCCCCCCCCGTCATTCCCGCGAAAGCGGGAATCCATATTCGCATCCCGCTTCCTGCTCCCATGGGGACGAAAGGCCT
This sequence comes from Alphaproteobacteria bacterium, assembly GCA_965242495.1. Taxonomy (GTDB): domain Bacteria; phylum Pseudomonadota; class Alphaproteobacteria; order MPNO01; family MPNO01; genus CBDESN01. Next base: position 3,537,575 of record OZ251446.1, on the reverse strand, counting down.
GTGACGACGGTCCGAGGCGGACGCCAAGGCCCCGTCCTTCCCCGCCCTGGGCGGGAATGACGAGGGAGGATGCGCCGACGCCCCAGGAAGGCCATCGGCTCGAGGCGGATACGCCCTCCCCCCCGTCATTCCCGCGAAAGAGCGTGTGAAGGAATCTTGGCGTTCGTTCGGGATAGGACCCTGCCGGTTCGGTGTGGCGGTCGTGCGGCGGCGGCGGGTTAGGGCGTTGCGTGGTGGGTTCGTCCGGCGCGGCGGCGGTCGTGCGCGGCGGCGGGTTTCAAGCCGCTCCCGGCATGGGTCGGGCAAGGGGCGGGGCGGCGGCAGGGCGGGTTGCGATGCTCATCCGGCCATACAGGCGAGCCGATGACCGCGCCACAGATTGTGCGCCAGAGCGTGCAGCAACGCCACCGCCCGCACCTTGGCAAGCCCGCGGACCACAAGGCGGCCCAATCCCCGTTGCTTGACGACGCCATTGACCCCCTCGACCCTCATGCGACGACGATAGATCGTTTGCCCCGCCTCGCTCGCCATGCGGGCGCGCCAAGCCTGCAACGCAACCGGTTCGCCGGCGCGTCCGCGTTCACGACGGCGCACGCTCTCGGCCTTCGCCGCCTGTTTCACCGGAGCCGGCGGCGTGTAAACCTCCACCCCCTTCCCACCCAACGCCAGCATGTCCTTGCGCGCGGCATAGCGCGTATCCGCCAGCAAGCGCGCCGGGCGCGCGCCATAGCGCCGCTCGATCTGCTCAACCATCGAACCCGCCAAACCCGCGTCGTTGCGACGATCCGTCTCCTGGACCCCCACAATGACGTGACTATCGGTGCTCACCGCCAATTGGAGATTGTACCCCGCCCCCACACCGCCGTCGGCAAACCGCATCCGGCGCGCCTGCGCATCCGTCGTCGAGACCTTCGGCCCCGGCTTCTTCTTCTCCGCCTTCTTGTGCGTCCGAGACCGCCCCGCCTTCTCCGCGCGCAACGCCGCAAGCTGTTTCCGCGCCGCCGCAACCTTCTCCGCAAGCTCGCGTTCGGCCCGCGCCCGCGCCGCGCGAAGACGCCGCGACCCGGCCGCCGGATCGCTCGCCAACTCCGACCTCAGCGCCGCAACCCGTTCCCGCGCCGCCGCCTCGTAGCCCGACAAACCCCGCTCGCCGCGAAACGAACCCGAACCCGCGCTCGCTCGAACCTTCGTCCCGTCAACCGCCACCTCCTCCAAACTCACCATCCCCGACGCCACAAGCGCCGCAACCTGCTCGCTCAATAGACCATCCAGCACAGCCCCATGCCCACCCCGGAAATCGCTCAGACCATGGTAGTTCACTCGCACACCACCACACAGCCACCGATACGCCATGTCACTCTCGCACAGATGCGCAAGACGACGCGCCGAACCCACTCCCTCCAACGTCGCGTACAGCCACAACGCCAACAAAACCGCAGGGTCCGCCGCAGGCCGACCCGAACCATGCTCACGAGAACCGATCCGCGCATATAACGCGCTCAGATCCATGCCCGACACGAAACCCCAAACCACACGCGCCCGATGATCCGGCGCAAGCGTCCCATCCAAATCCACCATCCGCCACTCCAACTGATGACGATTCGGGCGCATGCAGCGAGCACCTCCCAAAACCGACATAACAACCCTCCCACTCAAACCAACGAACAAACCCACAGAATCACGACCCATCCCAAACGCCAAGAGTTTCTTCACACGCTCGAAAGCGGGAATCCATATTCGTATCTCGATTCCTGTTTCCGTGAGGACGAGGGGCCTGTGACGACGGCCCGAGGGAAGCCGTAATGACGAGGGGGGGGGCCGCGACGGCCTCCCTCGGGCCATCGTCACGGGCCTCCCTCATCATTCCCCCGCTTTCGCGGGGGCAGGCTCCGCGCGCTCGGGGATTCGGCTGAACCGACGCCCACGCGGACATGCCGGGATTTCTTCACACGCTCGAAAGCGGGAATCCATATTCGTATCCCGCTTCCTGCTTCCATGGGGCCGAAGGGCCCGTGATGTCGGCTCGAGGCGGACGCCAAGGCCCCGTCCTTTCCCGCCCTGGATTCCCGCTTTCGCGGGAATGACGAGGGGGGGGGGGGCCGCGACGGTCTCCCTCGGGCCGACGTCACAGGCCCCGACCGGGGGAATGACCGGGCTTGTATTGACGGCCGCGCCAAGAATCCGTCATTTCCTGGACAAGCCGGCGCTTTCGGGGCGGAGTCTCCCCGCGGCGAAAAAATGTTCTCTGTTTGTGCTTGACAAGAAGGGGCGCCCGCATTATGTTCTCCCTCAAGGAAGCCCCGCGGCGCGGCGCCGAAACGAGGAGAGACAGGATTGGCCCCAGGATCGCCCGCCCGCCGGACCGGGATTCGCCCGTTTCCCGTCGCGAATCGCCTCTGCTTTCGGCCTGCTATCGCCCTGGTTTTGGCCGGTTTCGGCCTTGCTTTTTCCCTGTTTTCTCGGCATAACCCATTGAAAAACAATAAAACCATCGTTTTTTCGCCGCCGGGACGGCCGGCGGGCGCTTCCCGGGCCGGAGCGGGAGACGCGGGGTCAGGCGGCGAGTTCGCGCAGCAGGGCGAGGGCCAGGGTCTGCTCGGCCGCCTCGCCCAGGATCAGCAGGATCGGTTCGTCCACGCCGGCGGCGAGATAGGCCTCCAGCCGCGCGCGGCAGTCGCGCGGCGCGCCCGCGACGGCGAACGCCTCGACGGCCTCGTCCGGGATCAGCCGCGCCGCGGCCTCGAGGTCGCGGCGCCGGACCGCATCGACGACCGCCTCGCGGTCGATCGGGATGCCGGACCGCCGGACGTTCTCGGCCAGGAAGTCGTTGCGCATCAGGAAGGCGAGCTTGCCGCGCGTCAGCTCGACCGCATCGGCGCCGTTCTCCGACACCGCGGTGAGGAGGTAGGCCGCCTTGCGGAGGGCCGCCGGGTCGCGGCCCGCCGCCGCCGCCCCGGCCGCGCAGATCTCCAGCGACCGGCGCGCATACGCCGCCGACAGCCCGGCCGACAGCGCCACGCCGTCGCCGATCCGCCCGGCGAGGTCGAGCATACGCTCGCCCATCGCCGCGACGTAGACCGGCACCCGCGCCGGCGGGCGGAACGCCATCCGGGCGCCGTCGAGCCGCACGGTCTCGCCGTCGAACCGGACCGCCTCGCCCGACCACAGCGCGTCGAGGCAGGCGACGAATTCGCGCATCGCCCGCACCGGCTTCTCGATCTCGATTCCCGATTCGCGCAGGAACAGCGGGTTGCCGGCGCCGAGGGCGATCGCCGCCCGCCCGGGCGCGGCCTCGGCGATGGTGGCCATCGCCATCGCCACCGGCATCGGATGCCACATATGGGGGCTGATTGCGGTCGGCACCACGACGGCGCGCTCGGTGGCCATGGCGAAGGCGGCGCAGGAGACCAGCGACTGGCGGTAGCCGAGATGTTCGGCCATCCACAGGCTCTCCGCGCCCGCCTCGACCGCCCGGCGCGCGGCGTCCAGGGCCGGGCCGAAGGCCTGGAACCCGTCGAAGCTGACGCCGGGGCGCAGGCGCATCCGTCAACCGATCCGGTATTTCTCGAGCTTGGCCTCGTCCAGCTCGACGCCGAGGCCGGGGCCGTCGGGGACGATCAGGCAGCCGTCGCGGAACGCGAACGGCTCGGCGATGATGTCGTCGAGATACCAATGACCGGCGATCCTGCTGCGCGGCGTCTCGGCGGTCGAGGTGACGGTGATCGTGCCCGGCAGTTCGACGATCTCCGACGACGCCGCGAGGTGGAGGTTGGCCGCATTGCCCACCCCCATCTCGGCCGAGCCGTTGACGTCGCATTGGAGGCCGCCGGTCTCGGCCAGGGCGAGCAACTTCTTGGACTTCATCAGCCCGCCCGCCTTGGTGTAGTAGCAGGAGATCATCTCGCAGGCGTCGGCGCGGAGGATGCGGAGCACGTCGTGGGCGTTCCACGCGCCCTCGTCGGCCATGATCGGGACGTCGGTGTTCTGGGCCACCCGCGCCATGCCTTCCAGCCCCTCGCAAGGCTGCTCCAGATACCAGATGTCGGACCGGGCCATGATCCGGACCGCCTTGAGCGCCTCCTTCCAGCTGCGGTAGCCCTGGTTGGCGTCCACCCGGATGCGGATGTCGGGGGCCGCCTTCCGCACCATCTCGACCAGTTCGAGGTCGCGCTTCATGTCGCGCCCGACCTTGAGCTTGACGCAGGTGACGCCCTCGTCCCGGACCTGGCGAACCTCTTCGACCGCGGCGCGGTTGTCCATGATCCCGACGGAATGGGCGATCGGGATCTCGCGGCGCACCAGCCCGCCGAGCAGCTGGTAGCAGGGCAGGCCGTAGATCTTGCCCACCGCGTCGTGCATGGCCACGTCGATCGCCGCCTTGGCGTAGGGGTAGCCTTTGACGAACCTGTCCATCTTGGCGTTGACGTTCTGGATCTCGCGCACGTCCTCGCCGACGATCAGCGGCGCCAGATACTCCTCGATCAGGACGGCGGTGGTCTTGGACGTCTCGCCGTATCGGGAGCCGAACTCGCCGCCCCAATCCTTCAGCACCTGCGCCTCGCCGAGGCCGTAGACGCCGCCCTCGACATGCAGCCGGACGACGACGTAACCCTGCCCGATCGGCGAATAGTTCCCGGCCCAGCTATGGGCGCGCCGGACCGGCAGGCCGATCCGGTAGACGTCGATCCCGGTGATCTTCATGACGCGAGCGATCCTTCCTCGACGAAACGCGCGAGTTCCCGCGCAGCCACGCCGGCGAGCCCCATGCCGTCGAGCGAGAGGCCGGCGGCGGCGTAGTCGATGCCCATGGCCGCGGACAACAGGCGGATATGGGCGTCGATCATGGGCGTCGGCGCGCCCGCGAGCCGGCCGAGGGCCGCCATCGGAACCAGCCCGTGGCCCACGTCCTCATGGACGTAGCGGTGATCGAGCGAAGGCGGGCTCGCGACGGTGGCGTTGGGCGCGCTCCGTCGGCAGGCTTCGGCGATCGAGCCCGAGTCGCGCGCCTCCCGCGTCGTCAGCCCCAGCCGGTGGAAGTTGTCGAGAAACGACGCCGCGGGGACGCCGAGCGCGGCGGCCACGGCCATGCGCTCGGCGTCGATCGCCGCGACCACCCGGCCCACCGCGTCGGTGATGCCTTCCTTGTAGAACAGGAAGTCGCCGCCGGTATGCTCGATCCAGCCGGCGTTCATCAACATGCCCGGCGGATGGAAGACCGCGTTGACGTTGGCGAGCCCGGTCTCCAGCACGCTCGACGCCTTGACGATCCCGGGGTGGAGCGGCTTCACCAGCTCGAACAGCGCATCGACGTGGCGGCCGGGAAAGGCGGCGAACATCAGCCGCCGGGTGTAGCTGTAGAGTCCGACCGTCGCCTCCGCCTCCAGACGCGAGAGATAGGTGATGGTCGTCGTCTCGCAGGTCCTCGCCTCGCCGGCGTAACCCGCCCGGCGCAGCTCGCGGACGAAATGGAGCCCGCCGCCGGTATGCCCGGGATTGAGGAACACCGCCGTCTCGGGGCCGATCAGGGGCGCCAGGGCGCGGGCGTAATATCCGTGCGCCACCGACGGCACGACCAGCATGATCAGATCGGCCCCGTCGATCGCATCGGCCACGTCGGTCGTCATGCGGGCCACGGGGAACAGTCCCTCGCGCGCGCCGCGCAGCCGGACGCCGCCCTGCGCCTCGATCGCGCGCAGCCGGTCCGGGCGCCGGGCGTGCAGCCGGACGGCGAAGCCGCGCGCGCCCAGCTCGCCCGCCGCCGCGCAGCCGCCATGCCCCGCCCCGAGTACGGCGATCGTCCGGCCCGTCATCCCACCGATCCTAGCCCGGCGGCGGCGCCGGCGTCCATCTCCTTGAAACCGCGGGACCGCGTTGCTACGGTTCCGGCTCCGGCGCCGCGGCGCCGACGAGGATGCGGATGGCGATCTCACTGCTGAAGCTGCCGGCGGCGGAACGGGAACGGATCGGGACGCTGGCCGACCTGGCCCCGGAGCGACGCCGCCTGCTGGACGAGCCGGTCTACGCCACGCTGGCGACGCTGCGGGGCGGCGGGCCGCCGCATCTGACGGTCGTCTGGCGCAGCTGCGACGATACGCATCTCTACGTCAACTCGGCCAAAGGCCGGATCAAGGACGTCAACCTCCGCGCGCGCCCCGACCTGTCGCTGATGACGATCGACCCGAAGGACCCGTATCACTGGCTGTCCGTGGACGGCCGGGTGGTCGAGATCGTCGACGAGGAGGACGCCGACCCGGCGCGCGCCCGCGCGGTGACGGCGCATATCGACGATCTGGCCGAGGCCTATGTCGGCAGGAGGCCCTATCCCAACCGGTCGCCGGGCGAGGTCCGGGTCATGTACAAGATCGCGCCGTCGCGCATCACCGTCTTCGGCCCGTTGAGATGAGCCTGCCCGGCCGCGAGGCGCTGGCCGCGCTCGCCCGGGACGCGCCGACGGAGGCGCTGGCGGCGGAGGCCGGGCGGCTCCGCGACCGCGGCCATGGCGCGGTCGCGTCCTACTCGCCCAAGGTGTTCATCCCGCTGACGCGGCTATGCCGCGACGTCTGCCACTACTGCGCCTTCGCCCGGCCGCCGCGCCGGGGCGAACGCGCCTATCTGTCGCCGGACGAAGTGCTGGCGATCGCCCGCGCCGGCGCCGAAGCCGGCTGCCGCGAGGCCCTGTTCACCCTGGGCGACAAGCCGGAGCGCCGCTACCGCGCCGCGCGCGAGGAGCTGGCCCGGCTCGGCCATGAGACGACGATCGGCTATCTCGCCGCGATGGCCGATCTGGTGGCGGAGGAGACCGGGCTCCTGCCCCATCTCAACCCGGGCGTGACGACGCGGGACGAGTTGGCGGCCCTCCGCGAGGCGTCGGTCTCGCAGGGGCTGATGCTGGAGAGCGCCGCCGAACGGCTGTGCCGGCCGGGCGGGCCGCATCACGGCTCGCCGGACAAGCGGCCGGCGGCGCGGCTGGAGACGCTGCGCCTGGCCGGCGCGCTCGCGATCCCGTTCACCTCGGGCATCCTGATCGGCATCGGCGAAACCCGCGAGGAGCGCATCGAGGCGCTGCTGGCCCTGCGCGCCCTGCACGAGGAATACGGGCATATCCAGGAGATCATCGTCCAGAGCTTCCGCGCCAAGCCGGGCACGCGGATGGCGGACGCGCCGGAACCCGACCTCGACGAGCTGATCCGGACCGTTGCCCTCGCCCGGATCGCGTTCGGCGCGGCGATGAACGTCCAGGCCCCGCCGAACCTGACGCCGGCGGGCCATGCCGGGCTGATCGCCGCCGGCGTCAACGACTGGGGCGGCGTCTCCCCGGTGACGCCGGACCACGTGAACCCGGAAGCGCCGTGGCCGCGGGTGACGGCCCTGCGGCGGGCGACCGAGGCCGCGGGCAAGACCCTGGTCGAACGGCTCGCGGTCTACCCCGCCTACGCCCTGGACGGGGCGCGCTGGCAGACGCCGGCGATGGCGACCCGGGTGCGGCGGGCGATGGACGCGGCCGGCTTCGCCCGCGCCGACGACTGGTCGCCGGGCCTCGCCGCGGCGGCGCCGGACGTCCGCAGGACCGGGCCGCGCGATCCCGGGATCGCGCGCATCCTCGATCGCTCGGCCGCCGGGGCCGCGCTCGGGGAGGCCGAGATCGCGCGGCTGTTCCAAGCCCGCGGACGCGCCTTCGCCGAGGTCTGCGAGGCGGCGGACGCGCGCCGGCGCGAGGCCTGCGGCGACGAAGTCACCTATGTCGTCAACCGCAACATCAACTACACCAACGTCTGCTACTTCAAATGCCGCTTCTGCGCCTTCTCCAAGGGCCGGACGAGCGCGGACCTGCGCGGGGCGCCCTACGACCTGGCGATCGAGGAGATCACCCGCCGGGCCGGCGAGGCCTGGGCGCGGGGCGCCACCGAAGTGTGCATGCAGGGCGGCATCCACCCGGACTATACGGGCGAGACCTATCTGGAGATCGCCGGCGCGGTGAAGCGGGCGCTGCCCGATCTGCACGTCCATGCGTTCTCGCCGCTCGAGGTGACGCAGGGCGCGCGGACGTTGGGGCTGACGATCGACGCCTTCCTGGAGCGCCTGGCCGCGGCCGGCCTGGGCTCGCTGCCCGGCACCGCGGCCGAGATCCTCGACGACGAGGTCCGGGCCGCGCTGTGCCCGGACAAGCTGTCGACCGAGGCGTGGCTCGACGTGGTCGAGCGGGCCCATGCGGCGGGGCTCAGGACCACCGCGACGATCATGTACGGCCATATCGACGGGCCGCGATCCTGGGCGCGGCATCTGCTGCGGCTGCGCGCGCTACAGGCGCGGACCGGCGGCTTCACCGAGTTCGTGCCGCTGCCCTTCGTCCACATGGAGGCGCCGATCTACCGCAAGGGGCTGGCGCGCCGGGGCCCGACCTTCCGCGAGGCGGTGCTCATGCACGCCGCGGCCCGGCTCGCGCTGCACCCGCTGATCGTCAACGTCCAGGCGTCCTGGGTGAAGATGGGCGGCGACGGCGCGCGCGCCTGCCTCGACGCCGGGGCCAACGATCTCGGCGGGACGCTGATGAACGAGAGCATCTCGCGGGCGGCGGGCACGCAGCACGGCCAGGAATTCCCGCCGGAGGCGATGGAGGCGCTGATCCGCGCCATGGGGCGCGCGCCGCGCCAGCGGACGACGCTGTACGGCGCGCCCGGCGAAGACCGCATCGCGGCGTCGTTCGGCGCCGCGCCGCTGGCCGCGACGGTCCAGACCCCGGCGGCGAAATACGGCCGCGCCGGCGCCGCCGCATGACCGGCGGGCGGCCCACGATCGCGGTCCTGGGCGGCACCGGCGCCGAGGGATCGGGTCTCGCCTGGCGCTGGGCGCATGCGGGCTACCGCGTCGTCATCGGCTCGCGGGTTGAAGACCGGGCGCGCCGGACCGCGGCGGAGCTGGGGCATGGGTCGATCCGGGGGGCGGCCAACGCCGCGGCCGCGGCCGCCGCCGACGTCGCCGTGCTGACGGTGCCCTTCGCCGCCCAGGCGCCGACGCTGGCCGAAGTCGGACCCGCGCTCGACGGCAAGATCCTGATCGACGTGACCGTGCCGCTGATTCCGCCGGCGGTCCGCCGCGTGCAGCTGCCGCCCGAGGGATCGGCGGCGCAGATCGCGCAAACCCTGCTCGGGGCGGGGGTGCGCGTGGTCTCCGCCTTCCAGAACGTGTCGGCCCGTCACCTGCGCGACCCCGACGGCGAGATCGACTGCGACGTGCTGGTGTGCGGCGACGACCCGGCGGCGCGGGCGGCGGCGGTGGAGTTGGCCGAAGCGGCGGGGATGCGCGGCGTGCAGGCCGGACCGCTCGCCAACGCGGCCGCGGCCGAGGCGCTGACCTCGGTGCTGCTGTGGATCAACCGCCGCTACGGGATCCCGGGCGCGGGGTTCCGCATCACCGGCCTCGACGCCGACGGATCGCCGCCGGAGAGCGGCGCTTGACCGACGGCGGCCGCCTCGCGGTGGTCGCCCTCGACGGCGTGCCCGAGGTGGCGCCGGGGGACGATCTCGCGGCCCTCGCCCTGGACGCCCTGCGCGCCGCCGGCGAGCGGTTGCGGGACGGCGACGTGCTGGCGGTGGCCCAGAAGGTGGTCTCCAAGGCCGAGGGCCGGTACGTCGATCTCGCCGCGGTGACTCCTTCGGCGCGGGCGCGCGAACTGGCGGCCGCGGTCGACAAGGACCCGCGGCTGGTCGAGCTGATCCTGGGCGAATCGCGCGAGGTGCTGCGCCGCCGGCCCGGCGTGCTGATCGTCGTCCACCGACGGGGCTACGTGCTGGCCAATGCCGGGATCGACGCCTCCAACGTCGATCCCGGGCGCGGCGCCGAGCCGGTGCTGCTGCTGCCGGAGGATGCGGACCGGTCGGCGGCGGCCCTCCGCGACGCGCTCCAACGGCGCGCGGGCGCGCGGGTCGCGGTCGTCGTCAACGACAGCCTGGGGCGGGCCTGGCGGTTGGGCGCGGTGGGGGCGGCGCTCGGCTGTAGCGGGCTCCCGGCGCTCCTGGATCTGCGCGGACGGCCCGACATGTACGGGCGCGAGCTGCGCATCACCGAGGTCGGGCTCGCGGACGAGATCGCCGCCGCGGCTTCGCTGGCGATGGGACAAGGCGCGGAGCGCCGGCCCCTGGTGCTGCTGCGCGGCCTCGCCCACCTCGCCGGCGGCGCGGCCGGGACCGCCCGCGACCTCGTCCGTCCGCCCGCCCTCGACCTGTTCCGGTAGACGATCGAGCTCGCCGTTGCGGCGTCGTTCAGATTTCGATCGCGCCCGCGCGGTTGCGGATCGCGCGGACGACGCTGTGGGCGGCGAGGGCGGAGGTCTTGGGGTTGTCGGGGAGCGGGCGGCCCCGGACCTCGACGTCGAACGCGCCGAACGCGCCTTCGGCATGGACCTGGTGGACGTTGCCCGGCGCCTCGGGGTCGGCGATCAGCATCGTCTCGGTGCGCTCGAAGCCAATGCCGGCGAGGGCGATCGTCGCCGCGACGTTGGCGTTCTGCGGGTAGAGCCGGGCGGCCTCGTCCGCGGCGCCGCGATAGAGGAGCGTCTCGCCGGGCAAGCGGTCGAGATCGCAGACCTCCTCGGCCGGCGTCCCCTTCCACGCCGCCGGCGGCTTGCGCGAACGATAGGTCACGCGGTCGAGCCCGCCGACGCGCGCCGCGGCCAGGGCGTCGGCGCCGGCGACGGCGCCCGCGGGCAGCAGCAGCTTCGCGCCGCCCGCGGCCGCGGCGTCGGCCAGCCGCCGATGGAGCGCCCGGTCGGCGAGCGCCCCGACCGAGATCGCGATCAGGTCCACGCCGCGGCGCAGCAGCGCTTCGCCGTGCCCGGCCAGCCCGGCATGGCCGGCGCACTCGGCGGCGAGGGCGGGCGAAGCGGCGAGGCGGTCGAGATCGTCGGCGACCTCGACCGTCGGCGGCAAGGCCGCGCGCGCGGCCCCGGCGCGTCCCGGCCGCACCAGCACGGCGCTCACCTTCGCGGGCTCGTCGGGGGCGAGGCGCGCAAGCACTTCGCGCGCGATCGCCCCATATCCGATCAGCAGGACGTTCACTTCCCGGCCTCGTCGCGGGCGCGGATCGGCGGGCCGGCGAACGGCCGGGCGAAGGGGCCGATGGCGGTCATGTCGATCTCGATCAGAGCCGGACCGTCGAAGGCGAGCGAGTCGCGGAGCGCCGCCGGCAGCGCCGGCGCGTCGGCGACCCGGTGGAAGCGAAGGCCGAGCGCGCCGGCGAGGCCGGCGAGATCGGGCGGGTCGAGGTCGGCGTAGCGCCGCCGGCCGTCGAACTTCGCATCCTGGATGTTGCGGATCACGCCGTAGCCGCGGTCGTTCATGACGACGAACGCGACGTCGGCGTTCTCCTGGACCGCGGTTGCGAGCTCGCCCAACGACAGAGCGAGGCCGCCATCGCCGATCAGCGCCGCCGTCTTGCGCCCGCCCGCGGCGAGGGCGGCCCCCACCGCCATCGGCGTCCCCAGGCCGATGCCGCCGCCGAGGGCGTGGACGCCGTCGCGCGGACCGGCGAGCGGAGGCATCCGGTTGCCCCACATGCTGTTGGCCAGGGTGACGTCGCGCACCCAGACGAGATCGCGGGGAACGCCGCGCGATATTCCGTCGAAGAGGGCGGCGTAAGGGCCGAGCGCGTCCCGCATCCCCGCCTCGGCGGCGCGACGGGCGGCGGCGAGATCGGCCGCGAAGCGCGGCTCGACCGCGAGTCGGCCGTCGAGAAGATCGGCGAGGGCGGCGAGGGCGGGGGCGGCGTAAGAGCAGACGAAGTCGTCGGCGGCGTAGGTCCCGCCGTCGACCACCGCCGGGTCGGCGTCGATCCGCAGCAACGGGCGCGGCAAGTCGAGCGTGTATTCGAGGGTCTCGTTGCCGCGCAACCGGGAACCCGCCACCAGCATCGCGTCGCAGCTGCGGTAGAAGGCCTCGACCGGCGGGTGCAGGTTGAACGCCGCCAGCGACATCGGGTGATCCTCGGGCACGATCCCCCTGCCATGGACGCTGGTGACGACGCCGAACCCCAGCGCGGCCAGCCGCGCCGCTTCCGGGGCCGCGTCGCGCGCGCCGCCGCCGAGCCAGAGCATCGGTCGCCTGGCCCCGGCGAGCGTATCGGCGAGGCGTTCGATCGCCCCGTCCGGCGGCCGCAATTCGACCATCGACGCGGGTTCGAGTTCATCGGCCCCGAGATGGCCGGCTTCCTGGACGTCGATCGGGATTTCGACGCTGACCGGCCCGGCGGGCCGCGCCAGGGCGGCGCGCGCGGCTTGGCGGAGCGTCCACGCCAACGAGTCGGCGGACCGCACTTGGTAGGCGTCCTTGGACGCCGCGCGAAGCATGCCGAGCTGGTCGCGCGCCTCGTGGATGAAGCCGCGGCGGCGGTCGAGATGCTCGGTCGGGATCTGACCGGTCAGATGCAATAGCGGGGTGCCCGCGGTCTGCGCCTCGACCAACGCGCCGCAGGCGTTGCCCGCTCCGGTTCCGGTGCTGGTCACGGCGACGCCGAGACCGCCGCCGACGCGCGCATGGGCGTCGGCCATGGCGACCGCGCCGGCCTCGCCGCGGGCGGCGACGAACCGGATCCGGTCGCGCCGCGCCATGGCGTCGAGGATCGGCATGTTGTGGATGCTGATGACCCCGAAGGCGGCGGTGACGCCGCAACGCTCCAGGAAGACCGCGATGCGATCGCCGACCCCGGCGCCGTCAGACATGGCCGGCCTGTCCCCCGGACACGTCGAGCGCCGCGCCGGTGGTGTAGGAGGCGAGACCGGAGGCGAGGAAGACGATCGCCGCGGCGGCCTCCTCCGGCCGGCCGAGGCGGCCCAGCGGAATCCGCCGGTCGCGGGCGAGATCGGCGTACCAGTCGTCGCGCGACACGCCCGCCGGGGCCTCGGCCTCGTAGCGGCGCGTCCATTGACCGGAGTCGACCAGACCGATCAGGACCGAATTGACGCGGATGCCCTTGGGCGCGAACTCGACGCTCATCGATTTGGTCAGGTTGAGGAGGCCCGCGCGGGCGGCGGAGGTGGCCACCATATGCGGGGCCGGATGCTGCGCCAACAGCGCGTTGACGCAGACGACGGCGGCGCGGTCGGACGCTTCGAGCAGCGGAAGGAAGGCCCGGGTCGGACGGATGACGCTGAAGAATTTGAGGTCGAGCTCGTCCCGCCACGCCGCGTCGGACGTGTTCCCGAACGCGCCGCGGCCGGCCCGGCCGGCATTGTTGACCAGGACGTCGGCGCCGCCGAAGCGCTCCTCCACCCGTTCGCGGAAGGCTTCGACCGCGCCGCCGTCGAGCACGTCGCAGGCGGCGGCGAACACGCGGCCGGCGCCGAACCGCCGGGCGAGATCGGCCTCGGCGGCGCCGAGCCGGCCGGCGTCGCGCGCGCAGAAGGCGACGCGGGCGCCCTCGTCCAGCAGCAGCTCCGCCGTGGCGCGCCCGATCCCCGAGGACCCGCCCGTGACCACCGCGACCCGCCCGTCGAGACCGGACTCCAAGACGCCGCGCCTGCTATTCGTTCCCGGATGCGGCGCGATTCACGGATGCCGATCCAGGAAGTCCAGCAGGACCCGGTTGAACAGGGCCGGATCTTCGACGTAGCCGATATGGCCGAGACCGTCGAGGGCGCGGTACTCGGCCGCGGGGATCGAGTCGGCGATCCGGCGGCAGGCGGCTTCGGGGGTGACGGTGTCGGCGCTGCCGCAGAGCACCGCGGCCGGGACGCGGATCGTCGCCGCGTCGGCGTGGATGTCGGAGGCGTGCAGCATCATCGCCGCCTGGCGATACCCGTCCGGACGGAGGCCGCGCATGACTGCGCGGACCTTGGCCACGGCCGCGGCGGAGGCGTCGGGCGAGAGCAGCCCCGGCGCCCGGCGTTCGGCCATCCCGGCGGGCCCGAGCTCGTCGAGGTCGCGGAGCCGGGTCGCGAGCGCGCCCGTCCGCCTTTCCTCGCTCGCCCGGGCGTAGCCGCCGGCGGGATGCGCCAGCGTCACCGTCCGCAGCCGTTGCGGATAGAGGCGGCAGAAGGCGGCGCCGATCAGCGCGCCCAGCGAATGGCCGACCAGATCGAGCTCGCCGATGCCGAGCGCGTCGATGAGCTCGCCGGCGGCGCGGGCGTAATCGGCCGCGGGCGGGGCGTCTCCCGGCAGCGCATCGGAGCCGCCATAGCCCGGCGCGTCCCAGGCGACGACGCGGCGGCGTTCGGACAGCGGGCCGAACTGCCACTCCCAGGACGCCGAGCCCGAGCCGATGCCGTGCAGCAGGAGCAGCGCGCGGCCGGTCCCCGCTTCGCGATAGGCCAGCCTGCGGCCGCCCGCGACCACGGTGCTCAATTCCGGCAGCACGGCCCGGCTCCTACCGCTTGACGCCGGCGAGCGGGTGATCCGGCGGGTAGGTCGGGATGCGCGGCGCCGCGGCGCCCAGCATGACGCACATCAGCGCCTCCTCCTCGCCCTCGTTGACCAGCCCGCGATAGACGCCGGGCGGCACCGAGACCAGATCGCGCTCGCCGAGCGTCGTCTCCCAGGTCTCGCCCTCCTGCTCGAAGAACAGCCGCACCTCGCCGCGCAGCATGAAGAAGACCTCCTCCACGTCGTCATGGACGTGCAACGGCCCCTCGCAGCCGGGCGGCAGCACCATCGTCGAGAAGGTGAAGTGCTCCGACGGCACCGTGTCGCCGTCGGCGGCGACGCCGGTGCCTCCGGTGCCCATGTAGCGCATCTGGGCGCGCCGGTATCTGGGATCGAAATCGGCCTGGAACTTCAGCGCGTCCCAGTCGTAGCGGCGGGTCTCGAACCGCGCGATGCGCGCGGCGAGGCGGTCCGCGAGGCGATCGGCGACGCGGTCGACGGGAGGCGGGTCGGCGGCGGCGCGGGCCGCCGGGGTCGCGGTTTCGGCGTTCATCGGAGTCTCCTTCCCGGCCGTTCAGTGAAGCACGAATCCGCCGTTCACCGGCAGCAGCTGCCCGGTGACGAAGCTCGCGGCGTCGGACAGCAGGAACAGCGCCGCGCCGACGACGTCGTCGGGATGCTGCGCGCGCGGCATGGCGCGGTGATCGACGTAGAGGCGGTGGCGATCCTGGGGAACGTATTCGGTCGCCTCGACCAGCGTCAGCCCCGGCGCGATGGCGTTGACGGCGATCCCGTCGGGGCCGAGCTCGCGAGCAAGCGAGCGCGTCATCGCAATCACCGCCCCCTTGCTGGAGACGTAATGCAGCAGGCGCGGCGCGCCCCAGAGGGCGGTATCCGAGGCGAGGTTGACGATCTTGCCGTTGCCGCTGGCGCGCAGCTGCGGCAGGCAGGCGCGGACCATCAGCCAGGTGCCGCGCACGTTGACCCGCATCACCCGGTCCCAGGTGTCGATGTCGATCTCCTCGCAGGTCTTGCCGCCGATCCCGGTGGCGAGGGCGGCATTGTTGACCAGCCCGTCGATGCCGCCGAGCCGCGAAGCGGCGGCCTCGGCGAGCGCCTCGATCGAGCGCGGCTCGTCGAGATCGACCGGCTCGAAATAGGCCTCGCCGCCGGCGCGAACGAGGGCGTCGCAGGTCTCGCGCCCCCGGTCTTCGAGGATGTCGGCGACGATCACGCGCCCGCCCGCCGCCGCAGCCCCGGCGGCGAAGGCGCGGCCGAGCCCGCGCGCGGCCCCGCTGACGACGATGCGCCGCCCTCGCAGCGAGCCGCCGGGCATCGCGCGCTACTCCGCGGCCTGGGAGGTCTGCGTCTCGGCGCGGGCGGCGACCTGCGCCTCGGCCTGGGCGCGCAGCAGCCGGCGCACGCGCGCGAGCCCGGTATCGTGCTGATAGAGGAACTCCAGCTCCCGCGCATCGGCGTCCATCGCCTCCAGGACCGCGCGGTCCTGCTCCAGCACGGCCCAATGCAGCCCTTCGAGGCGGTTCCGGTACATGAACCGCCAGAGGTCGCGCCGCCAGCCCTCCACCTTGCGGGTGCGCCAGAAGAAGACGCGGCAGTTGGCGCGGTCGATCGGCGTCACGAAGCCGACGATGCCGAACGGCCCGCCGGGCCCGGCGTCCTTGCGGTAGGGGATCGCGAGCCGCATCCAGTGCGCGCCGGTATCCGCGAACTCGACCCAATCGAAGTTGAGGCCGTGCTGGCCGATCTTCTCGAACACGAAGCCGGCATCGGTCTCGCGGCTCCGCATCCGAGCTTCCTTCGGTCCCTCGGCCATGGAGTGGGATTCGGCGTGGAGATAGCGGCCGTGCATCGGATCCATCACGTTGTCGATCGCATAACGGTAGTCGCAACGCCAATGCGCGGTGCAGAGGATCGCGCCCCACTCGTCGCCGGCGAGTTCCTCCGGCAGGTCGAACGCGACCGGATCGGGATTCAGCTCGTCGCCGAAATAGGCGAAGATGCCGCCGGCGCGCTCGAAGCAGGGATAGGTCCTGACGGCCTTCCGGCCCTGGAGCGGGCAGTCGGCGGCCGCGGGCACGCGGCGGACGACGCCATCGGCTCCAGTCTCGACGCCGTGATACCAGCAGGCGATGCGGTCGCCGAGATTCCAGCCCATCGACAGGCGCGCTCCGCGATGCGGGCAGCGATCCTCCATGGCGTGGACCCCGCCCTCCGCGTCGCGCCAGACGACGATCCGCTCTCCCAGCCGGGTCATGCCGACCGGGCTGTCCTTCACCATCCAGCCGGCGGCGATCGCGTACCATCGGTTGCGGACGCCGAGGCTCAGCAGCTCCTCGACCGGGGCGGGCGCTTCGGATGTCGCCGGCATGGCCTGTGTCCTCCTTCGCCGGTTCAGAATCCCTGGAGGCCGCGCCCGGGCAGATAATGCAGGACGCGGCGCTCGGCGGCGACGACCGCCAGATAGGTCGCGATGCCGATCAAGGTCATCACGACGATGGTCCCGAACACCGGGGCGGCGGCTCCGCCGCCGGAGGTCAGGTCGAGCAGGTAGCCCAGGCCGACATTGCCGCCCGCGAACTCGCCGATCACCACCCCGATGACCGCCAGGGTGGTGCCGATCCGGAGACCCGCGAACAAGGGCGGCATCGAGGCCGGGAACTCGATGCGCCAGAAGATCTGCGCCCGCGTCGCCTTGAACGACCTGGCGAGGTTGACCAGATCGGGATCGACGGTGCGGACCGCGCTCATCACGTTGACGAGAATCGGGAAGAACACGATCAGCACCGCCACCAGGACATTGGGCGCGATGCCGAACCCGAGCCACAGGATGAACAGCGGCGCGAACGCGACCTTGGGGGCGATCTGCATCGCCAGGATATAGGGCGACAGCACGACCTCGGCGGCGGCCGACACGCCGAGGGCGTAGCCGGCGACCATGCCGAGCAGCGCGCCGAGCCCGAAGCCGAGGACGACCTGGACTGCGGTCAGGGCGGTATGGCGCAGCAAGGCGTCCGATTCCGCCATGGACAGGAGGGCGGCCCATACCTGGGACAACGACGGGACGATCCAGGCCGGAACCCCCGCGAGCCCCGGCAGCCACAGCCAGCCGGCGGCGAACGCGGCGAACAACGCCGCGCTCGCCGCGACGCGACCGGGCGTGAAGGTCGATCCCATGCCGCGCTTCGCCGCGCCGAAGGCCTCACTGGACGAAGCGGTTGGTGTAGAGGTCCCCGACCGGGGTGCTGCTGGCGATGAAACCCGACTTCAGATAGAAGCTTTGCAAGGCGGCGAGCTTCGTCTCGTCCATCCAGCCGAGCTTGTCCTGTCCGGGGTAGGTGTATCGGTTGTAGAGGCCGAAGGTATAGGCCATGGCCTTCTCCTTGCCCTTGTGACGCGGGACCGCCACGACGTAATCGGCGGCGGCGGCCTGCGGATCGGCCATGATCTCGCGCAGGCCTTTGAGGGTCGCCCGCACCAGGCTGGCGATGAGCTTCGGACGCTTTTCGATCATCCCGTCCGAAGCGAGAATCGCCTGCGCCATGCTGGGGAAGAAGTCCTTGGCGTTGAAGACCTTCATCTCGACCTTGGCCCCGGCGGCGATGCCGATCCAGTCGGGGACGCCGATCATCGCGTCGGCCTTGCCCTCGACGAACAGCTTCCACACGCCGACCGGACCGGCCGCCTGGATGTCGACGTCGTTCCGCGTCATGCCGCGGCTGGCGATGATCCCCAGGCTGGCGTAGAAGGTGGTGTCCTGATAGGACAGCACGGTGATCGTCCGGCCCTTGAGGTCCTCGACCTTCTCGATGCCGCGGTCGGCGCGGGCCACGAGCTGGACCAGAGATCCCCCGCCCATGAGGGCCACCGACCGCACCGGGATGCCGTTCGGGCGGACCAGGATCGACGTATCGCCGATGCCGCCGCCGACGGGCGCGTTTCCGACGCCGACCTGCTTGGCGACGTCGACGCCGCCCTTGGCGCGCTGGAAGGCGACGTCGAGCCCCTCGGCGGCGTAGTAGCCCTTGTGCTTGGCGAGCATCCAGGGCGCAAAGGCCGGCAGGAAGGCGGGCGCCGGCAGGAGGTAGGTCACCTTTTCGGCGGCGCGGGCCGGGCCCGCCGCCGCCGCGGCGCACAGCAGAAGCGCGGCGCCCCATGCGCCGGCATGTCGTCGAAAGCTGGTCATCGCGGAACTCCCCCCTTGGATCACGCGGCGGTCGGCTCCAATTCGACGCCGCCGACATGGAGTAAAGACATGAGACGCGCCACCATGGCGCCGACCTCCCGGCGCCGACGCCGCGCGACCGGGTCGTTGCGGTCGGGCAGGTCGACGGAAATCTCTTCGACGATCCGGCCGGGCCGCTGGCTCATCACCAGGATCCGGTCGGACAGAGTGACCGCTTCGAGCAGGTCATGGGTGATGAACAACGCCGTCTTGCCGGCGTCGGCGAGAGTCGCCGCCAGATCCCGCTGCAGGACGATCCTGGTCTGCGCGTCGAGGGCGGAGAACGGCTCGTCCAGCAACAGGACCCGCGGATCGACGGCGAGAGTCCGGGCGAGGGCGGCGCGCTGGCGCATACCGCCCGACAGCTGATGCGGATAATGGTCGGCGAAGTCGGCGAGCCGGCAGCGCCGAAGCCAGGCCGACGACTTCGCATGGCGCTCCGCCGCGGGGACGCCCTGGATCTGGAGGCCGAACTCCACGTTCTCGCGGATGTTCCGCCACGGCAGCAGCAGGTCCTTCTGGAGCATGAACGCGACATGCGCGTTGGGTCCGGTCACGCGCTCGGAATCGACGAAGACCTCGCCCGCGCTCGGCGGGCTCAACCCCGCGGCGATGTTGAGCAACGTGCTCTTTCCGCAGCCGCTCGGTCCGATCAGCGAGACGACCTCGCCATCGGCGACCGTGAGCGAGACGTCGTCTACGGCGAGGACGGCTTCGCCCGGCTCCCGCCCGCCGCGTCCGGCGTCCCGCCGGCGCGCGAACCGCCGGCCGACGCGACGAAACTCGAGCCGTATGGGCCGCAACGCCGCCTCCCGCGCCATGCTCGCCGCGCGGCTCCTACGCCCCGAGCCGCTTCATTTCGGCCACGAACAGATCGCCGGTCCAGGCCTCGGCGCCGGGCGGTCTGGGTCCCGTTCGGTTCAGCTGTCCGACGATGTCCGCCAACTCCTCCACCCCGTCGGCGAAGATGCGCTGGAGGGCGTCGCCGAGGGCGTTTTCATAGGCCGTCGGCGGCGCGGCGCGCGTCTGCCAGACGAGGTTCTCCGCCACGTCGCGGCGGCCCTCCGCATCGACCGCGCCCTTGTTGCTCCGTCGCGCCGTCGCAGACGGCTGCAACGCGGCGTTCCATTCGACCATGATCCGCGCCTCCGATCGATCCCACTGTTCGATACGCGCCGCGCGATGTCAATGCGGGCTAGGCGTTTCGACCCGTTCCTTCCATGATCCGCGGCGAAGGTGACGAGGCGCGCGGGACGGCGATGAGGCTCCGGGAGCGAACCCGCCGACTGGTGGAGCACCGGTCGTTTCAGAACGCGATCATGACGTTGATCGTCGTCAACGCGGCGGCGCTCGGCGTCGAGACGTCGTCCGCCGCGAGGACGTTGATCGGGCCGGAACTGCTCGTCTTCGACCAAGCGGTGATCGCCGTCTTCTGCGTCGAGATCCTGCTTCGCCTGTTCGCGCACGGCGTCCGCTTCTTCCGCGACCCGTGGAGCGTCTTCGACTTCGCCGTGGTCGCGATCACCCTGGCCCCGGCCAGCGACTCGCTGTCGGTGCTGCGGGCGCTGCGCGTGTTGCGGGCGCTGCGGCTGGTCTCGGCGACGCCGCGGCTGCGCCGCGTCGTGGCCGCGCTGCTGCACGCCGTGCCGGGCGTCGCTTCGGTGGCGGCGTTGCTGCTGCTGGTCTTCTACGTCTTCTCGGTGATCGCGACCAAGCTGTTCGGTCGGGACTTCCCGGCCTGGTTCGGCACCATCGGCGATTCCATGTACAGCCTGTTCCAGATCATGACCCTGGAGAGCTGGTCGATGGGCCTCGTCCGTCCGGTGATGGAAGTCTATCCCTGGGCCTGGGCGGTCTTCGTCACCTTCATCGTGCTGTCGAGCTTCACGGTGCTCAACCTGTTCATCGCCATCATCATCGATTCGATGCAGACCATGCACCGGGACGAGAGGGAACGGACGGTCAAGGAGGTCGGCGAGGTCGCGCACGAAGAGCACGAGCTGCGCTCGGCCGAGTTCCGGGCGCTCCGGCGCGAACTCGCCGAGGTGAAGGCGCTGTTGGAAGCGCGCGGCGGCCGGCCCCCGGCGGAGAACCGCGGCGACGAATCCTGACGAAGTGAAACCCGCGACGCCGGAGCATCGGCCGTCCGGCCAAGCGTTACTGCCGCGACAGAGAACAACCTTCGATTGCGAAAAATTCTGCCGCGGACACCTTCCCGAATCGGCGCGCCCCGCCAAGCCGGGCAGCGGCATGGGAGCCCCGAAGGCCGCTCCGGCGGCGAAACAAATCATGATTTCGTTGTATTTCAATAGGTTACATCAAAAAAACAGGGAAAAAGCAGGGCAAAAACCGGTTAAAACCAGGGCGAAAGCAGAGGAAGAACAGGGGAAATTCGCGCCCCGGAACCACCTGCCGGCGGGCGTCGTCGCCCATGCCGTCCTGCCCCGCCCGGATCCGGACCGGCGCGCCGAAGGGGCCGCGCCATGTCCGATGCGCCGTCGCATATACAATCTTCGATTGCAGGGAGCCGGCTCGTTGAAGCCTCCGATCCGGGCGACGAAAACCCCCGCGGGCGGGCCGCGGGGCTCCGAATCGCATTCAGCACTGAGTTATGCGGTACCATAACACAGGAACCTCGCCATGTCAAGCGAAAAATTTCGTCGCCGGCATGCGCGGAGAGAGTCGCCGAAACCGCAATTTCAGGCTCGGCGCCTGGCGTCGACCGGCGGTCCCGGCGCGTCGTCGATTTCGATTTCGACATTCCGCGCCCGTTTGCTACCATAGGTCCCGGGCGCGGGATCGCCGAGTCCCGCGCGAATCGCCAGGGCATGCGGGGTTATCGGGCCCCGATCGAGTTCACGCCGCCGCGACATGTTCACGAGCGCGCCAGACGAATCGGACGAGATGCGCGAACCGGCTCATGGGCGGAGCGCGCCGGCGCGCCGGCGCGAGGCGGAAGCGCGGCGGCATGTCGAGACCGTCACCAAAGCGGCCGGATCCTCCTTCTACTGGGCGATGCGGTTGCTGCCGCGCGACCGGCGCGAGGCGATGTTCGCCGTCTACGCCTTCTGCCGGGCGGTGGACGACGTAGCCGACGGCCCGGCCCCGCGCGAGGAGAAGCTCCGCCGGCTGCAGGAGTGGCGCGCCGAGATCTCCCGCCTCTACGACGCCGCCCCGACGGAGCCGACCACCCGCGCCCTGCGCGGCCCCGTCCGGCGGTTCGGCCTGCGGCGCGAGGATTTCCTCGCCGTGATCGACGGCGTGGAGATGGACGCCCGCCGGGACATCGCCGCGCCGACGCTGGCGGAGCTCGAACTCTATTGCCGGCGCGTCGCCGGCGCGGTCGGCCTGCTGTCGATCCGCGCCTTCGGGACTGCGCATCCCGACGCCGAATCCTTCGCGGTCGCGCTTGGCGGCGCGCTGCAGCTGACCAACATCCTGCGCGACCTGAAGCAGGACGCGCAGGCGGGACGGCTGTACCTGCCGCGCGAACTGCTGGACCGTCACGGGGTGACGGCGCGCGATCCGGATGAGGTCCTCGCTCATCCGGGGTTGGCGCAGGTCTGCGACGACATGGCCGACATGGCGGAGCGGCGGTTCCGCGAGGCGGAGGCGATCCTTGCCCGGCGGCGCGACAAGGCGTTGCGACCGGCGGTGGTGATGATGGTCAGCTATCGCCGGCTGCTGGCCCGGCTGTTGGCGACGCGCTGGCGGTCCCTCGACCGGCGGGTCGGCCTGCCGCGGGCGGCGAAGCTGTGGATCGCGCTCCGCTACGGTCTGTTGCCCGACTGGGCGGGCGGCGGCGCAGCGATGCGCGGCGCGGCCCCCGCGCCGGCGCCCCCGGCCGGGGACGCGGGCGAGCCGCGGCCCGGCGAAGCGACGTCCATCGCCGCCGGTCGTCTCGACGGGGCGATCGGGGCCGCGCGCGCGCGGCTGGCGGGCCGGCAGGCGCCCGACGGCCACTGGCTGTTCGAGCTCGAGGCCGACGCGACGATCCCGGCGGAATACATCCTGCTCAAGCACTTCATCGGCGAGGTCGATGCCGGGATCGAAGCCAGACTCGCCAACTATCTGCGCCGCATCCAGACCGGCGGCGGCGGATGGCCGCTGTTCTACGGCGGCGCGTCCGACCTGAGCGCCAGCGTCAAGGCGTATTTCGCGCTCAAGCTCGCCGGAGACGATCCGGCGGCGGCGCACATGGCGCGCGCCCGCGAGGCGATCCTCGCCCATGGCGGGGCCGCGCGCAGCAACGTGTTCACGCGCATCACCCTGGCCCTGTTCGGCCAGGTCCCCTGGCGCGCCGCGCCGGTGATGCCGGCGGAGATCATGCTGCTGCCCCGCTGGTTTCCGTTCCATCTGAGCAAGGTGTCCTACTGGTCGCGGACGGTGATCGTCCCGCTGTTGATCCTGCTCGCGCTCAAGCCGTCGGCGAGAAACCCGCGCGGGGTCGGCATCGGGGAGCTGTTCGCCGTCCCGCCGTTCGAGGAGCGCTATCGCCTCGTCAATCCGACCGGCGCGCGGCTGGGCGCGATGTTCCTCGCCCTCGACCGCGCGTTGCGGGCGCTCACGCCGTTGTTTCCGAGGTCGTGGCGGCGCCGGGCGATCGACGACGCCGCGGCCTTCGTCAGCGAGCGCGTCAACGGCGAGGACGGGCTGGGCGGCATCTTCCCGGCCATGGCGAACGCCCTGATGGCGTTCCGCACCCTGGGTTATGCGGACGACCATCCGGACTATGCGCGGACCCGGCGCGCGATCGAACGGCTGGTCGTGACCGACGGCGACAGCGGCTATTGCCAGCCCTGCCTGTCGCCGGTCTGGGACACCGCGCTGGCGACGCTCGCCCTGGCCGAGGCCGGCTTCGCCGAGGACGTCCCGTCGGTCCGCAGCGCGGCGAGCTGGTTGCGCGAACGGCAGGTGCTCGACGTGAACGGCGACTGGCGCGAACGACGGCCCGCGCTGCGGCCGGGCGGTTGGCCGTTCCAGTACCGCAACGACCACTACCCCGACACCGACGATTCCGCGGTCGCGGTGATGGCGCTCGACCGGGCCGGCGACGGCGCGTTCCGGGAGGCCATCGACCGCGGCGCCGAATGGATCGTCGGCATGCAGTCGCGGAACGGCGGTTGGGGATCGTTCGACGCCGACAACACCTGCCACTATCTCAACCACATCCCCTTCGCCGACCATGGCGCGCTGCTCGATCCGCCGACCGCGGACGTGAGCGCCCGTTGCCTCGGGATGCTGGCGCAGACGGGTTATCGGCGCGACCACCCGGCGGTGGCGCGCGCGATCGAGTTTCTGTTGCGGGAGCAGGAGGAAGACGGCTCCTGGTTCGGGCGCTGGGGCACGAATTACGTCTACGGGACGTGGTCGGTCCTGTGCGGGCTCAACGCCGCCGGCGAGGATCCGCTGTCGCCGCCGATCCGGAAGGCGGTCGCGTGGCTCAAACGGCGCCAGGGCGAGGACGGCGGCTGGGGCGAGGACGGCGCCAGCTATTGGCCCGAGCGGCGCTACGAGGCCAAGGCGAGCACGGCGTCGCAGACCGCCTGGGCGGTGCTCGCCCTGATGGCCGCGGGCGAGGTCGGGAGCGACGCCGTCCGGCGGGGTATCGACTACCTGTTGCGCACGCTGCGCGCGGACGGAAGCTGGTCGGAACGGCACCACAACGCGGTCGGGTTTCCGCGCGTGTTCTATCTGCGCTATCACGGCTACGCCTGTTACTTCCCGCTCTGGGCGCTGGCGCGCTATCGCAGGCTGACGGCCGGCAACGCGAGCGTCACGCCCTACGGGATGTGACCGGCCGGGCTTGCCCAGACTCGGCATCCTGACCGGCCTCGCCGCCGAAGCCCGGCTCGCCGACCGGAGCGGCGCAGGGGGCGCGGCGCGGGCGGGAAAGCCGCTGCTGCGTTGCGGCGGCGGCTCCCCGACGGCCGTCGCCCGCGCGGCGGAGGAGCTGATCGCCGGCGGGGCGGAGGCGTTGCTGAGCTTCGGCGTCGCCGGCGGGCTCGACCCGCGCTTCGGTCCGGGAACACTCGTCCTGGCCGGCGCCGTCGTCGCCCCGGACGGCCGCCGCTACGCCGCCGACCCGGCTTGGCGCGCGCGACTCGCCGCCGGGCTGCCGGCGCGCCGCCCGGCCGTCGCGGGGGACATCGCCGGCCGCGACGCTCCCCTGTCGGAGCCCGCCGCCAAGCGCCGGGCGTTCGCCGCCAGCGGCGCGGCGGCGGTCGATATGGAGAGCCACCATCTGGCGCGGGCGGCGGCGCTGTCCGGGCTGCCCTTTCTCGCTCTCCGCGCGATCGCCGATCCGGCGTGGCGCGCCCTGCCGGCGGCGGCGGCGGATGCGGTGACGGCGGACGGGCGGACCGACCTCCGCCCGCTGCTGCGGTGGTTGTCGCGCCGGCCGTGGGAGGCGGGAGGGCTGATCGGGCTCGCCCGCGACTACCGCAGGGCGATGGCGGCCCTAGGCCGCGCGGCTCTGCTCGGGCCGCCCTCGTTCGGGCTCGTCTAGCGCGCGCATGGCGCCGGTGACGACGCCCTCGAACACGTTTTCGGCCGGCCGCGCGCCGCCGAGGGGGATGTCGGCGGCCATCTCTCCCTCGGTCCGGACGCCGTTGCGCATCACGCCGAGGGCGCGCCACGGATGGCGGATCATGTCCTCGACCGCGGTCGCTTCGTACCCGCAATGCGCCATGCAGTCGGCGCATTTCTCGTAGTTGCCGGTGCCGTAGTCTTCCCAGCGGGTCTCGGTCATCAGCTCCTGGAACGAGGCCGCGTAGCCCTCGCCCAGCAGGTAGCAGGGCCGCTGCCAGCCGAAGACGTTGCGCGTCGGGTTGCCCCAGGGGGTGCAGCGATAGGACCGGTTGCCGGCGAGGAAGTCGAGATACATCGGCGAATGGCCGAGCTGCCATTTCCGGCCGCGGCCCTTCCTGCTGCGGCCGAGGGCGAAGATGCCGCGGAAGAGCGTCCTGGTCCGCCGGCGGTTGAGGAAATGCTCCCGGTCGGGCGCGCGCTCATAGGCGTAGCCGGGCGACAGGGTGACGCCGTCGGCGCCGAGCGCGGTCACCGTGTCGAGGAAGGCGGCGACCTCCGCCGGATCGGCGCCGTCGAACAGGGTGCAGTTCACGTTGATCCGGAAACCGCGCGCCTTGGCGGCCCCGATCGCGCCGACCGCCCTGTCGTAGACGCCCGTCCGGCACACCGAGCGGTCGTGGACTTCGCGGTCGCCGTCCAGATGGATCGAGAAGGTCAGGAACTCGCTCGGCTCGAACCGGTCGAGCCGCTTCTCCAGCAGCAGCGCGTTGGTGCACAGATAGACGTATTTCCTGCGCGCCACGATGCCGGCGACGATCTCGGCGATGTCCTTGTGGATCAAGGGTTCGCCGCCCGCGATCGAGACGACCGGGGCGCCGCACTCATCGACCGCGGCCAGCGCGTCGGCGACGCCGAGCCGCCGGTCGAGAACGGACTCCGGATAGTCGATCTTGCCGCAGCCGGCGCAGGCCAGGTTGCACCGGAACAAGGGCTCCAGCATCAGCACCAGGGGGTAGCGCTTCACGCCCCGGAGCTTTCGCCCGAGGATATAGGCGCCGACGCGGACTTGCTGAGAGATCGGTATTCCCAAGGGATCCTCGTATCGGGCCGGCATCGTCGGAGAGCGCCGCAGCGGCGGCAAGTCGCGCCGCTATATGACTAAATCAATCGCGCGCGTCAATCCAAGGAAGGATCGGCCAGGGAAGGATCGGCCAGCCTGGGCAGAATCTCCCGTTCCGCGCGGCGGACGTCGTCGGGGAAGTCGATCTCGATCCAGGGAAGGCCGGTCACGTCCTCGAAACCGAACCGTCCAGGGGGGCCGGCGAGGAGGAGGTCGCGGATGGCTTCTTCGTACATGTCGTCCGTCCGTCCGTCGGCCACGATCGAATCGGCGGCTCGGGCCAGGTCTCGGGACGCGGCGGGGCCGAACCTGAAGAATCCCACCGACTCCCCGCAGTCGTCGAACGGCGCATCGATCCGCTTGCCGAAATCGACGATGGCGCCGTCGCGGACGCAGACCTTCACCGGCTCCTCGCCGGGCTCGAACCCGCGGTCGAGCAGCAGGCAGTCGGCGTGACGCGACCGCAACAAGCGAGACAGGATCCGCCGGTCGTAGAGAACGTCGGCGTCCATGAGCAACACATCGCCCCCGAAGGCGAGCTCGTGACGCAGCGTCCACAGCGTGACGACGCTGCCCTCCCGATAGCGCGGGTTGTGGACGGACCGAATCGGCTTCTCCGACCCGATGTGCGCGAGTTCGGCTTCGATCGCCGCGGCCTGGTGTCCGACCCCGATCACGACCTCGTCCGCCCCCGCGGCGGCGAGAAGTTCGACATGGCGCCGCAGCAGCGTCTTGCCGCCGAACGTCAGCAACGCCTTCGGCCGCCCGCCGGCGGCCTCGCCGAGCCGCCGGCCGACGCCGGCGGCCAGGATCAGGGCCTTCATCACGATCGTTTCCGCAGCTCGCCCGGCAATCCGGCCAACATGCGCCCGTCGGCCGACGGCGGCAATTGCGCGCCGGACCGGGGCGGTATAGATAATGCCGCCGTCGGCTCGGATGGCGCTCGCGTGATCGGGACATCGCAGCTCCGCAACGGCTTGAGACCCGCCCGCCGCGCGGTGTGGGCGGCCGCCGTCGCGGCGGCGATCCCGGCCGGGGCCGCCGCCGGCCAGGGGACCGCCGCGGGCGTGGTCGACGAATTCCACGGTTCGCTGCTCGGCGTGATGAAGGCGGCGGACCGGCTGGGCTATCGGGGCCGCTACGCAGCGCTCGCGCCCGTCGTCGCGCGGGTCTTCCATCTGCCGGAGATGACGCGCATCGTCGCCGGGCGGTTCTGGAAGACGTTCGACGCCGACCGGCGGCGGCGGTTGACCGAGGCGTTCGGCCGCCTGACCGCGGCGACCTACGCCCACCGGTTCGACGGCTATGGCGGCGAGCGGTTCCGCCGCACGGGCGAGGTCGCCGTGAGGGACAAGACGCTGCTCGTCGAAACGCAACTGGTCAAAGCCGATGGCGGGACGGTCGATATCGACTATCTTCTGCGCCGCTTCGAGCGCGGCTGGCGGGTGGTCGACGTCTTCCTCGAAGGCGCCTTCAGCCAGCTCGCGACGCGGCGGTCGGAATATACGAGCCTGCTCCGGCGCCGGGGGTTCGACGCCCTGATTGCCGCGATCGACCGCAAGGTCGCGTCCTACGAGGCGCAAGCGGATGCCCGATAGCCGCGACCGCGACCCGGTGGGCCTCTCGAAGGCGGCCAGGCTGCGGGCCGAACTCCGCTCGCCGGAACTCACCTTCCTGATGGAAGCCCATAATGGCCTGTCGGCGAGGATCGTCGAGGAGGCGGGCTTCGCCGGCATCTGGGCTTCGGGCCTGTCGATCGCGACCGCCCTGGGGGTCCGCGACAGCAACGAAGCGTCCTGGACCCAGGTGCTGGAAATCCTGGAGTTCATGTCCGACGCGACCGCCATCCCCATCCTGATGGACGGGGATACCGGCTACGGGAATTTCAACAACGTGCGCCGGCTGGTGCGGAAGCTCTGCCAGCGCGGCGTCGCCGGCGTCTGCATCGAGGACAAGCTGTTCCCCAAGGCCAACTCGTTCGTCGGCGAAGGACAGCCGCTGGCCGACATGGAGGAGTTCTGCGGCAAGATCAAGGCGGGGAAGGACAGCCAGACCGACGGCGATTTCAGCGTGATCGCGCGGATCGAAGCCCTGATCTCCGGCTGGGGGCTCGACGAGGCGCTGCGCCGCGCCGAGGCGTATCGCGACGCCGGGGCGGACGCGCTGCTGGTCCATTCCAAGGCGTCGACCGCAAGCGAGGTCTTCGCCTTCATGCGCGAATGGGACGGAAGCTGCCCGGTCGCCGCAGTCCCGACCACTTATTACGGGACGCCGACCGGCGACTTCCGCGCGGCGGGGATCTCGGCGGTCATCTGGGCCAACCACAATTTGCGCGCCAGCATCAGCGCGATGCGGGAGGCGGCGCGGGCGATCCGCGAAGCCGAGGGCGTCGCCGGGGTCGAGGGCCGGGTCGCGACTCTGCGCGACGTGTTCGATCTCGCCGGCAACGACGAGTTGGCCGAGGCCGAACGCCGCTACCTGCCGTCGCCGGGAACGGGGGCGCGGGCCGTGGTGCTCGCCGCGTCGCGAGGCTCGAAGCTGGGGCCGCTGACCGAAGACCGCCCCAAATGCATGATCGACATCCGCGGCCAGCCGCTGCTGCGCCGGCTGGTCGCCGCCTTTCGCGACAGCGGCATAAGGGACGTCGTGGTCGTCCGGGGCTACCGCAAGGACGCGGTGGACCTGCCCAACGTGACCGCGGTGGACAACGACCGCTACGCCGATACCGGCGAGGCCGCCTCGCTCGCCTGCGCCCTCGACTGGATCGAGAACGACTGCGTCATCGCCTATGGCGACATCCTGTTCCGCCGCTACATCCTCGACAACCTGCTCGAGGCCGAGGGCGACGTCGTCGTCGGGGTCTGCGCCCTGTGGCGCGAGCGCACCGAGCGGGCGCCCGACCGGCCGCGCGACCTGGTCGAGTCCTCCCGCCCGTTCCGTCCCGCCTATCTGGAGGATGGCCCGGTGACGCTGGTCCGGGTCACCGACGAGCTCGCGGTGGACGAGGCCGATGGCGAATGGGTGGGGCTCGCCAAGGTCACCGCCCGGGGCGCCCGGCGCGTCCGCGCGGCGATCGAGGAGATGCGCGCCGACGGCAGCCTCGACTCCGCCAGCCTGCCCGATCTGTTCACCCGGCTCGCCCGGACCGGCCCCGCCCCGCGCGTGGTCTACGTGACCGGCCACTGGCTCGACGTGGACGATGCGTTCGACCTCGCCGTAGCGCGGGACTTCCTGTGACCGCGGCGCGTCGATGATCGAGGCCGGCGCATTCACCGAAGCGGCGCGCGCGCGCGGGTTCGACTTCTATGCCGGCGTGCCGTGCTCCTTCCTGACGGCGACGATCAACC
The DNA here is from genome assembly GCA_965242495.1 of Alphaproteobacteria bacterium. Lineage (GTDB taxonomy): Bacteria > Pseudomonadota > Alphaproteobacteria > MPNO01 > MPNO01 > CBDESN01. The sequence continues at coordinate 3,507,983 of OZ251446.1, read as the reverse complement.
GCGTCATCGGCGACCGGACGCTCGATTACGTCGGCGCGGCGAGCGAAGGCGAAGCGGTCGCGGTCGCGGCCGGGGCCTGGCTCTGCGGTCGCGAGACGGTCGTCATGTGCCAGAATTCCGGACTCGGCAACGCGGTCAACCCGCTCACGTCGCTCAACTTCCCGTTCCGGATCCCGACGATGATGCTGGTGACGTGGCGCGGCCAGCCCGGGCTCGCGGACGAGCCGCAGCACGAGCTGATGGGCCGGATCACCGATCCGCTGCTGGCGCTGATGCGCATCCCGAGCCGGCCGTTCCCCCGCGCCGAGTCCGAGATCGCCCCCGCTCTGTCGGCGGCCGGGAGCGAGATGGCGCGAAGCGGCCTTCCCTTCGCCTTCGTCCTGCCGAAGGGGGGGGTGCGCGACGAGACGCTGGACCAGCCGGAGCCGGCGGTGCCCGACGCGGGGACGGTGGCGGACCTGCGGGACGGCGGGCCGTCGCCGCGCCGCATCGGCGTCCTCGAACGATTCCTCGCTTTGGCGCCGACGGACGCCGCGGTGATCGCGTCCACCGGCTATTGCGGGCGAGAGTTGTTCACGCTCGACGACCGCGACCGGCATCTCTACCAGGTCGGGTCGATGGGCTGCGCCAGCGGCATGGGGCTGGGCGTGGCGCTCAACCGCGCCGCGCCGGTGGTGGTCCTGGACGGCGACGGCGCGGCGCTGATGAAGCTGGGCGCCGTCGCGACCATCGGCGCGCGAGCGCCCGGCAACCTGATCCACGTCGTTCTCGACAACGGAGTCCACGAATCGACCGGCGGCCAGGCCACGGCGTCGGCCAGCGTCGAGTTCGCCGAGATCGCGGTCGCCTGCGGCTACCGCAACGCCGCCAAATGCGATTCGGTCGCGGGGTTCGCACAAGCCTTCGCCGAGGCCCTGGCGCGTCCGGGCCCGTGGCTGATCCATGTCCGCATCGGCCCCGGATCCATCGACCGGCTGGGCCGTCCGACGGCGACCCCGGCCGAGGTCGCGCGGCGCTTCAAGGCCTTCCTCACCGACGCGGGCGCGGCCCCGGCGAGGTGACTCCCATTTCGCGGAGGGTATCGCGGACCGCGGCAAGCGCGCCCTCGATCTCGACGCGGCCGACGTCGCCGATGCAGCCGATGCGAAAGCTGTCCGCCTTGGTCAACTTGCCCGGATAGATCAGATAGCCGCGCGCGGCGAGGCCCCGGTAGAAGCGGGCGAAGTCGAACCGGGGGTCGCCCGGCGTCAGGAAGGTGACGATGATCGGCGCCTGCAGCGCGTCGGGAAGATAGGTCTCGAAGCCGATGTCGCGCATGCCGTCCACCAGCAGGCGGCAATTCCCGGCGTAGCGCGCATGGCGGCCGGCGACGCCGCCGGCCGCGGCATGCGCCTCGATCGCCCGGTCGAGAGCCGCGACGACATGCGTCGGCGGGGTGAAACGCCATTCGCCGGTGGACTCGAAGCCCCGCCACTGATCGGCGAGGTCGAGGCTCAGGCTCGGCGCGTTGCCGGCGCCGGCGGCGAGCGCCTCGATGCGGGCGATCGCGAAGCCGATCCCGGGCGCGCCCTCCAGGCATTTGTTGGCCGAGGACACGATGGCGTCGCACGGCGTCTCGCCCACGGCGATGGGTATCGCGCCGAACGAGCTCATCGCATCGACCAGGAGGCCGCGGCCGCGGCGCGCCGTGAGCGCGGCGATGTCCTCGATCGGATTGAGAATGCCGGAGGTGGTCTCGCAATGGACGACGGCGACGTGGGTGATCGCCGGGTCGGCGGCGAGCAGAGCGTCGATCCGGCGGGGGTCGGAAGGGCGGTCCTCGGCGGTCTCGTAGCGTATGCGCGTCCGCCCGATCCGTTCGCAGATGCGCGCGATGCGATGCCCGTAGGCGCCGTTGATCGCGACCAGCAGCTTTCCCGACGCCGGCACCAGCGTCCCCAGCGCGGCCTCGAGGGCGTAGGTGCCGCTGCCCTGCAAGGGCACGCAGGAATGGGTCCGCCGCCGCCGGCGAGGTCGGCGAGGCGTTCGCGCACGCGGCGGGTGAGGGCGAGGAACGCCTCGTCCCGCGACCCCCAGTCCCGGAGCATCGCCCGCCGGGTCGCGGGCGCGGTGGTCAGCGGCCCCGGCGTCAGCAGAAGCGGTCCTTCCGACCCGGCGGTCACGCGGCCCGGCCTCCCGCTCGCCCCGCCGCCAGCCCGGCGGCGGCGCCCCGGACGCCGCAGACGACGAAATCGCGCCGGGCGAGCGCCACGCGGCCGGCGATCGGATCGTTCGCCCGCAGCAAGGCGAGCAGCCGGTCGGCGAGGCGCAGGACGACCGCCGACTCCATCGCGAGGCGCCGGTTGGCGAGACGACGCGGCAGAATCCGCGCCTGCGCCATCAGCCGCTCGACGCCGTCGAGGGCGCGGTCGAAGACCGTCCGCAGGCCGGGGCTCGCGTCGCCGGCCGCGAGCGCTTCCACCCCGATCCCGGCGGCGGCCATCCAGTCCTGCGGCAGATACACCCGGTCGAGGGCGAGGAAGTCACTCTTGCAGTCCTGCAGGTGGTTGAGCACCTGCAACGCATTGCACAAGGGGTCGGACGCGGCGTAGCCGGCCGGGTCCTCGCGGTGCAGGTCGAGGAGGTAGCGCCCGACCGGGGCGGCCGAGAGGTCGCAATAGGCCATCAGCTCGTCCCAGTCGGCATAGCGCGGCTTGGCGGCGTCCTGACGGAATGCCGCCAGCAGGCCCTGGATATGCGCCGGGGCGACGCCGGTCGCGGCGAGGCTGTCGCGCATCCGATGCGATTTGGCGAAGCGCGGGTCGTCCGGCCGTTCGCCGCGCAGCGCGGCCTCCAGCGCGTCCAACCGGCGTATCTTGTCGGCCGGCGTCAGGCCGGGATTGTCGGCGATGTCGTCGGCGGCCCGGGCGAGGGCGTAGAAAGCGGCCACGTGGGGGCGCAGGCGGCGCGCGAGCAGCCGCGAGCCGACGGGGAAGTTCTCGTCGCGCGCGCCCTTTCCCGTCGGCGTCTCGATGGCGGCGGCATCCGTCATCCGCGCCTCGACGCCTCGCTTGGCCGGTGATAGCGCGCCTTCCACGCGCCGCCGCGGCCCGACCAATGGCGGCGCGCCGAGTCCAGGGTCATCGCGGCGTAGAACAGCGCGGCGAGCGGCAGCAGCAGCGTCTCCAACGGACCGCCGCCGTAGAGCCGCACCGTGGGCAGGTAGGCGATGCACATCGCGAGCAGCGCCAGCGCGCCCAACAGCGCCGCCGCCGCGTCGCCGTGGAGGGGCCAAGCGAGCAGCGCCAGCGGCGGCCCCAGATAGACGACCAGCAACGCGACGACCGTGGCGGCGAGCAGGGGCGCCGAATAGCGCAGCTGGTGGAAGGCCGTCCGCGCGACCATTCGCCACAGATCGGCCAGTCGCCCATGGGCGCGAATGCTGCGGGACCGCGCCGTCAGGCCGAGCCATACGGGGCCGTTGCGCTTGATCGACCGGGCCAGGGCGCAATCGTCGATGAGCTCGCCGCGGATCGCGCCGAGCCCGCCCGCGCGTTCGAGCGCGGCGCGCCGGACGATCGCGCATCCCCCCGCGGCCGCCGCGCTCCGCGCGCGGGGATCGTTGACCCAACGGAACGGGTAGAGCTTGCGGAAGAAGAACACGAATGCCGGGATCAGGAGACGCTCCCACGCGGTCCGGCAGCGCAGCAGGACCATCAGCGAGACGAGGTCGGCGGACTCCCGTTCCGCCTTCGCGACCAGACGCCGCAGGGTATCCGGCGGATGCAGGACGTCGGCGTCGGTGAGCCACAGATAGACCGGTTCGCCGCCGGTCTCGCCGGCCTTGCGGACTCCCCGGTCGAGCGCCCACAGCTTCCCCGTCCAGCCGGGGGGCGGGGCGCCGCCGCGCAGGACGAACCCCCGGCCGCGCGGCAGGGCGCGGCGCGCGACGGTCGGGGTGTCGTCGGTGCTGTCGTCGTCGATCACGACGATGCCGAACGGACCCGGATAGTCCTGGGCGGCAAGCGCGGCCAGACAGCGGCCCAGGACCGCGGCCTCGTTCCGCGCCGGCACGACGGCGGCGACCCGCGGCCAAGCCGCCCGCGCCGGCGCGTCCGTCCGGTCGAGGACGATGCGCGCTCGCCAGAAGCCGCCGCGGGCGAACAGGAGCGCGATCCAGGCGCAGGCGGAAATCGCGGCCGCGGCGAGCCAGATCATCGGCGCAGGCCGGCCGGGGTCAGACCCTGAATTCGTAGTTCCTGCCCGGCTCGCGCTCGCAGTCGGGCGGATAGGCCGCCCGCTTGTCGGCGAAGTAGCGCTCGCGATGGTCGCCGTCGCACTGCCGGTTGTAGGTGACGTACAGGACCCGGCGCGGCCGCGACGACAGGTTGGGCGCCGAACGATGGGGCAGGAAGGAATCGAAGAACAGAACGTCGCCCGGCTCGCTCGGGCAGGACACGAACTCCACCTCCGCCAGCTCGTCGTCATGCAGCGGACGCCACGGTTCGCCGATCATCTCGTGCCGGTGACGCCATCGGCCGACGTCGATACAGCCGTTCTCGACGGTGCAGCGATCCACGGTCAGCATCGCGGTGATGCACAGCCGCGCGTATTTTTCCCAGCCGGCCTGGACGTCCTGGTGGGGGGCGAAGCCGCCGCCGCCGGGCAGCTTGAAATTGATCTTCTCCTTGAACAGGACCGCCGGGGCGCCGAGCAGCTTCGCCGCCGTCCCGAGCAGCTCCTCGCCCCGGAGCAGCGCCGAGAGATCCTCGTGATAGGCGACGAAATTCTCCATCCGGTTGAGGATACGCCGGCCCGGCTCGGTCCGGCTGTCTTCGAAATACATCATGTGCCGGCCGGGGACTTCGCGCCAAGCCTCGAGCTCGTCGATCCAGCCGACGATCCGGGCCATCCGGGCAGCGTCGAACACCCCCGGAACATGCAGATATCCCTGGCGCGCGTAGCGTTCTAGCTGTTCGTCAGAAAACATGCGCCGGATCGATTTCGTTCTGGATGCAGGAATCCGCTTCGTCTGTCAAGCGCGCTCCCCCGCACGGTCCGGCTCAAAAGCCCGCGACGCTCTGCCACGCCAGCTTGAGGCCCATCGCCGCCAGCAGGGCCATGATGCAGGCGTCGAACGTCCGCCGGTCGATCCGCCGGGACAGCCAGATCCCGGCCCGGGTCGCGATCAGGACCGGCGCCAGCGCATACACGCCCTGCGCCAACCGATCCGGGGTCATCATACCGAAACCGGCGAGCGCGATCATCTGGGTAATTCCGAAGACCAGAAAGATCGCCGACAGCGCGAACACGTGCGCGCCGGGGGCGAGGCGCAGGGCGTGCATGCCGGGAACCAGCACCGGACCGGCGAAGCCGACGGCGCCCTGGAACAGCCCCGAGACGGAGGCGACGCCGGGGACGTAGAGGCCGAGCCGGTCGCGGGGGACGGGGAGGCCGCGCCGCGTGCGGAGCGACGCCAGATAGACCGCGATCCAGCAAGCCATCACCAGCCCGAGGACGCGCTCGTCGAGCACGTCCAGGAGCCAGGTGCCGGCCGCCGCGCCGGCGACGCCGCCGGCGACGATCAGGGGCGCGTTGCGGAGGCTCACCGCCTGCTTGCGATGCTCCCACATGAGCCAGACGTTGGTCACCGCCGCCGGGACGACCATGACGGCCACGGCGTGCTCGACGCTGATGAACGCCGCGATCACGGGCCCCGCGATCATCGGCAGCCCGAACCCGGTGATCGCCTTGCCGAAGCTGCCGATGACCAGCGCGACGGTGATGATCGCGAAGGCTTCCCAGGACATGGAGCCGGAGCGGCGGCGAATCGGAGCGGGGAGGGACCGGGACGGGCGAGCGCTACTTCATCGTCGGCATGGCGAACTCCGCGCGGGCGCGCGCCCCCGCCGGCCAGCGCGAGGTGACCGCCTTCGTCCGGGTGTAGAAGCGGACGCCGTCCTGGCCGTGCATGTGGGCGTCGCCGAACAGCGACCGCTTCCAGCCGCCGAAGCTGTGGAACGCCATGGGCACCGGGATGGGGACGTTGATCCCGACCATGCCGCAGCGCGCCCGGTTGGCGAACTCGCGCCCGGCCTCGCCGTCGCGGGTGAACACCGCGGCGCCGTTGCCGTATTCGTGGTCGCTCACCAGCTTGACCGCGCCGTCGAAGTCGGGGGCGCGGACGACGCACAGCACCGGACCGAAAATCTCCTCCCGGTAGATGCGCATCGCGCTGGTCACGCCGTCGAACAGGCATCCGCCCATGAAGAAGCCGCCCTCGTAGCCCTGCAACGACAGGTCGCGGCCGTCGACCACCAGCGCCGCGCCTTCCGCGACTCCGGCGTCCACGTAGCCGCGCACCCGGTCGAGATGCGCGCGCGTCACCAGAGGACCCATGTCGGCCTCGGGGTCGACGCCGGGGGCCACCTTGAGCCCGCGCACCCGGGGGGCCAGACGCTCGACCAGGGCGTCGCCCACGCCGTCCACCGCGACCGCAACCGAGACCGCCATGCAGCGTTCGCCGGCCGAGCCGTAGGCGGCGCCCATCAGGGCGTCGGCGGCGTCGTCGAGATCGGCGTCGGGGAGGACGACGAGATGGTTCTTGGCCCCGCCCAGCGACTGCACGCGCTTGCCGCCGTCGGCGGCGGCGCGGTAGACGTGCTCGGCCACCGGCGTCGAGCCGACGAAGCTCACCGCGGCGACGCCGGGATCGGCGAGCAGCGCGTCCACCGCCTCCCTGTCGCCGTTGACGACGTTGAGCACGCCGTCGGGGAGCCCGGCCTCGGTCATCAACTCGGCCAGCCGCAGCGGGCAGGAGGGGTCCTTCTCCGACGGCTTGAGCACGAAGGTGTTGCCGCAGGCGATCGCCAGCGGGAACATCCACATCGGCACCATCGCGGGGAAGTTGAACGGCGTGACGCCGGCGCACACGCCGAGCGGCTGGCGGATGCTCCAGGCGTCGACGCCGCGGCCGACGTTCTCGGTGTAGTCGCCCTTCAGCAGATGCGGGATGCCGCAGGCGAACTCGACCACTTCGAGCCCGCGAGCGAGCGAGCCGCGGGCGTCGGCGAGCACCTTGCCGTGCTCGGCGGTGATCATGCGCGCCAGCTCGTCGGCGTGTCGCTCGACCAGCTCCTTGAACTTGAAGACGATCCGGGCGCGTTGGAGCGGCGTCGCCGCGGACCAGTCGGGCAGGGCGCCCGCCGCGGCGGCGACCGCGGCGCGAACCTCGTCGCCGCCCGCGAACGGGACCCGCGCCGTCACCTCGCCGGTCGCCGGGTCGTAGACGTCGCCGAAGCGGCCGCCGCGGCCGGCGACGCGCTTGCCGTTGACGAAGTGAGAGAGTGTCTCAACCATTCCCGATCTCTCCCGAGCCGGCGACCCTGACGATCAGTTTACCGAAATTCTCGCCCCGCAGCAGGCCGATCAGCGCCCGCGGCGCGTTCTCCAGCCCGTCCACGACGTGCTCGCGGCAGGTCAGGCGCCCGGCCGCGAGCCATCCGGCCAGCCGCCGCCGCGCGCCGTCGTGATGGTCGCGGAACTGGAAGACGTTGAACGCCTGCATCGACGCCCAGGCGGCCATCAACTTGCCCTGGACGCGCGGGCCGAGCTCGGGCCGCCCGAGATCGTATTGGGAGATGCCGCCGCAGACGGCGACGCGCGCGCCGCGCGCGAGGCGGTCGAGCACCGCATCCGAGACGGCGCCCCCGACGTTGTCGAAATAGACGTCGACGCCGTCGGGGCAGGCCGCGTCCAGCGCCTCGCCGAGCGGCGCGCCGGACCGGTAGTCGATCGCGGCGTCGAAGCCGAGTTCGTCCGTCAGATAGCGGGTCTTCCGCGCGCCGCCGGCGATGCCGACGACGCGGCAGCCCATGATCCGGGCGATCTGCCCGGCGACCGAGCCGACCGCCCCCGCCGCCGCCGACAGGACGACGGTGTCGCCCGGCCGCGGGCGGCCGACGTCGAGGAGCCCGAAATAGGCGGTGAGCCCGGTCATGCCGAGGACGCCCAGGGCCGTCGAGAGCGGGGCCAGGGCGGGGTCGACCCGGGTCAGATCGTCGCCCGCGGCGGCGATGGCGAAATCCTGCCAGCCGAGCCGGCCCTCGACGACGTCGCCGGGGGCGAAGGCGGCGAGGTTCGACTCGATCACCCGGCCGACGATCCCGCCGACCATCACCGCGCCCGGCGCCGCCGGCGGCGCATAGGACCGCGCCGCCCCGATGCGGATGCGCATATAGGGGTCGAGCGACAAGTAGAGCGTCCGCACCAGAATCTCGCCCGCCCCGGCCGCCGGCGCGGGCGCCTCGACCAGCCGGAAGTGGCGCTCTTCGAGCGCGCCCGCCGGCCGCGACTGCAACAGGATGCGCCGGTTGATCCGCTCGCTCATCGCCGCCCCCTTCTGCTCCCCGGCGCCGACGGCCGGCTTGGCGCCCGACGCGGGACGATCTGAGACTATCCGAGACTATCCGAGACTATCCGAGACCATCCGGGATTTTTCGGGAAATTCGCCCCCGCGCCGGCGGCCGGCTTGGCGCCCGACGCGCCCCGCGGTCGCCAAAACGATCGCCATCGCCTCGCCGCGCCGTGGTAGGATCGGGCGAAGGACCGGGGGAAGGAGCGTCCGATGGCCGTCGATGGATCCGCTCGCGAGGCCGGCGCGGGGCACAACCGCGCGCTCGACCGGGACCTGCGGGGCTATCTCGAGACCAACGCCGACATCCTGACCGTGATCGAGAAACCGGTCTCGATCGACGACGTCGGCGCGCTGTCGGCCCAGTCGGAGGGGCCGATCCTGTTCGAGAACATCGTCGAACATCCCGACTTCCGGCTGTGCGACATCCTGGTCAAGCATCGCTGGTCGCAATGCCGCGCCCTCGGCGTGGCGCGGGAAGACTATCTGCCGACCCTCGCGCAACGGCTGCGCAAGCCGCCGCGCGGGGTGGTGGAGGTCGCGACCGGGCCGGTCAAGGAGGTGGCGCGGCGCGGCGCCGAGGTCGACTGGTTGAAACTCCCGATCCCGGTCCATTCGGCCGAGGAGGGCGAACGCTACGTCTCGGCCATGAACATCGTGAAGGATCCGGAGACCGGGTTCTACAACTCGTCCCATGCCGGCGCCACGCCGGCGGGGCCGCGCCACGGCTTCATCAGCTTCGCGACGCCCCATACCCATCTCATCATGCGGAAGTACCGCGACCGGGGCTTGACCGAAATGCCCATCGCCCTGGTGTTCGGCGTGCATCCGGCCTACGAGATCACGGCCAACTTCTCCGGCCTGCACATGGACCTGTGGGGCGAGATGGACATGGTGGGCACGGTCATGGACCGGGACGTGGAGATGGTCCCCTGCGAGACGATCGATCTCTGCGTGCCGGCGCATGCCGAGATCGTGGTCGAGGCCGTGGTCGACCTGTCGGAGCGGCACGAGGTCGGCGGCGTCAACGCGCCCACCGGATACTTCCTGCCCAAGGAGCAGAAAATCCCGCGCCTCGACCTGACGGCGATCACCATGCGCGCCGACCGGCCGATCTACCGCAACCACCAGACGGTGCCCGACACCGACCACCAGCCGCTGCCGCGGCTGTGCCACGAGGCGGTGCTCTACAACCGGATCAGCGAGATCGGGCTCACCGTCCACGACGTGCGCTTCCCGCCCTGGGGGGCCGCGGTGAGCTGCATCCTCCAGGTCGAGTATCCGCGGCCCGGCTTCGTCAACGATGCGCTGATGCAGGCGATGGGCGCGCCATGGCTGAACACCAAGATGGTGGTGGCGGTGAGCCCCGATACCGACGTCGACGACCCCGGCGCCGTCTACCGCGCCATGGCGACGCGGGTGGACCCGGCCCGCGACGTCTTCGTCGTCCCGGCCACGCGGGGCTCGCTGTACGAGCCCTCGGGCGACGTCATCCCCGGCCACGAACCGTTCCGCCTGGTCGGCAAGATCGGCATCGACGCCACCGCCAAGCCGCATCGCGGGAAGACGGATTTCCAGGAAGCCTTCCCGTTGAACTGGGGAAAGGCGAAGCTGGCGGACTATCTGTGAGCTTCGCCGCCGCGACGCGCCGCCGCGATCGGGATCGGCGCGATCGGGATCGGAGAGACGAAAGGAAGGACGAAAGATGACCGGAAGCGCCCCCTTCATCCCCTACGCCGACCGCGACGCGCTCCCCGATACGCTCGCCGCCCCGCTCGCCGCCTACGAGAAGCGCATGGGGTTCATGCCCAACGCGCTGAAGCTCTACATGCACCGGCCGGAGATACTGGCCCTGCTGGTGCAGCTCAACAACGCGGTGATGCGCGACCCGTCGAGCCGGCTCGACCCCGGACTCAAGCGACGAATCGCCGCCATCTGCTCCTTCCTCAACAAGAGCGCCTATTGCGTGGCCCACAACGCCAACACGCTGACGACGGACGCGGACGGCGAAAGCGAGGGTTGGAGCTTCTCCGACGACGACGTCATGAAGCTGCTCGATCCGGCCTATGCGCCGGACGACCCGGCGGAGCGGGCCGCGGTCCGCTACGCCCGCGCCGCGACCGAGGACCATACCGACGTGCCGCGCGACCTGCTCGACGAACTCGCCCGGCGCATGTCGCCGCCGGAGATCGTGGAGCTCGCCTGCGTCGTCGGCTTCTGGAAGATGTACAACTCGATCCACGAGGCGCTGAGCGTCCCCGTCGAGGAGCGGTTGCAGGGCCGGACGTCGTTCATCGAAGCGTGAGCGCAAACGCGGGCGAGAGCAAACGCAGGCGAGAGGAGAGGCCATGAGCGAAACTCCGCAAGGCCGGGTGGTGATGATGACCGGCGCGGGGCGCGGCATGGGACGCTCGATGTCGATCGGGCTCGCCGAGGCCGGCGCGAAGCTGGTCATGATCGACGTCGACGAGGACGTGCTGGCGGAGACCGCGCGGCTCGTCGAATCGGCCGGCGGCCAGGGCTGCGGCCTCGCTTTGCCGGGCGACGTGACCGCCGCGGACGATGCGCGCCGCGCGGTCGCCGCCGCGCTGGAGACGTTCGGCCGCCTCGACGTGCTGGTGAACGACGCCGTGGTGGGACCCGAACGGATCGGCCCCACCTTCTTCACCGAGAAGGTGAAGTTCTGGGAGCTGGAGGACGAGCTGTGGCGGCGGATGCTCGACGTCAACGTCTTCGGGCCGCAGCTGATGGCGCGGGTCGCGGTCGGACACATGATCGAGGCGGGTTGGGGCAGGATCGTCAACGTCACGACCAGCTACGACACGATGTACCGCGCCGGGGCCGGCGCCTACGGCCCCTCCAAGGCGGCCCTCGAAGCGCATACGCTGGTCATGGCGCAGGACCTCGAGGGAACCGGCGTGACCGCCAACGTGCTGATCCCGGGCGGGCCGGTAAACACCCGCATGATCCCGGAAACCAGCGGCATCCCGCGCGACAGGCTGATCCAGCCCGACGTGATGCGGGCGCCGATCGCCTGGCTGGCCTCGGACGACTCGGACGGCTTCGCCGGTATGCGGCTGATCGCCGCGCTGTGGGATCCGGCCCTGCCCGGCCCGGCGCGGCTGGCGCGCGCGGCGGCGCCGCTCGCCTGGCAGCAGCTGGGGCCGAAGTCGATCCGCCCCGAGCCGTGACGCTCCGCCCCGCCGACCGCGCCGCCGCGGCGCCGGACCGGCGACGAACCGGGAGAAGCCCATGCCGAAACTCCTGACCCGACGGCAGATCGACGACGCGAGGCGCGACGGCTACGTCTATCCCGTGCGCGTGCTGGATGCGGGCGCGGCGCGGGGGTATCTCGACCGGTTCGAGGACTATGAGCGCAACCACGCCGCCGAGGCGCCGCCGAAGCTCATGGTCAAGCCGCATCTGCTGTTTCCGTGGATGGTCGAGCTGGGCGCGACGCCGGCCTTGCTCGATGCGATCGAGGACCTGATCGGCCCCGACGTCATGCTGGTCAGTTCGGCCGTCTGGGTGAAGAACGGCAACGACCCGTCCTACACGACGTGGCACCAGGACTCGGCCTATTTCGGCTACGATCCGCTGGAGGTCTGGGGCGCCTGGGTCGGGCTCACCGACTCGTTCGTCCGGCATGGCTGCCTGCGCTACAAGCCGGGCTCGCATCTCGAACGCGAGATGGACCATGTCGAGACCTGGGCGGAGGACAACCTGCTGGCGCGCGGACAGACGATCCCCGGCTTCGACGAGACCGGCGTCGTCGATGCCGAGGTCGGCGCCGGCGAGGCGACGATCCACCATTTCCGCACCGCGCATTCGTCCAAGCCGAACACCACCGATCAGCGCCGCATCGGCGTCTTGTTCGTCTATTGTCCGCCGCACGTCCGCCCGACGCTGGGCCGTTTCCCGGCGACGCTGGTCCGGGGCGAGGACCGGCACGGCCATTGGGATGCGGAGCCGACGCCGAGCCGGGTGATGGACCCCGCGACCCTCGACTTCTTCAACCGGCTGGCGCGGGGCTATTTCGACCCGGAACTGCGCTCGGAAGCGGAGCGCCGGGAGGTCCGCGCGGCCCGATAGACGCCGGCGCCCGCGGCGGCGCGCCCCGCGGTCATGCGCGGGGGCGGGCGCGCAGGTAGTGGACGCTGAACAGGGAGTCCCGGTCGGTCCATACGTGGACCGGCGAGAATCCGGCCCGGCGGCCGAGATCGTGGAAGTCCTCGACCGCGAATTTGTAGGAATTCTCGGTGTGGATGGTCTCGCCGGCGCAGAATTCGAAGACGCGCCCGCCGATCGACACGCCCTGGTCGTCGAGACTCACCAGATGCATCTCGATGCGGCCTTCCTCCTCGTTGTAGATCGCTTCGTGGACGAACCTGTCGAGGTCGAAATCGCCGTCGAGCTCCCGGTTTATGCGGGCGAGCAGGTTCATGTTGAACGCCGCGGTGACCCCTTCGCGGTCGTTGTAGGCCTCGATCAGGATCTTCCCGTCCTTCTCGAGGTCGACGCCGATGAGCAGGTCCCCGCCGTCGAGCAGATCACCGATCGCGGCCAGGAGGTCGACCGCTTCCGGCGGCGTCAGGTTGCCGATGGTGGAGCCCGGAAAGAAACCGACGCGCTTGGCGCCGGGATTGCCGGGCGGCGCCGGGACGTCGAACGGCCGGGTGTAGTCGGCGCACATCGCGAACACGTGGACGGCGGGAAAATCGAGCGCCAGCGCGTTCGTGGCCTCGAGCAGATGCTCCTTCGATATGTCGACCGCGGTGTAGGCCGCGGGCGCCGTCAGCCCGCCGAGCAGGATGCGGGTTTTGACGCCCGAGCCGCTGCCGAGCTCGATCACGTGGCAGCCGGACCCCACGATGTCGGCGATCTCGTCGCGGTGGCGCTCCAGCAGCGCGATCTCGGTCCGGGTCGGGTAATACTCTTCGAGGCCGCAGATGCGGTCGAACAGGCGCGAGCCCGCGCGGTCGTAGAAGAACTTGGAGGGAAGCGACTTGGCGCCCTGCCCGAGGCCCGCGATCACGGCGGTCTCGAAGTCGTCGGGCTCGGGCTCCAGATCGTGGAAGGTGACGCGGCCGGTCGAGGCCATGTCAGGAACCCGCGCACGCAGGCGCAAACCATGCCGATGGTCGCATCGCGGCCTCACGGACGTTTGGGGAGCGCCCGATCGTAGCGGGATCGCCGCGCCCCGTCCATCGCCGCCGCGTATTCAGCGGCCCGCGGCGAAGCGGGCGCGGACGGCGACGAAGGTCATGAACGCGCAAGCGATGAAACAGGCGCAGACCCAGAAGATCGCGTGGGCGCCGAACCGGTCCATGACGAAACCCAGCAGAATCGGAGCCAGCGCGCCGCCGACGTTGCCGCCGGTCGATGCGAATCCCATGACCTTGCCCATCGAGCCGTCGGGCGTGACGGACCGGAGCAGCAGGTCGCGCGACGGGATCAGCAGGCCGATGAGAAACCCGGCCAGGGCCAGAACCCCGACCAGCAGCGGGAAGCGGAATTCGAACGTCCCGATCGCCGCGATCAGCAGCCCCGCCGGGACGAGCGTACCGAGGGCGGTCCAGATCTGCGGGCCGAAGCGGTCGGCGACGAACCCGCCCGACAATATGCCGACGATGCCGCCCGCCATGTAGGCGCTCAGCGCGGCGGCGGCGGCGACTTCGGGCGCGCCGTAGAGTTCGCCCAGCCCGGCGACCAGGAAGTTGCGGATGCCGCCGAAGCCCATCTGATACAGCAGGAAATACAGAAAGCACATCAGCACCGGGACCGACAGCAGCAGCCCGACGCCGTCGCCCGGCCCGGTCCGGCGCGGCCGCTCGCCGGTCGCCGCCTCCCGCCGCCCGGCCGGATCCGTCGCCCGGTCCGGGCGGAGCAGCGCCGGGCGGAGCGCCAGGACCAGCGCGAACGCCAGGCCGATCGCGCCGATCAGAAGAAACGCGGCGCGCCAATGCCAGAACGCCGCAACGGTCGTCATGAAGATCGGCGACAGGGCGAACCCGACATGTCCGGCGGCGGAGTGAAGCGCGAACGCCCGGCCCAGCCGCTCCTTGCCGACCTGGCTCGACAGGATCGCGTAGTCGGCGGGATGAAAGACGGTATGGCCGAAGCCCGCGATCGTCCCGAACAGGATCAACTGCCAGTAGTGATCGGCGGCCCCCATCAGCGCGACGCCGCCCGCCTCGAGGGCGATGCCCGCGATCAGGACCGGCCGCGCCCCGATGCGGTCGACCACGAACCCGATCGGCGTCTGGCCGATCCCCGCGGCCAGGGCGAAGCAGGACATGACGACGCCGACTTCGAGATAGGTGACGCCGAACGCCGCCACCAGCGTCGGGAACATCGGCGGCAGGACGATGTAATAGGCGTGGCTCATCATGTGCGGCAGGCACACGAGCCCGATGATCCCGCCGTCGCGGCGGGCTGCGGCGGAAAGACGGATCACCCGCGGCCCCGACGCTTCGTTCCCCGGATCAGGCTATGGCAATCGGCGACCGCCGGGAAGCGGCCGCGCCCGTCATCGCAGCCCCCCTCCGTCGCCTCGAGCCGTCGTCACAGGCCCTTCGTCCCCATGGAAGCAGGAAGCGGGATGCGAATATGGATTCCCGCTTTCGCGGGAATGACGGAAGGGGGAGCGTATCCGCCTCGAGTCGACGGCCTTTCCTCGCCCGTCATCGCAGCCCCCCTCCGTCGCCTCGAGCCGGCGTCACAGGCCCTTCGTCCCCACGGAAGCAGGAAGCGGGATGCGAATATGGATTCCCGCTTTCGCGGGAATGACGGAAGGGGGGGTGTATCCGCCTCGAGACGATGGCCTTTCTTCGCCCGTCATCGCAGCCCCCCTCCGTCGCCTCGAGCCGATGTCACAGGCTCTTCGTCCCCATGGAAGCAGGAATCGGGATGCGAATATGGATTCCCGCTTTCGCGGGAATGACGGAAGGGGGGGTGTATCCGCCTCGAGCCGATGGCTTCCCTCGCCCGTCATCGCAGCCTCCCTCCGTCGCCTCGAGCCGTCGTCACAGGCCCTTCGTCCCCATGGAAGCAGGAATCGGGATGCGAATATGGATTCCCGCTTTCGCGGGAATGACGGAAGGGGGGGCGTATCCGCCTCGAGCCGATGGCCTTCCCTCGCCCGTCATCGCAGCCTCCCTCCGTCATTCCCGCGAAAGCGGGAATCCAGGGCGGGGAAGGACGGGTCCTTGGCGTCGTCACAGGCCCCTCGTCCCCACGGAGGCAGGAATCGGGATACGAATATGGATTCCCGCTTTCGCGGGAATGACGGGGGGGGGGCGCCTCGACGCCGTGTTGACGGGTCGCGGAGGGGAGCGCAGATTCGGTATGGGTCGTGAGGACGAAGCGAAGACGATGCCGGCCGTTCCGCCCCCGCCGATCCTTCCGGCATTGGCGTGAAGACGTGAGCATGACTGCGCGGGGGCGACTTCATGCGCGTATCGACCGGGTTGTCCGCGCCGTCGCCTTCCAACCCCGTCATGGCGGCCTTGGCGAAGGCTCCCGGGGACGACGAGCCGGTGACGGACCGGGAAGCGGAACGGATCGAGGAAGGCGAACGCGGCCTGCGGGACGGGCGGACCGTCACCGGCGAGCAGGTCCGCGCGCGCCTTGGGCCGCGACCGTCCGCTACGCCGACAAAGCCGCGAGAGACCCGGAAAGCCTGCCGCGGAACGGCCGGCGGCGTATCCTGGATGCGCTGGATCCTTTGCCGCGGCCGGCGCCGGGCGCCGCGTGAGTCCGCGCTCGTGAACGGGTTGCGTTCGAGAGTCGCGCGGTCGCCCCTTCCGGCGGGCCTCGTCGCGCTGTTGGTCGGCCTGTTCGCGCTCCTTCTGGTCGTCATGGCCTTTGAAGAACCGAAATGGGCCTATTACCTCTTCGGCGCGAAGGAGAAACTCCGGGTTCTCGAATATCTGGGCGTCGGCATGGGCGGCGTGCTGCTGGCTATCGGAGCCGTGATCGCCAACCGTCGCGCCGTGGCGATGGAAGAGACCAACCGGGGCGCGGAGGACGGGCGGCGGCAGGAGCGGTTGAAGAACGCCATCGAGCATCTGGGCCACGAGTCGGACTCGGTGCGCATGGGCGGGGCCTACGAGCTCGAGCAGCTGGCGCGGGACACCGAAGACAACGACTTGCGCCAGACGGTGCTGGACATCCTCTGCGCCCACATCCGCCAGACGACGGGGGACGACGAGTACCGGGAAAAGCACAAGTCGAAGCCCTCGACGGAGATTCAGAGCCTGTTGACTCTGTTGTTCTCGCGGAAGCATGTGGTCTTCAAGGGCTGCCGCATCGACTTGCAGGGAAGCCGGCTGAACGGAGCAGATCTCACCGGGGCGCGCCTGCAAAGTGCGAACCTTGAGGAAACGCAGCTGCGAAAGGCGATCCTTCACGGGGCGCAACTGCAAAGCGCATCCTTTGTGGAAGCACAACTGCAAGAGGCGGAATTTGACGGGGCGCAACTGCAAGGCGCATCCTTTGTGGGAGCACAACTGCAAGGAGCGAACTTTGACAAGACCCAACTGCAAGGGGCGAACCTTCTCAATTCTCAACTGCAAGGGGCGAGCATTTACTGGACGCAACTGCAAGGAGCATACCTTGGTGGGACGCAATTGCAAGGGGCAACTCTTTACGAGTCGCAACTGCAAGGGGTGGAATTTTCCGGGGTGCTAA
Source organism: Alphaproteobacteria bacterium (assembly GCA_965242495.1). Taxonomy (GTDB): domain Bacteria; phylum Pseudomonadota; class Alphaproteobacteria; order MPNO01; family MPNO01; genus CBDESN01. Next base: position 3,490,900 of record OZ251446.1, on the reverse strand, counting down.
TGGATAAGGCGATTATTATCAGAGCACAACTGCAAGGGGTGAGTAATAATAGAGCACAACTGCAACTTGTCACCGGACAACTTGTGATATGTCCGCCGTTCAAGCAGCGTATCCTTGCAGGAATTGATCAGAAAAGCGATTTGTCTGGACTGTCTTTTTGGGGTGGTCTTAACCAGGAAACCTTAGACTCTTTATACATTGAACTCTCTGACGAGGGAGCGAGAAGGTTACGGGGTATACTGGAACCACTGGAACCACTGGAACTGTATATCGGCAAGCTGGAGAGCGAAGAACTGCCGAAAGGCAGCAGCGCCACAACCGGCGCCTATACGAAGGAAGAAGCCGAGCGGTGGATCGCCGAATACGAGGAGGCCATGCGCGGCGTTCCGAAGGCGGACGGATAGCCGATGCCGACGCTGCATTGGTTGACGCGGGACGAGGACATCGGCGCGGCGGCGCGCGCGCCCTACCGGCTGCTGGAGGAAGCGCCGGCGCTCTCCGCCGGGGAGGCGGCGGCGGACAACATGCTGATCCAGGGCGACAACCTGGAGGCGTTGAAGGCGCTGTTGCCGTTCTACGCCGGGCAGGTGAAGTGCGTCTACATCGACCCGCCCTACAACACGCGCTCGGCCTTCGCGCATTACGACGACAGCCTGGAGCACGCCAAGTGGCTGGCCATGATGTGGCCGCGGCTGGAGCTCTTGCGCGACCTGCTGGCGGACGACGGCTCGATCTGGGTCTCCATCGACGACCACGAGGCGCATTATCTCAAGGTCGTCATGGACGAAATGTTCGGGCGCGACAACTTCATCGCGAACTTCGTCTGGCAGAAAAAATATACGCGCGCGAACGACGCGACATTCGTGAGCGACAATCACGATCACATCGTCTGTTTCGTGAAGAGCCGCGAGCATTCGTCGTTTCGTGGGATACAGCGCGACGAGAAGCAGAACAGGGCGTACAAGAACCCGGACGGCGACTCCCGTGGACCGTGGAAATCGACGCCGTTGCACGCGAAAAGCGGGACGGAAAAGAATAGATACCCCTACATGTTTTCCAACGGAGTCACATGGACCCCGCCTGTCGGCACCTACCACCGATTCAGTAGGGAAACGCTCGCTGAGTTTGATCGCACGGGGCAATTGTGGTTTGGAATGAAGGGAGATGCGACTCCCTCGCGCAAGTCGTACCTGTCGCAGGTGAAGCAAACAGTGGTTCCAGTTACGGTGTGGCTGCACGACGAGTTCGGTAGCAATCACGACGCCAAGAACGAGAACCGGGCCGTGTTGCCGGACGCCTATTTCGACACCCCGAAGCCCGAGAAGCTCTTGGGGCGTATTCTTGAGATCGCCACCGACCCGGGCGACCTCGTGCTCGACTCCTTCCTCGGCTCCGGCACCACGGCCGCGGTCGCGCACAAGATGGGCCGGCGCTGGATCGGCGTCGAGATGGGCGACCACGCCGTCACCCATTGCGCCCCGCGCCTGCGCAAGGTCGTCGAGGGCGAGCAGGGCGGCGTCTCCGAAGCCGTCGGCTGGAAGGGCGGCGGCGGGTTCCGCTTCCACCGCCTCGGCCCGCCCGCCTTCGACGCCGACGGCCGCATCCGGCCGGACGTGGCCTTTCCCGTGCTCGCCGCCCATGTCTGGTTCGCCGAGACCGGCCGGCCGTGGACCGCCCCGGCCGACCCCACCCCCTTCCTCGGCGCGCATGAAGGACGCGGCTATGCGCTGCTCTACAACGGCGTGCTGCGCGACCGCTCCGCCGGCGGCGGCAACGTGCTGACGCGCCGCACGCTGGCGGCCGTCCGCGCCGCGGCGGGCGGCTTCGACGGGCCGCTCACCGTCTACGCCGCGCGCTCGGCCTTCCGCGACGCGACGCTGAAGGCCGAACGGCTGACCTTCCGACAGACCCCCTACGACGTGACCGCGCGGGGCTGAGGGTCCGTTTCGAGAAATCGGGTCCTGCTTCGTCAAGGTCCCTGGATTCCCGCTTCCGGGGGATGACGAGGGGGGCGCGCGGCGGCGCTTCCTCGGCGCGCGGCCCCGGTTTCGCGTTGCCGGGGGCCGCCGTCCGTGATAGCCACTGCCGGACGGAGGGAGTTCGGCATGGCCGATGAACCGCCCGGCGGGGCCGACCGGCGAGGCGCGACCAACGGCGAGGCGGCGCAGGAAGCGCCGCAGCTCGGCATCGGCGCGCATTACGTCAAGGACCTGTCGTTCGAGAACCCGCAGGGGCCGCGCGTCCTCGCCGAGCTGGCCGAGGCGCCCAGCGTCGAGATCGAGGCCAACGCCAACGCGCGAAGCCTGACCGAGGGGCTGTACGAAGTGACGCTGTTCCTGCGCGGCGAGACCAAGGCCGCGGGCAGTTCGATCTTCATCGTCGAACTGACCTATGGCGCCATCGTCGTCCTCGAAGGGCTCAGCGAGGAACAGGCGCGGCCGTATCTGCTGGTCGAGACGCCGCGCCACCTGTTCCCCTTCGCGCACGCCGTCGTCGCCAACGTCACCCGCGACGGCGGCTTCCCGCCGCTGCTGATCGACCCGATCGACTTCGCGGCCCTCTATGCGGAGCGACACGCCGAACCCGCCGCCGCGACGAGCCAATGACCCCACCGGCGAGCGTCGTCGTGCACGGGATCGCCCACGCCAGGGCGGCGGCGGCGGCGGCGGCGGCCCTGGGCGTCCCGGTGCGGCTGCGCAGCGCGCCGGGCGCGGCCGTCTATGCCGGCGCGGCCTGGTTCGAGGAGTTGCTGGCCCTCGTCCGGGCCGAATTCCCGGAGGCCGGGGTCGAAGGGTCGCTCGACTGCGCCGACGCGCCGGGATATGCGCTCGCGGCTCTGCGGCGCGGCTGCCGCCTGATCCGGTTTTCCGGCTCGCGACGCATGACCGCCAAGATCGCCGCCATCGCCGAGGCCGGCGGCGCGCGGCTCGACGCCGACGCCGGCCCGGTTCTGGACCTGGCCGAGGCCGCCGACCCGGCCGCGGCTTGCCGCGGCTGGTTGACGAGAGGCGCGGAGCGGACCGCCCCGGCCCGCCGGTGAACGCGGCCGGCGGTTATTCCGCCGCCTGGCGCCAAGCCGGCGCGGCCGCCGGGCGTTTGTGCAGGACGCCGTCCTTCATGATCGCGGTCAGCCGGTCGGCGTCCTGCAGGATGCGCACGTCGGCGAGCGGGTCGCCGTCGACCAGCAGCAGGTCGGCGAGATAGCCCTCGCGGACCAGCCCCAGCTCGCCCGGAAGCCCCATCATGTCGCCGGCATGGGCCGTTGCGGCGCAGATCGCCTCCATCGGGCTCATCCCGATCAGCTCGACGAAATGCTCGATGTCGCGCGCGTTGCGGCCGTGCGGGTTGGAGGAGAACCCGTAATCGCCGCCGGTGACCACGCGCACGCCGCGCTTGTGGAGGTCGCGCATGCATTCGCTCGTGGTCTCGATCTCGGCCTCGAGCCGCGCCGTGGGGGTCGCATGCGGGCCGCTGCGGAGGCCGGCGTCCTGATCGAGCCGCGACGCCGGCAGCCCGATCGCGGGGCCCACGAACAGCCGGTCCTTGTTGGCTTCCAGCATGTCCCTGGCCTCCTCGTCGGCCAGCGTCGCGTGATAGATCATGTCGACGCCGTGACGGACGCACATCTTGACCGATTCCGCGCTGCGCGCATGCGCGGCGACGCGCCGATGACGCTCCCTGGCGACGCCGGTCACCGCCGCGACCTCCTCGTCGGTCATCACGGTGTCCTCGTCGAGCGGATGCCGCCCCCAGTCGAGCGCCGAGGCGGAAGGGATGATCTTGATCACGTCCACGCCGTCGCGGCAGGCCTCGCGGGCCACGCGCCGGAACTCGTCCGGGCCGTCGCAGACCCGCGCCCACAGCGCCGCGCCGTTGTCGTAATGCGACGACCGTTCGTCGCCGAAGCCGCTGGTCGGGCTGATCTGCAGGCCGGCGGCGAGAAAGCGGGGGCCCGGGATGTCGCCGGCGTCGATCGCGTTGCGGATGGCTACGTCGATCCGCTGCTTCGCCGCGGCCCCGCCGAAGCAGCTGGTGAAGCCCTGGTCCAGATACAGCTTCGCGAACCCGGCCGTCAGCAGCGTGTGCTCCTCGGGCGGGATGTCGGCGGTCTCCGCCGGGTTGTTGTAGCCGTTGGCGAAGCTCAGATGGGCGTGGCAGTCGGCGAGCCCCGGCATCAGCGTGCCGCCGCCGCCGTCGATGACCTCGACGTCCGGCCGGGGCGCCGCCGCGCCGCCGCGTTCGACCGCGGCGATCCGGTTCGCCTCGACCAGCACCTCGGCGTCGAACGGCGGCGCGCCGGCGCCGTCGAGAAGCTTGACGTTGATGAATCGGATCGAAGTCATTCTCACCTCCCGCGTCGGGCTTGCAGCCGCCGGCGGTTATAGCACGACCGCGGCATCGGACGACCGCCTTCGCGCCGCGGCCGGCCGATCGCCGCATCGTCGTAGCGGCCGAGCGGCGGCGGCCCGTCGCCGCCGGGGCCGTCGCCCGAGACCTCGCCCGGCTCGCGGACCGGCCCGCGCCCCTCGAGCTGCGGCTGCGCCGGCGCATCGACGGCGGGAGTGAGCTCGCCGGTTATCGTGTCCATGCGTTCCCTGCCCGTCGATCCATCGATGATACGGGAGAATCGGATCTCGTGCGAGGGCTATTCGTCGCGACATGGCGATGGTATATTGAGCAAAGGTCGGCGGCGCTGCCCGGGCGAGGCATCGCGATGGGGCGAAGTCGATATCGTGGGCGAATATAAACGGAGGAAGAAAGATGCAGATACGTGATCGTTATATCGAGATATTCAACCAGATAGCAAAGAAATATGGAGAAACAGCTTCGAGCCATGTAGTAAGTAAAGACGTTTCTCTAGAGAAATCCATAGGATACACCAGAAAATTTGTAGTTGAGCACAGCAAAGAACATTTCAGATATGATTATTATAGATATGTTCTGAGTGAATCAATCAAAAAATTTCACTTCATTCATCGAAATAAAAAGCTTATTCATGTAGATATTGGCTGTGGTCCAGGCTTGTTTTCTTGGGTTGTTCTTGACTACATGACTGCATATCATGGTCGGAACGAAACGAACCTCCATTTCATGCTATACGATCATGCAAGGAGCATGGTGGATTTGGCCGATCTGTTCTGGAAGCGTCTATCCGTAACGAATCGTATGGATAACTATTCCGATGTTGACGATATACAAAAGCGGTTACGCGCGAGAAAGCTCTCTAACTGCGACGTATTGGTCACATTTGGACATGTTCTTCTTCAAACCAAAGATAATACTCGATCCGTGGATGATTTTGCCTGCATCATTCAAAATTTGTTCCCGTCGAACTCTTGTATTGTCGTAGCGGTCGACGCTTATAGCGGAGAATCTCGGAAGAAATTTCGCGACGCTTGTGACAACCTTCGGAGCATATTGCGTAAAGTCGGTGTGTACAGCAAATCTAGAACAATTGGCGAAAGACGCAGTTACATGTACGCCAGTTTGTCTGCGGAAGGATAGAAAATGACCAATGAACAAATGGCTTTCCTGCTTGACGCGCCGCTCCGTATGCCGTTGCGGCAATTGCCCAAGCATTTGAATTATGGGATGAACGAACGATGCATGTATAAGGTGACCGATATTGTCGGCCTCTATTACTTCCCCGACTTTCTGAATGAAAACGACCAATCTTCGATAATAGAGCGCATTGACGCAGGCGGCTGGCGCAGGGACTTGGAACGCCGCGTGCAGCACTACGGTTGGCGATACGACTACCAAGCTCGGACGATCACCATCGATATGAAGTTGGGACCGCTGCCGGATTGGATTGCAGAAATCGCCAAACGCTTGTATAACGAAACGAAATTGTTCGATCGGGTTCCGGACCAAGCGATCGTCAACGAATATGAACCGGGACAAGGCATTGCGTTGCATGCGGACAGAAACTGCTTCGGCGCCGCGGTGGCGACCGTTTCGTTGAACGACGACTGGGAGATGAAATTGCGTCCCGTCGCGGGAACCCGGGACGAGGACAAGCCGATTATGTTGATGCGCGGATCGGCGCTCGTCATGACCGGCGAGGCGCGGTCCCGCTGGATGCACGGCATCGACAGGCGCAAGACGGAAGACGACGGGAAGCGACGTCGCCGACGACGCCTGTCGTTGACGTTCCGGACGGTGCTCGAACCGTCGTCGAGACCTCGTTCGGTCGGCGGCGAGCCCGAGGCGCGCGCCGACGTCGCGCGGGCGTCGGTGGAGCCCTGACGCGCCGTTTCGCCGCGGCGATTTTTCGGCCGCCGGCGGCCCGGCCGTCAGGCCGCGGCGAGGCCGGCGGCGAGTCTGCGGGCGAGCGCGCCGACGACGCGCCGACGATACCAGGGGGCCACGGTGGTGGTCTTCATCGGCCGCGCCTGGCTGCGCACGGCGTCGCGCAGGCGGTCGAGGGCCGCGTCGTCGAGCGGCTTGCCGACGAGGTCGTCGAGACCGTCGACCCTGCGCGGACAGGGGTTGACCGCGGTCAGCGCGACCGCGAGGCGGTCCACCGCGCCGCCCGCCCGGGCGAGCGCCACGGCGACGCCGGCGAGGGGAAAGTCGATCGAGCCCCGGATGCGCGATTTGGCGTAGTCCGACGGCAGGCCGGCGGTCGCCCGCGGCAGATGGAGCGCCACCAGGAGCTCGCCCGGCCGCAGCGCCAGATGGTCCATGCCGTCGTCGCGATAGAGGTCGGCGAGCGCGATCCGGCGGCGCCCTTCCGCGCCGGCCAGCTCGACGCCGGCGTCGTGGACCAGCGCCGCCGGGGCGAGATCGCCGGAGAAGGCCGCGAAGCAGCGCTTGCCGCCGGGGGCCACGTGGCAGACCTCGCCGCGATGCTTGAGGCAATAGTCGTTCGACCGCCGCCACCATTCGCTCTGGTTGTAGTAGATGCAGCGCGTGTCGAGGCACAGATTGCCGCCGACCGTGCCGTACCCGCGATGGGTGGGCCCGGCGACCGCGGCTGCGGCCGCGGCGACGGCGGCGTAGTCGCGCCGCACCGCGGCGTCGCCCGCGAGCGCGTCCAGGCGGACCGCGGCACCGATGCGGAGCCCGTCCCCGTCGGCCCGGATCCCGGCCATGTCCCCGATCGCGGTGAGGTCGATCAGCGCCGCCGGGTCCTCGATGCCGCGCCGGACGTTGACCACCATGTCGGTGCCGCCGGCGAGGTAGCGCGCGCGGGCCTCGCCGGCGCGCAGCGCGACGGCCTCCTCGACGCTCGCCGGCCGGTGCAGCCGGAACGCCGGCATGTATTCCATCAGCCGGCCTCCGCCGCCGGCTTCGGGCGCCGTCCGCCGCCGGAAGCCTTCTCAAGCAGCGCCATCAGCCGGTCCGGGGTCAGCGGCAGTTCGACGGCGCGAACGCCGACGGCGTCGGCCACCGCGCTGGTCAACGCCGGCAGGAAGCAGGCCAGCGACGTCTCGCCCGCCTCCTTGGCGCCGAACGGGCCGTAAGGGTCGTCGCTCTCGACGACGTGGGTCTCGATCGGCGGCGATTCGACGATCGTCGGCACCCGATAGTCCAGCATGTTGCCGGTGATCGTGAGCCCCTCGTGATAGCGCGTCTCCTCGGTCAGCGCCTGGCCCATGCCCATCCAGACCGAGCCTTCGATCTGGCCTTCGACGGCGAGCGGGTTGAGCGCCTTGCCCACGTCCTGGGCGACCCAGACCCGTTCGACCGAGATCCCGGCGGTGTCGGGATCGACCGCGACCTCGCAGACCAGGGCCGAATAGGCGAAGGCCATGGTGCCGCCGATCGCTGCGCCGCGGTACTTCTTGCCGCCCCAGGATTCGGGGATGGTGTCGAAGTTGCCCTTGACGGTGATCGCGCCGACCTCCCGGAGGGCGGCCATGACCACCTCGTCGAAGCCGAGCCCCTCGTCCTGGCTGCCGGCGCGGTAGACCTCGCCCAGGCATTCGACGTCCTCGACGCGGACCTCCAGCGCCCTGGCCGCGGCGGCCGTGAGCGTCGTCTTGAGATTGTTCGCCGCCTCGATCGCCGCGTTGCCGACCATGAAGGTGACGCGCGACGAATAGGAGCCGTTGTCCTTGGGCGTGATCGCGCTGTCGCTCGCGACCACGCGGAGCCGCCCCATGTCGATCCCCAGCACCTCGGCCACGCATTGGGCGAGCACCGTGGACGAACCCTGGCCGATCTCGGCGGCCCCGGTCAGAAGGGTGATCGAGCCGTCGAAATCGACCTTGAGATGCACCGTGGCGTGCGGTTCGCCGGTCCAGTGCTTGGGCTTGGAGGCGCCCGAGATGTAGTGCGAACAGGCCATGCCCAGCGCCCGGTTGGCGCCCAGCCTCCCGCGACGGTCGCGCCATCCGCTGGCCTTCTCCACGACGTCGAGGCATTCGGGCAGGCCGTAGGAGTTCACCATCAGATCGTTGGCGGTGAAGCAGGGCGCGCGGAGCAGGTTGCGCCGGCGGACCTCGAACGGGTCGAGGCCGAGCTCGTCCGCCATCCGGTTGAGCAGACTCTCGAAGGCGAACCGGGTGTTGACGGTTCCGTGGCCGCGCATCGCCCCCGGCGGCGGCGTGTTGGTGAGCACGCGGAAGCCCTTGTAGCGGACCGCATCCAGGTCGTAGATCGCGAACAGGGTGGAGCCGTTGTAGAGGATGGTCACGATGCCGTAGCCGGAATAGGCGCCGCCGCGCTGCACCGATTCGCACTCGACCGCGGTGATCCGGCCCGCCTTGGTCATCCCGATCCTGAGCCGGACCCCGGTCTCCTGCCGGCCGCGATGGGTGAGGAAGGTCTCCTCGCGGCTCAGCACGATGCGCACCGTCCCGCCCGCCTTGCGCGCCAGCAGCGCCGCGACCAGCTCGACGTGCAGCGTCTCGGTGCGGCAGCCGAAGCCGCCGCCGATATGCGGCTTGACGACGCGGATCCGCGACTTGTCCATGCCCATCGTGCGCGCCAGCATCAGATGGACGTAGTAGGGAACCTGGGTGCTGGCGCGGACGGTCAGGCGGCCGCGCTGGGCGTCGTATTCGGCGTGCGCCGCGTGGGGTTCGCTCTGGACCTGGCAGATCTCGTTGAGGCGGTAGGTCTCCTCCCGCGCCAAGTCGGCGGCGGCGAAGCCCGCATCGACGTCGCCGATCTCGAAATCGACCGCGCGCTCGATATTGCCTTCGCGGTCCTCGTGCAGCCGCAGCGCGCCCTCGGCCCGCGCGGCCTCGGGCGAGAAATAGGCCGGCAGCTCGTCGTACTCGACGACGATCAGGTCGAGCGCCTGCTGCGCGATGCGGACGTCGTCGGCCGCCACCGCGGCGACCGCCTCGCCGCGATAGCGCACCCGGTCGCGGGCGAGCGCCCATTCGTTCATCGCGATCGGCAGCACGCCGAACGTATCGGCGCAGTCGGCCCCGGTGACGACCGCATGGACGCCGGGGAGGCGCTCGGCGGCGGCGGCGTCGATGGCGCGGATCCGGGCGTGGGCCACGGGCGCGCGGAGGATGCGCCCGGTCAGCGTCGCCGGATCGGCGAAGTCGGCGCTGAAGCGGGCGCGGCCGGAGATTTTCTCCGGGCCGTCGATCAGCGGCGTCGGCACGCCGATCGAGGCGACCGGGCCGGGCTCGGCCCGGGTCTGGGTCCGGGTCCGGGTCTGGGTCGGGGCCGGGGCGCTCATGCCGCGGCCCCGGCGGCGATCTCGTCCGCGGCCATGCGCACCGCCTCGACGATCGTGTTGTAGCCGGTGCAGCGGCAGATGTTGGCCGCCATGCCGGCGCGGATGTCGTCGTCGTCCGGGGCGGGCGCGGCGCGGAGCAGCCCCTCCGCGGCCATGATCATGCCCGGCGTGCAGAAGCCGCACTGGGCGCCGAGCTTGACGTGGAAGGCGCGTTGGATCGCCGCCGGCCGGCCGTTGCGTTCGAGCGACTCGATGGTCTCGACCACGGCGCCGGAACAGGCGGCGGCGAGCGTCAGGCAGGAATGCCGGGGCTTGCCGTCGATCAGGACGGTGCAGGCGCCGCACTCGCCGCCGTCGCAGCCGATCTTGGTCCCGGTGAGCCCCGCGACCTCGCGCAGGTAATCGACCAGCAGCAGGTTGTCCGGCGCCACGTCGTCGCGCGCGCGCCCGTTGAGGGTGAGCGAGAGCAGGGTCTTCATCGGCCGTCCCTCTCCTTCGCCGCCAGGATGGCACGGAACGCGGGCGGTCTCAATCGCGCCGCGCCGGACGGGCGGCCTTCGCGCGGCGGGAAGGCTGCGTCCGAAATGGATTCCCGCTTTCGCGGGAATGACGAGGGGGGCTGCGATGATGGCCAAGGGAGGCCATCGTCCCGCCCCCTCCCCGTCATTCCCCGCCATGGATTCCCGCTTTCGCGGGAATGACGAAGGAGGCCGCCATGGCGGCTAAGGGAGGCTATCGGCTCGCGGCGGATACGCCGACAATTCGTCATTCCCCCGGTCGAGCCGGGGGCAGGCTCCGCGAACACCCCCCTCGTCATTCCCGCGAAAGCGGGAATCCATACTGGTATCCCGCTTCTGTGGATTCCCGCTTTCGCGGGAATGACGAAGGGGGCCGCCATGGCGGCTAAGGGAGGCCGTCGGCTCGCGGCGGATGCGCCGACAATTCGTCATTCCCCCGGTCGAGCCGGGGGCAGGCTCCGCGAACACCCCCCTCGTCATTCCCGCGAAAGCGGGAATCCATATTGGCATCCCGCTTCTGTGGATTCCCGCTTTCGCGGGAATGACGGAGGGGGAGGCCGCGACGACGGCCCGAGGGAGGCCGTCGGCTCGCGGCGGATACGCCGGATTTCTTCACGCGCTCGAAAACGGGAATCCGTAATTTTTTCGGTCCAAATCGCATTTTATGCTTGACATAGGAAATCGCAACGATTACATTACAAATTGTTACGATGAACATACGAAAAGGAGGCCATCATGAAGCCTACCATGCCTAACCTATTGAAACGGCTGGCGTATCTGCATATAAACGACGAAACCCGGCCGTTCGAGACGAAGTGCCGAGACTGGCTCGGTCTGAACGAGAACCGGGACGGCCGGGGCGCCAGCGTGCGGGCCATCCGGCGGGCGTATTACGCCTGCCTGCGGCTCGAAGAGGCGCTGCGGGCGCGAGAGCACGAGGATCCGACGGTGCGTCGGGAGGCCCAACAGACGGTGAGAGGCCTGCGGCATCAGAGCTTCCCCGAGATCTTGGGGAGGTTGCGCAAGCTGCATGGTCTGAAGAGCCGGATGGGCAAGCGGGCGGCCGACAAGCGCCGGGAGGCGGGCGAACGGACCATCGGGATCGACGACCGGCACGGCCTCCAGCAGCTGCGCTCGGTGAGGAGCCTTCGGCGGGTGGGGCGCGAGCTCGGCAACTGCGTCGAGGGAGAGCGCTGGGCGCGGCACTATTTGCGCCGCCCAGGCACGGCGCTGTGGGTTCTGCTGGACCGGGAGGAACGGCCGCTCTGCCTGATGGTGGTTGACGTCGATAGCCGGGAGATCACCGCGTGCGAGGGGTCCGGCGGATCGACCCCGGAGCTGGAGCGCCCGCTCGCGTTCGCGATTCTCGACGCCCTCGACGTGAGCGGGGACGACCAGGAGGCGTTCACCCGCGTCGAGGCCTATAGCGAGCTTCGCAACGGCCAGCCCGAAGGGGAGGTCGTCAGGGCCGGTGGTCGGCGGTACCGGATCTGGGTCCTCGACGGCGGCGCGAAGATCGTGATCGCGTCCCGGAATCGGCCCGGCGGGCGTTGGCGCCGGTCGCGGTTCACCCGCGACGGGGGCGAGTTCGTCGGGGATTACAACAACGCGCTTTCGACGGAGGGGCTACTGGCCCTGGTGCTGGACCACCCGGCGCTCGCCGCGAAGCTGCGCAGGTCCGCCGCGTAACGAGAGCGAGGCGGCCCGCCCGAAGCGGCGGGCCGCCTTCGTTCCGGATGCAGCCGCAAGGCGTCCTTGCGCCCGGTCGTGGATGCCGTAGACTGCGCCGGCGAAAGGGAGTCATGACGGGGAAGGCGAACGATACGGGCGGCGAACCCGACGCAGGACGACGAACGCGGACGGAAACGGACGACGTCGTCGACGCGCTCAACCTGCGCCTGCGTCTGGCCGAACGGCCCTGTATGACCCTGCGTTGGCCGTATTTCTACGAACTATGCGGACGAGAGCGGCTCGAACAGCCGTTCCTCGACGACGTCCGGGATGGCGCCGCAAACCGCTTCCGACTCATCGTCGCCTATGGCCGCAACGCGGTGGTCGTATGCGACGACCGAAACTTCGCAACGGTCGAAGCGGAGGATACGGGCGGCGAACCCGGCCGGCGGCGGCAAACGGACGACGTCGTCGACGAACTCAACCGGCGCCTGGTTCTGGCCGGGCGGCCCTGCATGACCCTGGACCGGTCGGGTTTCTACGGGCTGTGCGGGCGGGAGCGGCTCAAGCAGCCGTTCCTGGACGACATCCGGGACAACGCTTCAGGACGCTTTCAACTCATCGTGGCTTACGGCGGCTACGCGGTGGTCGTATGCCACGACCGAAATTTCGCGGAGGCCGGGTCGGGGGCGGGAAAGCGCCCCGGCGGCTGATCCGGCGACGCGAACTCCCCTCTATTCCGTCGATTCGACCGAGAAAACGATCAAATCTTTGCGGTTGAACTTGTAGTCCTTCCAGCCGGGCTTCCGCTTTCCAGCGTGGATTTCGTCAACGCCTACTCGATACATCCCGTCATCTCTCGAATCCGAAAACAGCAATCTTCCTTGCCTGTCAGGTTCGACGACAATCCAATGCCCATCTGAATCTTCACCTACAATTGCACAATAGGCGCTTTTGTCCTCGAAGATATCGAATAGCCTTTTCCAATAGGCCGCATTCGTTTTCGGAGTGTTCCTGGAAAACGGATAGGTCACCTTGATGTTGGGGATATCGGGATCTTCCGAGACGTCCTGCAAAACATCCTGGCATCTGGCAATCATCCTCATCATATCTCCAAACGACGTTCCTTCCCAGAGGACGTCGGGCCATCTTTTAGGCGCCAGCGCACTGCACGCCACCTGAAAGATCAATTCCTCTGCTTCACCATCATCCGTGTGATACCCGCATATCTGATAGGCATTGGAGATTGCATACATGCCGCACAGGCCATCGTATTCACCTTGGCGTCCAGGCATCAGCCATCTCCTAATTTATGTCTTTTTCTTGTACTTTCTGGACAACTCAATAACGTGGGAACCGTATTGGTACTCCTTCCCATCGTGCATGCGTCTCTTTTCAAATTTATCCTCAGCAGGCCACACCTTTCTGTCAAATTTCACATTCATTTCTTTCATATCTAGACCGAGAACAAATTTTTCTGCCTTGTCCATCTTCTCCTTCAGATGTGGCCGGTTCGTGCCTTGGTAATGAACGGAGAGATAACCCCTTTGTAGAGAACCTCTTCTCTTGTGGCTGGCTATACGGAGAAGAGTAGCTATCTTTTCAATGTCTTTCTTACATAGGACGTCATCCCACTTCAACTTTACTTCGATAACATGAATTGGCTTCTTACTCTTGTTAAAAAGAGCAATATCTACACGATTAGTTGGTGACCATCCCTTGAGCGGGCGTCCTCTTACTTTAGATCCAGTCCACTGCTTGATATATTCGAACGGAAGTTCAACGACAAGGGTTTCGCCTTCTCCCATACGTTCTCTTATCGCGAGGAGAATCTTCGAGACGAGAAAACCTTCCGCACGACGGGCTATCGTATCGGATATCCAACGCCCACCCGATAACCATTCAAAGTCCTTGTGTGCATCTTTTGTGCCTTCGTGTATGGCTCCTATGAGGTCATCCTTCTTGATCATCGCCGCACTCCATAGAAAGTCGTATGTCTCGACACGGGCATCCGCGGCCACAACCGCCATCGTGGGCCGCCACCTTGCGGCCTCATATGTGGGCTGTCAAGCGGAAAATTTACCTGGTCGGGATGGACCGCAGGCAAGGCGGCGGCGGATCCCGCGGGAGGTCCCGCCGTGATAGACTCCGGCCCTCGACGACAACCGGACGACCTCGGATGACCGTGGACGACGAGGCCCGGTGCGCGGCGGGGTTGCGGGAGCGGGCGGAGGCGCTGATCCCAGCGCTGGCGGGGCGGTCGGCGGAGACGGAAGCGTTGCGCCGGCTGCCCGACGAGACCGTCGCCGACGTCGAGGCCAACGGGCTGCGCCGGATCTGCCAGCCGCGGCGCTTCGGCGGGGCGGAACCGCCGCTCGACGAAGCCGCCCGGATCATGGCGACGCTGGTGCGGGGCTGCGCCTCGGATTTCTACGGGCTGTGCGGACGGGAGCGGCTCAAGCGGCCGTTCCTCGACGACATTCGGGAATCTGCTTATCCATAGGAGTCATCCACGGTGAGAAAGCTTCGTCCTAAATGGATTCCCGCTTTCGAGCGTGTGAAGAAATCCCGAGACGTCCGCGTGGGCGTCGGTTCAGCCGACCAAGCGCGCGAAATTCCCGGGCGCGTGGGAATGACGGGAGAGGCTTGTAGCGACGGCCCGAGGGAGGCCGTCGCGGCCCCCTCTCTCGTCATTCCCGCTTTCGAGCGTGTGAAGAACCCCTTGGCGTTTGGGATGGGTCGTGATTCTGTGGGTTGGTCGTTGGTTTGTGAGGGAGGGTTGTTATGTCGGTTGTGGGAGGTGCTCGCTGCATGCGCCCGGATCGTCATCAGTTGGAGTGGCGGATGGTGGATTTGGATGGGACGCTTGCGCCGGATCATCGGGCGCGTGTGGTTTGGGGTTTCGTGTCGGGCATGGATCTGAGCGCGTTTTATGCGCGGATCGGTTCTCGTGAGCATGGTTCGGGTCGGCCTGCGGCGGACCCTGCGGTTTTGTTGGCGTTGTGGCTGTACGCGACGTTGGAGGGAGTGGGTTCGGCGCGTCGTCTTGCGCATCTGTGCGAGAGTGACATGGCGTATCGGTGGCTGTGTGGAGGTGTGCGAGTGAACTACCATGGTCTGAGCGATTTCCGGGGTGGGCATGGGGCTGTGCTGGATGGTCTATTGAGCGAGCAGGTTGCGGCGCTTGTGGCGTCGGGGATGGTGAGTTTGGAGGAGGTGGCGGTTGACGGGACGAAGGTTCGAGCGAGCGCGGGTTCGGGTTCGTTTCGCGGCGAGCGGGGTTTGTCGGGCTACGAGGCGGCGGCGCGGGAACGGGTTGCGGCGCTGAGGTCGGAGTTGGCGAGCGATCCGGCGGCCGGGTCGCGGCGTCTTCGCGCGGCGCGGGCGCGGGCCGAACGCGAGCTTGCGGAGAAGGTTGCGGCGGCGCGGAAACAGCTTGCGGCGTTGCGCGCGGAGAAGGCGGGGCGGTCTCGGACGCACAAGAAGGCGGAGAAGAAGAAGCCGGGGCCGAAGGTCTCGACGACGGATGCGCAGGCGCGCCGGATGCGGTTTGCCGACGGCGGTGTGGGGGCGGGGTACAATCTCCAATTGGCGGTGAGCACCGATAGTCACGTCATTGTGGGGGTCCAGGAGACGGATCGTCGCAACGACGCGGGTTTGGCGGGTTCGATGGTTGAGCAGATCGAGCGGCGCTATGGCGCGCGCCCGGCGCGCTTGCTGGCGGATACGCGCTATGCCGCGCGCAAGGACGTGCTGGCGTTGGGTGGGAAGGGGGTGGAGGTTTACACGCCGCCGGCTCCGGTGAAACAGGCGGCGAAGGCCGAGAGCGTGCGCCGTCGTGAACGCGGACGCGCCGGCGAACCGGTTGCGTTGCAGGCTTGGCGCGCCCGCATGGCGAGCGAGGCGGGGCAAACGATCTATCGTCGTCGCATGAGGGTCGAGGGGGTCAATGGCGTCGTCAAGCAACGGGGATTGGGCCGCCTTGTGGTCCGCGGGCTTGCCAAGGTGCGGGCGGTGGCGTTGCTGCACGCTCTGGCGCACAATCTGTGGCGCGGTCATCGGCTCGCCTGTATGGCCGGATGAGCATCGCAACCCGCCCTGCCGCCGCCCCGCCCCTTGCCCGACCCATGCCGGGAGCGGCTTGAAACCCGCCGCCGCGCACGACCGCCGCCGCGCCGGACGAACCCACCACCCAACGCCCTAACCCGCCGCCGCCGCACGACCGCCACACCGAACCGGCAGGGTCCTATCCCTAACGAACGCCAAGATTCCTTCACACGCTCTTTCGCGGGAATGACGAATCCTTGGCATGGCCGTCGTTACAAGCTCGTCATTCCCTCTGCTTCACCATCATCCGTGTGACACCCGCATATCTGATAGGCATTGGCGATTGCGTACATACCGCACAGGCCATCGTATTCACCTTGGTGTAAGGGCATCAGTCTCTCCGGCGTTTCTGGCTGAAAAACTCGATAGAGAAGGGAACCAAGCCACCTCGCGCCTCACCTCGCTCCTCACCGTCGTGGATACGAATATCCACAGAGTCACCTTCACGAGGGAATTTTCCTCGCACGAAATTTTTTATCTTCTCTTTCTTCTTGTCCGATTCTTGCAAAAGAACGGTGAGAAACCCGCGTGCCAGAGTTCCTCTCTTCTGATGGGAACAACTAACGACAAGATCATGTAGCCGTCTCATATCCTTGAGACAATTACCATTAACTTCACTTTCCCATGTCTTTTCCAGACCTGGATCCCATGCCCTTTTCACTTCGATCGCACAAGTAGGCCACCTCAAGGCGTTGAACAGCACGATATCCATACGGTTGCCGCCCTTGAGCGTACCGGGGGGACGCCCTCGAGACCGGCTAGCTCCAGACCATTCCTGGATGTATTTGAAAGGAACCTCAAGCAGAAGGCTTTCGGAATTTCCTTGAGATTCGTGCAATGCTTTGGCGATGTAGGCAACCAAGATACCTTCGACGCCAGAGTCAAAAATTGTCCAATCACCCGACCATTCTTTGTACTTTTCGGCCGCAGTCAAGGAGCCGTTATGGATCGCTTCGATAATCTCTTTTTGGGTCAACGTAGTTTTTCCTTTCTTCCGTGCTTGTGTCCGCCGAAGAGAAGTCGTGTGTCGGACACCCGACCCTATCCTCCCTGGCAGACGCCAGTTTGTAGACTTGATATAACGACGTAGGGGGGGGGTGTCAAGCTCTTTTTCCCAGCCGTATGTCCTGGCGCGAGCACCGCGGCCACAGCCACCATCACAGCCTACCACCTTGCGGCCCCATATGTGGGCTGTCAAGCGGAGAATTTGTCCGGTCGGGATGGGCGGCGGGGCGAGGCGGCGGCGGATCCCGCGGCAGGTCCCGCCGTGATAGACTCCGGCCCTCGACGACAACCGGACGACCTCGGATGACCGTGGACGACGAGGCCCGGCGCGCGGCGGGGCTGCGGGAGCGGGCGGAGGGGTTGATCCCGGTGTTGGCGGGGCGGGCGGCGGAGACGGAAGCGTTGCGCCGGCTGCCCGACGAGATCGTCGCCGACGTCAAGGCTAATGGCCTGCATCGGATCTGCCAGCCGCGGCGCTTCGGCGGGGCGGAACCGCCGCTCGACGAAGCCGCTCGGATCATGGCGACGCTGGCGCGGGGCTGCGCCTCGGATTTCTACGGGCTGTGCGGACGGGAGCGACTCAAGCGGCCGTTCCTCGACGACATTCGGGAATCTGCTTATCCGTAAGAGTCATCCACGGTGAGAAAGCTTCGTCCGAAATGGATTCCCGCTTTCGCGGGAATGACGAATCCTTGGCGTGGCCGTCGTTACGAGCTCGTCATTCCATCTGCTGCACTATCAGGCGTACCATATCCGCATATCTGATAGGCATTGGAGATTGCATATATGCCGCACGGGCCATCGTATTCGCCTTGGCGCCCAGGCATCCGCCGTCTTCTTCTTACGTCTTTTTCTCGTTCTGTCTGGACAACTCAATAATGTGGGAGCCGTATTGCGACTCCTTCCCGTCCTGTCTCTCAATAAAGTCATCTTCAGCAGGCCATACCTTTCGGTGAAACTTCACGTTCACCCCTTTTACGCCTAGGCCACGGACAAATTCTTCCGTCTTGTCCATGTGTCCATCCACATATGGCTGGTTCGTGGCTTGGTAATATACGGAAAAGTAGCCACTCTTCAGAGAACCACCTCCCCGAGGGCCTGCCTTACGGAGAAGATGCCCAATTTTGTTGATGTCTTCTTCGCCCGTTTTCTTAACCCAATCCCGTTTCACCTCAATGACGTGAATAGGCTCTCCCTTCTTGTTGAAAAGGGCGATATCCACACGACGACCTTTTGACATGCCCTTGGCTCGGCGTCCCCTTTTTTTCTGCTCCGGTCCATTCCTCGATATAACCGAACGGAAGTTCGACGACGAGGTTCTCGTCTTCTTCCATATGTTCCCTTATCGCAAGAAAAATCTTCGAGACGAGAAAACCTTCCGCGCCGGAGATACCCGGATCGGATATCCAGAGCCCGCCCGACAACCGTTCGAAGTCCTCGTGTGCACGATGCACCCCTTCGTGCATGGCCTTTATGAGGTCATTCTTCTTGATCATCGCCGCACTCCGTAGAAGGTCGTATGTCCTGGCGCGAGCATCAGCGGCCACAGCGGCCATCGTAGGCTACCACCTTGCAACCCCATATGCGGGTTGTCAAGAAAAAAATTCGCCCGGTCGGGATGGGCCGCGGGGCGAGGCGGCGGCGGATCCCGCGGCAGGTTCCGCCGTGATAGACTCCCTCTCTCAACGACAACCGGACGACCTTCGGATGACCATGGACGACGAGGCTCGGCGCGCGGCGGGGCTGCGGGAGCGGGCGGAGGCGCTGATTCCGGTGCTGGCGGGGCGGGCGGCGGAGACGGAAGCGTTGCGCCGGCTGCCCGACGAGACCATGGCCGACGTCAAGGCCAACGGGCTGCATCGGATCTGCCAGCCGCGGCGTTTCGGCGGGGCGGAACTGCCGCTCGACGAAGCCGCCCGGATCATCGCGGCGCTGGCGCAAGGCTGCGCCTCGGCCTCCTGGGTGTGCACGGTGTTCACCGATCACTCGATCATCGCCGGGATGTTCGACCCCAGCGCCGCGGACGACGTGTGGGCCGACGACCCGGACGCCACGATCTCCGCCGGCTACCTGCCCTCGGGCTCGGCCGAGCGCGACGGCGACGGCTGGCGGATCACCGGTACGTGGGGCTTCGCCAGCGGCTGCGACCATGCCGACTGGCTGTTGCTGGGAAGCCCGCTGCCGACGGAGGACGGCGGGGTCGCGCCGAGCCTCTGCCTGGCGCCCCGGCGCGAGGTGACGATCGACGACAACTGGCATGTGATGGGGCTCGCCGGGACCGGCAGCAAGAACGTCGTCGCCCGGGACTGCGCGATCCCCGCCCATCGCGCGCTGCCGCTGGCCGCGGCGGCGGGCGGCGCCGAGGCGCGGGGCCGGACCGACGCGCCGCCGCTGTACCGGCTGCCGCACGTATCCACCGTGCCGTTCCTGTTCGCCGCCAACGGGCTGGGCGTCGCCGAAAGCCTGTTGGAGACGGTGATCGGCCAGATGAAGCGGTCGTCGGCGTTGGGGGCCGACATCGCCGGGCTGCCGACCATGCAGATGCACGTCGCCGAAGCGTCGGCCGAGATCGCCTGCGCCCGGCGGTCGATCCTGGGCCGCTGCGCCGAGGCGATGGCGGCGATGCGGGCGGGGCGGTCGCTGACGCTGGCGGAGCGGGCGCGCAACCGCCGCGACCAGGCCTATGCCGGCAGGCTGTGCCGCCGGGCGGTCGAGCGCCTGTTCGCCGCCGCCGGCGCGAAGGCGATCTTCGCCGACAACGCGGCGCAGCGGAAGTTCCGCGACATGCAGGCCATCGGCAGCCACATCGCGATGAACTGGGACATCGCCGGCGCTACCTTCGGCCGGGTCGCGTTCGGACTCGAACCGGATACGCCGCTGATCTGACGCTTCCCGCCGCGCATGGACCGCCGCCGGCCGGAAGGCCGCCCGATCGAGCAGCCCTTCGCCGCGACGGCGCGGAGGATCCGCGGCGCCGCCGCCGTCCATCCGACGGCCTGCGGCATCGGCATGATGGTCGCCGCCGGGGCCTTGTTCGCCGGCATGCACGCGACGGTGCGCTATCTGGCCGCCGAGATCGACCCGCTGGAGATCGCCTTCTTCCGCAACCTGTTCGGCTTCCTGGCGCTGGCGCCGTGGCTGCTGCGCGCCGGGCCGGCGGCGCTGCGCACCCAGCGCTTTCCGCTGCATCTCGGCCGGTCGATCCTCAACTCGGCCTCGATGATGGCCTGGTTCACCGCGCTCGGCCTGCTGCCGCTGGCGGACGCGACGGCGCTGTCGCTCGCCGGGCCGCTATTCGTCACGCTGGGCGCCATCCTGCTGTTCGGCGAGACCGTCCGCGCCGAGCGATGGGCGGCGCTGGGGGTCGGCATCGCCGGCGCGCTGATCCTGATCCGGCCGGGATTCGGGGAGATCGAGCTCGGCGTCGTGCTGGTGCTGGCGTCGACGCTGTCGGTCTCGGGCTCCAAGCTGATCGTGAAGAGTCTGGCGCGGACCGAGGGCACGGCGACCATCGTCGCCTACATGTCGCTGCTGATGACGCCGATCACCCTGATCCCGGCCCTGTTCGTCTGGCAATGGCCCACGGCCGGGCAGTTCGCGCTGCTGGCCGCGATCGGCGGCCTCGGCAGCCTGGGGCATCTGTGCTTCGTGCAGGCGTACAAGTTCGCCGACGTGAGCGTGGTCGAGCCGGCGATCTTCACGCGGTTGATCTGGGCCGCCCTGATCGGCTTCCTCCTGTTCGGCGAGGTCCCGGGCGTCTGGGTGTGGATCGGCGGCGGCGCGATCGTCGCGGCGACGAGCTACATCGCCCGGCGCGAGGCGATGGCGCGTGATCGGCCGGGGCGCGATCGGCCGGGGCGAAGCGGTGCGTAAGCGGGGAGGGCCCGGCGGGCCGAGAGAGCCGGGGGCCGCCCTGTTCCTGGCCCTCACGGCGATCACCTTCGTCGGGCCGCTCTCGATTCATCTGTTTCTGCCGGCGCTGCCGTTCGTGCGCCAAGCCTTCGCAACCGACACGGGGACGGCGCAGCTCTCCTTCAGCCTCGCCATGCTGGCCATGGCGGCGGGGACGCTGGTCTTCGGCAGCCTGTCGGACCGGTTCGGACGGCTGCCGGCGCTGCTGAGCGGGCTGGCGCTGTTCGCGGGCGGGGCCGCGGCGGCGGCCTTCGCGCCGTCGCTGGACGCGCTGCTCGCCGCGCGCGCCGTCCAGGGGTTCGGCGCCGCCTGCGGCGTGGTCGTGGCCCGCGCCGTCGTGCGCGACGTCTACGGCCCCGACCGGCTGGGCCAGATGATCGCCTATCTGACGACGGCCTACGTGCTGGCGCCGATGTTGGCGCCGCCCCTGGGCGGACTCCTGATCGACGCCTTCGGCTGGCTGTCGATCCTGGCTCTGCCCGCGGCCTTCGGCCTGCTCGCCATCGCCGTGGGCGTCCTGATCATCGGCGAGACGGGCGGCGAGACGGGCGGCGAGAGCCGTGCCGGCGGCGGGGCGCGGTCCGGCCTCCTGCGCGGCTACGGGCGGCTGCTGGGATCGCGCCGCTTCGTGCTGTTCGCGCTCAACCCCGCCTTCGGCTCGGGCGCGTTCTTCGCCCTCAATACGGGCGCTTCCCATCTGGTGATCGAGACGCTGGGGCGTTCGGCGGCGGAGTTCGGCCTCTACTTCATGCTGGGGCCGTTGGGCTACATGCTGGGCAACTTCCTCGCCGGCCGGCTGAGCGGGCGGGTTTCGGGCGACGCGCTGGTGGTGGTCGGGTCGATCGTCTCGGTCCTGGGCGGCCTGTCGCTGGCCGCGGCCGTGCTGGGCTTCGGGCTGGGGCCGCTGTCGCTGTTCGCCCCCTGCGGCGCGCTGGCGATCGGCCAGGGCCTGTCGATGCCGCATGCGCAGGCGGCGGCGATCGGCGGCGACCCCGCCCTGACCGGCACGGCCTCGGGCGTCGTCGTCTTCCTCCAGTTCCTGTTCGCCGCCGGTCTCGCCCAGATCGTGGGCCTCGCCTTCGACGGGACCGCGACGCCGCTGTTCGCCGCCGTCGTCGGCAGCTGCGTCGCCTCGGCGGGCTGCGGCTGCGGCGCGGCGCTGACCGCCCGCCGCGCCGCGGCCCGGCGTTGACAGGGCGGGCGCGGGGCCGCGTAGTCCGACGATGCCGGGAAAGATCGCCGCACGGGCCGATGCGAACTACCGGTTCGCCGTGCTGGCGGCCTCGACGCTGCTGCTGCTGATCGGCTCCGGCGGCGCGTTCATCATCGTGGTCGCGCTCAAGCCGATCGCCCAGGATTTCGGCTGGCCGCGCGCCGTCCCCTCGCTCGCCTTCTCGATGCAGTTCGTCGGCTCGGGCTTCGGCGGCATCGCGATGGGATACGTCATGGACCGCCTGGGCATGGGCAAGCCCGCTCTGGTGGGGTCGGTCATGATCGGCTGCGGCGCGCTCGCGGTCAGCGTCATCGACGACGAGTGGCAGCTCTATGCGATCTATCTGTTCATGATCGGGTTTCTCGGCATGGGCGCGCTCGCCGCCCCGGCGATGGCCAACATCACCCGCTGGTACCGCACCCATCGCGGCATGGCGGTGGGCATCGTCTCCAGCGGCAACAGCCTCGCCGGGATCGTCTGGCCGCCGATCTTCGGCTACGCCATCGACGCGATCGGCTGGCGCCAGACCTTCTTCTGGTTCGGCGTGTTCGCGCTCGGCGCGATGCTGCCGCTGTCCCTGATCATGCAGCGCCGGGCGCCGCGCGCCGTCCCGGACGACGGCGCGGCGCGGCCGGCGTCGGCATCGGCGGCGGCTCCGCGCCGCCGCGAGCGCCGCCGCCCCGCCCGTCCGCTGTCGGCCCGGGCGATGCAGACCGCGCTGTGCGTCGCCATCGTCGGCTGCTGCGTCGCCATGGCCCTGCCGCTCGGGCATCTGGTCGCCTACGTCACCGATCTCGGCCATCCGGTGGCCAACGCCGTCGAGATCCTCTCGGTCATGCTGATGACCGCGTTCCTCAGCCGGTCGGCCCTGGTCGGGCTGCTGGCGGACCGGTTCGGCGGGCTGGCGGCGCTGCTGTTCTTCGCCGGGTTGCAGGCGGCGATGCTGGCGATGCTGACCTTCACCGGCGGGCTGTTTGCGCTCTACGTCGTCGCGGCCCTGTTCGGCCTGGGCTATGGCGGCATCTTTCCGGTCTATGCGGTGATCGTGCGCGAGCATCTGCCGATCGCCGAGGTGGGCCGCCGGACGGGCGTGGTCTTCCTGTTCGGCGCGCTGGCGATGGGGTTCGGCAGCTGGATGGGCGGCGTGCTGTTCGACGCGACGGGAAGCTACGCGCCGGCCTTCCTGGGCGGGGTGGCGCTCAACGCCGCGAATCTGGCGGTGATCGGCGCGCTGATCCTGCGGACCGGATCGAGGGTGGCGCCCGCCGCCGACGGATAGCGGCCGGGCGTCGTCGTCATCGTCGGGGGGCATCGTCGGTGGCGGCGCCGGCGCGGATTGCCCGCCCGCCCGCCCCGTGTCAGGATGCGCGGGTTCGGGGCAAGCGGGGGAGGCCGCCATGGCCTTGCGGTTCAGACGGTTGTCGGCGCAGCTGGGCGCGGAGGCCGTGGGCGTCGACCTCGGGCGGGAGATCGACGCCGCGACCGCGGACGAGCTGCGGCAGGGGCTTCTCGACCATCATCTGCTGCTGGTCCGCGGGCAGAAGGCCGAGCCGGCGGAGCATCAGCGCTTCTGCCGCCTGTTCGGCGAAATCCAGCCGCAGCGGATCGTCGCCGAACTCGAGTCGCGGGACTATGCCGGGATGATGTTCGTCTCCAACACGCATGAAGCCGGCATGTTGCCCAACGGCGAGATGTGGCTCCATTCCGACCAGTGCTATTTCAGCAAGCCCAACAAGCTGACCTCGTTGCAGGCCCTCACCGTGACCCGCAGCGGCGGCAACACGCGCTTCGCCAACTGCCATCTCGCCTATGACGCCCTGCCCGACGACGCCAAGGCCCGGCTCGACGGCCTGATCGGCATGAACGTCTACGACTACAACGAACGCAACATGCACAAGAAGACCGGGCCGCGCGATCCGGACGCGCCGCGCTGGGCGCATCCCATCGTTCGCACCCATCCCGAGACCGGGCGGAAATCGCTCTATCTCAACCGGCTGATGACCGACTACGTCGTCGACATGGAGGAGGACGAGTCGCGGGCGCTGCTGGACGGCCTCTACGACCAGGTGGAGGACGAACGCTTCGTCTACGAGCACGCCTGGCGGGAGGACGACCTCGCCGTCTGGGACAATCGCTGCCTGTTGCACGGGCGGACGGATTTCGACGAGTCGGAGCCGCGCCTGTTGCGCCGCTTCTGCGTCGCGGGCGACGAACCCTACTGACCCTGCCGACCGGCGCGCCCGACCGGCGCGACCGAACGACCCGAGGACCGGCCATGCCCGAAGCCTATATCTGCGATGCGGCGCGGACCCCGATCGGCCGCTACGGCGGCGCGTTGAGCGCGGTGCGCGCCGACGATCTGGGCGCCGTCCCGATCGGCGCGCTGATGGCGCGCAACCCCAGCGTCGACTGGGAGTCGGTGGACGACGTCTATTACGGCAACGCCAACCAGGCGGGCGAGGACAACCGCAACGTGGCCCGCATGGCGGGGCTGCTCGCCGGGCTTCCCGCGGCGGTCGGCGGGGCCACGGTCAACCGGCTGTGCGGCTCCGGCCTGGACGCGCTCGCCCAGGCGGGCCGCGCCATCCGGCTGGGCGAGGCGCGGCTGGCGATCGCCGGCGGCGTCGAGAGCATGTCGCGCGCTCCCTTCGTGATGCCCAAGCCGGACGCGGCGTTCTCGCGCAAGGCCGAGCTCTACGACACGACGATCGGCTGGCGCTTCGTCAACCCGAAGCTGGAGCGGGCCTACGGCATCGACTCGATGGGCGAGACCGCCGAGAACCTGGCCGCGGAACGCCAGATCTCGCGCGTCGACCAGGACCGGTTCGCCCTCGGCAGCCAGACCCGGGCCAAGGCGGCGCAGGACGCCGGACGGCTGGCCGAGGAGATCGTCCCGGTCGCGGTTCCGCAGCGCCGGGGCGGGCCGGTCGAAGTGGCGGCGGACGAGCATCCGCGCGCGACCTCGATGGAGCGGCTGGGCGCGCTGCAACCGGCCTTCCGCAAGGACGGCAGTGTCACCGCGGGCAACTCGTCGGGCGTCAACGACGGCGCCGCGGCGCTGCTGGTGGCCGACGACGCGGCGGCGAAGGGCAACGGGCTGACGCCCTGCGCGCGCATCGTCGGCGCCGCGACCGCGGGCGTGCCGCCGCGGATCATGGGCATCGGCCCGGCGCCCGCGACCCGGAAGCTGCTCGGCCGCCTCGGGCTGTCGCTCGACGACATGGACGTGATCGAGCTCAACGAAGCCTTCGCCGCGCAGTCGCTGGCGGTGACGCGCGAGCTGGGCCTCGCCGACGACGACCCGCGCATCAACCCCAACGGCGGCGCGATCGCGCTGGGCCATCCGCTGGGTTGCAGCGGGGCGCGGCTCGCCGCGACCGCGACCCGCGAACTCGCCCGCCGCAAGGCCCGCTACGCGCTGTGCGCGATGTGCATCGGCGTGGGCCAGGGCATCGCCATGGTCATCGAGCGGGCGTAGGGGCGCGGGCGCGCCGGGGCGGGGCCGGCTACCGGCTCCCGTCCATCGACAGCACGACCTTGCCGCGCACCCGGCGGTCGCGGATCACGTCGAACGCGGCGACGAACTCCTCCAGGGCGAAGGTCTCCTGGACCGGGATGCGGATCTTGCCGGCGTCGTACAACGCGCAGAGCTCGGCCTGGGCGCGCCGCACCCAACCGGGCTCGCGCTCGCGATAGGCGCCGTAATTGACCCCGGCGACGGCGACGTTCTTGAGCAGCAGGTAGTTGGTCCGCAGCGCCGGGATGGCGCCGCCGGTGAAGCCGACGACGACCAGCCGGCCGCGCCAGTCGAGGCAACGAAGGCAGCCCTCGAACGTCTCGCCGCCGACCATCTCGATCACCGCATCGACGCCGCCGCCGGTCGCGGCCCGGACCGCCTCGCGGATCGAGTCGCGGAGGCCCGGCCCGGACAGGTCGATCACGTGGTCGGCGCCGTTGTCGCGCAGCAGCCCGGCCTTGGCCATCGTCGCGACGCCGGCGACCACCTGGCAGCCGAACGCCTTGGCCAGCTGCATCGCCGCCAGCCCGACGCTGCCGCTGGCGCCGGTGACCAGGACGCGCTCGCCGGGGCGGACCCGGGCGCGGTCGACCAGGGCGAACCAGGCCGTCAGATAGGCGACGCCGAAAGCGGCCGCCTCGGCGAAGCCCATGGCGTCGGGGATCGGGAAGCAGTTGCGGGCGGGGACGGTCACGCGCTCGGCGAAGGCGCCGTGCTCGAGCTGCGCCATGACGCGGTCGCCGGGCCGCGGGCCGGCGGTCTCCTCCGCCGCTCCGCCCTCCGCCGCGGGGCCCAGGGCGGCGACGACGCCGGCGCATTCCTTGCCGGGAACGAAGGGGAGCGGCGGGAGGATCTGGTACTTGCCCTCGATGACGAGGAGATCGGGATAGTTCACCGCCGCGGCCCTGACGTCGATCGCGACCTCGCCCGGACCGGGGAGGGCGGCGTCGATCTCCTCGACCGCGAGGCGCTCCGGCGGGCCGATCTCCCTGGCGACGATGGCGCGCATGCGAATCCGATCCTTGCCGTCGCGGGCGGGGCGTCCCATGTTCCGGTCATGATCGTAGGCGCGCCGAAGGAACGCAAGACCGAGGAGGCCCGCGTCGGGCTGACGCCGGCGGCGGCGCGCGAGCTCGCCCGGCGCGGCCACGAGGTCGTGATCGAGACCGGGGCGGGCCGCGCGATCGGCCTCGACGACGCGGACTACGCGGCGGCGGGGGCGCGCGTCGCCGCCGACGCGGCGGCCGTGTTCGCCGCCGCGGACATGATCGTCAAGGTCAAGGAGCCGCAACCCGCGGAATACGGGCTGCTGCGCGAGGACCAGATCCTGTTCGCCTATCTCCATCTCGCCCCCGACCCGGCGCAGACCGCGGCGCTGCTCGATTCGGGCTGCATCGCGATCGCCTACGAGACGGTGACGGACCGGTTCGGCGGGCTGCCGCTGCTCAAGCCGATGAGCGAGGTCGCGGGCCGGCTGTCGGTGCAGGCCGGCGCGCGCTGCCTGGAGATCGCGCAAGGCGGGCGCGGCACGCTGCTGGGCGGCGTTCCGGGGGTGGCGCCGGGGCGGGTGGCGATCGTCGGCGGCGGCGTGGTCGGGGCCAACGCCGCGTTCGTCGCGCGCGGCCTGGGCGCCGGGGTGACGATCCTCGACAATTCGTTGCAGCGCCTCGCCGAGCTCGACGCCCGGTTCGGCGGCGCGGTCGCCACGCTGCACTCGACCGCCGAGGCGATCGAGCGCGAGGTCCGGCGGGCGGACCTGACGATCGGCGCCGTGCTGCTGCCGGGGGCGCGGACCCCCCGGCTGGTCACCCGCGCCATGGTCGAAGGGATGAAGCGCGGGGCGGTCGCGGTCGACGTGGCCATCGACCAGGGCGGCTGCTTCGAGACCAGCCGGCCCACGACCCACGACCGTCCGGTCTTCGTCGAGCACGGGGTGGTGCATTACTGCGTCGCCAACATGCCGGCCGCGGTGGCGCGCACGTCCACCTTCGCCCTCAACAACGCGACGCTGCCCTTCGTGCTGCGCCTCGCCGAGGAGGGCGGGGCGGGGTTGCGCAACGACGCGCATCTCCGGGCCGGGCTCAACGTCCATCGCGGCCGGCTGACCCACGAAGCCGTGGCCCGGGCCCAGGGGCGCGACTGGCTGCCGGCCGGGGAGGCGCTGGCCTCGTAACCGCGTGGCCTCCCCGGGACCATCGTCACAGGCCCCTCGTCCCCACGGAAACGGGAATCGGGATACGACTATGGATTCCCGCTTTCGAGCGTGTGAAGGAATCCTAGCGTTCGTTCGGGATAGGACCCTGCCGGTTCGGTGTGGCGGTCGTGCGGCGGCGGCGGGTTAGGGCGTTGCGTGGTGGGTTCGTCCGGCGCGGCGGCGGTCGTGCGCGGCGGCGGGTTTCAAGCCGCTCCCGGCATGGGTCGGGCAAGGGGCGGGGCGGCGGCAGGGCGGGTTGCGATGCTCATCCGGCCATACAGGCGAGCCGATGACCGCGCCACAGATTGTGCGCCAGAGCGTGCAGCAACGCCACCGCCCGCACCTTGGCAAGCCCGCGGACCACAAGGCGGCCCAATCCCCGTTGCTTGACGACGCCATTGACCCCCTCGACCCTCATGCGACGACGATAGATCGTTTGCCCCGCCTCGCTCGCCATGCGCGCGCGCCAAGCCTGCAACACAACCGGTTCGCCGGCGCGCCCGCGTTCACGACGGCGCACGCTCTCGGCTTTCGCCGCCTGTTTCACCGGAGCCGGCGGCGTGTAAACCTCCACCCCCTTCCCACCCAACGCCAGCACGTCCTTGCGCGCGCCATAGCGCGTATCCGCCAGCAAGCGCGCCGGGCGCGCGCCATAGCGCCGCTCGATCTGCTCAACCATCGAACCCGCCAAACCCGCGTCGTTGCGACGATCCGTCTCCTGGACCCCCACAATGACGTGACTATCGGTGCTCACCGCCAATTGGAGATTGTACCCCGCCCCCACACCGCCGTCGGCAAACCGCATCCGGCGCGCCTGCGCATCCGTCGTCGAGACCTTCGGCCCCGGCTTCTTCTTCTCCGCCTTCTTGTGCGTCCGAGACCGCCCCGCCTTCTCCGCGCGCAACGCCGCAAGCTGTTTCCGCGCCGCCGCAACCTTCTCCGCAAGCTCGCGTTCGGCCCGCGCCCGCGCCGCGCGAAGACGCCGCGACCCGGCCGCCGGATCGCTCGCCAACTCCGACCTCAGCGCCGCAACCCGTTCCCGCGCCGCCGCCTCGTAGCCCGACAAACCCCGCTCGCCGCGAAACGAACCCGAACCCGCGCTCGCTCGAACCTTCGTCCCGTCAACCGCCACCTCCTCCAAACTCACCATCCCCGACGCCACAAGCGCCGCAACCTGCTCGCTCAATAGACCATCCAGCACAGCCCCATGCCCACCCCGGAAATCGCTCAGACCATGGTAGTTCACTCGCACACCACCACACAGCCACCGATACGCCATGTCACTCTCGCACAGATGCGCAAGACGACGCGCCGAACCCACTCCCTCCAACGTCGCGTACAGCCACAACGCCAACAAAACCGCAGGGTCCGCCGCAGGCCGACCCGAACCATGCTCACGAGAACCGATCCGCGCATATAACGCGCTCAGATCCATGCCCGACACGAAACCCCAAACCACTCGCGCTCGATGATCCAGCGCAAGCGTCCCATCCAAATCCACCATCCGCCACTCCAACTGATGACGATCCGGGCGCATGCAGCGAGCACCTCCCAAAACCGACATAACAACCCTCCCACTCAAACCAACGAACAAACCCACAGAATCACGACCCATCCCAAACGCCAAGAGTTTCTTCACACGCTCTTTCGCGGGAATGACGAAAGGGGGGGCGAATCCGCCTCGAGTCGATGGCCTCCCCCGGCCCGTCGCAGCCCCCTCCGTCATTCCCGCGAAAGCGGGAATCCAGGGCGGGAAAGGGCGGGGCCTTGGCGTCCGCCTCGGGCCGTCGTCACAGGCCGCTCGTCCCTACGGGATTCCCGCTTTCGCGGGAATGACGGAACGGGGGCGAATCCGCCTCGAGCCGATGGCCTCCCTCGGACCGTCGTTGCGGTCGCGGGCCGAAGGCGCGCCCCGGAACGCGCGCCGTCCTCTCGACCGCCGTCGCCATGACGTCCCGGTCCGGAGCGCCAACGAGACCCCGCACTCCATTGGAAGACTCTCGCGGACAAGCAGGAAGGCGCGTCAGGGAAATGAGGAAGGCGCCGCGTCCCGCCGCATGAGCAGGCGGTCCGCGTCGAGGGCGAAGTCGCGGAGGATCGCGCCGGGCGCGCCCGGCGGGGGCGTCGGTTCGCCGTCCACGAGTATTTCGAGGCCGCCGGCGTTTCCGGTCGTCATCCGCAGGCCGGGGCGGGACGGCGCGGCGTAGGACTGCCCGGCCCGCAGCAGGCCGGAATAGATCGGCCGGTCTTCGTCCCCCCGGATCTCGATCCAGCTGTCGACCCTGGCCCGGAGCACCACGCGCCGGGCGGCGGAGACCGGGGCGTTCGCCGATCCGGCCGCCGGGTCGCGCGGCGGCGGGGCGGCCGATGCGACCCCGGTTTCCGCGGACGACGGGGCGGCGGCGGGCGCGGCGGGCTCTTCCGGCTCCGCCGACTCTTCCGGCTCCGCCGCTTCGTCCGCGCCCGACGCCGGCGCATCGGACTCGGGCGCATCGGACTCGGGCGCATCGAACCCGGCCGCGTCCGCGGTTTCGGCGGCCTCGGGCGGCGGCCGCTCCGCCGGAGACTCGGCCGGGGACGCCGCGGCCGCCGCGGGTTCGCCGGCCGGCGCTGCGGCGGCATCGTCCGCGGCCGCCGCCGCAAGCTCAGGGACGGCGGGCGGCGACGCTTCCTCCGGCCGCGCGGCCGGCGGAACGGCGGCCGGCGAAGCGACCGCGGCCTCCTCGGTCTCCGCGATCGGCGCGACCGGCGCGACCGGCGCGTCCGCGGCGGCCGGGGCCGGCGCAGGGGGGGCGGCCGGTCCGCCGGCGTCGAGATCGCCTCCCGCCGCCGGGCCGTCCGGGGCGGGGTCGTCGCCGTCGATCATCGCAGCGATCCGTTCGGGGAGGTCGGGGACGAGGTCCGCCGGCGCGCGCCCCTCGCCCGAAAGGTAGTACCAGCCGCCATAGACTCCGGCGCCGAGAATGGCGGCGACCAGCAGGATGGAGGCGGTCGGCAGCCGGCTCTCCGCCGCCGGCTGCGGCAGACGATGATCGGTCCGGCGGCCGTCGTCCGACCGGAGGTCCTTGTACCGGGCGACGAGGTCCGCCCCGTCCAGCCCGAGACAATCGCCATAGGCGCGCAGGAAACCGACGACGTAGACTTGGCCGGGCAGGTCGCTCAGCCGGCCGTCCTCGATGGCCTCGAGATAGAACCGACGGATGCGGAGTTCCTTCGCGACCTCGGCGAGCTCGCGGCCCTGGGCGAGGCGCGCCTGACGCAGCATCTCCCCCAGCTCGTCGGCGCCTGGCCCGCCCCCGGCCGCGTCCGCTGTCTCCCCGCCGCGCAAACCCGCCGCTCCCATCTTCCGGCTCGAACCTACGGGAAACCCGGATTCGCCCGCAAGGGCCGGAAGATGGCGGGCCGGCGGAATCGCGCCCGGAACTTTCGCGCGCATCGCCGCCGCGGCGATCGGCGACGTTGCGCAAACCCGGCCGTCAAGACCTCGTCCCCCGCGAAGCAGCCCGGCCCCGGCATTTCGCCGCCCCGGGGCGCCGGGCGGGCCGGGCGCATGACCGCCTCATTCCCTGCGAAGCAACCCGGCCGCCAACGACTCGAGCCGGGCCGCGACGCCGTCTTCGTCGAGCGCGTCGCGGACCCGCCGGCGCATGCGCGTGAAGTGCTCGCCTTCCTTTTCGGCGACCCGGCCCGCGACCTCCTCCGCCGTCCCGGCCGCGTCGGCCAGCCTGCGATGAAGCGCGTCGCCGGCGTCGAAACGCGGAATCGGCAGGTTGAAGACGTATTTGTCGAAATCCCGCGCGCCTCTCTGGCCCTGCGACTGATACCGCTCCACGCCGGCGCGCAGGGTTTCGCTGTTGAGGACGCCGCAGAGATACCGGGCTTCCTCGACGTTCTCCGCCGCCGCCCAGTAGAGCTTGTGATCGATCACCGCCGCTTGGTCCCGGACGATCGCCGCCGCGAGATTGGTCCCGGCCTTCGTGTACACGACCCGGGTCGGTGCGGCGAAAAACTGACAGGAGAGCTCGCCATGATAGTCGATGCGTTCAAGGTGACTCATCGCGCTTCGCTTGTGTTCTTCCCATAGCGCCTCGGTCTTTTCGAGCCATTGCGTCAGCCTCGGCCAGCCGCGTCCCGCCGCCGTCTTCGCGTCCATCAGCTCGCCCGACTCCGCGTCCCACGGAATGACGGCCCGTTGCGGCGCCAGGACCCGGAACGGCGCGATGGACTCGCCGAGCAGCGCCGGGCGCAGGAACTCCCCGTCGACGGGGCCTTGCGGCGGCTCCATGTCCTTCCACGGCGCCTTGTCCTGGTTGCCGATTCGTCCGCGAACCAGCAGGAACACGGGGTTGGACGGCAGCATCCCCGCCGCCGGCGCGGCCTCGACGAGCACGAGGCGCCGGGGCACCAGGGTCGCGCCCTGCCGGAACGCGCGATGGTAGAACGAGACCTCCTGATCGGTGGCCTCGGTTGGCCAGAATGCCGCCGTTTCCGTCAGGCTTGAGATCGCTTCGGATTCATCGGCGTTCCGCCTCGGCAGCGTCCCAGCGAACGCCAACACCCGGGTGGGCAACGGCGCGGCGCGCGGGCGGTCGTGGACCTGGGCGAACAGCACGCAGCTCGGCACGGGGAAGAGCGGCTGGACCTCCGGCCCGAACGTCCACGCCGCGGTGAAGCGGAGGCCGAACTCCACCCGGTCGGACCGCGCGGCCTCGCCCCTGCGGAACTTCGCGTAGGCCCGGCGCGACAGGGCCGCGTAGGGCATCACCAGGGCGATTCGCCCCGTCCGGCGCATGTAGAGCAAGGCCGCGCGCATGTAGAAATAGCCCGCGAGATCCTGCTGGGTCGCGACCTTGCCGCCGATCCAGAGCCGCGCCGCCTGACATTCCTCGCGAAAACGGCTCTGATATTCCTCGCTCATATAGCGGAACGACACCCAGGGCGGATTGCCGATGACGACGTCGGCCTTGCGGGCGTCGGACGCGAGCCACACGGGCCGGGCGAGGTTGCGCGCGATATAGCCCCAGATGTGGTCCCGGCCTTCGTTCCGAAGCCGGCTCATGACCTCGTAGGTCTCACGGAGAACGCCCCTGTCCCCGACGGATACGGAGTCCTCCCGTTCCATCCAGGCGTCGAAGTTGGCGGCGGTTTCCGACCGCGCGCCGAGATCGATCATGGCATCCAGTATTCGGTCGAACAGCCCCGCGTCGGACGCGACGGCCGCCGGAAAGAGGAGCGTCGCCGCGTCGAGGCGCCGGGGATTCGGCGCGCCCAGCGTGATCGCCGGAACGGATATCTCCAGGGCGTCGTCGCCGGCGAACAGATCGGGTTGTCCTCCGTTGTCGCCCGTCCGGGCCAGATTCCATTGCAGCGCATCGCCGAGATAGACCGGCAGGGTGATGTGGCCCGGATGCTCCTTGCGCAACGCCGGCATGAGCGCCAGCAGGAAGGTGACGCGGGCGAAGACGACGGCCACGGGGTGGATGTCGATCCCCGTGACGTTCGCGGCCGCGCGCCGCGCCGCCTCCGCCGCGGGCAGGCCGGCCGCATCGGCCGCGGCGAGCACGGCCCGCGCCGCGTGGAACAGGAACGTCCCCGAGCCGCAGGCCGGATCCATGACCCGCTGTTCCAGCGGGTCGTCCACGGCGGCCGCGATCACGCGGGCGGCGAGCCAGTCGGGGGTGTAGTACTCCCCGAGGCCGTGGCGGGTTTCCGGGGCGATCAGGTTCTCGTAGAGGGTCTTGAGGACGTCCACCCGGATGTCGCGCAGGCGGAACCGGTTCACCTGCCGCGCGATCCGCATGACCAGTTCCATGCCGTCCTCGGCGGCCAGCATCCAGTCGAAGAAGTCGGGATCGCCCTGGCCGGTGACGCCCAAGTCCGAGAACGTCGCGCCGTGGAGCAAGGCGGCCGCGTCCCGGGGCGGAGCGTCGACCATCGCCGCCCACGCCGCCGCCTTGGCGACGACGGCGAGATAGGTGTGTTGCAGGAACAGGGCGTCGTCGCCGACCTCGGCCCCGTAGGCGAGACCCAGGAGCCGGTCCCACAGCTCGCGCTTCAGGCGCGCCTCGGGCGTCCGTCCGATGCCGTCCCAGAGATCGCCCAGGCCGTCGAGGGCGCGCCGCGCGGTCAGGCTCCCGCGCCCGAACTCGCGCTCGACGACGTGCGGATCGGGCAGGAGGTCTTCGCCGACGGCGACGGCGCTCTGCAACCAGACCAGCGACTCTCCGGACTCCTGCGGGTTGACGCGGTGGAGGTCGACCTCCACCGCGCGGCCGTCGCGAAGGAAGAAGGCGACGAACTCCGCGCCGTCCGCGGCGATGCCGACATAGGTCTCGCCGGTCCGGCTCTCGCGTTCGGCGAGATACCGCGTCAGCCCTTCCTCGGCGTCGCGGCGCTCGCGTCTCAGGTCGGACTTCAACTCGAACACGGTGCGCCCGAGCAAAGCGTCGATCCGGCCGCGCACTTCGGGCGCCGGCTTCTCGAAGTCGATGTCCCGGCTGTCCGCGCCGAGCCCGCCGACGAGCAGCCGATGCAGCAAGGCGCGGACCTTTTCGTGACCGGGACGCGACGCAAGCTCGGAGACCAGCTCGTCCCGCTCTTCCGCCGTCAACATGCGCGCTCACCCGGCGTCGGACGGTTCGGCGTTCCGCTCATGTCGCCTCGATACGCGCGACGCCGCCGCCGCGCCGACATGGAGCGCCCGGCGGCGTTCGCGCCCTCCCCCGACGGCCCCCCGACATGCGGGCGGGATATTCGCACCCGGACCGGCGAAGGTCCAGCCCGTGTCCCGACGGAAAGCAGGAATCGAGATACGAATATGGATTCCCGCTTTCGCGGGAATGACGGGGGGGGGGGGGGGGGCGGGACACTGGTCCCGGGAAGGCCATCGGCTCGAGGCGGATACGCCCCCCCTCCGTCATTCCCGCGAAAGAGCGTGTGAAGAAATCCCGACATGTCCGCGTGGGCGTCGGTTCAGCCGACCAAGCGCGCGAAATCCCCGAGCGCGCGGAGCCTGTCCCCGCGAAAGCGGGGGAATGACGAGGGAGGCCGTCGCGGCCCCCCCTCTCGTCATTCCCGCGAAAGCGGGAATCCATGGCGGGAAAGGACGGGTCCTTGGGCGTACCCCGAGCCGACGTCACAGGCCCTTCGTCCCCACGGAAGCAGGAATCGAGATACGAATATGGATTCCCGCTTTCGCGGGAATGACGAGGGGGGGACCCCGGGACACTGGCCCCGGGAAGGCCATCGGCTCGAGGCGGATACGCCCCCCCCCCCGTCATTCCCGCGAAAGAGCGTGTGAAGAAATCCCGAGATGTCCGCGTGGGCGTCGGTTCAGCCGACCAAGCGCGCGAAATCCCCGAGCGCGCGGAGCCTGTCCCCGCGAAAGCGGGAATCCAGGGCGGGAAAGGACGGGTCCTTGGGCGTATCCGCCTCGACCGACGGCCTCCCGGGCCGTCGTCACAGGCCCCTCGTCCCGACGGAAAAGGGCCATCGGCTCGAGGGGGATAGGCCCCCCCTCCGTCATTCCCGCGAAAGCGGGAATCCATAGGCGGCGCCCGCGTAGCGTGACGGGGCAGGCCGGAAACCTGCATGGGGGTCCTCCTGCGAGCCGTCCGTTCCGAACCAACGGCTCCGGAGACCCCCAACCCTCCTTCAACCGCCCCGTCTCACATGTGTCCGAACCAGGACGCCGGCGGCCGGGTACGTCGTTTTTCGCTTGACATGGGGGAGCGTTTGTGTTACGATCCCCGCAATCGACAGATGCAAGATGCGACCGGAGCTCCGCGGCGGCCCGCCCGCGGGGTTTTTCGTCGCCCGAACCGGAGTTTCCCATGCCCCGACCTCATGCAACCGAAGATAGCATACGCCACGATGCCCTGGATGCCGGCGCAGCCGCGCCGCCGGGGTCGGCCGCGGCGAGGCGGAGCGCCGCGAGGCGGACGGCGCAGCGCCGCGGCAGGCGGTTCCGAGCGCCGGATTCGCCCTGGTTTTGGTCTGTTTTCGTCCCGTTTCTGGCCGGTTTTCGGCCTGCTTTTTCCCTGTTTTTTCGGCGTAACTCGTTGAAATACAACAAAATTGCAATTTTTTCCGCCGGCGGGACGACCTCCGGTCCGCCCGCGCGCCCCGCGCCTCGCCCGCGGCCGGCATCGCGGCGCGCCCCGGACCGGGGCCGGGATCTGCGCAATCGGAAGTTGTTTTCCGCCATGAAGAAAATCGCTCCCGCCGGGCGATCAGCCGTCGTCGATGACCACGCCGTGATCGCGGGAATAGCCGCGCAGCCGTTCGCGCAGGCTGTGGTCGGGGAGGCCGCGCAGCGTCTCCATGTAGCCCTGGATCCCGGCCGCCGAGAGGCTCCGCGCCATCGCCTTGACCGCGCCCAGCCTCGCCGGCGGCATGGAGATGCTGCGGAAGCCGATGCCGATGAGGGCCATCGCCTCGATCGGGCGCCCCGCCATCTCGCCGCACAGCGACAGCGGGACCTTCGCCGCCCGGCAGCGCTCCACCAGGGCGCGCAACAGCGACAGCAGGCCCGGCGAGAGCACGTCGTAGCGGTCGGCGACGCGCGGATTGCCGCGGTCGGCGGCGAACAGGAACTGGAACAGGTCGTTGCTGCCGACCGACAGGAAATCGACCAGCGGCAGCAGCGAATCGAGCTGCCACATCAGCCCGGGGACTTCGAGCATGGCGCCGACCCGCAGCGCGCCGGGCGGCGCGCCGCCGTTCGCCGCTTCGCGCCCCAGCTCGATGTCGAGGATGCGGCGCGCGGCCGCGAACTCGGCCACCTCCGCGATCATCGGGAACATGACGTTGAGCGCGCCGCCGTCGGCCGCGCGGATCAGGGCGCGGAGCTGCGCGCGCAACATGCCCGGCCGGTCGAGGGCCACCCGGATCGAGCGCCAGCCCATCGCCGGATTCTGGTCGGCGGCGGCGCGGAAATAGGGCAGCTGCTTGTCGCCGCCGACGTCGAGGGTGCGGAACATGACCGGCTTGCCGCCGGCGCGGTCGAGCACGGTCCGGTACAGTTCGGTCTGGGCGTCGACGCCGGGAAATTCCGAGCCGACCATGAACGGGATCTCCGTGCGATAGAGGCCGATGCCGTCGGCGCCGCCGCCCTGCAACGACGGCAGGTCCATCAGCAGCCCGGCGTTGACGTGCAGCGCGATGCGGACGCCGTCGCGCGTGACCGCGGGCTCGTCGCGCATGGCGGCGTAGGCCCGCCGCCGGCGCTCGCGCAGCCGGATGTTGTCGGCGGCCGCCTGCTGGACGTCGTCCCCCGGCCGGATGAACACCTGCGCGTTGTCGCCGTCCACGATCACCGGGTCGGACGGGTCGATCCGCGACAACGCCCCCTCGACCATGCCGACCACCGGAATGTCGAGGGCGCGCGCGACGATGGCGACGTGGGCGGTGGGCGATCCCTCCTCGAGGACCAGGGCGCGCAGGCGGCGGGGCTCGTAATCCAGCAGCTCCGCCGGCCCCATGTTGCGGGCGAACAGCGCCACGTTCCCGGGCAGGTCCGCCCGCGCCGCGGTCCGGCCCGACAGGTGCCGCAACAGCCGCCAGGCGATGTCCTCGAGGTCGTGCAGCCGCTCGGCGAGATAGGGATCGGCGATCCGCCCCATCCGGGCGCGGGTGTCGTCCTGGACCTTCTGCACCGCGGCCTCGGCGGTCAGCCCGCCGTCGATGGCCTCGCGGATGCGCCGCAGCCACCCCCGGTCGCCCGCGACCTGGCGGAAGGCGTGGAGCACGTCGCGATGCTCGCCGCCGTCCTTCAGCTCGCCGAGTTCGAGCATGTCGTCGAGCTGGCTGTGCATCGCCGCGACCGCGGCCGCCAGCCGGTCGCGCTCGGGGCCGGGATCGTCGGCGAACATCCGGGGAATGCCGACCGGCGGCGTGTGGAGGACGGCCTCCCCCGCGGCGAGGCCGCCATGGATGCGTATCCCGGTCAGGCGCATCGGCAGCATGGCGCCGCCCTGGGCGGTCGTCCGCTCGATCGGGCTGATGAGATCGCCGCCTGCGATCAGCTCGGCGATGACGACCGCGAAGACCTCCAGCGCCTCCACCTCCTCGTCGTCGTACTGCCGCGAGGCGCGGTTCTGCACCACGAGCACGCCGCGGACGCGGCCGCCGCGCACGACCGGAACGCCCAGCAGCGAACGGTAGATCTCTTCGCCGGTCTCCGGCCGGTAGCTGAACTTGGGATGCGCCTGCGCGTCCGGCAGGTTGAGCGGCCGCGCGCTGGCGGCGACGCTGCCGACGAGGCCTTCGTCGACGCGAAGTCTGGTGCGGTGGACGGCGGACCGGTTGAGGCCTTCGGTCGCGAACAGCTCCAGCACCTCGCCGGCGCGCAGGACGTAGATCGAGCACACCTCGGCGACCATCTCGCCGGCGATGACCTTGACCAGCCGGTCGAGGCGCTGCTGCGCGGACCCGCCGCCGGCCATCACCGCGGCCAGGCGGCGGAGCGCCCGCCGATGCGCGCTCAACGCCGGTTGCGGCATTTACGCCCGCGCCTTGCCGGCGTCCCTCGCCGCGGCCGCATCGACCGCCTGGCCCACGAGTTCGCGCAGTATCTCGGCGACGGGCTGTTCGCGGGTGACCATGCCGACGCTCTGGCCGGCCATCAGCGAGCCGTTCTCCACGTCGCCCTCGATCGCGGCCCGGCGCAGGGCGCCGGCCCAGAAATGCTCGATGGCGAGCTTGGCCTCGTCCTGGGCCATGCGTCCGGAGCGGACGCTGTCGATCAGCCGGCGCTGGGTCTCCACGAACTCCCCGGTCGCCCGGTTCTGGAGCGCGCGGACGGGGATGACCGGGAAGCGCGGGTCGAGCTGGACCGAGAGCACGGCGTCGCGCGCCGAGGCGCGCAGGAACGCCTTCTTGAACGCGGGATGGGCGATCGATTCGGCGGCGCATACGAACCGGGTCCCGAGCTGGCAGCCCGCCGCCCCCAGTTCGAGATAGGAGAGGATCGCCTCGCCGCGCCCGATGCCCCCGGCGATGAAGATCGGAACGTCGGCGAGATGCGGCAGGATCTCCTGGGCGAGCACGCCGGTCGCGACCGGGCCGGTATGCCCTCCCGCCTCGGCGCCCTCGACGACGATGGCCTCCGCCCCGAGCCGAACCAGGCGCCGGGCGACGCCCAGCGTGGCGGCGAAGCAGAGGACGCGCGCCCGGGAGCGCTTGATGCGCCCGATCGCGGCGGCGCCCGGCAGCCCGCCCGCCAGGATCACGTGCGACACGCCGCGGTCGATGCAGACGTCGATATGGGCGTCGAGCTCGGGATGCATGGTGATGAGGTTGACGCCGAACGGCTTGTCGGTCAGTGCGAAGGTCGCGTCGATCTCCGCCGCGAGCAGATCCGGGCTCATCGAACCGCAGGCGATCACGCCGAAACCGCCGCCGTTGGACAGGGCCGAGACCAGGCTCCGCTCCGAAACCCAGGTCATCGCGCCGCCGAGGATCGCGTACTCCGTCCCCAGGAACTCGCATCCCCGCCGCCACAGCGCGTCGAGGCGCGCGCGGGCCGCCTCCCGGTCCATCGTCCGACCTGCGGGCTAGCGGTCTTCCGCATCCAGGCCGTAGGCCGAATGCAGCGAACGCAGCGCGAGCTCGGTGTACTCCTCGGCGATGAGCACGCTCACCTTGATCTCCGAGGTCGAGATCACCTGTATGTTGATGCCCTTCTCGGCGAGGGCGGTGAACATGGTCTGCGCCACCCCGGCATGGCTCCGCATGCCGACGCCGATCACCGAAACCTTGGCCACGTCGGCGTCGCCGACGGCCCGCCGGTAACCGAGGACGGCGCGCTTTCCTTCGATGACCCCGGCGGCGCGGTCCAGGTCGGCCCGGGCGACGGTGAACGTCAGATCGGTCGCCTTTCCGTCCTCGGAGACGTTCTGCACGATCATGTCGACGTTGACGTCGGCGTCGGCGAGCGGGCCGAAGATGGCGGCGGCGACGCCCGGCCGATCGGGCACGCCGACCAGGGTGATCTTGGCCTCGTCCCTGCTATAGGCGATGCCGCTGACGGCTCGCTGCTCCATGATCTCCTCCTCGCCCACGACCAGCGTGCCCGGCGCATCGACGAAGCTCGACAGCACCCGGACCCGCACCCCGTGGTTCATCGCCATCGCGACCGATCGGGTCTGGAGGACCTTGGCGCCCTGGGACGCCAGTTCCAGCATCTCCTCGAAGCTGATTCTATCGAGCTTCCGGGCCTTCGCAACGATGCGCGGGTCGCAGGTGTAGACGCCGTCGACGTCGGTGCAGATGTCGCAGCGGTCGGCCCCGAGCGCCGCGGCCAGCGCCACCGCCGACGTATCGGAGCCGCCGCGGCCCAGGGTGGTGATCCGGTCGTCCGGAGCCACGCCCTGGAATCCCGCGACCACCGGAACCTGCCCCGCGGCCAGCCGGCGGCGCAGCCCGTCCGCGGCGACCTCGCCGATCCGCGCCCGGCCGTGGGCGTCGTCGGTCCGCAGCGGGATCTGCCAGGCGAGCCACGACCGGGCGTCGATCCCCTCGTTCTGCAACGCGAGGGCCATCAGCCCGCTCGCCACCTGCTCGCCCGCCGACAGGAC
This sequence comes from Alphaproteobacteria bacterium, assembly GCA_965242495.1. Taxonomy (GTDB): domain Bacteria; phylum Pseudomonadota; class Alphaproteobacteria; order MPNO01; family MPNO01; genus CBDESN01. The sequence goes on along the minus strand of OZ251446.1, from coordinate 3,450,536 downwards.
GACGTCGCATTCGCGGGCGTCGCGGAGCGGCGCCATCTCGCGGGTCCAGGCGACGAGCCGGTCGGTGGCGCCGGCCATCGCCGAGACGACGACCGCCACGTCGTTGCCGGCGTCGATCTCCGACTTCACGCGCAGCGCCGATGCCCGGATGCGCTCGATGTCGGCCACCGAAGTGCCGCCGAATTTCTGCACGATGAGCGCCATGGTCGCGTGTCCGGCCGCGACGCCTCCGCCCGCCCGGCGGAGAGTGCGACGTTCGCGGCGAGTTGCCGTTCGCGACCGCGGATACTACTGTTTCCGCACGGCGGGGCAAGCCGCAGGGGGCCGCGCGGATGGTCGGCAGTTCGACCCGGGACCGGGCGCCGCGGGCGCGGGCGGCGTCCTCCGTCGATCCGGACGAACTCGACCGCTTCGCCGCCATGGCGGACGAATGGTGGGACCCCGAGGGCGGCTTCCGGCCGCTGCACCGGCTCAACCCGGTCAGGCTCGCCTTCGTCACCGCCCGGCTGGCGGCGCATTTCGCCCGCGACCCGCGCGCGAGGCGGCCGCTCCAAGGCCTGTCGGTCCTCGACGTGGGTTGCGGCGGCGGGCTGGCGTGCGAGCCGCTGGCGCGACTGGGGGCGGTCGTGACCGGGATCGACGCCGCGCCCGACAACGCGCGCATCGCCCGCATCCACGCCGAGGAGAGCGGGCTCGAGATCGCCTATGCGACGGCCACGGCCGAGGAGCTGCTCGACCGGGGCGACGCGTTCGACGCGGTGCTGTCGCTGGAGGTGGTCGAGCACGTCGCCGACGCCGGCGGCTTCCTCGCCGCCTGCGCCGGGCTGACGAGGCCGGGCGGAGCGCTGGTCCTCGCGACCCTGAACCGGACTCTGCGGTCGTTCCTGTTCGGCGTCGTCGGGGCCGAATACGTCCTCGGCTGGCTGCCGCGCGGAACCCACCGCTGGGACCGGTTCGTCAAGCCGTCCGAACTGGCGGCGCATCTCCGCAGGGCGGGCGCGCGCGTCGCCGACGTGCAGGGGGTCGGCTACGACGCGGCGACGGGAAGTTGGCGGCTCGGCCGGGACGTATCGGTCAACTACATGGCCTTCGCCGTCCGGGAGCCGTAGCCGTAGCCGCCGCCCCCGCCGGGCGCGGCGCGGCTCATGCGTCCTCGCGCGGGGCCCAGGGGATGCGCTGAAACGCGACGCCTTCTTCGGAGAGCCTGGACGCCTCGTCGTTCGTGGCCTCGCCGTAGATGCTGCGGGCCTCGGCCTCGCCGTAATGGATCTTGCGCGCCTCCTCGGCGAAGCCGTCGCCGACATAGTCGCAATTCGCCTCGACCTGCCGGCGGATCTCGCGCAGCGCCTTGCGGCGGCGCGCCCGGCCTTCGTCCGCCGCCGGCGGCGGGGACGGTCCGCCGCCCTCCCTGGTCTTGCCCAGGCGCGGGGCCATGAGCGCCTTCTCGACGCGGGTGTCGCCGCATACGGGACAGATCACCTCGCGCCGGGCGGCCTGCCGGTCGTAGGTCCGGCTGTCCTTGAACCACGCCTCGAAGACGTGACCGCCGCCGCATTTCAGGTCGAACAGGATCATCGGCCCCGATCCTACCCCGCCGATCCGCCAAGCGCCCCGCGCCGGATGCAGAGTATCATAGGCGTGGGAACAAGTCCGGAGACGGCCTCGCGATGGCTGCGCATTCCCACGCCGGCGACCGGCCCTCGGACTGGGTGCGGCGCTTCGCCGGGCTGATCGAACCGGGCGGGCGCGTCCTGGACGTGGCTTGCGGAGCCGGGCGTCACGCCCGCTGGCTCCTCGACCGGGGCCATCCGGTCACGGCGGTGGACCGGGACGGGGCCGGCGTCGAGGACCTGTCGGGGCGAGACGGATTCGAGTTCGTCGCCGCCGACCTGGAGGACGGTTCGGCCTTCCCCTTCGGCGGACGGTCCTTCGCCGGCGTGGTGGCGACGAACTATCTGCACCGGCCGTTGCTGGCCCGGCTGGTCGCGGCGCCGGGACCGGGCGGAGTCCTGATCTACGAGACCTTCGCGCGGGGAAACGAACGCCATGGCCGGCCGCGCAATCCGGACTTCCTGCTGGCGCCCGGCGAGCTGCTGGCCGCGGTCGCGGGCCGGCTCGAAGTCGTCTGCTACGAGCATGGCGAAGTCGCCCGGCCGCGGGCGGCGGTGGTTCAACGGATCTGCGCCGTCAACGCCCCGGCCGGCGGTTCGGCGACGGCGCGCAGGCTGGACGGCGCGGCGTAGCGGCGATCGTGGGTCGAGGCGGGGATGGCCCGGCGGGCTTCGCGCGCCTGCGCCGGATCGACGTCGGCGACGGCGATGCCGGCCTCCTCGTCCAGCTCGACCATCACCCGGCCCCAGGGATCGACGATCATGCTGTGGCCGTAGCTGCGGCGCCCGGGGCCGTTGCGCCCGCACTGGGCGGGGGCGAAGACGTAGCAGCCGGTCTCGATCGCCCGCGCGCGCAGCAGCACGCTCCAATGGGCCGCGCCCGTAAGCGGGGTGAAGGCCGACGGCACGGCGATGAAGTCGGCCCCGGCGCGGGCCAGCGTCCGGTAGAGTCCGGGGAAGCGCACGTCGTAGCAGATCGTCATCCCGAGCCCGCCCCAGGGCAGCCGCGCCAGGCAGGCCGAATCGCCGGGGCGGTAGGTTTCCGACTCGCGATACGACTCGCCGTCCGGCAGGTCGACGTCGAACATGTGGATCTTGTCGTAGGCGGCGACGATCTCGCCTCGCGTCCCGAGCAGGAAGCTGCGGTTGGCCAGCCTGCCGCCGCCGGCATCGACGGTCAGCGAGCCGACCAGGAGCCACGCGCCGGTCTCGGCCGCGAGCTCCCGGAAGGCGCGGAGGGCCGGATGACGATGTTCGGGCTCCGCCTGCGCCGCCAACCGCCGGCGGTCGGGCTCGATCAGGGCGACGACCTCGGGCAGGGCGATCAGCTGCGCATCCCGGGCGCGCGCCCGGCGGACGAGATCGGCGGCGGCGGCGAGGTTCGCCGCCATATCGCCGGTCGAGCAGGTCTGCACGCAGGCGAGCCGGAACGCGCCGGCGGTCATGCGCTCGTCCCGAGCAATCCGTCGAGCGCGCCTTCGCGCTCTAGGGCGTCGAGTTCGTCGGAGCCGCCCACATGCCGGCCGCCGATGAATATCTGCGGCACCGTGCTGCGGCCGCCGGCGCGGTCGATCATCTCCCGTCGCGCCGCGGGGTCGAAGTCGACGCCGATCTCCTTGAACCGGACGCCCTTGCGGCGCAGCAGCGTCTTCGCCCGGCGGCAGAACGGGCAGGTCAGGCTGGAATAGACCTCGACGCCGCTCGCATCGCTTGTCCCGCTCGTCTCGTTCATCTCGGACGCCCCGCTCGTCTCATGCCCCGGCCCGGACGACGCGGGCCAGCGTCAGCACGTCGACCGCCGCCGCGCCCGCCCGCAGCAGCGCCGCCGCGCATGCCGCGGCGGTAGCCCCCGTCGTCAACACGTCGTCGATCAGAACCGCCCGCCGATCCTGCAACGCCGCGCGTCGGCCGTCGCGGACGGCGAAGGCGCCGCGCACGTTGCGCTCGCGCTCGTCCCGCGTCATCCGGCCCTGGGGCCGCGTCCGGCGGGTGCGCAACAGCAGGTCGGCGGCGCAAGGCAGGCCGGTCTCGGCGGCGATCGCCCGCGCCAGCAGGGCCGACTGGTTGTAGCGGCGCGCCATCAGACGGAACCGGTGAAGGGGGACCGGGACCAGCAGGTCCGCCCCGGCGAGCAACTCCGCCCCGGCGCGCGCCATCCATCTGCCGAAGGCGGGCGCCGCATCGGTGCGGTCGCGATGCTTGAAGGATACGAGCAGCGGCCGGCTCGCGTCGTCGTAGCGCGCCACCGCGCGGGCGCGGCCCCAGACGGGGCGGTTTCCGGCGCAGGCGGCGCATAGCGCGTCCGCGCCCAGATCGAAATCGAACGGGTGGCCGCAGACGCAGCAGCAGGGCGGGGCCAGGAACGCGATCGCCGACCAGCAGCCGGCGCACAGCGTCCCCGGCTCGCCCACCGGCTGGCGGCAGGACAGGCAGCATGGCGGCAGCACCAGGTCGAGGGCGAGCCGCGCCGCGCGGCGGAGGCCCGGCTGCCAGGCGAGAGCCGCGCCCATCCGCGCTATTCCGGGAAATGCCGGAAGCCGGCGGTCCCGTCGCGCTCGACCTGACGCATCAGATCGAGTTCCCAGGACAGATACTCGTTCATCGCCGCGGTCACGTCGCCCGCGCGCTCATACGGTCTGAGCCACACGTCGTCGGCCGCATCGGCCATGTTCTCCTCGCCCTCGACCAGCGGGAGCCCCGCCGCCGCCCATGCCGCTGTGCCGCCTTCGAGGCAGGCGGCGGGCGCTGCGGCGAAATCGGCCGACTCCGCGGCGGCGAGCCGCGCCACGGTCCCGTCTTCGGAGGTGAAGACCAGCCGGCCCGTCACCGGAACGCGGTCGAGGCCGGCGGCGATGCGCGAACGCACGGCGAACCAGGCGCCGGGGACATGGCCGGCGCGATAGGCGCGGCTGGCGCCGAGATCGACCACCGTCGCCGCCCTGCGCCCGATCAGCGCGTCGAGCTCCGCCGGCGTCACCGAATCGCAGACCGCTTCGTCCAGCCCGAGGACGCGGGGCGTCCGGGGGCCGCGTTCGAGCGGACCCGCCTCCAGCCCGCCGTCGAGCACGGCGACGTCCGTCCATCCCATCTGGATCAGCCAGGACGCCGTCATCGTCGCCCGGACGCCGGTATCGTCGATCAGAACCAGGCGCGCATTCCGGGCGGCGACGAAACGGTCGGTCGTCTGCACCAGCTGCCCGCCGGGAGCCGGGATCGAACCGGGCAGATGCCCGGCCTCGTATTCGTCCGGACCGCGCACGTCGAGCAGATAGAGCGACCGGCGGTCGGCCTCCGCCCGCCAGCGGTCGAGGGTATCGGGGTCGATGGAGGCGACGGAGAAGCGCTGCGCCACGCGCTGCGCCGCGGCCCTGGCCTTGGCCAGCCCCGCGGCGGAGACGCCGGGGGCGCGGCGGTCCTCGCCGCGTTCGAGCCGGTAGCCCGCGAGCTCCCAGCCCATGGTTCCGTTCCGCAGCGCCACGACCGGGTTGGGCAGGCCGGCGTTGATCAGCGACTGGGCGCCGATGATGCTCCGCGTCCGGCCGGCGCAATTGACGACGACGAGCGTCGCCGGCGACGGGGCGACGTCGTGGACGCGGTAGGCGAGCTCGGCCCCGGGCGCGTCGATCCCGGTGGGGATGTTCATGCGTCGGAATTCGTCGATGGGCCGGCTGTCGAGGACGACGAGGTCTTCGCCGTCGTCCAGCTTGCGCTTCAACTCCTCGGCCGAGATGCCGGGGGTGCGGGCGTTCGCCTCGACGAATTCGCCGAACGCCTTGCTGGGTACGTTGACGCCGGTGAACAGGACGCGACCGGCGGCCTCCCAGGCGGCGACGCCGCCGTCGAGCCACGCGAGGTCGGTGTAGCCGAAGCGTTCGAGCCGCGCCGCGGCCCGCTGGGCGAGCCCGTCGCCCGCGTCGCAGAGCGCGATGCGGACCGACCGGCGCGGCGCCAGATCGGCGGCCATGACTTCGAGCCGGCTCAACGGCATCGACGAGGCGAACAGCAGATGGCCGGCCGAGAAGGCGCCTTCCTCGCGGACGTCGAGGATGGCGAGCTCGCCGCCGTCGCGGATCATCCGGTCGAGCATGGAGGCGGACAGCTTCGCGGCCATCGGATCGAGCGCTCTCGTTGCCGGTCGGAGGAAATCCTACCCCGCGCTTCTCGCCCTGTCCACGGCCCGGGGCGCTTGGCCGGGAGCGGTCCGCATGCCATAACCGGCGGCATGACCGGAGCGATCGAGCTGTTCGATCGGCGGGCGGTCCGGCGCCACCGCGAGCGCGCGGCGCAGGGTTTCCCGCGACACCGGTTCCTGTTCGAAGACGCGGCCGGCAGGCTCGCCGACCGGCTCGACGACGTGAACCGGACGTTCGCCGACATGCTCGATCTCGGCGGCCGCGACGGCGCGATGACGGAGGCGTTGGCGGGCCGCGCCCGCCCCGCCAGGATCGTCGCTTGCGATCTCTCGGAAGCCATGGTTCGGCGCGCCGGGGCGCTCCGGGTGGCGGCGGACGAAGAGGCGCTGCCGTTCGCCCCGGCGTCGTTCGACCTCGTGACCAGCGTGCTCGGCCTGCACTGGGTCAACGACCTGCCGGGGGCGCTGATCCAGATCCGGCGCGTCCTGCGGCCCGACGGCCTGTTCCTGGGCGTCCTGTTCGGCGGCGACACGCTGCGGGAATTGCGCGCCGCCTTGCTCGCGGCCGAAGCCGCGGGGGAAGGCGGGGCGAGCCCGCGCGTCTCGCCCTTCGCGAGCGTGCAGGACGCGGGCGCGCTGTTGCAACGGGCGGGCTTCGCCTTGCCTGTGGTCGACAGCGAAACGATCACCGTGACCTGGGCGGATGCGTTCGCGCTGATGCGGGAGCTGCGCGGCATGGGCGAGACCAACGCGCTGCGCGCCCGGCGCAAGGGGTTCGCCCGCCGCTCCACGCTCGACGCCGCGGCGACCCGCTATCGCGAGGCCCATGCCGGGGCCGACGGACGCATCCCGGCGACGTTCCAGATCCTGTTCCTCACCGGCTGGGCGCCGCATGAAGGCCAGCAGCGGCCGTTGCGGCCGGGAAGCGCCGCGGCGCGGCTCGCCGAGGCCCTGGACGCGGAGGAAATCCCGGCCGGCGCGGCGGCTCCGCTTCCGGCGGCTCGCCGCCCCGGCGGCGCGAGCCTTGCCAGCGGGCGGAAGCGGCCATAGTCTGCCGCTCGCGACCGGCTTCGGGCGGCATCGGTCCCGACGCCGCGGGCGCGAAGGAGGCTTGCATGACCAACCGGGACCTCGTCGCCGGGAGCGGCATCTTCAAGGGGCTGCACAGCGGCATGGGCATCGCGGCGAAAGGCATGGTGGTGGCCTTCGTCGTGTTCACGGCGCTGAACGTGGAGTTCGCCAACGGCGTCTATTCCTCGGTGCGCGGCTGGATCGAGGCGGCGCTCAACTGGTACTACATCAGCGCCGTCGTCGTGATGCTGTTCGTATGCCTGTATCTGATGTGCAGCCGCTTCGGCCGCATCAAGCTGGGCGACGACGACAGCGAGCCGGAGTTCGGCAATTTCTCCTGGTTCGCCATGCTGTTCTCGGCCGGCGTCGGCATCGGCCTGCTGTTCTTCGGCATCGCCGAGCCGCTGTTCTATTTCGACAACACGGCCTCCTGGGGCTATCCCAACAACCCGTTCGCCGATCTGGCCGGGGCGGGCGCGTTGAACGATCAACGCGCCGTGCTGGCCATGCGCGTGACCTATTTCCACTGGGGATTCCACGGCTGGGCGGTCTACGTGATGATCGGCCTGTGCTTGGCCTATTTCGGCTTCCGCAAGAAGCTGCCGCTCACCCTGCGCTCGGCGCTCTATCCGATCATCGGCGACAGGATCTACGGCCCGGTCGGCCATGCGGTGGACCTGCTGGCGGTGTTCGGGACGGTGTTCGGCGTCGCCACTTCGCTGGGGCTCGGCGTCAGCCAGATGGCGACCGGCCTCAACTACCTGTTCGGAATCGACCCGGGCATCGTGACCAAGATCGTCCTGATCGCGGCGATCTCGGCGGTGGCTACGCTGTCCGCGGTGTCGGGCGTGGGCAAGGGCATCCGCATCATCTCGGAATGGAACATCTGGCTCAGCATCGTATTGCTGGCCTTCTTCCTGTTCGGCGGGCCGTTCAACTGGCTGATGGGTTTCTTCGTCACCACCGTCGGCGACTATATCTGGAACGTCATCCCGATGGGCTTCCAGACCTTCAACGACAAGGGCGCCGCGTCCTGGCAGGGGAGCTGGACGATCTTCTACTGGGGCTGGTGGATCTCCTGGGCGCCGTTCGTCGGCATGTTCATCGCCCGCATCAGCCGCGGACGGACGATCCGCGAGTTCATGGTGGGCGTGATGTTCGTGCCCACCACCATCGCCTTCTTCTGGCTCTGCATCTTCGGCGGCACCGCGATGTTCTTCGAGATGAACGCGTCGGGCGGGGCGGGCGCCGCGGGGCTGGTGGAGCTGGTCCGCAAATGGGACCTGCCGGCGACGCTCTACGGCACGATCGACATGGTGACGGAGATCGGCTGGCTCAACTGGATCATGGCCGCGCTCGCGACCTTCCTGCTGGCGACCTGGTTCATCACCTCGTCGGACTCGGGCACGCTGGTCATCACCACCATGCTCAGCATGGGCGACGACGACCCGCCGCAGCGCTTCCGCGTCGTCTGGGGCCTGGGCGAGGGATTCGTCGCGGCGATCCTGCTGATCGCCGGCGGCCTCGGGGCGCTGCAAACCGCGTCGATCGCCGCCGCCCTGCCGGTCAGCGTGATCATGCTGCTGATGGCTTACGGCATCGTGGCTTCGCTGCACGAGGACCCGTCCGCGGTCGCGGCGCCGGCGAGCGACGCCGCCCCCGACGGCGCCAGGATGGCGCAGGACCTGCGCGCCTGAGCGGAGGAGCGCGCCAGTTCGGCCCGCTTTCCCTTCTCGCATCGGGAGGAGGGGGCCGGGCGGGGCCAAGTCTGCGCCGTCGTCGTCCGCCGCAACGCCGAAGCGGGAATCCGCCGCCGGGAGCATCGCCATGACCCATGCCGACCGCGACGCGCTGGTGAGCACCGATTGGCTGGCGGCGAACCTCGCCGACCCCGGTCTGCGGATCGTCGATGCGACCTGGCGCCTGCCGACGGCCGGTGGCGACGCGCGCGCCGAGCATGCGGCGCGGCGCATTCCCGGCGCGGCGTTCTGGGACATCGACGAGATCGCCGACCCGGCGAACCCGCTTCCCCACATGCTTCCCGACGCCGATGCGTTCGCCGCGCATATGGCGACGCTGGGAATCGCGGACGACAGCCGCGTCGTGCTGTACGACGCGGTGGGATCGATGACCGCGCCGCGCGCCTGGTGGACGCTACGCCAGTTCGGCCATGAACGGGCCGCACTGCTCGACGGCGGGCTGATCAAGTGGCTGGCGGAAGGGCGGCCGGTCGATTCGTCGCCCGCGCCGCCCGCGCCGTCGCCGCGCGAGGCGCGGTTCACCCCGACCCGGCGCGCGGGCGGGGTGCGGACCCTGGACGATCTCCGCGCCAATCTCGCGACCGGCGCCGAACAGGTGCTCGACGCCAGGTCGGCGGGCCGCTTCCTGGGCGTCGAGCCGGAGCCGCGGCCGCAATGCCGTCCGGGCCACATCCCCGGCAGCCTGAACCTGCCCTACGACCGGCTCATCGACCCGGAGTCGGGGACCTTCCTCGCCGCCGATGCGCTGACCGCGAGGTTCGCCGACGCCGGCATCGACCTGTCGCGGCCGGTGGTCGCCAGCTGCGGCTCGGGCGTCACGGCCTGCGTGCTGGCGTTCGGGCTCCACCTGCTGGGACGCGACCGGGTCGCCGTCTATGACGGCTCCTGGTCGGAATGGGGCGCGCGGCGGGACATGCCGGTCGAACCCTGAGCGGGGCGCGGCGTCCGCATGGATCGGATCCGTATCCGGGGCGGCAACCGGCTCGACGGGGCGGCGCCGATCGCGGGCGCAAAGAACGCGGCGCTGCCGTTGATGGCCGCCAGCCTGCTGACGGATCGGACGCTCACCTTGTCGAACCTGCCCCGGCTCGCCGACATCGCGACGATGGCCGACCTGCTGGGCGAATTGGGCGTCGGCATCGAGACGGCGTCCGAGGCGGGCGACGGCGGGGAGAACGGCAGGGTGCTGTCGCTCACCGCGCGGTCGGTCTCCGGAACCACCGCGCCCTACGATCTGGTGCGCCGTATGCGCGCCTCGGTGCTGGTGCTGGCGCCGCTGGTCGCCCGCTTCGGCGTCGCCAAGGTCTCGCTGCCGGGCGGCTGCGCGATCGGCACGCGGCCGGTGGACCTCCACCTCAAGGCGCTGAGCGAGCTCGGCGCCGACATAGAGATCGACGAAGGCTATATCTGCGCCCGCGCCCCCGACGGGCTGACCGGGGCGCATATCGTCTTCCCCGTCGCGTCGGTGGGGGCTACCGAGAACGCGCTGATGGCGGCCTGCATCGCCGACGGCGAGACGGTGCTCACCAACGTGGCCCACGAACCCGAGGTGGCGGACCTGGCGCGCTGCCTCGTCGCCATGGGCGCCCAGATCTCGGGCATCGGCACGGGCGCGCTCCGCGTGCGCGGGGTGCGCGAGCTGGGCGGGGCGACGCACCGGGTGATCGCCGACCGCATCGAGGCCGGCACCTACGCGATCGCCGCAGCGATCACCGGCGGCAGGATCGAACTGATCGGCGCGAATCGGGAGCATCTGGGCGCGGTGACGGAGAAGCTCGGCGCCGCCGGCGTCCGGCTGACCGCGACCGGGCGCGGCCTGGAAGCCGCCAACGGCGACGGCCGCCCCACCGGCGTCGACGTTCTGACCGAGCCCTATCCCGGCTTTCCGACCGACCTCCAGGCGCAGTTCATGGCGCTGATGGCGGTCGCCGAAGGCGCGGCGATGATTACCGAGACGATCTTCGAGAACCGCTTCATGCATGTCCCCGAGCTGTCGCGCATGGGCGCGAACGTCACCGTGCACGGCGCATCGGCGCTGGTGCGGGGCGTCGACGGCCTGGTCGGCGCGCCGGTGATGGCGACCGACCTCCGGGCGTCGTCGTCGTTGGTCCTCGCGGCGCTGGCCGCCGAAGGCGAGAGCGTCGTCAACCGCGTCTACCACATCGATCGCGGCTACGAGCGGCTCGAGCGGAAGCTCGCCGCCTGCGGCGCCGACATCGAGCGAATCGGCTGATGGCGGTCCGGCTGAAAGCGACCGACGCGGCGGATCTCGAGGTGATCGCGTCGTTCCTCCAGGACGCGGTGATCCCGCTGCGGGAGATGGCCTATCAGGCGGCGGAGTCCCGCTTCGCGCTGATCGCCAACCGCTTCCGCTGGGAAGACGCGGGCGATGCGGCGGACGCGCCCGCCGCGGGGCGGACCTTCGAGCGCATCCATTGCGGCGTCCGCTTCGAGGGGGTCCGCGCGGTGCGGACGCGCGGCATCGACCGGCGGAAACGCGACGAGATCCTGTCCCTGCTGACCCTGCGCGCGTCCGCGGACGGAATCGAACTGCTGTTCGCCGGCGGCGGCGTGATCCGGCTCGAGGTCGATCGCATCCTGTGCCGCCTCGACGACCTCGCCGAGCCCTGGCCCACCCAATGGCGTCCGTCCCACCCGGAGAACGCGGGATAGACCCGGCGGCGGGCGCGGGGAACTCGCTTCTCAACCCTCCCGGGGCCGAATAGACTGGCGGCGGCGGAGGGAAGGTTGCGCAGCAAAGGCCATATCGTTCTGGCGGTGCCGCGGGGCCGGATCCTGACCGAGCTGCTGCCGCTGCTGGAACGCGCCGGGATCGAACCCGAGCCCGCGCTCGCCGACGAAGGCGCGCGCCAGCTCGAATTCGCCACCAACATCGACCGGATGACGATCATCCGCGTGCGCAGCTTCGACGTGGGCTCCTTCGTCGCCTTCGGGGCGGCGCAGATCGGAGTGGCGGGAAACGACGTGCTGATGGAGTTCGACTACCCGGAAATCTACGCGCCGCTCGATCTCCGCATCGGACGCTGCCGGCTGGCGGTGGCGGAGCCGGCCGCACTGGTCGCGGTCGACGATCCGGCGCAGTGGAGCCATGTGCGCGTCGCGACCAAATATCCCGAACTCACGCGCCGTCACTTCGCGGCGCGCGGCGTCCAGGCCGAATGCATCAAGCTCAACGGGGCGATGGAGCTGGCGCCGAAGCTGGGGCTGTGTCGGCGCATCGTCGACCTGGTGTCCACCGGGGCCACTCTCGAGATCAACGGGCTGGTCGAGGTCGAGCGCATCGCCGACATCAGCTCCCGGCTGGTGGTCAACCGCGCGGCGCTCAAGACCCGCCCCGGCGACATCGGCGGCTGGATCCAGCGGTTCCGGGAAGCGGTCGATGCCGACCAGGCTTGACGCCGGGGCGCCCGGCTTCGAGGCCGCCTTCGCCGCCTTCGCCGCCGCGCCCCGGGGGGCGCCCGACCGGGTCGCCGGCGAGGTCGCGGCGATCCTGGCCGACGTCCGCCGGCGCGGCGACGAGGCGCTGCTCGACCACACGCGGAGGCTCGACGGGCTGACGCTGGCGGACGCGGCGGGGCTTCGGATCGACGCCGCCGAGATCGACGCGGCGCAGGCCGCCTGCGACCGGGACGCGCTCGACGCCTTGGAACTGGCGCGCGAACGCATCGCCGACTATCACCGGCGCCAACTCCCGGCGGCGCTCGACTATACCGACGCCAGCGGCGTGCGGCTGGGCGCGCGCTGGACCCCGATCGCAGCGATCGGGGTCTATGTGCCGGGGGGAACCGCGGCCTATCCGAGCACGGTGCTGATGAACGCCGTCCCGGCGCGGGTCGCGGGCGCGGACCGCGTCGCCATGACCGTCCCCGCCCCGGGCGGCGAACTCGACCCGTTGGTGCTCGCCGCGGCGCGCATCGCCGGCATCGACGAGATCTATCGGATCGGCGGCGCCCAGGCGATCGCCGCCCTCGCCTGCGGCACGGCGACGATCGCCCCGGTGGACAAGATCGTGGGCCCCGGCAACGCCTACGTCGCCGAGGCGAAGCGGCAGGTCTACGGCGCGGTCGGCATCGACACGATCGCCGGTCCGTCGGAGATATTGGTCGTGGCCGACGCCGGCAACGACCCCGACTGGATCGCCGCCGACCTGCTGTCCCAGGCCGAACACGACGCGCTGGCGCAAGCCGTGCTGATGACCGACGACGCGGACTTCGCCGACGCGGTCGCCGACGCCGCCGAACGGCGCCTCGCCGGCCTGCCGCGCGCCGAAATCGCGCGCCGAAGCTGGCGCGACCATGGCGCGATCATCCTCGTCCGGCCGCTATCCGCGGCGGCGACGCTGATCGACCGCCTGGCGCCCGAGCATCTGGAGATCGCCTGCGCCGACCCGGAGCCGCTCGCCGCGCAGGTGCGCCATGCCGGGGCGATCTTCCTCGGCCGCTTCACTCCCGAGGCCGTCGGCGATTACGTCGCCGGCCCCAACCACGTGCTGCCGACCGGGCGCAGCGCGCGCTACGCCTCGGGTCTGGGGGTGCTCGACTTTCTCAAACGCACGTCGCTGGTCGGCTGCGACGCCGCCTCTCTGGCGGCGATCGGCCCGGCGGCGGCGTTGCTGGCGACATGCGAGGGGCTGCACGCGCATGCGCTCTCGGTCAGGCTCCGCCTGGACCGGAGCTGAGCGGACAGGGCGCATGGCCGGCCGGACGCGGCGGCTCGCCGGGATCGCGCTCGACGAGGCGAGCCTGGTCCGCCGCAGCCCCGAGGTCGAGCACGAGCGCGCCGTCGCCATCTTCGACCTGCTGGAGAACAACGACTTCGCCCTGTCGAACGGCGCCGGCGGCCCGTATCGCCTGCGGCTGGGCGTACAGGAGAACCGGCTGGTGTTCGACGTGCGCGGCGAGGACGACGAGCGCCGCGGCGAGGTCCGGCTGTCTCTCACCCCGTTCCGATCGGTGATCCGCGACTATTTCACCATCCGCGAGACCTATTACGAGGCGATCAAGACCGCGAGCCCGTCCCGCATCGAAACCATCGACATGGGCCGCCGGAGCCTCCATGACGAAGGCGCGGACATCCTGCGCGAACGCCTGGCCGGAAAGATCGACATGGATACGGACACCGCGCGGCGGCTGTTCACGCTGATCTGCGTACTGCACATGAGGGGCTGAGGCGTTGGCGGCGGAGCAGGGAGCCGGGCGGGAGCGGGCGCGACGATGGGCGCGGCGGCGGGCGGCGGGGGAGCGGCGCGGATGACCCGCCGGCGCGCCGGCAGCGTCCTGTTCGTCTGCGGCGAGAACTCGCTGCGCTCGCCCATGGCCGAAGCCCTCGCCAAGCATATGTTCGGCGACCGGCTCTATGTCGGCTCGGTCGGGGTGCGGGAGCGCGAAATCGACCCGATGGCGGTCGCCGTCCTGGCCGAGATCGGAATCGACGTCTCGCAGCATCGGCCGCAGCGCCTGCGCGACCTGATGGACACCTCCTTCGACGTGATCGTGTCGCTGTCGCCCGAGGCGCAGCATCAGGCGGTGGAGCTGACGCGCAGTTCGGCGGCCGAGGTCGCTTACTGGCCGACCATGGATCCTTCGGCGATCGAAGCCAATCGGGAGACGCTGCTCGCCGCCTATCGCGAGCTGCGGGAAGCGCTGGCCGCGCGCATCCGCGAGGCGTTCGGGGACGACGACGCCTGCTGACGCCGGCGATTGCGCTTGACCGGCGCGGCGCGAAGCCGCATGTATCGCCCGTCGCCGACCGACAGAGGAGGGATGATGCCGAAGGAAGACCTGATCGAATTCTCCGGCACCGTCACGGAACTGCTGCCGAACGCCATGTTCCGCGTGAAGCTGGACAACGAGCACGAGGTGCTCGCGCACACGTCCGGCAAGATGCGGAAGAACCGGATCCGCGTCCTCGCGGGCGACCGCGTGAACGTCGAGATGACGCCCTATGACCTGACCAAGGGCCGGATCACCTTCCGCTTCAAGTAACCGCTCCCGTCCTATCCACCGCCCGCCGCGAGTCGATTTCGTACCGGGACGCCCAGATGCTGGTGCTCGCCTCGGCCTCGCCCCGGCGCCGCGACCTGTTGCGCCAAGTGGGCATCGAGCCCGACGAGGCGGCGCCCGCGGACATCGACGAAGCGCCGCGGCCCCGGGAGTCGCCGCGAGCGCTCGCGCTCCGCCTCGCCGAGGCGAAGGCGCTGGCCGTCGCGGCGAACCGCGCCGGCGCCTGGGTGCTGGGCGCGGATACCGTGGTCGCCTGCGGTCGGCGCATCCTGCCCAAGCCCGCCGACGCCGCCCAGGCCCGCGCCTGCCTCGAACTGCTGTCGGGCCGGCGCCACCGCGTGTTCGGCGGCCTTTGCGCGGTCGATCCGGCGGGGCGCATACGCCGCCGCTGCACGGTGACCGCGGTCGGGTTCAAACGGCTCGCGCGCAACGAGATCGACGCCTACGTCGCCGGCGGCGAATGGCGCGGCAAGGGCGGCGGCTACGCCATCCAGGGTCGGGCGGGCGCGTTCGTGACCTTCGTCAACGGTTCCTATTTCAACGTCGTCGGGTTAGCCTTGTACGAGACCGTTCGCCTGCTCGAAGGGCTCGGCTACCACCATCGCAGGATCGGCGCCGGTGAGCGATGAACTCCTGATCAACGTCGTCCCCGGCGAGATTCGAGCGGCGATCGTGAGCGACGGGCGGCTGGTCGAGCTGACCGTCGAGCGGCGACGGCAGGCGAGCCGGGTGGGCGACGTCTATCTCGGCCGGGTCGAACGCATCGTCCCCGGAATGAACGCGGCGTTCGTCGACGTCGGCGCCGGGCGCGCCGGCTTCCTCGGCCTCGACGCGGCGCGGGACGGCGGCGGCGCGGACGGGCTCGACGAGGGGCAGGCGGTGACGGTCCAGGTCGTCAAGGACGCGATCGGCCGCAAGGGAATGCAGCTGGGACGGCGCATCGCGCTGCCGGGCCGACATCTGGTCTACGCCCCGGACCAGGATCGGATCGCGCTGTCGCGCCGGATCGAGGACGAAGCCGAACGGGCGCGGCTGGAGGCGCTGATGGCCGGGATCGCCCGGCCGGGCGAGGGGTTTATCCTGCGCACCGCGGCCGTCGGGGCGGCCGGCGACGCGCTCGCCGGCGACGCCGATCGCCTGCGCGCGCTATGGTCCGACATCGAGGCCGCGCGCGGCGCGGCCCACCCCCCGGCCCTGCTGCACGGCGAGCTCGACCCGGTGCTGCGCATCGTCCGCGACGAGTTGACGCCCGGTATGGCGGCGGTCCGCATCGACGGGGCGGAGGAGCTCGCGGCCGCGCGCGCGTTCTGCGCTCGCGTCATGCCCGGCCTGGCGGACCGGCTGGCGCCGCATGAGGGGAACGATCCGATCTTCGATCGCTACGGCGTGGAGGAGGAAATCGCCCGGGCCGGCGAGCCCCGGCTGCGCCTGCCGTCGGGCGGATGGATCGTGATCCAGCAGACCGAGGCGCTGACCGCCATCGACGTGAACTCGGGAAGCTTCACCGACGCCGCGCGGCCGGAGGACACCGCGCATCACACCAACCGCGAGGCCGCGCTGGAGATCGCGCGACAGATCCGGCTGCGCAACCTGGGCGGCCTGATCGTCATCGACTTCATCCACATGGAGGACGATGCGCATTGGGACGAGGTGCTGGGGCGGCTCGAAGGCGAGATGGCGAAGGACCGCACCCCGGCGCGGCTGATCGGGCGCACCGCGGCGGGGCTGGTCGAACTCACGCGGCGGCGGCGGCGCGAGTCGCTGCTCCAGGCCCTGACCGAGGAATGCGACCAGTGCGACGGCGGCGGACGGATGCCGACGGTGGACACGGTGGCGGGCGACATCTTGCGCGAGCTGCGGCGGGAAGCCCGCGTCGCCGGGCCCGGACGGTTCGGCGTGTTCGCCTGCGCGGAGGTGATCGACGCTCTGGAAGGCCCGTGGCGCGCGGCGCTGGACGAATGGACCGGCCGGCTGGGCCGCGGCGTGACGCTGCGCCGCGACGACGAATATGCGCGCGACGGCTTCGACATCGTGGTCGAGCCGGGCGGCCAGGAATGAACCCCTGCCCGATCTGCGGACGGGCGGGCGCGCAACGCTACCGGCCGTTCTGCTCGCGCCGCTGCGCCGACGTGGACCTGGGGCGCTGGTTCTCGGGCGCCTATGCGACGCCCGCGGTCGAGCCGCCCGACGAGGAGGAGATCGCCCGCGCCGCAGAGCCGGGCGAGGGCGAGTGACCGGGCTGGACAGGGGCGGCGCAACCCCTATAGTGCCGTTGCTTCGCGACGCCCAGGTAGCTCAGTTGGTAGAGCACGTGACTGAAAATCACGGTGTCGGCTGTTCGATCCAGCCCCTGGGCACCATCGCCTCTCCGCCCCTCCGCGCTGCAGCCTTGGAGACGTAACCGATGGCCCGCTGGATCGGCAACAATAGGGACCATATCGACGATGTGCTCGCCGCAGCCGATGCTTGGCGCGACCGATGCTTCCTGACCGACGGCTCGCTGTTCGGCGACGAAAATCTGTGGACCCTCGGCAACATCCGGGAACTCAGGCGCCGTGTCCCGACGAACCGAATAAAGGCTAAAGACCACATCGTCGTAAAAATCGAAAAACAACTGGAGGCCGCGTCTCCCCAACTGATTCGACTGGCCGCCGAGACCGTATGGTTCCTGTACTTATTCCCCGACATGAAGCCGGAAACCAAGCGCGACCTAGTCAGGAAAATCTGGGAACGGTCGGGTTCCGATCTGGCAAACATCTCCTATCTGAGCGATCGAACGCTCAAGGGCGTCGCAAATGCTAGCCCGGGGTATTTTGGACATCAATATTCGAATTTCGAGTTTTTCATTCAGGCGATGGAACGATGGAAGACCGAACCCCAATCCCGGCAGGCTGCATTGATGAAAGAAGATGTGCCCTGGAGTCTCGCCAGATGGTTCGATGAAATCGAGAAGAAAACGGGCCGACGTGTTATGCGCGACGTGATTCTATATCTCCTGTTTCCGGACTACATGGAACGAATTTCGACCATCCGAGGTAGAAAGCAGATCGTCGAGAGATTCAAGAACCAAATTCCCCCCGAATTCCAATTGGATGATGCATCTTCTTCCGCCGACGTAGATCGCGCGCTTTACGAATTGCGCAAGAATTTGGAGAGGGAGCGCGGGACCAAGGAGCTCGACTTCTACCTCCCGCCGCTTAAAGAACTGTGGAATCCGGACCCGACGCCCACGCCATTCCCCGGCAAATCGTCTCTCAACACGATCCTCTACGGCCCGCCGGGCACCGGTAAGACCTATGCCACCGCCCGACGCTGCGTCGAGATATGCGACGGACCGGTGGAAGAGCCGGAGGCGAAGGTCCGAGAGCGGTACGGCGAGCTCGTCGAGGAGCGCCGGGTCGAGTTCGTCACCTTCCACCAATCCTATGGCTACGAAGAGTTCGTCGAGGGTCTGCGCCCCATCACCGGGTCGAAAGCCGGCGCCGGCTTCCGCCTGGAATCCACTCCCGGCGCGCTCAAGCGCATCGCGGAGCGCGCCCGCGAATCCGGTCTGCCCCATGTCCTCGTCATCGACGAAATCAACCGCGCCAACGTCTCGAAAGTCATGGGAGAGCTCGTCACCCTGCTGGAGGAGGACAAGCGGGAGGACGCAGCGAACGAAACCGCCGTCACCCTGCCCTATTCCGACGATCCCTTCACGTTGCCCGCGAATCTCCACATTCTCGGCACGATGAACACGGCCGACCGGTCGATCGCCCTGCTCGATACCGCGCTGCGCCGACGTTTCGAGTTCGAGGAGCTGCCGCCCGAACCCGGCTTGCTCACCGAGGTCGAGGGCATCGACCTGCCCGCTGTGCTCCGCGCCATCAACGAACGCCTGGAATGGCTGACCGACCGCGATCACCTGATCGGCCACGCTTGGCTGATGGGCGCGCGCACCAAGACGGACGTCGACCGCATCATGCGGCGCAAGATCATCCCCCTCATCGCCGAGTATTTCTACGACGATTGGGAGAAGGTCCGCGCCGTCCTCGGCGGCGGCGACGATTTCGTGCTGCGGAAGCGGCTCGATCCGCCGCCCGGCCTCGATGACGATGCGGGCGAGGACCGATACCGCTGGACGGTGCGGGAGGGCTTCACGGACGAGGCATACGGTCGCATCGTCCCCGACAGGGCGCCGGATGCGGAAACCGGAACGTAACGGACCGCTCACCTGCCGGGAGTGGGACTGCCTGCCGATCGGCGAAGGCGGCCTTACCGAGGCCGAAGCCAAGCGTATCCACATCCTCGCCGAACGGGCCGCCCGGCAGCTGAAGTTGCACAAGACCGCGGTATTGACCCGCACCTCCCGCGGCCTGGAGGCCGGGCAAGTCGTCGGTATTCTCGCCGTTCCCGGACGGACCGTCGAAATCCTGCCGAAGATCGACGGGAACGACGGCGCGGTTCGCGCCGCCCTTATCCGCATGCTCGCGGTGGCGCAGGATCTTCGCGTCGCCGACGGCGAACTCGCCGCCCTGGATACGCAACGGCGCGATCTGCTGGAACTGCTCGTCCGGCTGTTCGCCGGCCGGCTGCTGGCCGCGGTCCGACGCGGCCTGCCCCGCCGCTATCTCGCGCGCGAGGAAGACCTGCGGCTGTTGCGCGGGCGGCTCGACGTGACCCGCCAGACGACGCATCTCGCCGTCCGGCCGGACCGTCTGGCCTGCCGCTTCGACGAGCTGTCGGAGGACACGCCGCTCAACCGGGCCCTCAAGGCGGCGGTGTCGCGACTCGCGCGACTCGCCCGCTCCGCCGTCAACCTCCGGCTGCTGGCCGAGCTCGCCGCCCGCTTCGAGACCGTGGGCCGCGCCGCCGATCCGCTTCGCGAACCGGTGCGGCTGGATCGGACCAACGCCGCCTTCCACGACCTGCACCGCCTCGCCTGCATGTTCCTGAAGGGAGACTGGCAGAGCACGGCGAGCGGCGACGCGGCGGGCTTCGCCCTGCTGTTCCCGATGAACGATCTGTTCGAGGCGTTCATCGGACGTTGCCTGCGACGCGCCCTCGCCCGCCATCCAGTAGGCGTCCACCTCCAGGACAGAGGGCGTCACGCGCTGACGGACTCGGACGGAAGCGGGCTCTTCCGCATACGCCCCGATGCCGTGATCGAGGCCAAGGGCGATCAAGGCGATCACATTGTTCTCGACACCAAGTGGAAGCGCCTCGACCCCGACGATAAGACGCTCGGCGTCGAGCAGTCCGACGTCTACCAGATGCTCGCCTACGCCGAAGCTTACGACGCCAGACGCATCGTCCTCGTCTATCCCGGCGCGCAGGGGATCGACCGCCGATGGAGGGCGGCCGGAACCGGCCGCCCGCTGGACGTCGCGACCATCGACGTGGGCCGCCCGGACGAGGTCGTGGGCGCATTGCGCGACCTGTCGCGAGGTTGGGGCATCGCGCCGGGCCCGTGACGTCGCCGCTCGCCAACCCGACCTTTCGCCGTCTGTACGCCGCGCAGGTGGTGGGCCTCGCGGGGGCCGGGCTGACCACGATCGCGCTGGCGCTGCTGGCTTACGATCTCGCCGGGGCGCAGGCGGGGCCAGTGCTGGGGGCGGCGCTGGCGCTCAAGATGGTCGCCTATGTCGGGGTGGCCCCGGTCGCCGGCGGCTTCGCGCATCGCGCGCCGCGCCGGGCGATGCTGGCCGGGCTCAACGTCGTCCGGGCGCTGGTCGTCGCCGCGCTGCCCTTCGTCGATACGGTATGGCAGGTCTACGCCCTCATCTTCGCGTTGAGCGCGGCCTCGGCCGGGTTCACGCCCGTCCTTCAGGCGACGATCCCGGACGTGCTGCCGGACGAGGCGCAATACACGCGCGCCCTGTCGCTGTCGCGCATCGCCCAGGATCTGGAGAATCTGCTGGCGCCCATGATCGCGGCAGGGCTGTTGACGGCGACGAGCTTCCACTCGCTGTTCTGGCTCAACGGGGCGGCCTTCGCACTGGCGGGGCTGCTGGTGCTGAGCGCGACCCTGCCGCCGGCGCGGCGGCCCGAGCGCGAGGCGGGGATGCTCGCCAACGTCGCCTGGGGCCTTCGCATCTATGCGCGGACGCCCCGGCTGCGCGGCCTGCTGCTGCTGTCGATGGCGGTGGCGGCGGCCGGGGCCATGGTCATCGTCAACACGGTGGTCTATGTGCGCGGCGCGCTGGGCGGCTCGGAGACGGACCTTGCCGTCGCCATGGCCGCGGTCGGGGCGGGCTCGATGCTGGCGGCCCTCTGCCTGCCACGCGGGCTCGACCGCATCCGCGACCGGACGGCGATGCTGGCGGGCGGCGGCGCCTTGGCCTGCGGCCTCTGGCTCGGCTTGGCCTCGCCCGGTTTCGCCGGGCTGCTGGCGATCTGGTTCCTGCTCGGGGTCGGGGCGTCGCTGGTGCAGACGCCGTCGGCGCGGCTGCTGCGCCGGTCGTCGCACGCCGGGGATCGGCCGGCGGTCTATGCGGCGCAATTCTCGCTGTCGCACGCCTGCTGGCTGATTACCTACCCGGCGGCGGGGTGGCTCGGGAGCGTCGCCGGCCTGCCGGCGACCTTCGCCGCCTGCGGCGCGGTGGTGGCGCTGGCCTGCGTCGCCGCGGCGCTGGTCTGGCGGCCCCGGGGCGCGGCCGCGCTGGCGCACACGCACGAGCCCATCCGGCACACGCATCTGCACGTCCACGACGAGCATCACCGGCACGAACACGAAGGATGGGAGCCGCCCGAGCCGCACCGCCACCCCCACCGCCACGAACGGCTGGCCCACAGCCACCCCTTCGTCATCGACGACCATCACCGGCGCTGGCCGTCCTCGGGCGGATGATCGCGCCGAGGCTACGGCGCGCCGGCCAGCGGCAGGGGCTGCTCGCCGATCATGTCGCGGAGCACGACCGCGCGGACGGTCTCGCGATCGAGGCCGTAGGTCTCGATCAACCCGGCGCTCTCGGCGACGATCGCATCGGCGTCCTGCATGATCTTCAACCGCTTGAACAGGTCGGGCCGGGCGAGGCCCATGCTCTCGCCGACCAGCTCCATGAAGTTCACCACCTCGAACGGCCAGTCGCGTTCGTGGCTGCACAACTCGCGATGGCAGGCGTGATAGATCCCGGCCACCGCATCCACCCCGGCCGCGGCCGCGGCGGCGAGCAGTTCGGCGTGGACGTCTCGCTTGAATTCGGGGAGCGGGTTCAACGTGTTGCACATATAGCCGACGCGCGGCTGGGCGAGATCGACGAATTCGAGCCCCGGGACGGCTTCGAGTATCCGCCGCGCCGCCTCGGCGACGCCGGGAACGCCTGGATGCTCATGCAGGCCGACGCGCTTCGCCACCGGCCTGGTCATCAGCGGCCGCAGCTCGTCGAGCCGGCCGGCGAGATAGCGCACGAAGGGCGTCATGCCGAATGGCGGGGCGCGGTCGCGGCTGCGGGTCTCCAACGCCGCCTCGCCGAGATGGACCATGCAGCTCGGACACCACGCCAGAACCTCGCGCGCCCCGGTCGCGGCGAAGCGGTCGATCGTGCGGTAGGACATGGCGCCGAACTTCTCGAGGTCGGACGCCTGGAACTGCAACACGCCGCAGCATTGGGACGGCCCGCCGCCGACGCGGTAGCGAACGCCCAGCGCGTCCATCACGTCGAGGCAGAGGAGGGCGATATGCGGCGTCTTGAGCACGTTGCAACCGGTGTAGAAGACGACCTCGGGCGGCGGCTCGCCAGCCGCGACGTCGTCGCCCAGGACGCCCAGCCGGGCGAGAGCCGCCGGCGGCAGCTGCAGACGCGCGAGCACGCTCAGGCCCCGGCTCATGCCGCCGAAGCGGCGGCCGGCATCGGTGCGGATCTCGGCCGGAGCGGCGTGCGCGCGCCGCTTCGCCTGCCGGGCGAGGGCCAGCAGGAAGCGCGGGTTGACGGCCTCCGGGCAGGCCGGGATGCAGTGGCCCGAGCCGGTGCAGGCATCGGCCCAGCGGAGCGACGCCTCCGGGCCGGCCCCGCTGCGGACGATCTCGACCACCCCGGCGGCGACCGCCGCCGGGTCGGCGGCTCCGATCCCCGCCGGACCGGGCATCGGGCACACTTCGACGCATTTGCCGCAGGCGGTGCACGCCTCGAGCATGTCGTCCCGGCGCGCCGCCAGCGACGGCAGGAATTCTTCGGCTCCGCTCATCCGGCCGGCCTCCGCCTTCGCCTCGCGCGCTCAGCCTATCAAGCCAGGCCGCGTCGGCAAACCGACGAATGGACGGACGGACGGGCGGGCGGCGCCGGCGCGTGGCATACTGGCCCGATACGCACCGCATCGGAGGGGCGGACATGCCGGAGATCAACAAGCCCGATATCGTGGCCCAGGTGACCGCCGCCTTCGAGCGGTACGACGAAGCGCTCAAGGCGAACGACGTGGATACGATCAACGAACTGTTCTGGGATCACGACCTCACGCTGCGCTACGGACCCAACGGCCAGATCTACGGGGGCGCGGCGCTGGCGGCGTTCCGCCGCAACCGCGCCGGCGGCGGCGTCGAACGAACGCTCGTCAAGGCCGTGATCGCGACCTTCGGCGACGATTTCGCGACGGCCAACGCCGAATACGCGCGGCCGGGCGAGGCGGCGATCGGCCGCCAGAGCCAGACCTGGGTCCGCATGGCGGGCGGCTGGCGCATCGTCGCCGCCCATGTGTCGGACTTCGCCCCCGGCGCCCCTTGACCGCCACAGCCCACCCCGCGCACCCTGCGTCGCATCCCACACCATCGGCGCCGCGAACCCGAACCGACATGAACGACCGCAAGAACTACGTGCTCGCAACCGATGTAGGGGGCACGTGCACGGACACGGTGGTGTTCGCGGCCGGAGAGCCGATCCGCCTCGGCAAGGCGCTGTCGACGCCGCCCGGCTCCGCCGACGGCGTGCTCGACTCGATCCGCTCGGCGGCGGAGTCGATGGGGCTCTCGCTCGCCGAGTTGCTGGCGCGCACGTCGCTGTTCACCCATGGATCGACGGTTGTGGACAACACGCTGCTCACCCGCAGCGGCGCCCGCACCGGGCTGATCACCACCGAAGGGTTCGAGGACACGTTGCTGGTCACCCGCGGCGCCTATGGCCGCTGGGCCGGGCTGCCCGAAGACCGCATCAAGCACCCGGTGCGAACCGAACGTCCCGCCCCGCTGGCGCCGGCCGACCGCATTCGCGGCGTGCCGGAGCGGGTGGACTACAAGGGGGCAGCGATCCGCGACCTCGACCTCGCAGCCGCCGAGGCGGCGGTGCGTCATCTGGTGGAGGACAAGGGAGTCGAGGCGATCGCCGTCTGCTTCCTGTGGTCGTTCTACAACGCCAGCCACGAGCGGCGCGCGCGCGATCTGATCGCCGAGATCTCGCCCGCGACCTACGTCGCCCTGTCGAGCGACATCGCGCCGGCGCCGGGCGAATACGAGCGCAGCTCGACGACCGTGATCAACGCCTATGCCGGACGCATCGCCAGCGACTATCTGGCCAACCTCCAGCGCCTGCTCGCCGACGAGGGCTATACCGGGCCGCTGCTGGTGATGCAGGGCTATGGCGGGCTGCTCCCCGCGGCCGAGGCGGCCGACCGGGCCGTCGGCATGATCGAGTGCGGACCCGCGGCCGGGGTCATCGGCGCCCGGTATCTCGGCGCCGCGATGGGCGACGCCGACATCATCGCCTGCGACATGGGCGGGACGACGTTCAAGGTGGGCGTCATCCAGGACGGCGAGATCGACCATGCGCGCGAGCCCATGGTCGACCGCTACCACTACCTCGCCCCGAAGATCGAGGTGGTCTCGATCGGCGCCGGCGGCGGCAGCATCGTCTCGCTCGAACCGGGCACCGGCGTGCCCCGGGTCGGCCCGCAGAGCGCGGGGGCGCGCCCGGGCCCGGCGTGCTACGGGCTGGGGGGCGTAGAGCCGACGCTCACCGACGTGATGACGCTGATCGGCTACATGGACCCGGCGATCTTCCTGGGCGGAACGATGACGCTCGACGTCCAGGCGGCGCGCGATGCGTTCGAGCGCAAGATCGCCGGCCCCATGGGCTTGGGCGTGGACGAGGCGGCGTTCGGCATCTACCGCATCGCCGCGGCGCAGATCGCCGACCTGGTGCATGAGATCACCGTCGAGCGCGGGTTGGACCCGCGCGAATTCGTGCTGCACGCCTTCGGCGGGTCCTGCCCGCTGCTGGCCGGGGTGTTCGGCCGCGAGCTTCAGGTCAAACGGATCGTGGTGCCCTACGCCGCGTCGGTGAACTGCGCTTTCGGCCTGGTCTCGGCCGACATCGCGCACGAGTATTCGGCGACCGCGACCCGACCGGCTTCGACCCCGGCGGAGGAGATCAACGCCATCTTCGCGCCGATGATGGCGCGGGCGCGCGACCAGCTCGCGAGCGAAGGGTTCGGCGCGGACCGGACGCGCTTCGAATGGTCCGTCGATCTGCGCTACGGCCTCCAGGTGCACGAGGTGACGACGCCGGTGCGCGCGCCGCCGCTCGACGACGCCGGGCGCGAGGCGCTGATCGAGGATTTCGAGGCGCTCTACGAACGCAAATACGGCAAGGGATCCGCCTATCGCGGAGCCGGGATCGAGATGACCATGTTCCGGCTGTCGGCGCGGGGCGCCATTGCGCGGCCGGAGATCGTCGCCGAGCCGCTGCGGGGCGCCGACCCGGCGGCGGCGCATACGGGGCGGCGGGAGATTTTCGTCGAGGCGCGCGACGGCAAGGCGCCAGCGGACATCTACGACTTCGACCGGCTGGTCCCGGGTAACGTCGTCGTCGGCCCCGCCGTCATCCACACGCCGATCACGACGATGGTGATACAGGAACGCCAGACCGGCCGTATGGACGCCTACCGCAACGTCGTGATCGAGTTCGACTGAGACGGGGTCGGGCGTTGCGGCGCCGACGGTCTGTTGCCGGGCGGCGTTCATAGCTATTCTGTGCGCGGATCGGGGACGAGACCATGCCAGCCACCGCCTTCGACACGCTCCACGCCGCCGAGACGCTGACCGCCGCCGGCGTCCAGGACGCCCACGCCAGGGCCATCGTCCTCATGATGCGCGACGCCGTCACGGAAGGCGTCGCCTCCAAGGCGGACGTCTCGGACGCGAAGGCTGAACTCAAGACCGAAATCACCGAGCTCAGGACCGAAATCGCCCGCATCGAAGTCCGTATCGAAGCCGCGGTGAACCGTGTCCTGCTCGCCGTCGTCGCGGTCGGCGGTTTGGTCGTCGCGGCCGCCGGGCTGATCCTCGCCATCGGCTGACCGACGCAGGACCGCCGCGGCACAGCGAGGCCAACGCCATGGACCCGATCACCTTTTCGATCATCCGCCACCGGCTGTTCCGCGTCGTCGACGAAGCGGTGATCACACTCAAGCACGTCTCGGGCACGGCGATCACCAACGAGGGCCACGACCTCATGGTGTCGCTCTATCGCGCCGACGGGTCGCTGCTGATGGGCGGGGTGGGCTTCCTCCATCACCTAACCAGCGCGTCGGAGGCGTGCAAGGCGATCATCCGCCGCTTCGGCGACGACATCGGGCCGGACGACGTCTACCTGCTGAACGACCCCTATACCGCGGCGCTGCACACTTCCGACGTCTATCTGGTGGCCCCGATCCACCACGGCGGGACGCTCGTCGCCTGGAGCGCCTGTTTCGTCCACGTCTACGACATCGGCGCCACCAACCCGGGCGGGTTCTGCCCGGATTCGCGGGACATCTACACCGAGGGGTTCTCATCCCCCGGCATCCGGCTGGTGAGCGGCGGCCGGATGAACCAGGACGTGCTGGACACGTTGCTCAACATGGTCCGTTCGCCCGAGATGGTGGCCCTCGACATCGCCTCCATGATCGCCTGCAACAACGTCGCCCGCGAGCGCATGTCGGCGCTGATCGACAAATACGGGTTCGAGACCGTCGACGCCGCCTGCCGGACGCTGATCGACCAATCCGAAGCGCTGCTGCGCCGGCGGCTGCGCGAGCTGCCGGACGGCGTGTGGCGCTCACGGCAATATCTGAACGTGCAGGACGAAGTCTACCGGGTCGTCCTCGAGATGACCAAGCGCGGCGACGAGCTGACGTTCGACTTCTCGGGCTCGAGCCCGCAGGCCCCGGTCGCCGTCAACTGCACCAGATGGGCCTCGCTCGGCGGGCTGTTCGCGCCCCTGTTCCCGCTCCTGTGCTTCGACATCACCTGGAACGAAGGGGTCATCCGTCCGATCCGCATGATCGCGCCCGAGGGCACGATCGTGAACTGCGCCCGGCCCGCTCCCATCTCGGTCGCGACCGTCGGCGCCATCCAGTCGGTCAACAACGCGGCGTGCGCGACCATCGGCAAGATGCTCGACGCCAGCGAGACCCATGCCGGCGAGGCGACCGCGGTGTGGCACGCCAACCATTTCGCCATCTTCCTGTTCGGCCGCAACCAACACGGCCGCGAGTCGATCGGTATCCTGACCGAAACGTTCGCGGGATCGGGCGGCGGGCGGAACATCGGCGACGGCGTCGACGTCGGCGGCGAAATGCCCAACCCGATCTCGCGCATGGCCAATGTCGAGACAGTCGAGAGCGCCTTCCCGCTGCGCTATCTGTTCCGCCGGCGGGTGGTGGATTCGGGCGGCCCGGGGCGGCATCGGGGCGGGGCCGGCATGGAGATGGCGCTGATCCCGCACGACGCGCCCGACGGCGGGATGCACTATGTGATCACCGGCAAGGGCGCCGACTTCCCGATGAGCGATGGCCTGTCGGGCGGTTATCCCGGCGCCCCCAACAGCTACCAATGGGTGCGCAACAACGACGCTCCCGCCGACCGCCGTACTCCCGACCGGGCTTTCGCCCAGAGCGTCGCCGAGATGGCGGGCGAGCCCGAGGAGGTGAGCTGGGGCGTCTATCCGGTGATGGGCGAGGATGCGCTCTATGTGCGCTGGAACGGCGGCGGCGGATACGGAGACCCGCTGGAGCGCGAACCGGCGGCCGTGCTCGCCGATCGCGACGAAGGCGTGGTGTCGGTCGAGACCGCGCGCGACGTCTACGGCGTGGTGTTCGACGGCGACCGGTCGGCGGTCGATGCCGCCGCGACCGAGGCGCGGCGCCGGGCGCTGATGGCCGCGCGCGTCGGCGGCGAGGCCGGCGGGTGAGCGCCCGCATCTCCGCGGCGCTCGAACGCGACGACGGCGAGATCCGATGCCGCGCCTGCGGCCGCGCGCTGGTCGCGGTCGGCGAACCGTGGAAGCCTGCGGCGGCGCTCCGCGAGACGCCGATGCGAGGCGCCGCGGGCGCGGCCTATAGCGGCGGCGAACGGGTTCTGCTGCGCCGGTTCTGCTGTCCGGGCTGCGGCGCGCTGCTGGATTGCGAGACCGCGCTCGAAGGCGACCCGTTTCTCGACGACGTTCTCTTCGACTGAGCGAGGCCCGCATGCACGACGTCGCGATCCGGCAGGAGATCATCGACCGCGTGCTCGCCCGGCGCGGCCGCCACCACCTGTTCGAAGCTCTCGACCCCGCCAAGTCGGCGTTGGTGGTCATCGACATGCAGAACACGTTCGTCCAGGAAGGCGCGCCCGCCGAGGTGCCGGCGGCGCGCGGCATCTGCGACCCGATCAACGCGCTCGCCCGCGCCGCCCGCCCGCTCGGCGTCAAGGTGATCTGGGTGACCCACGCCAACACCAACGACGGGCAGCGGAGCGACTGGGCGAAGTTCTTCGACAACTTCGTGGCCGACGAGCTGCGCCGGCGCACGATGGACAGCCTGACGCCGGACAAGGAAGGGCAACGCATCTGGCGCGGGCTCGAAGTCGAGGACGGCGACATCCGGCTGCGCAAGAACCGGTACAGCGCGCTGATCCCCGGCTCCTCGGCGCTCGAGCGCGTCCTGCGCGGCTACGGCATCGAGAATCTTCTCGTCGCCGGAACCAAGACCAACGTCTGCTGCGAGGCAACCGCGCGGGACGCGATGATGATGGACTTCAACGTAGTGATGGTCTCGGACTGCCTCGCCGCGCTCTCCGACGACGAGCATCGCGCGGCGCTGGAGACCTTCATCCAGCAGTTCGGCGACGTCATGACCGGCGAGGAAGCGCTGGCGGTTCTCCGCGCCAAGCCGAATTGAGATCCCCGGCGGGCGGGCGCCCGCCCGGGATCAGAGCGCGTTGCAGGGCCGCCGCAGGGTGCGCCACATATGCGACGACGGGGTGTCGTCGTTGCCGAGGCCTTCCTCCGGCTGCCTGAAATGGCGGCCGATGACGTCCTCGAACTGCTCCATCTCGATAACCACGTCGGGATCGAAGGAATAGAGGTCGTTGACGCAGATCATGCGCGCCGACATGTACCATCTGTGCTTCCTGGCGCGTTCGTAGTCGGCGACGATATAGGGGTCCGGCCGGTAACCCTCGCCGAACATGCGCACGTAGTTCTCGGGATATCCGTAGCCGACGGACTCGTCGGGGAAGAACCGCAGCGCCTGGTGCATGCGGATCGCCCAACTCACCTCTTCGTCGACATAGGGCTCGATCAGCTGCGCTCCCCAATAGCCGTGATCGGACCGGATAAAGCCGATTACCGCGATGTCGTGCAACAGACAGGCCAGCACCATCTTATCGGGCAGCCCGTTCTTCTGCGCCAAATTGGCGCTTTGCAGCAGATGCTGCTGCAGCGGCGTGAAGCGGCAGCGGAAGAAGTCCAGCAGCGTCGGCCTCTCCGGCATCCTGGGCAGCCGCGGATCCTCGCCCATCAACAGCTGCTTGCCGGTACCGACGCCGAACCCGTTGCCCAGCGACCGTTCGCCCTCCGCCAGATGGTACAACAGCGACTTGGTCACCAGACGATCGCCCAGCTCGCGAAGCTGCTCGTGCTCGAGCTCGTCGGCGCGTTCCGAAAGCGTCAGGGCCTCGGCCATCGTTGCGTCCTCCATTGAACCCGCTGCCGTTCCCGCCGCGGTCACGCTATGGTCGGGGGCGCCGCGCGTCAACTCCGCAATGGGGGTCGGGGTCGAGGCCGCGGCGCAGCGCCGGAAGGGATCAGCGCATGAAATTCGGTCTGTTTTATCTGCCGACCTACCTGCCGACAGTCCGCGACGCGCACACCCATTATCGCAACATCGTCGAGCAAGTCGTCTACGCCGACCGGATCGGCTTCGACTATGTCTGGCTGGTCGAGCATCACTTCGTGCGTCACGGCGGGTTGCTGCCGGCGAACTACGCCTTCCTGTCCTACCTAGCCGCGCGCACCGAGCGGATCCGGCTCGCCACCGGGGCCACGGTGCTCCCGCTCAACGACCCGGTCCGGGTCGCCGAACAGGCGGCGACGCTCGATCAACTGTCGGGCGGTCGCTTCGATCTCGGCATCGGCCGCGGCTTCGTCCGCGACGAATTCGACGCCTTCGGGTCCGAGATGAAGGACAGCCGCCGCCGCGTCGAGGAGGGCATCGCGCTGATCAAGCAGGCCTGGGCGGAGCCGACGCTGGAATTCGAGGGCCGCTTCCGGCCGCCCATGTCCGGGCTCCCCATCCTGCCGCCGATCCATCAAAAGCCCCACCCGCCGATCTGGGTCGCCTGCCTGCTGTCACGGGAGAGCTTCGATTGGACGGCCAGGGAAGGCTACAACCTGCTCTACGTCGCCTATCACGTCGATCACCCGGTGGCGGTGGAGCGCATCGGCTGGTATCGCGAGGCCCTCGCCGGATGCGGACGCCGGGTCGAAGACTTCGAAGTCTGCTGCGTCTATCACGCGCATTTCCTCGAACGCGCCGACGATCGGGCGCTCCGCGAGATCGTCGACGGGCCGATGCAGGAATACGCCGCCGCCGGGCTGGAGGCCACGCGGAAGCCGCCCGACGCCGAGGGTTACGAGGGCTACGCGCAGCGGGACGCGGGCCAGCGCCGGTTCGGTTTCGACACCTACTATCCCGGCCGCGTGCTGATGGGCGGGCCCGACCAGGCGATCGAACGCATCCATGTCCTGCAGGCCGCGGGCATCACGCAGATCGCGCTGCTGGTGGACTTCGGATCGCTCGCGCAGTCGGAGATCATGCGCTCGCTGGAGACGTTCGGACGCGAGGTCCTGCCCCGGTTCCGGGACGCCGCGCCCAGCCCGCGCGGCGCGCCCGGCCCGCCGCCTACTTGAAGAACACGACTTCGCCGCGATGCCGGAGGGTGACGAGGCCGAGGCAATCCCGGTCCGCCTCCGGCGCGGCTCCGGCCCCGCAGGAGACGACGTCGTCGAGGAGCACCCGGCCCACCCGCGCGCACGGGAAGCCGGCGAGGCCGACCGAACGCAGGGTGGTCTTCCGCGCCCGCAATCTTCCGAGGTCGATGTCGGCCCGACCGATCGCCACCCCCTCCTTGTCGAACAAAGCCACATCGATCGCCAGCTTGGGAATCGGCCGGTCGAGAGCGTTATCCACCAGGAAATAGAGGCGGCAAGCGCCGGCGTCGTCCACCAGCCGGTTGAGTTCCAGCGTGACGCGGGGCCGGGCGTCGTCTGCGCGCGCCGCCGGCAGGGCGAACGCGGCGATCAGCGCGGCGACCGGGAGCCATCGCAACGGTCCGCTCGTCATCGCCTTCCTCCGCCCCGCGGCTACAGTATCGCGCGGCCGCCGAAGCGCTCGCGCCAGCGCGGGATCGCGTCCCTGTTGTACACGTTGTCCGGCACCTCGCCGGCGAGGGCCGCCAGCAGCGACGCCGTCGCCCAGTCGATGCCGGGGCCCAGGCCGCTGCCGTGGTTGTAGGAGACGTTGTGCGGCGACAGCAACACCTTGGCGCCCTGTCCGAGCAGCGGCGACTGCGCCGGCAGCGGCTCGTTCTCGAACACGTCGAGGGCCGCGCCCGCGATCCGGTCCTTCTCGAGGGCGTCGATCAACGCATCCTCGTCGACGACCTTGCCGCGCGAGGTGTTGATCAGGATGGCCGAACGCTTCATCAGCGCGAACTGCTCGGGGCCGATGAGCTTCCGCGTCTCCGGGGTGAGGACGACGTGGAGGGTCACGACGTCCGACTCGCGGAGCAGGGTCTCCAGATCGACGCGCTCCACGTTGTGATGGACGAATCTGGAGAGATCCGCATAGGGGTCGTAGCCGATGACGCGCACCCGCCACGGCGCCAGCAGGTCGGCGAGCCGGCTGCCGATCCGGCCGAGCCCGACGATGCCCACGGCGATGCCGGCATAGCCGTCTTGCCGCGCGCCGAGATAGGTCCCCTGGAGCTCCGCCGGGCGCCAGCGCTCGACGTCCGACCGCCACGGCGCTCGCCGCATATGCTCGTCGCGCTCGCGCGTCTTCTTGAGAAGCGCCAGCATCATCGCCATCGCGCCCTCGGCGACCCCGCTCCAGTTGGACTCGGTGGGGGCATGGGTGACGAGGACGCCCAGATCGGTCGCCGCCTCGACGTCGACGTCGTCGACCCCGATGGTGTATTTGGCGACGATGCGGAGCGATTCGGAGCTCGAGAGAATCGCGCGCGTCAGGGGGCTGCTGCGAATCGAGGTGCCGGTCAGCGCGTCGGCGTCCGAGGCCATGGCGCGGATCGCGTCGTGGAAGTCTCCCCGCGGGTCCTGCCAGGACGCTTCCCCGAACGTCAGCCGGCAACCGGCGCGCTCGAGTCGCCGATACGAGTCGCCGCTCGAATCGGCGGCGGCGAACACGAAGACGGTCGGTTGGGGCATACGTCCTCCACCTCTCCCGGGGTTCTCGCGAGCGGCGGCGCGCAGCCGCGAGCCCGACCAACTCTACCTCCGTCGGCGCGGACTGTAGCAAACCCGCCGCCCACCGTCAGCGAAAAGCCATCGACGCCGCGGCGGCGGCTCTGGCACAATGGCGCGAACGAGACACGCCATGAACGGTCGAGGCGAGAGATGAAATTCCGGATCGAATACTGCACCGCCTGAAATTACGAACCGCAGGCTCTCCGTGCGAGAGAACGGTTGCTGTCGAAGGGCGCCGTCGATGTCGAGCTCGTCAAGGGCGGATCGGGCATCTTCGAGATCCGGCGCGACGGCCGCGTCGTGTTGTCGCGAGCGGCGATCGGCCGGTTCCCGACCGACGGCGAGGTCGAGGCGCTGGTCGAGCCGTGAGCGGCGCGCCGCGCGGGAACCCGTCTGCGGAAGGGGAGAGAACGGAGCATGGAACATTTGCAACCGCACGGGCTGCGGCGCTTCCGGGCGACCGGGCGCGAACGGCTCGAGCAGCTCGCCCGGTTTCTCGAACGACTGCCGCCGGAGGAGCTGACCTTCTCGCGCTGGTACGGCCAGGGGAAGGGCTGCGCCGTCGGGCTCGCGGCGGCGACGGAGCCGTGGTTCCAGGCCCAGGGGCTGGCCTTGCGTCACGACGAAAGCCTCAAGGAATGCCAGCCGGTCTATGGCGACTCCAGGGATTGGCGGGCGGTCTCGGCGTTCTTCGAAGTGTCGCACGCCGATGCGCGCAGCCTCTTTTCGCAGGAAGGCTATGACGGCGAGCTACGGCCGCGGCCCTGCGACGTGGCCGTCAAGATCCGCGCCCATCTCGCCCGCCGAGCCGGACGGAGCCGGCAAGCCGCCGCCTGACCGCCAGACGGCGGCGCGCGGACTGCCGGCGGCGGCCGGGGCTTATGTGCTGGTGTTGCGGCTCGACCGGTCGATGACGCTCGACATCCCGACTCTCCCGGCAACGGAGATCGGACCCGGCCGCTACGCCTATGTCGGCAGCGCGCGCGGCCCCGGCGGCATCCGCGCCCGCGTCCGGCGCCATCTGCGGCGACACGGGAAACGCCACTGGCACGTCGACCGCCTGACCGCCGTCGCCGCCGTCGAGGCCGTCCATACCTTTCCCGGCGCGGAAGAATGCGACGTGGTCGCGGCGCTCCGGGCCGGCATCGGCTGCGGAGTCCCGGCGGCGGGCTTCGGCAGTTCCGATTGCCGACGTTGCCAAGCGCATCTCCTCGCCCTTCCGCCATGGGAACGCCTGGAATGACGCCGATCCGCATCGATGCGCCCGCAGCCGGCGTCGCGCGCATCGCCCTCAACCGGCCGGACAAGCGCAACGCTCTCGATCCGCCGCTGCGCGCCGCGCTCATCAAGAGCCTGGCGGCGAAGCTTGACGACGAAGCCGTCCGCGCCCTGGTGATCACCGGCGCCGGCGGCCATTTCTGCGCCGGCGGCGACATCGACAGCATGGCCGGGCTCACGCCCGCGACGGGCCGCGCCCGCATGAAGGCGAACCATCGGATGGTGCGGCTGCTGGCGGACGCCGAAAAGCCGGTCGTCGCCGCGCTGGAGGGGTACGCCGTCGGGGCCGGCGCGGGCATCGCGCTGCTCGCCGACAGCGTGATCGTCGGACCCGGCGCCAGGATCGGTTTCCCGTTCTTCAAGCTGGGGCTGATCCCGGACTACGGGCTGCTGTTCTCGCTGCCGCGCCGGGTGGGCGCGGCGCGGGCGCGCCAGCTGCTGCTCTACGCCCGGATGGTCGAGGCGGACCGGGCGGTGTCGATCGGGCTCGCCGACGAGCTCGCGCCCGATGGGACGGTCCAGGATCGCGCGCTCGAACGCGCCCGCGAGCTTGCGGCGATGCCTCCTCTCGCCTTCGCCGCCGCCAAACGCCAGCTCGCCCTGTGGCCCACCGGCCTGGACGACGCGCTCGAACTGGAGGCGACGGCCCAATCGGCCTGCTTCGCTTCGGAGGAATTCGCGGAAGGGCGCGCGGCCTTCCGCCAGAAACGCCCGCCGGACTTCCGCGGGCGGTGACGGTCCGCGCCGGTCGAGACGAGGGAAATCGATGAACGCCGATCCGCAATCTCCCGACTTCGCCGTCGGGATCGTCGGCACCGGGGCCATGGGGCGGGGCATCGCTCAGATCGCCGCGGCCGGCGGCTTCGCCGTCAAGCTGTTCGACAGCCAGGACGGCACCGCCGAAGGAGCCAAAACCTTCGTTGCGCGGATGCTCCGCCGGGCGGCCGAGAAGGGGCTGACGAGCGCGAACGACGCCGAAGCCGCCATCGCCCGCCTCCACGTCGCGCGCGCGCTCGGCGAACTCGCCCCGGTCGGGCTCGTCGTCGAAGCGGTGGTCGAGGACCTCGAGGCGAAACGCGCCCTGTTCGCCGCACTCGAGAAGATCGTGGCGATCGACTGCATCCTGGCCACCAACACTTCGTCGCTGTCGGTGACGGCGATCGCCTCGGCGTGCGAGCGGCCCGGCCGGGCGGCGGGATTCCATTTCTTCAACCCCGCGCCGTTGCTCAAGCTGGTCGAGGTGGTCGACGGCGTCCTCACCGAACCCTGGGTCGGCCGGGCGCTGGACTCGGTCGCGCGCCGCTGCGGCCACGAGCCCGTCCGCGCCAAGGACACGCCGGGTTTCCTGGTCAACCACGCCGGTCGCGCCTTCCCGACCGAAGCCTTGCGCCTGCTTTCGGAAGGCGTCGCCGCGGCGGCCGACATCGACGACGTGCTGCGCGAGGGCGGCGCAGGCTTCCGCATGGGTCCCTTCGAGCTCATGGACACGACCGGACTCGACGTCTCGGGCGTGGTGATGGAATCGATCTACCATCAGTTCTACGAGGAACCCCGCTACCGCCCGGCGCCGCTGACGCGCCAGCGCATGGCCGCCGGGCTCTACGGCCGCAAATCGGGGCGCGGTTTCTACCACTACCGAAACGGCGAGCGGATCGCCCCGTCGGCCGCGCCGGTCCCGGCGGCGCGTCCCGAAAGCGTCTGGATCAGCCCCGCCGAGCCGGAAGGCCGCCGCGCCCTGGAGGCGCTGCTGCGGGACGAAATGCGGGTCGAGACCGGCGATCGACCGGGCCCCGGCAGCGTCTGCCTGGTTACGCCGTTCGGGCAGGACGCCACCGGCGCGGCGCTCGCGCAGGGGCTCGATCCGACCCGGACGCTCGCCGTCGACGTCCTGCTCGGGCTCGACGGCCGCCGCACCCTGATGACCAACCCGGTGACCGACCCGGCCGCGCGCGACCAGGCGCATGCGGCGCTCGCCGCCGACGGCGCGCCGGTGACCGTCATCCACGACAGCCCGGGATTCGTCGCGCAGCGCGTGCTCGCCTGCATCGTCAACGTCGGCTGCGAGATCGCCCAGGCGCGCATCGCGACGCCGGCGGACATCGACAAGGCGGTGCGGCTGGGCCTCAACTACGCTCGCGGTCCGCTCGAATGGGGCGACCGGATCGGACCCCGCCGGGTCCTCGACATCCTGGAAGGCCTGTTCGCCTTCTATCGCGACCCGCGCTATCGGCCGAGCCCCTGGCTGGTCCGGCGCGCCGGACTCGGCGTCCCGCTGACCACCCCGGAGGGGTGAAGCCGGGGATTTCACGCCGATCGCGCGCCTGCGCCTCGCCGCGCCGTTGCGGGCGCGCCGTGTCCGGGCTATGACTCGCGCGCGACGGGCGATCCATGCAGAGGGCACGAGGATGAAATACGTATTGCTGGGCAAGCAAAGCGCCGAGTGGCTGGGCCGGCACGACGAGCGGGTGGCCTTGGCGCGCGCCGAGCTCGACAAGCTCGGGATCGTGATCGAATCGGTCCACTATACCCAGGGCGCATACGACTTCGTCGACGTGGTGAACGCGCCGTCGCCGGAAGCGATGCTCAAATTCTCGGTGTGGTACGCGCAGCAGGGCTTCGGCTCCTTCCAGAGCATGCCCGCGTTCGACGACCGGGCCATGTCGGCGGCGTCGAAACGGCAGTGACCGCATCGCGCGAACCGCGTCGGCGGCGCGCCCCGGCACCGCAATCGGGCGGAGGCGCGGCGGGAGGGTTCGTCCCCGGCATGAGCGCAGCCGAGTCATCGTCGTCTCCGGATGCCGGAACGGATGGCGGCGTCTCCCATGCGAGGCTCGCCAACGCCGTTCGCGCGTTGGCGATGGACGCCGTGGAGCGGGCCAAGTCCGGCCATCCCGGCATGCCGATGGGCATCGCCGACGCGGCGACCGTACTGTTCACCCGATTCCTGAAGTTCGATGCGTCGGACCCCGCTTGGCCCGACCGGGACCGGTTCGTGCTGTCGGCCGGGCACGGCTCGATGCTGCTCTACGCCCTGCTGCACCTCACCGGCAATGCGCGCACGACGCGCCGGGAGCTGGAGCGCTTTCGCCGACTGGGCAGCCTGACGCCGGGCCACCCGGAGCGCGATCTCTCGCTGGGAATCGAAACCACCACCGGCCCGCTCGGCCAGGGTTTCGCCAACGGCGTCGGCATGGCCCTGGCCGAGCGCATCATGGCCGACCGCTTCGGCGCCGAGGCGGTCGACCATTTCACCTATGTTCTCGCGAGCGACGGCGACCTGATGGAGGGCGTCAGCCATGAGGCCGCCTCGCTCGCCGGCCATCTGCGGCTCGGCAAGCTGATCGTCCTCCACGACGACAACCGGATATCGATCGACGGGTCGACCGACCTCGTCGTCAGCGACGACACTTCGGCCCGCTTCGAAGCCTGCGGATGGCGCGTTCGGTCGATCGATGGACACGACCCGGAGGCCGTGGCCGCGGCCATCGAGGCGGCGAGAGACGAAGACCGGCCTTCGCTGATCGCGTGCCGGACGGTGATCGCCTTCGGCGCGCCGACCAAATCGGGGCGCGCCGCGGCGCATGGCGCGCCGCTGGGCGCGGAGGAGATCCGGGGCGCGCGCGACCGGCTCGGCTGGCGGCAGGAGCCGTTCGAACTGCCCGACGACGTGCTCGCCGCATGGCGGGCGGCGGGCCGGCGCGGCGCGGCGGCGCGCCGCGCCTGGACGGGCCGCATGGCGCGGCTGGCGCCCGATCGCCGGGCCGAGTTCGACCGCGTGACCGCCGGCCGCCTCCGGCCCGGCTGGCGAGACTCGATCCGGGATGCGAAGCGCGCCGCAGCCGCAGCGGCGGCGAAGCGCGCTACCCGCCAATCGTCGGGCGACGCGCTAGCCGCCCTCGGCGACGCGATCCCGGAGCTGATCGGCGGCTCGGCCGATCTCAGCGAGTCCAACTGCACCAAACCGCCCTCGTTCGGCGCGATCGGCGCCGGCGACTTCTCGGGCCGCTACCTCCATTACGGCGTCCGCGAGCACGGCATGGCCGCGACGATGAACGGCATGGCGCTGCACGGCGGAATCATCCCCTATGCCGGCTCGTTCCTGATCTTCACCGACTACATGCGCCCGGCGATCCGGTTATCGGCGCTGATGCGTCAGCGGGTGATCTACGTCATGACCCACGACTCGATCGGATTGGGCGAGGACGGACCGACGCATCAGCCGATCGAGCAGCTCGCGAGCCTCCGCGCCATGCCGAATCTGCGCGTGTTCCGGCCGGCCGATGCGGTCGAGACGATGGAATGCTGGGAGCTCGCCTTGGACAACCAAACCGGACCGGCGGTCATCGCGCTGACCCGCCAGCAGGTGCCGGCGATCCGCCGCGGACGGCTCGACGAGAACCCGTGCGCGCGCGGCGGTTACGTCCTCGAGCCGGCGAACGGAGCGACGCGGGTGACGCTGATCGCCACCGGCTCGGAGGTCCACGTCGCGGTCGCGGCGCGCGACCGGCTGCAGGCGGGCGGCGTTCCGACCTCGGTGGTGTCGCTGCCTTGCTGGGCGCTGTTCGACGCCCAGCCCGCGGACTACCGGGCGTCGGTGCTGGGCGACGCGACGCTCCGCGTGGCGGTGGAGGCGGGCGCGCGCCACGGGTGGGAGCGTTACATCGGCCCCGACGGGGCGTTCGTCGGCATGACCGGCTTCGGCGCTTCGGCCCCGGCCGGAGACCTGTTCGAGCATTTCGGCATCACGCCCGCGGCCGTGGCCGAGGCGGCCCTCGCGAGGCTGGACGAAGCCGAACGACCGGCGGGGTGACGGCCTTCGCCGATCTCCGACGTCGATGCGTTCGGCGGGTTGGATCGAACCGTCGGGGCGACCGGCCCCGCGAAGGAGGATGAGATGACGGTGCGCGTCGCCATAAACGGCTTCGGCAGAATCGGCAGACTGGCGCTGCGCGCGGCCTACGAGGCCGAGCGGCGCGACGTGGAGATCGTCGCGATCAACGATCTCGGGTCGGTCGAGATGAACGCCTATCTGCTGAAGCGCGACACCACCCATGGACCGTTTCCCGGACCGGTTCGCGTCGGCAGATCCGGGATCGATCTCGGCGGCGGGACGGTCCGGGTCTTCGCCGAGCGCGACCCCGCGCGCCTGCCTTGGGGGAAGCTCGCGATCGACGTGGTGATGGAAGCCACGGGCCTGTTCACCAAGCGCGAAGACGCGGCGCGGCACATCGAGGCGGGCGCCAGACGGGTGCTGATATCGGCCCCGGCGACGGACGAAGACCTGACCGTCGTCTTCGGCGTCAACGACCACAAGCTGCGCAAGTCCCACACCATCGTCTCCAACGGCTCCTGCACGACCAACTGCCTGGTTCCGGTCGCCGCCGTCCTCGACAAGGCGGTCGGCATCGGCCAAGGCTACATGACCACGATCCACGCCTATACCGGGGATCAGCGGCTTCTCGACACGCTGCACGGCGACGCGCGCCGGGCGCGCTCGGCGGCGCGGTCGATGATCCCCACCTCGACCGGGGCCGCGCGCGCCGTCGGCCGCGTCCTTCCGGAGCTCGACGGCAAACTCGACGGCACCGCGATCCGCGTGCCGACGGAGAACGTCTCGGTCGTCGATCTCAAATTCGTGGCCAAGCGCAAGACCTCGGCGGAGGAGATCAACGCGGCGATACGACGCGCGGCGCGCTCCAGGCGGCTGAAGGGGATCCTGGTCGTCAACGACGAGCCGCTGGTGTCGTCGGACTTCAACCACAACCCGGCGAGCTCGATTTTCGACCTCACCCAGACCCAGGTGGTGGAGGGCAAGCTGTGCCGCGTCGCCTCCTGGTACGACAACGAATGGGGCTTCGCCAACCGGATGATCGACGTCGCCGCGGCGATGGAACGGCTCGGCTGACCGGCCCGGGGCGCGGCCGGCATGGCGTCGTCGCTCGACGATCTCGACGTCGGCGGCAAGCGGGTGCTGCTGCGGGGCGACCTCAACGTCCCCATGCGGGACGGCCGCGTCGCCGACGCGGCGCGCATCGAGCGCCTCGCGCCGACGATCCGCGAGCTCGTCGAACGGGGCGCGCGGGTGATCCTGATGTCCCATTTCGGCCGCCCCGGAGGCAGGCCCGACGACGCCTCGTCGTTGCGGCCGCTGGTCGAGCCGCTGCGTTCGGCCCTGGGCGGCCAAGCGGTCGCGTTCATCGACGACTGCGTGGGCGACAGAGCAGAACGGGCGGCCGCTTCGCTGCCCCCGGGCGAGGTGGCG
Organism: Alphaproteobacteria bacterium; assembly: GCA_965242495.1. Classification (GTDB taxonomy): domain Bacteria; phylum Pseudomonadota; class Alphaproteobacteria; order MPNO01; family MPNO01; genus CBDESN01. The sequence continues at coordinate 3,410,704 of OZ251446.1, read as the reverse complement.
CTGCTGGAAAATCTGCGCTTCCACCCCGGCGAGGAAGCCAACGACCCGGCCTTCGCGAAGCGCCTTGCGGCGCTGGGCGACGTCTACGTCAACGACGCCTTCTCCGCCGCGCATCGCGCGCACGCCTCGACCGAGGCGATCGCCCGCCTGCTGCCGGCGGCGATGGGCCGGTCGATGCAGGCCGAGCTCGAGGCGCTGGCCCGAGCGCTGGAATCGCCGCGACGCCCGGTGCTCGCGATCGTCGGCGGCGCCAAGATCTCGACCAAGCTCGACCTGCTCGCCAACCTGCTCGCCAAGGTGGACGCGCTGGCCGTCGGCGGCGCGATGGCGAACACGTTCCTCCATGCGCTCGGGACCGACGTCGCCGAGTCGCTGTGCGAACGCGACATGGCCCAGACCGCCCGCGACGTGCTCGCCCGCGCCGATGCGGCCGGTTGCGAGATCCTGTTGCCCAGCGACGTGGTCGCGGCGCGCGAGGCCGGGTCGGACGCCGCGAGCGAGGCCGTGCCGATCGCCGCCATACCGGCGGACTCGTCGGTGCTGGACATCGGGCCGGCCTCGGCGAAGAGTCTGGCCGACCGGCTCGGCGCGTGCCGCACGCTGGTCTGGAACGGCCCGCTGGGCGCGTTCGAACGACCGCCCTTCGATGCAGCGACCGTCACGGTCGCACAGGCGGCCGCCGGCCTCACCCGCGCGGGCATGCTGCTGTCGGTCGCGGGCGGCGGCGACACGGCGGCGGCGCTGACCGCCGCCGCCGCGGCGGGCGACTTCAGCTACGTCTCGACCGCCGGCGGCGCCTTCCTGGAATGGCTGGAAGGCAAGACGCTGCCGGGCGTGGAAGCGTTGGGCTGATCCCCGCGTCGGTTGGCGGCGAGGAACGACTCGACCTCCCGATCGTCCATCGCGCCCCGGAACATCTCCTGGCGCATCCTCACGCGCTGCATGCTGATGGCCCGGACGGCGCCGGTCATCCGCGCCAGATCGTCCTCGCTCCGAATCAGGCCGACCGCCTCCGCGGCCATCTCCTTGTAATGGTCCCTCTCGTCCTCGTAGATGACCCGCATGGCCTTCGCCGTCATGTCGCGAAGCGCGTCGCCGCCGAGTTTCGCCCCCTCCCGGAACAGGCGCGCGCCGCCGCCTTCGGTGAAGCCGACGGCCGCCTTGGCGATCGGGTCGCCCGACTGAACGTAGCTCCGCCGCAAGTCGCCGAGGGCTTTCTCCTGTTCGAGCTGGACCGTGTCCGAGGGCGCGATCCGGCGACCCAGCAGATGCTCGAAGATGTCCGCCAACAATACGTAGTGGTTGAACTCCTGGGTCAGCTGAACGAGGCGGAAACGATAGTCGTGGCGATCGACGTCCCGGTCGATGCGCGGAAAGGAATCGACCAGGGCCGCGAGTTCGCGATGCAGGCCGTTGAAGTAGCCGTCGACCGGGTTGAGCTCCTTCCACAGCTGGGCGCGCAGGTAGAACACGTGGTCCTCCGGCGCAGCCCTGGCGAAGAAGCGCCGGGCGATCTCGGCTTCGGCCTCCCAATACGGCCACGCCGCGTCGATCAACGCCTGTTCGTAATCCGTCATACCGCCTCCCGCGCGCGGCGGGATTACAGCACAGGCCCCGCCCGCGCGGCAACGCCGCGGGCGGGCCGTGGTCGGGCGTTGCGGGTCTCCGGCCCATCTGGGACAATGCCCGCCGTATGATCCATCTGGAAACCGATGTCCTGGTGGTGGGGGCCGGCGGGGCCGGGATGTACGCCGCCATCGCCGCGGCGCGCAACGGCGCGCGCGCCACTTTGCTCGACAAGAGCATGATCGGCCGGGGCGGCGCCACGATCATGGCCCAGATGACGGTCGCGGCCGCGATCGGCGAGCAGGAGCCCGATCACTGGACCCGTCATCTCGCCGACACGCTCGAAGCCGGGCGCGGGCTGTGCGACGAACGGCTCGCCGCGATCCTGTGCGAGGAGGCGCCGGCCCGCATCCGCGAGATGGACGGCTGGCGGGTCGGTTGGGCGCGGTCGGACGACGGCCGCATCGCCCAGGTGACGGCGCCGGGACACAACGTTCCGCGCTGCTGTTACGTCGATTTTCTCAACACCGGCCCGGCGGTCGCCAGGACGCTGCGCGCCCAGGTCGCGCAAGGCGCCGGCATCCGCCGCATCAGCGGGGTCGCGGTCAACGACCTCGTGGTCCGCGACGGCCGCATCGCCGGCGCGGTCGGCCTCGACATCGAGCGGGGCGAGGCGGTCACGATCGCGGCGCCGGCGGTGGTCCTCGCCTGCGGCGGGCTGACCCGGCTCTACCGGCGCAACAGCGCCTCGGTCAACATGGGCGGGGACGCCTACGCGCTCGCATTGCGCGCCGGGGCCGAGCTGATCGACATGGAATTCCCGCAGTTCTTCCCCATCGGCCATCTCGCGCCCCGCCTGGTCGGCATGGATCCGATCATGTGGGACCCGTTCCGCTACAAGCTCGGCGGCCGGCTGTTGAACGGCGCCTTCGAGGAGTTCATCGACCGCTACGGCGGGTCCGATTTCGGCAAATACACCGCGATGCGCGATCTCACCTCCTACGCCATCGTCAAGGAGGTCGAGGCCGGCCGCGCCTCGCCCAACGGCGGCGTCTATCTGAGTTTCGAGCATATTCCCGAAGACCGGCTCCGCCAGGCGTTCGGCCCGGTCATCGACCGGCTGGCGAAGAACGGCATCGACCTGACGAAGCGCGCGGTCGAGGTGGCGCCGATCGCGCATTACCACATGGGCGGACTCCGCGTCGACGAGACGATGGCGACCCGGATCGACGGACTGTTCGCGGGCGGCGAGGCGGTCGGCGGGGCCAACGGCGCCAACCGGCTGTCGGGCAACGCCATCCCGGAAGCCTTCGTGTTCGGCGAACGCGCCGGGCGGGCGGCGGCGGCGGCCGCGGCCCGGGCGCCGCGCGGCTGGGAGGCGCGGGACGCGGAACCCGCCCTCGAGACGCTGCGCGCGCTGAAGGCGCGGGCGCGGCCCGCGGGCTGCGCCCCCGACGGCGGCTTCGGCGACCTGTGGCGGCGGCTCCAGACGCTGATGTGGGAGGATGTCGGTCTGCTGCGGACCGGGGAGAGGCTGATCCGCGCGACGGCGGACATCCGCGCGATGCGGCGGGACGAGCTGCCGCGTCTCGCCCCGCCCGCTCATGACCGCTTCAACCTCGCGCTACAGGACTGGTACGATCTCCGCGCGGGGCTGCTGGCGGCGGAGACCGTCGCCGTCGCGGCCCTGGCCCGGCGCGAAAGCCGGGGGGCGCATCAACGCGAGGACTGCCCCGCGGCCGACCCCTCGTTCGAGGCCAACGGCGTGATCTCGCTGGCCGACGACGGCGCGGTGGCGACCGGCTGGGCGCCGGTGAGACGCGCCAGCGGCGGGCGCATGCCGGCCGAGGCCGCGCAATGACCGGTACGGTCCCGATCCGCATCCGGCGCGGCGCGCCGGGCGAGTCGCCCCGGCTGGACGGCTTCGACGTCCCCTACCGGGAAGGCATGTCCGTGCTGGACGCGCTGATATGGGTCCGCGCCCACGAAGACGGCTCGCTCGCGATCCGCTACAGCTGCATCAACGCCAACGCCTGCAAGGAGTGCATGCTGGAGGTCGACGGCAAGACCGGATACGCCTGCACCGCGCGCCTGTCCCCCGCAGGCGCCACGATCGGGCCGCTGTCCAACAAGCCGCTGATCCGCGACCTGGTGACCGACATCGTCCCGCCCAAGGAGCAGCTGCGCCGCGGGACCGGGTGACGACCCGGCCGGAACGCAAGCAGGAGCGCCGCCCGATGACGGACCTTCCCCTGACGCTCGCCTGCGGACCTTACGACAGGACGGAGGCGCTCCGGACCGGCGTCGCGCGGCCGCGCGGCATCGCGCTCGACTATCGCAGCATCCAGGCCCCGCGCGAGATTTTCGACCGGATGGTCGGCGAGCTGGCGTTCGACGCCTCGGAACTCTCGAGCTCCGAGTTCGTCGCCATGACCGCGGCCGGCGACTGCCCGTTCGTCGCCATTCCGGTATTCCCCTCCCGGGCGTTCCGCCACGGCTTCATCTGCATCAACCGGCGCGCCGGCATCGACGCGCCCAAGGACCTCGAAGGCAAGCGCGTCGGAGTCCCTCTCTATACCCAGACCGCGGCGGTCTGGATCCGCGGTCATCTGCGGCAGGAGTACGGGGTCGACCTCGGCGCGATCCGCTGGATCGAGGGCGCGGTCGAGAAGGCGGGACGCCATGGCGGCCCGCACGCGCGCCCGCCGCTGAAGCCGGTGGAGATCGAGATCAACCGGACCGGAGCGTCGCTCGGCGATCTGCTGGCGCGGGGCGAGATCGACGCCGTGCTCGGCTCCCGCCTGCCCGAGACTCTGGGCAGGCACTCCGACGTGGCGCGGTTGTTCCCCGATTACCGCGCGGTGGAGCGGGACTATTACCGGCGGACCCGCATCCATCCGATCATGCATCTGGTCGCCCTCCGCCGCGACGTCTACGACCGCGACCCATGGATCGCGCAGAGCCTGTACGACGCCTTCTGCAAGGCCAAGGACTGGGCGCTCGAGATGATGCGGTTCTCGGGCGCGCAGCGCTACATGCTGCCATGGCTCTATCCCGACCTCGACGAAATCGACGACCTCTTCGACGGCGACCCGTGGCCCTACGGCGTCGAGGCGAACCGGCCGACGCTGGAGGCCCTGGTGCGGTATCTGGCGGAGCAGAGTTTCATCCGCGAGGCGATGCCGATCGAAGACCTGTTCGTTCCCGTCTCGGAGCCCGCGCGCTGACGCCGGCCCGGCCTCGCATCCCCTCGACCGACGGCGTCCTGCGGCTGCCCGCGCTCGCGTCGTTGATCGGCCGCCACGGCCGGCCGTTGGCGGCGGAGGCCGTCCGCGAGGCGCTCGAAGAGCTGCGATCGGCGCCGCGGCCCGGCGACGCGGACGCAGCGGCCATCGCCGACCGGGTATCGGAACTCGTCCGCGCCAAGCTGGCGCCGACCCTGCGCCGGGTGTTCAACCTGACCGGGACGGCGCTGCACACCAATCTCGGCCGGGCGCCCCTGCCGCAGGAGGCCATCGAGGCGATGGCCGAAGCCGCGGCGGCGCCCGCCGCTCTGGAATACGACCTGGAGCGGGCGGGCCGGGGCGACCGCGACTCCCACGTCGCCGGCTGGCTCCGCCGCCTGACCGGGGCCGAGGACGCGACGGTGGTGAACAACAACGCCGCGGCCATCCTCCTGGTGCTGAACACGTTCGCCCGCCGGAAGGAGGTCCCGGTCTCGCGCGGCGAGCTGATCGAGATCGGCGGCGCCTTCCGCCTGCCCGAGGTGATGGCGCGGGCGGGTTGCAAGCTCCGCGAGGTGGGAACCACCAACCGGACCCATCTCAGCGACTACGAGGCCGCGATGGGCGCGCGAACGGCCCTGGTGATGAAGGTCCACAGCAGCAACTATGCCATCCGGGGCTTCACCGCCGCGCCGACGGAGCGCGCGCTGGCGGCGCTGTGCCGCGGCCGCGGCCTGCCGTTCGCGGTCGATCTCGGCAGCGGCGCGCTGGTCGACCTGGCGCGCTACGGCCTGCCGCGCGAGCCGACGGCGCGGGACTCGCTCGACGCCGGCGCCGATCTGGTGACGTTCAGCGGCGACAAGCTGCTCGGCGGACCGCAGGCCGGGATCGTCGTCGGGCGCGCGGCGCTCATCGACAAGATCAAACGTAACCCGATGAAGCGCGCGCTTCGTCTCGACAAGACGGCGATCGCGGCGCTCTCCGCCGTGCTCAAACTCTATGCCGATCCCGACCGCCTCGCCGCGCGCCTGCCGACGCTGCGCCTCCTCACCCGGAGCGTCGACGACATCGCGGCCCAGGCGGCGAGGCTCGTCCCGCCGCTCGCCCGACGGCTGGGCGCCGCCGCCGCGGTCGCCTCGGCCGCCTGCAAGAGCCAGATCGGCAGCGGCGCGCTCCCGGTCGAGAGTCTGCCCAGCCGGGCGATCGCGATCGCGCCGCGCGGCGCCAAGCGCGCGGCGGGGCGCGAGGTCGAGCGGCTGGCCGCGGCCTTCGCCGCCCTGCCGATCCCGGTGATCGGGCGCATCCGCGACAACAGGCTGTGGCTCGACCTGCGCTGCCTGGACGACGAAGCGACGTTCGTCTCGCAGCTGGCCGAACTCGACCCCCGCCGGGAGCGGCGCCCGTGATCGTCGCGACCGCCGGGCACGTCGATCACGGCAAGACCCTGCTGGTCAAGGCGCTGACCGGCGTCGACACCGACCGCCTGCCGGAGGAGAAGCGGCGCAACCTCACGATCGATCTCGGCTTCGCCTACCTGCCCCTGCCCTCGGGCCAGGTGCTCGGCTTCGTCGACGTGCCGGGACACGAACGCTTCATCCGCAACATGCTGTGCGGCGTCGCCGGGATCGATTTCGTCCTGTTCGTCATCGCCGCCGACGACGGCCCGATGCCGCAAACGCGCGAGCACTTGGCGATTCTGGACCTGTTGGGGGTCTCGCACGGCGCGGTGGCGCTGACCAAGGCGGACCGCGTAGACCGGGACCGCCTTGCCCGGGCCAAGCGCGCCGCCGCCGGGCTGCTGGCCGGAACGACGCTCGCCGACAGCCCGATCTTCCCGGTCTCGGCGCTGACCGGCGCGGGTATCGACGCGCTCGGCGCGCATCTCGCCGCCGCCGCGCAGGCGATCCCGCCGCGCCGGACGGGCGGCAACTTCCGCCTCGCCGTCGACCGCTGCTTCCACGTCGTCGGCGCCGGCGTCGTCGCGACCGGCACGGCGTTCTCGGGGACCGTCCGCGTCGGCGACGAGCTCGTCGTCAGCCCGCAAGACCGGCCCGTGCGGGTGCGCGCCATCCACGCCCAGGACCGCCGGTCCGAACGCGGCGCCGCGGGCGAACGCTGCGCGCTGAACCTCGCCGGCGGCGGCGTCCGGCGCGAGACGTTGGGGCGCGGCGACTGGATCCTGGCGCCCGCCGCGCACAACCCGGTGAACCGGATCGACGCGCGGATCCGCGTCATCGCCGACGAGACGCGCCCGCTCGCCAACTGGACGCCGATCCACGTCCATCTCGGCGCGGCCGACGTGACCGGGCGCATCGCCGTGCTCGAAGGGCCGGCGATCGAACCCGGCGAGTCGGCCCTGGCGCAGCTCCTGCTCGACCGGCCCGTCGGGGCCTGTCACGGCGACGGCCTGATCCTGCGCGACCAGTCGGCGCGCCGCACGATCGCCGGCGGCGCGGTGCTCGACGTGTTTCCGCCGCGCCGGGGCCGGGCGCGGCCCGAACGGCTGGCCGACCTGCGGGCGATGGCGAACCCCGACGGGACCGCGGCGCTGGCGGACCTGCTGGAGCGGGCGCCCGGCGGGTTGGATCTGGCGCCGATCGCGCGCTGCCGCAACCACACGCCGGACGAGGCGACGCGGCTGTGGGAGGCGACGCCGATGATCCGCATCGGCCCCGCGGCCGCGCCGGTCGGTTTCGCCGAACGCCATTGGCGGTCCCTCTGCGGCGCGGTCGGCGACGCGCTCGCCGCCTGGCACGCCCACGCGCCGGACGACCAGGGGGCCACCGAACGGAACCTGCTGTCGGCGCTCGCGGTCAAGCTCCGGCCCGACGTCCTGACCGCGGCGGTTCCGCGCCTGGAAGGCGAGGGCGTCATCGTCCGCGACGGGACGCGGCTGCGCCTGCCCGGACACGTCCCGCGACTCACGTCCGCGGACGCGAAGCTGTGGCGGCGGGTCCTGCCGCTGCTCGAAGAAGGGGGGCTGCGGCCGATGTCGGTCGCCGAGCTCGCCGAACGGCTGGGCGCGGACGGCAAGACGGTCGACTCGTTTCTCGCCCGCGCGCAACGGCTGGGGCTGGTCACCCGGGTCGCCAGGAACCGCTACTTCCCGCCCGCCGCGCTGCGCCGGCTCGCCGGCATCGCCGAACGGCTCGCCGCCGAAGCGCCGGCGCGGCAGGTCACGGCCGCGGCCTTCCGCGACCGGTCGGGCATCGGCCGCAACCTCGCCATCGAGGTGCTGGAGTTCTTCGACCGGGTGCGCTTCACCCGCCGCGTCGGCGACGGTCACGCGGTCGCGCGTCCGGCCGACGAGGCGTTCGGGGCGGAGACCGGCGGTTGAGGATCGCGCCGGCATGAGCTATCGATCCGATGCGGAAAAGAATCGCGGCCCGGTGGCGCGCACGGACTTCAAATCCGTTGGGGGGCGTTGGACGTCCCCGGTGGGTTCGACTCCCACTCTTTTCCGCCAAGCCGCGCGGCGCGGCTCCCGGCGGCGGCAAGGGACGCGCTGATGCCGCTCATCGTCGGCGAGGACGACGCCATCCTCCGCACGCTCCAGGCGCTGCTCGACCCGGACACGCCGGCCGAGCGGCAGGCGGCGGTCGCGGATTACTTCTCCGTCGACCTGCCCGATTTCGAGGGCTGGCGGGCGGCGCTGCGGGCGAAGGCCGGCGGGCTGTTCCCGGCGACGGTCCGGCTGGCGCCGGACCAGGCGACGTTCCGCGCGGCGCTCCGGGACGCCGACGCGGCCGTGGTCCAGGGCCTTCGGGTCGGAGAGGACGAGCTCGCCGGGGCGCCCCGACTCGCGCTGGTGCAGAAATTCGGCGTCGACACGCGCAACATCGACATGACCGCCTGCGAACGGCGCGGCGTGCCGGTCGAGACGCTCCGGCGCCGGGTCAACGTCGCGGTCGCCGAACACGCCTTCGCCCTGATGCTGGCCCTGGCCAAGAAGATCTGCCTGACCGACGGCCGGCTCGACTTCGCCCGCCTGCGGCAGGCCGGCTTCGCGCCCCGGATGTTCGACCGCCGCCACACCGGAAGCGCCAACTGGGCGCGCGTCGGCGGCCTGGCGACGCTCCAGGGGGCGACGCTGGGGGCGCTCGGGCTGGGCGAGATCGGCCGCGAGGTGGCGACGCGCGCGCGCGCGTTCGGCATGGAGGTCGTCTACCACCAACGCAACCGGCTGCCCGACGGGATCGAGCGCGAATCGGGCGCCCGCTATTGCGGGTTCGACGAGCTGCTGGCGCGGGCGGACACGCTCAGCATCCACCTGCCGTTGGACGCGCGGACGACGGGCATGATCGACCGCGCCGCCCTCGCCCGGATGAAGCCCGGCGCCACGATCGTCAACATCGCGCGCGCGGCGATCGTCGACCGGGACGCGCTGATCGAGGCGCTGCGGTCGGGACGGCTCGGCGGCGCCGGGTTGGACGTCCACCACCGGGAGCCAGGCGAGCCCGACGATCCGCTGCTCGCCTTCGACAACGTGGTGCTCACGCCTCACATCGCCGTCGCTTCGCGCCGCAACGGCGCCGCGGACATGGCGGAGCTGGTCGCCAATCTGGCCGCCGTCATCGCCTGAGCGTCGGTTTGAGAAATCGGGTCCCGCCGGGGCGCGACCGCTTCGATCGATCCCGTCAAGGTCCCTGGATTCCCGCTTTCGAGCGTGTGAAAAAATCCCGGGACGTCCGCGTGGGCGTCGGTTCAGCCGACCTAGCGCGCGGAATCCCCGGGCGCGCGGGAATGACGAGGGGGATCCCGGGACACTGGCTCCAGGAAGGCCATCGGCCCCGGGCGCGTGGGAATGACGGGAGAGGCCTGTGACGACGGCCCGAGGGAAGCCGTCGCGGCCCCCCCCTTCGTCATTCCCGCGAAAGCGGGAATCCATATTCGTATCCCGTTTCTCGCTTCCGTGGGGACGAAGGGCCTGTGACGTCGGCCCGAGGCGGACGCCAAGGACCCGTCCTTTCCCGTCCTGGATTCCCGCTTTCGCGGGAATGACGAGGGGGGTGCGACGATGGCCCCAGGGAGGCCATCGGCTCGAGGCGGATACGCCCAAGGACCCGTCCTTGCCTGCCCTGGATTCCCGCTTTCGCGGGAATGACGAAGGGGGCTGTGACGATGGCCTCAGGAAGGCCGTTGGCTCGAGGCGGATACGCCAAGGGTTTCTTCACACGCTCTTTCGCGGGAATGACGAGGGGGATCCCGGGACACTGGCTCCAGGAAGGCCATCGGCCCCGAGCGCGTGGGAATGACGGGAGAGGCCTGTGACGACGGCCCGGGGGAGGCCGTCGCGGCTCCCCCTCGTCATTCCTCCGGTCGGGCCGGGGGCGGGCTCCGCGAAAGCGGGAATCCATTACGGACTCCGAGACGCTTCCGGGCAACGCATTTTTCAAACGACCAGATGCAATCTTCGATTGCAGGCGGTCGGCGGCGCAACTCACCCGTCGCCGACCGGGGGTCGGGCGGCGGCGCGGGGAGATCGAGGGCCGCGGTGACGGCGAAAAAATCATGGTTTCGTTGTATTTCAATGGGTTACACCGAAAAACCAGGGAAAAAACCGAAAAACCAGGGAAAAAGCAGGGCGAAAACCGGTCAAAACCAGGGCGAAAGCAGGCGAAAAGCAGGGTGAATTCGGACCCCGAAACGGCCTGCCGACAGGCGGCTCCGCCCATGCCGCCCCGCTCCGCCCGGATGCGGGCGGGCGCGACGAAGAGGCCGCGAGCGCAGCCGATACGTCGTCGAGAATACAATCTTCGATTGCAGAAGGTCGGGACATGGAAATCTCCGGTTCGGGCGACGAGAAACCCCGCGGACGGGTCGCCGCGGGGCCCGATCACATTTTTCAAGGATGGCGCATCGTAACACAGACGACGCCCCGTGTCAAGTGAAAAATTCGGTTTCGGTCAATGCGGCGTCAGAATCGCCGCCAGCGAGACGATACAGGCGATCTCCGCGGTCTGCTGCGCGGCCCCGAAGACGTCGCCGGTGGTCCCGCCGAACCATGCGCGCGCGGCCAGGGCGACGGCGGCGCCCAGGGCCGCGGCGGCGAGGATCGCCGCGACCGCGGCGCCCGCGGGCAGGACGATCAACGAGAGAAGGGCCGCGACGGCGCAGGAGAGCGCCGCGGTCGGCGCGCCCGGCCGCCCGGCCGCGGCGGCGGCCTCGTCGTCCGGCGCCGCCCCGACGGCGTGCATCACGGTCGCGAGCGCAGCGCGGCTTAGCGCGCCGGCGGCGACCAACGCCGCCCCGACCGTCCATGGATCGGCCAAGGCCGCCGCGGCGCCGATACGCAGCAACAGGGCGATGACCAGCGCCGCGGCGGCGGCGTGGCCGGCCTCGCGATCCCGGCCGCCGGCGAGGCTGCGGGCGGCGGCGGCGAGCCCCCCTTCGTGCAACGCGCCGGTCGCCAGGACCATGCCGGCGATGGCCAGCGTCGCCGCCGGCAAGGGCGGCACTCCGGCGCCGAAGGCGAGCGCGTAGACCGCGGCGCCGACGCCGCCGACCAGCGCGCCGACCACGGAGAACGCCCATGCGCTCTCCGACGGGGAACGGTCCGGTTCGACGCCGGCGATCGGCAACGGAAGCCGGGTCGAGAAGACCAGACTCGCGCTCACGTCCGACAACAGGGGGTAGAGGCGCTCCTGCACGGCGACGGCCATGGGACCGATCCCTCTCCGACCGGGGGGCGGGCCGTACTTACCCGACCGCGCCGGCATTGCCAATTCCAATAACCGGCTTGCCTACGGGTCGAGGCGGAACGATACCGGGACGTCGACGATTCCGGCGACGCTTCGCCCGCCGACGCGGGCGGGAAGGAAGCGCCATTCCGAGACCGCGGACAGCGCCGCCCGGTCGAGGGTCGGGCGCCCGCTCGAACGATGCACCCACGCCCTGGACGCGGCGCCTTCCGCGTCCACGGCCACGCGGACGACGACGCGCCCCTCGATCCCGCGCCGCCGCGCCTCTCTCGGGTATCGCGGGACCGGGTTGCCGGCGGCGACGCCGACCGGGACGGAAGCCGGCGCGGCGGCGGAGACCGCCGACGGCGGCGAGGACGGCGACGGCGGCGATGGCGATGGCCGCGGCGGCGGCGGCGACGGCTCGGGGGCCGGTTGGCGCGGCGGGAGCCGTTCGGGCGTCGCCGCCAGCGCCGGAGCCGGGACCGGCGGCCTGCGTTTGGGAACCGGCGCGACGGTCCGCTCCATTGCTCTCGCCGCGGTCTCCACCGGCGCGGCCCAGCCGCCGCGCGAGGGGGCGGGAGTCGCGTCGGGACGGGCATCGGGACGGGCGTCGAGTCGCAGCGCGGCGCGGCGATGCGCCCGCTCCGCCCGCGACGGGATGGCGGACAGGAGCTCGACCCGGAGCGCCGGTTCCGGGGCCCGCATCTGCGGCGGCGCGGCGGCGAAGACCAACGCCCCGACGATCGAGGCGTGGACGCCGATCGACAAGGCCCAGCCGCAGCGGGCCGGTCGCCGGTCACGCTCCGATGCGATACCGCGCTCCACCCCGCGCCGCGTCCCCCGGTCCGATGCGCTCGATCGGAACGATGAAATGGCCGCCGTCGATCCGCCCCCGATGCGCCCGGATGCCGTAGCAGTCTCTCAGATTCCCGGGCGTCAGCACGTCGTCCTGCCGCCCGTCGGCGATCTTGCGACCCGAATGAAGCAACACCAGCCGGTCGCAGAAGCGCGCGGCCAGCGACAGATCGTGCAGAACGGCGACGACGCCGGCGCCGCGCCGCGCGAGCGCGCGCATGATCTCCATCGCGTCGAGGCGATGGGCCGGGTCGAGGCCGGACACCGGCTCGTCCGCCAGCAGCAGCTCGGGCTCGCCGGCGAGGACGCGCGCCAGCAACGTCCGCGACAACTCGCCGCCGGACAGCTGCGTCACCGGGCGCCGGGCGAGCCCGGCCAGGTCGGCCGCGTCCATCGCGGCACCCACCGCCTCGAAGTCGCGCACCGAAGGGCCGCGCCAGCGGCCCAGATGCGGCAGCCGGCCCATCGTCACCAGCGTCTCGACGGTCACGTCCCAATGGCTGGTCCCGCCCTGCGGCAGGAAGCCGATCGAGCGGGCGATCTCGGCGCGGTCGATCGCCGCCAGCGGGCGGCCGGCCAAGCGTATCTCGCCGCGGCCCGGAGGCTGAAGTCCGGCGAGAACGCGCAGCAGCGTGGTCTTGCCGGCGCCGTTGGGGCCGATCAGCCCGACCGTCTCTCCGGCTTGGACCTCGACCGAGACCGAGTCGAGGACCGGCCTTCCCGCGAGGCGGACGGAGACGTCGACGGCGGCGAGGCGGGGGCTCATCGCCACCCGCCGCCGGGCCAGCGGCGCGCGCCGACGATCAGATAGAGGAAGAACGGCGCGCCGACGAGGGCGGTCAGGACGCCGAGCTTGAGCTCGCCCCCGGTCGGGAGCGCCCGGACGACGACGTCGGCGACCGTGGTCAACAGCGCGCCGCCGAACGCGCTGGCCGCGAGCAGCCGGCCGGGGCGATGCCCGGTCAGGGGGCGGAGAAGATGAGGCACGACCAGCCCGACGAAGCCGATGCTGCCGGCGACGGACGTGGCCGCGCCGACGCAGAGCGCCGCGCCGAAGACCACGCGGCGGCGGAGGCCGGCGAGATCGACGCCGAGGCTGCGCGCGGCCTCCTCGCCCAGCGTCAGCGCGTCGAGCGGCCGGCCGAGCCCGAGAAGGACGATCCAGCCGGCGGCCATGAACGGCGCCGCGAGCCCGACATGGGTCCAGTCGCGGTCGGCGAGGGAGCCGAGCATCCAGAACACGATCTCCAGGGCGGCGAACGGGCTGGGCGCGAAGTTGAGCGCCAGGGCGGTCAGCGCCCCGGCCAGGCTGGTGACGGCGACGCCGGCGAGGATCAGGGTCAACGGTCCGGCGAAGCGCCCGGCGAGGAAATGGACGAGGGCGACCGCTACGCCGGCGCCCAATATGCCCCCGGCCGGCAGAGCGAGCGCGAAGGCGGCGGCGAGGCCGCTATAGAGGGCGATCACCGCGCCGAGCGACGCCGCCGCGGTGACGCCGATCAGGCCGGGCTCGGCGAGCGGGTTGCGCAGATAGCCCTGGAGCGCCGCGCCGGCGAGACCGAGCGTGGCCCCCAGCATCAAGGCCAGGAGCGTGCGCGGCAGCCGGATCTGGCGCATGATCAGCCCGGCGGCTTCGGCCTCGCCGTCGAACAGCGCCGCCGCCGCCTCGGCGAAGCCAAGCGGGGCGGGACCGACGAGCAGGGACGCGCAGGCGGCGATGGCGGCGAGGCCCGCCAGCAGCGGCGCCAAGGCGCGCGACCCGCCGGCGAGACCGGCCGGGGCGAAGGCGAAGGCGGGGGTGGTCCGGCTCATGCGCCGAGACGCCGACGGGCCGCGGCCAGCAATTCGACCGCCCGGGCGACCGCAGGCGTCCCGCACGCCCACAGCCGGTCCGGGATCTCGACGATCGGACGCCCGGCGAAGGCGCGGCGCAGCGCCGGATGGCGCAGCAGGGCGGCGGCGCGCGAGGGATCGCCGCCATCGCCGGCGCCGCTCCCGCCTCCGCCGACGACCAACAGATCCGGCCGGCCGGCGACCAGCAGTTCCAGGGGCAGATGCGACGTCCCGCTGCGCCCCATGCGCCGCGCCAGGTTGTCGAGCCCGGCGGCGGCGACCACGGCGTCGGCGAGCGTCCCCGCGCCGGGCGAATAGCCGTTGGCCCGATAGAGCGCGGCCAGCGGACGCGGCCGGCCGGGCCCGCCGGTCGGCGGCGGCCCGGCGGCGGCGAGCCGGCGGTCGAACGCGGCGACGAGGCGCTCGCCGCGCGCCCGCTCGCCGACCAGCCGGGCCACGCGGCGGAGGTTGGCCCGGACGTCGGCCAAGGTCCGCGCCACGTCGAGCGCGACGACGGGAAGCCCCAGGCGGCGGAGCAGATGCACGGCCGAGGTTGCGGTCAGGAAGCCGGCGACGACCAGATCGGGCCGGTGGGGCAAGATCTCCTCCGCATGGCCGTGGTTCGGAGGGAGCCCGGCGGCGCGGTCGGCGAGGGCCGAGACCGCCGGGTTCGCCGCCAGATGGCTCACCGAGGCGATGCGTTCGCGCTCGACCAGCAACAGGACGAGCTGGTCGGCGCACAGATTGACGCTGACGATCCGGCGGGGCTTGGCCGCGGAGGCGCCGCCAAGGGCGGCCGCGAGGCCGAGCGCGGCGAGGAGGGCGGCGGCGCGGCGCATGGCGCGGCCGCTCCGGTCAGTGGCCGCCGAATCCGAGGCAGGAACGATCCTTCGGATCCGCGTCCAGCCCGAGGCGGCTCTTGCGCAGACTGTCCCACAGCGCGAGCCGGGACCAGTCCGGGTCGCGCCGGATGCGGTCGTCCTCATCGAGGAAGGGGTTGGGGAGGAACACCGTCATCTGCTGCTCGCCGGCGCCGTTGAACAGGCGGAGGCCCCAGCTGTTCGGCGCGCCGGCGCCGTCGAGGCAGCGATAGAGTTCGGCCCGCGACGTGCGGCGGCGCTTCGCCAGGGCCGGCGGCGTCGGGTTGTCCTTGCTTCCGCGATGCGCGCCGATGCAGATATGGAAGTGCCAATCGCCGAAACCGACCGTCAGATAGCCGTCGAACAACGATATCTTCCGGGGCGCGGCGGGCGCCTTGATCTCGTAGACCGCCCCCTGGATGAGGGTGCCGAAGGCGATGGCGCTCCAATGCTTCTCGAAGATCTCCCGGCACAGGGCGAACAGGAACTCCTCCGAGGTCGGCAGCGGGAAGACCTCGACCGTCCCCATCCCCGGTTCGTCCACGATGAACGACGATCCGCCCACGCCGCGCCCCCGAGCGACCGACTCACCCCGGCGGGCCGGTCGCGACGTCATCGGCGTCACCCTCGGCGAGGCGCTCGCCACGTCCGACGTTCGCATCGCCGGCGCCAAGTCGAACGATGACGTAGGTCAGCCCGTATGCGACGTAGGTGTAATCGAAGCCGGTCTCGTCGATAAACTCCATGAACGCCTTGAACTCGTGATTCTCCCAACCCCGATACCCGATGAGCTCGTCGAATACCAACCAGGATCCGGATCCGAGGCGGTCTCCAAGAACGTCGAATATGGTCTTCGTCGATGAGTAGATGTCGCAATCGACGCGAAGAATCGAGATGGGCCGGTCGCAATGAGAGGCTTTCCAGCGCGGAAGCGTTTCGTCGAACCATCCTTTATACAAGACGACGTTATCGGGCATGTCCGGCGCAACCCCCTGAACGTCGCCGAACCCGCCCTTCAAGACATACGACCAGTCTTCCGGCAATCCTTCGAACGAATCGAACCCGTGGATCGTTTCCTCGGGAAATCTCTTGGCCAGGAGCCGGGTAGACCCCCCCCTGTAAACCCCGAGGTCGAGAATATATCCGCCGAGTTCGTACATCTGGTCGCGCTTCGATTCGATCACTTTGTATTGATTCCTATGGAACAAGGTGTTTTTCATTTCCCGGTCGACGAAGTCGTTCGTTGCGGCGGCGGTGCGTCGATTCCGATCTTGCAGCATCGCGATCCAGCGATGATTCATTTCCATGAAATGAATCAAGTCATGTTTGACGCGCCCGCTGCCGAGTTGTTGTACGAAGTCCGAGACGTCGATCTTGACGTGTTTTCGATCGTCCAGTTGAGGTTCAGGAAATTCGTCGCGCAGTTCACGCGCAATGAACCGCGCCAGTCGCCCGATCCATGCTTTCAGCCGCTTCTTCAACCACTTCTTCACGAGCGGGACTCCTTAGAGTCCGTTCGAGAAATCGGGCTCTGCCGGGCGCGACCGCCCTGGATTCCCGCTTTCGCGGGAATGACGAATTGTCGGCGTATCCGCCTCGAGCCGACGGTCTCCCTCGGGCCGTCGTCACAGCCCCCTCCGTCATTCCCGCGAAAGCGGGAATCCATTTCGGACGAAGCCTTCTCGCCGGGGACGACACTCATGGATAAGCGCGATCCTCAAACGGACTCTTGGACCTGACAGGCAATCGCCCTACCGTAGCGGCCCGAGTTTCCCTTGGCCGCTCCTCGCCGACAGCGCCGGTCGGGACCGGACGACGCCTGTACCGTACGACATACGATACCGCGGCGTCAAGCGAAAAGATTCTCGGATCGTCGCCGCGCCAGACCGCGACCTCGTCGCCGTCGGCCAACAGGCGCAGCCCGACGCAGTTAGGAATGGTCGTCGGAATATAAACGCTCGCCGGATGGATCGGTCGTTGAAAAATCGCGTACCCTTAGTCTCGTCCGACGAAACGATCGAAGA
Organism: Alphaproteobacteria bacterium; assembly: GCA_965242495.1. Lineage (GTDB taxonomy): Bacteria > Pseudomonadota > Alphaproteobacteria > MPNO01 > MPNO01 > CBDESN01. Next base: position 3,393,659 of record OZ251446.1, on the reverse strand, counting down.
CCCATTGCCGGTCGAGAGAGTCGAAGGGCATCCACAGATTCGAACCGACCTTCACGGCATATTGCGCACGGCGAAGCGCCTGGGATTTGCTGGATGCCGCGGGATATATGGTAAAGTTGACGCCCCGTTCTTCGAGATATCCGGGTGGTGGTCGCCGGTCGTGGGCGATGACGCGCTTGTGATTGGGTTTTGTGACCGGGTTGCGCGCCACCACCGCATCGGTCAAGCCGCGCATGTCGATGACCTTCAGGTCAGGGAGATAATAGGGGTAGATTCCGATCGACCATGCGACCGTCAGCGCATCATCGGGAATGACTCCTCTATCCATGTTCTCATAGGGCTTCCAGCTCCGCAATTGGCTGTTGGCGAACTCACGGTGCTCCGCGAAGGGTGTGGCGACGAACTGTCGAGTGGTTTGGCGACGCAGGTCGTTGGAGATAGAGACGAGCATCGTCATTCCTGGAACGGCAAGCAACCATCTGCTGTTGTCATCGTCGAGTTCTATGTGAAGCCTCGGGATATATTTGCGTATTGCGGCTCCCTCGAACAACAGGGCGCCTTGAATCGCGCTGCCGTAGAACAACACCGGTACGAACAGGACGATCGCGCATGTTCGCGCGCCGCCTCCTGACAGGAGAGAGAACCGTCGCGCCAGCCGAGAGCCGGCGATCCGCGCGCCGAGATGGACGATTCCCATGGACGCGGGGACGGCCAGCAGCGGCCAGTAGAAGTCCAGCGGGCGATACTCGAAATGATCGCCGCCGATCCGCATCAAATAGGCCATATGAGCGCCGACCAGGAGCAGCGCCAGCGCGTATGTCCCGTCGCGAGACGTTCGCCAGCGATCCCGCATGGCGACTACGGCCAGGGGGATGAGCAGATACAGTCCCGTCTCGATCGCCGCCGCCCACAGATAGCGAAAGCCCGACTCGTACCAGGGCCGCACGTGCTTGGCGTAGTAGGTATTGGGCAGCCACTCGCCGTAATAGGCGTAGCGCCACAGAAAATGAGCGCCGACCAGGACGACGAAAGGCGCCGCCAACCAGATCAACCGCCGCCAGTCCGGCTTCGGACGCCCCGTGTCCGCCATCCGCTGGACGACGAACCAGCCGAAGCACAGCACCGCCAACAGCGGGCCTTCGGGCCGCGTCAAAGCGGCGGCGGCCAGGCTCAACGACGCCGCCAGCAGGCCCCCGCGGCTGTCCCTGTAAAGGCTCAGGCACATCACGGCCAGGACGATGAAGAAGGTGAACTGCCGCGTCTCCAGCCCGCCGCCCGACGTCCACACCGCGAAGGTGGCGCTGGAGCACAGGAAGCCGAGGGTCATCCATGCGACCAGCCCCCCCCCCCCGGACGGCGGAGCGACGGCAGGCGCGCGACCCACCACATCGTCGCGGCGATGGCGCCGACGGTGAAGGCGACGGACAGCCACGGCGCCGCGTGCTCCGGCGCGACCCCCGACAATCCCCATATCGCCGCCAGCTCCAGCACCCACAGGAAGTTGGAGTAGCCCTCGACGTATTCGCCGGGGTTGAACACCAGCCCGTGGCCTTCCAGCAGGTTGCGGGCGTAGCGGAAGCTGATGAAGGCGTCGTCCGTCAGGAACCAGGACAGGCTGGCCAGCCAGCCCAGCAGCGCCAACCACGGCAAGTAAAGCAGGATTACCCGCGCATTGCGGAGGGCTTCGCCTTTCATTGGGAATTCATCGGGAAGCGAGCCAGTGCGCACGGGAAAACGGGAGTGGGTCAACATCACCCTCGGCAACATCAAGAGCGCGATCTCCGGAACCTGCCGAAAGCTCGGATCCGACCATGCCGAACGCTATCTCGCCAGCTTCGCCTGGCGCTGCAACCGTCGCTACCGACTCCAGACCATGATCCCGCGCTTCATCCACAACGCCGCTCGCAGGCGACCCATCCCTTACCCCGCGCTCATCGCAGGTTGAGTCTCACGGATAAGCGGGTATCCTTTTGGATCCGGGCTACAGGCGATCCCGGATCGTCGATAGCGAACGATTCGACGCCTTCCAGAACCTCTATCGAGACGCGGCCCATGATTTGCGGTTGCACCCGCTGCATCGCACGATCATGGCGCCGCCAGTAGAGGCGGTCAAGCACGTGTCCTGGTTCACTACATATGAGACACCGGGTGGGCCTCCGGGAGCATCCATGGCCAAGCAGGCTTCCGGCCATGGAACGACCGGATATCGACTGGCGCGATGGGCGCCGTCTCACATGTGTCTGGACCAGGACACCCGGCAAGACGCCGTTCGTGGACGCGGTCTCGACCGGCTCCCAGGGCCGCCCGCGCAAGGTCAAGCCGGCTCCGGTCAAGGGCTTCCGCAAGCGCGAGATCGCCCGCTTCGCCAAGCGCCGCCTCGACCCCGGAACCAGGACAATCACCGATGGGCCCGACTGCTGGACCGCGCTCGACCGCGCCGGCTGCGACCATCGCTCCGTCCGCACCGGTTGAATCTCACGGACAAGCAGGAGGCGGGATGCCGGGTTTCGCCGCCGGCGGCGCAGGCCGTCGCCGGCGTCCGTCGTCAGCGCCTTCGGCGGTCCGCCGAAGGCGCCGCGTCGGGCCGGGTTACGGCTTCGTCGTCCTCCGCCGACCACCATTCGTCGAGGAGGCGCTTCATCCGCGCGATGCGCCCGGCCTGGGCGGGGAGGGCCGCGAGATTGGTCGTTTCGCCGGGGTCTTCGCGCAGATCGTAGAGCGCGGACTCCAGGGGACGGGGCCCGGGGCCGGGCGCGATCAGCTTGAAGTCGCCGTCCCGGACCCAGCGGCCGCGAACGTGGCGCGACGGGTGTCCCAGGCTCGCGGCGTTGCCGGGGTAGATGGCGCCGAAAACCGGAACCGTCGGCAGGACTTCGGCGCCGGCGGCGGAGGGAAACAGGTCGCGCCCGCGCATCCTCGGCGTGACTTCGCCGGAGAGGCCGGCGGCGGACAGGATGGTGGGGACGAGATCGACCGTGGAAACCGGCTGAAGATGGTCGCCCGGCGCAATGCGGCCGTCCCAGCGCAACAGGATGGGCGTCCGCAAGCCGTCTTCGTAGGGCGAGAATTTGCTGCGGACGTGCTGCCGCGCGGGCCGCGCCGGGTCGGGCCGTAAGCCGTTGTCGATGACGAAGACGATCAGCGTCGAGTCGAGAAGCGCCCTCTCCTCGAGAGCCGCGAGCAGAGCGCCGACGGTGTCGTCGAACCGGGCGATCGACGCATAGTACGGGACGAGATGGGGCGGCGCGCCGCTCGCCCGCGCGGCGCGTTCGTATTCGGGCGGCGCGTCATAGGGCGTGTGGGGCAGAAAGGGCGCATACCAGACGAAAAACGGCCGCCGGCCGGCATGTTCGTCGATGAAGTTCCAGATCGGTCGCATCGTTTCGCGCCCGATGGCCAACCCGGCGTCGCCGTTGCCGTGCGCCACCCATTCGCCGTTGGTCTGCTTGCGGGTTCCGGCGACGGCCCACGCCCCCCCCCCGGCGGGGCGAGCGGCGGGGCGGGCGAGCGTCATGCCGTGGGTGAAACCGGCGTTGGCGTAGTGGCCTTCCCAGTGCTTGCCGGTTTGCAGCGTGGCGTAGCCGCGGCGCGCAAGGATCGCCGGCAACGTCGGCGCGTTCCGAATGAGGTAATCGGTCGTCGCCCGGGTCGCGCGATATTGCGGGGCGGTCATGTCGAGCATCTTGGCGTAACCCGGCGGCGGATGGTTGAAGTGAATGCCGTGCTGATGCGGATACAACCCGGTGAGCAGCGTGGCCAGCGAGGCCCGGCAGAGGCTCATGGGAACGTAGCCGGCCGGGTAGCGGGCCGATGCGGCGGCCAGGCGGTCGATGTGCGGCGTGCGCACGAGGTCGTTGCCGAGGAAGCCGAGATCCCGGTACGACTGGTCGTCCGACACGATCATGACGATGTTGGGCATGACGACATCGTCGCGCGCGGGCCCGGCCGCGGCCATGCAGGAGACCGCGGCGGCGAAAACGAGGCTGCCGACGATGCCGCGCATGGCTCCACTCCTCATGCCCCGGTCGCCGACAAGGGCCATGACGGCGACCGCCGCCGCCAAGCCCCGGCCGGGCGGCGCATCGAGGCGCGCATTCCGGGCCGCTCCGACCGCAAGACGCCCGCCGCCTTCGACGCCGGACTCTGCAAGCGGCGACCGCATCCAGCGCATGCTCGGCTGGCTCAAGCGATGACGCAAGCAACGATACGGCGCCGTTTCGGGCGCGGATCGAAGCAACGCCGCCGTTCCGACCGCCCGGGGGGATCCCCCGTATACCCGGCGGTACGCGATGCCGTATCACTGCAAGGGGGAAAGGACAGGATCATGGCCTTTCGGCGAATCGTTCACTCCCTCGCGGGGCGGCCGTCGAGGCTCGCACGGCATCCGGATCAACGACCGGCGGCGGCTCCGTTTCCGCTTCGCGGAGGGAGACGCCTACGATACAAAGATCGTCGATCACCGCCGACGTGGTTCGAGGAGGCATCGACATGACCCGACTGGAGCCGGTTCACCCTGGCGAAGTGCTGAAGCGGGACTTCATGGAGCCCTTCGCGTTGTCCGCCGCCGCGCTGGCGAAGGCGATCGGCGTGACGCCGGCGCGGATCAACGAGATCGTCCGCGGCCGCCGCGGCGTCACGGCCGAGACCGCGCTGCGTCTGGCGCGGTACTTCAGCACCGACGCCCGGAGCTGGACGAACCTTCAGAACCGCTACGAGCTCGAGATCGCGGCGCGGGACAAGGCCGCCGCCTTGCGCGCCATCCGCCCGCGCGAAGCGGCGTGATCCCCGGCCCCTGGCGCAAGATGCTCGCGCACTACGCATGGCCATGGCTGTAGCCGGCTTCATCCCGGCGCCGTCGCTGGTCCACGAGCGGCGCAATCCGAACATCCAGGACGTGTTCGACTACAGCCGCCAACGGGCCGAACTCTCGATGCGCCGGCGGTTCTGAACCGGGACGACGCCGTAAACGACGACGCGGCCGGGGGCAGGCTTGCGCCCGCCCTTGGGCCGGATGGCGCGGATGGGCGGAATCTCTCCGCGGCCGCGTCAGAACCGCGTCTTCAGGCCGGCGAAGGCGCCGATGCCGGGCTGGGGATACCCGGCCGGATCCTCGTAGTCGCGGTCGAACAGGTTCTCGATCCGGCCGGTGAGATCGACCCGGTCGGTCAAGCGCCAGGACGCCGCGACGCGGGCGGTGACGTAGGCGGGCGATCTCGCGCCGCCATACTCCGCCCGCTCGCCGACATACAGCCCGGCGACCGACAGCGAGAGGTCGTCCAGGGGCGTCGTCGCGATCTCGACGGACGCCTTCCGCCGGGGTCGGCGCAGCAGGTCCGCGCCGGTCTTCCCGTCCACGGACCTGGTATAGGCGAAGTCGGCCCCGACGCGGACGCCGCGGCCGAGCGCCGCCCGCGCGAAGACCTCGACGCCCGAGATCTCCGCCTCGTCGACGTTGACGCTCTTCTGCGCCTCGCCGTCATACCCGATCAGATCGTCGATCGCCGAACCGAACCAGGTCAGGCCGAATTCGGCGCGGCCCTCCGCGAACGTCCGGTCGAAGCCGATCTCCCAGCTCCGGCTCTCTTCGGGCTTCAGCGCCGGATTGCCCCAGGAGGCGAAGAGTTCGGACAAGGACGGCGCCTTGAACCCGGTGGCGTAGGAGCCTCTGATTCTGACCCCGGTCCCCGCGAAGGCGTAGCCGGCCTCGGCCCGCCAGGTGGGTTCGACGCCGAACGATTCGTGGTCGTCCAGGCGCCCGCCCAGCGCCGCGAAGAAGGGGCCGCGGGCGATGCGGTTCTGGACGTAGACGGCATCGGTCCGGGCGTCCGCCTTCGGGGCTACGTAGGGGCCGGTCGGGTCGATCGCTTCCCGCCCGGTCTCCAGACCGACGGTCGCGACGTGGCCGTCGACGACCCGGAGGTCGTTCCGAAGGTCGAATTTGAGCTTCGCGCCGGGATAGTCGGACCGCGAAGATTCCGCCCGGTTGCGGCGATCGTGTTGCGTCCAGGCGATCCCGAGACGGTGCTCCGCCCGCCCCCCGAACGACCGGACCAGAACCTGGCCGCGGGCGTAGATCTGTTCGGCGACGGTCCTGTCGTTGCGCGACGGGGAGACGTCGAACTCGTGGTCGAACTCGTTGTAGCTGTGGACGTAGCGGACGACGCCGTCCAGCTCGACGCCGGAATCGGGCGCGAACCGCAGCTTCCCGCCGACCGTATGGTTCTCGTATCCGTCGTCGTCGTCCGGCAGGGACCTCGCGGTAAGGCCGCCGACGCGCAGCGTTTGCGCACTGACCGCATAATCGAAGCGTCCGCTGCGGCCGCGCAGGCCGGCCCCGCCGTTGAGCGTCGCGAACGACCCCCCCTCGACGAATGCGGACCCCTCCGGCGGCCCCTCGCCGCGCCTGGTGACGACGTTGATCACCGCCCCGATGGCGTCCGAGCCGTAGAGCACGCCCTGCGAGCCGTAGAGGACCTCGATGCGCTCCACGTCCTGGGTCAGGACGTGGGCGAAGTCGATCCCCCCGTCCGGCGCGCCGGGATCGCCGATCTCGACGCCGTCGATCAGAACCAGCGTGTGGTTGGACTCGCCGCCGCGGCTGAACACCGAGGTCTGCTTGCCGGGGCCGCCCGATCGTATGACGCTCAACCCGGTCTGCCGCCGCAACGCTTCGGCGACGGTCCGGTACTGGTTGCGTTCGATGTCCTCGGCGGTGATTACCCGGACGCTGCCCGCAATCTCGTCGACCGGGGTCGGAATCCGGGTCGCGGTCACCACCGTCTCCGGGGCGGTCGCGACCGCCCCGGCTCCTTGCGCGCGACCCGCCTTGCCGGCGGCGAGAGATATCGAAGCCGCGCACAGGGCCGCCGCGGCCGCGCGGGCCGCGGGTCGGATCGAAAGAATCGATGCGTGCATGTCGTCGCCTCCTCGTCAGCGCATCGGCGCGCGCTCACGCGGAAGCGTCGGAGGGACGAACCGGCAGCGCCAACGCCGTCGTCACCGCTGACGGAAGGTCCGCCCCCTGAGGTTGCCCCGACCACGGGTGGGTGACCGGCGACGGCAGGTCTCCTGGCTTGCGGATCGACGCTCGCGCCCGGCCTTCCCGGCCTGGACTTCCCGAATCGCCAGTGGCTTCGTCGGGCGCTCGCTAACCGCACACAGTTGCGGGGACAGCCGGGGCTTCGGCGCAACCGCCCTACCCCGTTCCCTCTCTCCTCCCCGAAGGGAACCGTCGTCTGCGGCGGAGATTACGCGACGGGCCGGCGCGCGGCAAGCGGCGATTCGGACGGCGCATCCCGCCCCGCCGCCCGCTTCGGGTAGCGCGACTCGACGTAGTCGTCGACGATGCGCTGGAACTCCTCGGCGATGTGCGGGCCGCGCAGGGTGAGCGCCTTCCGGCCGTCGATGAACACCGGGGCCGCCGGCTCCTCGCCGGTACCGGGGAGGCTGATGCCGATATCGGCGTGCTTGCTCTCGCCGGGGCCGTTGACGATACAGCCCATCACCGCGACGTTCATCGCCTCGACCCCGACATGGGCGCGGCTCCATTCGGGCATACGCGCCCGCACATGGCCCTGGATCCTGGCGGCCAGCTGCTGGAAGACGGTGCTGGTGGTCCGCCCGCAACCCGGACAGGCCGCGACCAGCGGCGCGAACGCGCGAAGCCCCATGGTCTGAAGCAGCTCCTGGGCTACGACGACCTCGCGGGCGCGGTCGCCGCCGGGCTCGGGCGTGAGGGAGATGCGGACGGTATCGCCGATCCCCCGCTGCAACAGGACCGCGAGCGCCGCGGTCGAGGCGACGATCCCCTTGGACCCCATGCCCGCTTCGGTCAGCCCGAGATGGAGGGCGTAATCGCATCTGGCGGCAAGGTCGCCATAGACCGCGATCAGGTCCTGGACGTTGGAGACCTTGCACGAGACGACGATGCGGTCGCGTCCGAGCCCGAGCTCTTCGGCGCGCCGGGCGCTCAGCAAGGCCGAAGCCGCCATGGCGTCGCGCGTGATCTGCGCCGCGTCCTTCGGCGTCGGCGCGCGCGCGTTCTCGTCCATCATCCCGGTCAGCAGCTCCCGGTCCAGGCTGCCCCAGTTGACGCCGATCCGCACCGGCCGGCCGCGGCGCAGCGCGACCTCGATCATGGTCGCGAATTGCGGGTCGCGCTTGTCGCCGAACCCGACGTTGCCGGGATTTATGCGGTACTTGGCGAGCGCCTCGGCGCAGTCCGGATACCGGGTCAACAGGCGGTCGCCGATATAGTGGAAGTCGCCGACCAGGGGGACGCCGCAGCCCATGCGGTCGAGCCGCTCGCGGATGCGCGGGACCGCGCGGGCGGCATCGTCGCGGTCCACGGTGATGCGGACGATCTCGGACCCGGCGCGCGCCAGGGCCGCGACCTGCGCGACCGTCGCCTCGACGTCGGCGGTGTCGGTGTTGGTCATCGACTGCACGACGACCGGGGCGCCGCCGCCGATGGTCACGCCGCCGACCTTCACCGCCACGCTTTCCCGCCGCGGGCCGGCGCAGGCGTCGCTGGACATGCGATTCGACCTTTCCTCGCTGGACGCGCGGAGCCGCTTTCGGTTATGCCTCGACGGCCCGATCCGCGCAACTTCCGCCCTACGCATGTCCGACGCCATCCCGACGCCGCCGATCGCGCCCGAGCGGCCCAACCGCGTCATCCGTCACGGCGAGGCGAGCGACGACCCGTATGCCTGGCTCAAGGATCCCGACTGGCGGGCGGCGATGCGCGACCCCGAACGGCTGGACGCCGACATCCGCGCCTATCTGGAGGCCGAGAACGCCTACGCCGCGGCGGCGACGGAACCGACCGAGGCGCTGCGGGAGGCCCTGTTCGCGGAGCTGAAGGGGCGCATCCGGGAGGACGAGTCGACGGCGCCGACGCCGGACGGCGCCTACGCCTACTACGTCCGCTACGAGACCGGCGGGCAGCATCCGAAATACTGCCGGCGCCGGGGCGACGACGCGCCGGAGCAGCTTCTGCTCGACGGCGACCGGGAAGCCTGCGGCCACGCCTTCTTCCGCATCGGCGCCTGCCGCCACAGCCCGCGCCACGACCGGATCGCCTATAGCGTCGATCTCAACGGGGCGGAGCGGTTCACGCTCCGCATCCGCGACCTGGACGCCGGCGCGGACCTTCCCGACCGCATCGACGACGCCAAGGGCGACGCGGCCTGGGCGAATGACGGCGAGACCCTGTTCTACACCGTGCTCGACGACCACCACCGGCCGCATCGGGTGTTCGCGCACGTCGTCGGGACCGATCCGACCGGCGACCGGCTGGTGTACGAGGAGCGGGACCGCGGCTTCTTCGTCGGGATCGAGAGGTCGGAAAGCGGCCGATTCATCGCGATCACCGCCCACGACCACGAGACGTCGGAGGTTCATCTGATCTCCGCGGACGCGCCGGGGGAAGCGCCGGCGACGGTGGCCCCGCGCGAGCCGGGGGTGAGATACGAGGTCGCTCATCACGGCGAACGGCTGTTCATCCTCACCAACGCCGACGGGGCGGAGGACTTCAAGATCGTCGAGGCGCCGGTCGCGACGCCGGGCCGCCCGCGCTGGCGCGACTGGCTGGCGCACGAGCCCGGCCGGCTGCTGCGCTCGATCCTGGCGTTCGGCGGCCATCTGGTCCGCTGCGAACGCAGCCGCGGCCTGCTCCGGATCGTCGTCGCCGAACTGCCGGGCGGCGCCGAGCACGCGATCGCCTTCGACGAGGAGGCCTACGACCTGCGGGCGATCCGGGGCTACGAGTTCGAAACGACGACGCTGCGCTTCGCCTACAGCTCGATGACGACGCCGGAGCAGACGTTCGACTACGACATGGCGACGCGGCGGCGGACCCTCCGCAAGCAGCAGGAGGTGCCGAGCGGCCACGATGCGGCGCGCTACGTCACGCGCCGCCTGTTCGCGACCGGCCGGGACGGGGCGCAGACGCCGATCTCGCTGCTGCATCGCCGGGATACGCCGCGCGACGGCTCCGCGCCGTTGCTGCTGTACGGCTACGGCGCCTATGGCCACGCGACGCCCGCCGCCTTCTCGACCAGCCGGTTGAGCCTGGTGGACCGCGGCTTCGTCTACGCCATCGCCCACGTCCGGGGCGGGACGGAGATGGGCTATGGCTGGTATCTCGCCGGCAAGCTCGACAAGAAGACCAACAGCTTCCTCGATTTCATCGCCGCGGCCGAGCGGCTGATCGAGGCCCGCTACACCGGCCCCGGCAACATCGCCATCCATGGCGGCAGCGCCGGCGGGATGCTGGTCGGCGCGGTCGCCAACATGCGCCCCGACCTGTTGCGCGCCGTCGTCGCCGAGGTCCCGTTCGTGGACGTGCTCAACACGATGTGCGACGCCGACCTGCCGCTCACACCGCCGGAATGGCCGGAATGGGGCAATCCGATCGACGACGCCGCGGCCTATCGCCGGATCAGATCCTATTCGCCCTACGACAACGTCGCCGCCCGGGACTATCCTCACATGCTGGCGACCGCGGGGCTCGCCGACCCGCGCGTGACCTATTGGGAGCCCGCCAAATGGGTGGCCCGGCTGCGGGCGCGCAAGACGGACGACAACCTGCTGGTCCTCAAGACCAACATGGAGGCCGGCCACGCCGGCGCCGCCGGTCGGTTCGACCGGCTGCGGGAGATCGCCTTCGTCCAGGCCTTCCTGTTGCAGGTGTTCGGCATGGCCGGCGCGCGCGGCGCGGCCGACGGCGACATGGTCCGGGATGGCTGAACGGGCGGTGACCGCGCCGATGCGGACGGCGCGAAACGGCCATGCGGGCGGGGTCCTGTGGCTTACCGGCCTTTCCGGGGCCGGCAAGACGACGCTGGCGATCGAGACCGAGCGCCTGCTGTTCCGCAAGGGCTACCAGATCTGCGTCCTCGACGGCGACGATCTGCGCGGCGGCCTCAACGCCGATCTCGCCTTCAGCCCCGCGCACCGGTCGGAAAACATCCGCCGCGTCGGCGAGACCGCGGGGCTGTTCGCCGGCGCCGGCCTCGTGGCGATCTCGGCCTGCATCTCGCCCTACCGCGCGGACCGGGCGCTCGCCCGGCGCGCCGCCCGGTCCGGGTTCCACGAAATCTACGTCAAGGCCAGCCTCGCCACCTGCGAGGCGCGCGACGTCAAGGGGCTGTACCGGCGGGCGCGGGCCGGCGAGATCCGCGACTTCACGGGCGTCTCGGCCCCCTACGAAGCCCCGGGGGCCTGCGAGCTGGTGGTCGAGACCGACGACGCCCCGGTCGCCGACTCGGTCCGCCGTATCCTGGACTACGTCGAGCGCGCGCTGCCGCTCGACCCGCCGCGCCCCGGCAGCCCTGCCGCGCCACCCTGAACGATTCGTCCGTCAACCCCGGACAGCGCGTTCACGGCCGCGCTCGATCCTGCTGCGCCACCCCGAACAGTTCGTCCATCAATCGGACATCGGTCCGGCGCGGCTCGATGCCGAGCAGGCGCGCGGGGTTGCGGATCGCCATCGCGGCGATGGCTTCGAGGGGAAGCCCCTTCTCGTGGAGCACCTGGGCGAACGTGCGGAACATGTCGGGCAGTCTGGGGCTGAACGGCTGGCCGGAGTCGGTGGCGATGATCGCGTTCTCGGGACCGACCGCCTCGATCGACTCCTTCATCCGGTCCGACGTGACCGCCTGGAACATCGGCATGCAGTTGACGGCGCAATACTCCATCACGCAGCCTTGCCGGGCGAGCTGGACCTGGACGTCGAGCGACAGGTCGGGGCATTGCATCTCGGGATGGGTCACGACGATCTTGTCGTGGCCGCGCCCGAGCGCGTGATCGACGACGGCGAAAATCTCCTTCTCGCTCAGATGCCCGGTCGCCAGCACGGCGCCGAAATCGGCGATCATGTCGATCACCGTCCGGGCGGCGGGGCTCAGCCGGCCGCCGGCGAGCACGGTGAAGGCGCCGTCCGCGCCGTATTTCGACCGGTTGGCGTAGCTCCCCGCGCCGATGGCGCCGAACGCGCCCGCGGCGCCGAACACGCGAACGTGGTTCTCGGCGTCGATCGTCGGCATCCAGACCACCTTGGCGTCCTGGCCCAAAGCCTGCTCGACCGCGCCCGGGTTGACGCCGCCGACGCCGCGGTTGAGGGCGATGCCGGCGAACAGACCGAGATCGGGGACCTCTTTCCGCGCGTGGTAGACCTTGGCGACGGTCGCCTCGAAATGGCTCTTGACGACGATCGCGGCCATCCCGGCCTCGCGGCACCAGCGAGCCACGTCGATGGTGTCGCCGATCCGCCGAAACGGCGCCGGGCCGGTATGGACATGGGTGTCGATGAACCCGTCGACGGAGATGATCGACATCGCGCCTCCCGCGCTCGCCCGGCGGCGAGGATACAACGGCCCCGCGCCGCGCGGAACGCCCGACCGGACGCCCGACCGCTGGACGCGGCGTTCGGGCGTCCATAGACTCGGCCGGCGTCGGATGGCGGCTGCGAAGGGCGAGGCGATGGACGGAATCGGCGCGTTCGACGGCGACGGCCACGTCGAGGAATGGGAGGCGACGTTCTCCGACGACTATCTGGAGCCCGCCTTCCGCGACCGTCGGCCGGTCGTCGTCGAGACGGGCGAGTACGAGCACGACTATACGTGGCTGATCGACGGCGAGCGGATGCGGGTCGGCGCGTCGCCGTCGAGCAAGGACGGCGTGGTCTCGACCGAATACACGCGGATGGCGAAGTGGCGCGGGTCGCACGAGAGCGGCGAGTTCCACTCGGCCAAGGACCGCCTCGCGGTCATGGACGCCGAAGACACCTGGCTGTCGGTGAACTACCCGACGCTCTTCCTGCAATGGCCCCTCGCCCGCGACGCGGCCCTCAACCAGGCCCTGACCCGCGCCTACAACAACTGGATCGCGGACATATCCGCCCAGGCCCCCGACCGGCTCAAATGGGTCACCGTCATCGACGCGCACGACCCGGCGGAGGCCGCTCGCGAGATGCGGCGCACCAGGGACATGGGCTCGGTCGGCGTGATGGTCTTCGGCGAGTACGGCGCGAAGTCGCTCGATCATCCGGACCTCGCTCCCATCTGGGAGACCGCCAACGACATCGACATGCCGGTCAACGTCCACCCCGGGACCGGGGCGATGGAGGCCTGGCGGGCGTTCCCCAGCGTCGCCGCCGACCAGTTCCTGATGTCGGTGGTGCGGGGCTTCAAGACCGTCTGCAGTTCCGGGCTGCTCGACCGCTATCCCAACCTGCGGGTCTCGTTCCTGGAGACCGGCTGCAGCTGGGTCGATTTCGCCATCGAGGCGATGGACTTCGTGCTCGACAACGTCCGCGACCGGATCGCCTGCGACGCCGTCCGCTCCGAGCACCGGGCGATCGTCGAGCGCGGGCTGCCCGAGATGACGCCGATCGAATACATCCGGTCGGGGCGCATCTTCATCGGCTTCGAGGTGGACGACGACCTGCTGCCCTACATGGTGGACAAGTACGGGGTGGGGTGCTGGGTCTACGCCAGCGACATCCCGCATGCGCACCGGGTGCCCGACTCGCCCCGCCACGTCCTGAACCGCCCGGACCTTCCCGACGCCGCCAAGGCGCGGATCCTGCGCGAGGGGACGGCCCGGCTCTACGGCTTCGACCCGCCGCCGGCGGACCGCGGCGCGTGACCCGGCGGCGGCCGCCGGGGCCGGCGATCGGGCGACCTTCCTCCCCGCTCCCGCCCTCCAGTCGAGCAGGGACGCGCCCATGGTCCGAAGGGGATCGAGAGGACGCTGCGCGCTTTTCCCGCCTCGTCGGCGCGACGACGACGCGCAGACCATGGTCGGGGTAAGGACTGCGGGATAGGGTCCGGCCCATGGCATCGGGGAAGCGCCATGCGGAGATCGCCGGGGCCGGGTTCGCGGGCCTGACCGCGGCGGCGGCGCTGGCCCGGCGGGGCTGGAGCGTCCGCGTCCACGAGCTGGGGGCCGAGCTGCGCACCGCCGGCGCCGGCATCTACATGTACGAGAATTCGCTGAAGACGTTGGAGGCGGTGGGCGCCTTCGAGGCCGCGACGCGGGGCGCCTTCCGCGGCCTCGCGCGCGAGATGCGGGACGACGCCAACGCCGCCATCGCCCGGATCGACTGGCCGCGCGACGGCCCGATGCGGATGTTCACCATCGTCCGCCAGAACTGCATCGACGCCCTGGCCGCGGCGGCCGGCGCGGCCGGGGCCGAGATCGTCACCGGATCGGAAGTCGCGGGGGCGAACGCCGAGGGCGAGCTGGTCCTCGCCAACGGCCGGCGGCTGAAGGCCGATCTCGTCGTCGGCGCCGACGGCGTGGGGTCGCCGACGCGGGACTCCCTGGGCCTCACCCGGTCCCGCCGGTCTCTCCGCGAAGGCGCCATCCGCCTGCTGATCCCGCGCACCGAGGAGGAGCGGACCCGGCCCGACGGCCAGCTCTACGTCGAATACTGGTCGGGGCCGCGTCGGCTGCTGTACACACCCTGCTCCGACGAACAGGTATACGTCGCGCTGCTGATGCCGAACCGGGACGCGGCGGCGCGGCGCATCCCCATCGACCCGGCGCTGTGGAGTCGGTCCTTTCCGCACCTGGCCGGGCTGTTCGCCCGCATCGGCGACCGCGGCCGATGGGATCCGTTCCTGGTGATCCGCCTGAAACGCTGGTCCAGGGGACGGGTCGCGATCGTCGGCGACGCCGCCCACGCCATGGCGCCCAACCTGGGCCAGGGGGCGGGCTGCGGCATGATGAACGGGCTCAGCCTCGCGGTTCATCTCGACCGGCATCGCGACGTGACCGCAGCGCTGGCGGCCTGGGAGCGGCGCGAGCGCCCGCTGACCGAGCACACCCAGCGCTTCTCCACCCTGTACGGCCTGCCCGGCGCATGGCCGCCCCGGATCAAGGCCTGGATCTATCGCCGGGCGCACGAATCGCGCTGGGCGGAGGACCGGCGGCTCCGCGCCGCCCGCCACACGCCGACCGGCTGGCCGGGCTGAGGGGCGGCGACGGCCGGGCGCGTCCAGGCGGCGATCGTGGGCGGCGGGCCGGCGGGCTTGGGCGATCTGCCGCGCCGCGGCGCTTCCCGGCGTCCCGCTGAAGGTCGTGGCCGACGAGCCCGGCGGCGAGCGGGCGGCATACGGGGCGCGGCCGATCCTGCTGCGCCCGGATCGGCGCGTCGCCTGGGCCGGCGACCGGGCGCACGGCGCCCCCGTCCGGACGATGGCCATGGCCGCAAGGCGTCCGCAGCCGGGCGCGGGCCGTCAGCGAACGAGGCCTTCGAGCAACCCCTTGAGCACGTCTTCCGGCGCGACGCTGCGGGGGCCCAGGGGCGCGGGCTTGGGCGCGGGCCCGGGCGGCGCCGGCGACGGCGCGCGCGGGATTATCGGAAGCGCCCGCTCCAGCACCGATCCGATTCCGCGCCGCAGCAGATACCCTTCCAGCGCCTTCAGGTCGAAGGCGAGGTCCGGCCCGTCGAGCGGGCCGCCGAGGGCTACGCCGAGCGGCGGCGCGTCGCGATGTTCGGTCAGCCGGATCCGGCCCTTCGCATCCACCCACCAGCGCGGCAGGTCGATCGTCCCCGCGGCCTCCGCCCGACCGGCGTCGGCTTCCATGCGGAGATCGTCGGCGCGCAGCACGCCCTTGCCGATCGTGAACGCGCCGTCGAGCGACGAGACCCCGGTCTTGCCGCCTTCCAGCGGCGCTTCGAGGACGGCAAGCAGATCGGCCGGCAAGGTGAGGATGTTGACCGGCAGGGCGAGCAGACCGTCCGAGCCCCGGAGCCGTTTGAAGCGGTCGCTGAGCGTGCGGAGGTCGAACCCCCGGATCGCCCCGCCGCGGACGCCCAGCCGCCCCTTGCCGTCGAGCGAAGAGATCAGCGCGCGTTCGCTGCGGCCGGATCCGGCCACGGTCAGGTCCAGGTCGAGCCGGCCCTCGACGAAGTCGGCGGCGCCGGACAGCGCCTGCTCGATATCGACCCGATCGACCGAGAGCGAGGCCTTGAAGGACTGCGCGCCGGCGTTCTCGACCTCGCCCTTCGCTTCGAAGCCGCCGCCGAACGTCCGGCCGACGAACTCGTCGACCCTCAGCACGCGGTCGCGCAGCGCGACGGCGGCGCGCGGCTCGTCGATGCGGAGGCCACGCCAGGTCAGCGTCTGCGCGCGCAGCGCGAGATCGGCATCGAAGCCGCCGGGTATCGGCAGGTCGAGCGGGGCGCGCGAGAAACGCTCGCCGCGAGCGGCCGCGCCGGGCGCGGCCGGCGCGGCGGAAGGCGGCTCCGCGTCCTGCCGCGACCGCGGCGGCCCCGGAGGGAACAGCAGATCGACCGGTATCCGATCGGCGGCCAGATCGGCGGTCACGCGCGGCCGCCCGGCGGCGAAGGACGCCTGGACGCCGCCGCCGATCTGCACCGGGCCGATCCGGCCGGCCAGGCCTTCCAGCGCGATCCCGGAGCGGCCGGCCTTCAGGGCGGTCGACAGCGAGACCGCGCCGGGGTTCCAGCCCGCCAACCGAAGACCGACGTCGAACGCCCCCATCAGCCGGGCGTAGTTGGGATGGGCCGCGGCGAGAGTCCCATTGAGGGCGAACGCGCCGAGCGGGTCGGCGACCTCGCCCGCCAGGGTCGCCTCGACGTCGAGCGCCTTCAGCGTCGCCTCGATCCGCGCGGCCCGGCGCGCCCCGCGCGAGCGCAGGGCGAGGGCGAAGGGCGCGGGTTCGTCGTCCGCGGCGCCGATCTCGAGCCCGAACAGCCGCGCCAGCCGCGCGGCGTCCGGGTGATCGACCGCGAGGACGAGGTCGTGGCGGTCGGCCTCCTCCAGCCCCGCAACGCTGCCGACGAGCCGCAGCTTGCCGCCGGCGACGTCGAGAGTGGCGTCCAGCGCCGTCTCGTCGGGACCCGAGTCGACGCGGCCGCGGAGCGCGAGGCGGCCGAGCCGGCGCGCGGGCCCCGACGGCTCGATCCCGGCGAGCCGCAGCAGGCCCGTCGGGTCTTCCGACGCGGCCGAGAAATTCCCCTTGAACCACGGCTGCCCGTCGAACCCGCCGAGGGAGCCGGTCACGGTCGCCGACGTCCCGGCGACGCTGCCGATATGCGCGCGCCGCAAGGTCAACGCGCCGGCGGCGACGGTGGCGTCCAGCACCACGTCCCGAAACGGGGTCCCGCGATAGTTGAGGGCGCCGATGCGAAGATCGAGATTGGCGTCGAACCCGGCGAGCGCGGCGAGCGGCGGCGCATCGGCCTTTCGCTGCGCGGTCGAAGGCGCGCCGCCGGCCGCCTCGCCGGCATCGTCCTTGCCGCCATCGTCCGCCGGCCGCGCCCCGGCCCCCTCGGCCGGGGCCGGCGCGACGTAGGCGTCGACGTTGAACTGGTCGACGTTGAACCGCGCGCCGAAGGCGGCCCGCTCGCGGAAGGCGTAGGTGACGCCGCCGCGGACGCGCGACGCGTCGAACCACATGTCGATATCGGTGGCCTGCAGCTGCCGGCGGTCGACGCGAATCCCGGCCTTGACCGCAACCTTCCGCAACCGGTCGGCGGGCACCCGGGCCAAATCGATCCCGAGCCAGCCGAGAAGCGCGCGGACGTTGTCGGCCCGGCCCTCGACGCCGCCCTCGAAGGCCGGCTCGCCGTCGGCGCTCGACAGCGCGCCGGCCAGCGCGACCTCCGCCTCGCCCGGCAGATGCAGCGACAGCCGGCGCAGCGCGATCCTGCCGTCGTCGAGCGACGCCGCCAGCTCGATGCCGCGCAGGCGGCCGCCCATCAGCCGCGCCGACTCGATCTCGACGCGGAGGGCGCCGCCGACGTTCCCAGGCAGGCGGAAGCCGCCCGCGGCGGACGGCGGAGGCTCCACCGACCCCGCCGCCGGGCCGGCGCCGGCGGGTTTCTGCGGCGCGCTGCGGGCGGCGCGTCGCAGATCGTCGAAATCGACATGCTTGACGACGAGCGCGACGTCAGCCCGGACTTCTTCGCCGAACGAGGCGGCGACGCGACCCGTCGCCGCGGTCGGGCCGAGGCGCAGTTCGAGCCCGTCGAGCGACATGCGCCCGGCCGACGCATCGACCTCGGCGGACAGGGAGAACGCCCCGCCCGACCAGGGCGGCGCGTCGGCGGCCAGCGCCGCGGCGAGCTTGGACGGATCCGGGATCCTGGCGCTCAGCCTGCCGGTCAGCCGGGGCGTCCGCCGGACGTCGGCGAGGGCGCCGGCAAGCCGCGCTTCGGCGCCGGTCTCCGCGACCTCCAACCCGAGTTGCATCGGCGCCGGCGATACGGCGTCGATGCGCCCGAGAGCGGCGGAGAACCGGATCGGCGCCCCGCGGACGACGAAGCCGCCCTCGGCGCGGAACGGCCCCGACAGGCTCTCCGCCGAGATCGCGGCATCGACGCCGGTCAGACGTTCGACCGTACCGGCGGCGGAGTCGCGCCAGGTGACCGCGCCGTTGCGAATGCGCAGGTTCTCGAGCCGGACGCCGCTCCGGCCGGACGCATCGGGCGTGTCGGACGCATCGGATGCGGCCGCGGCTTCGCGGCGCGCCGGCCCCGGCACCGCCGCCGCGGCGATGACCCAGTTGACGCGGCCGTCGCGGAGCCGCTCCAGCTCGATCGCCGGCTCGATCAGCACCATGCTCTCGACTTCGATCCGACCGGACAGCAACGGCCGCAGACGGATGCGGACGCCGAGCGCCTCCAGCCGAACCATGTCGGGGGCCGCGGCTCCGTCGACGTTGGCGATGCGCACGCCGGCGGCCGACAGGCGCGGCGACGGCAACAGCGCCAGATCGAGATCGCCGTCGATCCGCATGTCGCGCCCGGTCGCCTTCCTGATCTCGGCGATCAGATCCGGCTTGTAGCCGTTCCAGTCGATCAGCCCGGGCAGGATCAGCACCGCCGCGGCGACGGCGACGACCATGCCGATCAGGCCGAACAGGAGTTTTCGCATGTCCGTTCCCGCGACCGCGCCCGGCGCGTCGGGGCGCCGTCGGTTGCGCTTGGCCGGAAATCCGCTAAGCTCCGCGCGCGGCCGGCCCGCGGCGCATTCATAGCCGCGGCGACGCCGGATTTGAAGGGGCGTCGGCGATGGACAAGATCGTCAACCTGAACCAATACCGCAAGATACGCGAACGCCGCGAGCGCGAGGCGAAGGCCGCGGCGGGCCGCGCCGGCGCCGGCCGACCGAAGCGGGACCGCGCGCGCCAGCGCGGCGAGGCCGAACGCAGCCGGGCCGAGCTGGACGGCAAGCGGCTGGACGGCGGGCGGGAGCCGGACGCCGCGGACGGCGCGCCCGACGCGAGCTGATCTCCCGGCCCGTAGCCGCTTCGCTACGGCTCGACGATCTTTCCCGGATTCATCAGATTGCCGGGGTCGAGCGCGCGCTTGAGGTCGCGCATGACCTCGACCCCCTGGCCGTGCTCGGCGGCGAGGAAATCCATCTTGCCGTAGCCCACGCCATGTTCGCCGGTGCAGGTGCCGTCCATCGCCAGCGCCCGTGAGACCAGCCGGTCGTTGAACCGCTTGGCCGTCGCGACCTGGTCCGCGTCGTCCGGGTCGAGAACGATGTCGACATGGAAGTTGCCGTCGCCGACATGGCCGACGATGGGCGCGAACAGGCCCAGCCCGGCGATGTCGGCCCGGGTTTCGGCGATGCACTCGGCGAGCCGCGAGATCGGGACGCACACGTCGGTGGGCCAGCCGCGCGCGCCCGGCCGCATCGCCATGTTGGCGTAATGCGCATCGTGGCGAGCCTGCCACAGCTTGCTGCGCTCCTCGGCCTGCGCAGCCCATCTGAAGTCGGATCCGCCGCGGTCCGCGGCGATGGCCTGGACGGCCTCGGCCTGCTCCCTGACGCCGCTCTCGCTGCCGTGGAACTCGAAGAACAGCACCGGCGCGACCGGCAGATCGGTCCGGGCGAAGCGGTTGATCGCCTCGAGCTGGGCCTCGTCGGCCAGCTCGATGCGGGCCACCGGGACGCCGGCCTGGATCGTGTCGATGCACGCTCCGACCGCGTCGTCCACGCCGGGGAAGACGCAGACCGCGGCCGATATCGCTTCGGGTACGCCGTAGAGCTTCAAGACGACTTCGACGATGACGCCGAGCGTCCCCTCCGAGCCGACGAACAGCCGGGTGAGGTCGTAGCCGGCGGAGGATTTGCGCGCCCGCCCGCCGGTGCGGATGAGCCGCCCGTCGGCGAGTACGACCGAGAGCCCGAGTACGTTCTCGCGCATCGTGCCGTAACGGACGGCGTTGGTGCCCGAAGCGCGCGTCGCGGTCATGCCGCCGATGGTCGCGTCCGCGCCCGGGTCGATCGGGAAGAACAGGCCGGTATCGCGCAGATGTTCGTTGAGCCGCTTGCGGGTGACGCCCGGCTCGACCCGGACGTCGAGGTCGTCCGCGTTGACCTCGATCACCCGGTCCATGCGGCTGAGATCGACGCACACCCCGCCGCGCAGCGCCATGACCTGGCCTTCGAGCGAGGTGCCGACGCCGAACGGCACGACCGGCGCCCGGTGCGCCGCGCACAGCTCGACGATTCGGACCACCTCCGCGGTCGATTCCGGAAAGACCACCAGATCGGGCGGGTGCGGCGCGCGCCAGGACTCGTCCCTGCCGTGATGGTCGCGGACCGCGGCCGAGGCGGTGGCGCGGTCGCCCAGCAGGGCCGCCAACGCCGCGCCGACGCCGGTCCTCGCCGCGGCGTCATCCGGCATGGCGAGCCTCCCCGGCGGCGGCGACTCGGGTCGAGTCCGCGGTGACGTCGGCGACGAACATCTGTCCCGGCGCGTGGGTGATCGCGAGCGACGGCCTGGCGTTCAGGATCGCCTCCTGCGGCGTGACGCCGCAGGCCCAGAAGACGGGTATCTCGCCGGCCCGGATCGTGACCGGCTCGCCGTATTCCGGCGCGGCGATGTCGGCGATGCCGATCGCCCCGGGATCGCCGCGGTGGACCGGCGCCCCGTGCGCCATCGGATAGGCGCTCGTGACCCGATGCGCGCGGTCGGCCTCGTCGGGCGCGAAGGGGCGCATCGACACCACCATCGGGCCGCGGAAGCGACCCGCGGGAACGGTCGCCAGCGACGTGCGGTACATCGGCACGAAGCCGGTCTCCGCGACGTGCGCCAGCCGGAGCCCCGCCTGCGTCAGCGCCGCTTCGGCGATGAAGGAGCAGCCGAGCAGGAAGGTCACCAGATCGTCGCGCCAGAGGCCGGCGATATCGGTCGGCGCGTCGACGGGGCGGCCGTCGCGGAACACCCGGTAGCGCGGAACGTCGGTGCGGATGTCGGCGCCGGGCGCGATCGCCCTGGGCTCCGGGTCGCCGGGCGCGTGGACCTCCAGGACCGGGCAAGGTTTCGGGTTGCGCTCGCAGAAGGCCGCGAACTCGCCGGCCTCCCGCTGCGGCAGAATGACGACGTTGGCCTGCACGTAGCCGGGCGCATGGCCGGAGGTCGGCCCGGCATAGCCGCCCTCGCGGCAGCGGCGGCGCAGCTCTCCCGGCGCCATCGGCGCGACCCGCCCCATCGAAGCCTCCCCGCATCTCCGCCGCCGCAGGATAGCGTATCGCGGCGGGGATTCGAAACCCGGCGCGGCGGCCCGGCGCTACGCCGCGGCGGCGGCCGGTTCGCGGCGCGCCCGCCCGCGCTCGGGGATGCAGAGCGACAGGAAGCCCGCCAGCAGCGCCAGCAGCAGCGCCGCGATCCAGACCTCGTCGTAGCGGGCGAACGCCCCGTAGAAGACGCCGCCCAGCCAGGCGCCGAGCGCCGCGCCGAGCCAGTGCCCGGCGAAGATCAACCCCATGGCGAGGCCGACGAAGCGAACGCCGATATGGCTCGCCACGATGCTCGCGATGGGCGGCATGGTGGCGAAGTTGAACAGGCCGAACAGCGCGGCGAAGACGAACAGCAGCTCGATATGGCCGGCGACGAACATCAGCAGCACGAAGAGCCCGACGCGGACGAAATACATCGACGCCAGCAGCCGCGCCTGATGCACGCGGTCGGTCAGCAGGCCGGAGAGGATCACGCCCATCATGTTGAACCCGCCATGGACCCCGTAGGCGGTCGCCCCCTCGACCGGCAGGAAGCCGCAACTCGCCGCGTAGGGCAGGAAATGCACTTCGATGACGCCGGCGGTCGTGAAGCCGCAGATGAAGAAGCCGGCCGCCAACAGCCAGAAGGTCGCGCTGCGCGCCAGCACGCCCAGTCGGCGGCGCAGCGCGTCCGGCGCGGCGTCGGCCCGCGCCGCCGGATCCGGACCCGGCGCGCGGTCGCGCAGCGCCAGCCACGCGGTCGCGCCGAAGGCGAACAGCCCGACGCACCAGATCGTGTAGGTGCTGCGCCAGCCGATCTCGGTCACCAGCACGCCGAGGACGGGCAGCGCCAGCAGCTGGCCGCCGGTGGCCCCCGACAGAGCGATGCCGTTGGCGATTCCCCGGTTGGCGGCGAAATGGCGGGCCGTCGCCGCCGCGACCATCGGCATCGCGACCGCGCCGGACCCGGCGCCCAGCAGCAGCCCGAAATAGACGACGAACTGCCATTGGCTCGCGCTGCGCGAGGTCAGCAGGATGCCGAGACCGGCGAGGAACAGCCCGGCCGCGCACACATGGCGCGGGCCGGCCCGGTCGACCAGATCGCCGACGAAGGGCGAGGCGACCGCCATCAGCAGCAGGACGATCGCGCCGCCGGTCGCGGTGAAGTCGCGCGGCCAGCCGGGATCGACCTCCCAGGCCGGGATCATCAGCCCGAGCGAGGAGCGGGCCGCATAGACCAGGCACAGGGCCATGAAGCACACGGCGACGACGACCCAGCCATGGGGGTTCGACCTGACCGCTTCCCGGATCATCCCTCGCGCGCCCGCGGACGACTATCGCCGCTTACGATAGCACGGGCGAGCGCGGGGGCGCGGCTCCCCTCGCCGGACCGGCGGGGCCGGCGGCGGCGCGCCTCACAACAGGTCGCGCAGCATCGCCCGCAGGGGCTCGTCCGCCGGCGGCATAGGGAAGTCGCAGAGCCTCCCGGGCCGGACCCATCGGATCGCCTGCCCCTCGCGCGGGGCCGGCGCGCCGCTCCACACGCGGCAGACGTAGAGCGGCATCAACAGGTGGAAGCCGTCATAGCCGTGCGAGGCGAAGGTCAACGGGGCGAGGCAGCTCGCGGAGACGTCGATGCCGAGCTCCTCGCCCAGCTCGCGGACCAGCGCGGCCTCGGGCGTCTCGCCCGCCGCCACCTTGCCGCCGGGGAATTCCCACAGCCCGGCCATCGCCTTGCCCGCCGGGCGCCGGGCGATCAGGACGCGCCCATCGGCATCGACCAGCGCCGCGGCCGCGACCAGCAGCAGCGGCCGTTCAGCTGCGGTAGTCCGCATTGACGTCGATGTAGCCGTGCGTCAGGTCGCAGGTCCAGACCGTGGCCCGGCCGCGGCCGACGCCCACGTCGATGCCGATCTCCACCTCGTCGCCCGCCACGTGGGCGGCGACCGGCGCCTCGTCGTAGTCGGGGCGAACCTGGCCGTCCTCGGCCACGGGGACGCCGCCGATCGAGATCGCCAGCCGGTCGCGGTCGGCCCGCTCCCCCGCCTTGCCGACCGCCATGACGATGCGCCCCCAATTCGCGTCGGCGCCGGCGATCGCGGTCTTGACCAGCGGCGAGTTGGCGACGGACAGGCCGATCCTGCGCGCGGCGCGGGCCGATGCGGCGCCGGTCACCCGGATGGTGACGAACTTGCCGGCTCCCTCCCCGTCGCGGACGATCTGATGGGCGAGATCGACGGCGACCGCGCGGAGGGCGCGGCGGAAATCGGCGAGGACCGGGTCGCGCGCCGACTCGATCCCGCGATGGCGCGCCGCCCCGGTGGCGAAGGCGAGGACGGTATCGCTGGTCGAGGTGTCGCCGTCGACGGTGATCGCGTTGAACGATTCCCGCGCCGCGGCGGCGATCAGCGTCTGGAGGACGGCGGGCGGCAGCGCCGCGTCGGTGAAGAGAAACGCCAGCATCGTCGCCATGTCGGGGGCGATCATCCCCGACCCCTTGGCGATCCCGTTGACCACGACCGGCGCGCCATCGATCGCGGCGGTTCTGGTCGCCGCCTTGGGGAAGGTGTCGGTGGTCATGATCGCGCCCGCCGCCGCGCGCCAAAGGGTCCCCTCCACGCGCGCGCGGAGGGCGGGGAGAGCGCCCAGGATGCGGTCGTGCGGCAACGGCTCGCCGATGACGCCGGTCGAGGCGACGAAGACCTGCTTCCGGGGACAGCCGAGCAGCTTGGCGGCGGCGGCGGCGGTCCGCTCGACGGCGACCGTCCCCTGCCTGCCGGTGAAGGCGTTGGCGTTGCCGGCATTGACGACCAGTCCGCGCGCCCTGCCCGCCGGAAGCGCCGCGCGGCACCATTCCACCGGGGCGGAAGCGGTGAGCGAGCGCGTGAGCAACCCGCCGACCGCGGCGCCCCGGCGAAGCTCCACCAGCAGCAGGTCGTCGCGACCGCGGTATCTGAGGCCGCAGGCCGCGGTCGCCAGCCGCACGCCGGCCACCGGCGGCAGATCGGGAAACCGTTCGGGCGCAAGAGGCGAACGCTGGGCCATGGTCGTTCGGGCGTCTTTCCAACGCGGCGGCGGGGCCATCATAGCGCATTCTCTCCGGCCGTCATTCGCCCCGGTCGATTGCGGGGTCGCGCCGAAGAGCGGGATTGCAACCGCAATTGCGACTCGGTCGTCGAAGCGCGCCGAAAGCGCGGCGGACGTCGTCGCGCGCAGGCATCCCGCCGAACGCCATCTCGCCGGCTTCGCCTGGCGCTACAACCGCCGCCAACGGCTCCGGGCCATGATCCCGCGATTCATCCCCAGCGCCGCACGCACGCAACCCATCCCTCACCCCGTCCTCGTCGCCGGTGGAGTCTCACGGGTGAGCAAATTAGGGTTCCCCCCCCTAGAGTTAGGACACGTCAACGTCACACAACCGGATCATGGAGGAGCTTGACTCATGTCGAACGTGAATACGCCGATCGTTCTGGCGATGGAGCCCGCCGCCGTGCGCGATGCCGTCGCGAGCATGGAGCGGTTCGCCGACAAGTACCGCAA
Organism: Alphaproteobacteria bacterium; assembly: GCA_965242495.1. Classification (GTDB taxonomy): domain Bacteria; phylum Pseudomonadota; class Alphaproteobacteria; order MPNO01; family MPNO01; genus CBDESN01. Next base: position 3,368,622 of record OZ251446.1, on the reverse strand, counting down.
GGAGCCGGATCTCCGCGCCCGGATGGAAGAGGATCCGGCCGCCGTTTTCGCCGACTTCGGCGTCGATCTGCCTCCCTGGACGGATATCCGCGTCGTCGAGGATTCGGCCGACGTCTTCCATGTCACCCTGCCGCTCGATCCGAACGTTCAGCTGGGGGACGAGCAGCTCAACACGGTCGCCGGCGGCAAGACCGCCAGCGCGGCACCGGCGCCGCGGGTCGACCGGAGGATAAACAAGAATCTCCCAGCAGAGGGTTTGCCCAGATCTTCCGACTGCTTCCTGACCACGGCGGTCGTCGAGCGGCGGGGCGAGGCGGACGACGGGCCGACGCTCCAGGCGCTCCGGGATTTCCGCGACGGCTACATGATGGAGACGGCGGAACGCCGGGCGCTGGTGGAGGACTACTACCGGACGGCGCCGGCGGTGGTCGCGGCGATCCCCGCCGATCACGCGGACTGGGGCTGGATCGGCGAACGGATCGACGACGCGGCCGCGGCGATCGGGAACGGCGACGACGACGGCGCCTTTGCGGTCTACGTCGACCTGATGGCGCGTCTGACCAGCCGCTGGCTCGGTTCGGCGGCGGACGGGCGCTGAGCAGAAGCGCGGCGCCGTTCCGGCATCGACTACGGAGCGTCAGCCGCTTCAGCATGACCGCGGCGTCTCGTGAGACTCCGATAACTCCGGCGGGATAGTAGGAACGGATCGTATCGGGGAAACCGCCGGCGCCCTCCTTATGACGGCGTCCCCATCCGATCGGGCAGTTCCGCTCGACGACGGCGGCGCGGCGGAAACGGCGGACAACGGGCAGCGGATAGCCGGGACCAAGCCCCGGTTCCCCGCCGCCGGCGTGTGGACGCCGGGCGGCGGGACAATGCGCGCGACGCACGAACCGGACGCGCACGCCTGCGCCCCCCGCGTTGACAGGGCGCGGCCCGCTGTCTATCTCTGGGGCATCGCGTCGCGCGGGGTCTCGCGGCGCCGGTTCCCCCAGAGGCGGTGATGCTGCGAGCACTCGCGCGAGGGCTGTTCGGAAGCGCCAACGACCGCGCGATCAAGCGGCTGTCGAGTCGCGTCGCCGAGATCAATGCGCGCGAGCCGGAGGTGGAGCGGCTCTCCGACGCCGAGCTTGCGGCGCGCACCGAATGGCTCCGCGCGCGCCACCGCGAGGGCGAGTCGCTCGACCGGCTGCTGGTCGAGGCGTTCGCGACGGTGCGCGAGGCCGGCAAGCGGATTCTCGGCGAACGTCATTTCGACGTGCAGTTGATGGGCGGCATGGCGCTGCACGAGGGCAAGATCGCCGAGATGAAGACCGGCGAAGGCAAGACCCTGGTGGCGACGCTCCCGGTCTATCTGAACGCGCTCACCGGCAAGGGCGTCCACGTGGTCACGGTCAACGACTATCTGGCCCGCCGGGACGCCGAGTGGATGGGTCGCATCTACACCTTCCTGGGCCTCACCGTGGGCTGCATCGTCCACGGGCTCGACGACGACGAGCGCCGCGCCGCCTACGCCGCCGACGTGACCTACGGCACCAACAACGAGTTCGGCTTCGACTATCTGCGCGACAACATGAAGTTCCGGCTCGAGGACATGGCGCAGCGGCCGTTCCACTACGCCATCGTCGACGAGGTGGACAACATCTTCATCGACGAGGCGCGGACGCCGCTGATCATCTCGGGACCGGCGGAGGAAGCGGCCGAACAGTACCGGACGGTCGACCGGTTGATCCCCCGGCTGGAGGAAAGCCACTACGAGCGCGACGAGAAGCAGCGCACCGTCACGCTGACGGAGAGCGGGGCGGAACGGATGGAGGAGCTGCTGGCGGAGGCCGGGCTGCTCGGCGGCGCGCCGATGTACGACATCTCGAACGTATCGGTCGTCCACCACGTCAACCAGGCGATGCGGGCGCATCTGCTGTTCGAGCGCGACACAGACTACATCGTCAAGGACGGCAGGATCGTCATCATCGACGAGTTCACCGGCCGCATGATGGAGGGACGGCGCTACTCCGAAGGGCTGCACCAGGCGCTCGAGGCCAAGGAAGGCGTCGAGGTCCAGAACGAGAACCAGACGCTGGCCTCGATCACCTTTCAGAACTACTTCCGGCTCTATCCCAAGCTGGCGGGGATGACGGGTACGGCGATGACCGAGTCGGCCGAGTTCGGCGACATCTACGGCCTCGACGCGAACGAGATCCCGACCAACGAACCCTGCATTCGCGACGACCAGGACGACGAGGTATACCGCACCGCGGCGGAGAAATACGAGGCGATCCTGGCCTTGATCGAGGACTGCCGCGAGCGGCGGCAGCCGATGCTGGTGGGCACGGTCAGCATCGAGAAGTCGGAGCATCTGGCCGGCCTGCTCAAGCAGCGCAAGATCCCCCACAACGTCCTCAACGCCCGCTACCATGAGCAGGAAGCGTTCATCATCGCCCAGGCGGGACGCCCGGGGGCGGTCACGATCGCGACCAACATGGCCGGGCGCGGGACCGACATCCAGCTCGGCGGACATGTCGGGATGGGGGTGGAGGAAGAGCTCGCCGCGCTGACCGACGAGGAGGAGCGCCGGCGGCGCGAGCCCGAAATCCGCGAGCGCGTCCAGGCCGAGGTCGCGGCGGCGAGGCAAACCGTGATCGACGCCGGCGGGCTGTTCGTCGTGGCGACCGAACGTCACGAGGCGCGGCGGATCGACAACCAGCTGCGCGGGCGGGCGGGCAGACAGGGCGACCCCGGCCGGTCGAAGTTCTTCCTGTCGCTCGAAGACGACCTGATGCGGATTTTCGGCTCCGAGCGGATCGACGGCATGCTGCGCAAGCTGGGCCTCGAAGAGGGCGAGGCCATCATCCATCCCTGGGTGAACAAGGCGCTGGAGAAGGCGCAGAAGAAAGTCGAGGAGCGCAATTTCGAGATCCGCAAGAATCTCCTCAAATTCGACGACGTGATGAACGACCAGCGCAAGGTCATCTACGAGCAGCGCAAGGACCTGATGCAGGCGAGCGACGTGTCGGCGACCGTCGAGGACATGCGCAGCGAGACGACCGCCAACCTGGTGGCGCGCTGCATTCCGGAGCGCGCCTACCCCGAGCAGTGGGACGTGGCGGGTCTCCGCGAAGGCGCGCTCCGTCTGCTCGGGCTCGATCTGCCGGTCGCCGACTGGGCGGCGGAAGAGGGGATCGCCGACGAGGAGATCCGCGAGCGGCTGAACGCCGAGGGCGCCCGGCTGATGGCGCGGAAGGCGGCCAATTACGGCCCCGAGATCCTGCGGCTCGCCGAGAAGAGCATCCTGTTGCAGCTGCTCGACCAGACCTGGAAGGAGCATCTTCTGGCGCTCGACCATCTACGCCAGGGCATCGGGCTTCGCGCCTACGGACAGAAGGATCCGCTGAACGAATACAAGCGCGAGGCGTTCGACCTGTTCGACGCGATGCTCGACCAGCTGCGCGAGACGGTGACCGGCGTGATGTGTCATCTCGAGCTGCAGGTCGACGCGCCGCAGGAGTTGCGGCCCGAACGCCGCCGGACGGAGGCGTTCGAGACCCGCCTCGATCCAGCCTTCCAGGAACACGAGCTGGCGGCGACGGGAACGGATGGGCCGGGCGTTCATCCCGCCGCGCTGGCGCAGGCGCCGGCGCGGGCGCAGCGCGTCCTCTCGGCGGCCGCGGACCCGGCCGACGTGCCGCCGGGTTGGGATTTCTACGAGCCGCTCGGCCGCTATCTCGATACGTCCGATGCGGAGACCTGGGGCAAAGTCCCGCGCAACGCGCCCTGCCCCTGCGGCGGGGGAAAGAAATTCAAGCACTGCCACGGGCGCGTCGCCTGAACGCGCCGGCCGGGACATCCTGTCCGGGCTACGCCGTCGGGACGCGCCCCATGGCGAGGAATTTCTCCCGGCGCATCGACCGCAGCCCGTCCCCGTCGAGGCCGGTCAGCGATTCCAAGGCGGCTTCGACGCCGTCGCCGACCGACCGGATCGCCTCCGCCGGCGCGCGGTGCGCCGCCCCCAGCGGCTCCTCGATGACGCCGTCGACGACGCCCAGCCTCTTCAGATCGACGGCGGTCAGCTTGAGCGCCTCGGCCGCCTCCCCGGCGTGATTGCCGTCACGCCACAGGATCGAGGCGCAGCCTTCGGGCGAGATGACGGAATAGATCGCGTGCTCCATCATCAGCACCACGTTGGCCGCGGCGAGGGCCACCGCCCCGCCCGAGCCGCCCTCGCCGACGACCACGCTGACCAGGGGAACGCGGAGGTCGAGACAGGTCTCGATCGAGCGCGCGATGGCCTCGGCTTGGCCGCGCTCCTCCGCGCCCACGCCCGGATAGGCCCCGGGCGTGTCCACCAGCGTGACCACCGGCAGGCCGAACCGCTCGGCGAGCCGCATCAGCCGCTGCGCCTTGCGGTAACCCTCGGGCCGGGCCATGCCGAAATTATGCTTCACACGGCTCTCGGTCTCGGCTCCCTTCTCCTGTCCCAGCACGACCACCGACCGTCCGCGGAAGCGCCCCAGCCCGCCGACGACCGCCTCGTCGTCGGCGAAGGTCCGGTCGCCCGCCAGCGGCGTGAACGCCTCGATCAGGCCGTCGATATAGTCCCCGCAATGCGGCCGGCCGGCATGGCGCGCCACCTGCACGCGCTGCCAGGCGGTGAGCTTGGCGTAGGTCTGCTTGAGAAGCCGCGCGACGCGGGTCTCGAGCCGCCGGACCTCGCCGGCCACCCGGATGTCGTCGGCGTCGCCGAGATGCCGCAACTCCTCGATCTTGCCCTCGAGCTCGGCGATCGACCGCTCGAAGTCGAGAAAGCCGGGGGTCCGGTTGTCGGCCACCCGTCACCCCTTGTCGGCGAGCGGGTGATGCCGCCAGACCACCGCCTTCAGCCGGCCTTCCAGAACATGGGTGTAGATCTGGGTGGTCGCGATGTCGGCGTGGCCGAGCATCCGCTGCACGCTGCGCAAGTCCGCCCCGTGGGCCAGGAGATGGCTGGCGAATGCATGGCGGAGGACGTGGGGCGACACGCGCGCGGGGTCGATCCCCGCATCGAGGGCGAGTCGCTTGAGCAGCTGGGTGAAACGCGCGCGGGTCAGATGGCCGGCCGCCGCGCGCGACGGGAACAGGAAGGGCGACGCCGGGTCGGCGAAGGCCTTGCGCTGCGGCAGGTAGGCGCGCAGCGCCTCGCCGGCGGCGTCGCCGAGCGGGACGGCGCGCTCCTTGTCGCCCTTGCCGCGCACGATCACCAGCCGTCGGTCGCGGCTCAGCCCGGCGAGCGGCAGCCCGACCAGCTCCGAAACGCGGAGGCCCGTCGCATAGAGCAGTTCCATCAGCGCAGCCAGCCGCGCGCCCTGCGGGCCTTCCGCCGCCCAGGCCGCGGCCAGCAGTCGCGCAACCTCGTCCTCGTCGAGGAGTCGGGGCAGCGGCCGCGCCGGCCGCGGCCCGTCGACGACGGCGCAGGGGTCGTCCTCGCGCACGCCTTCGCCGATCAGAAACCGGTAGAACTGCCGCAGCGTCGACAACCGGCGCGCCGCGGTCGGGGCCGCCAGCCGCCGGTCCGCCAGCGTCGCCAGATACCGCCGCACCGCCGCCGCGTCCGCGGCCTGGAGCGGCGTCCCGCGCGCGGCGAGAAACGCCGCGAAGTCGGCCAAGTCCCGCCGATAGGCGAGGACCGTGTTGACCGACGCGCCGCGCTCCGCCGCCATCATCTCGAGAAAGGTTTCGAGATGGGGAGACGGGGGCGCAGCCACGCCGGGCGCATCGCCCGCCGAACCGCCGCCGGTCATGGCGCGGCCGCGACCGCGGCTTCGAGAGCCAGCGCGCGCGCCGGCGCCTCGAGGCCGACGCGGCGCAGCGCGCCGACCGCGGCCGCGAGCGTCAGCGGGTTCGCGGCGCCCGGCTCGTCGTCGCCGATCGCGAGCAGCGCCAGCAGAACGACCTCGCCGCGCCGGGACGCCCTGGCGGCGCGGTCGAGCGCATGCCAGAGAGCCGCATCGGGCGCGCGTCCGCCGCCTGGCGCGACCGGATCCAGCAGCGCCTTCCACATCTCGTCGTCGACCGGTACGCCCAGGGCGTCCAACATGCTGCACAGCAGCAGCGCCCCGGCTCTGGCCCCGTCGTCGGCCCGGTCGCCGGCCCGGTCGCGCCGCTCGCTCCACCATTGCGCCATCTGCGCCGGTCCCCACTCGATCGAACCGTCGGCCGCGGCGATGACGGCCAGCGGCCGGAGCGAGTCCGCCGCGACCCGCGCCTCCTCGTTCGCCGGGGCGAGCCGGTCGGCGAGAGCGAACCAGGCGAGCGCGGATTCGGTCCGTCCGGCGGCGAACAGCGCGCGCGCAGCGTCGCCGGCGAACCAGACCAACCCCTCCGACGGCGCGACGGCGAGTAGGATCGGGACGCTCGCGCGCTGCATCAGGTCGTGGCCGCCCAGTTCGCGCGCGAGCCGCCAGCCCCGCCGCAGGGCTTCGGCCCTGGCCGTCGCGTCGCGTGCGCGGGCGGCGGCGCGCAACAGCAACGCGCGGCCGCGCGGCCCCCATATCGCCGTCGCCGACGCCACCGGATCGGCGAAGGCCGCCGGGTCGAACGTCACCGCGTCGTAGAGTTCGGTCAGCTCCTCAACCGACAGCGCGCCCATGGCCTCGGCTCGCTCGGCCGCCCCGAGACGCAGTTCGAGCGCCGCGTTGGGGCTGCGCGCCACCGCCCGCAGCAGGCCCGGGCGCGCCGACCCGGCGACGTCGGCCGGCAGTTCCAGGCTGGCTGCGCGCATCATCGCGAGGTGAAGCGCATCGGCGTCCGCGAGGCTGTCCACCGCCGCGTCGCGATGGCCGGCGAGCACGTCGATCAACGTGAAGAAGGCGGGACGGGCGCCGCCGTCGCGCTCGCGCAGCAGGTCGGCGATCATCGACGACCGGGCGAATTCGCCCGCGAGCGCCAGGCAGAAGGCGTTCGCCTGCCGCCAGTAGCCGCCCCGGTAGCCGTCGGCATGCCGGCGCACCCGGGCGCAGGCGCCGGCGTTGTCGTTGCGGAAGAACAGCGCCTCCAGCTCGGATCGCGCCAAGCCGGGATGGACGAGTTCCGGCGGCGCCACGCGCAGCAGCGCCGTCGTCGAATCGACCTCGCCCATGGCGAGCAGACGCTCGACCCGCAGGGCGAGAAGACTGTTCCCGGTCGGCGCTCCCTCGGGCGCCGCGGCGCGGGTAAGCAGCAGCCGGAGCGCCAGGGCGCGCGCCGCCCGCGAGCCGGGCGCGGCGGGGAGGCGCGGCAGCAGCCGCTCGACCAGAGCGCGCGGAGTCCCGCTCCACAGCTCAGGACCCAACCCGCCCTGGGCGGCGTCCATCAACCCGACCGAATCGGCGTCGAGGGCCGACAGCGGCTTGACCTCGATGCGCGCGCGGCCGGCGGGCGGCGGGGCTTCGTCCGGTTCGGGCGCGGGCCGTCCGTCCGACGGCGGGGCGAGGCGGACGGGCGCATCGCCGGGCGCCGCCGGGGCGAGCCGGATCGGCTCGCCGACCTGCGCCGCCGCCAGTCCCGCCGCGCCGGCGACCGCGACGGCGGCCGCGGCGGCGATCAGCGGCGCGGCGCGGCGCGGTCTCCCATGGCTAGCGCGGGAAGCGTTCATCCGGGAGGACCTTCTCGATCTCGGCCGACGGGGGCGCAACCCCCCATACGGCGATCAGGACGCCGCCGGCGACGATCAGCGCGAGCGCGCCGGCGAGGATTGCCGCGGTCAGCTTGCTCATCCGTGTCCCTGCAAATCCCCGGCCGCGGGCCGACGGTCAATTCCTGGCGACATCAGGCGGCATTGACCCTATATATCGGCCGATTATGGCGAATCTGCGGCAGACTACAGTTTGCGCGACAGGCGTTCAACGACGCGGGCGGTGACGCCGCCCGCCGGCGCCGATGCCGGAACCGGTTCGGCCGAGACGCCGGCGCCGCCGCGCAGCTTGGTTCTGGTCGGGCTGATGGGCGCGGGCAAGACGTGCATCGGGCGCATTCTCGCGCGCCGGCTCGACCTGCCCTTCGTCGACGCCGACGCCGAGATCGAGGCCGCCGCCGGCTGCTCCATCGAGGACATCTTCGCCCTTTACGGCGAGAGCGACTTCCGCGACGGCGAACGCCGGGTCATCGGGCGGCTGCTCGACGGGCCGATCCAGGTGATGGCGACCGGCGGCGGGGCTTTCATGGATCCGCACACGCGCCGGCGCATCCGGGAACGCGGCATCTCCATCTGGCTCCGCGCCGACCTGGAGCTGCTGCTGAGCCGCGTCTCGCGCCGGAACGACCGGCCTCTGCTGAAAGCTCTGGTGAAAGCGGACAACCCGCGCCGCGTGCTCGAACGGCTCATCGCCGAGCGCCATCCGGTCTACGCCGAGGCCGACATCGCCGTCGATTCGGGACGCGAGCCGCCGGGCAGGACGCTGGCCAGGCTGCTCGACGCGATACGGGCGTTCCTCGACGCCCCGGCCTCGCCGTGAGCGGCAGGTCGACGCTGCGGGTCGCGCTCGGCGCCCGCGCCTACGACGTCCATGTGGGCGCGGGGCTGATCGGCGAGGCCGGCCGCTTCCTGACCCCGTTCGCCGGGGGTCGGCCGGCGATCGTCGTCACCGACGGCGACGTGGCGCCGCTCTATCTCGACCCGCTCCGGGCGGCGCTGGAGGAGGCCGGCGTGGCGCAGGCCCATATCGTGCTGCCGCCCGGCGAGACGACCAAGGAGTTCCCGACTCTCCGGTCGCTGATCGAGGACATCCTGGACCTCCGGCCCGAGCGCGGCTCAATGCTGATCGCGCTCGGCGGCGGCGTGGTCGGCGACATCGCGGGCTTCGCCGCCAGCGTCGTCCTGCGTGGCATCGGCGTAGTCCAGATGCCGACCACCCTGCTCGCCCAGGTGGACAGCGCCGTCGGCGGCAAGACCGCCATCAACACGCGGCACGGGAAGAACATGGTCGGCAGCTTTCACCAGCCGCTTCTGGTGCTCGCCGACATCGCCGCGCTGCGGTCGCTCGACCGCCGCCAACTGCGCGCGGGCTATGCCGAGGTCGTCAAGTACGGGCTCATCGACCGGCCCGACTTCTTCGCCTGGCTGGAGGCCAACGGGCGGCGCGCGCTCGACGGCGAAGACGACGCGCTCGAACGCGCCGTCGTCGTCAGCTGCCGGTCGAAGGCCGCCATCGTCGCCGGCGACGAGCGCGAATCGGGCCGGCGGGCGCTGCTCAATCTCGGACACACCTTCGCCCATGCGCTGGAGGCGGAGACCGGTTACGGCGGCGAGCTGATCCACGGCGAGGCCGTCGCCATCGGCCTGGTGCTGGCGTTCCGACTGTCGGCGGCGCTCGGCCTCTGCCCGCAGGACGACGCCCGGCGGGTCGAGCGCCACGTCGCCGCCGCCGGCCTGCCGACCGGGCTGGGCGGCCTCGGGCCGCGGCGCTGGGATGCGGCGGCGCTGATCGAGCACATGCGAACCGACAAGAAGGTCCGCGACGGCAGGCTCCGATTCGTACTGGCGCGGGGAATCGGCCGCGCCTTCGTCTGCGACGACGTGGATCCCGCCCGTCTGGCGTCGGTTCTGGAGGCCTCGATCGCGGGTTGACGCGCGCGGAACGACCATCTCGATCGAAAGCGGCTGAACCATGACTACCGCGATGTTGGCGACGCTGGCGGGCATCGCCGTCCTGCTGGTTCTCTCGGGCTTCTTCTCGGGCTCGGAGACGGCGTTCACCGTCGCCTCGCGGCCGCGTATGCATCAGCGCGCGCGCAAGGGCGACCGGCGGGCGCTGCTGGTGAACCGGCTGCGCGAGCGCAAGGACCGGATGATCGGCGCCGTCCTGCTCGGCAACAACCTGGTCAACATCCTCGCCTCGGCCCTGGCGACGAGCCTGCTGATCGGCGCGGTCGGCGAGGCCGGCGTAATCTACGCCACCGCGGCGGTGACGCTGCTGGTCCTGATCTTCGGCGAGCTCCTGCCCAAGACCTACGCCCTGCACCACGCCGACCGGTTGGCGCTGGCCCTCGCTCCGGCGCTGCGCGTCGTCGTGGCGCTGCTGGCCCCGGTCAGCGACGCCGTCCAGATCGTCGTGCGGGCGGTCATGCGGCTGTTCCGCGTCCCCGTCGGCGACGACGAGGAGTGGGCCGGGAGGATGGAGGAGCTGCGCGGCGCGATCGAGCTGCATCGCGCCCGAGGACCGGCCGGGAGCCAGGAGCGCGCCATGCTGCGCAGCGTCCTCGATCTCGCCGACGTCGAGGTCGGGATGGTGATGCGCCACCGCACCGACGTGGCCACCATCGACGCCGACCTGCCGGTCGGCCGCATCGTGGCCCAGGCGCTGGAGAGCCCGTATACGCGGATCCCGCTATGGCGGGGCGAGCCCGACAACATCGTCGGCATCCTCCACGCCAAGGCGCTGCTGCGCCCGGTCGCGACCCATCGCGGGGACCTGGACGACCTGCCCCTCGAACCGGTCATGACCCCGCCGTGGTTCGTTCCCGAGACGACGACGCTGCTCGACCAGCTGCAGGCGTTTCGCCGCCGCCGCGAGCACTTCGCCCTGGTGGTCGACGAATACGGGACGCTGATGGGGGTGGTGACGCTCGAGGACATCATCGAGGAGATCGTCGGCGACATCTCCGACGAGCACGACATCGTGGCGGTCGGCCTGCGCCGACAGAACGACGGCTCCTATCTGGTGGACGGCGGCGTCACGGTCCGCGACCTCAACCGCCGCTTCGACTGGCAGCTGCCCGACCAGGAGGCCGCGACCATCGCCGGGCTGGTGATCCACGAAGCCAAGCTGATCCCCGAAGCCGGCCAGACCTTCATCTTTCACGGCTTCCGCTTCGAGATCGTCGGGCGTCGGCGCAATCAGATCACGTCGGTCAAGGTTACGCCGCCGGCCCCGTCCGAGACCGCGGCGCGGCCGGACTGATCCCGGCCCGCGCGGCGCCGGGGTCGGAAATGCGAGCTACGCCGCCGGCCCCGCCTCGTCCGGCGTCCGCGCGGTCAGCGACAGCGCGTGGACCGGCCCGGCGATCTCTTCGGCGAGGATGTCGTGAACCAGGCGATGCCGGGCGATGCGCGCCCGGCCGGCGAAGACGGCCGAGACGACGTCGATGCGGAAATGGCTCTCGCCGCCCTCCCGCGCCCCGGGATGGCCGACGTGGAGGTGCGATTCGTCGACGATCTCGAGACGCTCCGGCGCCAGCGCCCGGGTCAGCTTCTCGCGCAACGTCTGCGCCACCCCCATCGCGACATCTCCCGCCCGCCTTGCCCGGGCGGCGACTGTGGCGCGAACCCGCCCGCCGCGCAAGCCGCCTTGCCAGCGTCCGGCCGCCTCACCATACTACCGGGGTGCCGACGCATGACGACACCTACCCGCCGCCGGCGGAGAGCGTCCGATCCGCCGCATCCTGCGCCGCGCCCGGCTGCGCCGCGCCGGCGGCCTATCGCGCCCCCCGCTCGCGCCGCGACCTGGGGCGCTTCGTCTGGTTCTGCCTCGACCACGTCCGCCAGTACAACGCATCCTGGGACTACTGCGCCGGCATGGACGCGGACGAGATCGAGGCGCATCTTCGCGCCGACGTCGTCTGGCGTCGGCCGTCCTGGCCGTGGAGCGCGGCGGGCGGCGGCAAGCCCCGGATGCGCGACGGGTTCGGGCCGTTCGGCCGCGACCCCGCGCCCGACGCCGGGCCCCGGCGCCAGGCCGCGCCGCCCCGATCTCCGGTCGGGCGCGCGGAGCGGGCGGCGCTCGCGGTAATGGCGCTCGACCCTCCCGCCAGCGCCGCCGCGATCAAGGCCCGCTACAAGTCGTTGGTGAAACGCCTGCACCCCGATGCGAACGGGGGCGACAAGCGGGCGGAAGAAAGGCTAAAGTCGGTCACGCAGGCCTATGCGACCCTGCGGCGCAGCGACGCCTGCGGCTGGTGTCTTCCAAGGAACCCGGGTGAATGACGACAAGCAAGAGCAACGGGGGCGCCAATGGCGAGGCGCCCTCCGGGCCGGATATTCGCGTCTCCGTGCGCCAGGCGTTCGGCATCGACACCGACATGCAGGCGCCGGCGTTCAGCGTCGGCACCGAGCACGTGCCCGAAGTGGACGACTCCTATTGCTTCGACGAGGAGACCACGCTGGCGATCCTGGCGGCGTTCGCGCATAACCGGCGCCTGCTGATCCAGGGCTATCACGGCACCGGGAAATCGACCCATATCGAGCAGGTCGCGGCGCGGCTCAACTGGCCGTGCATCCGCATCAACCTCGACAGCCACATCAGCCGGATCGACCTGATCGGCAAGGACGCGATCGTCCTGCGCGACGGCAAGCAGGTCACGGAGTTCCGCGAGGGCATTCTGCCCTGGGCGCTCCAGAGCGCCTGCGCGTTATGCTTCGACGAGTACGACGCCGGCCGCCCGGACGTGATGTTCGTGATCCAGCGGGTGCTGGAGGTCGACGGCAAGATGACGCTGCTCGACCAGAACCGGGTGATCCGCCCGCATCCGGCGTTCCGGCTGTTCGCGACCGCCAACACGATCGGCCTGGGCGACACCACCGGCCTCTATCACGGCACGCAGCAGATCAACCAGGGGCAGCTCGACCGCTGGAACATGGTGGCGACGCTGAACTACCTCCCGCACGAGGCGGAGATGAAAATCGTGCTGGCCAAGGCGCCCGCCTACGACACCGAGAAGGGCCGGGAGAAGATCAGCTCGATGGTGACGGTAGCCGACCTCACCCGGGCCGGCTTCATGGCCGGCGACATCTCGACCGTCATGTCGCCCCGCACCGTCATCACCTGGGCCGAAAACGCCGAAATCTTCGACGACATCGGGCTCGCCTTCCGCATGACCTTCCTCAACAAATGCGACGAGCTGGAGCGACCCGCGGTGGCGGAATACTATCAGCGCAGCCTGGGCGAGGACCTGCCGGAAGCCGCGGTGACCGCGGGGCGCGGCTGACCGCGCCGATGCCCGACGGCGAGAGCCCGGCCGAGTCCTTCCGCCGCGTCACCGCGGCGGCGATGCGCGCCATCGCCGAACGTCCCGACGTCTCGGTCAACTTCGGCGCCGAGGCGCGGCTGGTCGACGCCCAGGTCCGCCTGCCGGTACCGTCCCGCGACATGCCGGGCGGCGAGATCGCCCGGCTGCGCGGCGAGGCCGACGCGATGGCGCTCAAGCTCCGCTATCACGACGGCGAGATGCACGCCGCCCGCGCGCCGGCCGGCGAGACCGCGCGCGCCGTGTTCGAGGCACTGGAGCAGGTTCGCGTCGAGACCATCGGCGCGGCGCGGATGGCGGGCGTCGCCGTCAATCTCGACGCGGCGGTCGAGGAGCGCTGCCGCGCCAAAGGCTACCAGCGGATCACCGACCGCGAGGACGCGCCGCTGGCGGAGGCGGTGGGCCTGCTGGCGCGGCAATGGATCGGCGACCGGACGATCCCGGATACGGGGCGGCCGATCGTCGACCTGTGGCGCCCCTGGCTCGAAGACCGGGTGGGCGAAGACATCGAGGCGCTCAAAGGATCGCTGACCGACCAGGCGGCCTATGCGCGCGCCCTCAACCGACTGCTGGTGCATCTGGACCTGCTGGACGAGGAGCCCGGCGATTCCGAGGCCAGCGACGCCGACGGCGAGGAGACCGAGGGCGAGGCCGCGGACGAGAACGAAGCCGAAGAATCCGGCATGGACGGGGACAGCGCCGACATGGAGGCCGTCCCCGGCTCGGAGACCGAGGACGGCGAGGGCGAGGACGCCGAGGAGACCCTGTCGGAGCAGGCGGACGACGAGACGACGCCCGGCAGCGGCGACGAGGAGAGCGAACGTTCTCACCGGCGCCGGCGGCCGGACGGGTTCCTCCCCGACGAGCCGCGCCAACCGCTCTACCGGCCCTATCTGGTCGAGTTCGACGAGGTGGTGGAGGCGGGCGAGCTCTGCGATTCGGAGGAGCTGGCGCGGCTGCGGCAGCATCTCGACCAGCAGCTCGCGCATCTCCAGGGGCTCATCGGCCGGCTCGCCAACCGGTTGCAGCGCCGGCTGCTCGCCAAGCAATCCCGGTCCTGGGACTTCGACCTCGACGAGGGGCTGCTCGACGCCGGCCGGCTCGCCCGCGTGGTCGCGAACCCGCTGCACCCGCTGAGCTACAAGCAGGAGAAGGAGACCGAGTTCCGCGACACGGTGGTGGCGCTGCTGATCGACAACTCCGGTTCGATGCGCGGCCGCCCGATCACCGTCGCCGCGATGAGCGCCGACATCCTCGCGCGCACGCTGGAGCGCTGCGGCGTCAAGGTCGAGATACTCGGCTTCACCACCCGCGCCTGGAAGGGCGGGCAGTCGCGCGAGAAATGGCTCGCCGAGGGCAAGCCGCCCGGCCCGGGCCGCCTCAACGACCTGCGCCACATCGTCTACAAGGCGGCCGACGCGCCCTGGCGGCGGGCGCGCAAGAGCCTCGGCCTGATGCTGCGCGAAGGCCTGCTCAAGGAGAACATCGACGGCGAAGCGCTGCTATGGGCGCATCACCGCCTGGTCGCGCGGCCCGAACAGCGGCGCATCCTGATGGTGATTTCGGACGGCGCGCCGGTCGACGATTCGACGCTGTCGGTCAACCCGGGCAACTATCTCGAACGCCATCTCCGCGACGTGATCGAGTGGATCGAGACCGGCTCGCCGGTCGAGCTCACCGCCATCGGCATCGGCCACGACGTGACCCGCTACTACAAGCGCGCGGTGACGATCATGGACGCCGAGCAGCTGGGCGGCGCGGTGATGGAGCGTCTCGCCGAACTGTTCGACGAGAACGAGCCTGCGGCCGCGGCGCCGCGCCGTCGGATGGCGGGCTGAGCCGGGACGCCGGACGCCGGGACGCGGAGCGGTCAGGACCCGGCGCGCGCGGCCTTCCGTATCATCCGCTTGATCCGCCGCGAATCGGGCGCCAGCCGCGAATCGGGGGTCGTCAGCAGGTAGGAGTCGAGCCCGCCGTTATGCTCGATGGCGCGGATCGCGCTTACCGAGAGCCGCAGCCGGACCGAACGCCCCAGCGCGTCCGACAGCAGCGACGCCGCTTGCAGGTTGGGGAGGAACCGCCGTCGGCTCTTGTTGTTGGCGTGGCTCACGTTGTTGCCCGTGAGCACGCCCTTGCCGGTTACGCTACAGCGTCGCGCCATGGCCGGACCTCGTCATGCGGCGGGCGCGCCGCACCGACGCGCAAGGCCCGGATCGTAGACGCTCGCGCCGGGCCGCGTCAAGCCTTGCGCGCCGAGGCGAGCCGCGCGCCGAGCGCGATCATGACCGCCATGACCATCGCGCCGCAATAGAACGGCCAGTCGCGGCCCCAGGCCGAAAAGACGAGACCGCTGGAGGCGGGGCCCAGAATCCGCCCCAGGCCAGCGGAAGACTGCGACAGGCCGAGCAGCGCGCCGCGCTCTCCCGCCGCGGCCTGCTGCGACAGCAGGCTGGTGAGCGACGGGCCGGAAATGCAGACCCCGGAGACGATCAGCCCCAGCGCCCCCATGACGCCGGGCCAGCCGGCCGCCGAAGGCAGCCACGCCGCCCCCGCCAGCACCGCCGCCGCCCCGACGACGACGAGGCGCCGCTCGCCCAGCGCCCGCGCCAGCGGGCCCACCAGCAGCCCTTGGACGACCACCGCCACCAGACCCATATAACCATAGGCGTAGCCGTTCCGCTCCGGCCCCCAGGCCAGCGCCCGCTCCGACCACAGGGCGAACACGGTCTCGATGCCGGAGAAGACGAACGGCGTCAGGAAGACGAGGGCCAGCAGCAGGCGCAGACGCGGCCGTTCGAGCGCCGCCCCGGCGAAGCGAAGGCGGCCGGGCGCGCCCGCGCCGGCGGGACCGCGGGGCCGGGGCGGGGCGCTCTCGCGCAGGAAGCCGGCGGCGAGGACGAGCGCCGCGGCGGAAAACGCCGCGGCGGCGAAGAAGGGCAGCCGGAAATCCGGATTCGCCGCGTCGGAGCCGGCGAGGATCCCGCCCACCGCGGGGCCGGCGACGAAGCCAAGGCCCGCCGCCGCCCCGATCCGCCCCATCCCCCCGGCGCGCGCTTCGGGCGGGGTCACGTCGGCGACGTAGGCGTGGGCCACGCCGATATTGCCCGCCATCGCCCCGCCGAAGGCGCGGGCGAGAAACAGCATCGCCAGGGAATCCGAGAACGCGAGCCACAGATATCCCAGTATCGAACCGAAGACGGTGCCGAGCAGAACCGGCCGGCGGCCCACCCGGTCGCTCAACCGCCCCCAGAGCGGGGCGAACAGGAACTGCGCCAGCGTGTAGCCGGCGGCGACCAGGGTCACCGTCCCGGGCGCGGCGCCGAAGCTCTGGGCGTAGAACGGCTGCAACGGCAGGACGATGCCGAAGCCGACCAGATCGATGAATACGACGAGGAACAGGGCGAACATCGCTCATCCGGACGAAGCCGGGCGTCTCGCGCCACCCTACCCCGCCGCCGCGGCGGCGACAAAGCCGGGCGCAGCGGGCGCGCCAGGGTCGGCGGCGAGACGATCGCCGGAGCAGCTCGGGGGCGACGGCGGGCGCCGTCCCGGTCCTGGACGGAGGCGGCGTGCGCCTGCGGGCGACCAACGGCCCGCTCGTGTCGGCGCGGCCCATGATCTTCTTGCCCGCATCGAAGCCCCGCCGGCCACCGCTTTCCGTGGTCTCGACCGACTGGCCGTCGATGATGCCGGCCGAGAAGCAACCGCGCGCCCGGCGGCCTGGCGCGCCCGCCACCGACAGCCGGTGCGCGCCATGCACAGGATCGCGTTCACGACCTCGCGCAAGGCCGTCGCCCGAGCCGCCCCAACGGCTCCCTCGGCGGCGGCAACGACTCGATCATGCTCCATTCGGCATCCGCCGAATCGCTTGCATAGCGCAACCCCTTGCGCGCATGCTTCCGCCGAGTGATCTCAACGACACCGATGCCACTCAACCCTTTTTCGGCCAGACTGTTCGAGAACAGTGGTGGATTGGAGCGTCGAGACCCTGAACGCGACGGTGGACAGGGAGCTCGGGGCGCTGTCCGTCGACATGCGGGCGCGATTTGCGCGAATCTGCCAATTGATCGCCGCGGTCGGGCTGGAGCGCGCGGGGGCGCCTCACGTCAGACGCCTGACCGGGCCGCTTTGGGAAATGCGTATGAGCGGTAGGGACGGGATATCGCGGGCGCTCTACGTCACGACCGGGGAGAGGCGGGTCGTGGTGGTGCGGGTGTTCCTCAAGAAGACCCCGAAGACACCCCGCCGGGAGATCGATTTGGCGCTGCGGCGCGCCAGGGAGGTGACGGGATGAGCAAAGTGACCGATCTGCACGAGGAATGGAGCCGTGATCCGGGTTATCGCGAGGCCTATGACCGGCTTGGCCCGGAGTTCGAGCTCTCCCGTTCTCTCATCGAGGCCCGCACGCGCGCCGGGCTCACGCAAGCCGGGCTCGCGGAACGGATGGAGACGACGCAATCGGTCGTGGCCCGGCTCGAGAGCGGCCGCGCCCGTCCCTCGGCCAGAACCCTCGAAAAGATCGCGCGCGCCACCGGCACCCGTCTTCGGATCAGTTTCGAGCCAGCGTGACGACAGTCTCCGGGGACGGGCATCGGCTCGTCGTTCGTTTCGATTATGCGCACCGGGTAGGGTTCGCGCCCTTCGTGGAAGACGGAATCATCACCCGAGGCCGCCCCAACGGCTCCCTCGGCGGCGGCAACAGCCCGATCACGCCCCGTTCGGCATCCGCCGAATCGCTTGCATAACGCAACCCTTTGCGCGCACGCTTGCGCCGAATGGTTTCAAAGACACCGATGTCACTCAACCTTTTTCGGTCGGACCGCTGGCGCGCATTTCTCATACTGCTCGTCCGCAAGCTTCATCCGGCGACGGGGGCGCCGCAGGGTCCGTTCATGTCCTTCCCATGGCGCGACCCCCACCCCGGCCCTCCCCCTGCCAGGGGGAAGGAGAAGAGAGGACGGAGGGACCGTTGACGCTGCTCCCCCCTGGACAGGGGGAGGTTGGGAGAGGCGTGAATCGCGGTCGCGCAACGCCGCGTAATCCTCGATCCTCCACCGGTATGACAAATGCGGGCTATGCGCGCATGGCGCTTCGCGTCGTGGCGAACCACGAAATTTCAAACCGAGGCGCTATCGAAGGGATCGATCGGAATGGATTCCGGACCGGCCTCGCGCGCCAGATCATTGCAGGACGAACCACTGCCCGCGCCGGTCGCCGCGCCCGGTTGTAAAAAGGATCGCCCGGCAAGGACCGGAAGGCGACGCGGCCGACCCCCCGGCTGCCGTCCATTCGACGGGCGGCGCCGCAGGACGCGGATTCCAGTTCCGCTATTGCAGAAGACTAGAACAAGTAGCAATAAGGCCTGAGATATTACGACCAGCAGGCATGTACAGAAAAGCCGCCGCATCATCATCAGAACCACATGGCACGACTCTGCTCGTTTCAGGAATTGGAGTTCTCGGACATTGAGAAAGCCGCCTCCCACCAATGGCGGCACAAAAACCACCGTCGTCTTCGTCGCCATAAGATTCAATGCAGATGGTGCCGGGACCACTACTAACCCCGGAGGCCCCAAGGCAGGCGTAACTTGGGCTGCGAGGACTTGGGCCGCCCGGTTGCATTCCGCCGCCGTTCTCCTCTCGAGCCCTCATGGTAACCTTGAAGACATCTCTTGCGATGGAAACCACGCCCTCCGTACCGGGGATGCTGTATTCTGCTGATACCCCGACATTGATCACTCGCCCATCAGTCGCACCGGAGTCGTCGTCGAGCTTCATAATGTGATTATCGATTTGGTATTTCAAACCGAGGTTACTGCCGCGAAGGGACTTGGAGAATATCTTGGGGAGGCCCGCACTCACAGCCACCCTGAATTTGAGACCGGGAGACGGGACGCCGTCCACCGAGAAATGCTGCCTGAAGTCGATCCTCACCACAGCACCTCTTATGGGCACCTCGACATCCGGAATTCCTCTGACGAGGTTGACCACGGTCCTTACCACAGATTCAGCCTTTTTCACCCGGGCTGCGAGCTTGAAAAGCTTTTTTGTCCCCCTCGCCACCGCCGCCCTGCCCGCGGGCGTCGCGGCCAGGCGGATCACGTACCCTCCGCCTTGAACCGCTATCCGCAGTCCCGCCGCCAACAACGGCACTGCGGGGGCCACCACCGCCGCCGGAGCCACCGGGCCCGCGCTTTCCGTCCGGCTCGCGGTTTCCGTGACACCCAGGACGACGCCTTCGCTGTCCAGCAATGCGACCTCGACGCCCGCCTCCGCCTGGAGCGTGACGTCGATCACACTGGTCCCCTCAGGCACGTCCAGCCGGAAAAAATCCTCGTCGTCCG
Organism: Alphaproteobacteria bacterium; assembly: GCA_965242495.1. GTDB lineage: Bacteria > Pseudomonadota > Alphaproteobacteria > MPNO01 > MPNO01 > CBDESN01. The sequence goes on along the minus strand of OZ251446.1, from coordinate 3,349,307 downwards.
GGGAATCGAGGGACCCGTCCACGGTCTCCCCGTCCACGATGGCGACCGCACCCGCTATGGTATCGGGATGGTCGTCGCCTGTGGGGGTCGGCGTAATGGTCATTTCGGGAGTGCTCGAAGTGGCACCGCCGCCTCCCCCGCCGCCGCACGCCGCAAGACCCACGAGAAAGAAGCACGAGACGGCCGCCACGAGCCACTTCCGGCCCGACCCGAAAGGAAAGAGAGTACGTTGACGCTGCATCGCTCGATCTCCTTGTGCCGGCCGCTTCGTTCGTCCTCGGCGGTCAAGCCGCGCGGGAAACGTCGACGGTCAAGGTGCGGACGGTGTGGAGGGCGGGGTTCCTAAGCAACTGAAACGTCACCCGTTCGGACATGGCGCCGCCGCGGATGGTGACGATCACCGGCTCGTCGACGTAGTCGACGCCGGGCGCCGCCGGATTCTCTCCGCTGCCTGGAGCGAGGCGCACGGATAACCTGACGTCCTCGGACGCCGGGGCGGACAACGAGACTTCCACCACGATCTCGGCGCCGGTCGGAGCGGACGACTGGAGGAACCGCACCGACACGCCATCCACCTGTCCGCTCGCCGGAGCGACGCGCTCGACGGTCCGCAACCGGTCCACGTTCTCGATCGGGCGCCACATGTCCGCCGGCGCGGCGGCGGCTCCCAGAACGCCCAACCCCTCCCAGCGCGGCAGCGCCGCCCCGTGCGCGCCGCCCAGCGGGATGCTCAGCGCCAAGCGGGCGTTGCCGCCCTCCTCGACGGCGCCGAACCCCCACGCCGTCCGCAGGCTCAGCCAGGGATGCGGACGCCAGACCAGACCGAGGCGGGTTTCCGTGGCGGATCCGGAGCCGTCGTCCTCCCAGCGGGCGACGGCCGCGTCGGCGGAGATCGTCGTGGTCAGTCCTAGGCGGGCGCCGAGCTCGGTCCCGCCGATCGGACGCTCCTCGTATCCCGGGCGGCCCGGCCTCCAGTCCGTCACCGGCGTGAAGTGCTGCAACCAGCCGCCGCCCCAGCGTCCCGCGTAGTCCAGACCCGTCATCAGACGCCTGTGTCCGCGCTCCACGTTCTCCTGAACGACGGTCGAAAGCCCGAGGACATCGGCGTCCGGCCCGTCCGAAAGCGTGAAGCGCCACGCCGCGCCGTAGCGCATGTCGGTGCGGCGGAAGCCGTCCTTGTCCCGCCAGCGGGTGAGACCCTGTTGCAGGAACAACGCGCGCTCCTCGGCCCCCGTCTCCGAACGCCGGGCGGCGAAGTTCAGCGGGACGACGGCATCGAGGTTTCCGGCGACTCCGCCCCCGTCGCCGTAGGGCGACCACGACAGACGGTGGACGACGCGGAAGTTCTCGCCGAACACGCGCCGTCCCTGTCTCTCGGCCACCAGCGCGAGCCCGTCCATCACGGCCCCGCCGAACTCGCCGGAGAGGCAGTGAAGGCCGTTCGACGCGGCCGCCGAGCCCGAGCCCGGTCCTTCAAAGGCCGGTCCGCAGTTCATCGTCCAGTCCAGCAAGGACGAAACCGGCTCGCCGCGCGCCGGCAGGCCGACGATCGACGCGGACGCCACGGCAAACGCCGCGGCGGCGAACGAAGCGCGACAGGACGTATTCACTGGTTCCCTCCCCTGTGAGTCGTCGTTCCGATCCAGCCGGCGGAGCTCGCGCGCCGGGTCATTGCAGGACGAACCATTGCCCGGCGCCGTTGCGGCAAGCGAAGACCGGCTTCAGGCCGCCTTGCAGCGAACGGCAATCGCGGGCGTCGCGAACGGAGCCGCTGCGCCAAGCGCCTTCGTTCGCATCGTGCGCGCCGCCGGACCAGGAGCCGCCTGCGGCCGGGGCCGGCGCGAAACCCGGAACCGGGGTTTGCTGGCTGTGCCCGCGGCGCTCTCGAAGCCGGGCTTCGTAGACCCGGTTGGCGCGGTCGAGGCTTCTGCCGACATCGGCGCCGACTCCCAAGCCGACCAGGGTCCCCGCCGCGGTGGCGAGGACGCGGCCCGAGCCCTTGCCGATCTCGTTGCCGACGAACGCGCCGCCGACGGCCCCGCCGAGCGCGCCGAGCGTCTGCCGCGGCCCCGCGCCGTCGGCAAGGCACCCGCCGAGCAGGACGGTCAACACCGCCGGTAAACCGACATTGCGCGTGAATCGCTTCTTCATCGCTGCCTCCTAAAGACGCGCCAGCGCATCCATGGTCTGCGCGGCGAGGATGCGCCCCACCCGCTCCAGGCTCCCATCCGGATCCCGCGTAACCCGGACATAGCCGCCGCGGACGGCCGTCCATGACTTCCGCCGGTCGTCGGCGAACGCCGCGTCGTCGAAGAAGCTCGCCACGATCCGGCCCGATTTCACTTCGACGATCGAGACGTGGAAGAACGCGCCGGTCGGCGATTCGTCCGATGGCGAAAGAGCGAGCCGGATCAGCAGGTCGGCGCGGCCCATCAACGCCTCTGTCTCGACCAGCTGCCGATCCGTGACGTTCCCGGCCGGATCGTCGAGTGCGCGCCGCGCCTCCGTCAGCCGCATGATCGCGGCGCGATCGATCACCTTCGCGCCCGCCTCGATCAAGGGCCGCAGGAAACCGGCCTGGAACTTGAACGCGGCGATTTCCGACAGGGGTTGCGGGCGCACGCCGTCCCGCCGGCTCTCGACGCTGACCGTCCACTTCTCCTTTTCGCGCATGGCGGCGGGTTTGCCGGATTTTTCGTCCCGGGCGGCGAAGTTCCGCTCGACGACGAGCCTGCTCTCCGCCTCGGTCTCGCGCAGACGGTCGTCGAAAGCGCGGTTCCAGAACACGGCCAGACGCGGCGAGCCTGCCCGCCGATAGGCGCGGCGGAACGCTTCGCGGGCAGCCGCCGACGGGATTTCGGCTCGCCGGGCATCCTTCGCCAAATCTGCGATGGGCGTGAGAACCGCCGGCGTATTCGTCCGGTAGAGATCGCTGGCTTCTTCCGCCCATGCCTCCGTCCCGACTGCGGAGAAAGACACGAAGGCGCCGGCCAGCGCGGCGAGCGTGCGGGACGCGAGCAGGCGCAGCATCACCGACCCTCCCGAATCTCGATCAGATAGCTTTCGACGTCGGCGCCTGCGGTCGAGCGCGCCGAGTAGCTCCCCAGCGCGCGCGCCGGAAGGTGGAGCCGGGTCCAGGCGGTTACCGGTTCGGCATCGACCTGTGCGCCATCCATGAAGTGGGTGCGCCCCTCGACCTGCAACGGGTAATCGGTGCAGTTCACGAGCCGGGCGAAGACGGCGACGTCGCCGTTCTCGGCCCGCCTCGCGTTGGTCGCCTGCACCATGATCTTGTTGGTGATCGCAACGTCCATGACGTTCACGGCGTTCAACGGCACGGGCGTGACCGACCCCGGCACCTGCGAAACCAGGATCGGCCCCTGGGACGGCGCGACGTTCCGCATGGCGCGGAAGTCGCATTGCGGCATCGGCGTCACCTGCGCGCAGGCGGAAACGAGCAGAGCCGCAAAAGCCAGGAGCAGAACGTGCGGTCCATAGGCGTTCTTGCCTTCACGCATGAGTGCGCTACCTCGCCCGCGCCCAGGCGACCGTGCAGACCTCGTCGCCGCCATACCTCGTCGTACCGGCGCCGACAAAGCCGTTGCCGAACCCGATCTCCGGCCGGGAGGCGGCATCGTTCCGAAAGGTCCCATACGCCACCTTCTCGGGCAGATTGTCCCATTGGCGCGTATCGGCGGCCGTTTTGGTCGCACTCGAAGCAGCGCTCGCGGCCATCGAGAACAGACCGGCGAGCGCTCCGATGCCGCCCGATATCCTGGCGGCGTCGAAATCGCCGCCTGCCGCCTGCATGACGGACGTGGCGGACGCCGCGGTCGAGACCGCGGTCCCGACTTTCGCCGCATCGGCGGCGGACTCCTTGAAGTTCGCCTTGCCCTCCAGAACGGAGTCGAACTCGCGTCCGCCACGGGTCATCGCCTGCCGCAGGATGCTCTCGCCGTTGCGGAGCGACTCGGAACCGCCGTTCACGGTGATCCGGGCGGAGTTCGGGCCACTCTTCTCGTTGCCCTTTATCCCCAGGAATTCATTATGCTCTCCGTCGGCGTATTTGACGGGCGCGTAACCGAGTTCGGCCAGAGCCAACAGATTGTCACCCGAAGTGGGAACGATCAGCAGGCCGTCATGCGATCTCGCGGACGTATAGGCTTCGCTGGCCAGGTCCACGTCGCCGTTGCACTGCGAAGCCCACCCCTCCAGAAATTCCAGTAGCGCGAAGTCCTGGCGAAACTCCTCCTTTTCCGCCAAGCTGTCCTGGAGGCTGCCCGACTTGAAGCTGGCGCGGGCATTCTCATAGTCGCCCTTCATCATATACAAAAGGCCCCGGTAGTAATAGGCCATGGCGCGTTCGTATGGCTCGCCGCGGAAAACCTTCCTGTCCTCCGCGCTGAACAGGCCGCGGGCCTTCGCGGCCTTCTCGTCGCCGCCATAGATCGTCTCGATGGTCAGCAACGCCTCGTCGAACGTCTTCGCGGCGAGTTCGTCGTGTCCCAACTCCATCGCCGCCAGTCCTGCACGCAACCGGTGCAGTACGTGACTGCGTTCGCCCTCGGCGACGACTTGCCGGAACAGGGGATGCGCTTCCTTGGGCTTGTCGGCGAGGTAGGCGGCCACCTCCTTCTCATCGACCTCGGGTGAAGTCGATGCGCACCCGGAAAAGATCAATACGGGCAAAAGAACCGTGAAAACGCGCAACATGTCGTTTCTCCTCACTGTATGCGACGGTCGCCGATTTTCCGGCGCCGCCCTATCTGTAGATGACGTCGTCCCGTCCGGCTTTCTTGAAGTCGTATTGGTTCGTCCAGACAACGATGCCGTTCTCCAGATCCGTCATCCGAAAGACGATCTGCATGTATCGTTCGATGACCCCGTCCGGAGTGCGCCCGTCAAGCGAGGTGATGCGCCCGTTGAGGCGGTAGTCGGCCCCGGCGACGGCCTTCGCCAGCCTGGTCGTGCCGACGTCGGTGACGCCCGACCGCTTGAGCTCGCGTTCTTTCTCCACCATGTCGGCGTGTTCGCGATCGACGAACAGGATGCGGCCGTTGGCGGCGATCTGTAGCCGGGTCGCCAGCTGATCGATGAGGACGTTTTTGTTCAGCCGCTGCGAACTCTGATTCTCGAAATAGGCGGCGTCCATGATCACGCGGGGCGGTCGGGCGGCATTGCCGAGCACCGGATTAGCGAGCATGTGGCGGACCATCTTGTCCACCGTGCCCACGACGTCCTGGGATTCGATGCCGGTGCCCCTGACCAGCCCCGAGGTAGCGACGTCCTGATAAGCGGTCGGGGTACCCGGCGCGTTCTCCACCCCGGTCGTAGAACAACCGACGGCGAGAACCGAAACCGCTGTGACGAGTGAGGGGAGGAAGCGCGGCGCAGCCGCGCGGCGAGGCTTAGCTAGCCGTTGCTCGACGCCCGCGGGTCGCGGGGGGGGGGGGGGTACCTATTCACCGACGATTTCCCGAATGGATAGCCGCCTTCGCCATGTCCAGGCTGGACGCTAAAGCCAGACGATTGGCCGTGTCAACCCCCCGACGCACATTTTTTTCGCCCACCCGCCGGATGTGTTCAGGCGTCGGCGCGCCCCGCCGGCTCACGGCTCCGGGGCTTCGTCGAGCCATCGTTCGACGTGGCGTGCGAACTCCTCGAAGTCGTCGAGGCCCTCGACGAGGAAGCGGGCGACCGACTCCGGATCGACGTCCAGGTAGCCATGCACGAGCACGTTGCGGAAGCCGGCGACGCCGCGGAAGCGCTCCCCGAAATCGGGCGGCAGCACCGCGGCCTCGACCAAGCCGTCGATGGCCGACCGGTAGCTCGCGGGATCGAGGCCGCCTGCGGCGGCGAGATGGGCGGCGACGTCGAGGGCGTTCTGCGCGCATAGCTGGAGGCCGCGCTCGACCGCCCAGCGGCGGTCGGAGTCGGCGCGGAGCGTCGCCGCCGACGCGCCGGCATGCCGGCGCAGGGCGGCCGCGGCCCGACGCAGGGCGGCGAGACGCCGCTCGACGACGCGCCGGTCGGGGCGGCCCGGGATCACGGCCCGTCCCGGCGCCCGGCGGCGGGCGCGGGTCGTCGTCGCCCGCAAGTCCCGCGAAAGCAGCAGGACTCCGTCGCGCAGAACGCGGTGGTACAGCAGCGCCGGCGCCCGGTTGAGCACCACCACGTCCACGTCGTCCGTCGCGAGGGCCGTCATCAGCTCCGTCGTCAGCATCGCCCGGTAGCCCCAGCAGCCGTCCTCGGCGCGCGCCTCGTCGACATAGACCGCGACGTCGACGTCGCTTTCCGGCCGCTGCCGCCCCTGCGCCCGCGAGCCGAACAGATAGGCTTCCAGCACTTCTTCGCGCCCCTCCAGCGCATCCGCGAGGCGCGCGACCAGACCGGGATCGGCGGCGCCCGGCTCCATCCCGCTCCGCCTCGTTTCCGCTTCAGTAGAACGCCAGCGCGCGCATCTCGATGCTCTCGCGGATCTTCGCGTCGGGCGGGCTTCCGGGGTCGTCGAACGCCGTATGCGCGGTGAAGCGGACGCCGGCGTCCGCATCCGTGTCGAACACCTTGAAGACGATCGCCTCGTTCCGGGTCATACCGGGGAAATACCACCAGCGATGCGCCGGGCTGTAGGCGATGTGATACGTTTCGCCCGTGCGGTCGCGGTAGCGCCGTTGGTAGGGGATGAACCCGACCTCCGGGATCGTGCGCCCGTCGCACATGGCCAGCGGCTCGGACTCGATCCGGCCGGCGATCGGCCGCCACGCCTGGACGATCGCGAAACGCCGCCGCAGCGCCGCCTCGGCCTCGTCCGCGGGCAGAAAATCGCGCACCCGCTGCGGCGCCGACCGTTCCGTATAGTCGTTGTGGACCGCATGCACCGTCGGACGGACCCAACGCTCGGCATGGCGGGCGTCGTCCGCGGTCCGCAGCGTGTGGTCGAAGACCAGGACCCGCGCCGCGCCGGTCTCGGCGCGGATCAGCCGCTCGATCTCGGGGTAGTAGACGCGCAGCACCTCGGCCTCGTCGAAGAAATCGCGGACCTTCGTCTCGTGGGTCACGAAGACGAAACCGTGCGTCGCCAGGGCGAAGGCCTCGTCCGCGGCGCGGCCGTCGCGGATCCGCACCCGACGCGCCTCGTAGGTCGCGGGATGCGCCTTATGCGCCTCCTCGGGCCAGTCGACGTAACGGACCGGCGGGACGCCGTCATCGACGACGTAGTTCAACTCGGCTTCGACGAAGCCGGCCCCGGTTGCGCGTTCCATCGAGTCGGGCATGGACGAGTCGGGCATGGATCGGGGCCTTTCGAGTCGGGGCGTTGGGGGGCGTCGGAGGTCAGCGGCGCGGCGGCCTTCCGCCCGCGCGGCCCTGGTCGGCGACGGCCTGCGCCGCGGCCCGGACCGCGTCCTCGTCGCCGAGATACCCGCGGCTGCGCACGCCGAGCCCGGCGTCGAATTCGTAGAGCAGCGGCATGCCGGTCGGGATGTTGAGTTCGACCACCTCATCCTCCGACAGGCCGTCCAGATGCTTGACGAGCGCCCGCAGGCTGTTGCCATGGGCGGCGACGAGCACGGTCTCGCCGCGTTCGATCCGGGGGACGATCTCCCCGGTCCAACAGGGCAGCACCCGTTCGAGCGTGTCAGCGAGGCTCTCGGCCGACGGCAGCGCGCCGGCGGGAACGCCGGCGTAGCGGCGGTCGCGTCGGGGATGCGCGGGATCGTCCGGGTCCAGGCCGGGCGGCGGAGTCGCATAGCTCCGGCGCCAGTCGCGGACCTGCTTCTCGCCGTACCGCTCGGCCGTCTCGGACTTGTCGAGACCCTGCAACGCGCCGTAATGCCGTTCGTTGAGCCGCCAGCTGCGCAGCACCGGGAGCCACATCCGGTCCATCGCGTCGAGCATGATCCACAGCGTGCGCACGGCGCGCTTCAACACGGACGTGAAGGCCACGTCCACGTCGAAGCGCGCGAGCTCCCGGCCCGCGGCCATCGCCTCGCGCTCGCCGGCCTCCGTCAGATCGACGTCGATCCAGCCGGTGAAGCGGTTCTCCAGATTCCACTGGCTCTGTCCGTGGCGGACGAGGATGAGCTGACGGGGCAAGACCGATCCTCCCTGGCGTGGGCCGAGCATAGGGGCGGGGCGGCGGGGCGTCATCTCCCGCCCGCCCGCCGCGGGGGCGTCTCCATCGGCGCCGCGGCGCGGCGAAGGAAGACAATTTTCGATTGTAGAGGATCCTGCTGTGGAATCCATCCCGAACCGGCGCGCTTCCCCGGGCGGGACGGCGGCGGGGATGAAGGGGAAGGATGCTCCATGGGCGGAAAAATTTGCAGTTTCTTTGAATTTCAACGGGTTACGAAGAAAAAGCACGAAAAAAGCAAGGCAAAAACCGGTCAAAAGCAGGGCGAAAGCAGGTGAAACGCAGGAGGGATTCGCCACCGGATTCCGCTCGGCTGGGCGCGGCGACATCCGCCTCGCGCCCTCCCGCTTCGACCTCGCGCGGCGCGGCGCGGGAGCGGATCCGGCATTGGACGAATCACAGGATACACAACCTTCGGTTGTCGGGAATCGGGACATGGAAATCTCCGGCTTGGGCGACGAAAACCCCCGCGGACGGCTCGCCGCGGGGATTCCGAAATCTCAATCTGTCGACGATGGTGAGGAGCGTAACACATTAACTTCTTCTTGTCAAGCGGAAAATTCGCGGCGGCGGTGACAGGGTGAGGAATGCGGGCTAGGATGGCGCGGCGCCAGGACGACGGAGGGCCATCATGCCGCGCTTCCAGGAATTCGAGCCCAAGGGCGTGATCCCGGCGACGCTGCTCGCGTTTCACGACGACTTCTCGATCGACGAGGCGGAGACGCGCCGCCATCTGCGCCACGTCGCGGGCGTGCCCGGCATCGCCGCCGTCACCGTCAACGCGCACGCCTCGGAAGTCCACGCCTGCACCGGCGACGAGCAGAGACGTATCCTCAATCTGACGATGGACGAGATCGGCGCCGCCCTGCCGGTGATCAACGGCGTCTACGCCGACGGCAGCCTGGAAGCCGCGCGCATCGCGCGCATGGCCGAGGACGGCGGCGCCTCCTGCCTGCTGGTGTTCCCGCCGCACACGATCGGCATGATGGAGGGGCAGAAGCGGCCCGAGATGGCGTTGACCCACCTGCGGACCATCGCCGATGCGGCGAGCCTGCCCATCATCCTGTTCCAGTATCCCGGCGCCTACGCCTATCCCGAAGAGACGCTTCTCCGGTTGATCGACGAAATCCCGTCGATCCGCGCCATCAAGGACTGGACGCCCGGGGCAGGGCACGAACGGCACGTGCGGCTGCTGCAATCGCTGCCGCGCCCGGTCAACGTGCTCTCGACCAACAGCGCGTGGTTGCTGTCGTCGTTGGTCATGGGCTGCAACGGGTTGTTGTCGGGCTCGGGGAGCGTGATCGCCGACCTGCACGTAGCCCTGTTCGAGGCCGTCCGGAGGCGGGACCTCGCGGGCGCGCAGCGGATCAACGACCGCATCCATCCGCTGGCCCGATGCTTCTACGCGTCGCCCGCCGGCGACATGCACAACCGCATGAAGGAAGCCCTGGTGCTGTTGGGCCGGCTGGACCGGGCGGTGGTGCGCCCGCCTCTGGTCAAACTGCCCGAGGCCGAAATCGCGCGCATCGCCGCGGCCCTCGACGAGGCCCGGATCGCCCGCGAGGGCGCGCTGCGCGAGGCGGCGTAAGCGCCTCAATCCGCGGACGACGCCGCGGCGACGGGCGGGCGAACCGCCCCGCCCTCGAGCAGCGACCGCAGCGCGTCGTAGCCTTCGGCGGTCGGCAGGCCGGGCAGGACGCGACGAACCGCCGCCGGGGCGCGAAACAGGACGCCGAGATCGGCCTGGGCCAGCATCGCCGTGTCGTTGTGCGAATCGCCGACCGCCGCGACCTCGAAATTGAGTCCCTGCAACGCCGATACCGTCCGCCGCTTGTGGTCGGCCAGCCGCAAGGCGTAGTCGGCGATCCGCCCGTCGGCGTCGACGCGCAGGCGGTGGCAGAACAAGGGCGGCCATCGCAGCGCGGCGAGCAGCGCGCCGGCGAATTCCTGGAACGTGTCCGAAAGCAGCAGCACCGGGCCGCGCCGGCGCAGCCATTCGACGAACTCGGCCGCGCCATCGAGCGGCTCCAGCCCGCGGACGGCTTCCGCCACGTCGGCGAGCCGCAGCCCGTGCTCGGCCAGCAAGGCGAGCCGCCGGCGCATCAGCACGTCGTAATCGGCGACGTCGCGCGTGGTCGCGCGCAGCGCGTCGATTCCCGTGCGTTCGGCGACCGCGATCCAGATTTCGGGGATCAATACGCCTTCGAGGTCGAGGCAGACAGCCTGCAAGGGCGCGTTCCCAAGCCCGATCCGTGGCGCGGATATAGCCCGCATTTCCCACCCTGTCCACGGCCCGCGTCGCGCCCGGGCGGCGCGGGTTCGCAAGACCGGGCGGACGGGCGCAAACCCGATTCCGACGCGCGATTTTCCCCCTGTCCCGGTTGGGACCCATGTGAGACGCTGCAAGCGCCGCGCGCCGCGCCGGGCGGACCCCGACCGGGATGGAGAAAATCGCCTCGATGCAAGGGACCCGCGGCAACATCCCCGCCTTCGCGCTGCACCGGCCGACGGACCTGGCCGAGGCATGCGCGCTCGCCGTCCGGTTCGGCGCGGCCGGGGCGGCGATGGGCGGCGGGGTGGACCTGATGCAGGCGCTCAAGTCGGGCCGCGAGATCGCGCATCTGATCTATCTGAAATCGGTACCCGCGTTGCGCCGGATCGAGGCCGCGGACGGGGCGCTCCGCATCGGCGCCTGCGCCACCCACGGCGAGATCGAGGCGAGCCCGGTCGTGGCCCGCCTGGCCCCGGACCTTGCGCGCGTCTGGCGCGAGCTCGGCAACGTCCGCGTCCGCGCCGCGGGCACGATCGGCGGCAACCTGCTGGCCGGCGATCGGAGCTATGACGGGTTGCCGGCGCTGATCGCGCTGGACGCAACCGCCATTCTCGAGGGCCCGGGCGGCGCGCGCCGGGTAGCGGCGGCGGACCTCGAACGCGACCGGGGCGGCGACCTGCTGGCCGCGATCGAGGTCCCGCCGGGACGCCGGCTCCGGTTCGACCGGACGCTGAAGCCCGCGGTCAGCGTAGCCCTCGCCGCCGACCTGTCGGGAAACGGCGCGGTCGCGCTGCGGGCGGGCGTCGGCTGCGCCCGGCCGGGGCCGTTCGGGGGCGCGCTCGCGGTCGAAGACGGCGTGGCGCCGGCCGAGCTGGCGGCGCGGTCGGGCGAGATCGCGGCCGCCTTCGCCGAAGCCGTCCCTGCGCCCGACGACGACGCATTCGCCTCGGCGTCCTATCGGCGGCGCATGATCGCCGTGCTGCTCGGCCGTCAACTCCGCGCCCTGGGGAACGCTGCGCCATGCGCGAAGTGACGGTCGCCTTCACCCTGAACGGCCGCGCGACGGCGCGCGACGTCCCGGCCAACCGCGTGCTGGCCGATCTGATCCGTCGCGACGAGGGGCTGGCCGGGACCAAGCTCGCCTGCGACCGGGCGGTGTGCGGCGCCTGCACCGTGCTGGTCGATGGCGAGCCGCGCGCCGCCTGCTCCACCTTCGCCTTCGAGATCGACGGGCGCGACGTGACGACGATCGAGGGGCTGGCCGAGGAAGACCGCCTGAGCCCGATCCAGGAGGCCTTCCTGCGCCACTCCGCCTTCCAGTGCGGCTACTGCACGCCGGGCATGATCCTGCTCGCCGCGGCGCTGCTGCGACGGAACCCGGATCCGGACGAGGCGGAGATCCGCCGCTGGATGAGCGCCAACATATGCCGCTGCACGGGCTACCGGATGATCGTCGAGGCGGTGCAGAGCGCGGCCCGCGCCGCGATGCAGCCGGGGGGCCGGTCGTGAGCGCCCCGCCGCTGCGGACGATCGGCGCCGCGGCGCCGCGGCGGGACGGCCGGGACAAGGTCGCCGGGACCGCCCGCTACGCCGCCGACGTGGAACTGCCGGGCATGCTGCACGCCAAGGTATTGCGCAGCCCGCACGCCCATGCCCGCATCCGGTCGATCGATGCGTCCGCGGCCGCCGCCCTGCCCGGCGTCCATCACGTATCGACGCGCGACGACCTCCACGACATGCAGCCGCTCTGCGGCTGGCTGATCAAGGATCAACCGGCGCTGGCGACCGAAAAGGTCCGCTACGTCGGCGACATCGTCGCCGCGGCGGCGGCGGACGACGAGGCCGCGGCGTATCGGGCGCTGGAGCGGATCGCGGTCGAGTACGAGGCGCTGCCGTCGGTCCCGACCGTCGAAGCGGCGCTGGCGGACGATGCGCCTTCGCTGTTCGAGGCGCCGCAGATCGGCGTCGTCAACCGATACGGCGCGGGGGCGAGCGCGGAGAAGGAGCCGCGCCGGAACGTCTGCTACCGGTTCGACTATCGCCGCGGCGATCCGGCCGCGTTCGACGGCTGCGACCGGATATTCGAGGACCGCTTCGGCTTCTCGCGGATGCAGCACTGCCATCAGGAGCCCTACGTCGCCGTCGCCCGCTGGGAGGGCGGCCGCGCGGACCTCTGGTCGGCGACCCAGACGCCGTTCCTCCTGCGCAAGGAGCTCGCGCGCATATTCCGGCATCCGGAGGAGCGCATCACCGTCAACGCGCTCTACGTCGGCGGCGGCTACGGCGCCAAGACCGGCTGCAGGACCGAGCCGCTGGCGCTGCTGCTGGCGCGGCGGACCGGCCGCCCCGTGCGGCTCGCCTTCACCGCCGAGGAGGCGGCGCTCACCAGCACGCAGCACGAAGCGCAGCTGGTGCTGCGCACCGGCGTGACGAACGACGGCGCGCTGATCGCCCGACGGAGCGAAATCTTCCTCAACGCCGGGGCCTATTCCGACGCCAGCCCGCTGGTGGCGGAGAAGGCCGGCTACCGCATCGCCGGGTCCTATCGCTGGCGGCATGTGGATTCGACCTGCCATTGCGTGCTTACCACCACGGCGCCCGCCGGCGCCTTCCGCGGGTTCGGCGGCGCCCAGGCGGCGTGGGCGTCGGAGAGCCAGATCGACATGATCGCCCGCCGGTTGGGCATGGACCCCTACGACCTGCGGGCGAAGAACCTGCTCGCCCTCGGCGAGCCGTTCGCGCCCGGCGAGAGCGGTATCGATTCGGACATGCGGGCCGGCATGGATCTGGTGTGCCGGCGGCTCGGCTATCACGACCGGCCCCGGCGCCGCGGCCGCGGCATGGGGCTGAGCGTGGTGGTGAAGGACGGCGGCGGCGTCAACAAGGCCGCGCGGGCCACGGTCAAGACGACGACGTCGGGCGGGATCCTGCTCGACTGCGCGACGCTCGAGCTGGGTCAGGGCGCGCATACCGCCCTGACCTCCATCGTCGCCGAGATTCTCGGCTGCGACCGCGACCGGGTGACCGCGGCCCCGGTGACCACGGCGTCGACGCCGTTCGACCAGGGCACCTTCGCCAGTTCCGGCGTCACGATCATGGGCCGCGCCGTGGCGCAGGCGGCGGAGCGGGCGAAGCGGCAGGTGCTGGACTTCGCGGCCGCCGAGCTGGGCTGCGCGCCCGACGAGCTGACCCTGGAGGACTGGACGGTCCGCCGGGGCAACGAAACCCATCCCCTGCCGCCGATGATCGTCAAGCAGTTCGGCGGCGCCGGCGTCGAGTTCGCCGGCCACGGATTCTACAAGCCGGAAGTACCGGCCGACCACAGCGCGCCGCTGGAGTCCAGGGTCGACTACTGGGAGAACGGCTGGGGCGGGGCCGAGGTCGAGGTCGACGAGGAGACCGGGCTCGTGCGCGTCCTGCAGCTGGTCGTCAGCAGCGATTTCGGGCGCATGATCCACGAAGGCGCCTGCCGCGGCCAGGACGAGGGCGGCGCCGTCATGGGGCTCGGCCAGGCGCTGTTCGAGGCCCTGCGCTACGACGGCGACGCGCCCGTCAACGCGGCGCCCCTCGCCTATCGCCTGCCGCTGGCGAACGACCTGCCGCCGCGCTTCGAATCGATCGGCCAGGAGCAGGGCCACGGCAACGGCCCCTTCGGCGCCAAGGGCGGCGGCGAGAGCGGTATCCTGCCGGTCGCCAGCGCCATCGCCAACGCGGTGGAGGACGCGGTGGGGGTGCGCATCGCGGACCTCCCGATCACGCCGGAAAAGGTGCTCGCGGCGCTCGACCGCCAGAAGGCCGGCGGATAGCCGCCGGGCGCGGGAAGAGCAGACCGGGAGGCCGGAGGGGAAAGTCATGGCGGCGCCATTCGAGGGAACGACAGCGCTGGTCACCGGTTCGGGCGGCGGCATGGGACGCTCGCACGCGGTGCAGCTGGCCGAGCGCGGGGCGGACGTGATCGTCCACGACGTGAAGGCGGACGGCGCGGAGGAGACCGCCGAGCTGGTGCGCCGGGCCGGGCGGCGGGCCGCGGTCATGGACGCCGATATCCGCGACGTGGCCGCCTTCGCGCGCGCGGTCGGCGAGAGCCAAACGCGGCTCGGGCCGGTCGGCATCCTGGTCAACAACGCGGGCGTCGGCGGCAAGCGCCGCGCCCTCGAGGAGATCGACGAGGCGGCGTTCGACGAGATGTTCGACGTCCACGTGAAGGGGACCTTCTTCGCCACCCAGGCGGTCGCGCCGGGCATGAAGGAGCGCCGGTCGGGCCGCATCGTCAACATATCGTCGATCTACGCCATGGGCGGCAGCGCGCTGGCGTCGCATTACGCGGCGGCGAAATCGGCGATCTCCGGCTTCACCAAATGCTGGGCGCGCGAGCTGGCGCCGTGGCGGATCAACGTCAACGCCGTGGCGCCGGGCTTCGTCGAGACCGGGATGACGCGGGCGAGCAACACGGAGGAGACGATCCGCGCGCGCGAGAAGAAGCAGCCGCTCGGCCGCTACTGCACGCCGCTCGAGATCTCCCATGCGGTGGTGTGGCTCGCCTCGCCGGAGACGGCGATGATCACCGGCCAGGTGATCAGCCCCAACGGCGGCGAGGTGATCGTCGGCTACTGAACGGGCGGGGCCGCGGCGGACGGCCCCGGACCGCCGCGACGCGCCGCATCGTTCACGCTTCGACGCCGAGCCTTCCTTGCCGCGGCGGTCGGGGTTCCCGAACGACGATGTCCACGTCGCGGCCCAACGCCGTCAGAAGACGCAGGAGCCGCTCCAGGGAGTACTCCCGGAAATTCCCCCGCAGGAGGCGCGAAACGTCGGGCTGCGACAGTCCGAGCAGCCTGGCCGCTTCGGCCTGCTTGAGGCCGCGCCGACGAACGATCTCGTCGATGCGGGCGACGAGCTTCGCCTTCAACAGATGAGCCTCGGCATCGGGATGCCCGATATCCGCGAATACGTTGCCGCCGCCGCGCTCGATCTTCGTTTCGTCGATCTTCATCGGAGCCGTCCTTCGCCGCAGGCGCCAGTATGGCGCCGTTCCGCCTCTTTTTCGACCTGCGTCGGCCGGATCGATCTCTCGTCCCGGCGTCGCCATGCCGCGCCCCGCCTGTTCCTCCCGGCCGAGAATTCGCTTTCTCGTCGGGGCGTCCTGTGCTAGCTAGGCGGCGGTGGACAACGAGCATTGGGGAGGGAGCTCACGATGATTCGCCGCATGAAGTGGAACCGGCGCCTGATGCCGGGCGTCGTCGCGATGGCGCTCGCCGCCGCGGGCGTCGCGCTTTCGCCGGCCGTCAAGGCGGCCGAGCCGGTCAAGATCGGCTTCGGCATGGCGCTCACCGGCGGCCTCGCCGGGGCCGGCAAGGCGGCCCTGATCGCCATGAAGATCTGGCGCGACGACGTCAACGCCAAGGGCGGGCTGCTCGGCCGCAAGGTCGAGCTGGTGTTCTACGACGACCAGACCAACCCGGCGACGGTGCCCGGCATCTACACCAAGCTGCTCGACGTGGACAAGGTCGATCTCATCGTGTCCGGCTACGGCACCAACCTGATCGCCCCGGCCATGCCGATCGTCATCCAGCGGAACCTGGTGTTTCCGTCGCTGTTCGGCCTCGCCGTCAACGAGAAGTTCAACTACCCGTATTACTTCCAGATCATGCCGGCGGGACCCGAACCGCTGACCGACTGGTCGAGGGGCTTCTTCGAGATCGCGATGGCGCAGAACCCCAAGCCCAAGACCATCGCCCTGGTCGGAGCGGATGCCGAGTTCGCGCGCAACGCGGTCAAGGGCGCGCGCACGCACGCCAAGAATCACAACCTGGAAATCGTCTACGACCGCAGCTATCCGCCGAAGACGGCGGACTACACGCCGATCGTCCGCGCGATCCAGGCGCGCAAGCCCGACATCGTCTATGTCGGCTCCTACCCGCCGGATTCGGTGGGCATGGTCAAGGCGGCCGCCGAGATCGGACTCGAGGCCAAGATGTTCGGGGGCGGCATGGTGGGGCTGCAATACGCCTCGATCATGGGCGCGCTCGGGACCAAGCTCAACGGCATCGTCAACTACGACTTCTGGGTGCCGGAGCCGACGCTCAAATTCGCCGGCGTCGAGGCGTTCCTGGAGAAGTACCAAGCCCAGGCCGAGGGCGCCGGCGTCGACCCGCTCGGCTATTACCTGCCGCCCTACGCCTACGCCTATCTGCAGCTGCTCGAACAGTCGGTGGCGGCGACCAAGAGCCTGTCGCACGAGAAGATCGGCAAGCACATGCGGACGGCGACGTTCGACACCGTGGTCGGCAAGGTGAAGTTCGCCCCGAACGGCGAATGGGCGCGCACGCGGGCGCTCATGGTCCAGTACCAGGGCATCGCCTCCGGCAAGCTCGAACAGTTCACCAAGGCGGGAACCCGCGTGGTGCTGTACCCCAAGGAATGGGTGTCGGGTAAGCTCAACTACCCGTATTCCGACGCCAGGTAGCGAACCCGGCGACGTTCCCGGCGACGGCGCTTCCGGGCGGCCATGCTGGTCGAACTGCTGCTGAACGCCGTCGTCGCGGGCGTCCTGCTGGGCGGGTTCTACGCGGCCGTGAGCCTCGGGCTCACGGTCGCGTTCGGCCAGCTCGACGTCGTCAACATCGCCCATCCGGCCTTCGTCATCCTGGGCTCCTACATCGCCTACATGATCAACTCGGCCTACGGCGTCGATCCGATCCTGATCGGGGTCGCGTTCGCGCCGGTCTTCTATGCGATCGGCGTCGTCACCTATCGGATCTATTACGAGAGCTTCGAGAAGCATGGCGACGAGTCGCTGCGCGGCCTCGCCTTCTTCTTCGGCATCATGTTCATCATCGAAGTCATCCTGATCCTGGTCTACGGCGTCGATTTCCGCGCCGTCGAGGCGCCCTATATCGGCCCCAACTGGCAGATCGGGCCGGTCGGCGTGCCGCTGCGGATGTTCGTGCCGTTCCTGGCGTCGGTCTGCATGTTCGCGGCGGTCTATCTCTACATGGCGCGGACCTTCAACGGCCGGGCGATCAAGGCGGTGGCGCAGGACCGGCTGGCGCTGCAGCTGATGGCCGCCGACCCGGTGCGGATCAAGCAGATCGGGTTCGGCATCGGCATCGCGACCACCGCCATCGCCGGCGCGCTGCTGATCATCATCATCCCGATCGAACCCTCGGTCGGCCGCCTCTATATCGGCCAGGTGTTCGCCATCGCCGTGCTCGCCGGGCTCGGCAGCATCGGCGGCACGATGGTGGCCGCGCTCATCCTCGGCATCGCCGAGAGCTTCGTCGCCACCTTCTACGGGCCGTCCTGGGCGCCCGCGGTCGCGTTCGGCATCCTCCTGATGGTCCTGGCGGTGCGCCCGTCCGGACTGTTCGGACGGTGACCGATGGCGGGCTGGCGCTTCTGGATTCCGGCGCTCGCCATCCTCGGGATCGGCGCCGCGATGACGTCGGTCGTCGAGAACGAGTTCTACTTCTTCGCCGCCTACGTGATCCTGCAATACGTCGTGCTCGCCACCGCCTGGAACATCATGGGCGGCTATATGGGCTACGTGAATTTCGGCAGCGCCGGGTTCTTCGCCGTCGGCGCCTATACCTCGGTCGTCCTCTACCAGCTGTTCAAGGCGCCGCTGCCGGTGATGATCGTCGCGGGCGCGGTCGTGTGCGGGCTGATCGGCCTCGCCACGGGCTATCTGACGCTGCGGCTGCGCGGCGTGTTCTTCGCCATCGCGACGCTCGCCCTGGCCATCGTCCTCGAGACGCTGATGGTCAACTGGGAGTTCGTCGGCGGGGCCAGCGGCACCTATCTGCTGCGCCCGCGCGAGGCGCCGGTGTTCGCGAGCTACGTCAAGATGCTGTTCGTGACGATGCTGGCCCTGTCGATCTTCGCCGTCGCGGTCGCGCGCTACATCGAACGGTCGAAGTTCGGCCGCGGCCTCGCCGCCATCCGCGACGACGAGCTCGCGGCCGAGTGCATGGGCGTTCCGACCCTGCGGCTGAAGCTGATCGCGACCACCGTCAGCGGCGCGCTGATGGGAGTCGCCGGCGCGCCCTACCCGCTCTACGTGACCTATATCGATCCGCCGTCGGCGTTCAATCTGAGCTACGCGGTCAACGCCATCGCGATGCCGATGATCGGCGGCACGACGAGCTGGCTGGGGCCCCTCGTCGGGGCGGTGCTGCTGGGCTCGGCCCAACAGGTGGCGACGGTGACGATCTCGTCCGAACTCAACCTGCTGATCGTAGGCATCGTGCTGGTGCTGTTCGTCGTCCTTGCGCCCGACGGGCTGGTCGGGCTGGCGCGGAAGATCTGGCGGCGGAGGCGCTGATGGACGGCGCGCTCCTCGAGGTGAAGCAGCTCACCAAGCGCTTCGGCGGGTTCGTGGCCCTCGACCGCATCAGCGTCGAGATCCGGCGGGGCGAGCGCTTCGGCCTCATCGGCCCCAACGGGTCGGGCAAGACGACGCTGATCAACTGCATCTCGGGCGCGCTCGTCGGCGACGGCGGAAGGATCCTGTTCCGGGGCGACGACGTCACCCGATGGCCGGCGCATCGCCGCACCCGGTCCGGCATCGCGCGAAGCTTCCAGATCCCGAAGCCGTTCCGCAGCATGACGGTGCTGGAGAATCTGGGCATCCCGATCGACTACGTCCCGCGGCGGGCGGAGAGCCGCGAGGCGGCCGACGAGGCGATGGCGATCCTGGAGCTGATCCAGCTCCAGGACCGCGCCCACACCAACGCCGCGGCGTTGACCCAGATCGAGATGCGCAAGCTCGAACTCGCCCGCGCGCTGGCCGCCCGGCCCGACCTGCTGATCTCGGACGAAGCCATGGCGGGCCTCTCCAGCGGCGAGGTGGACGACATTCTCGACATTCTGATCCGGCTCAACGAACGCGGCATCACCATCGTCATGATCGAGCACATCATGCGCGCCGTCATGCGCTTCTCGGAGCGCATCGTCGTCCTCGACGCCGGGACGCAGATCGCCGAGGGCGCGCCCGACGACATCGTCCGCGACCCCAACGTCGAGAGGGCCTATCTTGGCGAATAGGCTCGTCATCGAGGGCATCGACGCCGGGTACGGCGCGGTCCGGGTGCTGCACGACGTGTCGGTCGTCGTCGGTTCGGGCGAGACGGTGGCCCTGCTCGGGACCAACGGCAACGGCAAGAGCACCCTGATCAAATGCATCATGGGGATCGTGCGGCCCGACGCCGGCCGCATCCGCCTCGAGACCGACGGCGAGGGGATCGATCTGATCGGCAAGACCCCCAGGGACGTGGTGGAGCTCGGGATCGCGCTCGTGCCCGAGGGACGGCGGCTGTTTCCCAAGCTCACGGTCGAGGAGAACCTGATGCTGGGGGCGTTTCGCCGCGCCGCCCGGCGCGACATCGAGCGCAACCTCCAATTCTGCCTCGAAGCGTTTCCCGTCCTCAAGGAGCGGCTGAAGCAGCTCGCCGGCAGCATGAGCGGCGGCGAGCAGCAGATGCTGGCGATCGCCCGCGCGCTGATGACCGCGCCGCGCATCCTGCTGGTGGACGAGCCGTCGGTCGGCCTCGCCCCGATCCTGGTCAGCCGCACGATCGCCAAGATCAAGGAGCTGAAGGACGAATACCAACTCACCGTGCTGATGGCCGAACAGAATTTCAACCAAGCCATCAAGATCGCCGACCGCGGCTACATCATCGTCCACGGCGAGATCGCCTTCGAGGGCCGGACGACCGAGGAGCTGCGCGAGAACGAGCTGGTCAAGCAGTATTATCTTGGGGCGTAGTTTTCCCCGACCGCGCCGCGGCGGTCACCCGGTATGGTCGCGGCGGCGCGCCAGATACCATTCGGCGATCTCTTCGCGACGGGGCCACCATACGCCGTCGAACCCCTTGGCGTAGCCGATGAAGTCGCGCAGCGCGCGGATGCGGAAGGGCTGGCCCCAGACGTGGGGGTGGATGCCGACATTCATCAGCCGGCCGCTGTCGGCGCCCTCGCGGTAGAGCTCGTCGAACTGCTCCTTGAGCAGCTCCAGCACCGCCCCGGTGGACATGCCGCGCCGGAGGAACAGGGTGAAGTCGTTGATCTCGTTCGAATAGGGAATTTCGACGATCGGCCCGTGCGCGGTCTCGACCAAATAGGGCTGGTCGTCGTTCATCAGGTCGGTGTGGAAGATCAACCCCTGCTCGGCGAGCAGATCCGGCGTGTTCGACGTGCAGCGGAGCGACGACGACAGCCACCCCCTGGCCGGGCGTCCGACCACCTGCTCGTAGACCCGCAAGGTCTCGACGATGACTTCCTTCTCCCGTTCGGGATCGGCGGCGTAGTTGGTCAGCAGGTCGGTCTGCACGTAGTTGTGCGCCACCAGCTCCCAGCCGCGCTCGTTCGCCGCATCGATCACCGGGCGGCGTTCGAGCCCCATCTTGGCGTTCATCGTACAGGTCGAGGGCACGCCGGCGCGGTCGAAGACGTCGATGAGACGCCAGACGCCGACGCGCTGCCCGTATTCGCGCCAAGTGAAGTTGGGATAGTCGGGAACGTCGCCCGGCAGCGGGTCGGGCAGGATCGAAGGCCCGCCAGGGTAGTAGGGATCGCGGCTGTCCTTCACCAGGTCCCAGTATTCGAGGTTGAGCGTGAGCAACAGCGCGAGCCGGGCGCCGTCCGGCCAGCGCAGCGGCTTCCGTCGCGGCATCGGCTCGTAGGCGTACTGCATCGGGGTTCTCCTCGCCCGCCCGGCCGCGTCACCGCCTCACGACCGGGCGCCGCCGAGCGCCGCCTCGACCGCGAGGCCGACCGCGATCAGGTGGTCGTCGGCGCCCGTCTCGTCCATCACCATCAGCCCCACCGGAGGCTCGCCCTCCCGATGGCAGGGCAGCGACAGCGCGCAGCGGTCGAGGAAGTTGCCGATCGTCGTGTTGCGGAGTAGCAGCGGATTGGTCTCGGCATAGAGATCGTCGCTCGCGACCAGGGGCTCGATCTCCGGGGCGATCCTTGCGCAGCTGGGCATCAGGACCGCATCGAAGGGCGCCGTGACCCGGTCGGCGCGCGCCATCAGATCGGCGCGCGCCCGGCGGATGTCGAGGTAATCGGCGGCCGACAAGTTGGCGCCGCGCTGGATGCGCGCCCGGACCCGGGGGTCGAACAGATCTCCCTTCTCCTCGAGCCGCCGACGGTGGACGGCGTAGGCCTCGGCGCCGAGGATGCCGCCATGGACGTTGACGCCGGGGATCTCGCCGAGCTCGTCGAACCGGACGTCGACGATCCTGGCCCCGGCCGCGGACAGGCCGGACAACGCCCTGCCGATCGCCGCGCCCACATGGTCGTCGAGATCGTCGAACACCAGGGACTTGGGGACGGCGAAGCGCAGCCCCCCGATCGGCGCCGCCTCGGGAAGGGCGATCGGCCTCGCCGCCATCGCCGCGTCCAGCATCGCGCAGCAGGCCACGCCGGGCGCGAGCGGTCCCGCGCTGTCCAGCGTTTCCGACAGCGGGAAGACGCCGTCGAGCGGGATGCGGCCGGTCGTCGTCTTCAGCCCGGTGACGCCGCAAAGCGCCGCGGGGATTCGCACGGAGCCGCCGGTGTCGCTGCCGATCGCGCCGGCGGCCATGCCGTCCGACACCGACACCCCGGCGCCCGACGACGACCCGCCCGGGATGCGTCCCGTCGCCCGGTCCCACGGGTTCTTCGGCGTCCCGAAATGCGGGTTGACGCCGAGTCCGGAATAGGCGAACTCGGTCATGTTGGTGCGCCCGACGACGACCGCGCCGGCCTGGCGCAGCCGGCGCACGACTTCCGAGTCCGCGGCCGCCGGCGGCTCGTCGGCGAGGGCCCGCGACGCGGCCAGCGTCACGTCGCCGGCGACGTCGAACAGGTCCTTGACCGAGATCGGGATCCCGGCGATCGGCGAGAGCGCGCAGCCGGCGGCGCGCAGCCGGTCGATCGCCTCAGCCTCGGTGAGCGCGTTGCGGTCGCGGAGCTTGACGAACACGCGCGCGCCTTCGCCGGCCGGGTCGCGAGCGCGTTCGACCGCGGCCTCGACCAGCGCGCGGCTGGTCGTCCGCCCGGCGGCGAGGTCGTCCGCGAGTTCGCGTATCGGTTTCATCGTCGGTCCGTCCGGCATCCGGATCCCGCGCGTCTCTTGACAACCGGGAGCGTCGTGATCGAATAACCTCATGCTCCGGCGTCGTCAACGATCCGTCTCCTCCGGGCCGTCCGATGGCTGAGAGCGCGGCCACGGCGATCGTGGGCGCGCGGATCGTCGACGGCACCGGCGCCGAGCCGGTGGAGAACGGGATCGTGGTCGTCGAGGACGGCCGCTTCACCGCGGTCGGCCCGGCGGCGTCCGTCCGGCTGCCGCGCGGGGCGCGGACGATCGACGCCGCCGGGCGGTCGGTGTTGCCGGGGATGATCGACTGCCACGTGCATGCGACCTACCGCGCGCGCGACATGCGGCGGCATCTCCTCAACACGCCGACCTACAACGTGCTCAAATCGACCGAGATCCTGCGCGAGACGATCGCCTGCGGGGTCACTACGGCGCGCGACATGGGCGGGGCCGACGCCGGTTTCCGCGAGGCGGTCGCCGAGGGCGTCCTGCCGGGACCGCGGCTGCTGGTCTCGATTCTGATGATCAGCCAGACCGGCGGCCATGGCGACAGCTGGGTCCCGGCCGGATTTCGCGTGCCGAAGCGCGGCTGGCTGGCGGATCCCGTCGCCGACGGCGCGGACGAGGTGCGGCGGCTGGTGCGGCACGTGCTGATGGCGGGCGCCGATTTCGTGAAGATCTGCGCGACCGGCGGCATCACCTCGGTAACCGACCATTGGGACGAACCACAATTCACCGTGGAGGAGCTCGCGGCCGCGGTCGCCGAGGCGGGGGCGAGGCGCAAGCGCGTCGCGGTTCACGCCGAAGGGCTCGCCGGCATCCGCAACGCGCTGCGAGCGGGCGTGCACTCGCTCGAACATGGCTGGTTCCTCGACGAGGAGTGCATCGACGTCATGCTCGCGAACGGCGTCTGGTGGGTCCCTACGCTCGCTCTGGTGCCGCTGTCGGTCGAGCGGCGGCGGAAGGACCCGGGCTGGAGCGGCCAGCAGCTGGCGCAGGAAGACCTTAAGGACGAGGAGATCCACGCCAGGATGCAGCGCCAGGCGCCGTTGTGGCGCGATGCGGTCCGGCGCGGGGTCAAGGTCGCCATGGGCACCGATCAGTCCCATCGGCTGCTGGTGGGCGAGAATCTGGTCGAGCTGGAATTCATGACGCGCCTCCTCGGCATGTCGGCCCTCGAAGCGATCGCCGCGGCGACGTCGAAGGCCGCCGCCTGCATCGAGCGGCCCGATCTGGGCGCGCTGCAACCGGGAAAGACGGCGGATCTGCTGATCGTCGACGGCGACCCGGCCGAGGACGTGAAGCTGTTGCAGGACCGCTCGCGGCTGCATCTGGTGATGAAAGACGGACGGACGGTGCGAGACGCGCTCGACCGATCCGGCCAGGCTGCAAGGGAAACGAGAGGATGCGACTCAACCGTTTCATGATCCGGCCCATGGTCGAGACCGGGCTCCGCGAGGAACTCGGACCCGGCGATACGACCGGCGGCTTCCTCGCCGGCGACGACCCGGTGCAGACCGGCCAGATCTACGCCAAGGGCGAGGGGATTCTGTGCGGCGTCCTGCTCGCCGACGAGACGATACGGATGGTGGAGCCCGAAGCCGCGATCGAACCCGGCCTCGCCGACGGCGACGAGATGGGTCCGGGCTCGGTTCTGCTGCGCATCCGGGCGCGGGCCTCCACCTTCTTCGCCATCGAGCGCTGCGCCCTCGACTGGGTCCAGCAGATGTCGGGCATCGCGACCAAGACCCGGCGCTACGCCGATCTGGTGCGGCATACCGGGGTGCGGATCACCGACACGCGCAAGGGCTGGCCCGGCATCCGCATGTTGCAGAAATACGCCGTGCGCGTGGGCGGCGGGCACAACCATATCTTCAGCCTGTCGAACTGCATCCTGGTCAAGGACAACCACATCAAGATCGCCGGCGGCATCGCCAACGCGGTCGAGCTGCTGCGGGCGCGGGCGCAGCACACGTTCAAGATCGAGGTCGAGTGCGAGACGCTCGATCAGGTGCGCGAAGCCCTCGACTGCGGCGTCGAGGTGATCATGTTCGACAACATGGACTTCGACGAGATGACCGAGGCGCTCAGGCTGGTCGACGGCCGGGCGATGACCGAAGCCTCGGGCGGCATAGATGAGCAGACGATCAGGCCGATCGCCGAGGCCGGCGTCGACGTGATCTCGATCGGCGACCTGACCCACAGCATCCGCGCGGTGGACATCAGCCTCGACGTCCAGGACATCAAGCCCAGCGCGCAGCGCACGATCGACCGCCTCCGCGCGCGGCGCGCGGCGGAGTAGCCCGCCGGCCGCCGACTCCGCGGCCGGCGCGATCTATCGCCGACCCCGACCTTTCCGGGCGGGCGCGCGGATCATCGGCGCGCGAAGCGGAGATAGGCGCAGCGCCGGCCGGCGCGGGTCGCCTTGGCTTCGTAGCGCGTCGCCGGCCAGTCGGCCGGCCGCTCGCGCCAGTCGGCGGCGCGGCGCGCGGTCCAGTCGAACCCGCCATGCTGGAGGACATGCCACAGAGTCCAGGCGATATAGCCGCCATCGTCGGAGGCGATGCGGAGCTCGGCTCCGACGTCGAGCGTCCGCGCCAGCTCGGTCAGCACGGGGGCGGAGACGAAGCGGCGCTTGCGATGGCGCTTCTTGGGCCAGGGGTCGGGGAACAGGACGAAGGCGCGGGCGAGGCTCCGGTCGGGGAGGCGGCGCAGCAGCATGCGCGCGTCGTCGCGCAGGATGCGGACGTTGCCGAGGCCGCGCTCCCGGACGCCGCGCGCCAGCGCCGCGACGCCGTTGAGATAGGGTTCGCAGCCGATGAAGCCGACATGTGGGTTGGCCTCGGCCTGGGCGAGGAGATGCTCCCCGGCGCCGAAGCCGACTTCAAGCCAGACGCCGCCGGGCGGGGCGTCGAACAGGGCGCCGGGATCCAACCGTCCTTCGTGCGCGGGCAGACGCAGTTCGAGCGCGGGGAACTCGCTCTCGAAACGGCGGCGCTGACCGGGCCGCAACCGCCGTCCCTGGCGGCGGCCGTAGAGGATGCGCCCGGACGGCGCGTCGTCCGGCGGCGTCACGCGAAGGCGGACGCGAGCTCGTCCGCCAGATCGGTCTCTTCCCAGGAGAAACCGCCGTCGGCCTCCGGGTCGCGGCCGAAATGGCCGTAGGCGGCGGTGCGCGCATAGATCGGCCGGTCGAGCCGCAGGCGCTTGCGGATGCCGCGGGGCGTGAGGTCGACCAGCTGGCGCAGCGCGTCCGACAGGCGCGCCTCGTCGACGCGGCCGGTCCCGCCGGTGTCGATATAGACCGACAACGGCTCAGCCACGCCGATCGCGTAGGAGAGCTGGATCGTGCAGCGGTCGGCGAGACCGGCCGCGACCACGTTCTTCGCCAGATAGCGGGCGACGTAGGCGGCCGAGCGATCGACCTTGCTGGGATCCTTCCCCGAGAAGGCGCCGCCGCCATGCGGCGCCGAACCGCCATAGGTATCGACGATGATCTTGCGGCCGGTCAGCCCGCAATCTCCGTCCGGCCCGCCGATCACGAACCGCCCGGTCGGGTTGACGTAGAATTCGTCCTCGGCGCACATCCACCCGTCAGGCAAGGTGGCGACGACGTGCGGGCGCACGATCTCGCGGACCGCATCCTGGTCGAGGGCGGGGTCGTGCTGGGTGGAGACGACGACCGACGTCGCCCGGACCGGCTCGCCGCCGCTGTAGAGCAGCGTCACCTGGCTCTTGGCGTCGGGGCCCAGGCCGGGCTCCCTGCCCGAATGGCGCGCATCGGCGAGCGAGCGCAGGATGCGATGCGCATACTGGATCGGGGCCGGCATGAGCGACGGCGTCTCGCGGCAGGCGAACCCGAACATGATGCCCTGGTCGCCCGCGCCCTCGTCCTTGTTGCCGCTGGCGTCGACCCCCATGGCGATGTCGCTCGACTGCCGGTGCAGATAGACCGAGACCCAGGAGCGGGCCCAATGGAAGCCCTCCTGCTCGTAGCCGATGTCGCGGACGGCGTCGCGCGCGAGCCGCTCGACGTCGTCGGGGGTGATCGAATCGGGGCCGCGCACCTCGCCCGCGACCACGATCCGGTTGGTCGTGGTCATCGTCTCGCACGCCACCCGCGCGCCGGGGTCGGCGGCCATATAGGCATCGACCACGGCATCGGAGATGCGGTCGCTGACCTTGTCCGGATGGCCTTCCGACACCGACTCGCTGGTGAATACGAAATCGTCCTTGCGCACGGTCGAGCCTCCCGTCACCGGTCCCGGTCCGCGGCGCCGGGCGCTTCGGTCCGGGCGAGCGCCCGGAGCAGGTCGAAGACGCGGCGCTGCACCCGCGCATCCGGCAGCCGGCGATAGGCGCGAACGAGATTCATCGTCTCCCGTTCGGCCAGGGGGTCGGGTCCGGGCGGTTCGTCACCGGTCTTGGGCAGGCCCTCGAAGAAGAACGAGACCGGGACGCCCAGCGCCTTGCCGATCTGGTATAGTCGGCCGGCGCCGACCCGATTGGTCCCGCGTTCGTATTTTTGCACCTGCTGGAAGGTCAGCCCGAGCGCCTCGGCGAGTTTCTCCTGGCTCCATCCCAGATAGATCCGCCGCCGACGCACCCGTTTGCCGACATGGGCGTCGATACGGTCGGCGCCGCCGCGCGTCCGGCGCGTCCGGCCCGAAGGCGTCGGTGGGCTGGAGCGGGGCATGGAAGAGCACGGTCCCTTGTCTGTCCTCGGCCGGGCGGGGCCTTCAAGCCAGGCGGGCTTCCCGACCGGACGCCGCGCTGTATACAACGACGCCTCGGCCGGCGGCAAGCCCGCCCCGCCCCGGTTCGTATCTCTCCCGCCAGGCATGGCCTGCGCGGCGCCGGCCGCGAACGGCGCGGGAAACGCGGGCTACAGCAGCCCCATCAGCTTCAAGCTGGCATGGCCGGAGCGCGCGATGATGACGTGGTCGTGCAGTTTGATGCCCAGCATCTCGCCGGCCTCGCGCACCTCCTTGGTCATCTCGACATCGGCGCGGGACGGCTTCGGATCGCCGGACGGGTGGTTGTGGACCATGATGATCGCGGTCGCGTTGCGCTCGAGGGCGCGCTTGACCACCTCGCGCGGATAGACCGGCGTGTGGTTCACGGTGCCCGTCTGCTGCACCTCGTCGTCGATCAGCTGGTTCCTGGAATCGAGGAACAGCACCCGGAACTCCTCGGTCTCGAGATGCGCCATCCGGGTGCGCAGATAGGCGATCAGCCGATCCCAGGAGCCGATCACCGGTCGGTCGGACACTTCCTCGCGCGCCAGTCGACCCGCCGCCTCGACGATCGATTTGAGCGCCACGACGGCGGCGTCGCCCATGCCGTCGACCTTGGCGAGCGCCTTCGGGTCGGCCCGCAGCACGTCGGCGTAGCCGCCGAACCGGTCCAGCAGCGCCTTCGCGATCGGCTTGGTGTCGCGGCGCTGGATCACCGAGCACAGCAGCAGCTCCAGCAGCTCGTAGTCGGCGAACGCGGCGCCGCCATCCTTCAGGAAGCGCTCCCGGAGCCGCTCGCGATGGCCGTGATGGGAGGGCTTGCCGTTCATCGGGCGCTCGCCTCCGGTCCGCCGTCGCGCCGGTCAGCGCCGACGGTACTGGTCGGCGCCGAACAGGTTGGACCAGCTCTCCTCGTCCCACTCGGTCCGGTCGGCGGTGTCCTCGGTCTTGTCCATGTCCTTCGCCACCGCCGGCCGCGCGGACATAGCGGCGAACCAGCGCGCGACCGCGGGAAAGTCGGCCAGCGCCTGGCCCTGCCGCCGGTGGAGACGGCACCAGGGGAAGATGGCCATGTCGGCGATCGAGTAGTCGCCGGCGACGTAATCCCGCTCCGCGAGCCGCCGGTCGAGGATGCCGTAGAGCCGCCGCGCCTCGTTGGTGTAGCGATCGATGGCGTAATCGATCTTGACCGGCGCGTAAGCGCGGAAATGGTGGGCCTGGCCGAGCATCGGCCCGAATCCGCCCATCTGCCAGAACAGCCATTGCAGCACGTCGAGCCGCGCGCGCGCGTCGGCAGGCAGGAAGCGCCCGGTCTTCTCGGCGAGATAGAGCAGGATGCAGCCCGATTCGAACACCGTGATCGGGTCGCCGCCCGGGCCGTCGCCATCGACGATCGCCGGGATCTTGTTGTTCGGGCTGATCGCCAGGAAGGCGGGGTCGAACTGGCCGCCCCGCTCGAGCGAGACCCAATGCTCGGCGTATTCGAGGCCTGTCTCCTCCAGCATGATGTGGATCTTCTGCCCGTTCGGCGTCGCCGCCGTATAGAGGTCGATCACGCGCGCTCCCCCTCCGCACCAACCGTCGCCGCGGGCAAGCCTGCAACCCGAGGCGGGGGAAGTCCAGCCGGTTCCTCGCCCATGGCGACGTCCGACGAAACGGATGCGGCGCGCGCGCGGCTGTGCCAACATGGCGGCCGGGGTCGGGCTGGCGGGAGCCGGGACGCGAGATGTCGATCCGGTCGAAATCGTCGTTCGTCGGCGGCGTCCTCTGCGCCGCCCTGTGGGCCGCGTCGGGCTGGGCGCCGGCGGCCCGGGCGTCGTGCTACCCGGTGGCGCAGCGCGCGCCGGGGCCGATGCTGGCGGCGTTCGCGGCCGCCGGCGGCGTTCGTGCGCACCATGTCGGAATCACCTTCGTCGGACATGCGAGCTTCGAGGTCGAATCGCCCCAAGGCGTCCGCGTCGTCACCGACTATACCGATTACGCGCGCCCCGCCCGGCGGCCTCATATCGTGACGATGAACAACTCGCACGACACGCATTTCAGCTACGGCCCCGAGGCCGGCATCGAGCACGTCCTGCGCGGCTGGGACCCGGCGGGCGGCGTCGCCCGCCACAACGTGATGCTGAAGGACGTGCGCGTGCGCAACGTGCCGACCAATCTGAGCGATCTCGGCGGCCGGCTGCGCAACGGCAACTCGATGTTCGTCATCGAGGCGGCGGGTCTCTGCATCGTCCATATCAGCCATCTGCACCATGTGCTGTCGCCGGCGCAGCTGCGGGATCTCGGACGGGTCGACATCGCCTTCGCCCCCATCGACGGCATGTGGACGATGAGCCACGAGGAATTGTTCGAGGTGCTCGATCAGATCCGGCCGCTGCTGATCGTGCCGATGCATTTCGGCTCGATGGGAGGCGTCGAGGCGTTCGTCGCCCGCGCCAAGACCCGCTGGCCGGTGCGCGAGCATGGCGAGGCGTCGATCGAACTCAGCGTCCGCGACCTCCCGCGCAGGACGGAGGTGCTGTTTCTGCGGGGCTATTGAGCCGGGGGTATCGAACCGCCGCGCCCGCGGTCAGGCGGCATAGGGTGGGCGGTGCAGCCCGGCGGGCGACAGGGTGAAGATCTCGTATCCGTCAGCGGTCACCGCGACCGAATGCTCGAACTGCGCCGACAACGACCTGTCCTTGGTGACCGCGGTCCAGCCATCGGCGAGGACCTTGATCTCGTAGCGACCGGCGTTGATCATCGGCTCGACGGTGAAGAACATGCCCTCGCGGAGGACCAGCCCCTGGCCGGGGCGGCCGTAATGCAGCACCGTCGGCGGGCAGTGGAAGATGCGCCCGAGCCCGTGGCCGCAGAAGTCGCGGACGACCGAATAGCGATGCGCCTCGGCCAGGCTCTGGATGGCGTGTCCGACATCGCCCAGCGTGGCCCCCGGCCGGACCGCCCCGATGCCCCGCATCATCGCCTCGTAGGTCAGGTCGACCAGCTTACGCGCCTTCACCCCCGCTTTGCCGACGGGGAACATGCGGCTGGTGTCGCCGTGCCAGCCGTCGAGGATGACGGTGACGTCGAGATTGACGATGTCGCCGTCGCGCAGCACCCGTTCGCCGGGAATGCCGTGGCAGACCACATGGTTGATCGAGGCGCAGATCGACTTCGGGAACCCGCGGTAGTTGAGCGGAGCGGGGGCGGCGCCGTGGTCCAGGATGTAGCCGTGGCAGAGCTCGTCCAGCCGGCCCGTCGTGGTCCCCGGCACCACGTGCGGGGTGATGAAATCGAGCACTTCCGCCGCCAGCCGGCCGGCCCGGCGCATGGCGGCGAACTCCGCCGCGCCGTGGATCGGCACATGGGCGGCGGCGTTGTCGTCGATGCCGCCGAACCTGTCGTTCATGGCCCCGTTATAGGGTGGGCGCGGACGAGAGGTCCAGGGGCGGCGCGGCTTGCGGCTTTCGCCGCCGGCGGCCGGCGGGTATCATCAAGGCGTTCCGCACGGTCGGCGACGCATGAACGAAAGCGCAGACTCCAACCCGGGCGCGAAGGACGTCACCGCCTGCGTGCTGGTCATCGGCAACGAGATCCTGTCGGGCCGCACGCAGGACAAGAACATCCGGTTCCTGGCGAACGGGCTCAACGGGATCGGGGTGCGGCTCCGCGAGGTGCGGGTGATCCCCGACATCCGCGAGACCATCGTGGCGACGCTGAACGAATGCCGGCGCGCGTTCGACTACGTGCTGACCACGGGCGGGATCGGACCCACGCATGACGACATTACGTCGGATTGCGTGGCCGAGGCGTTCGGCGTGGCGATGCGCCGCGACCAGGGCGTGGCGGCGCTGCTGCAGACGCATATGGGCGCGGGCGAGTTGAACGAGGCCAGGCTGCGGATGGCGACCTTCCCCGAGGGGGCCGAGCTGATCCACAACCCGGTGAGCGCGGCCCCCGGCTATCGCATCGGCAACGTGTTCGTGTTGGCCGGAGTGCCGCAGATCATGCAGGCGATGTTCGAGGGCGCCAAGCACCGGCTCGCCGGCGGGGCGCGGATGCATGCGCGCGCGGCGAGCGTCCTGTTGGGCGAGGGGGCGATCGCCGCCGACCTGGCCAAGCTTCAGGCGCGCTGGCCCGACATCGACGTAGGCAGCTATCCGGCGATGCGCCGGCGTCGTTTCGGCGTCAGCGTGGTGCTGCGCGGCACCGACCCGACCCGGCTCGATCGGGCGCTCGGCGAACTCAAGGAGATGCTGACCTCCCTCGGCGGCGCGCCCGAGGACGAATCGCCGAATGATCCGCCCGAAGACGACGGGTGAGCCTGCTCCCGTTCGCACTCGGCGGGCTGCTCGGCCTCGGCGCCCTGCTCGCTTGGCGCGGCTTCCGCGCCGCAACCGACCGGTCGCTGAACCGGCGCGCGCGCCGCCGGGGCATGTGGACGCTCAATGGCGGCCTCGCCCTCGCTGCGGCCTCGATGCTGGGCTTCACTTGGCTCGCCGGGGATTGAGGCTTTCCCGCCGGACCAGCGGATTGCTATAGTCCGCTGCGCGTCGCCGCCCGCCTGGTGGAATTGGCAGACACGACGGACTTAAAATCCGTTCGCCGCAGGGCGGTCCGGGTTCGAGTCCCGGGGCGGGCATCAGCGCTGCGCGCCGGGCATATGCCCCCCCCCCCCGCCGATGCGCCTCCCGGAGTGAGAAAGCGCGGCTCAGACGAAGCTGGAGCCGCCATCGGCGACGAAGTTCTGGCCGGTGACGTAGGCGGCCTCCTCCGAACACAGGAACAGCATCGCCTTGGCGAGGTCGTGGATCGTCCCCTGGCGCGGCAGAGCCTGGGCTTCGGTCATCGCCCTGAACATGCGCCGAGGCACCGACGGACGCTCGATCTCGGTCTGCATGACGCCGGGCCAGAACGTGTTCACGGTGATGCTCCACGGCCCCAACTCCCGCGCCATCGAGCGCGTCATGCCGATCATCGCCGACTTCGACGTGATGTAGTGCAGATAGTTGGGACGTCCCTTGGCGGTGGTGCCGGAGGAGACGTTGACGATGCGCCCCCAGCGCGCCTCCTGCATCGCCGGAACCACCGCGCGGGCGCAGAACATCGAACCCGTCACGTTCACGTCCATCGCGCGCTTCCACTCCTCCACCGGCAACTCCCAGAACGGCGCCATCGTGATCCGCGAAAACACCGCCGCGTTGTTGATCAGCACGTCGATCCGACCAAACGCCGACAGCGCCGCCTCCGCCATCGCCGTCGCCGAACCCAAATCCGCCACGTCCGTCTCCACCGCCAGCGCGCGCCCCTGCTTCGCGCGCACCTCGTCGGCCACCCGCTCGGCGTTCGCCCCGTCGATCTCGGCAATCACCGGCACCGCGCCCTGGGCGGCGAAGTAATGCGCGTAGCCGCGACCGATCCCCTGACCGCCGCCGGTGACGATCACCACCCGGTCCCGCAGACTGTCGTAGCTCGCCGTCTTGCCGACCTCGATCGTCGTGTAGTCGATATTGCCGATGTCGCCGAGATCGTCCATCTCGCCCGCCTCCCCGGTGTTTCGGACCGGGCGGAGTTTTACCCGCCGGCCGGGGGCGCGCAAGCGCCGCCCATGCCGGTCGGCGAGCGCGGGGTCGCGGCGGCCGCGTTGATCCGCCGCGCGGATGTCGGCATGATGGGCTCGAGTTCCAGGAAGGGAGACGGAGATGAAACGAATCCGATCGGCGGCGGCCCTCGCGGCGGCGGCGGCGTTCCTCGGCTTTGCGGGGCCGATGAAGGCCCAGGACGTCACCTTGCGGATGCACACCTTCATCCCGCCGGTGGCGAACCCGGGAAAGACGTTCCTGATTCCGTGGGCCGACAAGGTGGGCAAGGACTCGGGCGGCAAGCTCAAGGTTCAGCCCTTCTGGGCCATGCAGCTCGGCGGCAAGGCGACCCAGCTGCTGGACCAGGCGCGCGACGGCGTAGTCGACATCGTCTGGGCCCTCCCCGGCTTTACTCCCGGGCGCATGCCGCGGGTCGAGCCGTTCGAACTGCCCTTCGTGCATCGGACCGCGCTGTCCTCGACGCTGGCGTTGCAGGACTACCAGCGAAAGCATCTGACGACCACCGATCTCAAGGACTATCATCCGCTGCTGCTGCACGTGCACGCCGGCTTCCTGTTCCAGACCAAGAAGCCGATTCGCACGATGGCGGACCTCAAGGGCATGAAGATCCGCGCCGCCTCGCGCGGCGGGGTGTGGCTGCTGGAGGCGCTGGGGGCCACCGGCATGGGCATGCCGCTGCCGCGTATCCCGCCGGCGCTGTCGAAGGGCGTCATCGACGGGGTGACGCTGCCCTACGAGATCGCGCCTGCGGTCAAGACGCCCGACCTGGTGAGCCACTTCTCGAAGCTGTCCGGGCCGCAGCCCCGCCTCGGCACCAACGTGTTCACCTTCCTGATGAACAAGGCGAGCTACAACAAGCTGCCGGCCGCGCTCAAGCGGGTGATCGACGCCAATTCCGGCGACAACATCGCGCGCGCCGCCGGGCGGAACTGGGACGACATCGAGCAGCCCGGGCTCGACGTGGTGAAGTCGAAGAAGAAGAACAAGTTCTACACCATCGCTCCGGACGAGGTCGCCAAGATGAAAGCCGCGGCGCAGCCGGTGTTCGACCGCTGGTTCTCGGAGATGGACAAGATCGGCGTCGACGGGCGGGCGCTGCTCGCCGATGCGCGGGCGCTGATCGACAAATACGCGAAGTAGCGCGCCCTGCGCCCATCGGCGCGCCGACGCGGGCGGCATGGCCGAAGGGTCCGAACCACTTGCCCGGCCCACCGATCCGGTGGGCCGGGTTCTCTATCGGGTCTCGCGGGTCCTGGCGATCTTCGGCGGGCTCGTGCTGTGCGCGCTGGCGCTCGTGACGACGGCGAGCATCGTCGGGCGCGCCGCCTTCTCGGAGCCGGTGCGGGGCGATTTCGAACTGGCGGCGATCGGAACCGGGATCGCCGTCTTCGCCTTCCTGCCCTGGTGCCAGCTGACGCGCGGCAACGTGATCGTCGATTTCTTCATGAGCCGCGCCCCGGTCCGGGCGCGGACCGCCTGCGACGCGGTAGGCGCGCTGTTCTATGTCGGCATCGGCGCGGTGCTGACGTGGCGCATGGCGTATGGCGGCATCGACATGTACCGCTACGCGGAAAAGTCGCTCACCCTCAACTTCCCACGCTGGACGACCTTCCCGCTGTCGGTGGCGCTGATGTCGTTCCTGCTCGTCGTCGCGGTCTACAGCGTCGTCCGGAGCGTCGCCGAGACCCGCGCCGGCCGCCCGTTCGACGACGGGCGCGACCGCACCCGATGAGCGGGCTCGCCATCGGCGGGATCGGCTTCGCCGCGCTGCTGGCCCTGCTCGCGGTCCGCATACCGATCGGCGTGGCGATGCTCGCCGTGGGCGCGGTCGGCTATATCGCCATCGCCGGGTCGGGCGCGCTGCTGAGCTATTTCAAGACCGAGACCTATTGGCGGTTCACCAACGACGAGCTGTCGGTGGTGCCGCTATTCCTGCTGATGGGCCAGTTCGCCGCCAAGGCCGGGATCAGCCGGGCGTTGTTCCGCGCCGCCAACCTGTGGCTGGGCCATCGCCGGGGCGGCATCGCCATGGCCGCGGTGGGCGGCTGCGCGGGCTTCGCCTCGATCTCGGGCTCCTCGCTGGCCACGGCGGCGATCATGGGCCAGGTCGCCCTTCCGGAACTCCGCCGCTACGACTACGCGGGATCGCTCGCGACCGGCGCGCTCGCCGCGGGCGGCACGCTGGGCATCCTGATCCCGCCCTCGATCGTGCTCATCATCTATGCGGTCATGGTCGAGGCCAACGTCGCCACCCTGTTCCAGGCGGCGTTCGTGCCGGGCGTGCTGGCGGCGCTCGGCTATATCCTGACGATCGCGATCGTCGTCCGCATCGATCCGGCGGCGGGACCCGCCGGCGTGCGGCGCGCGGCGGCCGAGCAATGGGCCGCGCTGATCGACATCTGGCCGGTGCTGCTGATCTTCCTGCTGGTGATGGGCGGCATCTATGTCGGCCTGTTCACCCCGACCGAGGCGGCGGCGGTCGGAGCGACGGGGACGTTCGTCCTCGCCGTCACCAAGGGCGGCATGCGGATGAGCGGCTTCATCGATGCGCTGCTCGGCACGGCGACGACGACGGCGATGATCTTCCTGATTCTCCTGGGCGCCGCGGTGTTCAACGCCTTTCTGGGGTTCTCGCAGCTGCCGATCTTCGCCGCCGACTTCTTCCAGAATTCTGGCCTCGCGCCGCTGGTCGTGCTGCTGGGCATGATCCTGCTCTATCTCGTCCTCGGTTTCGTCATGGACTCGCTGTCGATGATCCTGCTGACCGTGCCCATCTTCTGGCCGATCGTCGCCGGGCTCGACTTCGGATTGGAGGCCGAGGACCTCAAGCTGTGGTTCGGCGTCATCTCGCTGATCGTCGTCGAGGTCGGACTGATCACGCCGCCGGTCGGCCTCAACGTGTTCGTCATCAACTCGCTGGCCCGCGACGTCCCGATGATCGAGACCTTCAAGGGCGTCGTCCCCTTTCTCGCGTCCGACGCGGTCCGGGTCGCCGTCATCGTCTTCGTCCCGTCGATCACGCTGATCGCGCCGCGGCTGCTGGCCGAATGACGGGACGGCGCCGGAGAGAACGAGGGAGACGAGAGAGATGAGCGATCTGCCGCGCCTGAACGGAATCATCCGGGCGCTCGAGAACGGACAGCCCGCCTTCACCACCTTCGCCCCGGCCGATATCGGTTCGGCGACGGCGCTGGCCGGATCCGACTACGACGGCATCGTCTTCGAGATGGAGCACAACCCGTGGGACGCGCGCGCGCTGCGCGACGGCCTCCAATATCTGCTCGACCGCGGGCGGATCGCCCGATCCGCCTCGCTCGCCCCCGCGGTGACGCCGATGGTCCGCATCCCGCCCAATGGCGCCGAGAAGAACCAGTGGTTCGCCAAGCAGGCGCTCGACCTCGGCGTCTACGGCGTCGTCTGGCCGCATGTCAGCACGGCGGACGAGGCCTATAATGCGGTCGCCGCCTGCCGCTATCCGCGCCTTGCCTCGGCGCCGCGCTTCGAACCGGCGGGCGTGCGCGGGGACGGACCCGCCGCCGCCATCCGCTATTGGGGGCTGACCCAGCAGGAGTATTACGCGCGCGCCGACGTGTGGCCGCTGGCGCCCGACGGCGAAATCCTGGTGGTGCTGATGATCGAGGACACGAAGGGGATCGAGAACCTGTCCGACATGCTGGAGTCGGTGCCGGGGATCGGGGCCGTCTTGATCGGCGAAGGCGACCTGAGCCAGGAGCTGGGCCATCCCCGCCAATACGATCACCCCCGCGTCGTCGAGGCGATGACCGAGATCGTCCGATGCTGCAAGGCGCACGGCGTCCCGGTCGGGCATCCGCATGTCGGTCCCGACAACGTGGAGCGGATACTGGGAGAAGGCTATCGCTTCCTGATGGCGGCGCCGATCCGCAGCACCGCCGGCCTCGACCGCGGCCGACAGCTCGCCGGCCGGACATAGGCGAAGAACCGACAGGAGTCGATCCATGATCATCGATTGCCATGGCCATTACACGACTTCGCCCAAGGAGTTGCAGGACTATCGCGACAGCCAGATCGCGGGGTTGGAAGACCCCGCCCACCGGCCGGCGCGCGCGGCGCTCTCGGTCAGCGACGACCGCATCCGCGAGAGCGTGGAGACGGCGCAGCTCCGCCTGCAGCGCGAGCGCGGCACCGACCTCACGATCTTCTCGCCGCGCGCCGCGGGCATGGCGCACCATATCGGCGACGAGACCACCAGCCGCCACTGGTCGGAGGCGTGCAACGACATGGTGCACCGGGTGTGCGCGCTGTATCCGGAGAATTTCGTCGGCGTCTGCCAGCTGCCGCAGTCGCCCGGCGTCCGGCCGGACGGCTGCGCGGACGAGCTGGCGCGCTGCGTGAACGAGCTCGGCTTCGTCGGCTGCAACCTCAACCCCGATCCTTCGGGCGGTTACTGGACCGATCCGCCGCTGACCGACCGCTGGTGGTATCCGCTCTACGAGAAGATGGCGGAGCTCGACGTGCCGGCGATGGTGCATGTGAGCGACTCGTGCAACCCGGCGTTCCACTATACCGGGGCGCATTACATCAACGGCGACACCACCGCCTTCATGCAGTTCCTGACCTCCGATTTGTTCAAGGATTTCCCTACCTTGCGCTTCATCATCCCGCATGGCGGCGGGGCGGCGCCGTTCCATTGGGGCCGGTATCGCGGGCTGGCGCAGGACATGAAGCGGCCGCCGCTGGAAGAGCTGCTGCTGGGCAACGTCTTCTTCGACACCTGCGTCTATCACCAACCGGGCATCGACCTGATGACCCGGGTGATCCCGGCGGAGAACATCCTGTTCGCCTCCGAGATGGTCGGCGCGGTGCGCGGGATCGACCCGCAGACCGGGCATCCCTTCGACGACACCAAGCGTTACATCGACGCCGCCCCGGGGCTGAACGACGAGGACAAGCGAAAGATTTTCGAGGACAACGCGCGGAGAGTGTTCCCCCGCCTCGCGCCCGCGACCTGACGCGGGAAGCACCGCGGCGCCGGATCAATCCTCCGCGCTTCGACCGACTCGATGCAATTCGTCCACCAGCCCGCCGCCTCCAACAGGCTCGGCGAATATCTACAGGCCAATTTCTCCAGGTCGTGGACTCACTGTCCTGGTTCACTACACATGAGACACCGGGTGGGCCTCCGGGAGCATCCATGGCCGTAAGCAGGCTTCCGGCCATGAACGACCGGATATCGACTGGCGCGATGGGCACCGTCTCACATGTGTCTGGACCAGGACACGTCTCCGCGAGGCCCCGCGCCGGGCGGCCGTCACCGGGCCTGGGCGGCGACGCGGGAGATCGGGCGGTCGTCGATCGGCCAGTGGATGAGGGCGGCGACGACGCCCAATGCGATCGCGAGCCACCACGCCGCGTCGTAGCCGCCGGTGGCGTCGTAGAACAGCCCGCCCAGCCAAACGCCGGTGAAGCTCCCCAGCTGGTGGCTCATCAGCACGAAGGAAAACAGCGTCGCCATGTAGCGCGGCCCGAACACCTGGGCCACGATGCCGCTGGTGAACGGCACCGTGGACAGCCACAACAGGCCGAGCACCGCAGTGAAGACCAGCACCGAAGCCTCGGTGACCGGGAACTGGAGAAACGCCAGGAACAGCAGCGAGCGCGACAGATACAGGAGGCTCAACCAGTATTGCTTGCGCCACCGGTTGCCCAGCCAGCCGGCCGCCAGCGTGCCGCCCAGGTTGAAGATGCCGATGGTGGCCAGCGCAGTGGCGGCGAGCCAGCTGTCAGCCCCGTTGTCGGCCAGATAGCCGGGAAGATGCGTTCCGATGAACTGCACCTGGAAGCCGCAAACGAAGAACCCCGCCACCAGCAGGCAATAGCCGCGGTGCCGGCCCGCCTCGACGAGGGCTTGGCCCAGGCTCTGCCGCGTGTCCTGCCGCAGGCTTCCCGCTGTCGCCCGGCCGAGCGACAGAGCGAGCGGCACCGTCACCGCGACGATCAGCGACAGGATCACGATGCCGTCGGACCATCCGTAGCCGGCGATCAGGCCGTTATTGACCGGGGCGAACACGAACTGACCGCCGGAGGCGCCGGCGGTGACGATACCGAGCCACATGCTCCGCCTCTTCTCGCTTGCGACCCGCCCGACCAGAGCGAGCGGCAGGGTGAAGCCGATGCCGCTGGCCCCAAGCCCGACGATCAGCCCGGCGGTCAAGGTCATCGTCTCGGGCGTCACCGACAACGAGATCAGATAGACGCCGACGGCGTACAGTGCGCCCGACAGCGCGGTGACGCGGATGAACCCCCACTTGTCGGCGACCGCGGCCACGAACGGCGCGGCGAGCCCCATGACCAGGTTCTGCAGTGCGATCGCGAAGGAAAACTCCGCCCGCCCCCAGCCGAGATCGTCGCTCAACGGCACCAGGAACAGGCCGAAATTCTGCCGCGAGCCGTTGGCGATCAGGATCATCGCCGTCGCGCCGATCAGGACGTAGAACGGCGTACGCCAGAAGCTGGTCATCGGCTGATCCTCTCTTTACGCGCGCCGACGGCGGCGGCGGTTGACCGCCCGGCGGCCCTGTGGTTGCATCGATGCGCGCCGCAAGCGGCCGACTCCCCGGCGGCGCCTATCCGCCCATCGATAGGTGATCCGATGTTCTTGCGCAACGGCCGGCGCGTCGCGGCCCGGGATCACGAGGTCGACGACGGACCGCTCGGCCGGACGCCGCCGAGCGAACCGACGGTGCTCTACCGCCAGTCCGCACGCATCGGTTCCGCGGCTGCGCGCGAAACTTCGCGCTCGACGACTCAGCGACCGACCGCTATTTCACCGAGGATCTCGTCCGCGTCCATAAGCGTGAGGAGGACATCGTGATCATGGAGGCGCAGCGGCGGATCGACGAGCTCGATCCCGACGCGCCCTTCGTCGACCTCGCGACCGATGGGCCGGCCCTCCAGCTCCGGCGCATGCCGGACGCGCGGCTCGCGGGCGAGGCGGCGGGCGGGAGAACGGCATGACACTGGCGGGAATCTGGCGCGGGCTGACGGCGCCCCGGCGGAAGGACAAAGCCGCGCCGGCGACGGCCATGGACTACAAGGGGTATGCGATCCGCCCGGCGTCGCGGAGAGAGGGCGGGCAATGGATCACCGCCGGCGTAATCGCCAAGCGGTTCGACGAGGAGGTGAGGGAGCAGCACTTCGTCCGCGCCGACATGTTCGCCAGCCGGGACGACGCCGACGCCTGCTCGATCGTCAAGGGAAAACGGATCATCGACGAGCTTGGCGACCGCCTGTTCGCGGACGGAGGGACCCGATCCCGCGACCGCCGATCCGAATGAGTCCGAACGAGCCCGAATGAGGAGGATGGCCATGGCCGCGAGATCCGCCTTTCACGACGAGCTGCAGGCCGCCGTCGACGAACGGCATCAAGCCGATCATCCGCTGATCGCGAAATGGGCCGCGGGCGAGATCGGCAGAGAGACCGTCGCCGGCGCGATCGCCGAGATCTGGTACTGGATCAACGGCATCCAGCCGAAGCTCTTCTTTTGCGTCTCGGCCGGCGCGCCGGACGACGTGATCGAGATGCAGCTCGAGAACTACCGCGAGGAGACCGACCCTGAGAACCCGCATATGGCTCTCATTCTGCGCTTCGCCGCCGCCTGCGGGCTGTCGCGCGAGA
Organism: Alphaproteobacteria bacterium; assembly: GCA_965242495.1. Classification (GTDB taxonomy): domain Bacteria; phylum Pseudomonadota; class Alphaproteobacteria; order MPNO01; family MPNO01; genus CBDESN01. Next base: position 3,308,841 of record OZ251446.1, on the reverse strand, counting down.
CGCTGGATCGCGGCCGCGGCCTGCCGACTACCGAGTCGCTGGTCGGCTTCCAGCTGGCGACGGCGCGGCGCGAATCCTGGATCGCCGGCGTTGCGGCGTCAGCGATCGCCAGCGAAGCCCAGGAGCCGGCATTGATCGGCAAGGTGCTGCCCGCCTTACGCGGGACTTATGGGTTCTCCGAGCACGAGCTCGAATTCTGGTGGCTGCACGGCGAGGCCGACATCAAGCATGGCGGACGGGCGTTCCGAGCGCTCGAACGCCATTGCGTCACGCGCGCCGACAAGGATCTCGCTATCCACTGGGCTCGCGAGGGCGCGCGGATGAAATGGCTGTTCTGGGACGGCATCGCCCTCCATTACGAAACCGGCTACCGGCTGCAGTAGAAGCGCGGCCGATGAACGGCAAGGCCGGCGGCGGACGCTTCTTCGAGGATTTCCGGATCGGCCAGGAGCTGATCCACGCCACGCCGCGCACGATCACCGAAGGCGACGCGGCGCTCTATCTGGCGCTGTTCGGCTCGCGCTTCGCGATCAACTCGTCGGCCGAGTTCGCCCGTCGGCTAGGCCTCGAGGCCTCGCCCATCGACGACCTCCTGGTCTTCAACATCATCCTCGGCAAGACGGTCGCCGACGTATCGCTCAACGCGATCTCCAATCTCGGCTATGCCGACGGACGCTTCGGGGCGCCGGTCTATCCCGGCGATACGATCGACGCCCGATCGCGGGTGCTGGGCCTCCGGGAGACCTCGGACAGAGAGTCGGGCATCGTCTATCTGCGGTCGGAGGGCGCGAACCAGCGCGGCGAGACCGTCGCGAGCTACGTGCGCTGGGTGCTGCTGCCGAAGCGCGACCCGACGGCGCCGGCCCCGGCGCCATCGGCGCCCGATCTTCCGGCGACGGTGCCCGCCGAGGCGCTGTCCGTCCCCGCCGGATTGGATCCGACGGGCTACGACGCGGCGCGAGCGGGAGGGCCGTGGTTATGGGAGGACTACGAGCCTGGGGAATGCATCGGCCACGCCGGAGGCGTCACCGTCGAAGACGCCGAACATATGATGTTCACGCGGCTCTGCCAGAACGCCGCCCCGATCCATTTCGACGCCGGGCGGATGCGGGCGAACCGCTTCGGGCGGCGCGTCGCGATGGGTGGGCATGTCATCGCTCTCGCCCGCGCCCTCACGTTCGACGACCTTCCCAACGCCTTCAAGCTGGCGGCGATCAACGCCGGCCGCCACACCGCGCCCAGCTTCGGCGGCGACACGATCCGGGCCCGGACCGAGATACTGCACAGGATCGCCCTGCCGGGTCGGGACGACCTGGGCGCGCTCAGGCTGCGGACGGTCGCGACCAAGAACCGGGATCCGGCCGACTTCGCCGACCGGGACGACGGCGGCCGCTACGATCCGTCGGTGGTGCTCGATCTCGACTATACGGTGCTGATGCCGCGTCGTTTCCGAGCGGAGATTCGCGAATCGTCGCGCAGATGACGCCCAGCTCGTCCGGGGCGGAGCAGCCGGGCGGCGTCACCGCGTGTTGCGACATACGGAAGCCGGCTCAGATCGGCGGCAGGCGGAGGGCGCCGTCAAGCCGCACCACCTCGCCGTTGAGCATCACGTTCCCGATCGCATGCATGGCGAAGCGAGCGTATTCCTCCGGCCGCCCGAGGCGCGGCGGGAAGGGCACCCCCTCCCCCAGCGAGGCCCGGACCTCCTCCGGAATGCGCGACATCAGCGGCGTGTCGAACAAGCCGGGGGCGATGGTCAGCACCCGGATGCCGGATCGCGCGAGTTCGCGCGCCGCGGGCAGGGTCATGCCGACGATCCCGGCCTTGGACGCGGCATAGGCGACATGGCCTACCTGCCCTTCGAAGGCGACGACAGACGAGGTGTTGACGACGACGCCGCGCTCGCCCGTCGCCAGCGCGTCGAGGGATTTCATGCCGGCCGCGACGATGCGCAGCATGTTGAACGTCCCGATCAGATTCACCGTCACCAGACGGGAGAACGCCTCCAGCGGCGCCGGACGGCCGTCGCGGCCGACGATGCGCCCCGGCGTGTCGATGCCGGCGCAGCCGATCAGGATACGGGCCGGGCCATGGACCGCGTTCGCCTCGGTCACGGCCCGTTCGGCTCCTTGAGCGTCGGCCACGTCGCAGGCGATGCCGAGACCGCCGATCCGCCGCGCGGTCTCTCCGGCGCCCTCGGCGTTCACGTCCAGACACGCCACCCTGGCCCCGGCGGCGGCCAAAGCCAGAGCCGTCGCCCGTCCCAGGCCGGAGGCCGCGCCGGTGACGATCGCCGCCTGCCCTTCGATCTCCATCGCCTTTCCTCCTCGTTCGCGAATGGCGGGCGCGGGATTCGCCGACGACCCCAGGGTATAGTATGACGCCGCACGACATCGCAGACGTCGCAGGAGGTCCGCATGCCGCAGCCGATCGAGCCCCTCTACGGCCCGCGCGAGATCACCGAGGAAACCTTCCCGTCCACGCCCGACGAGTATAAGCGGCTGCTGCGTTGGGTCGTCGCCCGCCAGCTGCTGGAGGAGTTGTCGGCCGCCTGCATCTTCGCCAAGGCGGCGCTCCACTTCTACCGGGACGGACCGGAAAAGGTGCTGTATTGCACCCATCTCGCCCACGAAGAATCCGAGCACTGCCAAGTCATCGCCGGGATCCTGCCGGGGATCGGGCTCGATTACGACCTGTTCCGGACTCACGACCGCCCCTTCGCCCGCGACTTCTACGGGCGCGAGGATTTCCCCGCCAGCTGGGAGGACGTGCTGGTCTTCAACTGGCTCGCGGAGGAGAGCGGCCGCCTGTTCCTGTGGTCGATGCGCGAGTCGAGCTACGCGCCCTACGCCGACGCCAATCGGGCCATCATCGAGGAGGAGGAGGAGCACGCCGAGGGCGGGCCGGCGCATCTGGTGCGGCATCTCGAGGAGAACGGAGACGAGGCCCAGGAAAAGGTCCAGCAGCGGGTGGACGAGTGGTTCCCCATCGCGATCCGCCTGCTGGGCTCGCCGGGCAGCGAAAAGCAACGGAAATTCCGCTATTACGGCCTGAAGAAGGAAGATACCGAGGATCAGCTTCCGCTCTGGCTCGACGCCGTGATGCCGGTGATGAGGCGGTTCGGCCTGCGCGCGCCCTCGCCCGACGAGCTGCGCGCGACCGGGCTGATCCTGCCGACCGGCGTCGCTTGGTAGCGGCGGGCCGACGGAGCGCTACTTCTCCTCGGGCCGGCGGTCGATCCAACGCTGCGCTTTCAGCTCGAAGCGCGGCAGCGAGCCGGGCGCGGCGATGCGCGCCGGGATGCGAATCGCCATCGCGCGGCGCAGCTCGGCCTCGAGCGCCTGCGCCGTCTCCTCGTAGCGGCCGCTCTCGAGTTCCGGGGCGGGTTCGACCTCGACCGTTACCTCGTCGCCAGCGGCTCCGCGTTCGAGGATCAGCATGAAATCGTCGGCAAGGGCCGGGAGCTTGCGGATGATCTCCTCCACCGCCGAAGCGAAGACGTTGACGCCCCGGACCTTCACCATGTCGTCCACCCGGCCCTCGATGCCGTTGAGGAGCCGCCGGTGCGTGCGCCCGCAGCCGCACGGCTCATCGGTGTATCGCACCATGTCGCCGGTGCGGTAGTGGAAGCTCGTCCCCATGACGCGCTGGTGGAGTGCGGTGAAGACCAGCTCGCCCAGCTCCCCCGGCGCCACCGGCGCGACGCCGCCGATCTCGACCACGTCGAAGATCGCTTCGTCCTCAAAGACGTGCATGCCCTCCTGGGCGTCGCATTCCGAGCCCATATACAGCGGCCCGCCCTCGGTGATGCCGGAGAAGTCCCGCGCGCCGCCCGGAATGCGCCACAGCTCCTCGATCTTCCGCCGCCGCGCCGGCGGGAAGGGCTCGCCGCCCATGACCAGCGCGCGGACGCCGGCGCTGGCGACGTCGAGTCCGCTTTCCTCGGCCGTGCGCGCCAAGGTCAGCGCGTAGGACGGGGTAAGCAGGACCGCCGCCGGGCGATAGTCCATGATCAGGTCCAGGCGCATGCGCGTGTCGTAGGGCGGCCCGGCCGAGAGAAACGTCATGCCGGCCTTGCGGCATCCGTAATAGAACCCCCATCCCGCCGACCACAGGGATAGCGGCAGCGTCGACATCACGACGTCGCCCGGGCGGATTCCGGCGCACCACAGGGCGCGGAGGCCCTGGTCGCCGAAATGCTGATAGCCCTCATGGGTGTTGATGAACCAGCGCTGCCGCCCGGTCGTCCCGGTGGTGCGGTAGAGGATCGCGCCCATGCGGTGAATCTCGTCCTCCGGATAGCAGAGGAACTCCCCATAGGGCGGATGAGCGTCCATGTTCTCGGCGTAAATCGCCTTGGTGAGATAGGGCAAGCGGGCGAGGTCCTCGATTCTCCTCACGTCGCCCGGCCGGGCGCCGACCTCGTCGAACGCCCGTCTCCAGAACGGGCAGCGTTCGAACAGCCAGTCGACCAGCGGAGCGAGCCGCTCCTCCTGCCAAGCGCGCAGCTCGTCCCGACTCGCCGTCTCGATCGGACCGGCCCAGTATTGCGGATGCGTTTCGGTCATGCGCCGAGCCTCCCCGGTTGAACCGCCCGCGCCCCCGACCATCCGCCCCGCCGGCGCGGATGTCCAGCGACGAAACGGCCTATGCGTCGTCGTGACGCCGGGCGTGGACGAGGATGTTCTGGTCGCGCCAGACGATGTCGTCGAGATCGTCGTAACGGCGCCGTATCCGCGCCTCGAAGGTTGCGAGCGCCCGGTCGAACTCGTCGTCGCCATAGAGCGAGAAGGTCGAGTAATGCCGGTTGCGCGCCTGCTCGATCAACCGGTCGAGTCCGGCGCGCCGGGGGTAGCGAAAGCAGTTGGCAGCATCGAACACCAGGGATTCGGTCGCCTCGATCGATCGATGAAGCGTGCCGAGGTCGACCAGCCGCTGCTCCTTCTCGGCGAAGCCGGGGAAGTACCGCCCCCAGATCGAGCGCATGTTCTGGCTCGGCAGCCGGGTATAGACGAACAGATGGCCGCCGTCCTTGAGCCCGTCGCGCGCCCGGTCGAAGAAGACGCCGAGGTCGAAGTGATGGATGGCGTTGAACGAGACCACGCAGTCGAACGTCCCGGGGTCGAGCTCGAGCGACTCGATGGGAGAATGCCTGGTCGTGAACCGGTCGATGCCGTGGTCGGCGAGCAGCCGGCCGACCTCGGCCAGCATGGCCTCGTTGGCGTCGACGCAGGTCAGATGCAGCCCGGGCAGCGCATCGAACAGCGGCAGGCCGTAGCGCCCGTCGCCGCAGCCGATATCCGCCGCGCGGACGGACGAAGCCCCGTCGAGCGCGTCGGCGATATGCCGGATCGGCTCGCGATCGGTCGTGCGCACATCGCGATACACCGCGGAGACCTTGGTGAAATGATCCTGCATCCCGGCGGTCGGGGTCATGGGCGCGCTCCGGGCGGTGGTTCGGGTTGCGGCCGGCGGGGCGGCGGGGCGCCGCCGCCCCTGTGCGGGTCCGGCTTCAGCGGTCGAAGGCGGGCCGGCTCATTCGCCGAGGGCGGCTTGGCTCACGCTCAGCCCGGACTGCCCGGTCCGCCGCCCCATGATGAAGGCGTTGCAGCGCTCGCGCGCCACCGAATCGCGCATCTGGATCGGCGGGCTCTTCATGTAATAGGCCGAGACCTCTTCCAGCGGGCCGCCGATACCGCGCTCCAGCCCGAGCTTGGCGCAGCGCACCGCGTCGATGACGACGCCAGCGCTGTTGGGCGAGTCCTGAACCGACAGCCGGAGCTCGAGCTCCATCGGCACGTCGCCGAAGCCGCGACCCTCCATGCGGATGAAGCAGACCTTGTTGTCGTTCTGCCAGGGGACGTAGTCCGACGGGCCGATATGGATATCCCGGCCGTCGAGGCGGTCGTCGAGCTGGGACTGCACCGATTCCGTCTTGGAATGCTTCTTCGACTTCAACCGCTCATGCGCCAGCATGTTGAGGAAGTCGGTGTTGCCGCCGGTGTTCAACTGATAGGTGCGGTCGAGATCGACGCCCCGGTCGCAGAACAACCGGGCGAGGGCGCGATGGACGATCGTGGCCCCGACCTGGCTCTTGATGTCGTCGCCGACGATGGGCACGCCTGCGGCGCGGAACCTGTTCGCCCATTGAGGATCGGAGGCGATGAATACGGGCACGCAGTTGACCATCGCAACGCCCGCATCCAAGCAGGCCTGGGCGTAATGGCGCACCGCCTGTTCGGAGCCCACCGGCAGGTAGCAGACCAGCACCTTGGCGCCGCTCTCCTCCAGCGACTGCGCGATGTCCACCGGCTCGTCGTCGGCCGGCCGGAACGCCTCGTCGTCGGGATAGTCGAGCATGTGCTCCGCGAACCCGTCGAGGACAGGCGCCATCTGGACGGTGACGCCGGAGGCCGGAATGAATTTCTGGAACACGGTCGTGCAGTTCGGTTTGGCGAACATCGCCTGCTCGACCGGCAGGCCGACCTTCCGCCGATCGATGTCGTAGGCCGCGACGATCTGGATGTCGCCGGGGCCATGGGCGCCGATGCGCGGATGCATCAGGCCGGCCAAGTCCCGGTCCGTGCGCCCGCGGTAGAACTCGAGACCCTGGATCAGGGAACTCGCGCAATTACCGATACCCGCAATCGCCACTCCGATTTTCTGCATCGTCATATGCCTCCTCATCCGTATCGCTGTTCGCCGCGGTCTCTCGATCGGACCGCGTTCAGCTCACTACCAAAAGCGCGCTACGCGCCGCATGGTCTCCTTTCAGCGTGACCGATGGCGGAATCCTATTGGACCGCCCGCGCGACTGCAAGACCTTGCGAGCGGCGTCGGCGAGCGGCGCCGCGGCGGCGGCGCTACGCCGCCATCACCGACTCGGCGTAGCCGGCCGAGCCCGCCTGCTCGGGGGGAAACAGATCGTGGTCCTCGATCCAGCGATGGGTGCGCTCGAAGACCTCGCGCGAATAGGGCTCGAACACCAGCCGCTCGCCGGGCCCGAACGCCTCGACCTCGACCATGCCGTGATAGCGCTCGGGCAGCTCGCGCAGGAAATAGTGGACGTATTTCTCCGGCGCCGCGTCGATGTCGCGCTGGGCGCGACGGAGGGCGCGGAAATAGCGCGCCACATCGCCTTCGTCGGCGTCGTTCGTGACCAGGGTCGCGATCATGAAGGTCGTATCGACGATCTTGCGGAAGCCCAGCTGCTCGACCACATAGGCCGGCGCGCCGAAAGCGTTCGCCGCCGCGACCTTGCGATCCACCAGCAGCGCCAGCCGGTCGTAGAGGATGCCGCCGAAGCGCAGCGCGATCTGACCGGGCTCCAGAAACGCCTGCAACCCCTGCAGAGTCGAGTAATGGCTGCCCGAATGGTAGCCGACCGAAACCTCGACCCCGGCGAGGTCGCGCGGCGAGCGGATCGGCGACTCGGGCGCAACATAGATGCCCGACGGCGCCACCGAGTAGGCGCCGGCCCACATCTTGCCGTGCCCGGCGGAGGCGGCCATGTTGACCGTCCAGTGGCACGCCGCGCTCACGCTGCAGGCGCGGCCGGCCTCATAGGATTCGAAGGCGCCCCGCTTGACTTCCGCGGGCGCGTCCTCGGTGGTCGTCATGTGCGACCACAGCGCCGGGCCGTCGATGACGAACTCGTAGTCGAGGCCTTCGTCGGCGAAGTACCCCTTCTCGTCGGCGACCCACTCCTGCAGCCGCCCATGCGGCTGGATGACGAACTTGCCGGCTGCCTTACCCATCGCGCTCCTCCCCGTTGGCCGCTCGCGCGCGGCCCAGTCCGCCACCGTCGAACAAGTGGCATGCAATTATGCCCGTCTGGTCGCGGATGGCAACCGGTTCGGCGACGGCGCAGCCGGCCAGAGCGGCAGGGCAACGGGGGTGGAAGCGGCAACCCGGCGGCGGATCAAGTGGATCGGGGAAGCCCGCGCCCAACCCCGGCGCCGGAAGACCCAGACGTGGATCCGGCGTCAGCGCCGATTCCAGCAGCGCCCGGGTATAGGGATGGCGGGGGCGGTCGAAGACCGAAGCGGCCGGGCCGAGTTCGACCAACCGCCCCAGATACATCACCGCCACCCGGTCGGCGATATGCTCGACCACCGCGAGGTCGTGGCTGATGAAGACGTAGGTCAGGCCCAGCCTCGTCCGCAGCTCCCGCAGCAGGTTGAGTATCTGCGCCTGCACCGACACGTCGAGGGCCGAGGTCGGCTCGTCACAGATCATCGCCTCGGGCTCGATCGCCAGGGCGCGCGCGATCGCCACCCGCTGGCGCTGCCCGCCCGAGAGTTGGCTCGGATAGGCGTGGAGCAGACGCCGCGGCAGGCCGACCAGGGCCATCAGCTCGTTCACCCGACGGCGGCGCTGCTCGGGGTTGCCGATGCGGTGAACATCAAGCGGCAGCGAGATGATCCGGGCCAGCGTCTTGCGCGGATTGAGCGAGGAATAGGGATCCTGGAACACGGGCTGCACGCGACGCGCCAGCGCGCGGCGGCCGATGGTCCCGACCGGCGCGCCGTCGAGCAGGACTTGGCCTGCGCTGGGCGCCAGCAGCCCGAGCAGCAGGCGGGCGAGGGTGGTCTTGCCGCAGCCGGATTCGCCGACGATGGCCAACACCTCGCCGCGCCGCACCTCAAGATTCACCCTGTCCACGGCATCCAGCGTCTTCTTCCGCCCGAGCCATCCTGCGCCGATACGGAAGCGGCGCGCGACGCCCCGACATTCGAGCAGCGGCGGGTCGGCGGCCGCGCCGGTCATCGGACGGCGTCGCCTTCGCCCCGGCGCAGCGCCGCCGCCGGATGCAGGCAGCGATAGGCGTGGCCGGGCGCGGCCTCCTCCAGTGCGATCGCCGCGGAGCGGCAGCTCTCGACCGCCCGCCCGCAACGGTTGCGGAAAGCGCAGCCCCGCTGCGGACCGATCAAGGCGGGAACGATGCCGGGGATCGAGCCCAGCGCCTCGCCGCGTCTCGCCGGATCGGGGATGCAGTCCAGCAGCCCCTGCGTATAGGGATGCGTTGGCCGGGCGAAGACGTCGCCGACCGTCCCGGTCTCGACGATCCGCCCGGCATACATCACGCCCACCCTGTCCGCCATCCGCGCGACGACGCCGAGATCGTGGGTAATCAGCACCAGCGCCATCTCGAATTCGCGCTGGAGGTCGGCCAGGATGCGCAATATCTGCGCCTGTACGGTCACGTCCAGCGCGGTGGTGGGCTCGTCGGCGATGACCAGCAGTGGATCGCACATCAGCGCCATCGCGATCATCATCCGCTGCCGGAGCCCGCCCGACAGTTCGTGCGGATACTGGCGGAGGCGCATGTCGGGCGCCGTGACGCCTACCCGATCCAGCAAATAGCGCGCCCGTTCGCGCGCCTCCCGGCGGCCGCCCTTACCGTGGCGGACGAATATCTCCTCCAGCTGGTCGCCGATCCGGTAGACCGGGTTGAGCGAGGTCATCGGGTCTTGAAAGATCATGCTCATCCGGTCGCCGCGCAGCTTTGAGAACGCGCGGTCGGAGCAGGCCAGAAGGTCGGTGCGTCCGAGCGCGATCCGCTCGACGGCCAAGCGCGCGCGTCTGGGCAGCAGCCGCATCACCGCCAGCGAGGCGATGGTCTTGCCGCAACCCGACTCGCCGACGATGGCGAAGGTCTCGCCGCGCCGCACCTGGAAATCCACCCCCGACACCGCGCGCAGCGCGCCGGCCGGCGCGTCGATCTCTACCGTAAGCCCGCGCACGTCGAGCGTCGGCGGCTCGGACGCGCGACCGGCGCCGGCCATCGCTCAGCTCCGTCCTTCCGGGGCGGTGATGTCGCGGACGCCGTCGCCCATCATATTGATGGCGATCACCAGGATGAAGATCGCGAGCCCCGGGATGGCGATCAGATAAGGTTTGAAGAACATGAAGTTGCGGCCCTCCGAGACCATCAGCCCCCAGGACGGCGTCGGCGGCTGGATGCCGAGGCCGAGAAAAGACAGCACCGCCTCGACCAGGATCGCGATCGCCATCTCCAGGCTGGCGATAACGATGATCTGATTGGCGACGTTGGGCAGAACCTCGCGGACGACGATGCGGAGCCTGGACGCGCCGGCCGCCCGGGCGGCGATGACGAACTCGCTGGCGCGGATCTGCTGGGCGGCGCTCCGCGTGACCACGCCGAACCGATCCCAGAACAGGAATCCCAGGATAAGGATCAACGCCGCCACCGATCCGCCGAACACCGACACCAGCGACAACGCGATCAGAATGCTCGGCAGAGCCAGCTTGACGTTGATCAGATACATTACGACGGCATCGACGCGCCCACCGAAATAGCCGCCGACAATGCCGAGGGCGGAACCGATCACACCCGAGATCAGCGCCGCGAAGAAACCCACCAGCAGCGATATCCGCGCCCCGTGGATGACGCGGCTCAGATAGTCCCGGCCCAGCGAATCCGTTCCGAAGAGATGCGTCCAGCCGCCGCCTGCGTCCCAGACCGGATCGATCAGCCGGCGCGACAGATCCTGCTCGAAGGGATCGAACGGCGCGATGACGGGGGCGCACAGCGCCGCCGCGGCGACGGCCAGCACGATCGCGCTACCCGACAGGAATCCGGCGTGGCGGAGCGCGCGCCGCCGCATGACGTCGCGCGGCGACGGCGCCTCGACGTCGAAATCGTCGGCGGACGGGTCGGCCTCGACGCGGAGCTGGGTCGGCGTCATTCGCCCTCAGCCCAGCCGGATGCGCGGATCCAGCCAAGCGTTGGCCAGATCCGACAGCAGCGTCAGCAATATGTACGCGACGGAGACGAACACCAGGATCGACTGCACGACCGGGAAGTCGCTGCGGAGGATCGACTGGAAGGCGAGGAAGCCGATGCCGTTGAGGGCGAACACAGTCTCGACGATGACCGATCCGCCGAGCAAGAAGCCGAGCTGGACCGCGGCGAGCGAGACCACCGGCAGCACCGCGTTGCGCAGCGCGTGCTTGAAAAACACCCGCCCCGGCCGCAGCCCCTTCGCCCAGGCGGTGCGGATGTAGTCCGACTCCAGCACGTCGAGCATGCCGGTCCGGGTCAACCGCATCACCGGCGGCATCACCAGCGTCCCGAGGGCCGCCGTCGGCAGCACGAAATGGCCGAACGTGTCCGAGCCCGAGATCGGCGCCCAGCGCAGCAGCACGCCGAACAGATAGATCAGAATCAGCCCGAACCAAAAGGTCGGGATGGCTTGGCCGAACACTGCGATCCCGAGCGCGCTCCGGTCGATCCAGGAGTTCGGACGGATGGCGGCGGCGACCCCCAGCGGCACCGCGACGGCGAGGGCGAACCCCATCGCCAGGAAGGCGAGCCGGACCGTCACCCCGATCCGGTCGAGGATGAGTTCGGTCACCGGTTCGTTGGTGAACAACGACCGGCCCAGGTCGCCGGCGAGCGCGCTCCCGGCCCAGTCGAGATATTGGACCCACAACGCCCGGTCGAGGCCGTAGACCCGGGCGATCTGCGCAACCTCTTCGGGCGTCGCGTCCTCGCCGGCGAGATCCGCGGCCAGATCCCCGGACAGCCGCAGCAGGCTGAAGCCGATGATCGACACCGTGACCGCGACCGACAAGGCGATCCACAGGCGTTGGAGAAAGAACCGTCCCATCGCCCGCAGTATACCGCGACGGGCGGGAGGGCGGCTCGACCGGCGTCCCGCCGCCGGGCCGCGTTTTCGCTCCGTCGCCGCGACGGCGCCGCGCAGGCCATGGACAGGGCGAGAAGCGCGGGTTAGACCTGCCGCAAGTCCCCGTAGCTCAGCCGGATAGAGCACGAGATTCCTAATCTCGGGGTCGCAGGTTCGAATCCTGCCGGGGACGCCAATCGGATCGCACGGCCCGGGCGCGGTCATGGTGCTCAACCCCGAGATGGCGACCACCTCGCCGCCCTTCGGACCGCCGCCGTTCGTCATGAACGGCGTCGCCTCGCCCTGCGCAACGACGGACGACGTCCACCGGGCGGCTTTCCCCTTCGTCGGGCTGAACCTCGCGGCGATGGCGGCGGGGATCGTCTTCCCCGTCGTCGTCCCATGGCCGCCCGGCCCGATGGGCTGACCGCGATGACGGCCTCGGGCGAAGCGGCCGGCATCGACCTCGCATCCCTGCACGCCGCCTTGGCCGGGATCGACGGCTTCGACGACGTCGCCCGGGATACGCTGGATCTCATGCGGGTCAAGGGCATCTCCCATACCCATGTCCGCGTGCGCGGGCGCGGGCTGGTGCTGCGCGTCCCCCGAATGAACCAGTTCCTGCTCGGCGCGACGGAGAATCTGGTCTATCAGGCGGCCTGCTTCCGCCGCGCCGCGGCGAGCGGCCACACGCCGACCCTGTTCGCGGTCGTCCCGCCGCGGGAAGGAGTCGAGAACGGCGCCTTCCTGGTGGAGGAGATCGTGGGCCGCCCGCCCGTCCTGCCGGACGATCTGGCGCCGATCGCCGAGGCGCTGGCGGCGATCCACCTGTTGCCGATACCCGAACCCGCAGCGCGGCCGCCGCTGACGGTCCACACCGACCCCGTCGCCGGAACGCTGGGCTTCATCGAAGCGCAGGCGGCTTGGCTGCCCGCGGCCGGGCTCGCCCGTGACGCGCTGCGTCAGATCGAGGACGAGCTCGCCTGGGCGCGCGCCTTCGCCGCCGAAGCCGCCGGCCGCGACCATCCGGTGACCCTCGTGGGCACCGACACCCACCCCGGCAACTTCCTCGTCGAGCCGGGCGGGCGGGCGGTGTTCGTCGATCTGGAGAAGGGGCTCTATGGTTCGCCCGCAGTCGATCTCGCCCATGCCAGCCTTTACACCTCGACGACGTGGGATGCGGACTGCGCAGCCGAGCTCGGCGCCGCCGACGTCGCCGCCTTCTACCGGCGCTATCTCGACGCAGCGCCCGCCCGGCTGGCGGCGCGGCTCGGCCCTTGGCTCTCGCCGATGCGCCGCCTCACCTGGCTCAGGACCACGACTTGGTGCGCCAGATGGCGGGTCGAGGCGGCCAAGCCGCCGGCGCGGCCCGGCGCGTCCGGCGCGGCGACGTCGATCTGGTCGGCCGAGAGCCTGGATGCCGCCTTCGCCCACCACGTCCGGACCCGGCTGGAGGACTATTTCGCCCCGGCCACAATCGGGCGCATCCGCCGCGAATGGCTGGCGCCCGGCGGGTTAAGTGGCATGTCCTGGTTCAGATAGATATGAGACACGGCCCATCGCGCCAGTCGATATCCGGTCGTTCCATGGCCGGAAGCTTGCTTACGGCCATGGATGCCCTCGGAGCCTCTGGGAGCGGCGCGTCGCCCGAAGGCCGGAGCGCCGCGAAGCGGCTTGACGCGCCGACCCCAGAGGCCCACGCGGCGTCTCATACGTATTGAACGAGAACAGAGAATCTGTTTTGCGCCGGATGAGACATGCGGGCCGGATCGGCGACCTTGCCGTCCTTCTCCGTCGCCCTATATATCTCTCCATCGTCCGATCCGTCTTCGAATAGAGGTTCGAACCATGAACACGCGCGTCTCAATGGCCGTCCTCACCGCGGCCGCAATCGCATTTTCGGCTGCGGCGGTCCGCGCCGCCGAATATCGGATCGATCCCGCTCATAGCTTCGTCCAATTCAAGATATCCCATCTGGGGTATTCCTGGATGATCGGCGCCTTCGACAAGGTGTCAGGAAGCTTCGCGTTCGATCCGTCCGCAGGACCGGGCGGGCAGAAGGTCTCGGTCGAGATCGACACGGCGAGCATCGATACCGGCCACGCCGAGCGCGACAAGCATCTGCGCTCCTCCGACTTCCTGAACGTGAAGGAATATCCCAAGGCGACGTTCGTCGGCGCCGCTTACGAAGGCGACGCCCAAGGCGGCACGATGAAAGGAGACCTGACGCTGATGGGGGTCACCAAGCCGGTCGCCATCGACGTGAAGAAGGTGGGTGAAGGCGCCGACCCCTGGGGCGGCTATCGAGCCGGGTTCGAGGGAAAGATGACCCTGAAGCGCAGCGAATTCGGCGCTGGACGCAACCTGGGTCCGGCGTCCGAATCCGTGGACATGTCCCTGTTCATCGAGGGCATCCGGAAGTAGAGCCGGCCCGCGCAGCGAGGTCCGGAAGGCTTCCATGTGGAGGAACGGCAGGGACCATTACGGCCTCGTCTCCATATCCGTCCACTGGGTCCTGGCCCTTGCGTTTATCGGGCTTGTCGGGCTCGGGGCATGGATGGTGGATCTCGCGTATTACCATCCCTGGTATCACGATTCCCTTGCCCTCCATAAGGCGGTCGGGATCGCGGTTCTCGTCCTCACCCTGGTCAAGTTCGGCTGGCGGTTCGCCGATCGGAAACCCGGATTCGAACCGAAAGTCAGACCTTACGAGCGCGCGGGCGCCGCCGCGATGCATTGGATGCTGAGCGCGCTCATCGTCCTTCTGCCGGTCACCGGCTACCTGATCTCGACCTCCGAAGGCGCGGGCGTGGACATTTTCGGATGGTTCGAGCTGCCGGCGTTGCTCGAAATATCGGAGCGGACACGCGACCTTGCGATTGAAATCCATCTCTATCTGGCTTACGGCGGCATCGCCGCGGTCGCTCTTCATGCCGGCGCGGCATGCAAGCATCACTGGATAGACAAGGGATCGACCCTGATGCGGATGGTGCGCCCGCGCTCCCCCGCGCGCCGAACCGACTGAAAGGACGCTGAAGACCCCCCCTCTCGAAGGTACGCCGCCGCCGGCGCGGGCGACGTCAGCGACCCTGGAAGCGCGGCTTCTTCTTGGCGAGAAAGGCGCGGTAGGCGGCGTGATAGTCCTCGGACTCGGCGTAGGCGTAAGAGCCTTCGATCTCGCCGTCGGTGAGCGGGGCTGGGTCCGACAGCCGGCGAGCGGCCTGCTTGTGCCAACGCGCCGATAGCGGGGCGCCCTCGGCGATGCGCCGCACCATCGCGCCGCACTCTTCTTCGAGCGCGTCGTCGGCGACGACCCGGGTCACCATGCCCTTGGCCAAGGCCTCGGCGGAGTCGAACACGCGGCCTTCGAGCACGATCTCGAGCGCCGTCGCCCGGCCGACGACCGAGATCAGCGTCTCCAGCAGTTGATAGCCGAGATAGAGCCCCATGCGCTTCACGGGCACCCCGAACCGCCCCGACTCGCCGGCGATCCGCAGATCGCAGGCGGTAGCCAGCTCGAAGCCGCCGCCGAGACAGAAGCCGTGGATCATCGCCACCACCGGATGGCGGCATTGCTCCACGGCGTCGAACGCCCGGTGCGTGGTCTCGCTATACGTCCTGACCAGGGCGGGGGTGGAGCGCTCGCTCTCGAAACCCGAAATATCCGCCCCGGCGGCGAACGCCTCCCGTCCGGTCCCACGCAGGACGATGCAGCGGAGCGATTCGTCGTCCGACAGCGCGTTCATCGCCTCGGCAAGGGCCGACCACGCTTCCACGTTCAGCGCGTTGCGCTTCTCGGGACGGTTGATGACCACGGTCGCCACGTCCCCGTCACGCTCGACCAAAATCGGATCCGCCATGCCGGCCGCCCCCTGCGTTGATCGTCGCCAGCCTGCATTCTGCCCGAGCCCGGCGCGCCGGGGCAAGCGACGCGCCGGCCGTGCGCCCCCGGAGGGTCGCGCGCAAGCGCGCGTCCGCGCGTTGAAGTCCTCGCCCGTAGCGCCGCTACCGGCGGACCGCACCGCCCGAGCGCGACGCAAAGCCATGACCGCCGCGGGGAATACGGACCGGTTTGCCGGGTAATTCCCGATACTAACCTCGCCCGCCGGCGTCGCCTCGCTCCGCCCGCTCGCGTTCCCGCTGGCGCAGCGCGCCGCGCTGGATCTTACCGGTCGCGGTCAGCGGCAGCTCGTCGACGAATTCGACTCGGCGTGGATATTTGAAGGCGGCGATGCGGGACTTGACGAACTCCTGCAGCGTGTGGGCGAGCGCCGCGCCGGGCGCCGCGCCGGGCGCCGCCCCGTCGGCGGCGACGACGAACGCTTTGACGACCTGGCCGCGCTCGCGGTCGGGCGAACCCACGACCGCACAGGCGCGCACCGAAGCGTGTTCGAACAGGACCGCTTCGACTTCGAGCCCCGATACGTTGTAGCCGCCGGTCAGAATCATATCGTCGGTCCGCGCCTCGAAGGAGACATAGCCGTCGGCGTCGATCCGGCACAGATCGCCCGACAGGTTCCAGCCGTCGCGGACGTATCGTCGTTGGCGCTCCGTGTCGTCCAGATATCGGCAGCCATTGGGGCCCTTGACGATCATCTGCCCGATCTCGCCGGGCGCTACGTCCTCGAAGCCATCGTCCACGACGCGCACCCGGAAGCCGGGGATCGCCCGGCCGATCGCGCCCGCACGGATGTCGTCGCCGGCCGCGGAGATGAAGATATGCAGCAGTTCGGAGATACCGAGCCCGTTGATCGGCGCGATCCCGGTCGCCGCGCGCCAGCGCTCGAACGTCGCCGCGGCCAGCGGCTCGCCAGCGGCGACGCAAATGCGCAGGCTGGAAAGATCCCGGCCAGGGAGCCGGTCCAGCATCTGTTCGTAACCCGAGGGCGTCGAGAAGCACACCGTCGCCCGGTAGCGCTCGATGGTCTCGAGCAGGAGGTCGGGCGTCGCGCGCTCGACCAGCACCGCACCGGCCCCGAAGCGCGGCGTATCGACCAGGAAGGCGCAGAGGCCGTAGAGGAACGCGATCTGCGGACTGCCGCAGACGACGTCGCCGGGGCGGAGCCCGACGATCCGGCCGATGAAGGTGTCGGCCGCCGCCAGCAGGTCGCGATGGAAATGGACCGTGGCCTTGGGCGCGCCCGTCGAGCCCGAGGTGAAGCCGATGATCGCGGGGTCTTCCGCCGCGGTATCGACGTTGGCGAAGACCGGCTCCTTGCCCGCCATCAGCGATTCGAGACCGCCGGCCGCGCCGTCGCCGAACCGGACCGCCCGGCAGGGCGCCGCCGCGGACCGCCGGGCGGCGTCGAGATCGCGCCGCAACCCGGCGTCGCAAATCGCGAACTGCACCCGGGCCTTGTCGATCATATAGGCGAGTTCGCGCTCGCGGAGCGTCGGCATGGTCGCGATCGCGACGCCGCCCGCCTTGAGCACCGCGAACCAGGCGGCGGCCAGCATCGGATGATTGGCCGAGCGCAGCAGCACGCGGTTGCCCGGAACCAAGCCGAACTCGTCCGCCAGCACGCCGGCGATGCGGTTGGCGGCGGCCAGCAGCCCGGCATAGCTCCAGGTCTCGTCCCCCCAATAGAGGGCAGGCCGGTCGGCGAAGCCCCGGGCGACGGCGCCGTCCAGCAACTCGGCCGCGGCGTTCAGGCGAGGCGGACAGGCGGCGAGTTCGGGGAGGACGGAATAGTCCATCTCCGGCCACAGGCCGTGCGGCGGCAGCTTGTTGCGGACGAAGCGGTCGACATGCGCGCTGGGCTCGGTCATGGCGAGAAACCCCGGACCGGCGCCACCATATCGCCGCCGCTTCCCCGAGGCCAGGGGAGGGAGAAGGCGGATGCGGAAGGGAATTCACACGCCGCCCGTACGGTGGCAGTATGCGTGACGGGTCCGTTGCCGCCCGTCCGGACCGGGGATAGCCGTTCTCTCGGCGCGGCTGTGGGCGTTGCGCGAACGGCGCGTGGCGGCGAGGCGATGAACGATCCGGTCGAGCTCGAACTCATCCGCGAATCCTTGATCGCGGTCGTCAACGAGATGCGGGCGAACATCATCCATTCCTCCTACGCTCCGATCATCTACGAGGGGCACGACTTCTCCTGCGCGCTGATGACGGCCGACGGCCGCCAGATCGCCCAGGGGCTCGCCGACCACCCGCTCCACATCCTCGCCGTGCCGTACTCGACCCGGCAGGTCGTCGCGGCGTTCGGCGACGGCATCGCCGAAGGCGACCTGTTCCTGCACAACGATCCGTACACCGGCGGCACGCATCTGAACGACGTGCTGCTGCTGCACCCGGTCTTCTTCGAGGGCCGGCTGGCGCTGTTCGCCGCCGTCCGCTGCCACTGGAACGACGTGGGCGGGATGACCCCGGGCTCGCTCTCGGGACGGGTCAACGAGATCTACCAGGAAGGCATCCGCATCGCGCCGACCAAGCTGTGCGACCGCGGCCGCATGAACGAGGCGTTTCTCGGCCTGCTGTTCGACAACATGCGCGGCCGCGCCGAACGGCTGGGCGACTTCAACGCCATGATCGGCACCGGACGCAAGGCGGCCGAGCATATCGGACGGCTGTTCGGCCGGTTCGGCGGGCAAGGACTGCTGGACGGCATCGAGGAGCTGATCGCGAGATCCGCGCGGCGCCTGCGCGCCCGCATCGCCGCCTGTCCCGACGGCGAATACTGCGCCGAGAGCTATATCGAGAGCGACGGCGCCAACCCGGATCCGCTGGCGGCGCGGTTGAAGCTCACCGTCGCGGGCGAGCGCATCGTCGCCGACTTCTCGGGCAGTTCGGCGCAGACCAACGGGCCGACCAATGTCGGACCGGCGATGGCGGTCAACTCGGTGGGCACCGTCGTCAAGGCGTTCCTCGATCCCAAGACCCCGATCAACCACGGCTCCTTCGAGCCGCTCGAAGTGATCGCCCCGGAGCGCAGCTTCGTCAACGCGCGCGAGACCGCGCCCTGCGGCGGCATGGCCGAGGTCAAGTTCGTGCTCGATTCCGCGGTCGCCGGGGCGATGAGCCAAGTCGCGCCCGACATGACCGTGGGCGACCTCAAGGGCGGCGCCAACCACGTCCACATTGCCGGGCCCGCCCCGCATGGCGGAACCTACATTCACTACGAATGGCCCGCCGCCGGCACCGGCGCGTCGACGGGAGTGGACGGTTCGAACGCGGTGCGCAGCTACAACGAGGGCGACTTCAACTCGATCCAGTCGGTCGAGACGGTCGAGGGCGCGTTCCCGCTCCGCATCGAACGCTGCGCGCTGCGCGAGGGAAGCTGCGGCGACGGCGCCTGGCGCGGCGGGCTGGGCCTCTGCCGCGACGTGCAAGTGCTGGGCGAGACCGCGATGCTCTCGGTGCTCTCGGACAAGAACGTGATCCCGCCCTACGGCGTGGACGGCGGCCATGCCGGGGCCGGCAATCGGTTCACGGTGATCCGGGACGGCGAGCGGATCGAGCCGTCGGAGGTTCCCGGCAAGGTGTCGGCCTTCCCGCTGCGGCGGGGCGACGTGGTGCGCGAGGAGACATCGGGCGGCGGCGGCTGCGGCGACCGCCTGGAGCGCGACCCCGAGCGCGTGCGCGCGGACGTGAACGAAGGCTACCTGACCCGGAGTCAGGCCGAGCGCCGCTACGGCGTCGTGCTGCGGGAAGACGGGTCGGTCGATCCCGGGGCGACGGCCGCGAAGCGTGGGGAGCTCCGGAAGGCCGCCGTTCGGGTGCGGCTCGCGGCCGGCGACGGCGAGTCGTTCGACGGCGCCCGGCGGCAAGTCTCGCTGCCGCCCGCCGCCGCCCGTCGACTCGGCGTCGGGGCGGGCGATCTGATCGAGATCGTCGGCGCGGCCGGCGCGCCGCTCCGCGCCTGGGTCGGGCCGGAGCCGGCGGCGGGCGACAGCGCGATCGTCGGCCCGTCGGCGCTGCTGATCGTCCGGACTCGAGCGGGCGAGGCGGTCGAGCTGCGCGCCTGCCGCCCGTGGCCGGAGCCGTGACGGCGCCACGCTATCTCGTCGGCGTCGACGTCGGCGGGACCTTCACCGACATACTGGGGCTCGACGCGCGCAGCGGGTTGCTGCTGTCGGCCAAAGTCCCCTCACTGCCGGACAGCCAGTGGCGGGGCGTGCTGGATGCGCTGGCCGCGCTCGGAGTCGAGCGCGCCTCGGTCGAGGCGTTCGTCCACGGCACGACGATCGCGACCAACGCGCTGCTGGAGCGCAAGGGCGCGAAGACCGCCCTGGTCACCACCGAGGGATTCCGCGACACGCTGGAAATCGGGCGCACGCGACGGCTGGTCGGCGGCCTGTTCGACATCAAATTCGTCCGCCCGAAGCCGTTGGTCTGCCGCGCCCTGCGGTTCGAAGCGCCGGAGCGAACCGCGGCCGACGGGACCGTGCTGCGCGGCCTCGACGGCTACGACTACGCGCCGCTCGTCGAGCGGCTGAAGGGCGAAGGGGTGGAGGCGGTCGCGGTGTGCTTCGTCAATGCGTTCGTCAACGGCGACAACGAGCGCCGCGCGAGCGCAGCCCTGGCGACGCGCCTGGACGGGACGCCGGTCTGCGAATCGGCCGCGGTCGTGCGCGAAAAGGGCGAGTTCGAGCGCTTCTCCACCTGCGTGCTCAACGCCTATCTGACGCCGGTGGTGCGCGGCTATCTCGACCGGCTGACGCGCGAGCTCGCCGCCCGCGGCGTGACCGCGCCGGTCGGCATCATGGGCTCCAACGGGGGCGCAATGACGTTGGCCAAGGCGGCCGAGTTCGCCGCGGGAACGTTTCTCTCCGGCCCCGTCGGCGGGGTCGGCGGCGCGGTGCGCGTCTGCGAACTGGTAGGGATCGCCGACTGCATCACTTTCGACATGGGCGGCACGTCTACCGACGTGGCGCTGGTCCGCGACCGGACGCCCCGCATATCCCACGCCAACCAGGTCGACGCCTATCCGCTCCAGACGCCGCAGCTCGACATCCACACCATTGGCGCCGGCGGCGGCTCGATCGCCTGGGTCCAGGAGGACGGCACGCTCGAGATCGGTCCACGCAGCGCGGGCGCCATGCCGGGGCCGGCCTGCTACGATCAGGGCGGCGAGGCGGCGACGATCTCGGACGCCAACCTGCTGCTTGGACGCCTGCCGACCGGGCGGCCGCTCGCCGGTGGGCTGACGTTGGCGCACGTCCCTGCCAAACGGGCGTTCGAGACGCTCGCTGCGGCGCTGGGCTCCGGCGGCGACCCGGTCGCGCTGGCCGACGGCGCCGTGCGCATCGCGGTCGCCAAGATGGCGGGCGCCGTACGCGAAGTGTCGGTGCATCGCGGCTTCGACCCGCGCGACTTCGCGCTGCTGGGATTCGGCGGGGCCGGCCCGATGCACGCCTTCCTGGTCGCCCGGGAGCTGGCGATCCCACGTGTCCTGATCCCGCGCCTGCCAGGCCATCTGTCCGCCCTCGGCCAGCTGCTGGCGGACCTCAGGCGGGACTCCGTGCTCGCCTGGGGCGGCCGGCTCGGCGATCTCGATATCGAGGCTTTCCGCGCCCGGGCCAGGGAGATGCGCGACCGGGCCGCGGCGTTGCTCGCCGATGACGGGTTCGGCCCCGAGCGTCAGGTCCACGACCACAGCGTCGACATGCGCTTCGTCGGCCAGTCCTACACGATCCCGGTGCCGTGCGATCCCGACCGCGCCGGATGGGACGGGCTGCGCGCGGCGTTCGCCGAACGGCATACGGAGACCTTCGGATACGCCGACGCGGAGAACGACGCCGAGCTGGTCAACCTCCGCCTGGTGTCGCGGGGCATCGTGGACAAGCCCGATCTCGGCTTCGCGCCGGAGCGGATCGGCCAGGAGCCGATCGAGCGCCGGCGCGTCTGGTTCGACGGCGGCTGGACGGATTGCCCGGTGTTCGACCGCGGCGCGATGCCGGCGGGCATGGCGATCGACGGTCCCGCGATCATTGAGGAGGCGGGCGGGACCACGGTGGCGCCGCCCGGCTGGACCGTCGTCGTCGACGCCTCGGGCGCGCTCGACGGCCGCGCCGCGTGACGCCCGCGCGACGGCGCAACCGACTGACGGCTTCGGCCTCCCCGGCCTGTCCTGGCCGGGGAGGCCGAAGCCGTCAGTCGGTTGCGTGGGCCTGCATGGCGTCGATCAGACGGATGGCGTCCGCCTCGTTGACTTGGTAGTCTTGGATGCGCCCGCAGCCCTCGCGCCGCGTGACGAACCAGTTGGCCCCGTCACGAGTCCGACGGATGGTCTCGATATTCGCCGGGTCCTCCCGATGGCACCCGGAGATGTCGCCGTTGTCGTCCCGCAAGTTGACCAAGATTTCCATCGTTTTGCTCCCGGTTCTGAGCGCGGCCCAATCGCCGCCTCACAACAGGATATAAGGACTTCGACTCACGATTTCAGCCCCTACAGTTATTTTTTGTTCAACTTCCGTCCACGGGTCTGCGCCGCCGCCGCACGCAAGCGGCGGCGGGGCGGCGACACGGCAGCGCCCTTTCCCGACCGAACTCAGACCCCGATCAGGCGAAAGCGGCCATTCGCTTCGCGCGCGGCGCGCGCGCCGGTGCGGAACCATCCGTCGTCGGTGAACGCCGCGCCGGTCGCCGCCTCGTCGTCGAGATAGCCGGCGAACAGCGAACCGCCGCGCAGTTCCAGCGCTCCGCCGGCGACGCGGATCTCGGCGTCCGGCGGAGCGGCGGCGCGCTGCGCGAGCCCCTCGCCCGCCTCCTCGTCCGGCGGACTGTGCAGGCCGACGAAGAACTCACCTCGTCCCCAAGCTTGGCCGAAGACGGCGTTCGGGAAGGCGTGTCGGAGCGCGGGCAGGGCCTCCGACGGCCAAGCCGCGCCCAATACCGTCACGCGACGCACAGAATCGAAGCGGCCCGATCCGCGGTTTCGGACCCAGGCGGCGAGCCGGTCCGCGGCGGCGAACAGGACCGTCGGCCGCCCTGCCTCCATCGCGGCCGCGAGGTCCGCCCCCGGCGCCGGCGCGGAGATCGACGCGCCGACGCCGAAGGCGAGGCCGAGCGCCCAGAGTCCAAGGGGAGCGGTGAACGGGACCGCCGACAGGATCGCGTCGTCCGGCGACGCGGCGTAGACCGGCGACAGCGCGCGGCTGCCGGACAGCAGGGTGTGGGAGCAATGGACGATCGTCTTCGGCGGCCCCGCGTCGCCGCCGCCGAACAGCGTCACCGCGGGATCGGCGGCGACGGCGGAATCAGCGATGTCGGCGTCCGCGCCCTCCTCGATCAGCCGGTCGAGGACGTATGTCGATGCCGATCCGCCGCCGTCCGCGCCGCCCGCGACGACGACATGCTCCAGGCCGGCGACCGTCCGCCGGGCGTCGCGCATCCGCGCCGGGGGATCGTCGTCCGCCTGCGCCGCGCGGCAGATCGCGGCGCGCGCGTGGACACGCGCCAACAGGGCCGCGAGCGCGCCGCCTTCCGGCGGCAGTATCGCGGCGACGCCGCCCATCATCGAGATCCCGGCCGCGGCGGTCCCGAACGCGGCGGCGTCGAGATGCTGGAGCGCGATCGCGTCGCCCGGGCGAAGGCCGAGCGCAAGCAGCGCATTGGCGAGCCGCTGTGCGCGGTCGCGCAGCTCGGCATACGTGAGCGTCGCTCCGTCGCCGATCAGCGCCGCGCCGCCCGGCCGTTCGGCCGCCCAATGCCGCACCAAGCCGCCGATCGTATCCGCGGTCCAGAAGCCCAGCCGCAGATAGCGGTTGGACAGACCGGCGTCGAACGCGAGCGCGCGCCGCAGCGCCAGGGCCTCCGGAGTGAACGTCGCCCGCTCTTCGTGAGGCGTGAACCGTTCGGCGCGGAAGCGGCGCCCGCCGCCCAGCTCCAGCAGCCGGTAGTAATGGCCGCGCCGGAACTTGCGTCGTTCGAGCACCAGCCGGATGAAGGTCACTTGGTCGTGGGCGAGCCCGATGCGCGCGGCGATCTCGATGTCGGCCATGCCGGTCGCTGGCCGCTGCGCCTCGATCTGCGCCCAGTCGCGCTCGCGCACCGGATCGCCGCGACGAATCTGGACGTTGTGGCTGAGCTCCCAAATATGCTCGCCATAGGCTTCGATCATCTGCTCGGTGACGCCGATCTGGGCGCGGCTGAGACCCCTCGTCACGGCGTCCCGTCCGCGCGCCCGGCGGCGTCGCGCCGGCGGATCGGATCGGCCTGCGGCGCTTGCGTGGCGATCGGGCAGGCGCGCATGCATTCGAAGCATTGGGCCAGCAGGCCGCCGGCGCCGACCGACATCTTGTACCAGAGGATCGCGTGGTCGGGATCGAACAGCGCGTCGTCGCGCCGGTCGTCCTCGTCGGCGCGGATCGCCTCGGCGAGCAGTTCGGGGACCGCCTCGTATTGCTGCGACATTTCGGCGCAGGCGGCCATGTCGTAGCGCATGGAGACCTGCCTGCCGGCCTCGTCGATCTCTCCCGACAGGCATTGGACCGGGCAGAATTTCATGCATGGGGTCTGGCCGGTCTTGCGGTAGAGCGAGACGCAGGAGGGCGCCGGGCAGGGGTTCTCGGCCATCGGCGCGTCCGGCGGCAACGTCAGCTCGGTAAACACCGATGCGAAATACATGTAGCCGAACTCGGGATGGAGAAGGATGTCGCCGGCCAGCGACCGAGCGCCGATGCCCGCCACCTCGGCGTGCAGCTTCAGGCTCTGCAACGGCACGCGGGGGCCGGAATCCGGATCCATGTCGGGCGGGCAATAGATCGACCGTACGCCGAAGCGGTTCTCGATGAAGAAGGCGCAGCCGTAGGAGATCGAATAGGCGCGCGTCTCGGTGCTGCCGAAATAGCCCAGCGCCTTCGCCGGGACCGCCCAGGCGCCCTGAGTCTGGCCGCCGACGCCGATGGCGATCACCGAGCCGACCTTGGGCATCAGGTCGCGCGGGCGGTGACCGGGCGGGGCGATCCGCTGGAGCGCCTCCACGTCGGCGACGCCGACCGCGAGCGCGCCCTTGCGTTTACAGTAGGCGACGATCTCTTCCTTCGCCTGCGCCGCGTCGATATCGGATCGCGCCATCGGATCGGCTCCCTGCCGGGGTCGGCCGATCATATACGACTTGGCGCCGGGCGGAATCGGCTTGCGTCCCGGACGCGCGGGCGGCAGTCTCCGCCCCGCCGGAGCGGTACGGGGGCGCGGGGCATGGCGAACATCCAGCTCACGATGGCGATGCACGAATACGACCACACCCGCGACCTCGCCTGCGGCGCGGTCAAGGCCCAGGGCATCGACCTCACTTGGCTGAACTTCCCGGTCGAGGAGATCTTCTACCGCTTCACCAACGCGCTGGAATGGGACGTTTCGGAACTGTCCTTCGCCAAATACTGTTCGGTGCTGTCGCAGGACGACCCGCCCTTCACCGGGATTCCGGTATTCGTGTCGCGGGTGTTCCGTCATTCGGCCTTCTATGTCCGGCGCGACGGCGTCGACGATCCCGCCGCACTCGCCGGCAAGCGGGTCGGCATCCCGGAGTGGTCGCAGACCGCGACCGTCTACGCCCGCGGCTGGCTGACGCACCAAGTCGGCATTCCGCTGACCGACATCGACTGGGTCCAGGCCGGGGTCAACCAGCCGGGCCGGCTGGAGATGGCGCAACTCAGACTCCCCGAGGGCGTCCGCTACGAGCAGGTGTCCGACCGTTCGCTCACCGAGATGCTGTTGTCGGGCGATCTCGCGGCGGTCATCTCCGCGCACCCGCCGCGAGCCTTCCTCGAAGGCCATCCCGACCTAGCGCGCCTGCTCCCCGACTTCCGCGCCGAGGAGGAGCGCTACTTCCGCGACACCGGGATCTATCCGATCATGCACACCGTCGCGATCAAGCGTTCGGTCTACGAGCGCCACCCCTGGATCGCGATGAACCTGCTGACCGCGTTCGAGGCGGCCAAGCAGCGTTCAATCGAGCGGCTGTCCGACGTCACCGTGTCGCGAATCCCGGTGCCATGGCTCTACGACACGTTCGGACGGATGCATGGCCAGTTCTTCGCCGACAACGACTACTGGCCCTACGGCATCGAGCCCAACCGCGTGACGATCGAAGCCTTCCTGCAATACTGCTTCGAGCAGGGCGTGTGCCACCGCCGGATGAAGCCGGAGGAACTCTACCCGCCGGAGGTCCTGACCGAGTTCAAGATCTGAGGCCGCGCGCGACGACGGCCGGGCTGGAGGAGGATGCCCGGCTCGGATAGACTCCCTGCCCGAGAGCCAAGCGAAGACGCGAACGGTTGAAATGTCCCAGGCGGCGGCCTATGTCGGGCGGTCGATCAAGCGCAGCGAGGATGTCCGCCTGCTGACGGGCCGCGCGGCTTTCGTGGACGACCTTCACTTCGAGGGCGCGGCCGCGGCGGCGATCCTCCGCAGCCCGCACGGACATGCGCGCATCCGCACTCTCGACGTCGCCGGCGCGCGCGCCATGCCGGGCGTGCTCGACGTGCTCGCCTTCGACGATTTCGCCGATCGCGCGCGGACGATCCCACTCAGGCTCGCGCCGCTGCCGGGCGTCGAGCGCTACCAGCAATATCCGCTGGCCCGCGACCGGGTTCGGTTCGCCGGCGAGCCGGTCGCCTTGGTCGTCGCCGAAGACCGCTATCTGGCGGAGGACGCCTTGGCCGCGATCTCGGTGTCGTACGAGCCGCTGCCGGCGGTGACCTCGATCGAGCAGGCGACGCGGGACGAGACGCTCCTGCATGAGGCGGCCGGCAGCAACGTCGCCGCCGCCTACGACGTGGCCAAGGGCGACCCCGACGGCGCGTTCGCGCGCGCGGCGCATACCCGGCGCGAGGTCTTTTCCTGCCATCGCCACGGCGCGGCGCCGTTGGAAACGAGGGGGCTGGTCGCCGCGGTCGAGCCCGGCTCGGGGCGGCTCGAAGTCTGGGGCGCCACCAAGGTCAACCATTACAACCGCCGGCTACTCGCCGGGCTCCTCGGCATGGCCGAGGAGCGGATCGAGCTGATCGAAACCGATATAGGCGGCGGATTCGGCGCACGGGGCGAATTCTACCCCGAGGACTTCCTCGTCCCGCTGGCGGCGCTCCGGCTGGGCCGACCGGTCAAATGGATCGAAGACCGGCGCGAGCATTTGCTGAGCGCCAACCATTCGCGCGAGATGGAATGCGCGCTCGAGATCGCCGTCGACGAGGACGGGCGTATCCTCGCGCTGCGCGGGCGGCTTCGCGGCGATATGGGCGCCTACACCCGGACCAATGGCGGGATCGTTCCCTCGAAGGCGGTCCAGTTCATCCCCGGCCCCTATCGGATCGAGAATTTCGGCTGCTCGGTCGCGTTCGTGATGACCAACAAGACGCCGGTCGGCACGTATCGCGGGCCCGGGCGCTTCGAGGCCAACTTCTTCCGCGAGCGCCTGTTCGACATGGTGGCGGCCGATCTGGGCCTGGATGCGGCGACGTTTCGGATGAAGAACCTGCTGACCGAGGCGGACATGCCCTATCCGCTGGGCGACCTGGTGCCTTACGAGCCGGGCGAGGCGTTCGACATCGGCGATGCGCGGGCGCCCCTGGCCCGCGCGCTCAAGGAGATCGGCCATGCCGCCGGGCGGGCGCACGGGCGTCACGCCGACGGCCGGCTGCGTGGGATCGGTATGTCCTGTTTCGCCGAGAGCACCAGCGCGGGCCCGGCCGAATCGGCCCGGATCGTGATCCGCGACGAGGCGGAGGTGGAGCTCTATGTCGGCAGCGCGAGCATGGGGCAGGGGCATAAGACCGTGTTCGCACAGATCTGCGCCGACGAGCTCGGCCTTCCTTTCGAGCGCATAACGGTCCGCCACGGCAGCACCAGCCATGTAGAGGACGGCCACGGGACCTTCGCGAGCCGCGCCACCGTCATGGGCGGCAGCGCGGTGCAGAAAATCGCGCGCGAGGTCAAGGGCCGATTGCTGCAGGCGGCGAGCCTGCGGCTGAATCTGCCCGAGGACGAACTCGAATATCGCGGCGGGTCGGTGCTGCGAGCGGGCGAGGAGGGCGCGGCGCCGCTGCTCGACTTCGGCGGACTCCTGGCCGCGGCGCGCACCCTCGGCGGGGGCGATGTCGGCGGGGCCGCGCTCGACGTCACGGCGTCCTACGAACAGACGCGCAAGACCTTCACCTATGGCGCGCAGGCGGTCGAAGCCAGCGTGGACCCCGAGCTCGGGCGGATCGAGATCGACCGCTACGTCGCCGTCGAGGATATCGGGCGGGCGATCAACCCGATGCTGGTCCATGGCCAGGCGATCGGCGGCGCGGCGCAGGGGCTGGGCGGCGCGCTGCTCGACGAGTTCGTGTACGACGGCGACGGGCAGCTGCTGACGGTCACGCTCGCCGACTACCTGCTGCCGGCCAGCACCGACGTGCCGCGCATCGACTCGATCACGCTCGAAGAGACCCCGTCGGAGCGCAATCCGCTCGGCGTCAAAGGCGCCGGCGAGGGCGGCATCGTCGCAGCCGGAGCCGCCATCGCCAACGCCGTCGCAGCCGCGCTCGCGCCGTGCGGCGTGGACATCACCGACCTGCCGCTGCGGCCCGATCGTATCCGGCGGCTGATCGACGAGGCTGCGGCGCGCTCGCGCGACGGGCCGAACCGGCCGGCGGAAGGCGGCGCATGACCGCGAAGGGCGGGCCGCCGCCGGAGGCGACCAGCACCGTAACCCGACGGCTGGCGCGATCAGCCGCGCGGAATGCCGTCATATGCCTGGTCGCCCCATAACTCCTTCACCCGCCGGTCGCGGCCGCAGGTAAAGCGGTAGAACTTGTACCGCAGCGGATTCTTCTCGTGATAGTCCTGGTGATAGTCCTCGGCCGGGTAGAACGAGCCGGCGGTCTCGATGGGCGTCGCCACCGGCGCGGACAGGACGCCCGACCGGACGAGCGCCGTCCGGGACGCCTCCGCCAGACGGCGCTGTTCGGGGCCGACCGCAAAGACCGCGGTGGTGTAGCTTTCGCCGCGGTCGCAGAACTGGCCGCCACCGTCGGTCGGATCGACGCTCCGCCAGAAGATATGGAGCAGCCGCGGGTAGCCGATCTCGGCGGGGTCGAACTCGATCTTCACCGCCTCCAGATGGCCGGATCCGCCCGCGGTCACGTCGTCGTAGGTCGGGTTCGCCAGATGGCCGCCGATATAGCCGGAGGTCGTCCGCAGCACGCCCGGCACCTTGTCGAAATCGGATTCGACGCACCAGAAGCAGCCGCCGGCGAAGATCGCCGTCGCCGCCCCGCCCGTTGCCGTGGCGAGCGGGACCGGCGACGAAGCGAGGCCCAGGGCGATGCCGACAGAGAGTATCCGTCGCGACATGAATCGATGCTCCTCAGCGGTCGAACCGGCGGCGCAGTCTACCCCGGCCGCCGCCGCGCAGGCCATGGACAGAGTAAGAAGTGCGGGATAGCCTGGATGAGTATCGGGGGTGTTTCCCATGACCGTCGCCAGCATGATGGAATCGCGCGGCGTCTATTGCCCGCCCGCGGCGTGGGCGACGCAGAAAGCGCCGGATCGCCTGGATGCGCACCGTCGGAACTTCATCGCCATGTCATCCATTAAGGCGGGTCGGGAATGCGCGTCCACGATACCGACGTCCTGATCGTCGGCGGCGGGATCGCCGCCGCTTGCGCGGCCATCAAAGCGCGCGCGGCCGGCGTCCGCGTCACCCTGGCGGACAAGGGTTTCTATGGCCGCAGCGGAACCAGCGCCGTCGCATCCGGGGTCTTCCAAGCCTATATGGAAGGGGACGATCTCGACCGCTGGATCCAGGTCCACACCAATCCGATGGTCAATCGCGGCGCGCTGCGCGAGGCGATCCGGACCACCGGCGAACTGCTCCTGATGATGGACCGCTGGGGCGTCAAGTGGATCAAGAACCAGGGGAATATCCAGCGAGTCAACATGGCGGTGGGTCCGCTGTTTCCGGTCAACGCGATGATGGCCGAGGGCGGACCGCAGATGATGATGGCGCTCCGCAACGAGACGATGCGTTGCGGCGTCGACGTCGTGAACCGGGTGATGGTGACCGAACTGCTGACCTCGGACGGCGCGCACCCGACCGACGGGGCCGTCGTCGGCGCCATGGGCTTCGACACGATCGAGGGCGGACTCCACGTCTTCCGCGCCCGCGCCACGGTGCTGTGCACCGGGCCGATCCATATCCCTTACGCCAAACCCGGCTCGGGCTTCCACGGCATGCCGATCAACTGCACCGGCGACGGCGTGGCCGCCGCCTACCGGGCCGGCGCGCGGTTGAGCAAGATGGAGTTCCTGGCCGGTTGGGGGGTGGTGCCGGCCGAGTTCTACAGCGCGCCCGGGCTCGAGATGGGCGCCGGGCTGGGAGTCCGCTTCGTCAACGGGCAGGGCGAGGAGATCGCCGGCGGTGACCGAATCCGGCGCTACCGGCTCGCGCGCGCCGTCATCCGCGAATACGGCGAAGGCCGCGGGCCGGTCTATAAGGACGCGACGCAGCTGACCGCCGAGGACCTCCGCCTCTATCGGCAGGTGACCCCGATCGTGCTCACGACCTACGACCGGGCGGGGTACGACCCGAGCCGCGACCGCATACCGTTCGTGACCATGCTGCCCTTCCAGAGCGGCACGCTGGGCGGACCCGGCATCCGCGTCGACGAGGCCGGGGCCGCCTCGATCCCCGGCCTGTTCGCCGCCGGCAACACCTGCGACGGCGCGTTCATCGGCCTCGCCCAAGCGCTCAACCTGTGCGCCGTCGGCGGCTGGTACGCCGGCGCGGCGGCGGCGGAGAGCGCCGGACGGACGAGCGCCGCGCCGCCCGCACAATCCCAGCTCGACCAGCTGGCGCGACGGATCACCGCGCCCCTGGCGCAGCGCGAGGGACCGGAGTTCGGCGCGCTTCGCGACGAGCTCGAGGGGCTGTACGGGGCCGAGATCACCGAGGTCCTCAACGCCGATCGGCTCGCCGCCATCCTCGCCCGGTTGCGGGCGATCCGTCGCCGGGCCGCCTCGGGGCTTCGCGCCCGCGAGCCCCGCGACCTCGCGAAGCTCCTGGGGATGACGAACTTCCTCCAATGCATGGAGATATCGGTGCGGACCGTGCAGCGTAGGACCGAGAGCCGCGGCAACGTGCTGCGCGAGGACTACCCGTATATCGACAACGAGAATTGGCTCAAATACACTTTCGTCGCGCAGGGGGCCGACGGCGAGCCGGTCTTCGACGAGGAGCCGATCCCGGACGACGCGCATCACCGGATGCCGGAACGCGCCAAGGTTCTGCACCCGTTCTTCCGGAGTTGAGGATGATCCATGTCGACGTGACGATCGGTGAGCGACTCTGCACCGGATGCGGGGCATGCGTCGATTCCTGCCCCACCGACGTCATCCGCATGGCCGGCGGCAAGGCCCGCGTGACCTATCCCGAGGACTGTCAGGGGTGCTTCCTGTGCGAGATCGACTGCCCGGTGGATGCAATCCATGTGGCCCCGCGGCGCTACACCGAGGAGGAGCGGGCGCGTCTGTGGGCGCGTATGCGACGCAGCTGCCGGATCGACGCCCGGCTCTAACCTGACCCACGCGCCGAGATCCCCGACGTGGCGCGCCCGACGCGACTGACCCCGGAGATGATCTCGTCCTACGCCGAGTCGGGCCATTGGACCCGCTCGACGACTCTGGACCTGCTGGACCAACACGCGGTCGAGCGGCCGGCGGACATCGCCCTGGTCGATTCCGCCATCCGCCTGACTTGGGCGGCGGCCCGCGCGGCGGTCCACCGACTCGCCGCGCAGCTGGCGGCCCTCGACCTGCCGCGTGATACCCCGGTCGTCGTCCAGCTGCCCAACGGCGCCGAGGCCTGCCTGATCCGGCTCGCGCTCAAGCGGATCGGTCTGCTCGGGGCCTACGCGCCGATCGTGTGGCGGCGAAACGAGATCGCGCGCTTGGTGGATCGCCTGCGCCCCGGCGCTCTGGTCGTGCCGCCGGCGTTCCGCGACGCGGAACCCCTGGCCGCGGCACTGGCGCTGCGGCGGCGGCGTCCCGACCTCCGCATCGTCGTCGCCGACGGGACGCGAGCCCCGGCGGAGGGCTGCGTGGCGCTTTCGCTGGCGCCGGACGCCGGCGCGCCGCCGCCCGGCCCGGCCGACGAACGGAGCCTGGGTCCGTTCGAAGTCACCGCCCTCGCCCTGACCAGCGGCAGCACCGGCGACGCCAAGATCGTCGAGATGACCGAGCAGCAGCAACTACTCTGGGGCAAGGGAATCCGGCAGCGGTTGCGGCTCGCGCAGGACGACCATATCGGCGGATTCGTGCCTTTGGCGGGCGGGCCGGGACATGCGGCTTGGGTGACTTGGCTGATCACCGGGGCCAAGCTGGTGCTGTCGGACGGGTTCGCGCCCGAAAACGTCCTGCCGCTGATCGGGCGCGAGCGGCTGCGCCTGATGATGACCGCGCCGACGATCCTCGCCCGTCTGCTGGACGCGCCCGACCTCGACGATCACGATTTCGGCTCGCTGCGCGCGATCCGGACCGGCTCGGCCTACCTGCCCGCGCGTCTGGCGGCCGAGGCCGAGCGGCGGCTGGGCTGCGTGGTGGCGAATGCGGGCGGGGCGATGGAGACCTGCTCGTTCGGCCAGGTGGCGCTCGACGACGCGCCGCAAGTCCGGCACGGCTCGTCGCTCGGCAAGGTGTTTCCGGGCGCGGAGGCGATGGTCGTGGACGATCACGGATCCGCCTTGCCCACGGGCGCCGAGGGCGAGCTGTGGATGCGCGGCCCGACGACGGGGTCGGGCTATTTCGGCGACGCCGACGCGACCGAGGCGGCCTGGGGCGAGCTTGGCCCCGGCGGCTGGTTCCGCACCGGCGACATGGCGACGATCGACGCCCAGGGGTACATCGCGTTGGTCGGCCGGAAGAAGGACATGATCAACCGCGGCGGCGTGAGCGTCTATCCGCTCGAGGTCGAGACCGCGCTGGCCGATCACCCGAAGATATTGGAGGCCGCGGTGGTGCCGATCCCCGAGCCCAGGCTGGGCGAGGTCCCGTGCCTCTGCGTCGTCGCGCGCGAGGGACCGCCGGTAACACTGGACGAGGTCCACGATTTCCTGCGCGCCCTGGACATGGCGCGGCATAAATTCCCGGTCCGCGTCCTGGCCGTCGACGACTTCCCGCGCGGGGCGACGCTCCGCATCGACCGGCGGCGGCTGACGCAGCTGGTCGCAGCGCGCCTCGACGACGGAGCGAGCGCCGCGTCGTGAGGCCGCGCCGCGGCCAGCCGCGTCAGGACCCGTCCGGACCGCCGGGCCGCCAAGCGTCATAGGTCGGGCCGCGATAGTCGGGGTCGCGCTTCTCCATCCAGGCGCGGATCCCTTCGATGCAGTCCTTGGTCCGCGTGAGCTCCATCACCGATTCGAGTTCGGCGCGCGACCCCTCATCGCTGCGGTTCGCGTCCCAGTACATCTTGGCGAGCTTCTTGGCGTAGAGAACCGAGAGGTAGGGGCTCCTGGCGATGCGGCCGGCCAAGTCGAAGGCCGCCTTCATCAGCTCGTCATGCGGCACGACGTGTTCGACCAAGCCGATCCGCTCCGCCTCCCGGGCGTCGATGATCTCGCCCAACAGGATCATCTCCATCGCCCGGCCAATGCCGATGAGCTTGGGCAGGTTCCGCGTGCCGCCGGATTCAGGCAGGAAGCCGACGGGCACCGCGACCTCGCCCAGCCGCGCCCGGTCGGAGGCGATGCGAAGGTCGCAGCCGGTGCACATCTCCAGGCCGACGCCGACCGCCGGACCGTTGATCGCGGCGATCGTGACCGGCTTCAGGTCCTCCAGCTTGCGGAACACCCGGTTGATGATCTTGTGACGCAGGTCGTTGAAGAAATAATGCGCCATCTCCTTGTAGGGGCCGAAGATTCCCATGTCGAACTCCTCGTCGGCTCCGAGCGGCCCGGCTTCGGTCTTGAGATCGCCGCCGGCCGAGAAGCCGCGCCCCGCGCCGGTGACGATCACGACCTTGAGCTCGCTATTGTGGCCGATCTCGTCGAACAGGATGTCGAGCTCGACCCGCATGCGGACGTCGATGGCGTTGAGGCTGTCCGGCCGGTTGAGCGTGATCAGGCCGATCGACTTCTCGTCGGGGCGGTAGGGGTTGGAGTGGATCGACCATTCGATCGCTTCGTACTGCATGAACGTCCTTCCTTTCGGGTGGTCGCCCGGGTCGTCGCCGGGCGGGCGGCGGCGGGGGATCGCAGGATCCGGCTGGATAGTGTTGGTTTCGGACGGGGCGTTCAACCGACGCCCGGAGGTTTCGTTTGCCTGGCCGCGAACCCGACGCCAACGTAACCTGTGTCCTGCCCTCCCCCCGGCGGGCAGGGCGGAAGGAGGCGTCTTCACCATGCTCATCGACACCCACGTCCATGTCTGGAGCTACCCCGTGCTCGAGAATCTCGGCGACAGGATCCGGAGTACCGAGGATCTCATCACCTTCCGCACCAGACATCCCGATCTCTACGATCGCACGCTGACCGAGGAGCCGATCGACAACGCCGACCGGTTGATCGAGCACATGGACCGGAACGGCGTCGACAAGGCGATCGTCCAGGCGCGGCCGGGCTCGGTGACCAACGATCAGGTGGCGGAGTCGGTGGCTCGCCATCCCGACAGGCTGCACGGGCTGCTGCGCATCGGGCACGACCAGGAGGCCGCCTACGAGTACGTCGCCGATCCCGGGCCGGTGCGCGCGGCGGCGCCGGCGCATATCGCCTACTGTCTCGACGAGCTCGGCATGATCGGGATGGGCGAGACCTTCGTCCGCGCCTTCACCACCTCGGTCGAGCCGGAACGGATCGCCAAAGACCTGGCGCCGATCATGGAGACGCTGCGCGAGTACAAGGCGCCGATCCAGTTTCCGACCGCCTGGTCGCAATTCCCCGGCGGTCTGGTCTACGGCAACCCGATCTGGGTCGATGAGGTGGCCTATCGCTATCCCGACGTGCCGGTGATCCTGACCAAGATGGGGCGCGGCCTGCAATACTACTTCGATACCTCGATGGCGGTGGCGCTTCGCAACGCCAATGTCTATTTCGACGTCGTGGGCACCAAGGGCGAGCATCTCCGCCAAGCCATCGACGCCATCGGATCGAAGCGCATCATGTTCGGCTCCGACTGGTCGGCGACGTGGCGTTACGTCCGCGAGCCCGCCGACCTGTACGCGATCCGCCTCCGCGTACTCGACGACGCCGGGCTGAGCGCAGAGGAGCGCGAAGACATCCTGTGGCGGACGGCGGCGGGTCTGTTCGGCCTCGACGACGGCGCGGGCTGACCGGGGACCGGACGCGAGAGGCCCAGCCCCCGGCTCGAGTGGTCGGAGCGATAGGATTCGAACCTACGACCCCTTGACCCCCAGTCAAGTGCGCTACCAGACTGCGCCACGCTCCGCCAGGATCGCGGGAGGGTACGACCGAACGCCCGGCGACTCAACCGCCCGGGTCGGGCGAGGTCGGAGCAGCTCAGGCGTCGGCGCTGTCGATCGCCTCGCGCAGGGTCTCCAGCTCGGCGAGAATGTCCTGCAGCTCGGTTCGCACCGCGCCCGAAATCGCGTTGCGGGCGTCGGCGGGGTTCTTCTGCGCGGCCGCTCCGCGCGACTGCCCTGCGCGCGCCAAGTCGGGGCCTGCCCGCAGCAGCTTTTGCACGCCCTTGATCGTATAGCCTTCGGTATAGAGGAGCTCGCGGATGCGCCGCAGCAGGTCGATGTCTTCGGGTCGGTAATAGCGCCGTCCGCCGCCGCGCTTCAGCGGCTTGACCTGGATGAACTTGCTTTCCCAGAAGCGCAGCACATGGGCCGGAACGTCGAGCTCTCCGGCGACCTCGCTGATGGTGCGGAAGGCCGCGGCGGACTTGCCGGGGCGGGCGGCCGCATCGCGCGCTTGCGCCACGGCTTACGCCTTCGCTCCTCCGTCGAAGCCTCGGGGCGTGGGCGAGAGGGTCCGGTTTATCCGTTCCTTGAGGACGTTCGATGCGCGGAACGCGAGGACCCGCCGGGGCAGGATGGGGACTTCCTGCCCGGTCTTCGGGTTGCGCCCGATGCGCTGGCCCTTGTCGCGCACCGAGAAGCTCCCGAAGGACGAGATCTTGACCGCTTCGCCGCGGGCCAGCGTGTCGGAGATCTCCCGCAACACGGCTTCGACGAACTGGGCGGACTCGTTCCGGGACAGGCCGACCTCCTGGTAGACCGCATCGCTCAACTGCGCACGCGTAGCGGTTCGTCCCGCCATGTCCCTGCCCCCGACATATTATGCGCCGAACGCTAACTTGCGGGATCGGGCGCGTCAACGCCGAAGACGGCGCGCGCGCTGGATCTCGCGCCAGCGCCGGACGTTGCGGTTATGCTCGGCCAGCGTGCGGGCGAAGAGATGGCCGCCCGTCCCATCGGCGACGAAATACAGATCGTTCGTATCCGCCGGGTTGAGGGCGGCCGCGATCGAGGCCTTGCCCGGGTTGGCGATCGGCCCCGGCGGCAGCCCGTGATTGAGGTAGCTGTTGTGGGGCGATTTCGTGCGCAGGTCGCGCTGCGTCAGCGGCCGGTCCAGCCGGCGCCGGCCGCCGGTGATCGCATAGATCACCGTGGGATCGGACTCGAGGCGCATCCCGCGCCGCAACCGGTTGTGAAAGACCGCCGAGATACGGGCGCGCTCGCCGTCGATCCCGGTTTCCTTTTCGATGATCGAGGCCAGAACCAGCGCCTCGTCGCGGTTGCGGACCGCGATGTCGAGGGCGCGCGCCCGCCACGACTCGTCTAGCGCCTCGGCCATGGCGCGCCGCATCCGGGTTACGACCGCCCGCCGCTCGTCGCCATAGGCGTAGTAATAGGTCTCGGGTAGCAGCGATCCCTCGGCCGGGACCGGCGGCAGTTCGCCGACGAGGCCAGGCGCACGGGCGATGGCGGCGAAGACCTCGGCCGTGGTCAGGCCTTCCGGGATCGCCAGCCGGCGCGTCACCGTGGCCCCCTTATCGAGCAAGGCGACGACGCCCCGCATCGAGATCGCCGGCGGAAAGGCGTATTCTCCCGCCTTCATGCGGCGATGCCGCCCGGTCAGCCGCGCGCCGACGGCGAACAGGCGGCGGTCGGCGATCACCCCGCTGCGTTCAAGCGCGGCGCCGATGCCGCGAAGTCCGGCGCCCTTGGGAATGACGACCACTGCGCGGGAGGCCAGTGGGCCGGGGCCGATGAATTCGGCGTATCCCCAGACGCCGATCGCGGCCAAGGCGAGGGCCGCGGCGAACAGACCGGCCAGGACGCTGCGGACGACGAATCGTCCCATGGCGTCCGGCTACGGCGCGCCGACGAAGATCAGGGAGGCGTTCGTCCCGCCGAAGCCGAAGGAATTGGACAGCGCCGCCCGGACGCGGCGCTCCTTGGCGTGGTGCGGCACGAGGTCGAGATCGCAACCATCGGAGGGGTTGTCGAGGTTGAGCGTAGGCGGCACCGTCCCGCCGTTGAGCGCTTTGATGCAGAAGATCGCCTCGACGCTCCCGGCCGCGCCCAGGAGATGCCCGATCGCCGATTTGGTCGACGACATGGACAGGCTCCACGCGGCGTTGCCGAACAGCCGTTTCACGGCGTCGTGTTCGATCTCGTCGCCCACCGGCGTCGAAGTCCCGTGCGCGTTGATGTAATCGATGTCGTCCGGGTTCATCCGCGCGCGCTTGAGGGCCGCCTTCATCGACCGGTAGCCGCCATTGCCGTCCTCGGGCGGGGCGGTGATGTGGTGAGCGTCGCCTGACAGGCCGTAGCCGACGAGTTCGCCGTAGATCGTGGCGCCGCGCTTCCTGGCGTGTTCGTATTCCTCGAGGACGACGATGCCCGCGCCTTCGCCCATCACGAAGCCGTCGCGGTCGCGGTCCCAGGGCCGGGACGCGCGCTCGGGCGCATCGTTGAACCCGGTGGACAACGCCCGCGCCGAGGCGAAGCCAGTCACGCCGATGCGGCAGATCGCCGCCTCGGCGCCGCCGGCGACGATCACGTCGGCGTCCTCCAGCTGGATCAGCCGGGCGGCGTCGCCGATGGCGTGCGCACCCGTCGAACACGCCGTCACCACCGCATGGTTGGGGCCCTTGAAGCCGTAGGCGATCGAGACCTGGCCCGAGGCTAGGTTGATCAAGCTGGCGGGGATGAAGAACGGCGTCAGTCGGCGCGGGCCGTTGCGCTCAAGGTTCAGCGTGCCGTCCTGGATCACGTCGAGGCCGCCGATCCCCGAGCCGATCATGACGCCGGTGCGTTCGCGCTCCTCCTCCGTGTCGGGGCGCCAACCGGAATCCTCAATCGCCTCGCCCGCAGCGGCCATCGCGTAGACGATGAACTGGCCCATCTTGCGGCGATCCTTGGGGGCCACCCAGTCGTCGGGGTTGAAATCGCCGTCGCCCGAGTCGCCGAGCGGGATCTGGCCGGCGATCCGGGACGGGAGGTCGGAGACGTCGAAGGATTCGATCGCGCGAACGCCCGATCGTCCCTCGATCAGCCTCGACCAGGAGCGCTCCACCCCCGCCCCCAGCGGCGTGACGAGGCCGAGCCCGGTGACGACGACACGTCGCATCTCAGCACCCGCCCCGCGGCGGCGGGGGCGCCGCCGAGGTCATGCGCATTGGCGCATGCGCACGCGGCGCACGCGCGCGTCGGTCATGCGTTGGCATTTCCCTCGATGAAGTTGATAGCGTCCTTGACGGTCAGGATCTTCTCCGCCGCATCGTCGGGGATCTCGCACCCGAACTCTTCCTCGAACGCCATCACCAACTCCACCGTGTCCAGGCTGTCCGCTCCCAGGTCGTCGATGAAGCTGGCGCTTTCGGTCACCTTGGCCTCGTCGACGCCGAGATGCTCCACGACGATCTTTTTCACACGGTCGGGGGTATCGCTCATGCTGCTGTTCCTCGGATTGGAGCGCCACGCGGGCGGGTCGGAATGGAGCGTCCCTAAGCCTAGCCGCAAACCCGCGTCGGTATCACGAATCTCTCCGCACTGACCAGAACGGAACGGCCCGGCCGGGTAGCTACATCATGGCCATTCCGCCGTTGACGTGCAAGGTTTGGCCGGTGACGTAGGACGCCTCGTCGCTGGCGAGGAACAGGACGCAGCCGGCGACGTCTTCGACCGTCCCCAAACGTCCGGCGGGGATGCGCTCGATCAGCCGCGCCCGTTGATCGGCCGTCAGCGCCCCGGTCATCGCCGTGACGACGAACCCGGGCGCCACGCAGTTGACCGTCACCCCGCGCGAGGCGACCTCGGCGGCGAGCGCCCTCGACATGCCGGCGAGCCCCGCCTTGGCCGCGGCGTAGTTGGCCTGTCCGGGATTGCCGGTGGCGCCGACCACGGAGGTGATGCCGACGATCCGGCCCCAGCGCGCCCGCATCATACCCCGGAGCGCGGCCCGCGCGAGGCGGAACCCGGCGGTCAGATTCACGTCGAGCACCGCCTGCCAATCGTCGTCCTTGAGCCGCAACGCGAGGCCGTCGCGCGTAAGCCCGGCGTTGTTGACCAGAATGTCGAGCCGTCCCATGGAGGCTTCGGCCGCCCTGGCGAGCGACTCCGCGGCCGCCGGGTCGGCGAGGTCGGCGGGCGCCGCGTGCGCGCCCGCCCCCAGCCCGGCGGCAAGCGACTCCAGCGCCCGGACGTTGCGCCCCGAAACACAGACCTGAGCGCCCGCCGCGTGCAGCGCGCGCGCGATCGCGCTGCCGATACCGCCGGACGCGCCGGTCACCAGCGCGCATCTGCCGTCGAGACGGAACGTCATCCGTTCACACCCGCTTGACGAAGGACTCGATTTCATCCGGCGTCCCGATCGCGAAGCCGGCGAGTGCAGGGTCGATCCGGCGCGTCATCCCGGAAAGCACCTTGCCGGCCCCGATCTCGACCAGAGTATCGACGCCGGCGTCGCGCATCACCAGCACGCTTTCGCGCCAGCGGACCATGCAGGTGACCTGTTCGACCAGCAGCCCGCGTATCTCGTCGGGATCGTCGGTCACGGCCGCGGTCACGTTGGCGACCAGCGGCACGGCCGGCCGGGACAGACTTGTCTCCCGCAGCGCCCCCGCCATGACGTCCGACGCCGATCGCAACAGCCGGCAGTGGAACGGCGCGCTCACCGGCAGCGGGATGGCGCGACGGACGCCGCGCTCGCGAGCGATCCCGGCGGCGCGCTCGATCGCCGCCCGGTCGCCCGATAGGACCACTTGGCCGGGCGCGTTGTCGTTGGCGAGATCGCATATCTCGCCCTCCGCCGCGGCGTCGGCGATCTCGCGGGCCTGGTCGAGATCGGCGCCGATGAGAGCCAGCATGGCCCCGGCCCCGACCGGCACGGCGTCCTGCATGGCCTTGCCGCGCGCGCGTAGAAGCCGAGCGGCGTCGGCGACGTCCAGGGCGCCCGCCGCGGCCAGGGCCGAATACTCCCCCAGCGAATGGCCG
Organism: Alphaproteobacteria bacterium; assembly: GCA_965242495.1. GTDB lineage: Bacteria > Pseudomonadota > Alphaproteobacteria > MPNO01 > MPNO01 > CBDESN01. Next base: position 3,268,802 of record OZ251446.1, on the reverse strand, counting down.
GCGACGAAGCGGCAGACCCGGCCGAGCGGGAGGCCCGCTTCCCGTTCGAGCACCCGGAGCACGGCGAGGCTCACCGCCATGAGCGCCGGCTGCGCGTTCTCGGTCAGCGTCAGCCGGTCTTCGGGACCTTCGACGATCAGCCGCGTCAGATTCTGGCCGAGCGCGTCGTCGACCTCTTCCAGGGTATGGCGCGCCGCTGCGAAGGCGGCGAGCACTTCCCCGCCCATGCCCACAGCTTGGGATCCCTGGCCCGGGAAGACGAACGCGCGCGGCATGGTCACGGTCACGGAAGGCGGCGGGACGCAGTCAAGGCGCGACCGGCCAGGGCGCCGTCCCACACTCTTACTGGCGCCTTTACATCGTGGAAAAAAACAACTTTCGATTGTGTATGGTCTGGCCGTCGGACCGGCGCCGCGCCGGCGCGAGCCTCCATGCTGGCAGCGGGTGAGAGGGCGGCGCGGGAGGGGCAAGGGTCGCCTCGTCGACGCGACTCCTCCAGCATGGTCAAAGGCGTTCCGGCGGCGCGGGAGGGGCAAGGGTCGCCTCGTCGACGAAAAATTTCCAATTTCGTTTCATATCAATGGGTTATCCTAGAAAACCAAGGAAAAAACAGGACCGAAGCCGGCCAGAAGCAGGGTGAAAGCAGGAAAAAAGCAGATAGGTTTTCGCGGTCCGAAACGCTTGGTCGTTCTCGTATCGTTGGTCCCCTGCCTTGCCGCTTCAGTGCGTCCGGCCAAGCCGGGACGGCGGAGCAGGGCGGCAAAGGAGCGATGCCGGCATTCGGTTTGTCCCCCATTCCACAATCTCCGATTGCGGGAGATCAAGATTCCGCCGTGGCCTTCGACTGTAGAGGACTATACACGCAACGCTCCCCCAAGTCAAGCGAAAAGTTGTCCGCGTCGTCCGCTTGCGCGGCGTCGCGAATCGTGTATAGTCCGGCGCTTCGCGATTCCCACGGGCGGCGTTCGACCGCCACAGCAGCTGGAAAAGGAGCGTCTGGCCGTGCCGTTCTACGAAAGCGTGTTCATCGCGCGCTCGGACATCTCCGCGGCGCAGGTCGATGCGCTGGTCGAAAGCCTGTCAGGCGTCGTCGCGGAAAGCGGCGGCGCCGTCCGGCGCAACGAGTATTGGGGTCTCAAGAACCTTGCCTACCGGATCAAGAAGAACCGTAAGGGGCATTACGCGCTGCTCAACATCGATGCGCCGCCGGGGGCGATCCAGGAACTCGAGCGCAACATGCGCATCAACGAGGACGTGTTGCGCTATCTGACCGTTCGCGTCGAGGCCCTCAACGACGAGCCGTCGCCGATGATGCGCGGGCGCGCCGCCCGCGAGGAGCGCATTCGCGAGGAGCGGGCGCGGGAACAGCGGGCGCGGGAACGCGAGGAGGAACGCAAGGCGACGGCGGACGCGGCGGCGAACGATGCGGAGCGGGAAGATACCGCGCCCCGGACCGATGAGGCCGCCGCCGTCGGGGGAGACGACAAATGAGCCGACGTCCGTTCTTCCGCCGGCAGAAGAGCTGCCCCTTCTCCGGCCCCAACGCGCCGACCATCGACTATAAGGACGTGAAGCTCTTGCAGCGTTTCGTGTCCGAGCGCGGCAAGATCGTCCCTAGCCGGATCACCGCGGTTTCGTCCAAGCGCCAGCGCGAACTCGCGCGGGCGATCAAGCGCGCCCGCAATCTGGCCCTGTTGCCCTTCGCCATCAAATAGCCGCCGCGGTCCGGGGGCGCCGCCACGATGACCCGCGGGCAGGTCGCGGCCTTGGCTGCGGGGGGCGTGAGCGCGGCTCTGTTCCTCGCCGCGGCGTTCGGTTCGCTGGGCGGCGTGATCCTCGCCTATCTCGCGCAGCTGCCGCTGTTCGCCGCCGGACTCAGCGCCGGGTGGCCCGCCGCCCTGGTCGCGACCTCGACCGCAGGCCTCGTGGTGTGGGCCGTCGAGTCGCTGGCGACCGAGGGGCTGTTCGTAATCTCCACGGCGGTCCCCGTGTTGATCCTGGTGCGCTTGGCGTTGCAGACGCGGCCGACGCCCGACGGCGGGATCGAATGGTATCCACCGGGATATCTGCTCGCCGTCCTGAGCGGTATGGCGCTCGGCGTCTTCGCCGTCCTGTGGCTGTATTTCGCCACCGTCGACGGCGGGCTCGAGGCGGCGTCCTATCGTTTCCTGCGCGACATGATGAGCAGTTTCGTCGCCATGGGGACGCCGGAGCAGCTGGACCGCGCGGCGCGTTCGCTGTCGCGCTATTTTCCCGGCGCGGCGTTCGCCTCGTGGCAGTTCATGGTGATCGTCAACGGTCTCCTGGCGCAGGGCGTGCTGGCCCGGTTCGGGCGCAACCTGCGGCCGGGTTCGCCCTTCACGGCGCTCGAACTACCGCGCTGGCCGGCCTTCGCCTTCGCCGCCTGCGTCGCCCTCGCGCTGTTTTCCGGCCAAGCCGGCGGGTTCGGCCGCAACGGGGCGATCATTCTGTGCGTGCCCTTTTTCTTCGTCGGGTTGTCCGTTATACATTCGATCTCCGCTGGCTGGCGCGGCCGCCCCTTCCTGCTGACCGCGCTCTATCTGCTCCTGCTGCTCGCCCGCTGGCCCGTGCTGGTGGTGACGGGGCTCGGATTCGCGGAGCGCTGGGCCAAGCTGCGCCTGCGCCTCGCCGCGTCGGAACAAGACGGGAAGGAGGAGTGATGGACGTCATTCTGCTCGAGCGCGTGGAGAAGCTGGGCCAGATGGGCGAGGTGGTCGCCGTCAAGCCGGGCTATGCGCGGAACTTCCTGTTGCCGCAGAAGAAGGCGATGCGGGCGACGAAGGACAACATCGCCCATTTCGACGCCCAGCGGACGCAGCTCGAGGCCGCCAATCTCGAACGCCGCGGCGAGGCCGAGAAGGTGGCGGCCCGGCTCGACGGCTTGGCCGTGGTGATCGTCAGGCAGGCGAGCGAGAGCGATCAGCTCTACGGGTCTGTCGGTACGCGCGATGTGGCCCTCGCGGTCACGGAAGCCGGGTTCGAGATCGACAAGCGGCAGGTCCAACTCGACCGGCCGATCAAATCGGTCGGCCTGCACACGGTTCGGATCCGTCTCCATCCCGAAGTCGCGGCCGGCGTCTCGGTCAATGTCGCCCGATCGCTCGAAGAGGCCGAGATTCAGGCGGGCGGCGGCCGGCCGGGCGCCGACGAGATCGACGAGCTCGAGGAGCCGGAAGCGACCGAACCGTCGGCCGCCTCCGCCGCCGGTGAGGCGCCGGCGGTCGACGAGGGCTGACCGGGTCGGTCCCGGCCGCGCATGACCTACCGGCGGATCGGCTTCGTCGCCGGCCGGACCGATATCGCCCAAAAGGCGCTCGCCCGCCTGCGCGGACGCTACGCGGATGCGCCGCCGGAAGAGGCCGACGTGATCGTGGCCCTGGGCGGCGACGGGCTGATGCTCCAGACGCTGCACCGGTTCATGGACCGCAACGTGCCGATCTACGGCATGAACCGGGGCACCGTCGGCTTCCTCCTCAACGCCTATAACGAGCGCGGGCTGATCAAGCGGCTGGAGAACGCCGAGCGCGTCGAGCTTCGCCCGCTGCGCATGAAAGCCTGGACGGTCGCCGGCGGGATCCACGACGCGGTCTCGATCAACGAAGTGTCGCTGCTGCGCGAGACCCGGCTCGCGGCCAAGCTCCGGCTCGGCGTCGACGGCACGGTGCGCATGAAGGAGTTAGTGTGCGACGGGATGATCGTCGCGACGCCGGCGGGCAGCACCGCCTATAACCTGTCGGCGCACGGGCCGATCGTCCCGCTGGGCGCGGGGCTGTTGGCTCTGACCCCGATCAGCGCCTTCCGGCCGCGGCGATGGCGCGGCGCGCTGCTGCCCTCGAGCGCGCGGGTGCGGATGGACGTCCTGGAGGCCCGGTCGCGGCCGGTCAGCGCGGTCGCCGACGATACCGAGATCCGCGACGTCCGCAGGGTGGACGTGCGCGAGGATCGGAGCGTGATCCTGACCTTGCTGTTCGACCCGGAGCACAATCTCGAGGATCGGATCCTCAACGAACAGTTCATTCCGTGACCTGCGTCCGCTTGGCGTCACCGATCAGTTTGCCGGAAAATTCCCGTGGCCTCAGGGCCCGGCGGGCCGGAGCACCCGCTCGGCCAGCGCCTCCTTTCTCACCTTGCCCATACTGTTGAGCGGGAACTCGTCCAGCAGGACGACGCGCGACGGCACCTTGTAGGCGGCGATCCGCGCCGCCAACCAAGCGCGGATCTCGTCTCCGGTGGGCGCCGCGCCGGGTTTCGGGATGACGCAGGCGCACACCGTTTCGCCGTAGTATTCGTCGGGCAGGCCAATCACCGCGGCCTCGCGGATGCGGGGATCACCCAGCAGCGCCTCCTCGATTTCGCGCGGCGAGACGTTGGCTCCGCCCCGAATGATGACGTCCTTGCTGCGACCCACCACGCGGAATCGGCCGGCGCCGTCCACGGTCGCGAGATCGCCCGAGCGGAACCAACCGTCTTCGTCCCACGACGCGGCGTTGGCCTCGGCGTTGCTGTAATAACCGGCGCACATGCCGGCGCTCCTGATCGCCAACTCGCCGACCTCGCCGGGCGGCAGCGGCGCGCCGTCCGTATCCAGGATGCGCGCCTCGACGCCGGCGATGGGCCGCCCGATGGAGCCGTCGGCCACATCGGGATCGTCGTCCGGTCGGCACCAGAGACCCATGCCGAACTCGTTCATGCCGAAGGAATCGACGAAGCCGGCGGCGAACGTCCGGCGCAACGCCTTGATCGACGCCACCGGGAAGCTCGCCCCCGCGGACAGCATCAGCCGCAGCGAGTCATGCCGCCGCTGCGCCGCGGCCGGACTGTTGGTCAGGGCGATGAACCCGGTGGGCGTCGCCGGGAGGTACGTGACCCGCTCCCGCTCGACGAGGGCCAGAGCCCCGCCGGCCGAAAAGCGGTCCATCAGCACCGTCGCCGCGCCGGCCTCGGCCGGCAGTTGCAGACCCATGATCGACCCGTAATTGGTCGAGAACGGCACGAACATAAGGATCACGTCGCCGGCGTCATGGCCGAAGGCCGCCCGCACCGTCCGGCCCGAATGAGCGAGCGTGTTGTCGGTGTGCATAATCGCCTTGGGAAGTCCCGTCGTCCCGGAGGTGAACACGATGCGGACGATCCGATCCGCGTCGGGCCGACGGTCGGCCAAGGCGTCGGGCGGGCTGCGTTCCTCGATCGGGTCGGCCAGCAGCCGGTCGAGCGACAGCCAGCCCGCGGGCGGATCATGGCTCGCGTCGCCCCGCGCGACCAGGACGCGCTCCAGGCCGGGGAGCCCCGGGCGGAGGTCGCGGAGGATGGCGGGGAAGTCGCAATCCTGAAACCGCCGGGGGACGATCGCGGCTTTCGCCGGTCCGACGCCCAGCCCGTAGGCCATCTCGGCGCGGCGCCAGTCTGCGCCGATCTGGACCACCACCCCGCCAGCGAGCTGGATGCCGTGATAGCACAGGACGTATTCGAGCCAGTTGGGAAGCTGGAGGGCTACGGCATCGCCGGGTCCGACGCCAAGCGCGCGGAGATGGAGAGCGAATCTGCGGCTCGATCGCCAGAGTTCAGCCCACGACATCCGCGCGTCGCCGTCCACGACCGCGAGGGCATGGGGCCGTTCGCGCGCATGCCGGGCGAGCAGGTCCCCCGCCGTCTCGTTGCGCCAGTAGCCGGCGCGGTAGCAGCTTTCGATGCGCGCCGCGTCCAGCCGTCCCGGCGCGGGTCGGATCGCCATCGTCGTCCTCGCCTACCGGATGCGCCGGATCGCCTCCACGAGAGCGCGTATGTCGACGTCGGACAGTCCCTCGAACCACTCGTCGTCGAGCTGCACGCGCTGGGTCAGACCGCCAAACCGCGCCTCGATCTTGCCCGGCAGCTCCGCCGGCGGCCCGATCACGGCGTATTCGTCGAGCATCTCGTCGCTCACCAGCTCGCCCATCTCGGTCCATCTCCCGCTGCGCGCCATGTCGAGGAAGGCCGGGAACTTGTCCTGCCAGCCGTGCATCTCCAGCATCGGCAAGTACTCGGGCGTGGACGCATAGAGCGCTACCCGCTCGCGCAGCCGCTTGCGCACGGCGTCGAGATCGGCATCCGACTTGCCGCAGCCAAAGAAGCCGTGGCCGCCCAGATCGATGTCCTTCAGACCCCGCCCGGCCCGCCTCGCGCCGATCTCGAGGTTGGGCAGCATCGCCTCGCAGAACCACTTGTAGGTCACCGGGTCGCCGGGGATGTGCCCGTCGGCGATCTCACCCGTCAGCCGGCACATGAACTTGTTGATCGCGGCGAGATAGACCGGGATGTGCGGATGGTCGATCGGCCCCGGGTCGTAGTAGGGGATCATCATGGAGAAGCGGTAATGCTTGCCCCGATAATCGAGGCGGGTCCCGTTCCGCCAACAGTCCCAGATGACGCGCAGCGCCTCGACGTATTCCCGCATGCGCGGCACCGGCGGCAGGACCTCGGTGCTCCAACGGCGGCTCAGATGGGATTTGGTCTGGCTGCCCATGCCGAGCTGGAAGCGCCCCTGCGACAGCGACTGGATCGACCAGGCGTCATAGGCGGTCGCCATCGGGCTGCGCGGGAAGGCGACGAAGATGCCGGTGAGGATGTCGATCCGGGTAGAGCTCATGGCTACGGCGACCGCCGACAAAGTGGGGGGGACGGTGAGTTCGAGCAGCGTCACGCCGTCGTATCCCAGCGCCTCGGCCCGCCGGGCCTGTTCGGGAAAGTCCCGCAGCAGGCGGGGTCGCACCATCAGATAGACGCGCATGCGCAACTCCCCGGTCGCGCGGGTCAGAACCGCAGCTTGAGACTCAGCGCGCCGTCCATCGCGCGGACGTCGCTTTCGACCGCGCCGGGCACTGTCGCCAAATGGGTAGGGCGAACGTCATGCGGCGTCAAGCCGCCGCCGCCGCGCGAGACGCGGATTGCGCCGCGGCGGGTTTGCGCGCAGTCTCGCGGCGTCCGGCCCATCCGGAGGATACCGATGTTTACGGTGACCAGGGACAAGGCGTTGACGACGACCACCACCGGGGCGCTGCCGCGGCCCGCCTGGTATACCGAGAACCTGCGCGGCCAGCCGCTGTCCGCCGGCTTCGCGCAACGGGCCTATCGCGAACAGCATTTCGACTGTCTCGCCTGCCATGTGGCGGCCCAGGCGCGGGCGGGAATCGACATCCTGGTGGACGGCGACGCCCGGCTCGACGACGACGTCGCCGGACGCAGCTGGCAGGCCTACGCCTATGAGCGGATCGACGGCATCGGCGCGCCGCAGGTGGAGCTGCAGCCTGCGCCCAACGTCGCCGGCAAGGGGCCGGGCGACTTCATGTGGGAGGTGATCGAGACTCGCATGACGCCGCACGTCACGGGGAAGATCGGCGCGACCCGCCTGCAGCTCGACCGCGCCTACAAGGCGATCGCCGGCATGACCGAGAAGCCGGTGAAGATCGGCTCGGTGTCAGCCCAGCTGGTGGAATATCAGTGCATCGACGAGCATTACGGCGATCGCGCCGCGCTGCTGGCGGATCTGTCGGACGCCCTCAACCGGGAGTACCACGCGCTGGTCGATGCGGGCGCGCCGCTGATTCAAATCGAAGAGCCGACCGTCCATATGACCATCCATCACCCGGGCGCGCCGATCAGCCCCGATCAGTATGTCGAGGCGTTCAACCGCGAGGTCCGGGGCCTCCGCGACAAGACCGAACTATGGTGCCACACCTGCTGGGGCAGCCCGGGCGCGCAGCGGATCGAGCATTCCGAGATGTCCTATCGGGACTCGCTTCCCTATTACGACGCGCTCGACATCGACGTGCTGACGGTAGAGGCGGCGTCCAACGATGGGGCGGAGTTCGAACTGTTCGGCAAAGCGATCTCCAAGGACAAGAAGATCGCGGTCGGCGTCGTCAGCCATCGCGACCTGCAAATCGAGCGGCCGGAGCAGGTCGCCGACCGCGTCCGGCGCGCGATTCGGCATATCGAGCCGGAGCGGCTGATTCTGACCAGCGACTGTGGGTTCGGCCGCCAATCGATGAGCCGCATGCACGCCTTCTACAAGATGGTCGCCCTGGTGCGCGGCGCGAATATCGTGCGCAAGGAGCTCGGTCTCGACGAGGCGCGCATCCCGGCCTGCGACCCCCGGCTGTCGATGGTGCCCGTCGCGGGATAACCCGCATTTCTCACGCCGATCATGGCCTGCGCCGCACCGGACGGTATGAATCGAGATCACGGGTCGCGCCAGAGCACGACCGAACTGCGGAAAAACGGAGGCCGTCTGCCGGTGCGTCGGGAAACAGGAGGGGGTTCGCATGATGACGGGCGACTCTTGCCGACGGTGTCCGTCGGAACGAGGCGACTGGCCGTTTCGATCCCGTTCCGGTCCTGGTCCGATTGCCCGGCGCGCGGGAAGGTGGTAGAGCATGGTCGAACAAGCCTGTCGGGCCTCATCTCCTGGAGCCGTCGCCGTGCACGGTCGGGGAAGCGGTGTCTATGAACGGATCGGCTTGGCGGTCGAGCATCACCGCGCCGGGCGGCTGGCCGATGCGTGGCGCATCTACCAGGAGGTGTTGTCGGTCCAGCCCGGCAACTTCGACGCCCTCAACAATCTGGGCCTGATCGCGAAGTCCGCGGCCGAGAGAGAAACCGCCGTCGATCTGTTCGAGCGCGCCATCCGCGTCGATCCGCGCGTCGTCGCCGCGCATTGCAATCTCGGCGTCACCCTCAAGGAGATGGGCCGGGTCGACGAGGCGATCGGCCGCTTTCGCCATGCCCTGACCATCGACGCGAACGATCCCGAGGTTCACAACAATCTCGGCAATGCGCTCAAGGCGTCCGGCAAGCCGGACGACGCGGAGGCGTGCTACCGCCGCGCGCTGACGATGGCGCCCGGCTACGCCATCGCCCACAACAATCTGGGCAGCAGCCTGGACGAGCGCGGCGACGGGACGGGCGCGCTGGCCTCGACCCGGCGGGCGCTGGCGATCGATCCGGACTACGTCCAGGCGCGGCGCAACCTCGCGCTGTATCTGCTCAAGCAGGCGGACGCGAAGGCCACAGTCGAGGAATGCCGGACGCTGCTTCGCCGCGATCCGTACGACGTGCTGGCGCTGTCGCTGATGACGGTGGGGCTGACCGAGACGGGCGGGGCCGACGAGGTCCGCTATCTCGCCGATTTCGATCGGCTGCTCCAGCTTCATCATCCCGCCCCGGCCGGCGGGTATGACGACGTGGGCCGGCTCAACGCGGACCTCGCCGCCTGCGTCGCCGACCACCCCACTCTCGAATGGAGCCCGCGCGACAACGCGACGCAGAACGGCTGGCATACCGGCGAGCTGATGGGCTCGGACGAGCCGGCCCTGATGGCCGTCGAACGGATGTTCCGATCGGTCGTGGACCGACGCATCGCGTCGCTCCCGGACGACTCGGCGCATCCCTTCGTCGGCCATCGCCCGCAGGCTTACGGCCTCGCCGGCTGGGCGCTGAAGCTGACGGCGCAAGGGTTCCAGGAGCCGCATGTCCATCCGGACGGGTGGATCAGCGGCGTCTATTACGTCCGCGTCCCGCCAGCGGTCGAGGACGGCGCGGGGGTGGGCGCGGGCTGGATCGAGTTCGGCCGCCCGCGCGACGAGCTATGCCGCGCCGCGCCCGTGGAGACGCGGCGGATCAAGCCGGTCGAAGGCATGGTCGTCACCTTCCCGTCCTATTTCTGGCACCGGACGATCCCGTTCACCGGCGACGACGAACGAATCTGCATCGCGTTCGACGTGATCCGCACGGCATGAACCGCGGGATGTTCTGCTAAGCTCGATTCGAAGGCGGCGGGCGGAGAGCCGCCCCGAAGCAAGGGAGGCGCGATATGTCGAGATGGTTGGCGGCAGCGGCGATGACGGCGGTCCTGGGCATCGGCCCGGCGCTGGCGCAGAAGTCCAAAGACACGCTGCGGATCGGATTCTACGATCCGATCTCCGGCGTGGATCTGATCCATGACCCCAAGGGCGAAACCGCGTTCACGGCGCGCGCGGTGTTCGACACGCTGATCTCCTACAACGAGCGGACCCTCGAATTCGAACCGCTGCTAGCCAAGTCCTGGCGGCGCGTGAATCCCACGACCTACGAGTTCGCGCTGCGGGACGACGTGACCTTCCACGACGGCTCGAAGTTCGACGCCGACGACGTCGTCTACACCATCAACTGGCTGGCCGATCCCAAGGTCAAGTTCCGCATCAAGACGCGCTTCCTGTGGATCGAGAAGGCGGAGAAAGTCGATCGCTACACCGTCCGCCTGATCACCAAGGGACCGCGCGCGGTCGCGCTCGCCCGGGTCGCGGTCAGCGTGCCGATTTTCCCGTCGGACGTCCACGGCGCCCTGAAGAACAAGGTGGATTTCGGCCGGGCGCCGGTCGGAACCGGGCCTTACAAGGTCGTCTCGGTCGATCCCAGCAAGGGCGTCCGCCTCGTCCGCAACGCCGCCTTCCGGCATGGCGCGCCGTCGAGACCGCCGGCCAGTATCGAGCACGTCCAGGTGCTGCCGATCCCCGACATACAGACGCAGGTCGCGCAGATGATCACCGGCGGGCTCGACATGATCCACAACGCGCCCAAGGACCAGGCCGACCAGCTGGCCCGGGACCCCCGGCTCGCGGCGACGGTCAGCAACGGCATCCTGTACCGCTACATCGCGTTCGATTCGATCGGGCGGTCCGGGATGGAGGACCTGAAGGACGTGCGCGTTCGCCGCGCGCTGCTGCACGCCATCGACCGCGATGCGATCCGCAAGAACATCTTCGCCGGGGGCGACGCGGTGCAACCGATGGACTCGATCTGCAAGCCGCTCCAGATCGGCTGCGCCTTCGACGTCAAGCCGCCGGCCTACGACCCCGCCGCGGCCAGGCGGCTGCTGGCCGAGGCCGGCAAGGGCGCTGGGCTGAGCCTGGAGATCACGACCCTGACCGAGGCGCGCAAGGTGGCGGAGGCGATCGCCGGCTATCTCCGCGCCGTGGGCGTCCGGGCGTCGATCAAGAACGTGACGTTCGGCGCCTACCGCAAGCTGCAACGATCGGGGAAAATCCAGACGCTGGTCCATCAGTTCAGTTCCGGCGGAGTCCCCGACGTGGACGCCCTGGTGAGCTTCTACTTCCTCAGCAAGGCGCGCGACTATTACGGCGACGAGACGATCAAGGGATGGATCCGGAAGGCCGGTTCGATCTTCGACGTGGAGGAGCGCAGGGCGATCTATCGCCGGGTCTTCGACCGCATCAACGAGCAGGCCTATATCGTGCCGATCGCGAGCCTCCCCTCGGTGTTCGTCCACGACAAGGACCTCGAGATCGACAAGGGGATCATCAACCCGTTCGGCGCCCAGATGGCCCGCATCCGCTGGAAGTGAGCCGCGGCGCCTCGCCGTGGCCGCGCGCAACGGACTCTACGCAGGCGAGATCGCGCGCGGCGTAGCGGACGGCGCGTTCACCGCCGAAGCGGTGGTCGAGGCGTGTCTCGCGCGCATCGAAGCGCGCGAGACGGAGGTGCGGGCCTGGGCGTTTCTCGACCCCGATCTCGCGCGCGCCCAGGCGCGCGAGCGCGACGCGGCCGACCGACCCGGGCCGCTGCAGGGCGTCCCCATCGGGGTCAAGGACATCATCGCCACCACCGACATGCCGACCGGGATGGGTTCGCCCATCTACCGGGGTCACCGGCCGCCGGCGGACGCCGCCTGCGTCGCCCTGGTCCGCGCCGCGGGCGCGATCATCCTCGGCAAGACCGTCACCGCCGAGTTCGCGGGCCAGACGCCCGGCCCGACCGCCAACCCGCTCGACCCGACGCGGACGCCGGGCGGCTCGTCGAGCGGCTCCGGGGCGGCGGTCGCCGACGCCATGGCCGCGGCTGCGCTCGGGACCCAGACCGGCGGCTCGGTCGTCCGCCCGGCGGCCTATTGCGGCGTCGTGGGCTTCAAGCCGAGTTTCGGCGTCTTCAACCTGGGCGGGGTGAAGCCGGCGGCCGAGTCCCTCGACACGCTCGGGCTCCATACCAGGAGCCTGGACGACGCGAAGCTGCTGACGGACGTGCTGCTGGGCCGGCCGGCGGCGCCAATCGCCGCGCGCGCGACGCCGCCCGCCTTTGGCCTGTGTCGCACCCATGAGTGGGCGCATGCCCTGCCGGAGACGGTCGAAGCGGTCGAGGACGCCGCCGCTCGCCTTGCTGCGGCCGGGGCGCGGGTGCGCGAGGTCGACCTGCCCGACGGGTTCTCCCGGCTGGGCGAAGCGCGCGATGTCCACAACGCCTATGAACGCGCCCGTTCGATGGCCGACGAATGGTTCCGCCACCGCGACCGGATCAGCGACCGGCTGCTGGCCACCCTGCAGGAGGGATGGGAGATGCCCTATGCGCGCTATGCCGAAGCGGCGCGCTTCCTGCACGAATGCCGCAATAGGTTCCGCGACCTGCCCGACGGCCTCGACGCGCTGCTCTCGCCTGCCACCGACGGCGAGGCGCCGGTCGGGCTGGACTCCACCGGGAGCCATCGCTTCCAGTCGATCTGGACGATGTTGCACCTCCCGGCAATCTGCCTGCCTACGCATCGCGGACCCGCGGGGCTTCCCGTCGCGATCCAGCTGATCGGCGCCTGGCGCGCGGACGACGAGCTGCTGGCGACCGCGCACTGGGCATGGGACCGGTTGCGCCCCGACCGAGCCGGTTGAGATCCTGTCGCCGTCGCCCGCGATCAGCGCCGATCGCACCCAACGGAGGAACGAGATCGAACGCCGCGGCCGGGCGTCAGACGCCGGCCGCGGCCGCGGCGAAGGTGTCGGTCTCCATCTCGCCGTCGCGCACGGCGCCCACGAGATCGGCGATCCGCGCAATCCCGCGGCGGCCGCACCACGCCTCCAGATCCTCGATGATCGAGATCATCGCGGTGGGGTTGCGGAAGTTGATGTAGCCCAGCTCGACCGCGCTCGCCCCGGCGAGCATGTATTCGATCACGTCCTCGGCCCGGCAGACGCCGCCGCAGCCGATGACCGGGATCGAGACCGCGTTGGCGCACTGATAGACCATGCGCATGATGATCGGCTTGACCGCCGGTCCCGACATCCCGCCCACCTTGTTGCCGAGGGCGGGACGGAAGGTCTCGGTGTCGATGCGCATCGCCAGCAGCGTGTTGGCGACGGTGAGGGCGTCGGCCCCGGCGGCTTCGGTGGCGCGCGCGACCGAGACCACATCGCCCGCGTTGGGCGACAGCTTTGCCCAGATCGGCAGATCGGTCTCGGCGCGGATGCCGCGAATCACGTTGGCAGTGTTCTCGGCGTGCAGGGCGAAATTCCCGCCGGACGGGTTGCGGGTCGGGCAGGAAATGTTGATCTCGAGCGCATCGACGCCCGGCACGCTCACGTCGCGCGCCATCGCAGCGAAGTCCTCGGCCGATTCGGCGGTGATGCTCACCACCAGCGGCGGCGCGTAGCTCGCATAGTCGGGCAGCTGCTTGTCGAGGAAGTATTGCAGTCCGTTGGTCGGCAGGCCAATGCAGTTGATCATGCCGGCCTCGACCTCGGCCGCGCGCGGCGGCGGGTTGCCGGACCGGAACGGCCGCGAGACCGACTTGGTGACCAGAGCGCCGAGGCGGTCGAGATCGATCACTTGGCCGTACTCGGTCGAGAAGGCGCCCGACGCGGGCATCACCGGGTTGGGCAGCCGCAGGGAACCGACATCGACCGACAGATCTACCATCCCACCGCCTCCTGAATGTCGAATACGGGTCCGTCGATGCAGACGCGCCGGAGCACCCTCTCGCCGCCGACCTCGAACGTGCGCACGCACACGTAGCAGGGCCCCAACCCGCAGGCCATGATCTGCTCCATCGCGATCTGACCGGGGACGCCGTGCTTGCGGGCCAACCGCTTCATCAGCTGGAACAGGCGGTTGGAGCCGCAGGTGTAGAAGGCGTCCGCCTTCTCCTCGGCGATCAGGCGTTCGAGAATGGCCTCGACGTTGTCCACCGCGCTACTGCCGTCGTCGTCGGTCACGGCGATCACGTCGGCGCCGACGGCCTCGAACAGTTCGCCCGACAATACGTAATCGGCGCTCCGCGCGCTCAGGATCGCGGTCACGCCGACGCCGCGCTCGCCGGCGAGCTGCGAGATCGGCCCCATCGTCGCCAAGCCGACGCCGCGGCCCAACACGACGACGTTGCGCCATGCCGGATCGAGCGAAAACCCGACGCCCAGAGGACCCAGCATGTTGCATTCGTCGCCCGGCGCGAGCGTCGCCAGCCCGTGGGTCCCGCGCCCGACGCATTTATAGAGGAACTCGATCTTTCCGCCGTCCCGGTCGATGCGATAGACGCTTTGCGGCCGACGGAACCACAGGGCGCCCTGGTCGGGCGAGGGGCACAGCAGATGGAAGAACTGGCCAGGCCGGACGCCGAGCGCCTTGGGCGTGCCTTCAACGACCAGATGCTTGTATTCCGGATTGATCCAGCGGTGAGAGACGACAGGCGCCAGCGTTTCCTCGACCGGCAGATCGGGCCCCGCCGCCGGTTCCGATCCGACGACATGCGGGCGCGACGCGTATTCGTGTTTATCCATCGACGTCATGCAGCTCCGTGGCCATAGGCGGCGTCCCGACCGACCCTGCCGATGATGCCCGAATCCTCGCCGCAGACAAAGCGCCGGAGCGGGCCGCTTAGCGCGAGCCTTCGAGCTTGGCCATGCGTTCGCGGAGTTCCGCCTGCCCGCGCTCGAGCAAGGCGAGCTTCCCGTCCACCGCGTCGAAGCGCTTGTCCAGAACCTCCATACGCTTGTCCGCGAGGTCCATGCGCTTGTCCAGGAAGCCCAAGCGCTTGTCGACCACGTCGATACGCTCGTCGATCTTGTTGTAAAGGCCATGCTGTACGACCAGAATCAGCCTGATCGGGACGACGCCGACCACGACGATGGCGATCATCTCGGGGCTCGGGAAGGACATGGCGGGAGAGTAGCGCGCGCGCGGACCGCACAACGGACCTCAACCGGTCGCCGGCTGCGCCGCGGCGGGCGCGTCGCCGCCGCGCCGCTCCACGATGCAGATCGACAGAAACGCCGCCAGGATCGCGAGGGCGAAGGACGCAATCCAGACCCAGTCGTAACGCTGGAACAGGTCGAACAGCCAGCCGCCCAGGAAGGAGCCGGCGGCGCCGCCCAGCGAGTGGCCGGCGAACAGAAGGCCCATCGTGAATCCCATGACCCGAAGTCCGATATGGGTCGAGACGATGCTGGCGACGACCGGGAAGGAAGAGAAATCGAAGATGCCGAAGATGACCGCGAAGACGAACAGCACCGACAGATCGTCGCCGACATGCATCAACAGGATGAAGCAGAAGGCGCGCAGGAAATAGATGCTTGCCAGCAACATCGGCCGGTGGTGGCGGTCCGAGAGCGAACCGTAGGCGATCATTCCGATCATGCTGAAAGTGGCGAGAACGCCGAAGGCGGTGGCGCTCTCGATCGGCGGGAATCCGCACGCCGCGGCGTAGGGCAGCAGATGCACGCGGATCGCCCCGACGGTGGTGAAGCCGCAGACGAAGAAGCCGCCGAACAGCAGCCAGAACGTCTGGCTGGACGCCAACATGCGGCATTTCCCGTACAGCCCGCCGCCGCCCCGGCCCCGTTCCGGCCGCCCCGCTCCGCCCGCCTCGCGGCGGACGACGAAGAAGGTCAGCGCTCCGATCGCCAGCGTGGCGAGACCGAGGACGACGAAGCTCGGGCGCCAGCCGAGCGCGGTGACGCCGAGGGCGAGCAACGGCATCAGCACGAGCTGCCCGCCGGTGGCGCCGGAGGCGGCGACGCCGGTGGCGAGGCCGCGATTCTCCTCGAAATAGAGCATGACCGTCGTGGCGATCATCGGCGCCGAGATCGCCGCGAAGCCGATCCCGCCGATCACGCAATAGACCAGGATATAGTGCCATCGCTCGGCCATCCCCGCGGTCGCCAGCATTGAGATCGCCACGACCGCCAGCGCGGCGACGTACATACTGCGCGAGCCGAAACGGTCGAGCATCAGCCCGGCGACGGGCGAGCCCACCGCCATCACCACCAGCATGACCGCGCCGCCGCCGGAGACGAAGGTGCGCGCCCAGCCGAGCTCCTGCTCCCAGGTGGGCATCAGCAGGCCGATCGCGGAGCGCGCCAGCATCGCGAAGCTGAGGACCAGGAACATCACGGCGACGACGATCCAGCCATAGGGGTTGGACCGGACGAGGGAAACGAACATGCGCGGAGTCGGCCTCCGTTCGGTGTCTGTCGGCATCCGTCGGCCGCCGCCGGGGTCTCGGCCGCGACCTCCGGGTCAGGGAAGCAGGATCGTCGATCCGGTGGTCCGCCGCCCTTCGAGGTCGGCATGCGCCCCGGCGGCGTCCGCAAGCGGATAGTCCTGATTGATTTCGACTTCGATCCGACCGTCTTCGATCAAGCGCCAGAGATCGGCGGCGCGGCGCGCCATGTCGGCCGGGTCGAGGACGTATGCCGCCAGCGAGCCGCGCGTCAAGGTCAAGGATTTCGGCCCCAGCGCGGCGACGTCGAGCGGCGGCGCGGGACCCGAGGCGCCGCCATAGCTGACCATGTGCCCGCGCACCGCCAGACAGTCGAGCCCGCCGGCGAAGGTATCCTTGCCGACGGCGTCGTAGACGACCTCGACGCCGGCACCGTCCGTGATTTCCTTGACCCGGTCGACGAAACTCTCCCGGGTATAGACGATCACATGGTCGCACCCACGCGCCTGGGCTGCGGCCGCCTTCTCGTCGCTGCCCACGGCGCCGATGACGACGGCTCCGAGCAGCTTCGCCCACTGGCACAGGAGGAGCCCCATGCCGCCCGCCGCGGCCTGCACCAGCACCGTATCGCCCGGCTGGACGGCGTAGCTGCTTCGCAACAGGTACTCGGCCGTCAGGCCCTGGAGCGTCGCCGCCGCCGCAGTCCCGTCCGCGATGCCGGCGGGCAGCTGGAGCAGGCGATCGGCGGAGACGATCTGCCGCTCGGCGTAGGAACCGAGGACCATGCAGTGCGACACCCGGTCGCCCACCGCGGGTCGGGCGACGCCGTCTCCCACCGCCTCCACGACGCCGGCACCTTCCATGCCGAGCGTCGCCGGAAAACCCGGCACGGGAATCGCACCGCGCCGGAACGCTACGTCGATATAGTTGACCCCGATGGCGGTGTGCCGCACCAGCGCTTCGCCGGGACCCGGATCGGGAAGGTCGACCTCTTCGTAGCGCAGCACGCCGGGACCGCCGGTCTCGGCGATGCGCGCCGCCATCGCCTTGGACATCGAGGCCTCCGAACCCCGTTCGTCGAACCGGCATCATACGACCGGCGGGAGGCCGGCGCGACGGCCGATTGACCCGTTCGCGCAGGTCGAACAGACTGCCGCGAGCGCAACGGGGAGCCGCGCCATGGGCGAGCTGCGCCGCACCGCATCGTCGATTCCCGACATCGAGGCGACCGGCCGGCCGGCGAACGGAGCCTGCGTGTCGGACGGCGGCGGCAGCGCGGCGCCCGACCGCGGCGGGTGGTCGCTCGGCCGCGGACCCGCCGCATAGCGGCGGCGGATCCGGCACCGGGTCGACGGGAAGGCGACGGGTGGCGACCGCGATCCGGATCTTCCGCTCCCTCTACCGGGACTCGGTGTCGCTGATGCGGCTGTCGACGTCCCTCGCCGGCCGGCCCGGCATCGACCAAGCCTCGGCGATGATGGCGACGCCGGCCAACCTCGCGCTGATGGCGGAGTCGGGGCTGATCGAGGGCGCGGACGACTCCGGCCCGGACGACCCTGGCCCGGACGACGTGATCGTGGGCGTGAGCGGAACGGCGGACGCGATCGCCGCCGCCCTCGCCGAGGCCAAAGGCGCGCTTCACGCCGCGGACCCTCGGCCGCCGTCGGCGGACGGCGGCGAAGGCCAGGCCGCGCCCCGCAGCATCGCCGCCGCGCAAGCGGCGCTGCCGGGCGCCTCCCTCGTTCTGATCTCGACGCCAGGGGCGTATGCGGCCGCCGAGGCCGAGAAGGCGCTGCGCCTCGGCCTCGACGCGATGATCTTCAGCGACCACGTGCCGCTGGCCGACGAGATCGCGCTGAAGACGCTGGCGCGGGACCGCGGCCGCATGGTGATGGGACCCGACTGCGGGACCGCGATCATCGACGGAGTGCCGCTCGGCTTCGCCAACGAGGTCCGCCGGGGCGACGTCGGCATCGTGGCCGCGTCGGGCTCGGGGCTGCAACAGGTCGCCTGCCTGATCGACCGCGCCGGCCGCGGCGTCTCGCAGGCGATCGGGGCCGGCGGTCGCGACGCCGGCGAGGCGGTCGGCGGCGTCACCATGCTGCGCGGGCTGGAAGCGCTCGCGGCCGACGACGCCACGAAGGTCATCGTGCTGGTCTCCAAACCGCCCGCGCCCGAGGTCGCGCGGCGCATCCTCGATCGCGCCCGCAATTGCCGGCGACCGGTCGTGGCGGCGTTCCTGGACGCCGATCCGGCAGCGGTCGAGGGAGCGAACCTCCATGCCGCGGCGACGCTGGAACAGGCGGCGATGATCGCTGTCTCCTTGTCGCGCGAACCGCGAGCGGCGGCTCCGCCATCGGCGCCGGCGGCGCTCCCGCCCCCGGCGCCGCGATTGGCGCCCGGCCAGCGCTTCGTTCGCGGCCTCTACGCCGGCGGCACGCTCTGCCACGAGGCGCGGCTCCTTCTCGCCGCGGCCGGGGATACCACCCGCGGCAGCGGCCATACCTGTCTCGACATGGGCGAACCCGCGTTTACCCGCGGGCGGCCGCACCCGATGATCGACACGCATCACCGCGCCCGGCGCATGCTGGAGGAGGCGCGCGATCCCGAAACCGCAGTCATCCTGTTCGACGTCGTCCTCGGTCACGGCGCGCATCCGGACCCGGCCGAAGCGCTCGCCCCGGCCGTGGAGGCGGCGCGGACGGCGACGGAGGGCGACGGCCGCGACGTCGCCTTCGTGGCCCATGTCTGCGGCACCGACCGCGACCCGCAGGACCTTCGTCGCCAGGAGGCCCGCCTGCGCAAGGCCGGCGTGGCGTTGGCGCCCAGCAACGCCCAGGCGGCGCGACTCGCCTTGGCGACCGCGGCCGGGCAAGGCTGACCCGATGGTCGGCCTCCCGGCGGCCAAGTCCGGCGTGATCAACGTCGGGTTGGCGTCGTTCGCCCCGCCGATCATCGGCGCGGGGGCGAAGGCGGCGCATGTGGACTGGCGCCCGCCCGCGGCCGGGGACGCCAGCATCGGCCGCCGGCTCGCCGCGATTACCGCCCACCCGCGGATCGAAGCCGCGAACCGCCGCGCGTTCGGCCGCTATCTCGCCGCGCGGCCGGTGCTGACCAGCCTCGCCGCCGCGCGCGACGCGGTCCCGGGCCTCGCCGACCGGACGATTCTGCACGCCGGGCCTCCGATCGCCTGGGAGGAGATGTGCGGGCCGATGCGAGGCGGCGTTCTCGGCGCCATCGTCCACGAGGGTTGGGCGGCGGATATCGGCGCGGCGGAGGCGCTGGCCGCGCGCGGGGAGATCCGCTTCGCGCCGTGCCATCACCACGACGCGGTGGGACCGATGGCCGGGTTGTTGACGCCGTCGATGCCGGTCTGGGTGGTCGAGAACGCCGAGCACGGCAACCGCGCCTATTGCACCCTCAACGAGGGGCTGGGCAAGGTGCTCCGCTACGGCGCCAACGGGGCCGAGGCGCTCGCCCGCCTCGCCTGGATGCGGGACGCGCTCGCGCCCGCCTTGGGCGCGGCGGTGGATCGTCTCGGCGGGATCGAACTCAAGCCGCTGATCGGCCAGGCGCTGCATATGGGCGACGAGCTGCACAACCGGAACGTGGCCGCGACTTCGCTCCTGTTCCGGCGCCTGGTTCCGGCGCTGCTGGAGACCGGCCTCCCCGCCGGCGACCTGACCCGGGTCGCGAGTTTCCTCACCGGCAACGACCATTTCTTCCTCAACCTCTCCATGGCCGCATGCAAGGCGATGCTCGACGCGGCCCACGGCGTGGCCGGCAGCAGCATGGTGACCGCCATGGCGCGCAACGGCGTCCGCTTCGGCATCCGCGTGAGCGGTATGGGCGCGCGCTGGTTCGAGGCGCCGGCGCCCGCCGTGAACGGCCTGTTCTTCCCCGGCTACGGGCCGGCCGACGCCAACCCCGACCTGGGCGACAGCACGATCACCGAGACCGCCGGGCTCGGCGGCTTCTCGATGGCGGCGGCGCCCGCCATCGTCCAGTTCGTCGGCGGCAGCGCCGGCGAAGCGCGGACGAACAGCCGCGAGATGCGCCAGATCGCGATCGGCAGCAACGACGCCTTCACGCTGCCCTCGCTCGAGTTCGCCGGCGCCGCGGCGGGGATCGACGCGCGCAAAGTCGTGGACACGGGCATCCTGCCCGCGATCAATACCGGGATCGCGCATCGGGAGCCGGGGATAGGCCAAGTGGGCGCGGGCCTCACCCGCGCGCCGCTCGACTGTTTCGTCCAGGCGGTCGCCGCGCTCGCGGACGAGATGGAGCGCCCGTCGCCGACCGGATGACCGCGACGGTCCGGGAGACGACGGGCGTCAGGCCTTGCGGGCGAGCGCCGCGACCACCCCGCCGCCCGGCGGACCCTGATGCTCCGCCCCGGCCGAGACGTAGCACATTGCGTCGCCGGTCACCGAGGCGATCACCGCGTTGACGGCGCCCCGGATGTGGCGCGTATAGTTCACGTCGGAATCGTCGAACATCACGTGACGCCGCCCGCGCGTGGCGCCGTCGGGGCCGGGCTCGCACTTGGCGAAGACGTTGACCAGGCGCGCGCGGCCGGCATCGTCCAGCTCCGGATCGGCTTCGAGCCCGACGCTGGCGAGAGCTCTGCGCACGGCGCCCGCGTCGATGGCGTCCTGCATGACCGCGTGGCCGATGACGAAGTCGCTGGACGATCCGGCGGAATTCCCCAGCACGATGATCTCGCAGTTCATCAACTCGGTCCCCGAGGAGGTCGAGGCCACGTCGGAATAGACCGACATGTCCCGGCCCAGCACGTCGTCGTCGAGGCGCGCCTCGTCGATCTCGCCGGTCGCGACGCCGATTCCGAGCGCGGCGACGATGCGGGCATAGGACATCGACCCGTAGGTGTCCTTGGTGACCACTCGTTTCCCGCGCGACAGGGCGTCGTTGATCCGTTCGCTGGTGAGGGCGCCTGTCTTGATCTGGACGAAATGGACGTCGGCGGGATCGTCGATGCCCGCATCCGCGATCGCCCGACGGACGCCGGCCGCGGCCGAGCGCGCGTGGACCAGGGTCCCGAACTCTTCGGGCTTCATGTCTTCCGTGCAGGCGGTGCCGACCGCGAGCCCCTTCCCGCCGTCGGCGGACGGACCGTCGGACGCCTTGACGAAGATCGTAGCGTGCGGGCTCATCGCCCCTTCGGTACCGCCCGACCAGATGATGGGCAGGTTGGCGAGATCGGACACGCGCCGGCCGGACCGTTCGGCCAGGAGATGCTGGAAGCGCAGCGTGGCGAGAGCGCGCGTGTAGTCGTTGACGCCGCCATTCCCCTCGGTCTTGCCCAGGATCGCGACCACGTCGCCGGCGTCGAACGCGCCCCGGTCGAGCAGCGACCGGGCGGCGGATACGTCGTCGGGGGCGCGCATGCCCACCTTGAAAGCGCCGACCCGCATCACGACTCCTCCCGTTCCGTCCGACCGCGTCGCCACAGACGCCGCGTCGCGATCCGCGCGCCCTCCGCCATGGCCTCGAATTTGGCCCAGATGACGCTCGGATGCACCTCGGTATGGTACATCGCCTGCGAGGAAAAACCGCAATCCGCCCCGGCGAGCACGTTCTCGCGCCCGACCAGCCGGGCATAGCGCTCCAGGCGCTCGGCGATCAGTTCCGGATGCTCGACGATGTTGCTGGCATGGGTGATCACGCCGGGGATGAGCGCCTTGCCGTCCGGGAGGTCGATGTCCTCCCAGATGCGGTATTCGTGTTCGTGGCGGGGGTTCGCCGCCTCGAAGGAATAGCTGCCGGCGTCGAATCCGAGCATGTATCCGGCGACCTCCGCCATCGGCGCGTCGTGGATACGCGGCCCCTCGTTGATGCCGTAGCAGGTATGGTAGCGGATGCGGTCCTGCGGGATGCCGCGCAGGCTGTGATTGACGGCCTCGATGTAGATCTCTGCCCGGCGGCGCTTGCCCGCGTCGTCGAGCCTGGCGTCCACCAGCGTATCGCACAGGAACGGGTCGTCGATCTGCAGCAGGAAGCCGGCGTCGACGATCGCGAGATACTCGACTCGGAGCGCCTCGGCGACCGCGTGGGCGTACTCCTCCTCGGTCGGGTAATAGGCGTTGTAGCCGACGCCGGCGGGGGAGGTGGCCGGGACGAAGGCGTCCGCGCAGGCCACGCCGTCGAGGGCCGCCTTCAGATTGTCGAGGTCCCGCCGCAGCAGCGCCTCGCCCTTGTAGCCGACCGGGCCGACGCAGCGCATGCGGAACATCGGGACCACCATTCCTCCGAACATCGCGCGCTTGAAATAGGCTTCGTAATACTCGGGGAAGGACGCCACCTCGGCGGCGAACAGGCCATGGCCTTCGTCGCGCCGAACCTCGAACCCGGCCAACCGCTCCTCGACATAGACGTAGAAGCCGGGCTTCGACATCTCGCCGTCGGCGACGACGTCGATGCCGAGCCCGGCTTGGCGGCGGACGACGTCGGCGACCGCCTCGCGAATCGCCGCCCGATAGGCGTCCTCGTCATAGGGTTCGCCCACATGCTTCGCCTTCATCATGTCGAGCAGCGGGGCGGGCCGCGGCAGGCTGCCGATATGCGTCGTCAGGATCCGGTCGGGGTTTCCTTGCATCTTCGCCTCCTTTCCGCCGCCGGCGGCCTCAGGCGGCCCGGTCGAGGCCCGAGCGGAGACCCACGACCTTGGCCGGGTTGACCGCCGATACGAGGCGGAGCTCGTCCGCGTCGAGGCCGAACGCCTCCATATAACCCCGGATGAGCCGGATGCACTCCACCGAGTTGGGGAATAACGGCTCGCCCGCATCGCTCGACAGGGTGAAATGCCCGACGCCGACCGCGCGGATCGCCGCATACATCTTCGCCGGGTCCACCCCCAGCAGCGGCGAGAGCTCGTCGTAGGTGAAGTTGAGCGTGACGCCCGCGGCCGCGAGCTGCTTCATCTGCGCGATGCTCAGATCGACGAACGGGCTGTAGGGGTGGTCGACCACGGCGCGGTCGAAGCCGAGCCGTTCGACCTCCTCCGCCAGCAGGAAAATCTCCTTATGGGTGGCGTGGCCGAAGAACAGCGCCACGTCTCGGTCGGCGACGATGCGGACGATCTCCCGCACCTCCGGCCGGAGCGCGCCGCCCTCGTCGAGCAGGTAATGCCCGATCGCTACCGCCTCGTCCCAGGGCAGCGGCGGGGTGTGGTCGTCGGGACCGGCGGCGGGATCCCACCAGATCGACCTGCCGCCGACCTTGTGCAAGGTGTTGGCGTGGTTGAAGACCGGGAGCCAGATCGCGGCGGTCCCGGCGTCGATCCGCTCCTCGACCCAGGCGGCCGAGGGCGGCCGGTCGTCCGCCGACACCAGCGCGCCGGCCCAGCATTCGACCGGGCGGACGCCCTCGGCGTCGCCCCAGCGGGCGAGCTCGTCGGCGACCGCGCGCACCGCCGCGGCGTCGTCGCCGGCCGAGTCGATGGTTTTGAACAACAGGCCGCGCATGCCGCAGCGGGAGGCGTATTTCCCCAGCGCCAGCGCATCCTGCTGCCCGGCATGGGCATGGCAGTGGATGTCGATCGCGCCGGCGACGGTGTCGATCTCCGGGGGATAGACGACTCCCGGCCGATAGGCGCGCCGCGCCGGGTAGGAAGTGACGCAGCGCTCGCCGGTCGGCGTCGCGGGGGTGACGTCGGGCATGATGACCTCCTGCGGCGAGCCTACACGATCGCGCCCGACCCGTCCGGGTCGAATCGGCGGTTCGGGGGAATCTCGTAAGCGCGGACGCGGGGAAACTCGCAGCGCCTGCTGCTTACTTGTCACTTGCGGGCCACCACGAAGTCGCCGTAGCCGTCGACCGCGAGCCGCGAGCCGGGGCCACGGCGTAGCCGGTGTCTGGTCCGTCGATGATCGCGGGGCCGTCTCAAGTGCTCAACGCCTTTCGGCATCACTGATAGTCGCACTTCGCCGAGCGGTTCCGCGGCGTCGCGGGCCACGGTGCTCAACGCCTTTCGGCATCACTGATAGTCGCACACCGTGAATCCGGGACAGCGCCGAACGATCAAATAGCGTGCTCAACGCCTTTCGGCATCACTGATAGTCGCACCGTCAACGCGCCGCCGGACTGCTCGGCGGACAGGCCGTGCTCAACGCCTTTCGGCATCACTGATAGTCGCACACCGATATCTGTTCGCGCGCGCGCTTCGACATGCGGCGTGCTCAACGCCTTTCGGCATCACTGATAGTCGCACAAGGCCCCGGGTTCGGGGCGACGAGCTCGCTTTCTGTGCTCAACGCCTTTCGGCATCACTGATAGTCGCACGCTTCCAACGGGATCTCCCCCGAAGTTCTGTTCTTGTGCTCAACGCCTTTCGGCATCACTGATAGTCGCACACTGGCGATGGTACCGGCGCGAACGTGACCGGAATGTGCTCAACGCCTTTCGGCATCACTGATAGTCGCACACGAGGTCGCTCTTGCCTTCGAGTCTCGCCATCACGTGCTCAACGCCTTTCGGCATCACTGATAGTCGCACCGGGAACGGTCATCCTCTATCGCCGCGGATACCTGACCGTGCTCAACGCCTTTCGGCATCACTGATAGTCGCACCTGCCCGACTGCCTTGCCGATGTCGTCGAAGATGCTGTGCTCAACGCCTTTCGGCATCACTGATAGTCGCACTCGAGGCGCGGGGCGGGGCCGTTGGTCGCGGGCTGGGTGCTCAACGCCTTTCGGCATCACTGATAGTCGCACCGGCTATCTGCGGCCGGCTGGTAGAGGGACGGAACATGTGCTCAACGCCTTTCGGCATCACTGATAGTCGCACACCGTGAATCCGGGACAGCGCCGAACGATCAAATAGCGTGCTCAACGCCTTTCGGCATCACTGATAGTCGCACAAGCGGAAGACGGCATCAAGATTCGATTGCCTTGGGGTGCTCAACGCCTTTCGGCATCACTGATAGTCGCACACAGCCCGGTTCGGCGTATTTCTACGTGAACGAGTTGTGCTCAACGCCTTTCGGCATCACTGATAGTCGCACCACCAGCGTCGTCGCGCATCCTGATCAAGATTTGGTGCTCAACGCCTTTCGGCATCACTGATAGTCGCACCGGGCTCGTCGAGACCGAGATCTCCCGTCGGATGGTGTGCTCAACGCCTTTCGGCATCACTGATAGTCGCACCGGCGACGGTGCGGCCGGTCCCCGCCGCGGCCGGTTTGTGCTCAACGCCTTTCGGCATCACTGATAGTCGCACCGCAGGTGCTGATCGGACAGACGGCGACGATCGAGTGCTCAACGCCTTTCGGCATCACTGATAGTCGCACCGTCGACCGCCTCCGTCCAGGCCGCTTCCCCGATCTGTGCTCAACGCCTTTCGGCATCACTGATAGTCGCACCGGCTTCCCGCTGCCCGACGCCGGCGGCGAGCAGCGCGTGCTCAACGCCTTTCGGCATCACTGATAGTCGCACAGAGATTCCTCGAGGTCCGCGACGTGCGCTGCTTGTGCTCAACGCCTTTCGGCATCACTGATAGTCGCACGCGGCGTTTCCACGCCGTCGATGATTCCAAGATCGCGTGCTCAACGCCTTTCGGCATCACTGATAGTCGCACTCAGCATCTATCTCACGATGGATGAGATCGGCATCGTGCTCAACGCCTTTCGGCATCACTGATAGTCGCACACGACAGTCTCGTACTTCCAGCCACTGGAATCCGGGTGCTCAACGCCTTTCGGCATCACTGATAGTCGCACCCGCAACGCGAGCTACTCCTATCTGTGGGACAAGTCGTGCTCAACGCCTTTCGGCATCACTGATAGTCGCACCGCCAGCTGGTGAGGCGAGGCGAGGCCGTATTCTGGTGCTCAACGCCTTTCGGCATCACTGATAGTCGCACGAGGCCGTCGAAAAGCTTGCGACGGTGCACTAGGTGTGCTCAACGCCTTTCGGCATCACTGATAGTCGCACCGATAGGGCCGCTGTCCTATTCCTGGTCGCCAAAGTGCTCAACGCCTTTCGGCATCACTGATAGTCGCACCACTCAGGCACGGTCAGCAGCACCGTCGCTTCGTCGTGCTCAACGCCTTTCGGCATCACTGATAGTCGCACAAACAAACGGACGTCTTCCGCCCCGTCGCGAAAGCCGTGCTCAACGCCTTTCGGCATCACTGATAGTCGCACGCCGCGATGCGCGGTCGGCCCGCCGCAACTCCATGGTGCTCAACGCCTTTCGGCATCACTGATAGTCGCACACGCTGCCAAGCTGTCCGCGCGTCAACTGGATGAATTGTGCTCAACGCCTTTCGGCATCACTGATAGTCGCACACTGGCCCCGACCGAAGCGTTAGGTCTCGCCTTTGTGCTCAACGCCTTTCGGCATCACTGATAGTCGCACGCTCGATCCTCTCGGCGATCGTGTCTTTCTCTTTCACGTGCTCAACGCCTTTCGGCATCACTGATAGTCGCACAATTTTGGAGGTGGGGACGCTCAGCCTTCGTCGCGAGTGCTCAACGCCTTTCGGCATCACTGATAGTCGCACCAGCAGCGCGCGATACTCGCCAATCACCGGTGCGTGTGCTCAACGCCTTTCGGCATCACTGATAGTCGCACCCACGCATCCGATGGTAGGTGTTGGCGGCTTCCAGCAGTGCTCAACGCCTTTCGGCATCACTGATAGTCGCACC
Organism: Alphaproteobacteria bacterium; assembly: GCA_965242495.1. Classification (GTDB taxonomy): domain Bacteria; phylum Pseudomonadota; class Alphaproteobacteria; order MPNO01; family MPNO01; genus CBDESN01. Next base: position 3,241,886 of record OZ251446.1, on the reverse strand, counting down.
AGCCGTATTCCTCCTCGCGCGTCGTCGACCTCACCAGGTGCTCAACGCCTTTCGGCATCACTGATAGTCGCACCGAACAGGCGGCCGGCGCTGTCGCCGCGGGAAGTCAGTGCTCAACGCCTTTCGGCATCACTGATAGTCGCACCTTTTCGCGCGCCAAATCGATCAGCCAGGCCGTGTTGTGCTCAACGCCTTTCGGCATCACTGATAGTCGCACCTACTGGCCGGTGACGTTCCGGCGCGAGGCGCTGCGGTGCTCAACGCCTTTCGGCATCACTGATAGTCGCACAAGAAAGCGGCCGGACCATCCAGCCGCGGTATATAGTGCTCAACGCCTTTCGGCATCACTGATAGTCGCACAGTACGAAGTGCCAAGCCAGGGCGCATGCGCAAACCGTGCTCAACGCCTTTCGGCATCACTGATAGTCGCACGACGCAGCGCCAACTCGCCGACTCTGCCCTCACGGTGTGCTCAACGCCTTTCGGCATCACTGATAGTCGCACCGTAAAGCTGCTCTTTCTTGATGTCCTGCTCTTTGGTGCTCAACGCCTTTCGGCATCACTGATAGTCGCACCTTCCCCGGCCCCGCCTCCGCCGCAGAAAAGATCGAGGTGCTCAACGCCTTTCGGCATCACTGATAGTCGCACCTGCCACGGGCGGCCGGTCATCCGTCGTTCTCCATGTGCTCAACGCCTTTCGGCATCACTGATAGTCGCACACACGGCGGCCATGCCGGTATAGCGGCCGCTTTCGTGTGCTCAACGCCTTTCGGCATCACTGATAGTCGCACCAGCTTGCGGATCAGAACCCCCCCATGGACGAGACGTGCTCAACGCCTTTCGGCATCACTGATAGTCGCACCAGCGCGGCGTTGCCCGGTATCCGCGCCTCGTCCAACGGTGCTCAACGCCTTTCGGCATCACTGATAGTCGCACACCCCACAGCGCCGTCCTGTCGAACGTCCCATTCGCAGGTGCTCAACGCCTTTCGGCATCACTGATAGTCGCACGCGTTCGGTTCTGGCGCGGGCTCGTTCTTTCTTTCGGTGCTCAACGCCTTTCGGCATCACTGATAGTCGCACCCAACGCGAACGTCTGCCATGGCCTACAGACCCATGTGCTCAACGCCTTTCGGCATCACTGATAGTCGCACGTTGGCGCTGCGAGCCACCGGTGCTGCGTCGTGGAGTGCTCAACGCCTTTCGGCATCACTGATAGTCGCACTCGCGCGCAGTCCTGGCGCTACGCTCAAACAGATAGTGCTCAACGCCTTTCGGCATCACTGATAGTCGCACCCAACCCGAACGGTTTTCCGTCATGCGCCCCTTTGGTGCTCAACGCCTTTCGGCATCACTGATAGTCGCACCTTGTCGGGGACTTTGCCGCCCTTCTTGGTGATGGCGTGCTCAACGCCTTTCGGCATCACTGATAGTCGCACCCTATCGGCCCGTTCGGTTGCGACGCCATTGTTTTCGTGCTCAACGCCTTTCGGCATCACTGATAGTCGCACCGAGGGCGTAGAGCGTGGACCCGATCTTGAGGGAGTGCTCAACGCCTTTCGGCATCACTGATAGTCGCACCCGAGGGCGTAGAGCGTGGACCCGATCTTGAGGGAGTGCTCAACGCCTTTCGGCATCACTGATAGTCGCACCGTCGAATGCGGAGCGCCTCCCTCGGCTGCGTTATGGTGCTCAACGCCTTTCGGCATCACTGATAGTCGCACCGTATTCGTGTAACTGCCTATTTTATCGAAGAAAATAGCTTGGCACATCATGCATCTCCGCCAGCTCTTTACGTATGCGGGTCCATTTATGGCTCTTCTGCTGGAAAGTACAGGTATTTCCGTCACCATGCACCAGCAAGCATTTTTCGACAGCTCGTTCTTTCGAAGTCCTTGAAATCAAGAATGATTTTCGACTTGTCGCCCCGTGTGGGCCTGTCCACCCGGCGATGCCTGCCGACGCATCCGGCGCTACACGATGTCGAAGCGCGGCGGCGGGTCGGCCCATCGTTTTCCTTTGGTCCGCTCCATGATCTCGCAGCGCGGCGACAGGCGGATCACGAGAAAGTCGTCCTCTTCCTCCATCTCTCTCTCCAGTTCATGCCGCGCTTGCTCCATCTGCGTCCTTGTCAGGTGACACCGGAACAGGGAATACTGCAACCGCTCTCCATAACCGTTGACAATCTTGTGCACCCGGCGCCACCGCTTTGGGTCGCGGATGTCATAGCTGAAAAGGTACCAGTGCCGACCGCTCATCCACGCAGGCGCATGCGGGCGAACAGCCCTTCCTCGCCGCTCCATTCTTTTTCCAGCAAGCGCGCCTCCAACTCCATGGCCCGCGCATAGCTCAGGGAATAACCGAGCACCGGGTGCTTCCAGGATTCCTGCTTGCGCTGCTCGAACAGGCTTATCGCCAGACGCTTGCCCTCGTCGGAAAGCCATACCTGCCTTTTGGTCACCGCGAGGTGTTCCGCGGTCCATTGCCGCCGGTTGACCGACGCCGCCAGCGGCATATCCCACAAGGTGGTGCGAAAGAGCTCCATCAGGTCCAGCGCCAACGGATGGGCGGCGGTGCGCGGCGCATGGAAGAAACCAACGGTGGAATCCAGACCCACGGCGATGATCGCGGCCATGACCTCCCGATACAACAGGCCATAGCCGAAGGACAGGGCCGCGTTGAAACCATCGCGCGGCGGGCGGCGATTGCGCCCGGAGAACGCCATCGTCTTTTCCTCGGCGTCCAGCAGCAGGGCGAGCGCCGAGAAGTAATTGCGGGCGGCGATGCCTTCACAGCCGCGCAATGCGTCGGCGTCGGCGCATTTCTCCACCTGCCGGAGTTGATTGCGCATGGCGCTCAGGAACGCCTCCACGTCCGCCCGCGCGCCACGCCCGCGCGATTGGCGAGCGACGAAACGCAACTGGTTCTCGATCTTGGCCGCCGCGAGACGGCGCGCGAGACGCAGGCGCAAAGCGTCATCCCGCAGCGCCTGATATTGCCGCAAACGGCGCTGTACGCCTGCCGGCGGCGCGACGCCGCCGACAAACCAGCCGCCACCGCTGATCCAGTGCACGGCGACGTCGTTGGCGACGGCGAAGCGTATCGCTTGAGAGGTGATCTGCGCATTGCCATGGAGGATCACGGCGCCGACGTCCATGCCGGGAAATTTCTTCTCCTCGCCACCGGAATCCCGCACCACGAATTGCAGGCCTGCGCGCCCGACCCGCGCGTCCGGATCCACGACGTGCAGAATGCGACGCGCGTCGTCCTTCGGAAAGAGGCGGCGCGGCTTTGAAGCGGCCGCCGACTCGCTGGCATCGCCGACCGCGAAGGCTAAGCGCGCCTCCTCGGGCAGGCACACCGGCGCGAGCGAGCACTTGGCGCACAGGTTTTCGTTGTCCGTCACCGGCGGGCGCTCCAGCGAACGCGACAGCTCCCGCGCCCGGGCGACAGCGTGTCGCAGGCGCTCGCGGGCCGCGTCGTCCACGGCCACGCGCACCGTCTTGTTGCTGGCGTGATAGCGCACGCGCCCTTCCTGCACCGGCCTCCCGAAGTGTTCGGAAAGGAGAACGGCGTAGGCGGTGACCTGGAGTTTGTCGGTTTCCCAGGCGTCGTCGCCCCTGGAGCGGCCCTTCTTGTGTTCTATGGCGACGAGTTGGCCGTCGCGGTAGCGGGCGAAGTCGACCTTGCCGCGGATGCCCCAGGCGTCGCTGACGAGTTCCAGACTCCGCCACTCGCGATTCCCGTCCACCTCGGCTTCGTGCAGGGTGCGCCCAGCGTGAACGCGGTGGTCGGCGACGCGGATTTCCTCGACTTCCTCCAGATAGAACAACCGCTCGCAGTAGGCCAGCGCGTGCAACGCCATCACGCGGACGAGCGGATCGCCGCCTTCGGCGGGTGGGGCGGTGGAAATATCGTCCGTGGAGATGTCCGTCATCGGGGAGCGAGGGGAATCCAGCAACCGTCGGGCGGGTCGCGGGGCAGTTCCTCCGGCTCGCGGATCTCGAAGTTGAGCAGGGTGGGCCGGTTCGTCTCGTGATCGCTCCAGACCGGCATGGAAAGGAAACCCTTTTCGCATGGGGCCACGAAACGTCCCCGTCCATGCGGATGATCAATCGCGATTTCGTTGACCATGTGCGAGGACTCGCCGAGACACAGTGCGCCATGCCGGACGATTACGCCGCGTCGTTCCGGATCGAGCGCCATGCGGATTCGATTCGATAATGAACGTTCGGCCCGCGAGTCGTTCACCCATATCCAAAACTCCAGGCCGAGCAGCAACTCCTGATAATCGGGACGTCGGTCAGCGAGGGGGTCGGCATTCCCTGCGCTTTGGGCCACGCGACGGAATTTTCGGAACACGCGCCCTTTCTCGCGCCTTCGCCACAGGGACTCCGTCGTGTTTTCCGCGAGCGCAAGCGCGATGCGCAAACCGGCGTGCCTGTCCTTGTGCTCGCGTTCGACGCCGACGAGAGACAGCAACATCCCGTAGACGGTGGAGGGCGGCGGCGCGGGATAGGTCTCCTGATACTCTCGCGCCCACATCGGGCGCAGACCCGCCATCGGGACGGCCACTCGCAGGACGAGGGTGTCGCTCGCCGCCGCGTCCGCGTCCGTCACGGCGTCCCGCCGTTCAAACGCTCGACGCACTTGGCGACCGCGTCCTTCACGCCACCGGCCAGGGTCGCCCCCTTCCATGGGCTTTCGTCATCGACGATTCGTCCGCCGTCGTCCGTTTCCACGCCGCGCAACTCGGAGATTTCGATCGCCGCGCCGACGATCAGTTCCCCGGGGTCGATGTCCCCGCCGAGCTTCCTTTCCAGCGCGCGGACGCCGATGGCGCCGACTCCCTCGGGTGGCTCGAAGCAATACAACATGCGCGGCGCAGGGTCGGTGGTCACGCGGAGGATGAGAACTTCCGGCGAATAGTCGGCGAAATAGCGGGCGTGGGCGCCGCCGACCCGCCGCAGGCTGGCGAGACCGTTCAGTGTTGCGGCAACACGCCTGATCCTCTCGTCGTCGTCATGCGCGCTGTCGGCGCCATTACTTGCCCGTCCCAAGGACTCCGGCGTCAAGGCGAACCCGAACTGATAGCGCGTATGGTGAACTTCCACCGAGTACGGTATCGGATCGTCGCCTTTCACCGCCGGGTTGGAGCCGGGAGAAGCGAAGTTGTGCATGACCTCGCCGGTCCATGGCGTGATGGAAATGGCGCGGGTCACTTCCAGCGGCGCGCGTCGGCTGACGGTGTCGTTGCTCGCGTGCATGAAACCGAGAACGTCGTCGTCCAGGCGGGACGGCCAGTCACTGTCGCCGAACTCCCGGTCTCCGTATTTGACCTTGCGATGATCGAGCGTCCTCCGGTTCAAGGTCTCGCTGCCCCGTTGCCAGCCGTCGCGCAGGGCGTAGCGAATCGCCTCCGCCGAGACGGTCGAGAACATGTCGCCGTCGCGTATGACCTTCTGGAGGGTGTTGGTGTTGCCCTCGTTCTCGCCCCGGTTGTTGGAGAAGGTGCCTTCGTGCGTGAGCGCCATGCCGAAGATGTGCGTTGTCATTGGTCGGTTTCTCTTCCGTTGTCTTCAGTGGACTCGTCGTCTTCGCGCCGTCCGAGACGCCGATCGGCGAACGTCGCCAGGGCCAGAAGCGCCAGGTCGCGAACCCTCTTCCAGTCGTTCGGGTCGTTCACCATATGGCGGAATTTGGCGTGAAATTCGTCATTTTCCGCTCGACGGGACCCGGCGTTTTCGTCTTCGTTGGTTCTTCGCAACAGGAAAACGGGACCGCGCCGCTCGGCCGGCTTGCCGTCCTTCAGATCGGGGCTCCTCGCCGCCTGGGCGAGCAACTCGTGGACCGCGGACGACAACAAAAATCTGGTCCTGGCGTGAAGGAGCCGACGGTGCCACTTGTCCGCCACGTTGTCCCAGCGCTTGGGCAGGTCGCGGTCTCCACCTCGGGACAAGGCTCCGTGTTCACGATTCAGAAGCCGCCGGAATGCCTCGCGAAAGGCATCGAGCATGTCTTTCTCGAGCGGATCGTCCCAAACCCTTTCGTCCTTTGCGATGGACATCAGCTGTTTCCTCTCGGAGTGATGCAGTTTCAGAAACCACAGCCGTTCGGGCGAAATGGATTCGCCCTCCCTGCCGCCGCCCCTCCCCGGCGAAGGCAATCCCACCGCCCGCAGGCCGCGCTTCCGGATATTCTTGCAGTCGTTCTCGACGCGGTCGCGCTGCCAGAACGGAATATACGCCAGATCGGCGTACCACGGCTCGCCGCGCAGGATATTCGCCGTGATCCGCTCACGGCAATTGGGCAAGGCGACGAAGTGGCTGCCCTTCTTGTCGCTCTCCTCGCATTCGATCTCGCGAACCGGTCGCGCCGTGTTGCTCGCAGGAAAGACGCGGTTGAAGACATCGTAGCGCCGAAATGCCTTCTTCATGTCGTCGGTTACGGCGATGTCCCGCCAGAGATTCTTGCGCGTCTTCTGTTGCGGGTGATAGAAGTCGGCCTTCCCCATGACGACCGTTACGGACTCGCCGCGTACAGACTCCTCGCGCGTCTTGCCGCGCGTCGCGTAGCGCAATGCGGCGTCCTCCAGCCCCGCGACCTCTCCGTGGAAAGGCCAGTTCCCGAAATTGACCATGTTCCGGCGCAGGAACCTGCGCTGATGCTCCTCAAGGTTCTCTACGCTCGGAACCATGTACGACCAATTCTGGGCGTTCGTTCGCGGCAACCTGACGTAATGGCAGGCGATGGGCGCGAACAGCATCAGGTACGCGAAACGCGCCGGACCGCGCCACCCCGTTTCGCGTCGGATCCTCAGTGGATTACTGTTGAAACGCGGCTCCGATCCCGGATAGATCCATGAAGCCATGGCCGGAGCCGTCGCGTCCCCGCAAACACCCTTCCGGGGGACGGCCTTGTGCTGGGGCAAATCATCGGTCTCGATGCGGCGGTAGGATACCGAAAAGGTCTTTTCCTCGTCGAAGCGCACGACCTTCCGCTCGTATTCTTTCGTTTTCTTGATCGTCCTGGGGAATTGGAAAAAGGTTCCCAACAGGCCGTCATGATCGTGCAACCGCAAGTAGTAGCAGTCCAGGTGCTCGCGCTTGCGGTGAACGCCGGGAAGAAACAGCACGCCGTCGTGGACCTGCCAAGCCCATTCGACGATGGCCTTCAGAGCGGCGACCTCATCTCCCTCTGGCCACTCCAGGCGGACGCCGATACCGTCTTCCGCGAGGGGGAAGCTCCGCGTGTCCAGATTTCCGATCTTCCCGCGCAGGGCGTCGAGCTTCCTTCCGATGGTCTCGGGCAGCGGCCACGACCGCCGCTGGCGTTCCCACGCCGCCACGGCGGTCAGGCTCAGGTAAAGCCCCGCCAGACCCGCGCGCTCGTACTCGCCCATCCCCGGTTCGTTCAGGCGGAAGGTCGTTCCGGCGTTTTGGGCCTTTTTCTTCCCGCCGCTCATCGCGCGCCTTTCTCCTCGTCGTACTCCACGCCGGATACCAGCGGGTAGCCGCGAATTCGGCCAACGACGCGAACGCCCCTGGCGTCCCTGGCTCCGGCCAGAATCGGCGCCAGCCACTCCTTGACGGCCGCGCTCTCACCGATCTCCCCGATCCGCTCGCGTATGTCGTCCTCGTGTTGCGCCAACAGAACCGGCACGGTCGCATCGCCCTCGCGCAGGGTCGCCTGCCTGCTTTCCCAGCCGCCGTCCAGCCAAGCGGAGTGAAACTTGACATCGTCGGGCGCTTCCGGCACCCCTTCCAGCGCTTTCTTCAGATCTCGTTGGGACAGCACCCCGCCTTCCTCGGCGAGGCTCCCGACGGCATCGCGGGCCGCCTTCAGGTCCGCCCGGCGGTAAGGCCGCCCGTCCATGCCGTCGTAGTCGTAGACAAGGCAACGGGCGCCGTCCGGGTGTTCCTGACGGCGGTTCAGCCGCCCCATTCGCTGTACGAGAGCGGGAAACGGCGGAAGGGCGGTTACCAGCAGATCCGCGCTGATGTCCAACGACATTTCGCATACCTGCGTGGTGACCGCCAGACACGGCGTCCCGTCTTCGTCGAAGGCCGCCAGTATCTCGTTTTGACGGTCCACCCGATGGCGGTAGCAGAAGCGGCTGTGAAACAGGAGGCGTTTCGCATCGCCGGCGAGCCTCTCTGCATCGTCGTAAACGCGGACGGCGTCTCTGACGGTGTTGCACACCCACAACACCTTGCCGCCATCGCGAAGCGCGGCCTGAATGTCTCCCCAGTATTCGTCCGGGGCGGCGGTTTCATCCCCACGCCATTCGAGGCGATACCGGCCGACCATTTCCGCTTCGTCGTCACCGGAAATCAGTTCGTAGGCCACGCCGGCCGATTCCAGCGCGTCCCGTCGAGCCCGTTGCAAGGAAGCCGTCATCAACAACGCGGGGACGTTCGGGAGCTCCCGAAGGAAGCGCACCAGGCTACCGAACATCTTGGCGTCGTAGCTGTGGATTTCGTCGAAAACGATGGCGCTCCCGACGATGGCCGGAAAGCCGAAGAGGCCCCGTCGGTGGTTCTGCATCAATCCCAGGACGAAATCGGCGGTCGCCGCGATGGCCTGCTGGCCCCAGGCCTGCAAGGTTTCCTGCTTCATCAGGTTTTCCAGGTCTTCATCGCGGTTGGGATGACGCAGTCCGCGCGCTCCATCGCCGGCCGCTTCGGGTTCGTTGGCCAGCATCCGCCGAACGTCGACGCCGGCGCGGCCGGTCATCAGCTCGCGTTCCAAATCGCCCTGGGTCAGCAGGTAGTCCTCGAACCCCGCCGCCGCCGTGCCGGTGGTCGGGTAGCAGACGATCAGCTTGCGCCTCGCATCGACATGCCTTCGCGCCCATTCGTAGGCCGCGACGGTCTTGCCGCCGCCGCAGGCGGCCTCCAGAACGACACGGGATGCGCGCGAGTCCCGGACTTGACGCTGAAACGGATAGAGCCTGGACTCGTGGTCGGTATTCTCTTCGACCTTGAGGCGGGCGCGCACGATTTTCGCCAAGTCTCCGGGTCGGCAACGATTCCGCAAAGATACGCTTATTCCATTTTTCAATCGGGCGAGCTCGTCGCCCTCGCCGTCCCACAAGGCGGAGCCAGCGGCGTCGGCGGCAATCAGGATCGCCTTGGCGAACGCCAGCAAACGCAGCTCCTCGGGCGAGAGCGATTCTGTTTGCTCTTCCGACTCCCAGGCGAAATCGTCCATCAAGGCGGCGTGGTGCCCATCGCCGCCGATGTCCGTAGAAACGGCGAAGTCGGGAACACAGGGCGCGTTGCGCAACACGTCGGCGAATTCTCGTTGCCAAGCTTCCCCCAGGAAGTCGCCGTGAAACCGAATGTCTCTGGGCGGGATGCCGCCGATGCGAACCATGCCCGCCGAGTCGTCCTCGGCGTGATGCATCTGGAGGTGATGGCCGCCGACCAGCCAAGCCAGCATCCACCGCGCCTTGTCGGGGTTCTCCCACTCGCCGAAGAGCTCGCTCGCCAGATGTTCAGAGAATTCCTGGGCCGCGTCGATGCATCCTGCAACGATCAGGGCGCTGAGTCCTTCATGGCGGAGCGGTTGCCTCTGGTTTCGTTCGAGCTTCAGGAACTCCGCCCGCTCCGGGCGAAGCATTCCCTGAAACATGTCGTTGGCCTTGCCGATGTCGTGCAGGACCGCTCCCGCGAGAACCAGTCTCCGCAGATCGGTTCCCGCCATGTCCGGAGGAAGGAAGCCCTCGATCTCGTCGAGAATCGCGCGAGCCGCCGCAAGGACGGTCTTCGAGTGGTCCAGCAGGGACACCGTCCGGCCGTCTTCTTCTCGCTGCGATTTGGCGAGCAGCAGATGATTCATGTTCACGGTCGCCGTTCCGGTTATCGATGCGAGCGCTTCGTTGTCCGCTTATGGAACCGCCGGCACGAACACGCCGCATCCCATGCGCCGCCGGCCGCCGAGGCCGCGCTCCTGAAGCAGGATGGAGTCCTGGGCCGTGAGTTCCGTCGCCAGCACGGCATGGCCGACGATCCGCCTACCCTTGACGCGGACGATCCGTCGGCTCGGGTCGCGCCCATCGCGCCGCGCGGCGCCCGCCGACGCGCGAACGATCTTACCGCGAATGCCGAGGGCAGCCATCTGGCGAGCGATCTCGGCGTCGAAGCGGGCCGGGTCGTCGCCGTTTCTGGTGGTCGCTATCCGGCAGTGCAGCGTTGCAGCCGGGGTCAGGGCGCGGGTCTCGCCTACGCCGATGCGCAGCTTGCAGCCGTCGAGGTCGAGGCTCTTTCCGGCCAGCTTCAGGGAGCGCGGAGCCAAGTCGGACGGCAGGCGCAGGCCGAAGCGCGCGCCGGGGCCGATCAAGCGTCGGCCGTCGCCGAGATTCCTGCCGCGGATGGTGTGCAGGCCGACATGCGGGTTGCCGTGCAGCCAGCGATCATCCTCCGTCTCCAGGATGCGGGAGAGCGCGCCGAACAGCGCATAGCCGTGGTCGGCGGGGGTCTGCGCTCCGACGACGCGGAAGAAGACATCGAGCGTCCGGTTCATATCACGGGCCGCCATGGTTCCCATCCGGTCGCGAGCATATGACCCCATTCGCGCCGAGGCGCTCGAATCGCGTCTCCCGCCGCGGGCGAAGCAATCGCTCTCGGAAATGTCGCGATCGTCGAAGCGTCGCGGTCTCCCCGACGCGTGCGCGTCCGCCCGCCGAGGCGCCGCGACCACCCGGCAAGAGGCGGACCTGCCGCGCGAATGGACGAAAAGACGTCCGTCCATCGGCGGGACTCCGGCCGAAATTTTCTATTTTCTTTATATATCAATAAGTTACGAAGAAAAAACGGAGGAAAAGCAAGGCGAAAACCGGCCAAAAGCAGGGCGAAAGCAGGCGAAAAGCAGGAGGAAAACACGGCGAAAAACGGGCGAATCCGGTTCCAGCGGGTGGGCGATCGTAGGACCAATTCCTTCTCTCCCGTCTTCCGACCGGGGGACCGCGCCGGTGGGGTCGAGGTTGGCGTTCCGGGTCGTCGTTCCCGGCGCGATGCGACCCGGGCCACGCGGCGGCTCCTCGGCGGGACGTCGCGAGGCTGCCGGGCGCGGCTTTCGAGCTTGAGGGAATATAATGCAGATGCTCCCCCAAGTCAAGCACAAATCGCGAACATGACGCGCGCCGAAGAAGGCAGGGCCGTGACCGGCGAACGGGGGGAGGCCATGACAGCGACCGCTTCCGCCAAGCTCCGGCCGAGCGGCGCATCAAGGCGCGCATTCCGGGCCGCTCCAACCCAAGACGCCCGTCGCCTTCGATGCCGGACTCTACAAGCGGCGTAGCCGTATCGAGCGCATGTTCGGCCGGCGCAAGGACTGGCGACGCATCGCAACACGATACGACCGATGCGCACACACATTCTTGAGCGCCATCCGAATCGCCGCTACCATTCGCTTCCGGTTCGGAGCTCTGAGCCAGAATGCGCTCCGCCTCCATCCGGTGGATCGGGAACGCTTCGGTGGACACGGAATATCGCAACGTCGCGACGGAGACGGATGGCGAGCTGCTGATCGTCACGTTGCGATGGCCCGAGCGCCTCAACGCGCTGAGCCATCAGATGCGCATCGACCTGCTGGACTGCGTGCGCCGGGCCGAGGACGAGGACTCGGTGCGGGCCATCGTCCTCACCGGCGATGGCGACAGGGCGTTTTCCGCCGGGGCGAACATCCCCGAACTCGGCGAACGCAGGCTGGAATCCGAACTGGGGAAGGCGGCGACGCTGCGGAAGGAACTGCCCACCGCCATCGAGCGCCTCGCCAAACCCAGCGTCGCCGCGATCAACGGCTACTGCTTCGGAGCCGGGCTCGAACTGGCCCTCGGCTGCACGATCCGCATCGCCAGCGACAACGCGACCTTCGCCCAGCCCGAAATCACCCTGGGCCAGATACCCGGCAGCGGGGGGACGCAGCGCCTCTACCGCCATGTCGGGCTCGGCTGGGCGATGCGAATCGTCCTCACCGGCGAGCCGGTGGACGCCGAGACGGCGCGCTCGATCGGGCTGGTGACGGAGCTGGTCGCCCGCGACGAGCTGTTGCCGCGGGCCAAGGCGCTGGCGCGGACGCTCGGCTCGCGCGCCCCCGTGGCCTTCGCCATGGGCCGGGACGCCGTATTGCGATCGACCGAATCGGACCTGCCGACCGGGATCGACTACGAACGCAAGCTCTACGCCATCTGCATGGCGACGGAGGACAGCCGGGAAGCGCTCCGCGCCTATGCGGAGAAGCGCGCCCCGGTCTACAAGGGCCGCTGACCGGCAGGATGCGGCCCTCCCTGCTCGGACCGGACGACATCGAAGCCCATCTCGACGCCGGGCACTGGTCGCGGCGGACGATGGCCGATCGCTACCGCGCCTACGCGAAGGAACGTCCCGCCGAGACCGCCTGCCGCGACGCGACGGAGAGTTACACCTGGGAACGGCTGGACGACGTCACCGACCGGCTCGCCGCAAGCCTGATCGAGCGCGGGCTCGCACGCGACTCGCGCGCCCTGGCGCAGATGCCGTCGTCCTGCCGGGAGATCATCCTCCGGATCGCCCTGAAAAAGGCCGGGATCATCGGCGTCTTCGTCCCCATGCAATGGCGCCGCAAGGAGCTCGACCATGTATGGCGACGCATCGAACCCGACCTGGCGATCCTGTCGCCGGCGTCGCTCGAACGGGGCGACGCGGCGTGGCTCGACCGGACGTCCGCCGGCGCGGCGGGCATCGCGCACCGGATCGACCCGGCATCCCGTCCGGCGGAGGGCTGGCTCGGCTGGCGGGAACTGATCGACCGTCCGCGGAGCGCGGACGCGCGCGGACGCATCGCGGACCGAGGCTTCGCCTTCGACGAGGTCTCGCTGATCACCGCGTCCAGCGGCACCAGCGGCCTGGCCAAGCTGTGCGAATGGCCGGAAGCGGCGCAGCTATGCGCCGGGCGCGCCATGGCCGGCCGGTTGGGCATCACCGCCGACGACAACGTCGGCGTGTTCGCCCCCATGTCGGGCGCCGCCGGCGTGATCGCCTGGACGGCGTCGGGCGCAGCGCCCTGCTCCTTCACCTTTCCCCGCAGCCTGCGCGCGGCAGCGCTGCTGGACACGGTCCAGCGCTCGCGCATCACCGTCGCCACCACCGTGCCGGTGATCCTGGCCCGGCTCGCCCGCGAGCCTCTGGAGTCGTTCGATCTGCGCTCGCTCCGGGCATTGCGCGTCGGCACCGCGGCGGCGGACCTCGAAGCGGCGCGGAGCTTCGAGAACCGCACCGGCTGCCGGGTCGTCGTCGCCGCGGGCAGCATGGAATGTCCGGGATTCGCGCATGCCGGGGTCGACGAGCCGCAGTCCGTGCGGCTAAACGGCTCGATCGGCCTGCCGCTCCCCGGCGGCCGGCTGCGAATCGAAGACGAACGGGGCGGCGCGCTGCCTGCGGGGACGATCGGCGAGTTGAAGGTCTCCGCCCCGTTCGCCTCGTCCGGCTATTGGCGCGATCCGCAGGCGACGAAGGCGGCTTGGTCGAACGGATGGTACGCCAGCGGCGATATCGGCTCCCTCGACGGCAACGGCCGGCTCACGCTGCTAGGGCGGGTCAAGGACGTCATCAACCGCAGCGGGCACAAGATCCTCCCCGCCGAGGTCGAACGCGAGATCGCCCGCCACCCGGACGTGTTCGAATGCGCCGTCGTCAAGGCGCCGGACGCGGAGTATGGCGAGGCGCCGTGGGCGTTCGTCCAGCTCCATCCCGGCAGATCGCTCGACGACGACGCTCTGGCCGACTCCCTGCGTGAGGCCGGGCTCGCGACCTACAAGATACCCGCCCGCATCGTCGCACTGCCCGAACTGCCGCGCGTGAACGGCAACAAGATCGACCGCAAGGCGCTCCTGCGGCGGACGTCGGCGGGCGCCGGGACCTGAACGGCCGCACCACCCGCCGGCGCAACCGATCGCCGCACATACGGCGTCGAAGCCGAACGGCGCCATCGGATGCGCGCCGGCGACGCCCCCGGTCCGGGCGTATCGGGCGATCGACCCGGCGCAGATCGCGGTCCCTTCCGCGTTCCGGTCCGCGGCTCCTTCCAGGCGGTCGAAGCGCATCCGGCATCGTCGCGTATCCACCGCGCGGAGCGGGCCGCGGCGCGGCGCGGCGTCGATATGTGCGGGCGATCGATCTGCGGCGCCCGGCGGCGATCATCGGGGGGATGGCCCGATCGGCCGCATCTCACATGTATCTGGACCAGGACACCGCTATTTGAAGGAGGACGAAACGTCCGAACCCCTGCGCAAGGGCGAATACCGCGTCGGCGTCGACTTCAACCCGTCCGGCTCTCCCGTGGTCGCCGGGATCAAGCGCACCGCCTTGACTCTCCCAGTTGCGAATCCGACTCCACCATTTCAACCCCCTGCACGGATCATCCGGCATATGATCCGGACATATCACCTGTCGGCGACAGCCGCGCGGCGGCGCCTTGCCGACCTTCCGCAACCGGCGTAGGATGCGTCCATGCGCGCCATCGACGCCTGCAAGGCGGTCAACCGCCTCGAAGACGCCGGTACGACCCGCCGGACGGCGGAAGTCGTCGAGATATTCGACGCCGTCAGCAACGCCGCCACCGCCGACTTCGTCGCCAAGGCCGATTTCGCGAGCTTCAGGGCCAGTCCGACGCGGTCCGTTGGGTAGCCTCGCGCCGACGGCGGCGTTCCGGAAACGGCGATGAAGGACGCTCCGGCGATGAAGGACGCTCCGCGGCGGGGTCGGCGATGATCGAGGAACGGGACGTCCCGATTCCGATGCGCGACGGCGTGCGCATCGCCGCCGACGTCTTCCGGCCCGACGCGGACGGGGCTTTTCCCGCCTTGCTTGCGATGTCGCCCTACGGCAAGGGCGTCCAGTCGCTGCCTCTTGCGCCCCAGCCCGCCGGAACCCCGAGCTATCTGCCGCCGATCGAGGCGGGCGACCCCGGATATTTCACCGCCCGCGGCTACGTCCACGTCATCGTCGACGTCCGGGGGACCGGCGCGTCGGAGGGCGAGTATCTGGGTTGGGTTTCGCCGCAGGAGGCGCGGGACGGTTACGACCTCGTGGAGTGGATCGCCGCGCAACCCTGGTGCGACGGCAATGTCGGGATGTCGGGCATCTCCTATTTCGGCGAGATCCAGCTGATGGTCGCCGCCGAGCGCCCGCCGCATCTCAAGGCCATCATGCCGTGGAACGCCCCCGCCGACTTCTATCGGGAGGCGACCCATCACGGCGGCATCCGCCAGATGTTCTTCCACTATCTCTACGTCCAGCGCATCGGCGCCGATCGCAGCGTGTCGACGACCGTGAAGGACACGCCGCCCGAGACGCTGAAGTCGCTGATCGACGAGTTGAAGAGCGACCCCGACCTCCGCGCCGTTCCCGAGATCTACACCTTCGTCGACAACCCGGGGAAGGCACCCTGCTTCTTCGACATCCTGGCCCATCCGACGGACGGGCCCTTCTACCGGGAACGGTCGCCCTGCGCCAAATACGACCGCATCCGGATCCCGTTCTACGCCCGCTCGGCCTGGTGGGGGTACCGCCACATGCATCTGGTCGGCGCGTTCCACAATTATCTCGGCATCGACGCGCCAAAGAAGCTCGCGATCGATCGGCCGGTGGTCGAAGAGCGGCCGCTGCCGGAGGAGGTGAACGCCGAGACTCTCCGCTGGTACGATTACTGGTTGAAGGGGATCGACACCGGGATCATGGACGAGCCGCCGATCCGCCTCTACGTCATGGGCGCCGACTCGTGGCGGACCGAGCGCGAATGGCCGCTGGCCCGGACCCGCTGGACCAGATACTACCTGCGCCGTTGGCGACGTCTGGCCCCGGAGCCCGAGGACGTCCCGGACAAACCGGACGCCTTCGTCCAGCAGCCGGTCGACGAGACCGAGCTGGTGAGCGGGATCGACTACGCCACCGCGCCGTTGCAGCGCGATACCGAGGTGACGGGCCCGGTCGCGGCCTATCTCTACGGTTCGATCGATCAGCAGGACACCAACTGGTTCGTCTCGCTGCGCGACGCGGCCCCCGACGGGGCGGAGCGGGAGGTGACCAAGGGCTTCCTCAAGGCTTCGCACCGGGCGCTCGACGAGGAACGGTCCAAGCCCTACGAGCCCTATCATCCGCATGTCGACCCCGAGCCCGTCGAGCCGGGACGGGTCTACGAATATGCGATCGCGCTCTCGCCCACCGCCAATCTGTTCAAGGCCGGCCACCGTATCCGGCTGGTGATCACGAGCATGGATCACGCCCAGGCGCGCGATTGGGGGCTAGCTCCGGCGACGATCGGACGCAGTCACTCGCCGTGGCACATCTGTTCGAGCAGGACCACCCTGCACAAGGTCTACCACGACCGGGCCCGCCCGTCGCACCTGCTGCTGCCGATCGTCCCCGCGTAGCGCGCCGTCTCACTCGAACGCCTTCTCGCCCAGCACCGCCTGGCGGAAACGGCTCCGTATGGCCGCGCCGTCGCGGAGCGGCAGCACCATGGGGCCGGCATCGGGCGTCACCTTCACCGCGGCGAAGACCGGTCCCGCCGCGCGGTGCAGCAACGGCGGCAGCGCCTCGAGATCGTCCTCCGTCCGCGCCGTCCGGGTCATCGGCCATCCGGCGGCGGCGGCCATCGCCGCGAGGTCCACGCCGGCGGCGGTATGGCTGTCCTGCATGCCGGTCTCGCCGTAGCGCTCGTTGTCGATGACGCAGACGGCGAGGTTGCCGGGCGCGGCCGCGGCGATCGTCGCCAGCGCCCCCAGCCCCATGGCCATCTCGCCGTCGCCGGTGATCACCAGGACGCGGCGGCCGGGCTGGGCGAGTGCGAGGCCCAGCCCCACCATCGCCGCGCCGCCCATGGCGCCCCAGAGGTAGAAATTGCCGGCGTGATCGCCGGCCGCGGCGGCGTCCCAGGTGCTGGAGCCGAGGCCGGTGACCAGCAGCGTCTCGCCTCGGTCGGCGAGGATGCGCGCCACTGCGGCGCGGCGGTCCAGCACGATCTCGCGGCGCGCGGTCAGTCCCGGCTCCATTGTTTGGATCCGACGACCCGCTGGCCGACGATCACCGCGACCGCGCGATAGGACGCGAAGGCGAGGCGCGCCGCGGCGCGGACCGTCTCCGCCGCCCGGGCGTCGTCGTCGAGCCGATGGACGATGACGCCGACCGATTCGAGGGCGGCTTGGGCGGCCTGCCCCATCGGCGTCTGCCACGGGTTGAACTCGCCCCATTCGCCCCGCATGGTGACCAGCATCAGGAGCGGCATCCGGCATTCTTCGATCATGGCCAGCATGTTGATGCAGTTGCCGACGCCGGAAGACTGCATCAGCAGCGCGCCGCGCGCGCCGCCAAGCCAGCCGCCCGCCAGCATGGCCACCCCCTCCTGCTCGCTGGTGAGCCGCACCGAGGTCATGCGGTTGTCGGCGACGCTGCGTTCGATCAGCGTCTTGTGGCCGGCGTCCGGCACGAAACAGATCTGACCCACGCCTTCCTCCTTGAGGACGCGATAGATCGCGTCGGGCCATGCCGCCCCGTCGCCGTCTTCGCTCAAGATCACGCCCCCGTCCCGCGCCGCGTTCGATCGCGCAGTGCTACCAGCGCGGCGATCCGGGCGCAAGAAACGCCGCGCGCCGGACGATCGCCCGGCGCGACAGGGCCGCGCAAACCGCGTAGTCTGCGCGCGGTCTCCGAGCCCGCCGAACGCTCGCATGAAGCAGTATCTCGACCTGATGCGCCACGTGCGCGAGAACGGCGCGCCCAAGCGCGATCGCACCGGCGTGGGCACGCTCAGCGTGTTCGGCTATCAGATGCGGTTCGATCTCGCGGAGGGATATCCGCTGACGACGACCAAACGGCTCCATCTGCGCTCAATCGTCCACGAGCTGCTGTGGTTCCTCAACGGCGACACCAAGGTCGATTACCTCAACCGGAACGGCGTCTCGATCTGGGACGAATGGGCCGATGCGGACGGCGATCTCGGCCCGATCTACGGCGCGCAATGGCGCAGCTGGCCCGCTCCCGACGGCCGCCGCATCGACCAGATTGCGGGAGTCCTCGAGCGGATCCGGACCGATCCCGACTCGCGCCGGCTGGTGGTGAACGCCTGGAACGTCGCAGATCTCGACAGGATGGCGCTGGCGCCCTGTCATTGCCTGTTCCAGTTCCATGTCGCCGGCGGACGTTTGTCCTGCCAACTCTATCAGCGGAGCGCCGACGTCTTCCTCGGCCTGCCGTTCAACATCGCTTCCTACGCGCTGCTCACGCTGATGGCGGCGCAGGTCACCGGCCTGCAGCCGGGCGAGCTCGTCCATACGCTGGGCGATGCGCATCTCTACGCCAACCATCTGGACCAAGCCGACCTCCAGCTGGCGCGCGATCCGCTGGCGCTGCCGCGCATATCGTTGAATCCCGATATTCGCTGCATCGACGGGTTCGGACCGTCCGATTTCGTGCTGGAGAACTACGCCCCGCATCCGCATATCGCCGCGCCAGTGGCCGTGTGACCAAGCCGACGGCCTTCCGGACGCCGCGGGCTTCGCGCGCGCCAGCGAGTCGCGCCGGAACCGGCGCATCGGCGTTCCCGGAGAGAACGCCTCCCCGAACGGCTGGACCGGCCGCGATATGCGCAAGAGCGGCCACGACGAATACCTGCCGCCGCTTGCCGGGGAGGTCGACGGATCTGCGTTGCGCGTCGTTGCGCCCTCGCCCGCGCCTTCTATAGTGGCGGCGACGGCCGGGCGACGCGCGGCGCCCGGCCCCGCGCATCCGAAGCTACGGCATATGGGCGGCGCCGATGACCGGTCACGGGGTACAGGTCGATATGTTCTCGACGCCGGCCCGCATCGCCTTCGACGACGGGTTCAACCTGAGCGTGGCTTTCCTCGACCGGCATCTCGCCGCCGGCCGGGGCGACAAGCCGCTCGCGCGCTGGATCGGCGGCCAGGCGACCTATGCCGAGGTCGCCGCCAATGTCGGCCGGATGGCGAACGCGCTGCGGGAGCTCAGCGTCGGGCCGGGCGAACGGGTGATGCTGTTCTGCAAGGACACGCCCGCCTTCTATTACGGTTTTCTGGCGGCGGCGCGGATCGGCGCGGTGGCGATCCCGGTCAACTACTTCCTGCGCCGCAAGGACTACGCCTACATGCTGGCCGATTCCGGGGCGCGCGCGGTGCTGGCCTTCTCCGACATGCTCGACGAGGTAGCCCCCGCCCTCGACGCCGAAGGCACCGGGGTCGACGTCCGCATCTGCTGCGACGCGAGCCCGGACGGCTGGCTGGAGATCGATCAGCTGCTGGGAGCGACCTCGCCCGACTGCGCGCCGCATCCGACCGCGCCCGACTCCGAATGCTTCTGGCTCTACTCCTCGGGCTCGACCGGCGCGCCCAAGGCCGCGGTCCACCGCCACAAGGATCCGATCTACACCGCAGTCTACTACGCGGCCGCGGTCGCCGGGATGAGGGAAGACGACCTGACCTATTCGCCGTCCAAGCTGTTCTTCGCCTATGGGCTCGGCAACTCGCTGAGCTTCCCGCTCTGGGCCGGGGCGACGGCGCTGCTGACCGAGGAGCGCCCGACCGCGGAGAACACGCTGGATACGATTTCGGCGGCCAGGCCCGACGTCTATTTCGGCGTGCCCACCCTCTACGCCATGCAGCTGGCCGCGCTCGACGCCGGGCACAAGGCGGATCTGTCGAGCATTCGCTGGGCGGCCTCCGGCGGCGAGGCGCTGCCGGCCCCGGTCTATCGCGCCTGGCTCCGGCGCACGGGCCGCGAGATCTACGACTCCATCGGCTCCAGCGAGGCGCTGCACTTCTATACGGCGAACCGCCCGGGGCAAGTGAAGCCCGGCTCGGCCGGCCGGATCATCCCGGGCTACGAGGGCCGCATCGTCGGCGAAGACGGCGAGCCGCTGCCCGACGGCGAGATCGGGCAGTTCGTCATCCGGGGCGAGAGCGTCGCCGCCCGCTACTGGAACAAACCGCAGAAGACCGCCCAGACGATGCGCGACGGCTGGCTCCATACCGGCGACAGCTGCTATCGCGACGAGGACGGCTTCTATTTCTTCTGCGGCCGCGACGACGACATGATGAAGGTAGGCGGTATCTGGGTGTCGCCGTTCGAGATCGAATCGGCTCTCGCCGACCATCCGGCGGTGATCGAAGCCGCGGTCGCAGCCTGGCCGGACGAGGACGGGCTGGACAAACCGAAGGCCTTCGTCGTCCTCCACACCCGCCGGGCGGCGGGCGAGGAGCTGCGAGCCGAGCTCGCCGGTTTCGTCAAGCAACGGCTGGCGCCGTTCAAGTATCCGCGCTGGATCGAGTTCCTCGACGAACTGCCCAAGACGGCGTCGGGCAAGATCCAGCGCTTCCGCCTCCGACCTGCGGGATCCTGACCGAAGGAGGGAACGAATGGCGGATGCATGGGGTTGGCGAAGGAAGTTCGGAGTGGTGACGCCCTCCACCAACACGATCGTCCAGCCGCATTTCGATGCGATGGCCCCGAACGGCGTCACCAACCACATCTCGCGCATGCACATCCCCGACGACCCGATCGGCAGCGACGAAGATTTCGACGAGCTGATCCGCCGGATCGACGCAGCCCTGGAGGAGTCGGTGGACCGGGTGATGACCTGCCGCCCCGACTCGCTGATCCTCGGCATCTCGGCCGAAAGCATCTGGGGCGGCGGGATGGAGCCGGCGCGCCGCATCGAGGATCGCATCCGGACGCGCGCCGGGCGGATCGACGTCTGCCAAGCGGCGACCGCCCTGCCGGCGGCGCTCGGCGCGTTCGGCGGCGGCATCCGCAACCTCGCGATCGTCTGCCCCTATTACCCGGTGGCGGTGAAGCATCTCCAAGCCTTCTGCGACGAGGCCGGCTTCAACTTGGTGCGGACCGAATGCCTGGCCTGCGACAGCCCGGTCAACATCGCGCACGTCCCGGAAGGCGACATCCGCGCCGCGCTGCGCCGGCTCGATGGCGACGACGTCGACGCCATCGTCCAGTTCGGCGCTAACCTGCCGATGGCCTATATCGGACCGGAAGCCGAACGCTGGCTCAGCAAACCGGTCATCCCGGTGATGACCGCGGTCTATTGGCACGCGCTGCGCCGGAACGGCATCGACGACAGGATCGCGGGCTTCGGCCGCCTGCTGGAGGAGTTCTAGCCTGCACGTCTCGCCCTTTACCCAGCGGGGCGGTTGCGTCAGTCTGGGCGTTCCAGGCGGCGCAACCGGGAAGGGATATCGAGCATGGCGGACAGCGTGAAGTTTCTCCTCGGCGAGAACGACATCCCGCGGCAGTGGTACAACGTCAATGCGGATCTTCCCAGCCCGCTGGCTCCGCCGCTGCATCCGGGGACCGGGCAACCGATCGGGCCGGACGATCTCGCGCCGCTGTTCCCGATGGCGTTGATCATGCAGGAGGTCAGCGCCGAACGGGAGATCGAAATCCCCGATCCGGTGCGCGACATCTACAAGCTGTGGCGCCCGACGCCGCTCTACCGCGCCCGACGCCTGGAGGCGGCCCTCGATACGCCGGCCAAGATTTACTACAAGTACGAGGGGGTGAGCCCGGCCGGCAGCCACAAGCCCAACACCGCCGTGGCGCAGGCCTATTACAACAAGGCCGAAGGCGTGAAGCGGCTGGCCACCGAGACCGGGGCCGGCCAGTGGGGCTCCTCGCTGGCCTTCGCCGGGTCGCTGCTCGATCTGCGGGTCGACGTCTACATGGTCAAGATCAGCTTCGAGCAGAAACCCTACCGCAAGGCGCTGATGGAGAGCTTCGGCGCGCGCTGCGTCGCCAGCCCCAGCGCCGAGACCGCCTCCGGGCGCGCGATCCTCGAACGAAACCCGGACAGCACCGGCAGTCTCGGCATCGCCATCAGCGAGGCGGTCGAGATGGCGGCCCAGCGCGAGGACACGAAATACGCTCTGGGCAGCGTCCTCAACCACGTCCTGATGCACCAGACCGTGGTCGGGCAAGAAGCCCTCAAACAGGTCGAGATGGCGGGCGACTATCCCGACGTCGTGGTCGGCTGCACCGGCGGCGGCAGCAACTTCGCCGGGATCGCCTTCCCCTTCCTCGGCAACCAGCTGCGCGGCGGGCCCGCGGCGCGGATCGTCGCCGTCGAGCCCTCGGCCTGCCCGACGCTGACGCGCGGCAAGTTCGCCTACGACTTCGGCGATACCGGCCATCTGACGCCGCTGGTCAAGATGCACACGCTGGGTTCGACCTTCGTGCCGCCGGGCTTCCATGCCGGCGGCCTCCGCTATCACGGCATGGCGCCGCTGATCAGCCACGCCAAGGAGCTCGGCCTGCTGGAGGCGACGGCCTACCCGCAGACCGAGTGCTTCGCCGCCGGGGTCCAGTTCGCCCGCGCCGAAGGCGTCATCCCCGCGCCCGAGGCCAACCATGCGATCAAGGGCGCGGTGGAGGAGGCGCTCCGTTGCAAGCAGGAGGGCCGGAGCGAAACCATCCTGTTCAACCTCTGCGGACACGGGCATTTCGACATGCAGGCCTATACCGACTACTTCGCCGGCAACCTCGTCGATCAGCCCTACGACGAAGGCGAGCTGGCGATGGCTCTGGCGGGCCTGCCCTCGGTCGCCGCCGAATAGCCGCCCGAAACCCCGCCGCCCCGGCGATTTTTCGCCGGGGTGGCGGCCCCCCCCCACTACATATAGTGGTTAAGGTTGCGCCGCCCCGCAAGCGTCTCGCGCAACGGTTGCAGCTCCCGGATTCCGCGTGCTAAAGGCCCGGCCGTCGGCACCGCAATTCGTCCGTCAGCCGGCGCCGGTGACGGGAGTGGGTCATGGGACACAAACATCTGGCCGATCTGGCCGAGATCATCGACGACCTCGATTCGATGGGACGGCTGGCGCGCGTTCGCTCCGAGGTAGCCCTCGAGCACGACCTGGCGGGCATCGCCGCGAAGTTCGAGGGCGGGCCGCGCGCCGTCCTGTTCGAGAACGTCAAGGGCCACGCGCACAAGGTCTTCGTCGGGCTCTACTGGTCGCGCGACCTGCTGGGCGAGCTGATGCGGGTGCCCGAGAAGGCGCTGCCGGGCATGGTGTCCGACTATATCGCCAAATGGCAGGTGGACCCGGTCCACCCCGTGGTGGTGGAAGACGGCCCGGTGCTGGAGACGACCGAGGCGGAGGTCGATCTGGCGCGCCTGCCGATCCCGATCCATGCGCTGGAGGATGGCGGGCGTTATTTCGACGCCGCGGTGGTGGTGGCGAAGGACCCCGAGACCGGCGTCCGCAACGCCTCGATCCAGCGGTTCCAGGTGGTGGACAAGGACACGCTTGCGATCAACATCGACGCTGGGCGGCATCTCGAACTGTATTTCGAGAAGGCGCGGGAGCTCGGGCGGAACCTGCCGTTCACGCTCAACGTGGGCGTCGGCCCCGGGCTCCATTTCGCCGCCTCCGCGCCGGCCGAGGCGGCGCCCGCCGACAAGGACGAGATCGGCATCGCGAGCGAGTTCCACGGCGAGCCGGCGCGGCTGGTCCCGGGTCGGCATTCGGACGTCGAGCTGGTCGCCAACGCGCAATACGCGCTTGAATGCGAGCTGATCCACGACGAACGGCATCTCGAAGGCCCGTTCGCCGAGGTCACCGGCTATTACGCCGCCCGCGCCCCGCGCGGTAAATGCAAGGTCAAGGCGATCCACCGCCGACAGGCTCCGGTTTTCCAGACCATCCTGTCCGGCAAGGAGGTCTACAACTCGGTGGGGCTGCTGGGCGAGGCCAACGTGCTCAAGCTGTTGCAGCTGCAGATTCCGGGCGTGACCGACGTCTACTTCACCCATGGCGGCTGTGGCTTCTACGGTGCCGTGGTCCAGCTGTCGCAGAAGCGCGCCGGCTGGTCGCGCCAAGCCATCCTCGCG
Source organism: Alphaproteobacteria bacterium (assembly GCA_965242495.1). Classification (GTDB taxonomy): domain Bacteria; phylum Pseudomonadota; class Alphaproteobacteria; order MPNO01; family MPNO01; genus CBDESN01. The sequence continues at coordinate 3,217,995 of OZ251446.1, read as the reverse complement.
GCCTTCGCGGCGTTCCCGCCGCTCAAGATCGTCACCGTCGTCGATGACGACGTCGACATCCGCGACGCCAGCGACGTCGAATGGGCGATGGCGACCCGGCTCGATCCGCGCCATGGGATCGTCGTGCTCAACGACGTTTTCGGCCACGGACTCAACCCGAGCTTCCCCGACTATCTGGGAAACAAGGTGGGGTTCGACGCGACCCGACCCTATCCGCCGCGCCCCGAATTCGAGCGCGCCAAGGTCAAGGAGATGTCGCTCGACGGGCTGGACATCGCGACCGGCGAAGTCGTCCGCACCCCGACCCGACCGCCGGCCGGGGGAACGCTGGTCGACTACATACTGGACAAGGTGGGCGCCGCCCCGGCCGCGGCCGAGGGCGGTCGCGCGGGCTCGTCGCTGCTCGACTACATCCGCGACAAGACCGGCGACGGCGCGGCCGCGCAGCCGCCGCCCGACGACCAGCCGGGAAGCCGGACGAATGGCGGGGCCAGCGCCGGGACGGCGGGCAACGGCGCGGCGCCGCCCGCGGCGGATCATGCGGCGGTCCCGGCCCGGCCCAACGGCGACGGGTCGCGGTTGCCGATGTAGCGCAGCCCCGGCATGAGCTTCCTCCGCACCCTGCTGCGCCCCGACGTCGAGGAGGCCCCCGACAAGGCGCTGGTGGCCCACGCCGCCAATCTCGTGCAGCTGGGCGAGTTCCAGTTCCTTCAGCTCGCCTATCGCGAATGGCACGGCGAGGAGCTGCCCGAGGCGATGATCGACCCGCTGTTCCGCCGGTACATGCTCCAGGACCGCGCGCCGGCGTGGGCGCGACACTATGCGCGGCGTATCGCCGAGCTGGATCGCCAGGGTCGGCTCGACGACCGCGCGCCCCGGTTCCGCCGGCTCGACGGCGATTACGGGACCTCCGCTCCGCGCGGCCTCCGCCGCTTCGTGCTCGCCGCGTCCGTGGTCGCCGCAGCGCTGGCCGGCGGGATCGTCGTCGGCGACCTCGCCGCCGGCAAGAGCAGCTCGATCCTGCCGCCCTATTTCGACGAGAACGAGCTCACGCCCGCCGGGACGCCGCCGGGCGGCGCGGCCCGTCTGCGATAGGCCGGGCCGTGTTCGAGTTCGCCGGGGCCTACGAAGGCGCGTTCAACTGGATCTTTCTGGCCGTCACCGCGGTCATCGCCTGGCGCGGCGTGCGGGCGCGCAACCCGGACGGCGGCGCGGATTTCGTGCATCTGCTGTTCGGCTGCATCGCCGCGGTCTTCTTCATGCTGGTCCTGTTCCAGGACGTGCTCGGCGTCGTCCGCTTCTGAGCCGCGGTTCTCAACCGGAGCGCCGCCCGGGCGCGACGGCAAATCGCGCCCGGGGTAGATATGCGGACCGGCCGCTTCAAGGCTTGTACATCCGCTGCCGGCGGTCGATCTCGGGGACTCGCAGAACGCGCTCGTCGGGCGGCAGCTTGAGCTGCCGGTCGAGATAGACCGCCCGATCCCTGACCAGCGACGGCTTGGGCGTGCCGTAAAGGATCTTGTCGAACAGGCTGGGGCCGTCGAGCGCGCCGGGATCGGTCGCGAGCGCCCGGAGGTAGTCCTGCAACGCCTCTTCGTAGCGGGCGGCGCGATCGCGAAGGATACCGCGGTTGGCGTAGGCCGCGGCGAGCACCGCGCGGCCGGTGCGGTCGTCAGGCGCGAGCGTCCGCCGGAGAAAGCCGATCAGATAGGTGAGCTCGGCGGTCGCCTCGTCGGGGCGGCCCCATTGCAGGAGCGCGACCGCGCGCCCCATCAGAGCGCCGCGGTGATCGGGCATCTCGGCCAACGCCTTGTCGAAGCTTTCGATCGCCTCGGCGTATTTCCCCTCGCCCAGGCGGATGTCGCCCTGGCGGGTGAAGTAGTCGCCCGGCGCCTCGTTGACGAACAACCCCAGTACCGTCCACAGCGAGAACGCGACGAAGGTCGCGACCGCGGCGATGATGACGAACCGCCGCAGGACCAGCGGGTTCATGACGCCGACGGCAGCAGTTGCGCCATGTAGAAATAGGAGAAGACGAAGCTCAGCAGCGCCGCCGTCGCCCCCGCCCGCCGCTTGAGCGTGGCGCGGCGCTCGTCGGAGACCTCGCGTTCGCGCTCGGCGCGACGCACTTGCAGGATCCAGATCAGCTGCCGCACCGGCAGGAACAGCGCCAACGTCATGGCCAGCGTCCAGAGCCAGGCGTATTCAGCGGTGAACAGCGCCGCCACGACAGCGCCCGCGCCGTCGGAGACGTCACGAAGGACGAGGGGAACGGCCGGAACCGTCCCCCTCGCCGACCCGCCGACCGGGCGAGGGGCTCAACGCGCCTGTTGGCCGGGCGCGACGTCGCCGATGTCGTCCACCAGCGCTTCGACTTCCTTCTCCGGCACCAGCGACATCTCCATCTTGAAGGCGAGGAGCCACATCATGCCGACGCCCAGGATCCAGAACAGGATCTGCCACGCCCAGATGGACGGAATACCGAACGCCCACCCGTCGACGCCCGCATTGGGTTCGCCGAAGACGTAGTTGCCGAACACCGCGCCGGGACCGATGCCGAAGAACATCCACGCCAGCGTGACCACCCAGGCCCAGGGCGCGAGCTTGCGCTTGTCGGCCGACAGCATGCTGTGCTCGCGCAGGAACGAATGATACGTCATCCGATGGGATCTTCCCTCCTCGGTCTGGGTCGCCGCCGAAACCAGGACGCAGACCACGACGTTGAAGAAGATGCCCCAGCCGGCGGAATGGATCGTCCAGGGCCAGCGTCCCCATCCGTCCAACCCGACGAGCGCCAGGATTTCGATGCCGAAATTCTCGGTGAAGATGACGCCGAGCAGACCCGCGGCCAGACCCCAGGTCGCGCCCTGGCGGGTGATCCAGGGCATCCAGCAGACCGCGGCCAGGGAAGGCCACATCTGGAAGCCGAAGGCGACCGCGAGACCGCCGAGCAGCACCAGGGCGTCACGCGAGAAGGTCGCCACCAGCAGCGCCGCGATCACGATGAAGCACACCCCGAGACGGCCCCAGAACTTCTGCTGGTCGTGCGACGCGGTCGGGTTGAGGTAGCGCTTGTAGAGATCGCGGGTCAGCATCCCCCCGGCGGTCGACATGTAGGCCGCGCCGGTCGACTGCATCGCCGCCAGCGCGCAGACCGCCAACAGCCCGACCAGCCAGGGAGCGGCGTCGGCGATCTCGTTGAAATAGTAGGGAACGAGGGAATCCGGCCGCTTGGCGATGTCGGCCGCCAGCACGCTGCTGACGTTGAGGCCGGCCTCGTTGACCAGCGGGTTGGCGCCCAGAAGATGCGCGCCCATGCCCTGGAAGGCGGTGAAGAAGAACAGGATCAGGCCGATGCCGAAGGACGACGCCCACACCTGCTGGACCGCGAACGGACGCGGGTTGTGGTTGCCGAACGCCCACATGGAGAAGGCGGGCGAGGACTGGATTCCCATCAGCGCGAACATGTAGGTCAGGCACATGACGCCGGTCCACAGCCCGCCGACCGGAGTCTCCTTGCCGAGGCCGGCGGTGAACTGGATCACGCCCGGGATGGCGAAGTAGGAGTTGTAGTCGCCGCCGCCATAGCCTCCGGTGGAGCCCCACTTGGCGACGTCGCTGGCGGCGAGCTTGGCGAAGCCCTCGTTGAGGGCGGCCCAGCCGCCGGCGAGATCGAGGGCGATGAACCCGGTGACGACGATGCCCAACGCCAGCAATATGCATTGCAGGGTGTCCACATAGGCCACCGCGCGCAGCCCGCCCGAGGCGACGTAGACCAACACCACCAGCGACAGCACCCACATGCCGACATTCACGTCGAACATGCCGTCGGTGAGCACGTTGAACAGATAGCCCGATGCGCCGAGCTGCACGCCGAGATAGGGGATCGAGAACAGCAGGGCCACGATCACCGTCAGGATGCGGATCGCGTCGCCGCGGAAGTAATCCGCGAACATCTCGCCCGGCGTCACGTAGCCGAAGCGCTTGCCCAGCATCCATTGGCGCTTGAGAAAGATGACGCCGGTAAACGGAATCGTGATCGTGTAGAAGGACGCATAGGCGTATTGGAAGCCGTCGCGGTAGACGAGCCCCGGATGACCCATGAACGTCCAGCCGGAGAACGACGTAGCCGTCGCCGCCAGCACGAACACCCACATCGACAGAGTCCGCCCGGCGATGAAGTAGTCGCCGGCGGTGCGCGCCATCCGGGCGCATTTGACGCCCCAGAAGATGCAGTACGCCCAGTACAGCAGCACGAAGACGAACAGCCAGATGACTTTTGCCGTCAAGACCCGCCCTCCACTCCGCGGCCGCCGCGCAAGCCCCCGGCGGCTCGTTGCGCCTCCGCACCGGCTTCGAGCCGGATGTACGACTCCCAGCCGATGCGCCGAACGAACTTATTATAGAATCAATACGTTATCCGGCAAGACTGTGATTCGCCTCGACCCCGCACATGCATAACGTACTGAAATAACGCAGAAACCTCCCGTATACGCGGACGCGGCGAGATTCGATTCGGCGAAAAGCCGTCATGCGGGGACGGTCTCGCCGGGCATCCGCGCCGCGGCGTCGCGCAAGAGCTCCGCCCCGGCGCCCGGCCGGCGCGCGTCCTCGCTGAGGCGGCGGCGCCAGGCGCGCGCGCCCGGGCGTCCCCGGAACAGGCCCAGCATGTGCCGCGTCATCCGATGGAGCGGCACATGCTCTTCGAGCTGGCGTTCGACGTAGGGGATGTAGCTCTCGATGATCGCGCGCCGCGTCGGCGCCGGATCGGAGGCGGCGAACAGGCGGCGCTCGATCCGGGCGAGGAGATAGGGATCCTCGTAGGCGGCGCGGCCGATCATGACGCCGTCGACGCGCCCGATATGCGTCGCCGCGTCCTCGACCGTCGCGATGCCGCCGTTGAGCACGATCTCGAGCCGCGGGCGCGCTCGTTTGAGGCGATGGACCAGATCGTGGCGGAGCGGCGGGATCTCGCGGTTCTGCCTGGGGCTCCAACCGTCGAGCCGCGCCGCGCGGGCATGGACGATGAAGGTCCCGCAGCCGGCGGCGGCGACGGTGGAGACGAAACGGTCGAGAAACGCGAACCCGTCGCTGCCGTCGATGCCGATCCGCGTCTTGACCGTAACCGGGCGGGCGCATGCGTCCCGCATCGCCGCCACGCAACGGGCGACGAGGTCCGGCTCGGCCATCAGGCAGGCGCCGAACCTGGCGTCGGTCGCGCGGCCGCTCGGGCAGCCGACATTGAGATTAATCTCGTCGTAGCCGTATTCGGCGCCGCGCCGCGCGCATGCGGCGAGCGCGGCCGGCTCGCAACCGCCCAGCTGCAGCGCGACCGGATGCTCGCGGGGGTCGAACCGCAGCAGCCGGTGGGCGTCGCCATGGAGGATCGCCCCGGTGGTGATCATCTCGGTGTAGAGCATCGCGCGCCGTGCGATCAGCCGGAGGAAATACCGGTCGTGCCGGTCGGTCCGGTCCATCATCGGGGCGACGCAGAGGACGTGCGGCGCGCGATCCTTCATGGCCGGGCAGTTCCCGCGCCGCGCCATTCGACGCGAACGGAGGGGTCCGCCTCGCTCGCCAGACGCGCCCGGCGCAACCGCCGGAAGCGCGGCGCGTCGAGCAGCCGGCCGAGCGCCCAGACCGCCATCGCGCGGACCAGAGGCGACCGGTCGTCGAGCAGGCGCTCGGCGGCCGGAGCGAGGGTCGGTTCGCCGCTGTTGCCGATGGCGATGAGGACGTTGCGGACGAAGCGGCCCCGGCCGATGCGCTTGATGGCGGCGCCGGCGAACAGGCGCCGGAAGCCTTCGTCGTCGAGCGAAGCGAGATCGGCCAGCCGCGGCGCGTCGAGTTCGATTCGCGGCCGCAGCCGGTCCATACCCGCGGGCGCGGCGAACTTGTTCCACGGGCAGACCGCGAGGCAGTCGTCGCAACCGTAGATGCGGTTGCCCATGGCGGCGCGAAACTCCGGCGCGATATGGCCCTTGTGCTCGATCGTGAGGTAGGAGATGCAGCGCCGGGCGTCGAGCCGGTGAGGGGCGGGAAACGCGCCGGTGGGGCAAGCGTCGAGGCAGCGGCGGCAGCTGCCGCAGCGGTCGGGCGCGCTCCCGTCCGGGGCAAGGACGAGGTCGGTCAATATCTCGCCGAGGAAGAGCCAGGAGCCGAACTCCCGCGAAACCAGGTTGGTGTGCTTGCCCTGCCAGCCGAGGCCGCCGGCGGCGGCGAGCGGTTTCTCCATCACCGGAGCGGTATCGACCAGCGGCTTCGCCTCGCAGGCGAAGGTCCGGCGCATCCAGCCGGCGAGCGATCGCAGGCGGGATCCCAGCGCGTCGTGGTAATCGGCCCCGCGCGCATAGACCGATATCGCGCCGCGCTCCGGATGGTCGAGAAGGCCGAGCGGGTCGCGGGCCGGGCCGTAATTGACGCCGAGCACGACGACGCTCGCCGTTCCCGGCCGGTAGGCGGCGGGATCGGCGCGGCGGGCGGCGTCGCGCGCCAGCCAACCCATGTCGCCGTGGAATCCGCGCGCGACGAAGTCGGCGAGATGGTCGCGGGCGGCGGCGCCGACGGCGGGATGTGCGAAGCCCACCGCATCGAACCCCTCGGCGAGCGCGCGGTCGCGGATCGCCTCCCGGGGCGGCGGCCGGCCGCCGTCGGGGCGGCTCAGCCCCGCCCGCGATAGGGCGTCACGCCGTGATCCGGCAGCCACAGACCCTCCGGCGGCGGCCCGGTCTGGTAGAACACGTCGATCGGCATGCCGCCGCGCGGATACCAGTAGCCGCCGATCCGCAGCCATGTCGGCGCGATCTCGTCCCGCAGCCGGCGGGCGATGCCGACGGTGCAGGCTTCGTGGAATTCGCGCCGGTTGCGGAAGGCGCCGAGATACAGCTTGAGCGACTTGCTCTCAACGATGCGCTGGTCCGGGACGTAGTCGATCACCAGATGCGCGAAGTCGGGCTGGCCGGTCACCGGGCATAGCGACGTGAACTCCGGGCAGGTGAAGCGGACGAGATAGACCGTTCCCGGATGCGGATTGGCGACCGCCTCCAGGACCGCCCGGTCGGGCGAAGCCGGGAGCCCGGACCGGCCGCCCAGCCGGGTGAGCGTGTCGTAGCGCGCTTCCGTCATCGCCCGGGCGAACCTCGCTACAGCGCATCGACGTCGCCCAGCGCCTGCTCGGCGGCGAAGCGGGACGCGAAGGCGGCGAGCGCGCGATCCTCGATCGCCGCCCGCACCCCCGCCATGAGGCGCTGATAATAGTGCAGGTTGTGCATGGTCAACAGCATCCGCCCGAGCATCTCGCCCGCCTTGAACAGGTGGTGGACATAGGCGCGGCTGTAGCCTCGGCAAGCGGGGCAGTCACAGGCGATGTCGATCGGGCGCGGGTCTTCGGCATGGCGGGCGTTGCGCAGGTTGATCTCGCCGCGCGACGTATAGCCCTTGCCGGTGCGCCCCGACCGGGTGGGCAAGACGCAATCGAACATGTCGATGCCGCGCGCGACCGCGGCGACGATGTCCAAAGGCGTTCCCGCGCCCATCAGATAGCGCGGACGGTCGTCGGGCAGTTCGAGGCAGGTCCCGTCGAGGACGCCGAGCATCGCCGCCTGGCCCTCGCCGACGGCGAGCCCGCCGACCGCGTAGCCGTCGAAGCCGATCTCGACGAGCGTCTCCGCCGACTCGCGGCGCAACGCCGGCCAGACGCCGCCCTGGACGATCCCGAACAGGCCGTAGCCGGGGCGCTCGGCGAAGGCGGCGCGGCAGCGGCGCGCCCAGCGCATCGACAACCGCATCGACCGGGCCGCCTCGGCTTCGGACGCGGGATAGGACGCGCAGACGTCGAGGACCATGGCGACGTCGGCGTCGAGGCGCTGCTGGACGTCCATCGCGCGCTCGGGCGTCAACTCGGATCTGGCGCCGTCGATATGGGAGCGGAAAACCACCCCCTCCTCGCTTACCTCGCGCAGCGCGGCGAGCGACATGACCTGAAAGCCGCCCGAGTCGGTGAGGATCGGCCCCGGCCAGTTCATGAACCGGTGCAGCCCGCCGAGCCGGGCGACGGTCTCCGCGCCCGGACGCAGCATCAGATGGTAGGTGTTGCCGAGGACGATCTCCGCGCCGGCCGCGGCGACGGCTTCCGAGGTCATCCCCTTGACCGCGCCCGCGGTGCCGACCGGCATGAAGGCCGGCGTCTCGCCGGAGCCATGCGCCGTGCGCAGACGGCCGCGCCGCGCGCGGCCGTCCGCAGCCAGCAGATCGAAGGCGAAGCGCTGGCCGGTCACGGCCGGTCGCGCCGGTGGAGCAGCGTCGCGTCGCCGTAGGAGTAGAAGCGATAGCCGCGCGCCAACGCATGCGCATAGGCTCGCCGCATGCGCTCCAGCCCGGCGAAGGCGGAGACCAGCACGAACAGGGTGGACCGCGGCAGGTGAAAATTGGTCAACAGCATGTCGACGATGCGGAACCGGTAGCCCGGCGCGATGAACAGCGACGTCTCGCCCTCGAACGGGGCGAGCCGGCCGGTCTCGTCGGCCGCCGTCTCGAGCAGCCGGAGCGACGTCGTCCCGACCGCGACCACCCGGCCGCCGCCGCGGCGCGCGGCATTGACCGCGGCCGCGGCTGCGGCGTCGATCGAACCCCATTCGGCCTGGAGGACGTGGTCCCGGACGCGCGTCGTCCGCATCGGCAGAAACGTCCCGCCGCCGACATGGAGGGTCACGCGCGCCAGCCGCGCGCCGCGCGCCTCGACCGCGGCGAGCAACGCCTCGGTGAAATGCAGCCCTGCGGTCGGGGCGGCGACCGCGCCGTCGCTGGCGGCGTAGACCGTCTGGTAATCGGTCCGGTCCCGGCGGTCGGCGGGCCGGCCGATATAGGGCGGAAGTGGCACGGTCCCGTAGCGGGCCAGCTTGCCCGCCACGTCTTCATCCGGAGCGAAGCGCAGCCGGATCTGGCCATCCGACTCCTTCGCCGCCACCTCGGCCCGCAGATCGGGCGCGAAGTCGATCCGGTCGCCGGGTCGCAGCCTCCTTCCCGGGCGCGCGAAGGCCCGCCACTCGCCGGGCGCGAGCCGCTTGTGCAGCGTCACCTCCACCCGCGCCGCGCCGCGCCGGCCGTCGAGGCGGGCCGGAACGACCCTGGTGTCGTTGAGCACCACCACGTCGCCCGCGCGCAGACGCGCCGGCAGGTCGCGCATCGACCGGTCGGCAGTCCCGGCGGGCCCGAGCTCGAGCAGCCTCGCCGAATCCCGCGGCGAGGCCGGGCGCCGGGCGATCGCCGAGTCGGGCAGGTCGAAATCGAACGCCGCGGTCTCGAGGCCGTGCGGAACTTCGCCCGCGGGGAATCCCCCGGCGGTCGGCGGAGGCGTCATGCGGTTCTTTCTCTCCGCGCCGATGCGGCGGACCGGTTGTGCGGTCGAGTGGTCGCGTCGCCGCACCCCATCGCCGAAGGCTTTTCGTTGCAATGGAATATAACTCTCAGTTGTAAAGAATCCTCCGACCACTCCCCGGCTCCGCGATGGTCCATCAGAAGTTCAGCCAGGCCGATTCCCGCCGCGGCGTCCGCGTCGAGCGGCACAGGCGCGCCGGGGCATCGACCCGTCGCCAATCCGAAAACAGACGGTCGTACAGGTCGGTTCGATAGCCGGACACCACGGCGCGACCGCGAATGCCGCGCAGCGCCTCCGACAGTTCCGCATGATCGTCGTCGGTCATCTCGTAGCCGTAGGCGGAGGCGTCGCCGCGCGATGCGTGCACGTAGGGCGGGTCGACGTAGAAGAGCGTTTCGGCGGTGTCGTACCGCGCGACGACTTCCAGGGCGGGCGCGTTCTCGATCTGCACCCGTTGCAGACGTTGCGCGATGCCCGCCAACCCTTCCACCGAGCCGAGCCAGCGAGAGACCGCCCCGGACATGCCCGCCCGCGAGGTGCGCACGCAATGCGCCCACCGCCCCTCGCTGCTGGTCTGCGCGAGGCCGGTCCTCGTCTGCCGCGCCCGGACGTAGAACCGCCGCGCCCGCTCCAGCGCGGAGAGGCCGGATTCCGGTCGGCACGCCAACGCCAGCTCCTCGCGCGAGAACGGGGTGAGGCCGATCGCCTCGATGAGTTCCTCCTGCCGGTCGCGCAGCGTGCGGAAGAAATTCACCAGTTCCGAGTCGATGTCGTTGTAGGTCTCGACCGGGTAGGGGCCGACGTTCATCAGGACCGCAGCCGAGCCGCCGAACGCGTCGCAAAAATGCCCGGCCTCGTCCGGCAGCAGCGGGGCGAGAAAATCCAGATGGGAGAATTTCCCGCCGTACCACCCGAACGCGATCCGTCGTTTCGATTTGCGCGAGGCGATCCGCCGTCCCGTTCCCGTCGGGTTGGCGGCCGGAACGTCGTGCTTCATGCCCATCCCCCCGCAATCGCGACGAAGCCAACGAAACCGCGATCCCCGGATGCAATCTCCGAAAAATTTTCGATTTCGTTGTATATCAATGAGTTACACCGAAAAACCAGGGAGAAAGCAAGGCCGAAACCGGCCAAAAGCAGGGCGAAAGCAGACGAAAAGCAGGGGAGAAACGCGACGGGAAACGGGCGATTCCGGTTCCGGTCGGTGGACGGTCCCGGGACCATTCCGTTCTCTCCCTCGTTCCAACCAAGCGCAAGCCGCACGACGCGGCGGCCCCACGGCGGGGCTTCCGGTCCCGGCTTTCGACCTTGGGAGAATATAGCGCAGACGCTCCCCCAAGTCAAGCACAAATCGAGAACATAAATCACGTTGGCAAAGACGGAGGCGAACAACGGCGAAATCCGCGCCGGACCGGCCGCCGGGCGACCGGCGCGGGATCGGGCGGCGCGCCGCGGCCGCGGGAAAGACGAATCCCCGGCGCGCCCCCCCGCCGTCGCATTCGGAGCCGCCTATGCCCCACGGCTTCTTGAGCGCCATCCGCATCGCCGCTACCATCACACGAGCTCCGAACCTGGACCGCCGCCCGTGCCCGGACCGCTGCATGGATTTCGCGTGGTCGACGCGACCTCGATGGTGTCGGGTCCGTCGGCGACGATGTTGTTGGCGGACCAGGGCGCGGACGTGATCAAGGTCGAGAACCCGCGCGGCGGCGACCACACGCGCACGGCTTCCAATCGCCGGGGCGGTTTCTCGGCCGCCTTCCTGAACAACAACCGGAACAAGCGCTCGGTGGCGCTGGATCTCAAGCAGCCGCGCGGCCTCGAGGCGCTGGGCCGCCTCGCCGCGACCGCCGACGTCTTCGTCCAGAACTTCCGGCCGGGCGTCGCGGAACGGATGGGGATCGGCGAGGAGCGCATCCGGGCGGCGGCGCCCGACATCGTCTATGTATCGATCAGCGGGTTCGGCGAGCGCGGCCCCTATGCGGGGAAGCCGGTATACGACCCGCTGGTGCAGGCTCTGTCCGGCCTGGCGACGGTGCAGGCGGGCTCGGACGAGGCGCGCCCGCGGCTGGTGCGGACGATCCTGCCCGACAAGCTGACCGGCGTGGCGACGGCGCAGGCGGTCACCGCGGCGCTGCTGGCGCGCGAGCGTTCGGGCCAGGGCCAGCATGTGCGGATCTCGATGCTGGAAACGGCGATCGCGTTCCTGTGGGGCTCCGACATGGCGAGCCAGACCTTCGTCGACGACGCGCTGCCGCAACAGGAGGCGGCGAGCTTCATCGATCTGATCTACGAGACGAGCGACGGCCATATCAGCGTCGCCGTGCAGACCGACCGCGAATGGGCGGGGCTCGCCCGCGCGCTCGACCGGCCCGGCTGGCTCGAAGACGAGCGCTTCAAGACGCCGGCGCTCCGCCAGCGTCACGTCGACGAGCGGCTGGCGCTGACCCAGGAGGCGTTGCGCGGACGCAGTTCGGCGGAGTGGCTCCAGCGCCTCGAAGCCGCCGACGTGCCTTGCGCTCCGGTGCTGACCCGGAGCGAGATGATCGACCACCCGCACGTCCGGGCCGCCGGGATCGTCCACGAAACCGACCATCCGGCGGCCGGACGCATCCGCCAGGCCCGGCCGGCGGCGCGCTATTCCGGAACCCCGACGGCGTTCCGCTTCGGCGCGCCGGCGCTGGGCGCGCACACGCGGGAGGTGCTCGAGGAGCTCGGCTACACCGACGCGGAGATCGCCGGGCTCCTCGAGAACGGTTCGGCCGCGGACGGGTCTATTTGAACACCGCCTCGGGATCGTCGAGGCTGTCCGAACCTTCGAACTCGATCGAGGCCAGCCGGAGGACAGCGACGACCTTCTCGATGGCGCGGGTCTGCGCGGTCAAGGCGTCGATGGCCGCCTGCACCCGGGCGTTGCCCGCCTCGTTGCCCTCGCCGATCATCTGATCGTAGGCTTCGCCGCCCTCCGCGCTCTCCACGATCGCGTCCATGGCCGCCATGGTGGCGTCCAGCCGGCCGCGCAACTCCCTGTCGGCTTCGGCCGAGGCCGCGGCGGCGAGGCCGGAGAGGCTCGGCCCTTTCACCATCCTGCCGTCGATGCGCCGGTACTCGCCGAGATAGACGTTGCGGATGCCGAGCGCGTCGTAATAGTGCGAGTAGTGCGTGTTGTCGCTGAAGCAGTCGTGCTCCTCCTCGGGGTCGTGCAGCAGCAGGCCGAGCTTCATGCGCTCGCCGGCGAGCTCGCCGTAGGACAGGCTGCCCATGCCGGTGAGGATCGCGGCGAGGCCCTTCGCGACGTCGCCCCCGACCAACCCTTCGCGAGCACCGCCGCCGGGCGCCCATTGGGCGGTCATCCAGGCCAGATCGTCGATCAGGAGGTCGGTGGCGACCTTCAGATAGGCCGCGCGCCGGTCGCAATTCCCCCAGGAGCAGTTGGCCGGATCGAAGTCGCTCGCCGGGCGGTTGCCGGCGCCCGGGCCGGCGCCGTTCAGATCCTGGCCCCAGAGGAGGAACTCGACCGCGTGGTAGCCGGTGGCGACGTTCGCCTCGACGCCGCCCAGTTCGTGCAGCGTGTCGGCGAGCAGAGCCTTGGTGATGCGGCGCGCGTCGACGGTCTTGCCGGAAAAGGGAAAGCTGGGGCTCGCGACGACGTTGGCCCGGTAGGCCGGATTCTCCTCCGATTCCGCGCCGTAGCTCGCCGCGACGTAGTCGATCAGGCCTTCGTCGAGCGGCCAGGCGTTCACCTTGCCCTCCCAGTCGTCGACGATCGCGTTGCCGAAGCGATAGACCTCGCTCTGCTGGTAGGGAACGCGCGCCGCGGTCCACGCCGTGCGCGCCGCGGCCAGATTCTTCTCGTTCGGCGCCGCGATCAACCGATCGACGGCCTGCTGCAGGCCGCGCGCGGCGACGAGCGAGTCTTCGTACTTGGCGTGCGCCATCGCGGCGTAGTGCGACAGCACGTCGCGTTTCTGCGGCGCGGCGAACGCCGGCGCCGACAGGATCGACAGCGCCATTGCGGCGGTGACGAGTCTCTTCATTGCGGTATCTCCCCTGTGCGGTGGTTAGAACTCGGCGGCGAGCTTGAGGGTGAAGACGTCGGCGCTTTCGCCGGTCCCGCCGTCCGCCGTCTCGTAATCGTCGTCGCGCGCCCATTCGAACGACAAGGCGACGCCCTCGACCATCTCGACCGAGACCCCGGCGAGGAGGCGCGTCCTGGGCAGTTCCAAGGCGAGCGAGTCGTTGGACCGCTGGTAGCTCGCGGCGGCCACGGCGGCGCGGCCGGCGAAGTCGAACTCGTGCGCCGCCTCGACCGTCCAGGCCGACGGCTGGGCGCCGCCGTCGCCGAACGCGACTTCACCCGGCTGGAACTCGTCCAGGGCGGCCACATACTCGCCGATCAGCGACACGTCGCCATAGCCCAGGCCGAAGCTCGCGGCCCAGCCCGCCACGTGGTCGGCGACGTTCCCGCCGTTGCCGTCGGCGATCGCGTCGCCGAGGCTGTTGGCGTCGCCGATGTCGTTGATATAGGACAGGTTGACTCCCCAACCGGACTCCTCGCCCTCCATCGAATAGCCCAAGGCGGCGCCGTAGCCGGTGAGGCGGTCCTTGTCGCCTCGCCTGTTGTCGCCGTCGAAGGCGAAGACGGCGGCGTGAAACCCGCCGGACTCGCCGCCGAAGGTCACGGCGGTCTCGGTCGCCTCGCCGATCTCGAGCGTCAGCGGGTCGGAAATCAGGTTGGTGTCGAAGACGCCGAACGGAACGACGTGCTGCCCCGCGGTGAGCGACCAGGACCCCTCCGGCGGGGCGACCGCGACGAAGGCCTCGTCGACCTCCAGCTTGTTGTCGGTGTCGTCCCCTTCGTAGAGCAGGACCGCTTCGGCGGCCACCCAATCGTGGATCTGGGCGGCGATCCCGAGCTCGACCGTCGACACGTCGGCGCTCATGCTGGTCTCGCCTTCGTAGTCGGTTTCGCGGGCCGCTTCGACCTCCACGACGCCGCCGATCTCCATGGACTTGAACCAGGCGTCCTCCTGGCCGGCCAGCTCGGCGATCCGGCGATCCTTTTCGACGATCACCTTGTCCTGGTCCGCGACCCGCCGCTCCAGATACTGTATGCGCTGCTCCATGGCGGACATGCGTTCTTCGATCGACGCCTGCGCCGCCGCGGGCGCGTGCCAGACGAAGGCCATGAAGCCCGCGGCGATCAAGGCTCTCGGCTTCATCGGTCGATTCCTTCCATGTCGATTCCTTCCTGCGTTTCCGCACGCCATTCTGCGTGGACGGTTCGGACCATAACTGAGAATGATTTGCATTGTCAATAAAAATATGTCTCATTGGCAAATCTTTTCTTTCAGGTGGCGGTCGACAGCGACATGTCCCATTCTGAAGCGACCCGCCGGGCGCGCCCGCGCAACTCGAATCACGGCATGATCCGGTCGCTCGCCGTCGCCGGGGCCCTGCTCGCGGCAGCCGTTCCCCGGCTCGCTGCGGAACCCGGCGGCGAGCGCGCGCGCGCGGCCGCGGCAACCCGCCCTACGCAGGATTTTTCGCGCGTCGAACGCTACGAGCGCCGGCCCGGCGGCGCAGCGACGACGTTCAAGACGCCCAACCGGGACGCCTTCTCGCACCCGTCCGCGAACATGCGGTTCGAACGCCAGCTCGACTTCAGGGTCGGCGACGGTATCTTCCGCAAGGTCTGGGTGTCGGCGCCGAGCTCGACCACGTCCTCCGACGGCCTCGGCCCGCTGTTCAACGCGCGTTCGTGCCAGCGTTGCCACGTCAAGGACGGTCGCGGCCATCCGCCGGCCCGAGGCGAGCGCGCCGAATCGATGTTCCTGCGCCTCTCGATCCCGCCGCAGAACGCGGCCGACCGGGCGGCGCTGCGAACGCGCCGAAGCGCGGTCATCCCGGAACCGAGCTACGGGACGCAGATCCAGAACTTCTCGATCCAGGGAGTGGCGGCGGAGGGGGAAATGACGATCGCTTGGCGGGAGACGACCGTCGCCCTGGCCGACGGCGAGACGGCGCGCCTGCGCGCGCCCAGCTACGGCGTCGCCGGTCTCGGCTACGGACCGCTCCATCCCGGGACGATGTTGTCGCCGCGCGTCGCCCCGCCGGTCATCGGCATGGGCCTGCTCGAAGCCATCCCGCAAGCCGACATCCTCGCCGGCGCCGATCCCGACGACCGCGACGACGACGGCATCTCCGGGCGGGCGAACTACGTGTGGAGCGACGAACACGGCAAGGCGATGCTCGGACGATTCGGCTGGAAGGCCGGGCAGCCGACCGTGGCGCAGCAGGCGGCGAGCGCCTTCCGCGGCGACGTCGGCATCTCCACGCCGCTCTACCCGAGCCCCTACGGCGACTGCACGGCGGCGCAGCGGATCTGCCGGACCGCGCCGCACGGCGGCGCGACGGCGGCGGACGGAACCGAGGCGAGCAGCGCGATGTTCGACCTGCTCGTCTTCTACAGCCGCAATCTCGGCGTCCCGGCCCGACGCGGGGTCGACGACCCGCAGGTGCTGGAAGGCAAACGCCTGTTCTACGAATCGGGCTGCACGGGCTGCCACACGCCGAAATTCGTGACCGCACGGGCGTCCGTCGGCGAGGAGCAGTCCTTCCAGCTGATCTGGCCGTATACCGATCTTCTGCTGCACGACATGGGCGAGGGGCTGGCCGACCATCGGCCGGAGGGCGACGCCACCGGCCGCGAATGGCGCACGCCGCCGCTCTGGGGCATCGGCCTCGCCAAGACCGTAAACGAACGCGCCTCGTTCCTGCATGACGGGCGCGCGCGCACGCTTCTGGAAGCGGTCCTGTGGCACGGCGGCGAAGCGGAGACGGCGAAGCGGCGGGTCGTCGACATGACGCGGGACGAACGCGCGGCGCTGCTGGCGTTCCTGCGCTCGCTTTGAAGGAGGAGAGGATGGCGGTGAATCGCAGCGTTCGGGCGGCGGCCCTGATCATGCTGATCTCGCCGGGCACCGCGGCCGCGGCCGACGGGGCGCCGATCGGGGAGGCGGGATACGCGCGCGTCAATGCGGCGCTGGTCCAGAGCCATGTCCTGCCGCGCTATGCGCGCCTAGCGGCGGCGACGGAAGCGTTCGCGACCGCGGTCGAGCGGTTCCACGCCGCCGACGGCGAAGCCGACCGCGCCCGCGCGAGAGCGCGTTTCCACGACGCGATGGACGCCTGGATGGGAGTGCGGCATCTGCGCTTCGGCCCGGTCGAGTCGTTCATGCGCGGCCATCGCTTCCACTTCTGGCCGCAGGCGCGCGGCAAGGCGCTCGACTCCGTGCGCGCGCTCATCGCCGCCGGCGACGAAGCCGCCCTGTCGCCATCCCGCATCGGCCGCGCCAACGTCGCGGTTCAGGGTCTGCTGGCGGCGGAAGTCCTCCTGTACGACGAGGATCGTCTCGACGTCCGCACCGCGGCGAACGCGATGGCCCGCGGCCTGCTCCGAGCGGCAGCCGGGAACATGCGCGACATGGCCGCCGGGATCATCGCCGACTGGCAAGGCGGCGACGATCCGTTCGCCCGGACCCTGACGCGCCCCGGACCGGAGAACGGGTACTTCCAGGACCATCGCGAGGCGACGCTCGCCTTCTTCAAGAGCCTGCACGACGGCCTGCAGTTCGTCGCCGACGTGAAGTTGAAGCCGGTCCTCGGCGACGCCGTTCGGGCGGCTCGGCCTCATTTGGCCGAATCCCGTCGGAGCGGCCGTTCGCTGCGCAACGTCGTCGGCAACCTCGAGGCGCTGCAGGCGCTCTATCGTGGCGAGGACGGGCCGGGGCTCGGCGACCTCGCGGAACGCGCCGACCCGAAGCTCGACCGGCTGATGCGCAAGGCGTTTCGACTCACCCTGGCCACGGCGCGATCAATCGGCCGTCCCCTGGAGGACGCCGCGACCGACCCGTCGCTGCGGCCGAAGGCGGAGAAACTGACGATCCAGGTTCGCGCCCTGCGGCAGATCGTCCGCGACCGGTTGGCGCCGGCGCTCACGCTCGCGGTCGGGTTCAATGCGCTCGACGGCGATTGACCGGAGGGAGCTGCTCCGGCTGCTCGCGGGCGCCGCCGCCGGGGCGGCCGCGCCGTCGCCGCTTCGCGCTCGCGATCGATCCGACGCGCGGCTCTATCTCGGCGCCTGCGTCGTCACCGGCGGCGGCTATCGCGTCGGCGGGTTTTCGGCATCCGGCGCGCCCGTCCTCGACCTTCCGTCGCCGGCGCGCGGGCATTCCTTCGCCGTTCGTCCCGACGGGCGCGCCGCGGTGCTGTTCGGGCGCCGGCCGGGCCGCTTCGCGCTCGCGATCGATCCGACGCGCGGCATCGGCGCGCGCCGCTTCGCGCCGCCCGCCGACCGCCACTTCTACGGCCATGGCGTGTTCGCCCGCGACGGGCACCTGCTCTACGCCAGCGAAAACGACTTCGAGGGCGCGCGCGGCGTCATCGGCGTCTACGATGCGGCGGACGGCTACGCGCGCCTCGGCGAGTTCCCTTCGCACGGCGTCGGCCCGCACGACGTGCGGCTGCTCGCCGACGGCGAGACGTTCGTCGTCGCCAATGGCGGCATCCTGACGCGGCCGGATCTGCCGCGCGTCAAGCTCAACCTGCCGACCATGGCGCCGTCGCTCTGCTATGTCGACCGGCGGAGCGGCAAGCTGTTGCAGGAATGCCGGCTCGACCCCGGCCTGCATCGGCTGAGCATCCGTCACCTCGCGGTCGGCGACGACGACACGGTCGCGGCGGCCATGCAGTACGAAGGGCCGGCAGGCGACCTGACGCCGCTGGTCGCCCTGCATCGCGCGGCGCCCGCGGCCGGCGGAGGATCCCGCCGCGGCCCGCTGCGCCTCCTCGAGGCGCCCGCCGGCATCCTGCGCGCGATGAAGCGGTATTGCGGCGGCGTCTGCTTCGACCCCGGCGGCCGGACGATCGCGGTCTCGGCCCCGCGCGGCCATCTGGTGACCCTGTGGGACGCCGACGGAGCCTTCCTCTCCGCCCTGCCGGTTCCCGACGGCAGCGGCGTCGCGCCGGGCGCGCGGCCGGGAGAAATCCTGGCCAGCAGCGGGCGTGGCGGCGTGTTCGTCATCGACGTATGGTCGAACCGGGTGAAACCGCTTAGGATCGCCTCCTTCGGAACCCGCCGCTGGGACAACCATCTGGTCGCCGCCGCGGTCCCGCCGGCAGGGAGTAGCGCAGGATGATCGATTTCTACTACTGGCCGACGCCGAACGGCTGGAAGGTCGCCATCATGCTGGAGGAATGCGGCCTTCCCTATCGGATGACTCCGGTGAATATCGGCCACGGCGAGCAGTTCGATCCCGACTTCCTGGCCATCAGCCCCAACAACCGGATGCCGGCGATCGTCGATCGCGACGCCGGGGGCGGCCCGCTGCCGATCTTCGAATCGGGTGCCATCCTGCTGTATCTCGCCGAGAAGACGGGCCGCTTCGCGCCAAAGGACGCGCGCGGCCGCAAGGAGCTGCACGAATGGCTGTTCTGGCAGGTCGGCAATCTGGGGCCGATGGCCGGACAGATCAGCCATTTCGTCAATTACGCGCCGGGCGAGGAGGCATACGCGCGCCGGCGCTACGCCGACGAGTACAATCGCTGCCTCGGCGTCCTGGAGCGGCGGCTCGAAGGGCGCGACTACATTCTCGGCGCGTATTCGATCGCCGACATGGCGAGCTGGCCCTGGGTGCTGATCGCCAAGCCGCTGGGGCAGCCGCTCGACGAGTTCCCCAACCTGTCGCGCTGGCGCGAGGCGGTGAAGCAACGCCCCGC
This sequence comes from Alphaproteobacteria bacterium, assembly GCA_965242495.1. Classification (GTDB taxonomy): domain Bacteria; phylum Pseudomonadota; class Alphaproteobacteria; order MPNO01; family MPNO01; genus CBDESN01. The sequence continues at coordinate 3,198,839 of OZ251446.1, read as the reverse complement.
CGTTCGGGCGGGCGTCGATCTGGGCAAGGAGCTGCGCCGGCGCGGGCCGCCCGGCGACGACGAGCGCAAGGTGATGTTCAACCAGACCGCGGCGTCGGCCGCCGAGCGCGCCCGCAACGCCGCCTCCCGCCAGGGCGTATCGAACGGGAGCGATTCCGGGGTATGATCGGGCGGGCATCGACATGACTGGGCCGCGGACACGACCGGACCGCGACGGTCCGCGCATGCGGGCGGTCCACCCGGGAGGGATTCATGAGCAGAGCGATGGACAGCAAGCCGGAAACCAACGAGGCGCGCGCGGCGTATTACGAGCGCATCAAGCGCCAGAACCTGGCCCCGTTGTGGGAGGTGCTCCACCAACTGCTCGCCAAGGAGCCGGTCTCCGACGCGACGCCGCATCTCTGGTCCTATGACGGGCTGCGGCCTTCGCTCCTGGAATCCGCCGACCTGATCAGCACCGAGGAAGCCGAACGCCGGGTGCTGGTGCTCGAGAACCCGACGATGCAGGGGCGGTCCTGCATCACCGAGGCGCTCTATGCCGGGCTCCAGCTGATCATGCCGGGCGAGACCGCGGCGACGCACCGGCACAGCCCGGCGGCGCTGCGCTTCATCATCGAGGGGCGCGAAGCCTATACCGCCATCAACGGCGAGAAGGCCTATATGGAGCCGGGCGACCTGATCCTCACGCCGTCCTGGGTATGGCACGACCACGGGCATGAAGGCGACGAGCCGGTGGTCTGGCTGGACGGGCTCGACATTCCGATGGTGCGCTATATGGGCCCGGTGTTCGCCGAGCCCTACCCGGAGGAAATCCACCCGGCCGGCAACCCGCCGGGCGACAACATGGCGCGCTACGGCGCCAACATGCTTCCCATGGGTTCGACCTATCCCACCGCCAATTCGCCGGTATTCCACTACCCCTATCGGCGCGCGCGCGAGGCGCTCGAGACGCTGGGCAAGGCAAGCGATCTCGACCCCTATCACGGCGTCAAGATGGAGTACGTCAACCCGGCGACCGGCGGGCCGTCGATGCCCACCATCGGCACCTACGTCCAGCTGCTCCCCAAGGGGCTGCGAACCGAGAGCTACCGGTCCACCGCGGCATGGGTCTATGCCGTGGTCGAAGGGACGGGGCGCACGATCGTCGGCGACCGCATCCTGGCGTGGGGACCCCGCGACGTGTTCGTCGTCCCCACCTGGTATCCGCACCGGCATGAGGCCGAGGACGAAGCCTTCCTGTTCAGCTTCTCCGACAAGCCGGCGCACGACCGGCTGGGCTGGTTCCGCGAGGCGCGCGGCAACGCCTGACGCCGTCGGCCGGCGCCCGACGGTCGAGCGGGATCCGGCATGGCCGCGGCGGCGCCGGCCCGGGGGCGGCCTGCGCCGGACGCCACGACGCTCGACCGGTTCGCCCGCGCCAAGCTGGCGCGGCTCGAGGCAGACGGGCTCCGGCGCAGCCTGTCGCCCACCCGGCGCGGCGCGGACGGGATCGCCGAGCGCGGCGGGGCGCGGCTGATCTCGTTCTGCTGCAACGACTATCTCAACCTGTCGCAGCATCCGGCGGTGAAGCGGGCGGCGGTCGAGGCGGTGGCGGCCTACGGGGCGGGGGCGGGCGCGTCGCGGCTCGTCACCGGCGACCACCCGCTGTTCGAGACGCTTGAAGCGCGCCTCGCCAAGCTCAAGGACGCCGAGGCGTGCTGCGTGTTCGGCAGCGGCTATCTCGTCAATATCGGCGTGATCCCGTCGCTCGCCGGGCCGGGCGACCTGATCCTTCTGGACGAACTCTGCCATGCGTCGATGCACGCCGGCGCGCGGTTGAGCGGCGCCCGCGTCGCCGCCTTCGCGCATAACGACCTCGACGACTGCCGCGCCCGCCTGCGGTCGGAGCGGTCGCTGCGCCGGCACTGCCTGATCCTCACCGAAGGGGTGTTCAGCATGGACGGCGACCGCGCGCCCCTGGGCGCGTTGCGCCGGCTGGCCGCGGAGCAGGACTGCTGGCTCGCGGTCGATGACGCGCACGGCCTGGGGGTCGTCGGCGGCGGGCGCGGCAGCGCCTTCGCCGAGGAGCCGCCGGCGCGGATCCCGATTCAGATCGGCACCCTCTCCAAGGCGGCCGGGGCCTATGGCGGGTTCGTGTGCGGATCGGCGGCGCTGATCGACCTGATCCGGACGCGGGCGCGCAGCCTGATCTATTCGACCGGCCTGCCGCCCGCGGCCGCGGCCGCGGCGCTCGCGGCCGTGGACATCATCGAGCGCGACGCCGCGCTGACCGCGGCGCCGCTCGCCAACGCCCGCCTGTTCACCGGCCGGCTCGGCCTGCCGCCGGCGGAGAGCGCGATCGTCCCGGTGATCGTCGGCGGCGCGCGGGAAGCGCTCGCGGCCTCGGCGAAGCTCGAACGGGCGGGATTCCTGGTGACGCCGATCCGCCCGCCGACGGTCCCCGCGGGCACGTCCCGCCTGCGGATCACCTTCTCGGCCGGCCACCGACGCGCGGACGTCGAACGGCTCGCCGACTGCGTGGGCCGCCTTCGCGCCGATGCGCCGGGCGCGGCGGCCGGGGCTGCGTGAGCCGGACGGCGCCGGCCAGATTCGTCACCGCGTCGGGCACCGGCGTGGGCAAGACCCTGGTCGCCGCGGCGCTGACCTGGCAGTTGCGGCGGCGCGGCGTCGCGGCGCGCGCGCTCAAGCCGGTCGTGAGCGGGTTCACGGACCGCGCCGCGGCGCGGTCCGACAGCGGACGGCTGCTGTCGGCGCAGGACTCGCCGGTCACGGCCGAGACCGTCGCCGCGATCTCTCCCTGGCGGTTTCGCGCGCCGCTGTCGCCGGACATGGCGGCGGCGCGCGAGGGGCGCGCCATCGAGTTCGATGCGCTGATCGGGTTCTGCGACGAAGCCTTGGCCCGCGCGGAACGGGAGGGCGGCGCGGTGCTGATCGAGGGGGTCGGCGGCGCGATGGCGCCGTTGACGGGGCAGGCCACGGTGGTCGACTGGATCGCCGCGCTCGACATCCCGGCGGTCCTGGTGGTCGGCAGCTATCTGGGCGCCTTGAGCCATGCGCTGACCGCGGCGGCCGCGCTGGAAGCGCGCGGCGTAGCCCTGGATGCGGTGATCGTCAGCCAGTCGGCGCGGAGTCCGGTCCCGCTCGCGGAGACGGTCGCGACGCTGCGCCGGTTTCTTGCGCCGGCGAAGCCGATCGCGGTCGAACGGATCGCGGGCCGGGAGCCGCGTTGGAAGTCGGCGCCGGACCTCACCGCGGTTCTGGACGCGGGCTGACCCGCATTTCCCGGCCCGTCCGCGGCCCGCGCGGCATCGTCGCGGCGACTGGACGAGAAATGCGGCGAACGCCGATCGGCCGATCGGCCGCCCGATTCCGTCTTGGCAAACGGCGGGCGAAGGGGCATGTTCCGCCGCGGCCCCTTCCCCACCCGGGCAGATAGCGGAAAACCGACGGTCCGATGAAGATCGCTGTGCCCAAGGAGCGGCGACCGGACGAACGCCGCGTCTCGGCGACGCCGGAGACGGTGAAGAAATACGCGGCCCTCGGGTTCGAGGTCGCGGTCGAGCGCGGCGCGGGCGAAGACGCGGCGGTCTCCGACGATTCCTACCGCGAGGCCGGCGCGGCCCTGTGCGCGGACCCGGCCGAAACGCTCGCGGGCGCCGGCGTCGTGCTCAAGGTGCGCCCGCCGCTGGCGGCGTGCGCGGACGCGCCCGGCGAGATCGAGCACATCCCGCCCGGCGCAATCGTCGTCGGCGCCCTCGCCGCGCTGCGGCATCGCGATCTGCTGCCGGCCTATGCGCGCGCGCGCCTGACCGTGTTCTCGCTCGAACTGCTGCCGCGCATCACGCGCGCCCAGTCGATGGACGTGCTGTCGTCGCAATCCAACCTCGCCGGCTACAAGGCGGTGCTGGACGCCGCCGGCGAGTTCGGCCGCGCGCTGCCGATGATGATGACGGCCGCGGGCACCATCGCCCCGGCCCGCGTGCTGGTGCTGGGGGCGGGCGTCGCCGGCCTCCAGGCGATCGCGACGGCGCGGCGGCTGGGGGCGATCGTCTCCGCCTACGACGTCCGCCCGGCGGCGCGGGAGCAGGTCGAGAGTCTCGGCGCCCGCTTCGTCGAGGTCGATCCGGCGGCGGTCCGGGACGCCGAGACTTCGGGCGGCTACGCCCGCGAGATGTCCGACGCCTACCGGCGGAAGCAGCGCGAGATATTGGCCGACGCCCTGCGCAAGCACGACATCGCCATCTGCGCCGCGTCGATCCCCGACCGGCCCGCTCCGCTGTTGATCGACGAGGACATGGTGGACGCCATGCGCGCGGGCTCGGTGATCGTCGATCTGTCGGTCGAGCAGGGCGGGAACTGCGCGTTGAGCGAGATCGGCCGGGTGGCGGTCCGGGGAGGGGTGCGCATCGTCGGCCACGCCAACGTCCCCGGCCGGCTTGCCGTGGACGCGAGCGCGATGTATGCGAAGAATCTCTTCAACTTCATCGCCCCGATGGCCGCGCGCGGCGACGGCGGCCTGGACATCGACTGGGGCGACGAACTCATTGAGGCGTGCCTCGTGGCGCGCGACGGCCGCATCGTCCATGCGGCCCTCGCCGGCGAGCGAATGGCGGCGGAGGGCGGCTGACATGGGAGCGGAGCAAGCGGCGGGCGGCGCGGAGGCGTCGGATCCGTTCGTCTTCCTGGTCACCGTCTTCGTGCTGGCGGTGTTCGTCGGCTACTACGTCGTCTGGAACGTGACGCCGGCGCTGCATTCGCCGTTGATGAGCGTGACCAATGCGATCTCCTCGGTGATCATCGTCGGCGCGCTCATCGCCGCCGGGCCGGCCGGCCTCCACTTCTCCAAGGTCATGGGGGTGGTCGCGGTCACCCTCGCCTCGGTCAACATCTTCGGCGGGTTCATCGTGACCCAGCGCATGCTGCGCATGTATCGCAAGAAGGTCTGAGGGACCGGGGGTGTCAGACGACGCGACCGGGCTGGCCTATCTGATCGCGGCGGTGTGCTTCGTCGTCGCGCTGCGCGGGCTGTCGTCGCCGGAGACGGCGCGGCGGGGCAATCTGATCGGCATCGCCGGCATGGTCATCGCGATCGCGGCGACGCTCGCCGATCCGGGCGTGCTCAGCTTCGAACTCATCGCCGCCGGCATCGTCGGCGGCGGAGCCATCGGCGCGGCCATCGCGCTCCGCATACAGATGACCGCCTTGCCGCAGCTGGTGGCCGCGTTCCACAGCCTCGTGGGCCTCGCCGCGGTGGCGATCGCGACCGCCGCCCTGTATGCGCCGGAGGCCTACGGCATCGGCGTCGCGGGAGGCATCGGGGCCGCGAGCCTGGCCGAGATGTCGGTCGGCACCGCGGTCGGCGCGATCACCTTCACCGGCTCCGTCGTCGCCTTCGCCAAGCTCCAGGGGCTGATCTCGGGCGCGCCGCTCGTCTTCCGCGGACAGCACGCCCTGAACGCGGCGATCCTGGTCGGGCTGATCAGTCTCGCGGTCTGGTTCTGCGCCACCGAGAGCCGCACCGCCTACTGGCTCCTGGTGGCTCTGGCCTTCGCCATCGGGCTGCTGATCATCGCGCCGATCGGCGGGGCGGACATGCCGGTGGTGATCTCGATGCTCAACTCCTATTCCGGCTGGGCGGCGTGCGGAATCGGGTTCACCCTGGCCAATGCGCTGCTGATCATCACCGGCGCGCTGGTCGGCGCGTCGGGCGCCATCCTCTCCTACGTCATGTGCAAGGGGATGAACCGGTCCTTCTTCAACGTCATCCTCGGCGGCTTCGGCGGCGGCGATGCGGCGCTGATGGGGCGGTCGGGCGACCGGGCGATCAAGACGGGCAGCGCCGAGGACGCGGCGTTCATCCTGCAGAACGCCGCCAAGGTCATCGTCGTGCCCGGCTACGGCCTCGCCGTGGCGCAGGCGCAGCACGCGGTGCGCGAGATGGTCGATCTGCTGAAGAAGAAAGGCGTCGCGGTCTCCTACGCGATCCATCCGGTCGCCGGCCGGATGCCCGGCCATATGAACGTGCTGCTGGCCGAGGCGAACGTGCCCTATGACGAGGTGTTCGAACTGGAGGCGATCAACAACGAGTTCGTGACCGCCGACGCGGCCTATGTGATCGGCGCCAACGACGTCACCAACCCGGCGGCCAAGAAGGATCCGCAGAGCCCGATCTTCGGTATGCCGATCCTCGACGTGGAGCGGGCGACGACGATCCTGTTCGTGAAACGCTCGCTGGCGCCGGGCTATGCCGGGGTGGACAACGAGCTGTTCTACCGGGAGAACACGATGATGCTGTTCGACGACGCCAGGAAGATGACCGAGAACATCGTGAACGCCCTGTGAGGGGCGGCGGCCCGGAGGACGTTCCGGCCCCGTTCGCCGACCCGGAGAAAGGCCGCCCGTGATCGACAGACTGCGGAAGATCTGGGAGCAATTGCAGGGCAAGAAGCCCCATCTGCCGCATTTCCTGTCCGGACTCCACCTGCGCGGCATTCGCGGCATCGACGACCTGCGGGTGACGTTCGATTACCCGGTGAGCGTCATCGCCGGCGGCAACGCCAGCGGCAAGTCGACGGTGCTCTTCGCAGCCGCCTGCGCCTACAAGGTGCCGGGCGCAGGAATCAAGGATTTCGTGCCGTCTACGCTCTTTCCCGATTATCGCCCCAGGCTGGGCGGACGCGGAGACGGGAAAGCAGAAATCGTCATCGAGTTCGACTATTCGACGCCCCACGGTCGGCAATCCATGCGCTGGCGGCGCGCCAAGGGATGGAATCGGAGCTTCCTCGGCCGCAAGAACGCCGTCCAGCCGGAACGGCCGCTCTATCTCAGGACGCTCAGCAATCTCAGCAATCCGTCCGAGGTGCGCGGCGTGCTCAGCATGTCGCATCTGAAGGTCTCGCCGCGGGAAACGCCCTTGACCGCATCGCAGATCGAGTTCGCGCATCGGATGCTGCCCTTCCGATATTCGGAGGTCGTCGACCTGTCCAGCGGCGGCAAGAGCCTGCTTTTCGCCACGCAGAAAGGCGGCGCGGCGTATTCCGAACTGCACATGGCCGCCGGCGAGCGCGCCGTTCTGAGGCTTTCGCAGGAGATCGCGCAGCTCGACGGCGCGCTGGTTCTGATCGACGAGGTGGAAGCCGGGCTGCATCCCTGGGTACAGCAACTCCTGATGTTGCAGCTACAGCAACTCGCCTTACGCAACGACCTGCAGATCGTCGTCACCTCCCACAGCCCGGTCGTGCTCGACTCGGTGCCCGCCCAGGCGCGCATCTTTCTCGAACGCGACGAGGAGGGCCGGGTCTCGGTGCGACCACCCTATCGCGACGTGGTCCAGAATGCGCTGTATGGGCGCTCCGGGGAGACGCTCAGCCTGCTCTGCGAAGACGAGGCGGCCGAAGGCATCCTGCAAGGCGTTTTCGACGTCCTGCTGCCGCGGCGACGAATCCGGAGGGAATCGGTTCGCATCGGACGGGACACGGGCGCCGGCGAATTCCCGATGCACGCCGCGGCGTTCAGGAAATTCGGACAGATCGACAACTTCGTCTTCGTCCTCGACGGCGACAAGCGCGGCGGCGACACCGAAAGAAGAATACGGGACGGCGCCGGGCGCGATGCGCCGGTGTTGTATCTCCCCGGCGGCGGCGCCCCGGAGATCTGGGTGTGGGATCGGTTGCGTCGCGGCGCCGGCGAGGAGGCCGGCGAGTTGCGCATCGACCCGGGCGATCTGTCGGAGCAGGTCAAACGGCTGGACTCGGTCTACGATTCGGCGTCCGACCGGCCTTCGGAGATCGCCAAGGCCAAGCTGCGCGGTCTGGCCGAATTTCTCGGATGGGAAGTCCCGGACGTATGCCGGGCGATCGCCCGACTGGAGACGACGCGAATAGGGAGCGACATTCAACCCCTGGTGGAGGGGCTGGAAAGCGCCCTGCTGCAATGGCGCGCGGCGTAGAGCGAACGGGGACCGGAACTTTGGCCGGGCTGCGGAAGCTGGCGGCGATGGCGGCGGTCTGCGCCGGCGCCGCGGGGTGCGCGACCGTCGAGGCCCGGTTCGAACGGAGCGCTTACGGGGTGGAGATGAAGCGCATGATGGCGGTCTGCCTCGACATGCGGGAGAGAGGCGAACTGCCCGGGATCGCCGGCGGGAGCGCCGACCGGTCGCTGAGCCTCGCCACCGAGGGCGTCGATTTCTCGGCGCGACGCGACATCCGCTATCCGTTGCGGCTGGACTGCATCGTGACCCAGGGCGGGCGGACGCGCAGCTTCCCGTTCCGAAAGGAAACGGCGGCGGGCGACTGGGTGTTGGTCAGGTAGCCGGGCGGCAGCGCGCCGCCCGGTCCATCTAATAGCCTTCGCGCTCCATCCGCTTGCGCTCCAGCTTGCGGGCGCGGCGGATCGCCTCGGCTCTCTCGCGGGCGCGCCGTTCGGACGGCTTCTCGTAGGCCCGGCGCATCTTCATCTCGCGAAACACGCCCTCGCGCTGCATTTTCTTCTTGAGCGCGCGCAGCGCCTGATCGACGTCGTTGTCGCGTACCAGAACTTCCACGTGTCCGGCTCTCCTCGTCTCCCGCCCCCCGGGGCGAACGTTGCCTGATAGCACATCGCATGATATGCGGTAAACCTCATGACGTTGCTGAAAATCGCTCGCATGGGCCACCCCGTCCTGGTCCGCCGCGCCGAGGAGGTGGCCGACCCCACGGCGAAGGACGTGCGCCGTCTGGTCGAAGACATGATCGAGACCATGGACGACGCGAACGGGGTGGGTCTCGCCGCGCCCCAGATCCACGTGAGCCGCCGGGTGATCGTCTTCAAGGCCCCGCCCGAGCGCGGCGAGCCGGACGGCGGCGGCGACGGCGCCGACACCGCGCCCCTCACCGCGGTGATCAATCCGGTCTTCGAACCCCTGACCGAAGCGCAGGCGCTGGGCTGGGAAGGGTGTCTCTCCCTCCCCGGGCTGACCGGCGCGGTCCCCCGCTACGAGCGGGTGCGCTATCGGGGGATCGACCCGTCGGGACGGCCGGTCGAGCGGGAGGCCAGCAGCTTCCACGCCCGCGTCGTGCAGCACGAGATCGACCATCTCGACGGCGTCCTGTTCCCCATGCGCATGACCGACCTGCGGATGCTCGGCTTCAACGAGGAGCTGCGCCATCTGCTGCATCGGGACGAGGCGGACCCGTAGCCGTGAACCGGGACGCCGCGCGCGAAGGGCTGCTGCTCGCGACGCTGCGCCACGCGCCGTTCGACGGCTGGACCGCCGAGGCTCTGGCCGCGGGCGCCGCCGACGCCGGGTTGGCGCCGGCCGATGCGGAACGCCTCTTTCCCGGCGGAGCGGGCGAGCTCGTCGGCTGCTTCAGCGACTGGGCGGACGCCCGCATGCTGGCGGCGATGGCCGCGGGCGAAGACGCGCGCCCGCGGTTGCAGGACCGGGTCAAGCACGGGGTGCGCGCCCGGTGCGAGGCGCTCGCGCCCCACCGCGAGGCGGCGCGCGCGGCGCTGTCCTTCTTCGCCCGGCCGGGGAACGCGCCGCTCGGCATACGCTGCCTGTATCGCACGGTGGACCGGATATGGTACGCCGCCGGCGACCGGTCGGCCGATTTCTCCTACTACACCAAGCGCGGGCTGCTGGCCGCGGTCTACTCGGCGACGGTCCTGTTCTGGCTCGAGGACGGATCCGCGGGCTGCGCCGAGAGCTGGCGATTCCTCGACCGGCGGATCGCCGACACGATGCGCCTGCAGAAGCTCCGCGCCCGCGCCCGGCGGGCGGCGGACGGGCTGCCCGACCCGCTGCGCCTGCTGCGCCGGGCGGGCTGAGTCGGCCGGCGGCGGCCGGCGTCAGCCGTCGGCGGGCGGCGTCTCGGGCACGGCGGCGGCTTGGCGCGCGCGCCAGTCGTCCAACGCGGCGGCGATCTTCGTATCCGACAACGCGAGGACGGCCGCGGCCAGCAGGGCCGCGTTCACCGCCCCGGCGCGCCCGACGGCGAGGGTGCCGACGGGGACGCCGCCCGGCATCTGGACCATCGACAACAGGCTGTCGAGGCCGTTGAGCGCGGCGCCCTCGATCGGCACGCCGAATACGGGCAGCGGCGTCAGCGCAGCGATGACGCCGGGCAGATGGGCGGCCCCGCCGGCCCCGGCCAGGATCAGCTTGATCCCGCGCCCGCGCGCCGCCGCGGCGTAGCGCGCGACGCGGTCGGGCGTCCGGTGGGCCGACATCACCAGCGATTCGTGGGCGACGCCCAGCTGCGCCAGCGTGTCGGCGGCATGTCGCATGACCGGCCAGTCCGACCGGCTGCCCATGACGATCGCCACGACCGGGGCTGCGATGGACGTTTCCTCCGCCACAGGCCGCGGCTCAGGCGATGATGTCGGGGAGCAGCTTGCTCCGCAGCATGGCGATCTCGTCCTTCAACAACAGCTTGCGCTTCTTGAGCCGCTGAATCCGCAGCTGGTCGAACGGGGCGGTCTCGGCCATCCGCGCGATGACGTCGTCGAGGTCCCGGTGCTCGGACTCCAGCTCCGCCACTCGACGACGCACCGCCTCCTGTTCGTCCATCATGCCGCCGTTGGATCGGGTTCCGCGCGTTCGCGAACAGGATAGCAAACAATCCCCGCATCCGTTACTCCTGGAGGGGCGCGAGGCGGATATTTTCCCCGCCCGCGGCGGCGGAGGGAGGCCCCATGGCGGACGGCAAGCGAATCGGCATCCTCACCAGCGGCGGCGACTGCGCCGGGCTGAACGCCGTGATCCGGGCGGTCGTCCACCGCGCGGTGGAAGGGTACGGATGGCGGGTCTTCGGCATCCGCGAGGGGACGCGCGGCCTCATGCGCCGCCCGGTCGATTGCGAAGAGCTGATGCTCGACATCTTCACCGGCAACATCATGCGGATGGGCGGAACGATCCTGGGCACGACCAACCGGGGCGATCCGTTCGACTTCCCGATGCCGGACGGCAGCCGGCGCGACCGATCGGGCGAGATCGTCGGCGGCTATCGGGAGCTCGGCCTCGACGCCCTGATCGTCGTCGGCGGCGACGGCAGCCTGGCGATCGCCCGCAAGCTCGCCCAGCAGGGCGGGCTCAACCTGGTGGCGGTGCCCAAGACGATCGACAACGACGTAGGGTTGACCGAGAGTTCGGTCGGCTTCGGCACCGCGGTCGACGTGGCGACCGAAGCCCTCGACAAGCTACAGCCGACCGCGGCCAGCCACAGCCGGGTGATGGTGCTCGAGGTCATGGGGCGCGATGCGGGCCATATCGCCCTGGCCGCCGGGATCGGCGGCGGCGCGGACGCGATTCTGATCCCGGAAATCCCCTATACCCTGGACGGCCTGGCCCGGAAGATCGGCGGCCTCAAGAACCGGGACAGGAATTTCGGCCTGGTGGTCGTCGCCGAGGGCGTCCGGACGGAGGGCGGCGAGCAGGTCACCCTGACCCACGCCGAGGAGCAGATGCGGCTTGGCGGCATCGGCAACTATTTCGGCCAGCGCATCGCTGAGATCACCGGCGCCGAGACGCGGGTGACGGTGTTGGGCCATATCCAGCGCGGCGGGACGCCGTCGCCCCGCGACCGGCTGTTCGCGTCCGTGTTCGGGGTCCGGGCGGTCGATCTGGTGGCGCAGGGCAAGTTCGACCGGATGGTGGCGTGGTCGAACCGCCAATGCATCGACGTGCCGCTCGAAGCGGCGATCGCCTCCTATCAGGTGGTGGACCCCGTGGGCGCGCTGGCCGAGACCGCGCGCGGCCTCGGCATCTATATCGGGGAGTCGTGAGCGGCCCTTGAGAGTCTGGTCGAAAAAGAATCGTGTTGCATCACTCGGTTGCGAGTCTTCGGACGAAGAGTTGGATGGTTGCGATAGGAGCGGGCCCCGGTACCGGCGACGGAGGCTTCGAAGTCTCTGGCGAGGCGGCGTTCGACGACCCAACGTCGGAGCAGCAAGGCAAAGCCGGACGCAGCATCGAGCCGCTTGACGATCTCCAGCGGCTACCTTCCGATCTTGCGCAACGCGCCGTCGAGTTTCCGTCCGGCATAGGCGCCGTCGGCGGAGACATGCCGCAGACCGGGAAACGCCGCGCCGACCGAAGCCAGGAGCGGCGGAGCGGAGCCGCCGACGCCGCGTGACGCCCATCCGCGCCATGCCGTCGGTCCGTGTTGGTGGCTCCGCCCCCGTAGCTCAGCTGGATCGGGCGCGCTTCACGTATCCTTGGGGTCCTTGTTGGCCACAATGGCGGCGACGATTCCGGCGAGGACCGCGCCGCCGAGAAACGCCACCGTCGCCGCGGCCGCCTTGCCGAACTTGCCGGTGCTGGTCTGATCGCGGCTGTCGAGCACCTCCACGTTCTGTTTGCGGAGCTCGCGGACAATCTCGTCCACCTCGATCATCAACGCCCCCAGGGGCAGGTCCAGCTTGCTGGCGGCTTTGGCCAGTTGGTCCATGCTCAACGCCGACTCGCCCGCCTCGATGCGAGACCATGTGGAGCGGCTGACCCCCACGGCTTCGGCCATCTCCCCTTGATCTATCTGTTTTTGTTGGCGTTTTTGAGCAATCAAACGCCCCAGCACCGCCTGATACGTGGTTTCATTTTTCATGCAAATAACCTCTTGACAGAAATTTGCGTCTCATGCACTTTCCTTCTCGCTGGATCATGTGGTTCAACTGGCAAATGCCAATCGATGCCATTGTGCCGCATCGGCGAGGGGAGAGACAAGATGCAATCCAAGATCGACCACGGCCTCGAGGGTCTGTCCGTCAACTTCCACCTGATCGAGAAGTGCAACGCCCGGTGCAAGTATTGCTTCGCGGGATTTCCGGGCGTGGCGCGAGAAGACTACCTGACGCCTGCCAGGCAGAGAGCCTTGATCGACCTCCTGGTCGGCGCCGGGGTCGGGAAAATCAACTTCGCCGGTGGCGAACCTACCCTGGTACCGGATTTGGGCGACCTCTGTCGACGCATCAAGGAGCGCAGCCAGCACCGCTGCGCCGTCTCCATCGTTTCCAACGGCCATCGTCTTCGGAAGCTGATCGAAGACTCGGGACAATGGATCGACTGGGCGGCGCTATCCCTGGACTCCAGCGACGACCTCGTCAACGTCGCTATTGGGCGAACCCGGAAGGGGATTCCCTATGTGAACAAGATGCTGGAGCTTGGAGACATACTGCGAAGCCATGGGGTCGGTGTCAAGTGCAACACGGTCGTCAGCCGCTACAACATCGACGAAGACATGAGCGGGATCATTCGGCGACTGTATCCGGAGCGCTGGAAGCTGTTTCAGGTGCTGCCGGTGATCGGCGAGAACGACGAGATCGCTGCCGACTGCGAGATCTCCGGGGAGGAGTTCCGGAAGTTCGTCGGGCGTCACCGGTCCTTGAGCGATGCGGGAGTGAACATCGTCCCCGAGGACAACGCGCATATGACCAACTCCTATCTCATGATCGACCCCATGGGCCGCTTTTTCTGGCACGTCCCGCGGGGCGAATCGAGAGGGTTGGAATACGGTGCCCCCATTCTGGAAGTGGGATTGGAGGAAGCGCTGAAACAGGTGCGTTTTTCGGAGGACGTGTACGACGCGAGGAGCGCGAGGTACGACTGGCGCAAACGACAACCGCGGCTTGCCCGCCCTGGAGACCCTCCGGCCCCACATTGATCGCCGACGACACGTTGCGCGAATACACCGGTATTTCCGGAGCTGTGGAGGGCAATGAGAGCTACCTGTTGACCTGAAACAAAGGAAGAGGAGACAGACCAATGACCAAGCCACCCGTTACGAAGCACGGCCAAGCGAGGATGAGGCAACGCGGCTTGCGCAAGACCGACCCGGAGCTGATTCTCGAATACGGTACCGAGATCGGCCAAGACAGGATCATGCTGAGGGAGCGAGATGTGGACAAGGCGATTCAATCCCGGAAAAGGGAAATCGCCGTATTGGAGCGGTTGAAGAACAAGGTGGTCGTCATCTCTGACGGCCGTCTCGTAACGGCCTATCACGCGAACGCAGCGCTCCGTCCGTCTCACAGGTAAGGAAGAAAGGCGGGTCGGGCTCCCGCTCAACCATCTCCGACGGCGGTCTCCGCGACCATCTCCCCGGTTCCCGGATAGCCCGCCTTCTCCAGGGCGGCGTCGATCTCGCGGCGGTTGCAGAGGCCGAGGGCCACCGGGTCGCGCGGCTTGATGTTCGCCATGTTCCAATGGCTGCGCTCGCGAATCGCCGAGATCGTCGGCTTGGTGGTGCCGATCAGCCTGGAGATCTGGGCGTCGGTCAGGTCGGGGAAATGTCGCACCAGCCAGGCGATCGCGTCGGGCTTGTCCTGCCGCCGGGCCACCGGCGTGTAGCGCGGACCCTTGGTCCTGACCAGCGGCGCGGGGATGTCGCGCGGGGCCATCTCGAGCTGCGCGCCGGGATCGGCGGTGCAGCGGTCGATCTCGTCCTGCGTCAGCTGGCCGTTGGCGATGGGATCGTATCCGACCATGCCGATGGCGACCTCGTCGTCCGCGATGCTCTGCACTTCGAGCAGATGAAGGCCGCAGAACCCGGCGATCTGGTCGAACGTCAGGGCCGTGTTCTCAATCAGCCAGACGGCGGTGGCCTTCGGCATCAGGGGTCGGGCCATGTCGCCTCCTTTCTCCCGTCGCGACGTCGCCCCGCGCCCCGGCTCGGGCGCGCGAGGCTCAGGTCGTGAGAACGATCTTACCGATATGCGCGCCGGATTCCATCAAGGCGTGCGCCGCCGCGGCCTCGCGCAGCGGATAGGCCGCGTGGACGACCGGCGCGATCCGCCCCGACTCCAGCAGCGGCCAGACCCGGGCGCGGAGCGCGGCGGCGATGGCCCCCTTGGCCTCGACCGGACGCGGGCGCAACGTGGAGCCGGTCAAGGTGAGCCGCTTCCGCATGACGGCGAACAGCGGGACCTCGGCGGTCGCGCCGCCCTGGACCGCGATCTGCACCAGCCGCCCGTCCTCGGCCAGCGCGTCGAGATTGCGGGGCGTGTAGTCGCCGCCGACCAGATCGAGGATCACGTCCACCCCGCGGCCGCCGGTCGCCTCGCGGGCCGCGGCGACGAAGTCCTCGTTGCGGTAGTCGATCGCGCGCTCGGCGCCGAGCGCCCGGCAGGCTTCGCATTTCCGCGCGCTCCCCGCGGTGGCGAGGACGCGCGCGCCCAGGGCCGCGGCGATCTGTATCGCCGCGGTGCCGATGCCGCCGGCCCCGCCATGGATCAGCGCCGTCTCGCCGGCGGCGAGGCGTCCGCGGTCGAACAGGTTGGTCCAGACGGTGAAGAAGGTCTCGGGGATCGCCGCGGCCGCGACCATATCGAGGCCGCGCGGAAGCGGGAGGCATTGCGGCGCGGGCGCCGCGCAGTATTCGGCGTACCCGCCGCCGGCGACCAGGGCGCAGACTTCGGCGCCGACGGCGAACCCCGCCGCCCCCTCGCCCACCGCCTCGACGACGCCCGCGATCTCGAGCCCCGGTATGTCGGAGGCGCCGGGCGGCGGCGGATAGCGGCCGCGCCGCTGCATCACGTCGGGATAGTTGACCCCGGCGGCGGCGACCCGGATCAGCAGCTCGCCCGCCCCCGGCATGGGCCGCGGCCGGACGCAGGGGACCAGCGCGTCCGGGCCGCCGGGCTCCCGGATCTCGATCGCCGTCATGTCGGGCTGCGAAGGCATGGCCATCGGTCGCGTCTCGGCCGGGCCGGGCGCGTCGGCGCGTCCCCGCCGGTCGCCCCGGTTCAGTCGAGCTTCAGGTTCTGGAACCGCTTGTTGAACTTGGCCACCTGTCCGCCCGTATCGACCAGCCGCTGCGCGCCGCCGGTCCAGGCCGGATGCGTCTTCGGGTCGATGTCCAGCTTCAACGTGTCGCCCGCCTTGCCCCAGGTCGAACGGGTCCGGTAGGTCGCGCCGTCGGTCATGACCACTTCGATCTCGTGGTAGTCGGGGTGAATGTCCTTCTTCATCGCCATACTCCTCGGGGCGCGGCCTGTATAGGGGAGACCGTCCGCGCCGGCAAGCGGCGGCGGCGGCGATACCGGCGCGCGCCCGATGCTGCTATATGCGGGGCGGGCTTCACGGGCTGCGCGGATGTCACGGGATTCGACGGCCGATCCGCCGCGGCGGCGGGCGGGCCGACTGGGACGGCGGGAGGCGCGCCATCTGCGGGCGCTGCTGCCCTATCTCGCCCCCTACCGGCTCCGCCTGCTGGCCGCGCTTGCGTCGCTCCTGTTCGGGGCCGGGGCCGTGCTCGTGCTCGGCGCCGGGCTGCGCATGCTGATCGACGAAGGGTTCCGCAGCGGCGACGTGGCGCTTCTCGACCGGGCGCTGTTCGCCCTTCTGATCGTCATCGCCGTCCTTGCGCTCGCCACCTATGGCCGCTTCTATCTGGTGTCCTGGGTCGGCGAACGCGCCGTCGCCGACATCCGCCGCGACGTGTTCGACCACGCGCTGCGGCTGAGCCCCGCCTTCTTCGAGGTCACGCGGGTGGGCGAGGTGACGTCGCGCCTGACCGCGGATACGACGCTGCTGCAAGTCGTCGTCGGCTCGTCGCTCTCGGTGGCGCTCAGGAACGCGCTGCTCTTCGCCGGCGGTACGGTGATGCTGTTCGTGACCAGCTGGCATCTGACCGCCCTGGTCTTCGCCATCGTCCCGGCGGTCATCGTCCCGATCGTGCTGTTCGGCCGCCGCGTCCGGCTGCTGTCGCGCGCCAGCCAGGACCGCATCGCCGACATCTCGGCCTATGGCGAGGAGACGCTGAACGCCGTCCGCACGGTCCAGGCCCATGGCCATGAGGACATCGACCGCCGCCGCTTCGGCGCCCTGGTCGACGGCGCGCTGGAGACGGCGCTCCGGCGCGTCGGCGCCCGCGCGATGCTCACCGCCTGCGTCATCGCGCTGGTCTTCGGCGCGGTCGGGGTGATCCTCTGGCTCGGCGGACGCGAAGTCATCGCCGGGCGCATCTCGCCGGGCGAGTTGTCGGCGTTCGTCTTCTACGCCGTGGTGGTCGCCGGCGCGGTCGGCGCGTTCAGCGAGGTCATCGGCGAGTTGCAGCGCGCCGCGGGCGCCAGCGAACGGCTGTTCGACCTGCTGGCGGTCGAGCCCGAGATCGACGCCCCGCCGTCGCCGTCGCCGCTGCCGGAGCCGGCTCTCGGCCGGGTCGCGTTCGAGGAGGTAGGGTTCCACTACCCGTCGCAACCCGGCAGGCGCGCCCTCGACGGAGTCTCCTTCGCCGTGGCAGCAGGGGAGCGCGTGGCCCTGGTCGGCCCGTCGGGCGCCGGGAAGTCGACCGTGTTCCAGCTCCTGCTGCGCTTCTACGACCCGCAGACCGGCGTCGTCTCCCTCGACGGCGTGGACGTGCGCCGCGCCGAACCCGGCGCCGTGCGCGCCCGCATCGGGCTGGTGCCGCAGGAGCCGGCGATCTTCTCGGCCGACGCCTGGACCAATATCGGCTACGGCCGCGCCGGGGCCGGAAGCGACGACATCCGCCGGGCCGCGGAGGCCGCGGCCGCAACGGAGTTCCTCGATCGGCTCCCCGCCGGCTTCGACACCTTTCTGGGCGAGAAGGGGGTGCGGTTGTCGGGCGGCCAGCGCCAGCGGATCGCCATCGCCCGCGCGATCCTCCGCGATCCCGCGGTGCTGCTGCTCGACGAGGCGACGAGCGCGCTGGATTCCGAGAACGAACGGATGGTGCAGGCCGCCCTCGCCCGGTTGATGGCGGGGCGCACGACGCTGGTCATCGCCCATCGGCTGGCGACCGTGCTCGCCGCCGACCGGATCGTGGTGATGGACCGGGGGGCGATCGTCGCCGCGGGCCGGCATGACGAGCTGCTCGCCGGGGGCGGGCTGTATGCGCGGCTCGCGGCGCTCCAGTTCGACGCCGACCCGGGGGCCGACCCGGGGGCCGAACCGGGGGGCGAGACAGGGGGCGAGCCGGGCGCGGCGGCGCTCAGCGTTCCGTCAGCTTGAACTCGATCCGCCGGTTGCGGCGGTAGGCAGCCTCGTCGTCGCCCGCATCCAGCGGCTGGTGCTCGCCGAACCCGGTCGCGGCCAGCCGCTCCGGCGGCAGGCCGAGGGCGATCAGATACTTCACCACCGCGATCGCCCGCCCGGTGGACAACTCCCAGTTGGTCCGGAAGAGCGGCGTATCGATCGGCACCCGGTCGGTATGCCCGTCGACGCGCAGCACCCAGGCGATGTCGCCCGGGATGCGGGTCGAGACGTCCGTCAGCGTCTCGGCCAGCCGGGCGATCTGCCGCTTGCCGCCGACCTGGAGATCGGCCGAACCCGACTCGAACAGGATCTCGGACTGGAAGACGAACCGGTCGCCGACGATGCGGATGTCGCGCCGGTCGCCCAGGGCTTCGCGCAGCCGGCCGAAGAATTCGGAGCGGTAGCGCGCGAGCTCCTGCACCTTGCTGGCCAAGGCGGCGTTGAGCCGCCGGCCGAGATTGACGATCTTGACGCCCTGCGCCCGCGCCTTGGCTTCGGAGGCCTCGAGCGCCGCCGATATGCCCGCCAGCTGGCGGCGCAGCGCCTCGATCCGGAGGTTGAGCAGCTCCACCTGGCGCCGCGCCTCGGCCGAGATCGCCCGCTCGGCGGTCAGCGACTCCGCGGCGCGGCGCGCCCGGCCGGCGAGGTCCGCAAGGCGCACGTCCTTCTCGTCGATCTCGCGCTGCGCCAGGGCGGTGCGCTCGCGTTCGTCGGCGAGCCGGGCTTCGAGCTCGCCGGAGCGGTCGCGGAGGGCGGCCAGCGCCTCGTCCTGCGCCGCGAGGCGGCTGGCGAGCCCGGCGACCTTCGCTTCCAGATCCTTCCGCACCTCGCGCAGGGCTTCGATGTCGCGTTCGAGACTGGCCGCGCGGCGCAGCTGCAGCTCGATCTTCTCCTTGTCGGCCTCGATCGTCCGGTAGGCGTCTTCGAGCTCCTTTGTCCGCGCCGCGAGCGACGACGACAGGGCGTCCCGCTCGGCGGCGCGCTCGGCGAGGGCCTGCGCCAGGGCGTCGCGCTCGGGCAGCAGCACGGCCAGTTCGCCCGACAGCCGGTCGCGCTCGGAGATCGACGCCTGCAGCTGGCTCGACAGCTGCGACAGATCGTCGCGCAGCTCCGCATTGGCGCCGCGTTCGAGGGCCAGCATGTCGGACAGTTCCGCGACCTGGAGGTTGAGGCGATCCAGCGCCTCGTTCCGGCCCGACAGGAGTTCGCTCAGGAAGTATTGCGCCAGCGTGAACACCATCAGCAGGAAGATGACGATGATCAGCAGCGACGCGATCGAATCGACGAAGCCGGGCCAGATGTCCGGCGTCCGATGCCGGCGGCGGATGCTAACCCGCATTTCTCACACCGACCATGGCCTGCGCGGCGGTTACTGCCCGGCCGGTCGGTCCCGGCCCTCGGCGACTGCGGCCAGCGTGCGCGCGAGCACGCGGATCTCGGCGCGGATCTCGCGGATCAACTCGGTCCGGCCCGCGGCCAGCTCCTCGTGCAGCCGCGCCAGATGGAGGTCGATGCTGCGGATATGCCCGCGCACCCCCTCGTCGCCGCGCTCGCCGCGACCGTCGATGAGGCGGGCGAGGGCCGGCTTGAGGTCGAGCTGGCTCTCCGCCAGCTGCGCCGTCAACTCCTGCCCGGTCCGCATCTGATCGGTCAGGGCCGCGAGCTGCCCGGCCAGCGCCGCGATGTTGTTGTTGGCGCTGATGCGGCTCTCCTCGCCGCGCTCGATCACGCGCTGGAGGTTGTCGAGGCCGTCGGCGGTGCGTTCGAGAAGCGCCTGGACGTAGGCCGGCACGGCATGGTCGCCCTCGACCGACAGCGCGCCGCCGCCGAGCCGCGCCTGGCCCGACAGCCAGTCCTCGAGGTCGTTGTAGAACCGGTTCTGCGCCTGTCCGGCCTGGAGTTCGAGGAAGCCCAGGACCAGCGATCCGGCGAGGCCGAAGAGGGACGAGCTGAACGCGGTGCCCATGCCGGTCAGCGGCTCCCGCAGCCCCTTCTTGAGATCGGCGAACACCGCGGCGAGATCGCCGGACCCCACGCTCAGCCCCGAGATCACCGCGCCGACCGAGGTGATGGTCTGCAACAGGCCCCAGAAAGTGCCCAACAGCCCGAGGAAGATCAGCAGACCGATGAGGTAGCGCGAGATCTCGCGCTGTTCGTCGAGCCGCGCTGCGATCCCGTCGAGCAGCGAGCGCATCGTCATCGCCGACAGGCTGAACCGCTGCGTCCGTTCGCCCAGCATGGCCGCCATCGGCGCGATGAGGCGCGGCGCCGCCTGCACCGACATGCCGACCCGCCCAGTGCGGAAGCCCTCGATCCAGTTGACCTCGCGCTGCAACGCGAACACCTGGCGGAAGATGTAGGCGATGCCGAGGACCAGCACGCCGATGATCAGCCCGTTGAGCCCCTGGTTGGCGAGAAACGCCTGCTCCAACGGCGGCCACAGCGCGACGACGATCGCCAGGACGGCGATCACGAAGACGGCCATCCGCATCAGATACTGCCGGGGACTCGTCATCGGCCTCTCGTTCCGCCGGTCCACCGGCCGGCGGCCGAGCGTAGCGCGCGGCCCGGCGGCCGACAACCGTCATGCGGCGGAGGCGCCGCCAGTCGCCGCCGATCTTTTTCGTTGCACTGAAATACAACCTCCGATTGCAGATGGTCCGGCTGCGGGCAAGACCTGGAGCCGGCGCGTCTTCCCATGCGAACCGGAAGCGGGACGGCGGCCCGAGGAGGCCGAACACCGCCCCGACGGCGGCGAAAATTTAAGATTTCTTTATTTATCAAGGGGTTACGCCAAAAAAACAGGAGAAAAGCAAGATGAAAATCGGCCAAAACCGGGGCGAAAACAGGCGAAAGACGAGGAGAATTCCCGGTCGGGAACCGCCCGGCGGCGCGCCGCGTCACCCATCCCGCGCCTCGCCATTCGAATGCGTCCGATCGGGACGAGACGCGGCGGAGACGCGACGCCGACATTCGCTGCGTCCCCTGCTTCACAACCTTCGATTGCGGAGCGCTTGCCCGCCGCAAGGCCTCGGTCACATCCTTCAACTGCGGGGCACCATACACGCGAAACCCCGCTTTGTCAAGCGAAAAGTTTACCCGCGTGGGCCCGCCACCGAGAAGGCGACCGATCCGAGATGCTGAACGTCGTTGCGGACATGATCGCCAGCGCAAAGCGGCTCGGCCGCGGTCGCGCCGCCGGCCATCACGATCCACCCCGCTTCGAGTCGCTCGCCGGCCTCGGCGGCGAGGCGGGCGGCGGCGACCAGGGCGCGCGCCGGATGGCCCAGAATGGCGGCCGAGGAGCCGATCTGGCGCGGCCTGCCGTTGAACTCCAGGATCATGCCGAGATTGTCGAGGTCGGCGTCGCCCGCCCGCCACGGCCCGACGACGAAGCCCGACGAGGAGGCGTTGTCGGCCGCCACGTCGGCAAGCGAGAACTTGAAGTTGCGGTAGCGCGAATCGATGATCTCCATCGCCGGGGCGACCGCCTCGACCGCGGCGAGCGCGGCGGCGGCGGTGACCGGCCAGTCCACGGGTCCGGCGAGCAGGAAGGCGATCTCGGGCTCGACGCGCGGATGGACGTAGCGGGCGAGATCGATGCGGCCGCCATCCTCCACCACCATGGCGTCGGTGAGCCGCCCCCAGATCATGTCGTGGATGCCCATCTGCGCCATCTTGGCGCGGCTGGTGAAGCCCATCTTGATCCCCACCCGCCGTTCGCCGCGCGCGAGCCGGCGCGCGATCGAAGCGGACTGGATGGCGTAGCCCTCGTCGAGGGTGAGCCCCCCGTCGGCGGAGAGCTGGCGGACGGACTTGGCGTTGCGCGCCGCATCGTCGAGCCGCCGGGCGAGTTTGGGGACGTCGGCCATCTCAGTTCACCCGTTCTTCGCGCCGCTTCGCCAGATCGAGGGCCACGTCCACGATCATGTCCTCCTGGCCGCCGACCATGCGGCGCCGGCCGAGCTCGACCAGGATGTCGCGGGTATCGACGCCGTAGGTCCGGGACGCGCTCTCGGCGTGGCGGAGGAAGCTCGAATAGGTGCCGGTATAGCCGAGCGACAGCGACTCGCGGTCGACGCGGACCGGCCGGTCCTGCATCGGGCGGACGATGTCGTCGGCGGCGTCCATGAGCGCGAACGGATCGCAACCGTGGTCGAGCCCCATCCGGTCGGCGACGGCGATGAACACTTCCAGCGGCGCGTTGCCCGCCCCCGCGCCCATGCCGGCGAGCGAGGCATCGACGCGGACGGCGCCGCATTCCAGGGCGGCGATCGAGTTGGCGACGCCCAGGCTCAGATTGTGATGCGCATGAATGCCCATCTGGGTGCCGGGGTCGAGCAGGTCGCGGAACGCCCGGAAGCGCTCGCCGACCTCGTGAGTCAGCAGCGCGCCCGCCGAGTCGGTGACGTAGACGCAGTGCGCGCCGTAGGACTCCATCAGCTTGGCCTGCCGGGCGAGTTCGGCCGGCGGGCTCATATGGGCCATCATCAGGAAGCCGGCCACGTCCATGCCGAGCGCGCGGGCGTGCTCGATATGCTGCCGGGAGATGTCGGCCTCGGTGCAGTGGGTCGCGATGCGCACCGACCGGGCGCCCGCGCGGTAGGCGTCGTCGAGGTCGCGGACGGTGCCGATGCCGGGGATCAGCAGCGTCGCCAGCGTCGCGTGTTCGAGCGCTTCGGCGGCGGCCTCGAGATAGGCGCGGTCGGAATGCCGGGCGAAGCCGTAGTTGAAGGACATGCCGGCGAGCCCGTCGCCGTGGCTCACCTCGACGCTGTCCACCCGCGCCCGGTCGAGCGCCTTGCAGACCGAGACGAGCTGGTCGACGCCGTATTGGTGGCGGATGGCGTGCATGCCGTCGCGCATGGTGACGTCCTGGACGTAGATCTTCCTGGACTTGTCGATCGGCATGGCGTCCGCCCCCGTCTCGGTCACGCCGCCCGGCCCCGCCCGGCCAGCCGTTCGGCGGTGGCGAGGGCGGCGGACGTCATGATGTCGAGATTGCCGGCATAGGTCGGCAGGTAATGCCCCGCCCCCTCGACCTCGAGGAAGATCGAGGCCTTGAGGCCGGTATAGGCGCCGAGGCCGGGGATCTCGAGCGGGTTGTTGGCCCCGAACCGCTCGAACTGCACCTTCTGCTTCAGCCGGTAGCCGGGGACGTAGGCCTGCACGGCGCCCACCATGTCGGCGACCGAGGCCTCGATCGCGCCGCGGTC
Source organism: Alphaproteobacteria bacterium (assembly GCA_965242495.1). GTDB lineage: Bacteria > Pseudomonadota > Alphaproteobacteria > MPNO01 > MPNO01 > CBDESN01. Next base: position 3,175,655 of record OZ251446.1, on the reverse strand, counting down.
GCCGTCGGCGCTCAGCGTGTACACGGTATCGCGCATCAGCAGCGGCGGCTCGGCCGGGTTGAGCACGATGATCGCCTTGCCGCGCCCCGCCCCGCCCACGGCTTCGAGGCCGCGCGAGGTGGTCTCGGTGAACTCGTCGATGTTGGCGCGGGTTCCCGGTCCGGCGGACTTGCTGGCGATCGAGGCGACGATCTCCGCGTAATGGACCTTGGCCACCCGGTCCACGGCGTGGACGATGGGGATCGTCGCCTGGCCGCCGCAGGAGACCATGTTGATGTCGGGGGCGTCGAGATGCTCGTCCATGTTGACGACCGGGACGACGTAGGGTCCGGCCGCGGCGGGGGTGAGATCGACGATCCGCTTGCCGTCCCGGGCGCAGATCGAGGCGTTGGCTGCGTGCGCCCCGGCGGAGGTCGCATCGAAGACGATCTCGACGTCGGCCCATGCCGACATCCGGGCGAGGCCGGCCAGCCCGTCATGGGTCGCGGCGACGCCGAGGGCGCGGGCGCGGGCGAGACCGTCCGACTCGGGCGCGATGCCGGCGAGGGCGATCATCTTCAGCGACCGCGAGGTCTCGACGATCTTGATCATCAGATCGGCGCCGATATTGCCCGAGCCGACGATCGCGACGCCGGTCTTCGCCATCCCGCGGCTCCTTACGCCGCGAAGGCCGCCCGCACCGAGCCCAGCCCCTCGATGCGGGCCTCGACCACGTCGCCCGGAGCGACCGCGGCCATGGGGCCGAGCGCGCCGGTCATCACCACGTCGCCGGCGCAAAGGGGGGTCTCGACCGCGACCATCCGGCGCGCGAGCCAGAGAGCCGCGTTCAGCGGGTTGCCGAGGCAGGCGACGCCCGCCCCCACGGAGACCGGCTCGCCTCGCAACTCCATCGTCATGCCACAGCGGCGCAGGTCGAGATCCTCCAGGGCCACCGGGCGGACGCCGAGCACGAATTTGCCCGAGGAGGCGTTGTCCGAGATGGTGTCCACGATGTCGATGTCCCATTTGGCGATGCGGCTGCCGACGACTTCGATCGCGGGCAGCGCATAGGCCACGGCGTCGATCAGATCGAGGACGGTGAGCTGCTCGTCGAACAGGTCCTGGGCCAGCACCAGGGCGACCTCGGCCTCGACGCGGGGCTGCATGACCTCGCCGGCCGGGATCTCGTCGCCATCGACCACCGCCATGTCGGCGAACAACATGCCGTAATCCGGCTGATCGACCCCGAGCTGGGCCTGCACCGCCTTGGCGGTCAGCCCGATCTTGCGCCCGACGATGCGGCGCCCCCGCCCGACCCAATAATCGGTATTGGCGCGCTGCACCCGGTAGGCCGCGGCAAGGTCGCCTTTGGGCAGCGCGTCCCGCACCGGCCGGATCGGCCGGCCCCGCCGGTAGGCGTCGCGGATCCGCCGGGCCGCCTTCTCGATCGCGTCGTCGCTCATCCGTCCCTCGGGCGGAGGTTGCGTCCGGGAGAGAGTACCCGCCGCGTCGCGCCGGTCAACGCCCTGGCGCTCACGCCGTCGCCCGCTCGCGCCCGGCGGCGATCGGGGCCGCGTCGGCGGGGATCGGCGTCACGCGGCAGGGAAGGCCCCGCGTATCCGCCGAGCCGGTCACCGGGTCCCACGGCCCGCCATAGGACAGCGCGCCGTTGACGTTGACTTCGAGCGCGCCGTAGTCGGGTCCCGCGGCCTCGGGGAGCCACCAACCCATGCCGGTGCGCACCACCCCGGGGGCGGTATCCTCGGTCACGGCGACGCGGAGCTTGCAGGTCCCGTCCATGCCCGCGGTCTCGAGCTTCACCCAGTCGCCCGCCGCCAGCCCCCGGTCGGCCGCAGTCTCCGGGTGGACCTGGAGCAGCGGGAAGGGCGAGACCTTGCGCGCCCAGGCCTGATCGCGGTAACGCGAATGGTGGTAGGTCTTCTCGCGCGCGCCGGTCAGCAGCAGCAGCGGGTAGGCGCGGCGGTCGGCCGCGCTGGCGCGCTCGGCGCGCGACGGCAGATGGTCGGGCAGCGGGTCGAGGCCGAGCGCGGCGAGGGTCTCGGAATAGAGTTCGACCTTGCCGGTCGGCGTCTTGAAGCCGTTGCGGTCGAAGTCGCCCAGCCGGTAGTCGAAACGGGCGAAGCCCCGCGCCTCGAGCTCGTCGAAACCGATGTCGTTGTCGCCCAGCAGGCATTGATTGAACGCGCGCTTGTCGCGCCAGGGGAAGAAATCGCCGGCGAGAGTCGTCCGCTTTCCCAGACGACGGACCAGATCGACGGCGATGTCGAAGTCGCTCCGCGCCTCGCCCCGGGGAGCGAGCGCCGGGTTGGTGTAGCTCACGCAGGGCGCGGCCGGGTCGAGCGATATCTCCTCCTCCTCCAGCCCGGTCGTCTTGGGCAGCAGGACGTCGGCATAGGCCGCGGTCGGGGTCATCGTCTGCGAGACGACGGCCACGAAGTCGAGCGACTTCAGGGCCTCGATCGTCCGCCTCGCGTCGGGGTAGGTGACGACGATGTTGACCCCGCTGACGTAGAGCGCCCGCACCGGGTAGGGGTCGCCGGTGAGGATCGCCTCGATCACGCTCGGGTTGTGGCAGGCCGTCTGCCAGCCGTCGGGTCCCGCCCAGAGCGGGAAGCGGTCGGCGCCGATGGCCTGTTTCTCGACTTCGAGCGGCAGGCGGAAGGCGGGGTCGTGCAGAAGTTCGATATAGCTCCGAAAGCCGGGCGGACGCTTGACCCGGCGGTTGCCGCCGATGCGATCTACGTTGCCGGCGACCGCGACCAGACAGTGAAAGGCGCGGAAGGTCTGCACGCCGGCGCTGAAGGCGTCGATGCCGTGGCCGCTGACGAAGACCGACGGCCCGTCGGCGTAGATGCGGGCCGCGGCGGCGATGTCTTCGGCGGGAACGCCCGACAGCTCCGCCGCGACCGCCGGCGGATAGCGCGCGGCGCGTTCGGCGAGGGCGTCGAAGCCGTGGCACCAGTCGGCGACGAACGCCTCGTCATAGCGGGACTCGCGGACGATCACGTCGATCATCGCCAGGGCCAGCGCCGCGTCGGCGCCGGGGCGCGGCCGCAGCCAGAGGTCGGCCATGTCGGCCGCCGGCGTCCTCGCCGGGTCGATCGTCACCACGCGCGCGCCCTTCTTCTTCGCCCGCTTGAGCGCCATCCACTGGACCGGGTCGGCGGCCGAGGGATTGCGCCCGACGATCAGCACGGAGCGCGCATTGTCGATGTCTTCGCCACCGACGACGCCGAGCCCGGTGATGCGGTCGCTGAGCGCGCGGCAGCCGCCGCACAGATCCTGGTTCATCATCCAGTTGGGCGACCCAAGCGAGCGCATCAGGAGCGCCACCATGGCCCCGCGGCTGAAAAAGGCGCTGGAGACCGCGCCCGCCAGCGACAGCGGGCCGTGGCGGTCGCGCGCGTCCACGAGCCGGTCGGCGATTTCGTCGAGCGCCTCGTCCCAGCCGACGCGCCGCCACGCGCCCTCGCCGCGCGCGCCGACGCGCCGCAGGGGGTGCAGCAGGCGATCCGGGTGCGAGGTCAGTTCGGGGAGGCCGCGGACGCCCTTGACGCAGAACGCGCCCTGCGAAGCCGGGTGGTCGGGGTTGGGCGCGACGCGAACCGCGCGGCCGTCCTCGACCGTGACCAGCGACCCGCAGCGCGTCGAGCATTCCCAACAGGTGCTCGGATGGACCGTTCGCGCCATGCCCGTCTCCTCCCGCGAAGGCCAGCCTACCACAGCTCGCCGGGCCGGGCGGTCAGAGATAGCCCTCGGCGGCGAGCCCGGCATGGAGCAGCCGGATCGCAAGCGCGGTGAGCACGATCTGGAAGACGCGGCGGAACAGCCGTTCGGACATGCGGTCGAGCAGCGCGCGCCCGGCCAGGTTGCCGAGGAAGCCGGCCGCGATCATCGCCGCCAGGAGCGGCAGATAGGGCCCGAAGGCGAACCCCAGCGCGCCGAAGACGACCACCTTGAGCCCGTGGACGAAGGACATCAGCGCGGCATGGGTGGCGACGAAGTTGCGCCGGTCGGGGCAGGCCGCGGCGATGAAGGGCGCGAGCAGCGTGCCGGTGGCGCCGACGAACATGGTGAGCACCGCCCCGGCCGCGCCGAGCAGGAAGAATTTGGGCGCAGCGTAGGCTCCGGCGGGCGGCCGCGGCGCCCAGCAGACGTAGAGCACGAAGGCGCCGAGGACGATTTGCAGCAGCGCCGTCGGCAGGGTGACGACGAGACTCCCGCCGGCGACCGCGCCGATCACCGCGCCGACGGCGAAGGCGGGCATCAGCCGGCCCAGAATCCGGCGCCGCATGAGGACGATTCGCCCTGCATTCGCGCCCAGCTGGATCGCCCCGTGCAGCGGGATCAGCGCCGCCGGCGGGAAGATCGTCGCCATCACCGCGAGCAGCAGCACGCCGCCGCCCAGCCCGGCGACCACGCCGAAGGCCGCGGTGAAGAAACTGAGGACGGCGAGTCCGCCGAAGGTCCAGTGGTCGAGGCCCGGCGCGGCCAGCAGGTCGGGCAAGCGCGGATTCCTTTCGGCGACGGCGCGCCAGACTGGCACGAACGGCCGACGAGGGGAAAGCGGGCCTCCGGCCAGGGAAAGACCGGATGCCGGCCGGCGCGATGGACCGCGTCTCACATGCGTCCGAACCGGGACGGCGGGCGCGGCGAAGCGAGGCGGGACGGCCGCGCCGACGATCGCCGGGCGCCGCGCTGTTTCCGCGGCGGCGGATGCAGTAGAGGTGGGCGGGCGAAACGCGAGCGGAGAGTTCGATGAGCGAGTCCGACGGGGCGCTGGCGGGCGTCCGGGTGGTCGATCTGACCCGCGTGCTGGCGGGGCCGTACTGCACGCAGCTGCTGGGCGATCTTGGCGCCGACGTGATCAAGATCGAGCGCCCGGGAGCCGGCGACGACACCCGGAAGTTCGCGCCGCCCTTCCTCCGGGACGCGGAGGGGCGGGAAACCGGAGAGAGCGCCTATTTCAACGCCGCCAACCGCAACAAGCGGTCGGTCGCGGTGGACCTTGCGAAGCCCGAAGGCCAAGCCGTCGTGCGGCGGCTGATCCTGGGGGCCGACGCCGTGGTGGAGAACTTCAAGACCGGCGATCTCGCCCGCTACGGCCTCGGCTACGACGACCTCAAGGGCGACAACCCGCGGTTGGTCTATTGCTCCGTCACCGGCTTCGGCCAGACCGGCCCCTATGCCGGACGACCGGGCTACGACTTCCTGATCCAGGGCATGGGCGGGGTGATGAGCATCACGGGCGAACCCGACGGCGAGCCGCAGAAGGTGGGCGTCCCGATCTCCGACCTGATGGCGGGCATGTTCGCCGCGGTCGCCGTCTGCGCCGCGCTCCGCCATGCGGCCCTGACCGGAGAGGGCCAGCACATCGACGTCGGGATGCTGGACACCACGGTCGCTTGGCTCGCCAATGTCGGCATGAACTATCTCCATGCCGGCGATCTCGGCCGGCTCGGCAACGCCCATCCGAACATCGTGCCCTACCAGGTGTTCCCGACCGCCGACGGCCATATCATCGTCGCCATCGGCAACGACGCCCAGTTTCGCCGCTTTTGCGACTTCGCGGGCCGCTCCGAACTCGCCGTCGACGAACGGTTCGCCGCCAACGACGCCCGCGTCCGCAACCGCGACCTGCTGACGCCGCTGCTTGGGGCGATATTCGAGGCGAAGCCGTCGGCCTATTGGCTCGAAGGGTTGGAGCGGCGCAAGATCGGCTGCGGGCCGATCAACGACCTGGCCCAGGTCTTCGCCGATCCCCAGCTGGCGGCGCGCGGCATGGTGGCGGAGATCGCGCACAGCGCCCTGGGCGGCGCGCCGGCGAAGCTGATCGCGAGCCCGCTGCGCCTGTCGAAGACGCCGGTCCGCTATCGCCGTCACCCGCCGCTGCTGGGCGAACAGACCGAGAGCGCGCTGCGCGAACTGCTGGGTCTCGACGATGGCGAGCTCGAGGCTCTGCGCGACGCCGGGGCGATCCAGACCGGTTGACGAATACCGGCGACGACGAAGCTACCGGTCAAGAGCCCGGACCTTGGGGACCGCCGGGCGCTCACCCTTCTCCCGAAGGCGCAGCTTTCGCATGTCCACGACGAGAACGCCCCGCGGCGACGGCTTGTCGGCTTCTGCGGCGTCGACGACCGTGACCGGCAAACGGGCATGCTCCGGCGCCGTCTCGCGCAGCAGGAGCGAGACCATCGCGGGAGGCGACCAGGCGGGGAAGGAAGACGGGTAGCCGAATTCACGCCACATGAACGGCGCCGGCCCGCCCCGCCACCATTCGGGACGAATCACGCGGACGCTTCGCGCCTCGGAAAGCTCCCCCCCCCCCCCCCCCCGCCAGCTGGGAGCGCATGAGCGCAAGCTCCTGGCTCTGCGGCGCGACGAAGTATGCGCGAACGTGGTGCGCGGCCGACAGGATGCAAAGGACCGAGATCCCTCCGACGACGGCGTTGGCGCGGGCGGGGGAAAGCAGGCGGGGCAGACGGCGGGCATAGCCCCGAAAAGCGAAGTACGCGTAGAGGACGACCATCGACGCAAGACCCGGCATCGATCGATAAGACGCGCTGTTTTCCGCGACGGACAGAATCGGCGCGGCGCTCAGGAGCAGTAAGGATATGGCGACGACGTATTTCCACGGACGTATCATGCGCTCGCCTCGGAAATGCAGCCAGAGACCGCCGAAGACGACAGCGAAGAATCCATATGCAATGAATACGTCCGTTATCTTGTGAAAAAAAGAAAGCGTACCGGGCGCCGCCGAAGAAAACCAGGCGTGCGAGGCCTTCACGTCGACCTCGGGATGGGACGGGAGGAGAGCGACGTCCAATGCGTTCAAGACATCCGAAAGCATATGGTAGAGGCGGACGGAAAGATCGGCGCCGGCTTCCTGGAACAGCCACCAGGATGGAGACGGCAGAGCGAAATTCAGGGCGCTCGGGAAAGATACGGCAAGGAACCACACGATCTTGGTCGGGATATCCTGCGCCAAGCCGGTCCGGGCCGAAAAATCCGGGTTCAGCGTCAGGCTCAACTCGTACAGCATGAACCCCGCCAACATGCCGGCCAGACCGATGGCCGTCAGCCACAGGAAGCGGTGGAGCATCTCGCGCGGACTCGCCTCCGGCTTCAGCAGGACAATGGCGACAAAGACCCAGAAGAACATGGCTGCGGGCTGGTAGATGGCGAGCCCCGCGAGCAGAGCCGAGACCGCTCCCGCGGCCAGCGGCCATCTCATGGCGCGACGACGAGTCTCGAACGCCCGCTCACCCAGCAAAAACGCGAGCCCGGAGGCGAGCGCGGCGTAAGGAAACGGCGCCGTCGTGGCCCAGGCTGCGTAGACCTGGAACGGAAGGGCGGAACACATGACCGCGGCGATGCAAAATGAATGGACACGACTCCAGCCGTTATGCGCCAGCGTTCGGAACACGGCCCAAGCCAGCACGGCGATGCCGAGAACGCCTGCAAACCGGGCGTAGCGCAGATCTTCGATCTCCGCCGCCCCATGCAGAAAGAGTTGCGTAACCAGAGCCTGAAGCGGGCGTCCGTTCGCCGTCATCCTCTCGATGGGGCCTCCCTGCGGACCGGCGGCGAGTATCGCGTAGTCGTCGAGAACGCCGTAATCTCCGAGCAACACCGGAGCGTAGCAAGCCAGGAAGACAACCAGGAAAACGCCGATTATGAACGGGTTGGAAAGCGATCGTACCGCACGAATTCCGTTCATGCTTCTCGATGCTCCAATCGGCCGGGCGCATCTTCCGGACCGACGACGCTTCGCCCGATATTGGATATTATACGAAGCGCGCGGCGGACGCATGCGGGCCGGGAGGATCGCGCCCAATCCGAAGCGCGCGGGCCGACAGCCCCACCCGGCGACTTCCCGGACGCCGATGCCCCGATCGCCGACGTTCGCTTCCGGCTCGGGAACCGTCCGGAATTCCCGCGCCGACGGCGGCGAACCGCAAGGCCCGAACTCCCCGCGGCGCGACCGCCTCGCATCGCTTGAACGCGACGCTGGCCGCGACTATGGTGAAATACGCTGGTCAGGCTTGCTGCGGGCGGCGCAGGGGGAGGCTCTCATGGCGGCGGACATCGGCGACATCGACTACACGACGATCGAAGTCGACAAGACGGCGAGCTACGACAGTCTGCGGGACCGGGTGGTGATCGTCACCGGCGGCGGCCAGGGGATCGGTCGCGGCTACGCCCATTACTTCGCCGCCCAGGGCGCGGTGCCGGTGATTGCCGAGATCGACGGGGCGAACGCCGAGCGGGTGGCCGACGAGGTGCGTGCGAAGCAGGGGCGCGCGCTGGCGGTGGAGACGGACGTGGCGGATCTGGGTTCGGCGACGGCGATGGCGGAGGCGGCGCTGTCGGCGTTCGGTCGGATCGACGTGCTGATCAACAACGCGGCGGTGTTTTCGCGGATCACGATGGCGCCGTTCTGGGAGTTGCCGGTGGAGGAGTGGAAGCGCGCGATGGACGTGAACGTGACGGGTTCGATGTTCTGCGCCCGCGCGGTGGTTCCGGCGATGCAGGAAGCGCGCTGGGGACGGATCCTCAACGTCTCCTCCGGCACGGTGATGATGGGTCTCCCCAACTATCTGCATTACATCACGTCGAAGTCGGCGATGATCGGCATGACGCGCTCGATGGCGCGGGAGTTGGGGCCGTGGAACATCACCGTGAACACGTTCTGGCCCGGCGTGATGCAGACCGAGGTCGAGCGCCCGTCGGTGCCGCGCGAGCGGTTCAAGGAATATACCGAGCGTCAGTCGCTCAAGCGCCAGGGGACGATCCACGACCTCGCCAAGGCGGTGCTGTTCCTGTGTTCGGAGGAGGCCGGCTACGTCACCGGCCAGAGCCTCCAGCCCGACGGCGGGCTGACGTTCCTGTAGACGTGGGCCTGTAGACATCGGCCCGTAGACGCGGGTTCGCAGGTTGCGGCCTGCCCGGGCGGAGGCGGTTCCCATGGCGGCGCGGATCCGAGATCGGAAGAAGGTCCCGGTCTATTGCTATCAATGCGTAGCCGGGCCCGACCTGATGAAGGTCGAGGTCGAGGACGGCATCGCCGTCCGGATCGAATCCAACTACGACGCGAGCGACCGGCATCCCGGCGGCGGCCGGGTGTGCGTCAAGGCCTATGGGCTGATCCAGAAGACCTACAACCCCGACCGCGTGCGCCAGCCGATGAAGCGGACCAACCCGCGCAAGGGAAGGGACGAGGACCCGGGCTTCGTTCCGATCTCATGGGACGAGGCGCTCGACATCGTGGCCGCCAGGATGAACGACATCCGGGCCCGGGGACCGGTGGACGACTCGGGCTTCCCGCGGCTCGCGGCGAGCTTCGGCGGCGGCGGGACGCCGACCCAGTACATGGGCAGCTTTCCGGCCTTGCTGGCGGCCTGGGGGCCGGTCGATCTCGGCTTCGGCGGCGGCCAGGGCGTCAAGTGCTACCATTCCGAGCATCTCTACGGCGAGCTCTGGCACCGGGCGTTCATCGTCTCGCCCGATACGCCCTATTGCAACTACGTCATCAACTGCGGCAACAACGTCGAGGCGTCGGGCGGCGTCGCCGGGGTCTGGCGCCAGGCCGATGCGCGGGTGCGCGGGCTCAAGCGGGTCCAGGTCGAGCCGCATCTGTCGGTGACCGGCGCGCTGTCGGCGGAATGGGCGCCGATCAAGCCCAAGACCGACGCCGCCTTCCTGTTCGCCCTGATCCACCGCATCCTGTGCGAACGCGATTGGCGCGAGGCGTGCGACGCGGCGTTTCTCGAACGCCGGACCACGAGCCCCTATCTGGTCGGCCCCAACGGCTATTACCTGCGCGATGCGGAGGCGGCGAAGCCGCTGATCCTCGATCTCGAGGACGGATGCGCCAAGCCGCACGATGCCGGAATCGCGCGCCCGGCGATGGAGGGCGCGTTCCGCGCCGACGGGGTGGAGGACGGCCCGGACGGCGCGCGCTGGACCCATGCCGGGGTCGAGGCGAAGCCCGCCTTCCAGCTGCTGCTCGACCACGTGCGGCCCTATACGCCGGAATGGGCCGAGGGGGAATGCGACGTGCCGGCGGCTCTGATACGGCGCATCGCCGACGAGTATCTCGCCCATGCCTGCATCGGCGAGACCATCGAGATCGAGGGCAGGGAGCTGCCCTTCCGCCCGGTCGCGGTGATGCTGGGCAAGGGCGTCAACAACGGTTGGGGCGGCTATCAGACCTGCTGGGCGCGCACGCTGCTGGCCGCCCTGGTGGGCGCGCTCGAAGTGCCGGGCGGGACGATTGGCACCGCGGTCAAGCTCAACCGGCCGGCCGACGACCGGCTGAAGACGGTCCGCCCGACGCCCGACGGCGTCATGGACTATCCGTTCAACCCGACCACCCGGGACGAATGGGCGAGTCGGCCGCATATCCGCAACGCCTACCGGATGCTGGTGCCGCTGGCCGCGGATTCGCCCTGGTCGCCGGCCCTGGGGCCGGCGCATCTGCCGTGGCTGTTCCAGAAGACGCCGCCCGACCCCTGGCCGACTCCGACCCGGCCGGAATTGTGGATCAACTACCGGACCAACCCGGCGATCTCGTCCTGGAACGCCCCGGCGGTCGCCGAACGCATCGCCGAGTTCCCGTTCACGGTCTCCTTCGCCTACACTCGCGACGAGACCAACCATATGGCCGACATCCTGCTGCCTGAATCGACCGATCTGGAGAGTCTGCAGCTGATCCGCATCGGCTCGACCAAGTTCACCGAGCAGTTCTGGACCAGCCAGGGTTGGGCGATCCGCCAGCCGGTCGCGGACAAGGTCGTCGATTCGAGGGACCTCACCGAGATCGCGACCGAACTGGCCCGGCGCACCGGCCTGCTGGAGGACTACAACCGCGCCATCAACCGCGGCGCCGCCGGGATGCGGCTGGTCGATTCCGGCGGCGGCTACGATTACGGGCTCGACCCCGGCCGGCCGCACCCGCCGGAGGAAATCTGGGACGCCGTGGCCCGCGCGGCGAGCCACGAACTGTCGGACGGGGCCGAGGTGCGCGGGCTCGACTGGTTCAAGGAGCACGGCTTCATGCTGCGGCCCTTCCCGCAGCTGCAATGGTATCTCTATCCGGCGCTGGAGGCGCAGGACCTCCGCTTCGAGATGCCGTATCAGGAGCGGATCAAGCGCCACGGCGCCCAGCTCGCCGAACGGCTGCACGAGACCGGCATCGCCTGGTGGGACCGGCAGCTCGAGGAATACGAGCCGCTGCCCGCCTATCGGCGCTTCCCCGACATCTGGACCGAATACGTCCGGGAGACCGGCCGCGACCCCGATGACTATCCGTTCTGGGCGCTGACGGCGCGCAGCATGCAGTATTCCTGGGGCGCGAACGTGGGCATCCCGCTGATCAACGAGGTCGCCAACAACGTGACCGGCCATAAGGGGGTGATCGTCAACCGCAAGGCCGCGGCGGCGCTCGGCATCGCCGACGGCGACCCGGTGCGGATCGAATCGGCGACCGGAGCGACCAAGGGGTACGCCGTGCTGCGCGAGGGCATCCGCCCCGACACCCTGCTGATGATCGGCCAGTTCGACCATTGGGCCACGCCCTTCGCCAAGGAGCTCGAACTGCCGAGCCTGAACTCGGTGACGGCGCTGTCGCTGTCGCTGACCGACGCGACCGGTTCGAGCGCCGATCTGGCGCGGGTGCGATTGGTCAAGGACGACGGGCGGCGGCGGAGGGCGGCGTGAGCGCCCCGGGGCCGGCGGACGAGGCGGCGGCGGGCGCCGGGCCTCCGCGCTGGGGCATGGTCGTCGACGTGAACCGCTGCGTCGGCTGCCAGACCTGCGCCATCGCCTGCAAGCACGCCAACGACACGCCGCCGGGCGTCCAGTGGCGCAAGGTGCTCGACGTGGAGCGCGGCGAATATCCGGACGTCGAGCGGCTGTTCCTGGTCGTCGGCTGCCAGCATTGCGCCGAGCCGCCCTGCGTCCCGGTCTGCCCCACCGGCGCCACCCGCCAGCGCGCCGACGGGCTGGTGACGATGCGCTACGACGACTGCATCGGCTGCGGCTATTGCGCGGTCGCCTGCCCGTATCAGGCGCGCACGATCGGCCATGACGAAGACTGGTATTACGGCCGCCCCACGGCGCAGGAGGAGCGCGTTCGCCACGACGAGCGCCAAGGCGTCGCCCATAAATGCAGCTTCTGCATCGAGCGCATCGACGAGGCGCAGGAGCTCGGGCTGGCGCCGGGGGTAGACCTCGAATACACGCCGGCCTGCGCTTCGTCCTGCATCGCCCGGGCGATCCATTTCGGCGATTACAACGATCCCGAAAGCAACGTCTCGCTGCTGGCGCGCGAGAACGCGCATTTCCGCATGCATGAGGAGCTCGGGACCGAGCCGCAGATCCGGTATCTCTACGACCTGCCCAATGCGACGCCGGGCCGGGACGCCGCGCCCGAAGACCTGTCGGACCAGGTGCTGAGCGACCCCGCCCACCCGCTCGCCGGCCGTCGCCAGACCTTCTGGGACTGGCGCGCGGCGATGAACTTCACTCTGGGCGGGATGAGCGCCGGGCTCGCGGTCGCCGCCCTCGCCGCGCATCTCGCCGCGCGCAGCGGGGCCGGCTGGCCGTTCCCGACGATGGGGGTGAGCGGGCTGCTGGTCGTCTACCTGCTGGCCGGGGCCGGCATGGCGATCGGTCTGTTCTTCGTCTTCCTCGAGATCGGGCGCAAGCGACGGTTCCTCTACGTCCTGCGCCGGCCCGGGTCCTCGTGGATGACGCGCGAGACCTACGCGGTAGCCTTGTTCTACCCGCTGCTGCTGGCGGACTTGCTATGGCCGCATATGGCGCTGCACGTCGCGGTCGCGGCCGCCGCGGCCGCGTTCCTGTACTGCCAGGGGCGCATCCTCCATGCCGGGCGCGGCGTCCCGGCATGGCGCGCGCCGCTGATCCCCTGGATGTTGGCCGCGACCGGGCTCTATGAGGGGTTCGGCCTGCTCGCCTTTCTGCTGGCGTCGTTCGGCGGCGTCGCGGCGGCGACCGCTACGGCGCTTGCCGGGCTGGGCGCGCTGGCGGCGCTCAACGCGGCGCTGTGGCGCGCCTATCGGGGAGCGGCGGTCCGCCGCGGCATCGGCCCGCTGTCGCGGCGCGACCTCGATGCGGTCACGCCCTGGCTGCACGCGGTCGGGCATGCGCCGCCGCTGGCCCTGGCGGGCGCGAGCGCCGCGCTGGCGAGCCCCGCCTTGCTGGCCGCCGCGGGGCTCGCCGCGGTCGCCGGCGGGGCGTTGTGGAAGTTCACCTTGATCACCCGCGCCTGCCACACCCAGGGCTTCGCGATCCCCAAGATGCCGCAGCGCGGCTCCGGGACCCGCGCCGCGCCGGCGCGCCTGGCGCCCCCCGCTTGAGCGAGGAATCCATGCAGACGATTTTCGTGATGGTCAAATGCGAGCTCGGCCAAGCCTACAAGGTGGCCGCGGACGCGATCGAAAGCATCGACCAGGCATCCGAGGTCCACTCGATATCCGGCCAGTTCGACCTGTTGATGAAGTTCTACCTGTCCGACGACCAGGACATCGGCCATTTCGTCATCGAACGGGTCCAGATGCTGCCGGGCGTCAAGGACACCTTCACGCTGATCACCTTCAAGGCGTTCAGCTGAACGAGGGCGCGGCGCGGCGCCATTGGCCGGTTGGCCTTTCCGCCAAGGTCAAGGTCCCTGGATTCCCGCTTTCGAGTGTGTGAAGAAACCCCAAGACCTGTGGTCTACCCAGTCGATTCACCACATTTGACCCATATACGTTCCGCATATAGACCATTTATGTTTCCATCGACACGGCGAAAATTCCGAATTACGCGGATGTCTTGGGACTTCTTCACACACTCTTTCGCGAGAATGACGAATTGTTGGCGTATCTCCGCCTCGAGCCGGGTCCAAGGGGCCGGCTACCCGTCGCCTTTCAGTCGCTGCTTGCCGGCGTCCGTCCAGGCCGCGAACTTCGCGCGTTTGGCCGAGCTGTCGCGGAGCCGGAGGACGCGGCGGCGGAGATACGCGAGTCGTCCGGCGCCGGAGGGCAGGCGCCGGCGGGTTCCGTCGGTGACGCGAATGACGGAGTGCCCGCCGTCGTCGTGGCGAACCACCGCGGGGTCGATCAAGTAGTAGTCGATCCCGTGATCCCACCAGCGGCTCAACTCGACGTCGATCTCCAACGGCCAGCGCTCCCGTAGCGCCAGCGCCCGGCGCGCGCCGTCGCAGGTCACGACGTAGCCCACCATGCCGATTTCGTGAAAGCGCGGCCTGCCGAGCGCAAAGCCGCCGACGTCGGCGCAGGGGACGACCCGCAGCGGCTGCCGGCCGTGATGCAGCTTGACGAAATCGAACCGCGGGCCCAGGCGCTCGATCGCCGCCAGCGCCTCGGGCAGGCGGGGCGTGGGCGCGGCGTCGTCCTCGAACACGGCGAGCATGTCGTCGGGGCCTTCGGCGCAGAGGCGCCAGACGGCGAGATGACTCAACAGACAGCCGATCGCGCCGGCGCCCATGGCGTAGGGCGTGCGCAGGATGCGGGTCTCGTTGTCGACGATGGCGCGCTGTTCGGGGGTGAGCGTCAGGCCGTCCACCGCGGGGAAGATCTCGGGGTCGAAGCCCACGGCGGCGAAGCGGGCGCGCATGGTCGCGCGGCGGGCATGGTCGCGCTCCAGGTTGAGGGCGATCAGCCTCATTCCAAGGCGGTCGCCGCGGCGCCGGCGATGAAAGCCTGCAAGGCCGCGCCTTGTCGGGGGTCGAACCGCATTCCGACCGGCGTTCCCGTCGCGCGCGGCGCGCCGGGGCGTCCGTTGCGCCGCCCGGCGTCGAGACCATCGAGGAAGTAGGGTGGGTCGGTTACGACCGGATGGACGCCGGCGGCGTCCGGGCCGGGCGGCAGGGTCGGGTAGTCGCCATGCCGACGGTCGACGGCCGGCGGATCAGGAGAGCGGCTTAGGCTTCCTTCGGCGGGCTGGCGGGCTGGCGGGCTGGCGGGCTGGCGGGCTGGCGGGCTGGCCCTCTTTCAGCTTAGCGCCTTTCGCCGGGCGGGTCTCCTTGGGACGCAGCAGCGCGCGCTGATCGTCGCCGCTCGCCGCCAATCGGTGCGCCGCGTCCGAATCCTCCTCCGCGACCAGCCGTTCGACCGCGACGCTCGCATCGGCCATCAGCTGCGCGCGTCCTTCGGTCTCGCGCCGCAGCTGCGCGGCGAGGGCCAGGAAGGAGGCGCGCTTCGCCGGCGGATCGTCCTTGACCGCGGCTTCGAGAATGCGCCGCACCGCGTTCTCCGCAATCGGTTACCGTCGCCTGGGTATCACGCCATGTCGAAGCCGACAAGCGCCGTTCCGCCGACCGCGCCGGTTCTCACGCCCGGGACATATACGCACCTGCTTATCCACGACAATCATCCAACGAACGTTGGCGTTCCCGACCGGGATGTCATGGCGGCTTCGGTGGTGAGGACGGCGAACGCTCCGCGCCGCCCTCGGCGCGCGACCGGAACACTCGATTTCGTCAAGGTCCCTGGATTCCCGCTCTCGAGCGTGTGAAGAAATCCCGAGACGTCCGCGCGGGCGTCCGTTCAGCCGACCGAGCGCGCGAAATCCCCGCGCGCGTGGGAAAGACGCCTGTGACGACGGCCCGAGGGAGGCCATCGCGGCCCCCCTCGTCATTCCCGCGAAAGCGGGAATCCATGGCGGGAAAGGACAGGTCCTTGGCGTCCGCCTCGACCGACGGCCTTCCTCGAGCCGCCGTCACAGGCCCCTCGTCCCCACGGAATCGGGGTACGAATATGGATTCCCGCTTTCGCAGGAATGACGGGGGGGGGGGGGGGGGCCGCGACGGCCTTCCTCGGGCCGTCGTCACAAGCCTCCCTCGTCATTCCCCCGCTTTCGCGGAGGCAGGCTCCACGCGCCCGGGGATTTCGCGCGCTTGGTCGGCTGAACGGACGCCCACGCGGACGTCTCGGGATTTCTTCACACGCTCGAAAGCGGGATTCTCAAAACGGACTCCTGCCGGTCAGCTTGGCGATGATGGGCGCCGCGTCCGACAGACGGTTTCCCCAACATTGGAGCCATTCGGGTTCGTTCCCTGGCGTTACCTTCAACCAGGCGGTATCGGCGCCGTCTGCACCCCCATGTTGAGTTCGAATCTCGCCTTTTCGCCACTTGTCCAGAATCGTTTCTTTCGGCAATACGTAGCAATGAACGTCATATGGGCTAACGCCAAGGCATATGCAGAATTTATAGTTTTGGTCCCGAATTTGTTGAAATCTGTAGGATCCATTCTTCCATAGACTGCTGAATTTCATTTCTGCGCGAGATCCATTAATCAACCTATCCGCTTCGGAATCAGAGGACCGGGTTACGTCGAATCCTTCACCAGAAAGGTAGCTCGAAATCAGCTTTTCACCGATAGAACCTTTTTGTCTGGAAGAGCGATTTACGATCCATGCGAACGGGCTTCCTTCCCAAGAAGAGTCGACCTCTTTTTCGTATTCACCCTGAATAACTTGCGAATACTTCGCAATTATTCCTGCATCCCGGTCAACGATTCCCGGCATTGCAGCCTCGCGCGGCCATATTGAACAAGCCGGCCGGATTCGCGTCGCCGTCGGACTGCGGCTGGTATCCGTAATAGCGCGGGTCGGCGAAGGCGAGGCGCTTTTCCATGACCCGGAGCGCTTCGGGATTGTCGTCGATCAGCACCGCATGGCGGCCGGCGCGGATCGCGGCTTCGCCGGTCGTGCCGCTGCCGGCGAAGAAATCGAGTATCCGGTCGCCGGGATTCGAGTGGACGCGGACGATGCGGCTCAGGATCGCCAGCGGCTTCTGGGTCGGGTAGCCGGTCTTTTCCTTGCCGTTGGGGCTGACGATCGTGCGCCACCAGACATCGGTGGGCGTCTTGCCGCGCGCCGCCTTCCCGGGGCCGACCAGACCGGGAGCGAGATAGGGAATCCGGTCGATGTCCTCGTAGCGATAGACGTAATCGTCCGGGTCCCTGGCGTAGAAGAGGATGTTGTCGTGCTTGGGCGACCAGCGCCGTTTCGACCTCGCCCCGTAATCATAGGCCCAGACGATCTCGTTCAGGAACGACTCGCGTCCGAAAATCCCGTCCAGCAACACCTTGCAGTAATGGACTTCCCGATAGTCGACATGCAGGAAGAACGATCCCGTCGGACGCAGCAGCCGGCGCGCCTCGCGCAGCCTGGGCTCGAGAAAGGCGAGATAGTCGTCGAAGCTGTCCTCGAAGGCGGCGCCGCCGAGGCGGATCGTCCGGTAGCGCCGGCCCTGGAAGCCGGTCCGGTCGCCGTTCTCGTCGCGGACCGTGCGGATGCGCGTCCGCGCCTGTGTGCGGCCGGTATTGAACGGAGGATCGATATAGATCAGGTCGAAGGACTCGTCCGGGAACCCGGGCAGAATCGACAGATTGTCGCCGAAATGGATGCTCAGCATTTTCGGCTCCACGCGGCGAAGAGAAGGGGGGCGCAACGGCCCCCCTTCCCCCTTCGCGATGCGCCTCGGCGCGGCGGCTACTTCATCACGTTGACGTACTTGCCGTCCATCACCTTGAGGATGGCGCTGGCGCCCGAGCCGTCGCCCACGTCGTTCATGGTCGTCTCGCCCGACACGCCGTCATAGCCTTTCAGCGCGGCCCAGCCCTTGCGGACGCGGTCGCGGTCCGCGGCCAGATCGTCCGCCTTGTTGGTGACGCCCCCATCCTCCATGACCATCTTGAGGATGTAGGTCGCGTCGTAGGCGCGCGGCCCGCCATAGGGCGGCTTCTTGCCCTTGTTCACGGCCTGGATCTTCTCGACATAGGCCTGCACCTTGGGACGCGGATCGTCGATCCAGGCGGCGGTGGACATGTAGCTGCCCTCGGTCGCCTTGCCGCCCAGCTGGACGAAGCCGGGCGCGCCCGCGCACGCCCCGCCCACGAAGGGCGCGGCGAGTCCCTGCTTGCGCGCCTCCTTCACGATCCCCGCCGCCTGCTGGTAGCAGGAGCCGAGCGCCACCCCGTCGGGCCCGAGCGCCTTGGCCTTGGTGATCTGCGCCGAGAAATCGGTGTCCTTGGTCCGATAGGTCAGCGTGCCCAGCAGCTTGACGCCGTATTTCTTCAGCAGCACCGGGAGGATCTTGGCGCCCTCGGCCTTGGACACGGCGTCCTCGAGGTCGTGGATGACGACCGCGGTCTTGATGCCGTAGGCGGCGACCCACGCCTTGACCACCGGGTCGAGCTGCTTGTCGCTGGTGAGGGTGTTGCGGAACGCCCACGGGCTCATCGCCGACAGGCCGGGCTTGGACGAGCAGTAGGAGATCATCGACACCTTGTAGCGCTCGAGCTGGGGCGCCAGGATCTCGTAGATCGAGCTGAAGCAGGGGCCCAGCACCGCGAGCACCTTGTCGCGGGTCACGAGCTTCTTGAAACCCTTGATGCCCTCCGATTCCTTCGACTGGGTGTCCCAGAACACCACTTCGAGCGGGACGCCGCCGACGCCGCCGGCCTTGTTGATCTCGTCCTGCGCGATCTTGATCGATTCCCTGGCGGTGTAGCCCCATTCGGCGCCCTTGCCGGTCACCGGGACCAGGGCGCCCAGCTTGACCGCCCGTCCGGAAAGATCGCCGGCGAGACCCGGCGCCGCCCAGGCCAGCGCCATCGCCGCCGCGCCTGCGGCCATCGCGGGCCATGTCCATGACTGTCGTCGTTTCATCGCTATGCGCCTCCCTGTTGACAGCGCCGCGAGGATAGCCGGTTCGCGCCGTCTTGGGTAGCGGCTACGCGCCCGGCGCGTCGCCCGCCTGCTTGCCGAGATAGGTGCGCTGCACTTCCGGATCGTCCAGCAGGCGTTCGCCCGCGCCTTCGAGAGCGATCCGCCCGCGTTCGAGGACGTAGCCGCGGTCGGCGAGCTGCAGGGCGCGGCGGGCGTTCTGTTCGACCAGGAAGATGGTGTTGCCCTCCTCCCGGAGCTCGCGCAGGGTGCGAAAGATCTGCGTCACGATCATCGGCGCCAGGCCCAGCGACGGCTCGTCGAGCAGCAGGAGCCGGGGGCGGGCCATCAGCGCGCGGCCGATCGCCAGCATCTGCTGTTCGCCGCCGCTCAGCGTGCCCGCCGGCTGCTTGCGCCGCGCGCCCAGGGCCGGGAACTTGTCCAGCATCGCGGCGACGTCGGACTCGATCTCGCGGTCGCGGCGCGTATGGGCGCCCATGCGGAGATTCTCGATCACCGTCATGCGCTTGAGGATCGCCCGTCCTTCGGCGACCTGGCTGATTCCCATCTCGACGGTCTTGTGCGCCGGCTGACGGGCGATCTCGCGGCCCTCGAACTCGATCCGCCCGCCGGTCGGCCGAATGAGGCCGGAGACGGTCTTGAGCAGCGTCGTCTTGCCGGCCCCGTTGGCCCCGATCAGGGCCACGATCTCGCCCGGCTCGATCGTCAGCTCGACGCCGTGCAGCACCTCGATCCCGCCATAGCCGGCGCGGAGGCCGCGCACCCCCAGGCCGCTCACAGCGTCTCCTCCTCGCCGAGATAGGCTTCGACCACCGCCGGGTCGCGCTGGATCTCCGCCGGCAGCCCCTCGGCGATCTTGTCGCCGAAATTGAGCACCGTCACCCGGTCGGAGATGCCCATCACCAGGTTCATGTCGTGCTCCACCAACACGATCGTCACCCCGCGGTCGCGGATGCGGCAGATCAGCGCGTCGAGCTCCTCGGTCTCGCGGGCGTTCATGCCGGCCGCCGGCTCGTCCAGCAGCAACAGGCGCGGGCGCATCGCCAGCGCGCGCGAGCTCCAGCAGGCGCCGTTCGCCATAGGGCAGGTCGGTGGCCATGGCGCGGCGCTTGTCGGCGAGGCCGACGAATTCGAGGGTCTCCAGCGCCCGCGCCCGCATCTCGCTCTCCTCGCGCGCCTCGCCGAACGGGCGGTGGATCGCGGCCTTGAGAAACGACCGCCAGAGCGAGGGGAAGGTCCGCCAATGCTCGCCCAGCATGACGTTCTCGAGCGCCGTCATATGGCCGAACAGGCGGATGTTCTGGAACGTCCGCGCGATCCCGAGGGCGGCCCGGCGATGCGGCCGCAGCCGCGTCAGCGCCCGGCCCTCGAACCGTATCTCGCCCAGATCGGGCGCGAGCACGCCGGTCATCAGGTTGAACAGCGTCGTCTTGCCGGCCCCGTTGGGGCCGATGACGGCGTGGATGGCGCCGGCGCCGACCTCGAGATCGACGTCGCGGAGCGCGTGGAAGCCGCCGAACCGTTTGGTCAGCCCGGCCGCCTGCAGGCAGACGCCCCGGGTTTCAGCCATCGCCCCGCCTCCGCCGCACGAACTGAAGCGGGCGGACGGTGTCGCGGGTGATCAGCCCCTGCGGCCGGAGGATCATCATCGCGATCAGGATCAGACCGTAGACGATCAGGCGCTTCTCGTTCTCGAAATCGAGGAACTCGTAGACCGCATCGTAGACGCCGGCCCAGGGCGCGCTCGCGATCCAGGACGGCGGGATCAGCTCCATCGGGTCGCGGAGCGCGCGGAGCAGCTCGGGCAGCAGCGAGAGGAACGCCGCGCCCACGAAGGCGCCCCAATAGCTGAAGCCGCCGCCGACCAGGACGAACATGAGTATCTCGACGCCGACCAGGATGTTGAACGTCACCGAGTCGACGTAGGTCGAGTAATGCGCGAACAGCGCCCCGGCGAGGCCCGCGACGAAGGCGCCGAGCCCGAAGGCGAACAGCTTGACGCGCACGACGTCGATGCCCATGACCTCGGCCGCGGTCTCGTCCTCGTGGACCGCGTCCATCGCCCGCCCGAGACTCGACCGCTCGAGGCGGGCGAAGAACAGCACCAGCAGCAGGACGACGGCGTAGATCCAGATCAGCGAATCCTCCAGGAACGGGATGTTCTGAAAGCCCTGCGCGCCGCCCGTATAGTCCCAGGTGAGGATCACGACCTGGACGATCTCGGCGAACCCCAGCGTCAGCAGCAGCAGGTAGATGCCGCGGATGCGGAGCGCCGGGAAGCCGACGCCGATGCCGACGATCCCCGCGGCGACGCCGCCGGCGAGGAGGCCCAGCGGGAAGGGCAGCCCGAGCTTGGCGGTGACGATGCCCGAGGCGTAGGCGCCGATCCCCATGAACCCGGCTTGGCCGAGCGATATCTGCCCGGTCTTGAACGGGACGTAGAAGCTGTAGGCGGCGATGACGTTGATGCCGGCGAAGATCAGCACCGACTCGAGGAATTCGTCGATCATGCCGGGGCGCCGCGCCTAGCCGGTCTCGACGGTCCGCGTACCGAACAGCCCGGTCGGGCGGTAGAGCAGCAGCAGGATCAGGATCACGAAGGTAAAGAAGTCGCGGACGCTGGTGCCGAGATAGCTGGCGGTCAGTATCTCGACCATGCCGAGGAGGAGCCCGCCGACCATCGCTCCCGGCACGTTGCCGAGCCCGCCCAGCAGCATCACCACCAGCGCCTTGACCGCGACCTCGAGCCCCATATGGGGCGTGATGGCGCTGTTCTTCACCCCGTCGAGCACGCCGGCGACGCCGGCGAGGGCCGAGGCGACGACGAAGGTGACGACGATCGTCCGGTTTACGTCGACCCCGAGCAGGGCGGCGGTCTCGTGGCTCTCGGAGGTGGCCCGGATCGCCCGGCCCATCCGCGTCCGGTCGATGAACAGCCACAGCCCGCCCATCGACAGGATCGCGACCGCGAGGATGAATATCTGGACCGAGCCGACGGTCAGCGGCCCGATGCGGTAGAGCACCTGTTCGATGGTCTCCGGGAAGGCGACCTGCTCGCCGCCGAAGACGTTGATCGCGAGGTTCTGGAGCAAGATGGTGACGCCGATGGTGCTGATCAGCGGCGCCAGCGGGTAGTCCCTGTTCACCGGCTGGACGGCGAAGCGCGCGATCGCCCAGCCGAGGAGGGCGGTGACCGCCATCGCCCCCAGGATGGCGACGTAGATGTTGGCGAAGGCGAACCACAGCACGACGTGCAGCCCGATGAAGGCGCCGACCATGAACACTTCGCCATGGGCGAAGTGAAGCAGCCGCAGGACGCCGAAGATCAGCGTGTAGCCGATCGCCACCAGCGCATAGGACGCGCCGAGCATCAACCCGTTGATCAGCTGCTGGCCGAGCATCGCCTCCCCCGCCGCGCCGCCCGGTCGAGGGTAGGCGAATCCGGCGGTCGAGACAACGGAGCCTCCGGGCCTGCGGCCCGCCCCGCGCGATCCCGGGCCGGGGCCCCGCGGGCGGGATTGCGCAGGCGCCATCGCGGACGACGCTTGCGCGACGGGCCGCGCTCGGCGACAACGGGGCGATGGCGGGAACGAACGCGAAACTCACGGCGGCGGTCGAGGCGTACTTCGCCGATCTCACACGGGTGCGGGCTTCGGGCGGAGCGACCGGAGAGCTCTCGAGCTACGGGCCGCTCACGGGGTTGCTCGACGCCGTGGGGGCTACGCTCAAGCCGAAGGTGTTCTGCGTCGGTCAACTCGCCGACCAGGGCGCGGGCCATCCCGATTTCGGCCTCTATGCGGCGAGGCAGGTCCAAAAGGGCCGCCCGCGCGAGGGACAGGCGCCGGAACGTGGCGTCATCGAAGTGAAGGCGCCCGACGACGACGCATGGCTGACCGCGGCTTCCGGTCAGGTGAGCCGCTATTGGGGCCGCTACCGGCTGGTGCTGGTCACCAACTGCCGCGACTTCGTGCTCGTGGGCGAGGATGCGGCGGGCCGCCCTTTGCTGCTGGAGAGCCTGCGTCTGGCCGACGGCGCCGAAGACTTCCGCCGCAAGTTGGAGAAACCGCGCGCCTTTGCCCGCGAGGTGGGCGCGGGTCTGGCCGAATATCTCGCGCGTGCGCTGTCGCACCGGGCGGCGCTGGCGGAGCCGAAGGACCTGGCGTGGCTGCTCGCCTCCCATGCCCGCGACGGGCTGGCCCGCGTCGAGGCGGCGGGCGACGCGCCGGCGCTCGATGCGGTGCGGCGGGCGCTGGAAGAGGCGTTGGGGGCGCGGTTCGAGGGAGAGCAAGGCCGGCGCTTCTTCCATTCGACCCTGGTGCAGACGCTGTTCTACGGCGTGTTCGCCGCCTGGGTGCTGTGGGCGCGGCAGACCCCGGCGCCGGCCGGCGTGTTCGACTGGCGCATGTCGGTCTGGCATTTGCGCGCCCCGGTGCTGGCGGCGTTGTTCGCGCAACTCTCGCAACCGAACCGGTTGCAACCGCTCGGGCTGGTGGAAGTGCTGGACTGGACCGCTGCGGCGCTCGACCGGGTGGACCGTGCGGCGTTCTTCTCCCGCTTCGACGAGGGCGCGGCGGCGCCCTATTTCTACGAACCGTTCCTGGAGGCGTTCGATCCCGACCTCCGCAAACAGTTGGGGGTCTGGTACACGCCGCTGGAGGTCGTCCGCTACATGGTGGCGCGGGTGGACCGCGCCTTGAAGGACGATCTGGGCATCCCGGAGGGCTTGGCGGCGGAGAACGTCTACGTGCTGGATCCGTGCTGCGGCACTGGAGCCTATCTGGCGGAAGTCTTGCGTCGTATCGCGTCCAACCTGGAGGGCCAAGGTCTCGGCGCGCTGGCGGGTGCGCGGGTGAAGCAGGCGGCGCTGTCGCGCGTGTTCGGGTTCGAGATCATGCCGGCGCCCTTCGTGGTGGCGCATCTGCAAGTGGGCTTGGCGCTGCGGGAGTTGGACGCGCCGTTGGCCGACGACGGGACGGAGCGCGCCGGGGTGTTCCTCACCAACGCGCTCACCGGCTGGGAGCCCCGCGTGACGAAACCCTTGCCGTTCCCCGAACTCGAAGAAGAACGCGACCGGGCCGAACGGGTGAAGCGCGATGCGCCGATCCTCGTGATCCTGGGCAACCCGCCCTATAACGGCTTCGCCGGCATGGCGGTAGAGGAGGAGCGCGAGCTATCGGACGCCTACCGGACGACCCGGCGGGTGCGCAAGCCGGAGGGCCAGGGTCTGAACGATCTCTACGTGCGCTTCTTCCGCATGGCGGAACGGCGGATCGCGGAGAAGACGGGCCGTGGCGTGGTGTGTTTCATCTCGAACTACTCCTGGCTGGACGGGCTGTCGTTCACCGGGATACGGGAACGCTACCTGGAGGCGTTCGACGCCATCCGCGTCGATTGCCTGAACGGCGACAAGTACAAGACCGGGAAGGTGGCGCCGGACGGAACGCCGGACCCAAGCGTGTTCTCGACGAAAGGCGACCCGGTGGGCATCCAGGTGGGGACGGCGGTCGTGACGCTGGTGCGCAAGGCGGACCACGCGCCGGCGCAGTCGGTGGGCTTCCGGCATCTGTGGGGGCGGGGCAAGCGCGCGGACCTGTTGGCGACGGCGGAGGCGGCTCCGGGCGCGCTGTACGACGATGTCGCGCCGGTGCTTCCGCTCGGCCTGCCGTTCGCGCGCACGGCGGTCGGCGACGGCTGGTTCGACTGGCCGACGCTGCCCGACTTGTTTCCAGTGTCGTTCCCGGGCGTCAAGACCAGCCGCGACGGGTTCCTGGTCGATACCGATCTCGACCGGCTCAAGGCGCGGATCGCCGACTACTTCGATCCGGCCTTGAGCCATGAGGAGATCGCCCGGCGCTACCCGGCGGCGATGAAGGCGACGGCGCGGTTCGACGCGCGCGCGGTGCGTGAGACACTGCTTGCCAGAGGCGGGCCGGACGAAAGCGGGTTCGTCCGCTTCGCCTACCGCCCGTTCGACGACCGCTGGCTCTATTGGGAGGCGGACACCAAGCTGCTCGACGAAAAGCGCCCCGACTACAAACCCCACGTGTTCGAGGGGAATCTGTGGGTCGAGGCGCGCGAACGGGAGGCCAAGGAAGATTTCTCGCGCGGGACGCTGGCCCGTCACCTCGCCGACAACTTCGGCAACGGACTGTCGAGCTTCTTTCCCGCTTGGCTCCGTGAAGACGACGAGCGCGGTGGCCGCCAGCCCAACCTGTCGGGCGCGGCGCGCCGCTACCTCGACCGCCTCGGCCTCGATGTCGAGGATCTATTTCATCACGTCCTCGCGACACTTCACGACTTCGCCTACGGCACGGCCAACGCCGGCGCGCTGCGCATGGAGTGGCCGCGCATCCCGCTTCCCGGCTGGCCGGACGGCGGGGGCAAGGACGCGGCGGATGCACTCGCCCGCTCGGCCGCGGGCGGCCGCGAACTCGCGGCCCTGCTCGATCCCGAAACCCCTGTCCCCGGCGTCACCGCCGGCGCGCTCCGCCCGGCGCTCGCCGCCATCGCCGTCCCCGCCACCACGGACGGCCGCAACATGGCCGGTGACGACTTCGCCCTCGCCGCCGGTTGGGGCCATCTCGGCGCGGGCGGGGCCGTCATGCCCGGTCAGGGACGCATCGTCGAACGCGAATACACCGCCGAGGAACGCGCCGCCCTGGGCGGCGCCCTACCTGCGTTCGGAAGGACCACCTTCGACGTGCACCTGAACGACCGCGCCTTCTGGCGCAACGTTCCCGCCTCGGTGTGGGGCTACAAGCTCGGCGGCTACCAGGTCCTCAAGAAATGGCTCTCTTATCGCGAGCGCGACCTGCTCGGACGCGCGCTCACCCCCGAAGAGGTCCAGCGCTTCGCCGACACGGCAAGGCGGATCGGGGCGGTGAAAATGGCGACAGGACCCATAGACTCATAAGCTATGCCTTCAGTCTTTTTTCGGTGGCGCCGTGCATGCCTCGATAAGTGCTTTGCCGAGCGCGGTGATTTTTACTCGTCTAATTCCCGTAATGCTATCCCAAGTTCCAGCCTCGTAAATGCATCCAAGCCTCTTAAGGTGCCACAACCCAATCTGAACGGGTTCCGGAGGAAGATCGGAACCTTCCTCCGTTTCTTCAGGTTGGACATACTTGTCTGGTAGCCCTTTTGTCGGAACTCCGCTTTCCATCGGTGGAGCGCTATATATCGCCTGAAGAAGTCGTGCTTCCATCGGGTTAAAATCCCGTAAAACACTTACGATTCCTCTCCCTATTTGAACTACTCCATCGGGATCAGCTGCATTTACAAGTAACTGCGCCCAAAGATCTCGAAGGTCATCGTCGTCTTCTAACGACGCTGCTCCAAGAGCCGGAATTAAGACTTTTAGTGGAATGGGATTAATTTTGGATTTGATACCACGCTTGGCCAAGAATTTTTCAGAACTTTCCCCTAGCTTTATGAGGTTTTTCCACTGCCATAATTTCAGATTATTCGTGATAATTTCCGAAATCACTCCTACTGGCGCTCCAAAATTTTTTAGAGCAGCCAATACGAGTTTGGTTTCGGTAGCTTCACTCATGACCTTAGCAGTCTCTGTTGCTTCGCCATCATTTCCGTTTTCCGTGGCTTCACTCATGACCTTAGCAATCTCTGCTGTTTCGCCATCATTTCCGTTTTTGTTCCGGTTCGTCGCTATTTTTTTCGTTGCCGCGCCACATGCGTCGTCCGCATCGTAGCATCGAACGAGCTGTCGCGGCAACCCGACGTCCGGATTTACTTACATATGAGACCCTGGGTAGGCCGCCGGGAGCAGTGTGTCAAGCCGCTTCGCGGCTCTTTCGCTATGCTCCGGCCCTTCGGGTGACCCAACCGCTCCCATGTCGATTCTGCCCGCCCGGCGCTCGCCGCCATCGGCGGCGGCGACATGGCGGGCGGCGATTTCGCCCCCGCCGCCGGTTTGGGGCCATCTCGGCGCGGGCGACGCCGTGATGCCCGGTCAGGGCCGGGCCGTCGAACGCGAATACGCCGCCGAGGAACGCGCGGCCCTGGGCGACGCCCTGCCTGCGCTCGGAATGACCACCTTCGACGTCTACCTGAACGACCGCGCTTTCTGGCGCAACGTCCCCGCCGCAGTCTGGCGCTACAGGCTCGGCGGCTACCAGGTCCTCAAGAAATGGCTCTCCTACCGCGAGCGCGACCTGCTCGGACGCGCGCTCACCCCCGAAGAGGTCCAGCGCTTCGCCGATACGGCAAGGCGGATCGGGGCGGTGAAAATGGCGACGGCGCCAAGGAATTCATAAGGCGCGTCTTCGGCCTTGTTTCGTCGGCGCCATGCGCGCCTTGACATGAGCGGCGCGGCGTTCCGCGAGGCGTCCGGGAAACGGCGTCGCGCCGCATTGGCGTCGACCGCCTCCGAAAGTCTCGTCCCGCGTCGGTCGGAGACGCGTCCGGGCGCCGCCCTCAGCCCCGGTCGGGCGGGTCGAAATCGGGTTGCTGATATTCGACCAGATGCCGGTAGTCGTCGCGGATCGGCGAGAAGACGTCGAGGTTGAGCGCGGGCTCGTCGCCGATCGGCTCGGCGTAATGGACGACGTCGGGCGGGATGCGGATCAGGCTGCCGGAGCCGGCCTCGAACGTCTCGTCGCCGACGTGGAAGCGAACCCGGCCTTGCAGGATGTGGACGACCTGCTCGAACGGGTGGCTGTGCGGATTCACGTCCATGCCGGGCTCCAGCCAGTTCATCACCAGCAGCACGTCCTCGCCCCGGAAGCCGGCCCGTTCGACGCCCGGGCGCACGGTCTCGCGGGGCAGGTCGTTCCAGTTGTAGAGCCTGGCGCGTCGGTTCATCCGCGGTCTCCTCGGACGGGCAGCGCGTCCCGCAGCGCGGTCTTGAGCACCTTGCCGTATTCGTTCTTGGGCAGGTCGTCCACGAAGCGATAGGCGCGCGGGCGCTTGTAGCGGGCGATGTTGTCGAGGCAGAGCGCGTCCAGCTCGGCCTCCGGCGGCGGTCCGGCCCCGCGCGCCACGACGAAGGCCACCACGTCCTCGCCCCATTCGGCGTGCGGGCGGCCGATCACCGAGACCTCGCTCACCCGCGGATGGGTCAGCAGCACCTCCTCGACCTCGCGCGGGTAGACGTTGGCCCCGCCCGAGATGATCACGTCCTTGGAACGGTCCTTGAGGGTGAGAAAACCGTCCTCGTCGAACGCGCCCAGGTCGCCGGTATGCAGCCAGCCGCCCCGCAGCGCCGCGGCGGTCGCGTCGGGGTCGTTCCAGTAGCCCGCCATGACCACGTCGCCCCGCACCAGCACCTCGCCGACTTCGCCGGCCTCGCCCGGGGGCAGGGCGCGCCCGTCGGCGCCGGCGATGCGGACCTCGACGCCGGTCCGCGCCACGCCGACCGAGGCGAGGCGCCGGCGATAGCGGGGGTGGCCGGCGTCGGCGTGCAGAGCGCGCGACAGGGAGGTGATCGTCATCGGCGCCTCGCCCTGGCCGTAGATCTGGACCAGCTTGGGTCCGAGCGCGTCGAGGGCGCGCAGGCAGTCGGCGGCGTACATCGGCCCGCCGCCATAGACTAGGGTCTTGAGATTGGCGGCATCGGCGCCGCCGGCGCCCGGCGCGTCGATCAGCCGCATCACCATGGTCGGGGCGGCGAAGACGGTGGCGCCCGGGTATCGGCGCAGGAGGGCGAGCAGCTCGTCCGCGTCGAATCCGCCCGATTCCGGGACGATCTGGCAGGCGCCCTGGGTTACGTGCGTCATCATGTAGAGCCCCGAGCCGTGCGACATCGGCGCGGCATGGACGATGGCGTCCCGTTCGCTCACCGAATCCACGTCGGCGTAATAGCTCAGCGTCATCGCCATCAGGTTGCGATGGGTGAGCATGGCGCCCTTGGGCCGGCCGGTGGTGCCGCTGGTGTAGAACAGCCAGGCGAGATCGTCGGGGCCGGTTTCCGCCGGCGGGTCCGGCTGGTCCGCGAACAGGCGCCGATAATCGGCGCTCCCGACCGCGACGATGCGCTCCAGCCCGGCGAGGCCGCGCGCGGCCTCGGCTATGGATGCGGCCAGCTCGTCCGATGCGAAGCACACCCGCGCGCCCGAATTCTCGAGGACATAGGCGAGCTCCCTGGGATGCAGCCTGGCGTTCATCGGCACCGCGGCGAGGCCCGCATGCCAGATGCCGAACATCGCTTCGGAACAGGCGGGCCGGTTCGACATCGCGAGCGCCGCGCGGTCGCCCGCCCGCAGACCGAGCGTGCGCCGGAGGCCCGCGCCCAGCCGGGCCGCCCGGTCGGCGTGCTCGGCATAGGACGCGACCGCGGTCCCGCCCAGCGCCACCGCCGGCCGATCCGGCCACAGCCGCGCCGCCCGCGCCAGCATGCCCGCCAGGTTCATGCGTCTTCTTCCGCCCGGCCGCCGTAATGGCGGGCGAGATAGGCGGCGGAGAACTTGCCGCTCCGGCGATCTTCGTCGAGCAGGGCCTGCGGGCGGTCGGCGGCGGGGCCGTAACCGCCCGCGCCCGGCGATTCGACGACCACGCCCTCGCCGTCGCCGACGCGGACGCCCGTCGGCTTGGCGGCGAGAACGCGCTCGGCGCCGTCCGCGCCGATCAGGGCGAAGCGCCCGACGCCGCCCGGCTCGCCGCCGAAGACGCCCCAGGGCCGGTGCGCGAATCGTTCGCCGGCGCCGTTGAACTCGCAGTCATGCCCGACCGGCCGGACGACGCGGCGGAGCCCCAACCCGCCCCGGTGTCTTCCCGCCCCGCCCGAGTCCTCGACCAGCCCGTAGGACTCGACGCGCAGCGGATACTCCGTCTCGATCGCCTCGACCGGCAGGTTCGACGTGTTGGTGATGTGCGCCTGGACGCCGTCCTTGCCGTCCTTGCCGACGCGCCCGCCGAATCCGCCGCCCAGGGTTTCGAGATAGACGTAGGGCCGCCCGTTGCGCGGATCGACGCCGGAGAAGACGGCGGTCGTGTTGGCTCCGTTGGCGGCGCCCACGGCGCGGTCGGGGAGCGCCTCGGCGAGCGCGCCGATGATCGCGTCGATGATGCGCTGGCAGGTGTTGGCGCGGGCCGCGACCGGAGCGGGGAAGGCGGCGTCCAGCAGCGAGCCGCGCGGAACCGATATCTCGGGCAGGTCCAGCATGCCCTGGTTGTTGGGGACGTCGGGGTCGAGCAGCGCCTTGAGCGCATAGCAGACCGATGCCTGGGTCGCGTTCCGGGTCACGTTGATGTTGCCCGGCACCTGCGCCGCGCTGCCGGCGAAATCGAACCGCACCCGATCCCCCGCCACGTCGATGCGGAGCCGGATCGGGATGTCGGCGCTGCCGAGCCCGTCGTCGTCCATCAGGTCCTCGAACCGATAGGTCCCGTCCGGGATCGTCGCCACGGCCTCGCGCATGCGTCGCGCGGTGCGCTCGACGATCTCGGCGAAGGCGGTCTCCAGGACCGCGGCGCCGAAGGTCGCGGCGGCGTCGAGCAGACGGCGCCGGCCCAGCCGGCAGGCGGCGACCTGGGCGAAGTAGTCGCCCCGGCGCTCCTCCGGCGCGCGGACGTTGAGCAGCACCAGGTCGAGCAGGTCCTGTTGCAGCGCCCCGGCGCGGAACAGCCGGACGACCGGGATACGCAGCCCTTCCTGGTAGATCTCCGACATGCCGCCCGCCATGCTGCCCGGCGCCATGCCGCCCATGTCGGCGTGATGCGCGATGTTGCAGGCGAAACCCAGCAGCCGCCCGTCCGCGAATACCGGCATGGCCATGTTGACGTCGGGGAGGTGGGTGCCGCCGGCGCTGTGGGGATCGTTGGCGACGAAGACGTCGCCCTCCGCCAGGTCGGTCCCGAATTTCTCGAGCAGATGGGACATCAGGCCGGTCATCGACGCGAGATGGACCGGCAGCGACGACGCGGCCTGGACGACGAGCCGGCCGTCCTTGTCCATGATCGCGGTGGAGTGGTCGCGGCGCTCCTTGATGTTGGTCGAATAGGCGCTTTTCATCAGCGCGATGAAGGTCTCGTCGGCGACCGATTTGAGCGCGTTGTAGACGATCTCGAGCGCGATCGGGTCGAGTGCGGTCACGGATTCACCTCGATCAGCAGATTGCCGGCCCCGTCGACCCGGAGCCGGTCGCCGGGATGCAGCACGGTCGTCGCATCCAGCTGCTCGACGATCGCCGGGCCGGTCAGCCGATGGCCGGGCGCCAAGGTTGCGCGATCGTAGACCGGGGCGCGGACGGGCGCATCGGCGGCGAAGCGGACCGCGCGCCGGCTCGCGGCCCGGGGCGCGGACGCGGCGGCGGGCGTCGGCGACGGGCGGTCGGGGTCGGCGAGCCGCGCGCCGGCGCTCAGCCGGACGTTGACCAGCTCGACCTCGCCCGCCGGGTCGTGGAAGCCGTACCGGCGTTCATGGGCCTCGAAGAAGGCGGCGCGCAGTTCCGGGGCCGCGGCGAGGACGGGCCGCCCGTCGCCGGCGGTCTCGCCCTGCGGCACCGCCAGCTCGTAGTTCTGCCCGACATAGCGCATGTCGAGCGTGACGGCGAGCCGGCCCGCCGCCGGCGCCGCTCCTTCGGCCGCGAACCAGGCCGCGGCGCGCCCGGCCAGCTCGTCGAGGGCGCGGCGGGCCGCATCCAACCCGGCGGCGGCGACCGGGACGCGGACGGTGCGTACGAAATCCTCCTTGAGGTCCGAGACGATCAGTCCGCGGGCGCACAGGATGCCGGGCGCCGGGGGAACGACGATCTCCGGGATGCCGAGGCTCCGCGCGACCTCTCCGGCATGGAGCGGTCCGGCGCCGCCGAAGGCCATCAGCGCGTAGCCGCGCGGGTCCAGGCCGCGCTCGACGGAGACGGCGCGGATGGCGCGCATCATGTTGGCGGCGACGATGCCGAGGACGCCCAGGGCGGCGCGCTCGACCGAAAAGCCGAGGCGCTGCGCCGCGGGCGCGAACGCCGCGCGCGCGGCGTCGGCGTCGAGGCGCATGCGGCCGCCGATCAGCCCTTCCGGCGACAGCCGGCCCAGCAGCAGGTTGGCGTCGGTGACCGTGGGTTCGCCGCCGCCGCGCCCGTAGCAGGCGGGACCCGGGTCGGCGCCGGCGCTCGCCGGCCCGACCTTGAGCAGGCCGTCGCGGTCGAACCAGGCGATCGAGCCGCCGCCGGCGCCCACGGTCTCGATGTCCACCATCGGCAGGCGGACCGGAAAGCCCGCGACCTCGCGGTCGAAGCCCACGCCGGCGTCGTAGCCCCGGATCAGGGCCACGTCGGCGCTCGTCCCGCCCATGTCGAGCGTGATCACGTCGGGCCGGTCGGCGGCGCGAGCCGCATCGACCGCGCCGACCACGCCCGCCGCCGGCCCCGACAGAGCGGTGCGCACCGGGAAGCGGCGCGCGCGGCCGACCGACATCAACCCGCCGCTCGACTGATAGATGCCGACCGGCGCGGCCGGGACCCGCCGCGCCAGCCCGCTCTCCAGCGTCGCCAGATAGCGGTCCATCACCGGTTGCAGATAAGCGTTGAGGACCGCGGTCGAGAAGCGCTCGTATTCGCGGAACTCGGGCTGGATCTCGGCCGACAGCGAGACGTGGACGGCGCCGTCGCGCCTGGCGAAGGCCCCGCCGATGCGGCGCTCGTGGCTGTCGTCGACATGCGAGAACAGAAGACAGACCGCGCAGGCGTCGGCGCCCGAGGCGATGGCCGCCTCGACCGCGGCCTCGATCGCTTCGTCGGTCAGCGGCGCGATCGCCGCGCCCTCGGCGGTCATCCGCTCCTCGACCTCGAACCGGCGCTCGCGCGGCGCCAGCGGCGGCGGTCGGTCGGTCTGGAGGTCGTACATATGGGGCCGCGTCTGCCGTCCGATCTCGAGCAGGTCGCGAAACCCCGCGGTCGTGATCAGGGCGACGGCGCCGCCCCGGCGCTGGATCAGCGCGTTGGTCGCGACCGTCGTGCCGTGAGCGATGCGCCCGATCCCGGCCGCCTCGACGCCATGCGCCGCCATCATCGCCCGCAGCCCGTCGAGAATTGCGGCCGCCGGATCGGCGGGGGTGGACGGATGCTTGAACAGCCGCACCGCCCCCGACGCGGTATCGAGCGCATGGAAGTCGGTGAAGGTGCCGCCGACGTCGATGCCGATCAACCAGGGCATGGCGTTCCGGCCGGGCTTTCGGCGCCGTTCATCGGCCCGTTCCGCCGCTCTCGCGCCGCTCCCGCCGTCGGAGGGCTGCTTGCGCGGCGGCCAGGCGGGCGGTGGGGACGCGGTAGGGCGAGCAGGAGACGTAGTCGAGTCCGATGCGGGCGCAGAACTCGATCGAGCGGGGGTCGCCGCCATGTTCGCCGCAGATGCCGAGCTTCAGGCCGGGACGGGCGGCGCGGCCGCGTTGGACGGCGATCTCCACCAGCTCGCCCACGCCGTCCACGTCGATCGAGACGAACGGGTCGGTCTCGAACAGGCCGAGATCGGCGTAGGCGGCGAGGAACGGCGCCGAGTCGTCGCGCGACAAGCCGAACGCCGTCTGCGTCAGATCGTTGGTCCCGAAGCTGAAGAACTCGGCCTTCGCGGCGATCTCGCCGGCGCGGAGGGCGGCGCGCGGCAGTTCGATCATCGTCCCCGCCAGATAGTCCGGCCCCGCGCCCCGCTCGGCGGCGACCCGCTCGGCGACGCGGCCGATCGCATCGTGCAACAGGTCGTACTCCGCCCCGGTCGCGACCAGCGGGATCATGATCTCGGGGCGCACCGCCTGGCCGCCGTCCCGCACCGTCGCCGCGGCCTCGAAGATCGCCCGCGCCTGCATCTCGTAGATCTCGGGGAAGGTGATCCCCAGCCGACAGCCGCGATGGCCCAGCATCGGGTTGAGCTCCTTCAGTTCGGCCGCCCGCGCGCGCACCGACTCCGGATCGCTCCCGGTCGCTTTCGCCACCTCTCGCATCTCGTCCGACGAGTGCGGCAGGAATTCGTGCAGCGGCGGATCGAGCAGCCGGATCGTGATCGGCCGGCCGTCCATGATGCGGAACAGTTCGATGAAGTCGGCGCGCTGCATCGGCAATATCTTGTCGAGGGCCGCGCGCCGGCCCGCGGCGTCGGCGGCCAGGATCATCTCGCGCACGGCGACGATGCGGTCGGCCTCGAAGAACATGTGCTCGGTCCGGCTCAACCCGATGCCCTCGGCGCCGAACCGGATCGCGGCGCGCGCATCGGCCGGAGTCTCGGCGTTGGCGCGGACGCCGAGGGTGCGGATCTCGTCCGCCCAGCCCATCAGCGTCGCGAAATCGCCCGACAGTTCGGGATGGATCGTCGGGACCTCGCCCAGCAGCACCTCCCCCGACGCGCCGTCGATGGTGATGACGTCGCCGGCGGCGACGGCGACGCCGCCGACGGCGACGGTCCGGGCGGCCTCGTCGATCCGGAGGGCGCTCGCGCCGACGACGCAGGGCCGCCCCATGCCGCGGGCCACCACCGCGGCGTGACTGGTCGAGCCGCCGCGGCTGGTGAGGACGCCCCGGGCCGCGTGCATGCCGTGGATGTCCTCGGGGCTGGTCTCGGCCCGCACCAGGATGGCCGGTTCGCCCCGCTGCGCCAGCGTCTCCGCCTCGTCCGCGCTCAGCGCCACCTTGCCCGACGCCGCGCCCGGCGAGGCCGCGATCGCGCGCGTCAGCAGCCGGCGCTCGGCGTTCGGGTCGAGCGTCGGGTGCAGCAGCTGGTCGAGGGAGCCGGGGTCGATGCGGGCCACCGCGTCGGCTTCGTCGATCAACCCTTCCGCCGCCATGTCGCAGGCGATCTTGAGCGCCGCCGCCGCGCTCCGCTTGCCGCTCCGGGTCTGGAGCATCCACAGCGTTCCCTGCTGCACCGTGAATTCGAGATCCTGCATGTCGCGATAATGGGTCTCGAGCGTGCGGCGGACCTCTTGCAGCTTGGCGAACGCCGCCGGCATCGCCTCCTCCATCGACGGCGGCGCCGCGCCCTCGGCCCGGCGCGCGGCGGCGGTCAGATGCTGCGGCGTGCGGATGCCCGCCACCACGTCCTCGCCCTGCGCGTTGACCAGGAACTCGCCGTAGAAGGCGTCTTCCCCGGTCGAGGGGTTGCGCGTGAACGCGACGCCGGTGGCGCAGTCGTCGCCCCGATTGCCGAAGACCATCGCCTGCACGGTCACGGCCGTGCCCCAATCCGCCGGAATGGCGTGGAGCTTGCGATAGGTGACCGCGCGCTGGTTGGTCCAGCTGCCGAAGACCGCGCCGATCGCGCCCCAGAGCTGCGCGCGGACGTCCTGCGGGAAGGGCTCGCCGCGCTCCTCCTCGATGCGCTCCTTGTAGGCCGCAATCACCCGGCCCCAGTCGTCCGCCGACAGCTCGGTGTCGAGCGCGACGCCCAGCAGCAGCTTGTGGCTGTCCAGGATCTCCTCGAAATTCTGGTGGCTGACGCCCAGCACCACGTCGGCGTACATCTGGAGGAACCGGCGGTAGCTGTCCTGGGCGAATCTCGGATCGGCGCTGCTGCGGGCGAGTCCGGCGACGGTCTCGTCGTTGAGCCCGAGATTGAGCACGGTGTCCATCATGCCCGGCATCGACGCGCGCGCCCCCGAACGCACCGACAGCAGGAGCGGGTTCCCGGCGTCGCCGAACTCGGCCCCGGCGACGGCCTCGACCTCGGCCAGGGCGGCGTCGACCTCCTCCCGAAGCCCTTCGGGAAAGCGCCGGTCGTTGTCGTAGAACGCCGTGCACACCGAGGTGGGGATGGTGAAGCCGGGCGGGACCGGCAGCCCCAGGCGGCTCATCTCGGCGAGATTGGCGCCCTTGCCGCCCAGCAGCCCGGTCATTCCGGCGTGGCCGTCGGCCGTCCCGCCGCCGAAGCGATAGACCCGAGCGCGCTCCACGTCAGCCCTCGATGCGGGAGAAATCGGCGACCGCGCCGGTGGCCGCCCGGATCTGCGACAACAGCTTCAGGCGGTTGGCGCGCCGGTCCGCCTCGGCGCAGTTGACCTTCACGCGATCGAAGAAGGCGTCGACCGGCGCGCGCAGGCCGGCGAGGATCGTCATCGCGTCGTCGAACCGCTCCTCCTCCAGCGGCGGCCGGAGGCGGGACGCCAGGCCGACGAGGCTTTCGAACAGGTCGCGCTCCTCGGGCCGGTCGAGCAGGGCGGCGACGGCGGCCCCGGCATAGGACCTGCCGTCTTTCCTTTCCTCGATGGCGACGATGTTGGCGGCGCGCTTGTGGGCGACGAGCAGATTGGCCCCGTCGGCGCCGCCGAGGAACGCTTCGAGCGCCTCGACCCGCGCCAGCAGACGCGCCAGATCGTCCTCGTGATCGAGGGCGAAGACGGCGTCGATCAGGTCGCGCCGCACCTGGCGCCCACGCAGATGCGCCTTCAGCCGTTCGGCGAAGAACGCGAGCAGCGCCTCGACCGCGCCGTCGTCGCGCTCGCCCGCCGGCAGCGCGTCGCCGGCGGCGGCCAAAGCGAACGCCTCGCGCAGCGGCAGGCGCAGGCGGTTCTCCAGGATCAGGCGGACGATGCCGAGCGCGGCCCGGCGCAGCGCGAACGGGTCCTTGGATCCGGTCGGCCGCTCGCCGGCGGCGAAGAACCAGTAGAGCGTGTCGATCTTGTCGGCGAGGGCCAGAGCGACGCCGACCGGCGCGGCGGGGCAGCGATCGTTGGGCCCCAGCGGCGCGTATTGCTCGCCGATCGCATCGGCGACGGCCTCGGTCTCGCCCTGGTCGAGCGCGTAATGCCGCCCCATGACGCCCTGGAGTTCGGGAAACTCGCCCACCAGCCCGGTGGTGAGGTCCGCCTTGGCGAGCAGGGCGGCGCGGCGGGCGAGAGCAGGGTCGCAGTCGGGGACGAACGGGGCGAGCGCCGCGGCCAGCATTTGCAACCGGGCCGTCTTGTCGCCGAGCGTCCCCAACCTGGCGTGGAACAGCACCCCGGCGAGGTCGGGGACGCGATCCTCCAGCTTCCGCGCGCGATCCTGGTCCCGGAAGAACCTGGCGTCGGCCAGCCGCGCCCGCAGGACGCGCTCGTTGCCGGCGACGACGGCGCGGCCGCCGTCCTCGGCCTCAATGTCGGCGACCAGGACGAAGCGGGGCGCGGGGCGTCCCTCGGCGTCGAGGGTCGAGAAATACTTCTGATGAGTCCGCATCGCCGTGCTCAGGACCTCGGGCGGGAGCGTCATGAACTCGTCGTCGATCCGCCCGATCCGCGCCACCGGCCACTCGACCAGCCCGGCGACCTCGTCGAGGAGGGCGGGATCGTCCTTGATCCGGAGCCCCTCCGCCGCGGCGAGCCGCCCGGCCTCGGCGGCGACGATCCGGCGCCGTTCCGCGGCGTCGAGGACCACCTTGCGTGCGCGCAACCCGGCGGCGTAGGCGCCGAAGGTTGCGACCGCGAACGGCGCCGGCGCATGGACCCGGTGGCCGACGGTGCGGCCGTCGCAAACCACCCCGGCGAGCGGCAGCCGGAGCGGCAGCGCCCTGCCGTCGAACAGACACAGCACCCGCCGGAGCGGTCGCACCCATCGCATCGGGTTCGACGCCGCATCTCCCCAACGCATGGATTTGGGCCAGACGAGCGACTGGATCGCCTGCGGCAGTACGTCGCCCAGAACCTCCGGGGTCGGCCGCCCCGGACGCTCGACCGCGGCGAACCAGAATTCGCCCTTGTCGGTCGCGCGGCGGACGCAGTCTCGGAGCGTGAGGCCGTTGGCGCGGAGGAAACCCTGGATCGCCTCGTCGGGCGCGCCCACGCGCGGGCCGCGCTTCTCCTCGACCGCGCCGGGCAAAGACGGAGGCAGACCCTCCATCGCCAGCACGAGGCGGCGCGGCGTGGAGAATCCGGTCGCCTGGGCGGCGCCGACGCCGGCCGCCTCCAGCTGCGCGGCGACCAGTCGGCGCAGCCCCTCCGCGGCGGCGGTCTGCATCCGGGCGGGGATTTCCTCCGACAGCAGTTCGAGCAGCAGTTCAGCCATTCACGCCGCTTCTCCCCGGCTCGCGAGCCAGGCTTCGCAGCAGCCCTTGGCGAGGGCGCGCACGCGCCCGATATAGGCGGCGCGCTCGGCGACGCCGATCACCCCGCGGGCGTCGAGGAGGTTGAAGGCGTGGCTCGCCTTAACGCACTGGTCGTAGGCGGGCAGCGGCAGGCGCTCCCGCAGCATCGCGCGGCATTCGTCTTCGGCGAACTCGAACTGCCGGAACAGCCTGCCGGTGTCGGCGAAGTCGAAGTTATAGGCGGAAAACTCGCGTTCGGCCTGATGGAACACGTCGCCATAGGTCACGCCGCCGCCGTTCATGTCGAGCTCGTAGACGTTTTCGACCCCTTGGACGTACATGGCCAGCCGCTCGAGGCCGTAGGTGAGTTCGACCGAGACCGGATCGCACTCGATGCCGCCGACCTGCTGGAAATAGGTGAACTGCGTGACCTCCATCCCGTCGCACCAGACCTCCCAGCCGAGGCCGGCGGCGCCCAGCGTCGGGCTCTCCCAGTCGTCCTCGACGAAGCGGACGTCGTGGCGGGACGGGTCGATGCCGAGATGGCGAAGGCTGTCGAGATAGAGTTCCTGGCTGTCGGCCGGCGACGGCTTGAGGATGACCTGATACTGGTAATAGTGCTGCAACCGGTTGGGGTTGTCGCCGTAGCGCCCGTCGGCCGGGCGACGCGACGGCTGGACGTAGGCCGCCCGCCAAGGAGACGCGCCGAGCGAGCGCAGCGCGGTGGCGGGATGGAAGGTGCCCGCCCCCACCTCCATGTCGTAAGGCTGTAGGAGGACGCATCCAAGCCCGGACCAATAGGCGTGCAGCTTCAGGATCAGCTCCTGAAACGAGGGCGGTTTTTCCGGCATGTCGCTTCGACGGCGGTAACGGCGCGAGCGCCGCGCGCAAGCTAACCGGCCGCCCGAAACCGGTCAAGAACGCGTCCCGGTTCGCTACGTATGAGACGCCCGGTAAGCCTCCGGGGACAGCCATGGCGAGACCGGATGCCGACCGGCGCGACGGGCCGCGTCTCACATGCGTCCGAACCGGGTCATCCCCGGCGTGGGGCGGTCGCGGCGCCGGGAACGTCCATGTTCCCCGAACGACCCGAATGGAAGTACGACCGGTTCAGTTCTCACCCGCCCGCAGGCGGGCCAGCGCGGAGTCGCGCATGGCCCGCACCGAACCCAGCGCCGGCTCCAGGGCCAGCGCCCGCTCGAAGCTCCGCAGCGCCTCCCGGTAGCGGCCGAGACGAAACAGCGCGTCGCCCATGCCGGCATGGGGATAGGCGTTCCCCGCGTCGGTCCCGATCGCGGCGCGGTAGTATTCGAGCGCCTCCTCGAACCGTCCCTGCTTGCGGAGCGATTCCGCCAGATTCTGGAGGGTGATCGTGTGGCGGGGGTCGAGCGCCAGCGCGCGGCGCAACTCGCGTTCCGCCTCGTCGAGCCGCCCGGTGCGGATGAGCGCCACGCCGAGATTGGCGCGCGCCTTGATGTCGTCCGGGATCTGCTCGAGCGCGACGCGAAAGGCGGCCAACGCTTCCGCCGGGCGACCGGCGCGGAGCAGCGCATTGCCGAGATTGCCCTGCGCGCCGCGCGCGGCGGGGTTGTGGGCTACGATATGGGCGAAGAAGCGCAGCTCGTCGCGATAGATTTCCGCCTGCCGCCAAGTCAGCGTCCCCAGGACGACCAACAGCGCCGCGACCGCGACCGCCGCGCCCTTTCGCCCCGCGCCCGGCAACCGCTCCGCGCCGTGCGCCGCGGCGCCCACCAACACCGCCGTCAACCCGATGCCGGCCAGATACTGGTAGCGGTCGGCGACGAAGGAAAACTGCATATAGCCGTAATCCACGAAGCCCAGCACCGGGGCCAGGGTCACGGCGAAGAACAGCGCGCCGGCCAGCGGCCCGCGGCCGAGCCGATGCCGCAGCAGCCAGAGCGCCGCGGCCAGCGCCGCCGCGGCGGCGACGTAGCCCCACGCCCATGGGTCGGCGGCGCTCACCTGCCAATGCGGATAGACGATGGCGAGCTCCGCCGGCCACAGCAGCTTGCCGGCGTAGAACCACAGCGCGTGCGCCGCGATCAGCGCCCGCTCGGCGACGGTGTAGCCGAGGGAAAGGGGTTCCCTCGCGTCGTAGAACGACATGTCCGCGGCGGTGATGACGATCCCCGCGGCGAAGAAAGGCGCCAGCCGCAGCAGATCGGCGCGGGTCACGCGGCCCTGCTTCCACCAGCGCCATATCAGCAGCGCCGCCGGCAACGTCACCACGATGGACTTGCACAAGAGGCCCAGCACGAACAGCGCGAACGCCAGGAGATAGCGCCGCCGCGCATATTCCGGCCGCGGCTTCTCCATGAAGCGGACCCAGGCGAGGAAGGCGGCGAGATAGAACAGCCCCGAGAGCACGTCCTTGCGCTCGATAATCCAGGCGACGGATTCCACGTGCAGCGGGTGGACGGCGAACACCGCGGCCAGCAACCAGGCGCCGGGCAACGCCAGCCGTCCGGCCAGCCGCCACAGCAGCAGCGTGTTGGCGACATGCAGCAGGACGTTGACGGCGTGGTAGCCGGCCGGGGCGAATCCCCACAGCTTGTGCTCCAGCCAGAAGGTCGTATAGACCAACGGCCAGTAATGCCCCTCGTTCTCGATGGCGCGGGGCGAAGACCAGATTCGCCACAGACCGGACAGTTCCCGGATCGCCGGGGCATCGGTGAACACCTCGTCGTCCCAGACGAAACCGGCGAAAAAAGCGGGGACGTAGCTCACCGCCACCAGCAGGCCGAGGACGAGAGCGGCCACGACGCCGCGGCGCGTGAACGCGCGGTCCCGGACGGGGGGCGGGGCGGTCCGCGGCGGGGCCGCGCGCTCCAGCACCGTGCGCTCCGGCGCGGGTCGCCCGCGGCGCGCCCTTCGGTTCTTTCGTTTTCCGCCCACCCGTTCCATGCGACCCTGCGGCTCGATGAACCGGTCGGCGGAATCTAGCCCGGATTTCTCCAAGCCGGAACGCGCGTCGGCCCCGCGTCACGGCGTCTTCCCGGAGCGCCCGGCGGGAGTCGCCGGGGAGTCGCTCCGGGCGTTCCGCGGCCGATCAGTAGGGGCAGCCGTCGCGGTTGCAGCTGCGCGCCCCGGCCGCGGCGACGTAGGTCGAACAATGCGGGCATTCGACCATGTCCTCCACCACCTTGGCGTCGCGGCGGCGCTTGACCCGCCGGCGTCGGCCCGGCGCGCGGCCCGCCCGCTCCAGCCATTTGAAGCCGTACCAGACGGCCGCCAGGATGGCGACCAGCGCCAGCAGCTTGAAGATGCTGAACCCGAACACGGCCGGGCCTAGGCGAGGCGCTCCGCGGCGGCCGGGGCGGGGTTTACAGGCCGAAGCGCTTCCACATGGACCACTCTTCGAAGGCGTCCAGCATCCCGGCCGCCGCCTCGGCCGCCCCGCCCGACATCGCCGCCATGCCGAGCCGCTGGCGCAGCAGCGGGCGGCGAACGGTGATCGGCCGGATGCGGACGTCGCCGCCGAAGCGCTCACGCATCACCGTCCGCACGTCGCCGATGCCGTCGATCAGCCCAAGGGCGAGCGCCTCGCGCCCGCTCCAGACCTCGCCGGTAAAGATGTCGTCCTCGGCGCATTTGAGCTTGCCGGCCCGCCGGGTCCGCACCAGCTCCTTGAAACTGTCGTGGATGTCGTCGTGAATCGCCTTGAGACGAGTGAGATCTTCCTCGACCTCGGGGCGGAACGGGTCGAGCATGGCCTTGCGCGCGCCCGCGGTATGCACCCGCCGTTCGATGCCGTGGCGGGCGAGGAATTCGGGGAAGCCGAAGCCGGCCGCAACGACCCCGATCGAGCCCAGGATCGAACTCTCCTCGGCGTAGATCTCGTCGGCGGCGCAGGCGAGCCAATAGCCGCCGGACACCGCGGCGTCCTCGGCGAAGGCGATGACCGGCACCTGCCTGCCGTCGGCGAGCTGGCGGATGCGGCGCGCCAGCAACGTGCTTTGCACGGGCGAGCCGCCCGGCGAGTTGACCGACAACGCCACCGCCTTCAGTCGGCCGGGCACGAAAGCCCGCATGATGGTGCGTTCGAGCGTCTCGAGGTTGAGCGCCGCGCCGCGCAGCGCGCCGGCGCGGCCGATGACGCCGTTCAGCCGCAGAACGGTGACGACGCCCCGCCGCCGCCCGAGAATGCGCGAGAGAAGCGATGCCGAAGACATGGCGTCAACATAGGCCTCGATTCCGGTTTTGCCAACGGACGCCGCGGGAAGGAAGCGTCCCGAGGCGGAGCGCCGATCCGCGCAGCACCTCGTCCGCGGCCGCGGTATAGCTTCCGTCCGCCTCGTGCAGGACCAGACCCGGCGTCAAGCGCATCGGGGCGGCGGTCGCGGTCCGCGCACGGACGACGACGCGCTTCGCCGGCGCGCCTTCGCGGCGAGGCCAGAGCGGAAACACGATGACCCCGCCGGCGCGCCCGCGCAGCTCGGCGAGTATTTCGTCCAACCGGTCGGCCCGATGGATCAGCGTCAGCGAACCCTTCGGCTTCAGCGCATCGAACGCGAGGCGGATCCAGGACGCGATATCCGCCTCGCTTTCGACGCGCGCCGCGGCCGCCGCCGGAGCGGGCGGCGGGCTGGCGCGCCCGGCGGCAAGGTGCGGCGGGTTCATCATGACGTGGGCGAAGGCTTGGCGAAGCGAGTCCGGGCATCCATCGCGCACGTCGCCCGGCCGCGCCTCGATCGCGGCGTCGAGCCCGTTCAGCCGGGCGTTGTCCATGGCCAACGCGGCCAGCGCGGGCTGCCGGTCGATGCCGAGGACGACGCAGCCGGGGACGCGCCGCGCCAGGCACAGCGCCGCGGCGCCGTTGCCGATGCCGGGCTCGAACACCCGGTCGCCGGGCTGCGCCGGCGCCGCGGCCGCGAGCAGGACCGAGTCGATCGCGGCGCGGAAACCCTCGCGCGGCTGGCGCAGCACGACGCGCCCGCCCAGCAGACGGTCCTCGGAGAGGTCCGGCGTCATGCGCCGCGCAGCCGCTCGCCCTCGCCGGCCTCGGTGACGATCCGCCGCGCCCGGTCGTAGCTCTCGTCCTCGACCATGAGGCGGCG
Source organism: Alphaproteobacteria bacterium (assembly GCA_965242495.1). Lineage (GTDB taxonomy): Bacteria > Pseudomonadota > Alphaproteobacteria > MPNO01 > MPNO01 > CBDESN01. The sequence continues at coordinate 3,132,919 of OZ251446.1, read as the reverse complement.
CGGAATCGCGTAGGTCCCGCCCTGCACCGCGCTGGCATGCGTATCCAGCACCACCGGCTCGATGCCTTCGGAGCGAAGCAGCGCCTGGAGCCAGGACAGGAGCACCGGTTCGTTGGTTCGGACGAGTTCCTTCATCGCGTTCGCAGGGGGCCTGGAGGAACGGCCGCGCGGGGGCGGCCGCAGCCGGGCGGCCGTCTTGACCGGCCGCAACCCGGCTGTATGTTCGCCGTCGCTTCTAGCATGACGTCTGGCGCGGGAGAAAGCCGTGAGCGCTGTCGTGGAGTTGCGCCGCGAAGGCGGCGCCGCGCTCGAATCCAATCTCGACAGCCTGACCGCGCTCACGGAATCGGACATGGAGCGGGTCAACGGGACGATTCTGGCGCGGATGCAGAGCCCGGTGATGCTCATCCCGCATCTCGCCGGGCATATCATCGCCGCCGGCGGCAAGCGGCTGCGGCCGATGCTGACGCTCGCTTCGGCGCGGCTGTGCGGTTATCGGGGCGACCGCCATATCGGGCTCGCGGCCTGCGTGGAGTTCATCCACACCGCCACGCTGCTGCATGACGACGTGATCGACGAGAGCGCGCTGCGGCGCGGCAAGGCGACCGCCAACGCCGTATGGGACAACAAGGCGAGCGTCCTGGTCGGCGACTTCCTGTTCAGCCGCGCCTTCGAGCTCATGGTCGAGGACGGCTCGCTGGAGGTGCTGCGGATCCTGTCCAACGCGTCGTCGGTCATCGCTGAGGGCGAGGTGCTGCAGCTCATGACCACCAGCGACATCGAGACCACGGAACGCGAATATCTCGACGTGGTCGAGGCCAAGACGGCGCGGCTGTTCGCCGCCGCGGCGGAGATCGGGGCGGTCGTCGCCGACCGTCCCGACGCGGAGCGCGCGGCGCTCCGCGAGTTCGGCCGCAACCTCGGCATGGCCTTCCAGCTGGTGGACGATGCGCTCGACTATTCGGCGCCCCAGGCGAGGCTCGGCAAGTCGGTCGGCGACGACTTCCGCGAAGGCAAGATGACGCTGCCGGTGGTCCTCGCCATCGGCCGGGCGGGCGAGGGGGAGCGGAGCTTCTGGCGCCGCACGATCGAGGATCTGGACCAGAAGAAGGGCGACTTCCGGCGCGCCGTGTCCCATATGGAGCGTTGCGGCGCCCTGCGGACGACGATCGACCGGGCCGGACGCTATGGCGGCGAGGCGCGGAAGTCCCTGGCTGCGCTGCCCGACGGCGCCGAGAAGCAGGCTCTGTTCGAGGGCGTCGAGTTCGCCATCCGCCGCGCCTATTGACCGCCCGCGCGGCCTCAAGCGGAGAAGGGGTCGCGCAGCGGGATCGTTTCGCCACGTTCCGGGCCGGTCGAGAGCAGCGCCACCGGGGCCTCCACCAGCTCCTCGATGCGCCGCACATAGGCGAGGGCCGCCGCCGGCAGCGCGGCCAGGTCGCGGGCGCCGCGCGTGGATGCGGACCAGCCCTCCAGCGTCTCGTAGACGGGCCGAAGCGCCGCCTGGCCGATGCGACTCGCCGGCAGATGGGACAGTTCCGCCTCGCCGCTGCGATAACCGGTGCAGAGCTGGAGCGTCTCGATCCCGTCCAGCACGTCGAGCTTGGTGAGCGCGATGCCGTCGATACCGCCGATCTTCACCGCCTGGCGCGCGAGCACGGCGTCGAACCAGCCGCAGCGGCGCCGGCGGCCGGTAACGGTGCCGAACTCGTTGCCGCGCTCGCCCAGGATGCGGCCGATCCCGTCGCTCTGCTCGGTCGGGAACGGGCCGCCGCCGACCCGCGTCGCATAGGCTTTGGCGACGCCCAGCACATAACCCGTGACGCCGTGCCCGACGCCCGCCCCCGCCGCAGCGTATCCGGCATGGGTGCTGGACGAGGTCACGAAGGGATAGGTGCCGTGATCGATGTCGAGCAGCGCCCCCTGTGCGCCTTCGAACAGGATGCGCCGGCCCGCAGCGCGAGCCTCGTCCAGCGTCCGCCAGACCGGATCGACGAAGGGAAGGATGCGGGGCGCCACCGCGCGGAGCGACTCCAGCAGCGCGGCGGCGGAGATTTCGTCCGCGCCGAGACCGCGCAGCGTCGCGTTGTGCAGGCGAAGCACGTGTTCGACCCGCTCGCCGAGCGCATCGACGTCGGCGAGGTCGCCGGTGCGAACAGCGCGGCGGGCAACCTTGTCCTCATAGGCCGGGCCGATGCCGCGCCCGGTCGTGCCGATGCGCTGGCCTCCGCCCGCGGCCTCGCGCGCCCGGTCGAGCGCGCCGTGGACCGGGAGGATCAGGCAGGCGTTGTCGGCGATGCGGAGCCGGTCGGGACCGAGCTCGATCCCCTGTCCGCGCACGCGCTCGATCTCGTCGAGCAGCGCCCACGGGTCGACGACGACGCCGTTGCCGACGATCGCCAGCTTGCCCGGCCGGACGACGCCGGCGGGGAGGAGGCTGAGCTTGTAGGTGACGCCGCCGACGACCAGCGTATGGCCGGCATTGTGGCCGCCCTGGAAGCGAACGACGACGTCGGCGCGCTGCGCCAGCCAATCGACGATCTTGCCCTTGCCCTCGTCGCCCCATTGCGCGCCGACCACCGTGACGTTGCCCATCGCGAAGGCTCCGCTCAGGAAAGCGCGCGCACGCCGCCATTCTCGGCGATGTGGGTGCAGCCCAGCCGGCGCGCCTCGGCCGTCGCGTCGTCCACCGGGTCGAGGCCCGCGACCGTGATCCGGCCCTCGGCGCGGAGCGCCTGCCCGACCGCGGCCGGGGTTCCGGCCGGGACGAATACGCGGCTCGCCGCCGCCGGTTCGGGCAATGCGCGCAGGATGGTGTCGATGTAGAGGGTGAAGCCGGTCGCGGGTTCGCCCGCCGCTCCGGCCGGGCTGCGGTAGCCGGTGAGATACCGCCCGCCGCAGGCGAGCTCGCCCCGAATCCCGACCGGATAGATCGTGAAGCTCACTCCGGTATGGTATTCGAAGCCGCGATTCTCGACCGGATCGAGCGAGAGGCTCAGCCAGGGCGCGCGATCGCGCAGCCGGCGGACAACCTCGCCTACGCGATCGCGATCGCGCGCCGCCTGCGGCGGCAGATCGAGGCCGCCGAGGGCGGCCAGCGCCTCCTCCGCCGGGCCGGTGGCGGCGAGCAGCATCTCGAGCGCGGCCGCGGCGTTGCCGCCGAGGGCCGCGACCGCGGCCGCGTCCTTGTGATCGAGGGCCTCGCGCAGCACGCCGCGCCGGTCCGGGGCGAAGCCATGCGCGTCGAGCAGCGCAGGTATCAGCGGCGGAATCGTCACGTCGACCGCGAGTTCGCCGATACCGACCGCGCGCAGGGCCTCGGCGGCGATGCCGATCGCCTCGGTATCCGCCGCCGCGCCCTCGTGACCGATGAGCTCGATGCCGACCTGGGCGAACTGGCGTTCGGGCGTCAGCGGCGTGCCTTTGACCCGAAGCACCTCGCCGGTATAGCTGATCCGCAACGGCCGCGGCGCGTTCCTGAGTCGGGTCGAGGCGATGCGGGCGATCTGCGGCGTGATGTCGGCGCGCACCCCCATCATGCGCTGCGACACCGGGTCCATCAGCCGGAAGGTGTAGGGCGCCACGCTGGCCCCGGCGCCGCTCATCAGCCCGCTCTCGAACTCGACCAGCGGCGCCTTGACCCGCGCATAGCCCTGCGATGCGAACTGCGCGATCAGCCGTTCGACGACGTCGGCTTCCTGGTCGGCGGCCGGCGGCAGGATGTCGCGGAGGCCGGCCGGCAACAGCCCGGTCTGTCCGACCTCGTTCACGTTCGCTTCATCGCCGCGGCGCCTCGACCGGCGGCCAGGGAGCCGGCCGGCCGGCCGCGCCCGTCGATCCGGCTCCGGACGCCGGCGGCGGCGAAGGCGGCCCGGAAATCGGCGCGGTCGCTCTGGATGACGGGCCTGCCGCAGGCGCGATGGAAGCCGCAGGGCGCGGTCTCCATCGCCGTCGGGCCGATCCCGCCGATCCGCCTCCGCCACAGCATCCGTTCCTCCCGCCGCGAGCCGGGGCCAAGCTCACCTTTGCAGCGGAATCGGTCAACCCGCTTTCGGGCGCCGCGGCCGCCGGTGGATCGTCGCGCCGACCACGCCAGGCGCTTGGCGAACGAACCTCCGCCGCGTAGCTTGTACGACACGCGGCCAACGAAACTCCTCCGTATCGTCGGCGGCGAGAGGACGAAGGGGATACGCGCGGTGCTGCCGGGGCGGGAGGACGCGATGGGCCTGATCTCGATCGCGGAGACGGTCGAGGATGCCGACATCGCGCCCGGCGCGATCGACTCCGACCTGCCCGGTCTCGACGGCGGCCGGCTGCGGCCGGGCGCCCATGCGCGCCGGCCGACGTCGGGCGGCAAGGGTCTGCGCGAGGCGGGGCTCGTCGGCGCGGCCGGGTGGACCGGCGACGAACGGACCACCTTCTTCACGCCGAACGCCTTCCGGAGCATGGGCGATCGGGCGATCGGCAAGCCGCGCTGCGACAAGGCGCGCGAACGCGTCCCCGGCATCGTGCTCGATATCGACGGATTCGAATCCCGGATCGATTCGAGCACGGAGCCGTATTAGCCCCGGCGGCGGCGCGCGGCCGGACCGGATGCGCAAGGTGTTCGCCGGCCGCGCGGTCCGCTACGCCGCGGAAGCGGCGCTCTACCGCATCGCGATCCCGGTCTTCCGCCTGCTCGGCGTCGATGCGGCCTCCGCCCTCGGCGGGTTCGTGGGACGCAGCCTGGGCCCGGCGATGAAGCGGTCGCGGATCGCGCGCCGGAACCTCCGCAAGGCGTTTCCCGAGAAGGACGACGTCGAAATCGACGCCATCCTGCGCGCCATGTGGGACAATCTGGGCCGCACGGCGGCGGAGTTCGCCCATCTCGACAAGTTCGATTGCTACGCGCCCGGCGGGCGCATCGAGATCGCCGGGACCGAACACGTCGAACGCGCCCGCGACGCCGGCAACGGGGCGATCTACGTCGCCGGACATATCGCCAACTGGGAGATATTGCCGCTCGCCGCGTCGCAGCGCGGGGCGCGGGTGGCGGAAGTCTACCGCGCCGCCAACAATCCGCGTATCGACGGCCGGGTGGTGGCCCGGCGCCGGGCCGCGGTCGCGCCGGTGCAGCTGCCGAAGAGCCCGGGCGGGACGCGCGGCATGATCGCCCACCTGCGGGAAGGCGGGCACATCGCGATGCTGGTCGATCAGAAGATCGCCACCGGCGTCGCCGCCCCGTTCTTCGGACGCGACGCGATGACGCCTACCGCGCCCGCTTTGCTCGCGCTCAAACTCGGCTGCCCGATCATCCCGGCGAGGATCGAGCGGCTCGCCGGCGCGCGCTTCCGCATCCGTATCTTCCCGCCGCTCCAATTGCCGGCGACCGGGAGCCGGGAGGCCGACGTGCTGGCGATCACGACCGCGATCAACGCCTTGTTCGAGTCGTGGATCCGCGCGCGCCCCGGACAATGGCTGTGGCTGCACCGCCGCTGGCCCGACTGAGCCTCGGCGCCGGCTCCGCCCGCGGGCGGAGCGTCGGCCTCAATGCATCGCCGAGCCGCCGTCCACCAGGATCGTCTGGCCGGTCATGAAGTCGCTGTCGGACGAGCACAGGAACAGCATCGCGCCGACCAGATCCTCCGGCATCTCGTCGCGCTTGAACGCCCGCGTCTGGGCGTTGGCGGCCTTGACGTTGGCCCATTGCGCGTCGTCCACGACCTTCTCGCTCATCGTCAGCCCCGGCGCGAGCGCGTTGACGCAGATGCCGAAATCGCCCAGCTCGCGCGCGAGCGAGCGGGTGAAGGCGACCATCGCCCCCTTCGAGCTCACGTAATGCAGCATCATCGGCGTGCCCTTGAACACCGTGCCCGAGGCGATGTTGACGATCTTGCCGTAGTTGCGCTTCTTCATGTCGGGGACGACGGCCTTGGCGCAGGTGAACACGCCGCGCGTGTTGATCTGCATCACCCGGTCCCACTCGTCCTCGTCGATGTCGAGGAAGGACTTCTGCTTGAGATCGGCGAACAGGGCGGCGTTGGTCACCATGACGTCGACCTTGCCGAACGCGTCGATGGCGGCGCCCACCATGTCGTCCACCTGGCCCTTGTCGAGCACGTCGCAATGGACGCCGATCGCCTCGCCGCCCGCCTGGCGGATGATGTTGACCGTGTTCCCGGTGTCGATGATGTCGCTGACCACGACCCTGGCGCCTTCGCCGGCGAGCGACTTGGCGTAGGCCGCCCCGATGCCCCGCCCCGCCCCGGTGATGATCGCCGCGCGTCCGTCGAGTCTCGCCATCTGTCGTCTCCCCTGGCTTGCGGAACTGGCTCGCCCGGCACGATAAGCGTCCCGGCGCGGGCGATCAATCCCGGCCCGGCCGCCCGGTCTCAGCAGGCGGGCGCGAGGTCGGGCCGGCGCATCGCGTCGTCGAGCAGGCGCAGCATCGGCCGGTGGAGGAGGTCGTTCGCCGCAACGACGGCCCCGCCGCCGGCGGCGCCGACCAGCCCCCCCGCCTCGCGGACGAGAATCGCGCCGGCGGCCGTTTCCCGGGGCGCGAGGCCGACCTCCCAGCAGGCGTCGCAGCGCCCGGCCGCGACATAGGCGAAGTCGAGGGAGGCGGCGCCGAACCGGCGGACGCCGGCCATCCGGTCGGCCAGCCGCTCGATCGCCGCCGGAAGCGCCTCGTTACCGGCCGGACCCGCGACGGCCAGGATCGCATCGCCGGGATCGTCACGCGCCGATACCCGCAGCCGACGGCGGTTCACATAGGCGCCGACGCCCTTCTCGGCCCAGAACGTCTCGTCGCGCAGCGGGTCATGGACCAGACCGGCGACGATCTCGTCCCGCCGCTCCGCGGCGATCGAGATCGCGAAGTGGGGAACGCCGTGCAGGAAGTTGACGACGCCGTCGAGCGGGTGGACGATCCAGCGCTGTTCGGGATCGGTTCTCTCGACCTCGCCCGCCAGCAGAAGGCCGAAGCCGGGGCGCGCCCTCGTCAGCTCGTCGCGGAGAATGCGCGCGGCGCGGCGGTCCGCCTCGGCGACGAATCCCGCCGGGCCCTTCCGCGACGCCTGGAGCTGTTCGACTTCGCCGAAATCCCGGATCAGGCCGCGTCCCGCCTTGCGCGCCGCCGCCGCCATGACGTTGACGAGCGCGGAGCCCCTTATCACGCCCGGCGGGCCCGCGCGTCGTCGCGTCCGTCACCCCTTGGCGCGTTCGACATAAGCGCCGTCTTCGGGGTTGACGACGACCCGCGTCCCGACCTCGATATGCGGCGGAACCATGATCCGCTCTCCGTTGTCGAGCAGCGCGGGTTTGTAGGAAGACGACGCAGTCTGCCCTTTGACCACCGGCTCGGCCTCGGCGACCGTGGCCACCACCTGCTGCGGCAGCCGCAGGTTGACCGGATCGCCGTCGATCAACTCCACCGCGAGGGTCATGCCGTCCTGGAGATAGACCGCGGCGGCGCCGATCATGTCGACCGGCAGTTCGAACTGCTCGTAGGTCTCGGCGTCCATCAGGTTGACGGCGGCGCCGTCGCGATAGAGGAACGTGCAGTGTTTCTCCTCCACCATCAACCGCTCCACCGACTCCGAGGTGCGGAACCGCTCGTTCGACTTGACGCCCGATCGCACGTCGCGCATCTCGACCTGGATGAAGGCACCGCCCTTGCCGGGTTGCAGCAGCTGGATCTTCAGTACGCTCCACTGCTTGCCGCCATGCTCGATGACGTTGCCCGGACGGATCGTGTTGGCCTGGATCTTCATGACCGGAACGGCGCCTGGAGTTCGGGGGAGGAGCGCGGCGGAGCCTATCAGCCGGTCCGCCGCGGCGCAACCGGCGGGTAGGCGTGGCGGCCGCCGCGATAGTCGGTCACCGGCCCGGCCTCTCCCTCGGCGAGATAACAGGGCCCGACCGGCACCTTGCCGTGGCCGCCCGGAATGTCGAGGACGTAAGTCGGCTGGCACAGCCCCGAGACGCGCCCGCGCAGCGCGCGCATGAGCTCCCGCCCCTCGGCGATGGTGAGGCGGAAACGAGCCGTTCCCGGCGCCAGATCGGGATGGTGCAGGTAGTAAGGCTTAATCCGGTTCCGCACCAGCAGACGCATGAGTTCGGCCAGCGTCGTCGCGTCGTCGTTGACGCCCTTCAGAAGGACCGTCTGCCCCAGCAGCGGCAGGCCCGCCTGCGCCAGCCGGCGGCAGGCGCGCCGCGCGCCTTCGTCGAGTTCGCGCGGGTGATTGCAGTGGATCGCGACGTAGACCGGGACGTCGGCCTGCAGCGCGTCCGCCAGCCCGGCGGTGATCCGGTCCGGGTCCGCGACCGGGACGCGGGTGTGAATGCGAACGACGCCGACATGGGCGATCGCTGCCAGGCGGCGGACGATGCCGCCGAGTCGCCGGGGCGATAGCAGCAGAGGATCGCCGCCGGTCAGGATGACCTCCCAGACCTCGGCTCGCCCGCCGATATAGGCGATCGCCGCGTCGAGTTCGCGCATGGTCAGACCCGCGGCGCCGGCGCCGACCGTCTCCCGCCGGAAGCAGAAGCGGCAATAGACCGGGCAGGCTAGGACCGGCTTGAGCAGCACCCGGTCGGGATAGCGATGGACGACGCCCTTGACCGGGGTGAACCGCGCCTCGCCGATCGGATCCGACAATTCCGCGTCGTCGTCGCGCAGTTCGGCCTCGTGCGGCAGATATTGCCGCGCGATGGGGTCGTCCGGATCGTCCGGCCGCATCAGCGACGCGACATGGGGCGTGACCGCGACGGCGTATCGTTCGGCTACCGCGTCGGCGCACGAGGCCGCCGCCGGCGGCAGGCCGGCGCGGGCGAGATCGACGCCGGAACGCAACGTCCGGCCCGCGGCGCGGCCGTAGGGCATGGTACCGCTCCCATTCGCGATCGGGCATTATCCGCCCCCGCGCCGGAGGAGCAAACGGCATGGTCGAGCGCGCATGGTGGACGCCCGCACGCTTCGCCGCCCGGCGCGCCAACCTCGAAACCCGGGCGGCGCTGATCGACGCCATCCGCGGCTTCTTCCGCGAACGCGAGTTCGTCGAGGTGGAGACGCCGGCGCTCCAGGTCTCGCCCGGCTTCGACCCCCATCTGATCGCCTTCGAGACCGCGCTCCGGGAGCCGTTCCATGCCGGGGCTGACCGCGCCGGGGGCGGGCGGCCGCTCTACCTGCACGCTTCGCCGGAATTGGCGATGAAGAAGCTGCTGGTCGCCGGCCTCCCCAAGCTGTTCCAGATCGCCCGCTGTTTCCGCAACGGCGAGCGCTCGGCGACCCATCACCCCGAGTTCACCATGCTCGAATGGTATCGCGCGGGCGCCACCTGTCGGGATCTGATGGACGATTGCCGCGCCCTGCTTCGCGCCTGCGCCGCCGCGCTCGCGCCCGCCCGGCTCCGGCGCGCCGGCCGATCGAGCGATCCGTTCGGCGACTGGAGCTGCCTGTCCGTCGCCGCCGCCTTCGAACGCTATGCCGGGGTCGACCTGCGGGCGACGGCGCCCGACCCCGCCCGCCCCGACGCCGGGCGGCTTCGCGCCGAGGCGCAGCGCATCGGCGTCCGCACCGGTTCGGGCGACGGTTGGGACGATATCTTCTTTCGCATCTTTCTCGATCGTATCGAGCATCGCCTGGGCGCGCCGACGCCGACGCTGCTCTACGACTATCCGGTCTCGATGGCCGCGCTCGCGCGGTCGCGCCCATCGGACCCGGCCGTGGCGGAACGGTTCGAGCTGTTCGTCTGCGGACTGGAACTGGCCAACGGCTATTCCGAACTCACCGACCCGGCGGAGCATCGTCGCCGGTTCGAGCGAGATCAGGCGCGGAAGGACGAGTTGTCCGGCCCTCGCTACCCCATCGACGAGGAGTTCATGGCCGCTCTGGAGCAAGGCCTCCCCGACTGCGCCGGGATCGCGCTGGGCGTCGACCGTCTGGCGATGCTGGCGACGGGCGCAGCGGCGATCGAGGACGTGCTGTGGGCGCCGGTCGCGGGCGCGGATTGAAGCGCCGGTCGTCGATGTCGAAACCCGCCGCCCCGGCCTCCTCCGCGTGAGCGCCGGTCGCGGGCGCGGACTGAAGCGCCGGTCAGCCGGCCGCGGCGGCAATGGCGGCGTCGAAGCCGCGGACCGCCCGGGCGGCCCCGCGCGGGTCGCTCCAGACGCCGGAGGCGACGGCGAGGAAGTCGGCGCCAGCCTCCACCAGCGCCCCGCAATTGGCCTCGGTGACGCCGCCGATGGCGACGCAGGGGACGGTCGTGAACGTCCGCCAGCGCCGCAGCAGGTCGGGCTGCGCCCGCGCCGTAGCCTGCTTCGTCGCGGTGGGGAAGAAGGCGCCGAAAGCGACGTAATCCGCGCCCGCCTCGCCCGCCTCCAGCGCCAGATGGTAGGAATCGGCGCAGCTGACGCCCACGATCGCGTCGTCGCCGACAACCGCGCGCGCCTCGCGGCAGGGCGCGTCTTCCTGGCCCACATGGACGCCGTCGCACCCGGTCTCGGCGGCGAGGTCGGGCCGGTCGTTGAGAACGAACGCCACGTCGCGGCCCTGGGCTACCGGGCGCAGCGCGTCGCAGGCGCGCCGCAGACCGTCGTCGTCCGCGTCCTTGATCCGGAGCTGCACGCAGGCCACGTCGCCCGCGTCGAGCGCCTCGGCGAGACGCGGGGCGAACGCGCTTGCGGCGCGCGCATCCAGATCAGGCGGCGTGATCAGATACAGCCGACAGCGCGCGCCGGTCGGTCTTGCCCTGGTAGATGCGGACGATGACATCGAGCATCTCGAGCGCCTGGGCGCGCGGGCGCTGAAAGGTGTTGCGGCCGATGATCGAGCCGTTGCCGCCGCCGTCCCGGATCGCCTGCGCCTCGCGATAGACGCCTTCCAGGTCCTTCGCCTCGCCGCCCGAGAACACGACGATCCGGCGGCCGTCGAAGCAAGACTGGACGACGTGAGCGATGCGCGCGGCGAGGTCGCCGACCCCGATCGGCTGCGCCTCGTAGACCTTGCGCGCGGCGTCGAGGAACAGAGCATCGGTCGGCGGCTTGACCTTGACGATATGCGCCCCCAGCAGACAGGCCAGATGCGCCGCATAGGCGCAGACGTCGAGCGCGGTCTCCCCCTCCTTGCTCAGCGTCCCGCCGCGCGGATAGGACCATATCACCGTCGCCAGCCCGACCGACTTGGCTTCCTCCGAGAGTTCGCGGATCTCCTCCATCATCTCATACTGGTCGTCGGCGCCCGGATAGATGGTGAAACCGATCGCCGAGCAACCCAGCCGCAACGCGTCGCCGACCGACCCGTGCACCGCCTGGTCCTTGCCGACGGCCAGGCTGTTGGCGCTGTTGCATTTCAGGATCGTCGGTATCTGGCCGGCATGGCTGGCGGCGCCCGCCTCGAGCATGCCGAGCGGCGCGGCGTAAGCGCTCAGCCCGGCATCGATCGCCAGCCGGAAATGATAATGCGGATCGTAGGCGGGCGGGTTGGGCGCGAAGCTGCGCGCCGGGCCGTGCTCGAACCCCTGGTCCACCGGCAGGATCAGCAGCCGGCCGGTGCCGCCCAGACGGCCGTGCATCAGAATGCGCGCGAGGTTGGTCCTGGTCCCCGGGTTGTCGCTTTCGTAACCGGCGAGGATCTTCTTCACCTTCTGGGTCAGACGCATGGCGGGACTCCCTGGGGCGCGAGTTCGCGCCGAGCCTATCAACGGCGACCGGGCGGATAAAGCGCCGCGCGGCGGCCGGCGACGAGGCCGGCGGCCGCCGTCAGGGCGAGCAGGATCGCCAGCGGCCCGTGGCCCCAGACGGCGAACGGCGTCGGTTCGGGGAGCGCCGCCGGCAGCGCGGAATCGAGCACGCCTTCGACGCCGAGTCCCAGCCGGGCCGTGATTCGGCCATGGGCGTCGACGACCCCGGAGACGCCGCTATTGGCGGCCCGGACCAGCGGCACTCCTTCCTCGACCGCGCGGATGCGCGCGCTGGCGAAATGCTGATACGGCCCGGAACTCGCGCCGAACCAGGCGTCGTTGGTGACGTTGAGCAGCCAGCCGGGCCGGTCGCCGGGATCCGCGACCTTGCCGGGAAAAATCGCCTCGTAGCAGATCAGCGGGCTGACCGGCGGCAGGCCGGCGAGGCGCAGCGTGCGCGGCCCGGGCCCGGCCGAAAAATCGGTGTCGCCGACGGTGATCTTGGCCATTCCGAGGATCGAGCGGAGCGGGACGTATTCGCCGAACGGGACGAGGCGGGATTTGTCGTAACTCGCGACGATGCGCCCCGCGGCGTCGATCGCCTGCAGCGAGTTCCACACCCGGAAGGGTTGCGCCGTCGCCGGCGCGGCGCGCAGCGCGCCCGTGATCATCAGCCCACCGGGCGGGACGATCCGCGCCAGCGCGCGGCGCAGATCGGGGGCGCGCGCCAACAGGTAAGGCACCGCCGTCTCCGGCCATACGAGATGGGTGACCGGCCGGCCGGCCGCGTGCGGCCGGACCGACAGCGCCGCTTGGCGGGCGACCTGCGCGGCGCGGAGATCCTCCCGACCTTTCCGCCGCTGGTCGATATTGGGCTGGACGATCCGCAGCGTCACGCCCGGCGCCGCGCCGGTCTCAGCCCCGGCGAGCCGCATCGACCCGCCGGCCCAGACCGCCAGCAACAGCAGAGCGGCCGCGCCCGGCGCCCAGCGGCGGCCGGCGTCGTGCAGGCCGGCCGGCGCGACGGCGGCGAACGCGGTCACCAGGCTCAAGCCGAAGACGCCGGTGACCGCGGTCATCTGGAGCATCGGGACCGAGACCGTCCAGGCGCTCGCGAGCGGGTTCCACGGAAAGCCCGTCAGCACCTCGCCGCGTAGCCATTCCGTCGCCGTCCAGGCGGCGGCGAAGACCAGCAGCCGCCCTGGCCCGGAGGCGCGCGACAGCCGCGCGAGCAGAGCCGCGAGGGCCGGAAACAGCGCCATCCCGGCGGCCAGCCCGCCGACCGCGAACGGGATCATCCAGCCGAACCGCGCCGGTTCGATCAGCATCGCATGGGCGATCCAATAGAGCCCGGCGACGAAGAACCCGACTCCGAACCACCAGCCGAGGGCGAAGGCGGTCCGGCGCGAGCGCGCCGCGTCGAGCTGCCAGATCAGCCCGGTGAACGAGAGCGCCAGCAGCGGGATCGCGTGGACCGGCGGCAGGGCGGCGGCGGCGGCGGCCCCGAGGCCGAACGACAGAGCGAAGCGGCGCCGGCCGCCGACCGCGCCGACCCGGCCGGGAAAGCTCCGCCAGGCGCGATGCGCGCGCGCCGCCCGGTTCATCCCGCCGGGCGTTGCGCGGGCAGCTTGCTGACCCGGAGACGCTTGATCCGGCGCGGGTCGGCGTCGAGAATCTCGAACTCGATCCCCGACGGATGGCGCATGACCTCGCCGCGGCCGGGCACCCGGCCGGCGATCGCGAACACCAGCCCGCCCAGCGTGTCGACGTCGTCCGCGCGCTCGTCGGCGCCCAGGATCGGGCCCACCCGCCGTTCGAACTCCTCGACGCCCATGCGCGCATCGGCGTCGAGCGAGCCGTCGGCGCGCTCGACGAATACCGGCGCGGGCTCGGCGTCGTGCTCGTCTTCGATCTCGCCGACGATCTCCTCGACCAGATCCTCGATCGTGATCAACCCGTCGGTGCCGCCGAACTCGTCGACCACCAGCGCCATGTGGGTACGGCTCGCGCGCATCTGCAACAGCAGTTCGAGGATCGGCATCGAGGGCGCCACGAACAGCACGCGTCGGACGATATCCGACATCTCGACCCCGCCGGCGCGATCGAGGCAGGCCGCCACATCCTTGATGTGGACCATGCCCAGCGCGTCGTCGAGGGTCTCGCGATAGACCGGAACCCGCGAATGCGTCGTCTCGCTCATCCGCTTCATCAGGTCGGGGAGCGACATCTGATGATCGACGGCGACGATGTCGGCGCGCGGCACCATCACGTCGTTCGCCGTCAGGTGACGCAGGTTCAGCACGTTGCGCAGAAAGACGAGTTCGTCGCCGCCGGGCGCCTTGCCGGTCTCGCTCTCCTTCTCGATCAACTCCTTGATGGTGTCGCGCAGCGCCTCCGCCCCGTTGCGCGGCCGGAGCAGCCTGCGGAGCCGGTGCCTGAACCCGCCGGCGGCCGGCGGGTCGGTCGTCGCCCCGTCGGAACGGGGCCGGCCTATGTCGGGATCGTCGTTCATCGTCCGCCGTCAGGCCGCCGGAGCATGCGCCGGCGCGTACGGGTTGGCAAGGCCCAGCCGCGCCATCGCCGCGCGCTCGAGGACCCGCATGCGCGCCGCATCGTCGTCGTCCTCATGATCGTGCCCGAGCAGATGGAGGACGCCATGGACGACGAGATGGGCGGTATGGGCGGCGATCGGCCTGGCGTCCCGTTCCGCCTCGGCGGCGACGGTCTCGAAGGCCAGGACCACGTCGCCCAGCAACGCCGGATAGCCGGCGCGCCGCGCCGCCCGGTTGCCGGCCTGCGCGCCCTCGCCGGCGAAGGACAGCACGTTGGTGGCGCCCGTGCGGCCGCGATAGGCGGCGTTGAGGTCGGCGACCGCTTCGTCGTCGGCCAGCAGGACGCCGATCTCGACCGGCCCGGGACCGCCGCCGTCCGCGGCCAGCGCCGCGGCGCCGGCGCGGCGACACAGCGCCGCGGCGCCCGGCAAGGCGGCCCGCCAGCCGTCGCAGGCGATGGCCACGCCGATCTCCGCGTTCACCGGTCGTCCTCCGCCTCCGGCGACGGGCGCGCCCTCTCGCTCCGGTCGTAGGCGCGGACGATACGGGTGACCAGCTCGTGGCGCACCACGTCCGCGTCGGTGAACGTCACCGGCCGCACCCCGTCGATGCGGCGCAGGGTATCCAAAGCGTGCCGCAGGCCGGACATCGTCCCCGGCGGCAGATCCACCTGGCTGAGATCGCCGGTCACGACCATGCGCGAATTCTCGCCCAGCCGCGTGAGGAACATCTTCATCTGCACCCGCGTCGTGTTCTGCGCCTCGTCGAGGATGACGAAGGCGTTCGACAGGGTTCTGCCGCGCATGAAGGCGAGCGGGGCGATCTCGATCTCGCCGGTGTTCAGCCGCTTGACCACCTGGTCGGCCGGCAGCATCTCGTACAGCGCGTCGTAGAGCGGCCGCAGATAGGGGTCGACCTTGTCGCGCATGTCGCCGGGAAGGAAACCCAGCCGCTCGCCCGCCTCCACCGCAGGGCGCGACAGCACGATGCGGTCGAGCCGCCCGGACATCAGCATCGACACCGCCATGGCCACGGCCAGATAGGTCTTGCCCGTCCCCGCCGGCCCGATGCCGAAGACCAACCCGGCCTCGCGCAAGGCGCGAATATATCCCTGCTGGCCCGGCGAGCGCGGCGTGATGCGCCGGCGCGGCGTCGGGATCGCGGCCTCGCCGGGGTCGGCGTCGACGCCCTCGCCGTCGGTCTGCGCGCCGGCCGCAAGACGCACCGCGGCATCGACCTCGGCTCCGTCCACGGCCAAACCGTCGCGCAGCCGCCGATAGAGCGCGTTGAGCGCGTCGCGCGCGATCCCGGCCGCATCGGGCGGACCGGCGACGGCGACGCTGTTGCCGCGCGACGACAGCGAGACGTCCAGCAGCTGCTCGATGCGCGCCAGATGCCGGTCGTAGTCTCCCAGCAGCAGCGGCAGGAGATCGTTGTCGTCGAACTGGACGAGGATCGGCCGTCCGCCGGCTTCGGCGTCGTCGGCTTTCGTCCGCGCGTTCAAGCGACGGCGCCCTCCGGCCGCACGCGGCCGCTCAACGAATGGGCGTGAGCCGCGTCGATCAGCACGTCGGCGATGGTCCCCGCCGGCGCATGCGCGGCATGGACCGCCTGCATGTAAGGGCTGCGTCCGGCGCGCTGGTCGGGGCGCGCGCCTTCCCGGTCGAACAGCACCGGCAGCACCGCCCCGACCGAGCGGCGGTTGAAGGCGAGGCGCGACTCGTCGAGCAGCGCCTGCAATTCGCCGAGCCGGTCGCGCGCGGCCTCCTCCGGCACCGGGTCGCCGCGCGCCGCCGCCGGGGTGCCCGGCCGCGCGCTGAATCTGAACGAATAGGCCTGCGCGTAGCCCAGGTCGCGGACCAGCCGCAGCGTCTCGGCGAAGTCGGCGGCGGTCTCCCCGGGATGGCCGACGATGAAATCCGACGACAGCGCGATGTCGGGCCGCGCCCGGCGCAGCGCCTCGACGACGCGCAGATAGTCCCCGACCCGGTGGCGGCGATTCATGGCGGCGAGAACCCGGTCCGAGCCCGACTGCGCCGGCAGGTGGAGATAAGGCATCAGCTGCGGCAATTCGCCATGCGCCGCGATCAGGTCGGGAGTCATGTCCATCGGGTGCGACGTCGTGTAGCGCAGGCGATCGACGCCGTCGATTCCGGCCAAAGCGCGGAGCAGCCGCGCGAGCCGCCACTCCGACGCGCCGTCCGGGGCCGGGCCGTGATAGGCGTTGACGTTCTGGCCCAACAGAGTGATCTCGCGCGCTCCGCCGGCGGCGAGGCGGCGAGCCTCGGCGATCACGTCGGCGGCGGGGCGCGAATACTCGGCTCCGCGCGTATAGGGGACGACGCAGAACGAGCAGAATTTGTCGCAGCCTTCCTGCGCCGTGAGATACGCCGAGGAGCCGCGCGGCGCGGCCTCCTCGGGCAGCGAATCGAACTTGGGCTCGACCGGGAAGTCGGTGTCGATCACCGGCCCGCCGCCGCGCCGCAAGCGCGCCACCATCTCCGGCAGGCGGTGATAGGTCTGGGGGCCGAGCACGATGTCGACGCAAGGCGCGCGCCGGGTCACTTCGGCGCCCTCGGCCTGGGCTACGCAGCCGGCGACGGCGACGACCGCCCCGGGACGCTTGCGCCGTCGCAGCCGGCCCAGTTCGGAATAGACCTTTTCTGCCGCCTTCTCGCGGATATGGCAGGTGTTGAGGACGATCAGATCGGCGTCCTCGGCCGAGTCCGTCCGACGATAGCCGTGCGGGGCCATGACGTCCGCCATTCGGGCGGAGTCGTAGACGTTCATCTGGCAGCCGTAGCTTCGGATGAAGAGCGTCTTCGCCAGGGATGCGGTCCTCGCGCCGGACGCCGGAGGCGCCAACCCGGGGTCGGCTTGGCGCCTGGAAGGCCGTGACGACGACGGGAAACTATCACCCGCCGCCGGGCTGTCAAGAACGGGCTTCACCGTGCGCGCCGTCGCTTCCGGCCGCGTTCGCCGAGACCCGCATTCGCCTCCGCCACGCCGCGCGCCACGACGTCGAAGCAATGCTCCGCCAGCGCTTTGCGCGAGCCGTACTCAGGAAGGCGGACCGGCCCATGGAACGTGACCCGGGCCGTCACCGCCCCCAGCCCGAGCAGCGTCCAGATATGCGAGACCAGGCCCATGTCGCCGTACCAGGCGACGTAGGGCCGGAGCGTGCGGCCGACGGGCATGCCGTCGAGATGGGTATAGGCGACCGAGACCGGCTGCACGACCAGCGGCAGGCCGTCGACCTCGTACTGCGCTACGCTGAACAGCGCGCTCTTGAAGGGGAGCACGCGGTTGCCGTCGGCGCTGGTCCCCTCCGGGAACAGGATCAGGTTCTCGCCGCCTCGCAGCCGCCGCAGCATGTCGTCGCGATGCGCCGCGGCGCGGCCGCCGCGGCGGTCGATGAACACGGTCCGCTGAAGACGCGCCAGCAGACCGAAGAAGGGCCAGCGCGCGATCTCGGCCTTGGCGACGAAGGAGCCCCGGATGACCGAGGCGAGGACCGAGATATCGACGTAGGAGCTGTGGTTGCTGACGAACAGCGTGGGCCGCGTCGACGACATCTCGCCCCGCACCTGCACGTCCAGCCCGAGAATGCGGCGGCAGCAGCGATGGTAGAAGAGCGGCAGGCGCACGGCGAGCGGCAGGCGGCACGTCACGCCGAGGATCTGCGCCGGCATCAGCAGCGCGGTCCAGCCGAGATAGACGACGAGCCGGATCGCCGCACGGAACGGGGAGCCCACGGTCTAGGCGAGCGGCGCCTCCCGCCGCTCCCGCTCGTAGTGCTTGACGTATTTCTCGGTGATGAGGTCGGTCTTGACGATGATCGAGACGTCGGTCGTGTTGAACTGCCGGTCGACCACCGCGCCGTCGCCGACGAAGCCGCCCAGGCGCAGATAGCCCTTGATGAGGGGCGGCAGCCGGGTGAGCGCTTCCCTGGGGCTGATTTCGCTTTCGCCCATCTGGCACATGTCCACCCGCCGGCCGGGCAAAGCGACCGGCCGCAAGGCGGGGGGCGCCAAGTGGTAATGGTAGAGATAGGACAGTTCCAGTCGCAACGCCTGCGGGTCGGTGCCCGGCAGGCTGGCGCAGCCGAACATCAGCCCGATGTCGTAGTGGAATACGTAGGTCGCGATCGACCGCCACAGCAGCTGCATCGTCGGGCGCGTTCGATGCGCCGCATCGACGCAGGACCTGCCGAGTTCGAGGATCTCGCCCGGATAGGCGCAGATGCGCGAGATGTCGTATTCGTCGGCGGAATAGAATCCGGCATGGCGCTCGGCGGACGTCCGGCGCAGCAGCCGGTAGGTGCCGACCACGCCGCCCTCGAGGTCGGGGCGTTCGCGGTCGATCACCAATAGATGGTCGCAAACCGCGTCGAAACCGTCGGTATCGCGCCGGCGCGACGCCGCCTCGGGCGACGGCTTCGCCCGTCGCTCCTCGTAGAATACGCGGTAGCGGAGAGCCTGCGCGGCGTCGATGTCGGCTTCCGTAGCCGCCAGCCGCGCTTCGAGCCCGCCCGCCTGGATGGGCGGCAAAGGCGCGCGCCTCGGGTCGGCTCCATCCATCATCCGGCTTCCGTCACCCTCGCCGCGGCATCTTCGCGCCTCTGGGCACGCCATAGAGCTCCAACCGTTCGCCGACCAGTTCGTAGCCCAGCTCGGCGGCGATCTTCTGCTTGAGCACTTCGAGTTCGGGATTCTCGAATTCGACGACCTGGCCCGTATAGAGGTCGATCAGATGGTGATGATGCCGCCGGCCGCCAGCCTCTTCGTAGCGCGCGCGGCCGTCGCCGAACTCATGCCGTTCGACGATATCCGATTCGTCGAACAGGCGCACCGTGCGGTAGACCGTGGCCAAGCTGATCCGCGGGTCGATCTTCGCGGCCCGACGATACACTTCCTGCACGTCGGGATGGTCCGTCGATTCGGACAGCACACGCGCCACCGCGCGGCGCTGCTCGGTCATCTTCAGGCCCTTATCGCGGCACAGCTGTTCGATTCGCGAAGACATACGGCAACGGAGTCCGATGACGGACACTACGCCATGGCAATCCCGTAGTCAAAGCGCCGCCCCGGCGCAAGACCTGCGGGACGCCGGATCGGCCGCGGGGAGTCGCGCATCAAGCCGCTTCGCGGCGTCCCGCGGCTTCGACCGCCGCCATGGCCGGACTCCGACGCGCCGACCGGGTCGGGCGCCGGGCGTCCTTGCGCCCGCGCCGGATCGACCTATAGTCGGGGCCGACCGGCGGCGAAAGCCGCGTCTCGACGACGATCTCGTGAGCGGCGGCAGACACTTCCTCGACATACGGGCGGACGTCTGTCCGATGACGTTCGTCAGGACGCGCCTCCTCGTCGAACGCATGGCGCCGGGCGACGAAGCGGAAATCCTGCTGCGGGGGGCCGAGCCGGTCGAGAACGTCCCCGCATCGGTCGCCGAACTCGGACACGCGATTCTCCATATCGGTCCCGCCGGGGACGGCGATGACGGGGACATGCGTCTGGTCATCCGGCGGAGCGCGTAGCCGGCAGGTTGCGGCGCATCGTCACCGCGGCCTCGCGCGGGCCCCGGGCGGGTTCGTAATAGTCCGGCCGCCGGCCCACCGGGACGAACCCCCGGCCGCGATAAAGGCGGAGCGCCGCGCGGTTGGTCTCCGCCACCTCCAGGAACAGCGCATGTGCGCCGCGCGCCGCCGCGCACGCCATCGCGGCGTCGAGCAGCGACGCCCCGACGCCCTTGCGGCGGTGGCCCGGCGCCACTCCGAGCGACAGCAGCTCGCATTCGTCGGCGCCGATGCGCGCGAGCGCGAACCCGGCGAGCGCGCCGCCCGGCGCCGCGCGCGCGGCGAGGCCGAACGCGCCCGGCATCGCCAGGATGCGCCGCAGCGTGGGCGCGCTCCAGGGCGCGTCGAAGCAGGCGGCGTGAAGGCCCGCGATCGGATCGATGTCCGCCGGCCCCGGCGCCGCGACGACGGCGCGCGTCACGGCCGCAGCCGACCGCCATGCGGCGGCGGCCGCACCTTCGGCGGTCGCAGATAGAGCGGCGCCGGCGGCGCGGCCGGCCCGGCCCCATCGGTCAGACGCAGCGCTCCGATCGAGGCGATCCGGGCGGCGTCCGGCCGGCCGCAACCGGCCGCGAGCCGAACTTCGATCCCGGCCTCGGCCAGCGGGCCGCGCACCAACCCGGCGCCGTCGCCGGCGACGAGAACGCCCGGAGCGTCGGCCGAGATCAGCCGCATCGCGTCTCCGGGAGGGAGGACGGCCGGTTCGCAGACCGGCGCCAGCTCCGGCAGCGAGAAGGATTGGGCGTAGACGTCGCCGCGCCCGGTCTCCAGAGCGATCAGGCACGAAGCGCCGGATGGCCCGCCGCCTGTAGCCGCGCGCGCCCCCCAGGCGACCGCCTCGAGCGTCGTCACGCCGACGACCGGGAGTCCCAGCGGCAACGCCATGCCGCGCGCCGCCGCCAGCCCGACCCGCAGCCCAGTGAAGGAGCCCGGGCCAACCGTGACCGCGATACCGTCGAGATCGCGGAACGTCGTCCCGGCTTGCGCCAGCACGTCTTGGACCATCGGGACCAGGGCTTCCGCCTGGCCGCGCGGCATCGGCTCGAACCGCCGGGCGAGGAGGCGCCCGTCGCCCCGGACCGCCGCCGAACACGACGCGCACGCGGCATCGAACGCCAGGATGTTCATCGCGCCCTCGGTCGCCTCCCGCCCGCATGCTAACCCTGGGACGGCCGCGGTCAAATCGGGCGTCGAACCGGGCTTGTCCGACCGGACGCCCGCGCGCTACAAGATGCGGGTTCGCGGCCGCCGGATCGACGACGCCTGGACCGAACCCGCATTCCTTACCCTGTCCACGGCCTGCGTCGCGCTCGGGCAAGGCGACCCGCAAGGAGAGAGCCGAAGACCGTAGCAGCGCTACGGGCGCGCCGCGGGCGCGCGACCGGGCGCAATGCTGCGGGCGGCGCCGCCGCGCAGGCCATGGTCAGGGCGAGAAATGCGAGCTAAACCCCACCGATGCCGGTTGCGCGGAGCGCTCGCCGTCGCCGCGGCCGCGGCGCTGGCGGCGGTCTGCGTCCGGCCGGCGGAGGCGACCGTCGTCATCCGCTACGACCGGTTCGGCGATGCCCGGCATCCGGCGACCAACCTGCGGCTGGAGCAGTTCGATTCCCATATCGGGGAGATGACGGGCGGGGCGTTGAACGTGGCGAGCCTGCCCGACGTCGTCGCCGCCCTCGGCGAAGGTCGGACGCTGCCCGACAGGACGATCGCGATCACGCTCGACGAAGCCTATGCGGCGGTCTACACGGAAGCGTGGCCGCGACTGAAGAGGGCCGGGCTGCCGTTCACGCTGTTCGTGAGCACCGCTCCGGTCGATCGCGGCGCCGAGGGCCGCATGTCGTGGGATCAGATCCGCGCCCTCGCCCGGGACGGGGTGACGATCGGCGCCAAGCCACCGTCGCCGGTCCATATGCCGGAGTTGAGCGGGGCGCGGATCGCCCGCGAGCTGGCGGCCGCGAACGACCGGTTCGAGGCCGAGCTCGGCGCGCCGCCGACGCTGTTCGCTTACCCCTACGGCGAATACAGCCTGGCGGTCCGCGAACAGGTGGCGAATGCCGGGTATGTCGCCGCGTTCGGCCGACATTCGGGCGTCCTCCATCCCGAGTCGAACCTCTATTTCCTGCCGCGCTTCGGCATGAACGAGTCCTATGGCGATCTCGCCAGATTCCGCTTGGCGTCCAGCGCCCTGCCGCTGACGGTGCGCGAGGTCACGCCGGCCGACCCGTTGCTGGCCGCCGGCGACAACCCGCCGCATTTCGGCTTCACGATGTTCGGCGATTCGCTCAAGGCCATCCGACGCCTCGCCTGCTACGCATCCGGCCAGGAGGAGGCCGCCATCGAACGCTTGGGCGGGCGTCGCGTCGAGGTCCGGTTGCAGCAGCCCTTTCCGCCCGGACGCTCGCGCATCAACTGCACGATCCCCGCCGGCGAGGGCCGCTGGCGCTGGTTCGGCATGCAGTTCTACGTACCGCGCCGGTAAACCCCGACGCCGGACGGGACGTCGCGCTCAGGCGCCGGGCGCCCCCGCCGACAGCGAGACGCGGCGGCCCAGCCACGCCCGGTCGAACGTCTCCAGCCCGTTGACGCGGATGATCGACCGGATGGTCCCGATGTAGATCTGCCGATCCTCGGCATAGCGGATCAGGGTGCCGGCGAGGCGATAGCCGTCGAGCGCCCCGCCCCGGTCGCGCATCGTCGCGCGCGCGCGGCGGAACGCCGCATAGGCCCAATGGGTGTTCAGATTATGGACATAGGTGGCGACGCCGTCGATCAGACGGTCGAACGCGCGAACCCGGTGGCGGAGACCCCGTTCCCGCCGCTGCGGCACCATCCCGTCGCCGTCGCGGAAGATTCGCTGACCGAACAAGGCGTTGCCCTTATGCGCGAAGCGGGACGTTCCCCAACCGCTTTCCGCCGCCGCCTGCGCCAGAGCGAGCGACGGCGGCACGACGTCCACCCGCCGCAGCAGCGCATCGAAGCCGCCGCCGTCGACGCCGTATCGGTCGCGGATCGAATCGAGCCAAGTGGCGTCCGCGGGTCCCGCCGCCGCGCCCGACCGCATGGCCGCGCGCAGCCCCTGGATGCGCTCCCGGTCGTGCCCGATCCGTTCGTTGACGCGCAGGATCAGGGGCAGCACGGCCTTGATGAACAGATCCTTCCGCGTCGCCGGCGCGCGGACGCCCGGCAGGTCGCGCGGCAGGTCGGCCAAGTACAGCCGCGGGACTTCCCCGTGACGGCGGACGCGCTCGAGCCGGTAGCCGATCCGGTCGAAGACGACCGCGAGCCGGTCCACCGAGGGGACGCGGAACGACGGCGACGCCGCCAGGGCGCCGCGCTCGCCTTGTC
Organism: Alphaproteobacteria bacterium; assembly: GCA_965242495.1. Taxonomy (GTDB): domain Bacteria; phylum Pseudomonadota; class Alphaproteobacteria; order MPNO01; family MPNO01; genus CBDESN01. The sequence continues at coordinate 3,109,787 of OZ251446.1, read as the reverse complement.
TCAGGTCGAACGCCGGCGCCGCGCATACCAGGAACGCGCACGCAAGCGCCGCCCCGACACGACGTGATCCGTTGAAGCGGGCCACGAAGGCCGCCACCTGCCGCATAGGCGTCTTCTCCTTCCGCCGCGCAGCTTACCGCCGAGTCGGCATGGCGTCAAGTCAGGGCGTCGATCTGCTCGTCATCGAGATTGCCCGGCACCACCGTGATCGGAATCGGGAACGCGCCCGAGAGCTTGCCGGCCAACGACGACACCAGCGGGCCGGGGCCGGACTTGCCGGTGCCGGCGGCGAGCACCAGCACGCTGATGCGCGGCTCCTCTTCGATCACCCGCGCGATCGCGTCATGCGCCGTTCCCTCGCGCGCGTACAGCACCGGCATCTTGCCGGAGATCTCGGCGACCCGGGATGCGTGCTCCTGCAGAGCCTGTTCGGCCTCGTCGCGCCGCTCCTCGCGCATCTTCTCGGCCACCGCCATCCAGTCCTGGAAATCGGCCGGCTCCATGACGTAGAGCAGCCCGACCCGGCCGCCGGTGTTGCGCGCGCGCCGGCCGGCGAAACGGAGCGCGACGCGCACCTCTTCGGTCGAATCGATCACGCACAGGAAGATCCGCTCCGGCGGCGGATCCCCCGCCGCATCGGGCGTCGGAACAGTCATCGCTTTCCTCCCGCTACTCCCCGGCGCGGCGTCAGGCCCTGCGGAACAGGACGCCGGCGATCCATCCCGCCAACATGGCGACCGCGACGGCGGCCACGCCGTACAGCGCCGACCGCCGGTGGGCGAAGCCGTAGATCCTGGCCCCCAGGCCAACCTTGCGCACCGTCAACGGAGTGGTCTCGGTGCTCACGATTTCGCCGCCCCGCACCAGATGCGTCTCGACCGAATAGGCGCCGGTCGGGACGTTGGCGGGGAACAGGACGTTGGCGCGGAACAGCCGGCCGTCCACCATGCGGACGCGCGCGGGGCCGTCGCCATAGAGCCCGGCCCGCGTCTTGTTGCGGAGCAACGCCTCCCGGAACGCCGGCGCGTCCGCCGCCGTCGCCGCGCCGACCGGGCGGATATCCAGCCGCCCGGCCCCGATCCGCCGCGCGGCGAGGGTCGAAGCGGGGATCAGCTCGCGCAGCGGGCGCGTGCTGGCGACGTGGTAGAAGGCCGGCGCGCCGTCGAAGGCCATGGCGTCGCCGTTGACCCATATCCCGGCGACGCGGACCTTGCGGCGCACGACCTCGCGGCGTTCGGGACCCCGGACCACGACGACCACGTCGCCGCCGCCTTCGACCGCCCCGAACAGCAGCACGTCGGTGCCGGTGAAGCCGGTGGTGATCGCGACCTCGGGGCTCGACAGGTCGGCGACCAGCGGCCCCGCGGCCTGCGCCGCGGCGGCGCACAGGACGCATTGCGCCAGCGCCGCCGCGCCGGCCCGGACCACCCGCGACGCGGCGCTCATCCCCTCTCCCCCAGGGCGCCGAGCGAGTAGAGGTCGTCCGGCGGGACCACCAGGCCGAACGCGACCCGGGCGCAGACCGCGAGCACCACCAGACCGAGCAGCACGCGGAGCTGCTCGCCGCGCAGCCGGGCGCCGAACTTCGCGCCCAGCTGCGCGCCGACCACGCCGCCGATCAGCAGCAGCAGCGCCAGCACCACGTCCACCGTCTGGTTGTTGATCGCCTGGAGCAGGGTCACGTTCGCGGTCACGAACACGATCTGGAACAGCGACGTGCCGACCACCACCGAGGTGGGCATCCCCAGCAGGTAGATCATCGCCGGCACCATGACGAACCCGCCGCCGACGCCCATGATGGCCGCGAGCAGGCCGACGAAGAAGCCGATCGACAGCGGCGGCAGCGCGCTGATGTAGAGCTTCGAGGTGCGGAACCGCATCTTGAACGGCAGTCCATGCATCCAGTTGTGCTGGTGGAGCTTGCGCCGGCGCGCCGCCGGATTCCTGGCGCGGAGCCAAGCGCGCACGCTTTCGACCACCATCAGCACGCCGACGACGCCGAGGAAGACCACGTAGGACAGCGAGATCACCAGGTCGATCTGACCCAGCCCGCGCAGCCAGGTGAACACCCACACGCCGACCGACGAACCGGCGAACCCGCCGACGAGCAGGACCAAGCCCATCTTGACGTCCACGTTGCGGCGGCGCCAATGCGCCAGCGCGCCCGATACCGACGCCGCGACGACCTGGTTGGCCTCGGTGGCGACCGCGACCGCCGGCGGCACCCCGATGAAGATCAGCAGCGGCGTCATCAGGAATCCGCCGCTGACGCCGAACATGCCGGAGAGAAAACCGACCCCGCCGCCCATGCCGAGCAGGATCATGGCGTTGAGCGACATCTCGGCGATCGGCAGATAGATCTGCATCGACGGGGATCGGACGACGGGTGCGAGGTACGGGCGACGGACGCCGTTGTGCGCTTATCGGACGCCGTCCGCAAGGGCGGAGATCGGACGTCGGATTCGGGACGCGGGAAACGCGGGCTATACGGCGCCGCCTCCCGTCACCGCGTCGCCGGCCGGCGCGACGGCGAGGGTCGGCCCGCCGTTCACCCGGGTCCCAGCAGCCCGACGATGCGGTGCGCTTCGTCGAGGATCGGGTCGGCGATGGCGGCGGCGCGGCGCGCGCCCTCGGCGAGCACGGCATCGACATGTCCCGGATCGCGGGCCAAGCGCCTCATCTCGGCCCCGACCGGGGCCAGCGCCTCGACCGCCGCGTCGCTGAGCGCCGATTTGAAGTCGGCGAACCCGCGGCCCGCGTACTCGGCCAGCACGTCGTCCACCGGACGGTCGCACAGGGCGGCGAAGATGCCGACCAGATTGGCCGCCTCGGGGCGGCCGGCGAGACCGGCTTCGGTCTCGGGCAGCGGGTCGGGGTCGGTCCTGGCGCGGCGGAGCTTGCGCGCGATCGCATCGGCGTCGTCGGTCAGGTTGATGCGCGAGGCGTCCGACGGATCGGACTTGCTCATCTTCGCCCGGCCGTCGCGCAGGCTCATCACCCGCGCCGCCTGGCCGAGGATCAGCGGCTCGACCAGAGGAAAAAACCCGACGCCGAAATCCGTGTTGAATTTCTGCGCGATGTCGCGGGTCAGTTCGAGATGCTGCTTCTGGTCCTCGCCCACCGGGACGTGCGTCGCCTTGTAGGCGAGGATGTCGGCGGCCATCAGCGTGGGGTAGGCGTAGAGGCCCACGCTGGCGTTCTCGCGCTGCTTGCCGGCCTTCTCCTTGAACTGGGTCATCCGGTTGAGCCAGCCGAGGCGGGCCACGCAGTTGAAGATCCAGGCGAGGCGCGCATGCGCCGGCGCCCGGCTCTGATTGAAGACGACGTTGCGCCCGGGGTCGATGCCGGCGGCGAGGAAGGCCGCCGCGACCTCGCGCGTGTTGGCCGCGAGTTCGGCCGGATCCTGCCAGGCGGTGATCGCATGCAGATCGACCACGCAATAGATGCAGTCGTAGTCGGTCTGGAGCCGCGCGAAGTTGCGGATCGCGCCGAGATAGTTTCCGAGATGCAGGTTGCCGCTGGGTTGGACGCCCGAGAAGATGCGGCTCATGGCGCGGTCCCCCTTGCGCCGGGCGGATTGCCGCGCCGGGTTATGGCGACGCCTTGGCGGCCGGTCAAGCCCCGCGCCGGCCGACGGTCCGCCGCAGTTCGCCGACCGACGCCGCCCGCGTCGCCAGGGCGAGCCCGGCATAGCCCGCGAGGCCCGTCAGCACCAGCAGCGCCAGCGCCCCGGCGCGGCCCGCCGGCGCGCCGGCCAGCATCGGCGCGAGGCCTTGCGCGGCGAGCAGCAGCAGCCCGGCCATCCCCGCCGCGGCCAGCGCGATGCGGGGCAGCCGGGCCCGCAGCCGCGCATCGACGGCCAGATGCCCGCGTCGCCGCAGCGCCCAAGCGAGCAGGCCTGCGTTGACCCAGGCCGCGATCGAAGTGGCCAGCGCGACGCCGACATGTTGCAACGGCCCCATGAGGACGAGGCTGGCGGCGACGTTCACCAGCACGCAGGCGGCGGCGATCTTGACCGGGGTCGCGGTGTCCTCGCGGGCGAAGAAACCGGGCGCCAGCACCTTGATCAGCACATAGGCCGGCAGGCCGGTCGAATAGGCGACCAGCGCGCCTGCGGTCGCCGCCGTCGCCTCGGCGGCGAAGGCGCCGCGCTCGAACAGCGCCGCGACGATCGGGCCGGGGATGACGATCAGCGCCGCCGCCGCCGGGAGCGTCAGGAACAGCGCCGCCTCCAGGGCGCGGTTGAGGCTGCGCCGGGCCTCTTCCTCCTGCCCCGATTTCAGCTGCCGCGACAGCAGCGGCAGCAGAGCGGTTCCCACGGCGACGCCGACGACGCCCAGCGGCAGCTGGTGGATGCGGTCGGCGTAATACAGGTAGGACACCGATCCGGTCGGCAGCAGCGAGGCGATGACCACGCCGATCAGCAGGTTGATCTGCACCACCCCGGCCCCGACCGCCCCCGGCAGGATCAGAACCAGCAGGCGCCTGACCCGGGCGTCGATGCGGGGCCGCGGCATGCGGAATCTCATCCCCGCCCGACGGCATGCGGCGATCAGCCACAGAAACTGGACGACGCCGGCCAGCATGACCCCCCAGGCGAGGGCGTGGCCGGGCGTCGCCATCCGCTGCGCGAGGCCCAGCAGCGCGCCGATCAGGCACAGGTTGAGCAGAATCGGCGTCGCCGCCGCGGCGGCGAACCGGCCGAGCGCGTTGAGCACGCCGCCCAGCTGGGACACCAGCGAGATGAACAGCAGGTAGGGAAAGGTGATGCGCGTAAGCTCGACCGCGAGGTCGAACTTCCCGGGATCGGCCGCAAATCCCGGCGCGAAGACGTGCATCGCCCAAGGCATCGCGATCTGCATCAGCGTGCAGAACGCCAGCAGGGCGACGGTCAGCACCGCCAGCACGTCCTCGGCGAACCGGCGGGCGGGCTCCGCGCCGGCCTCGGTCAGCCGGGCGGTGAACAGCGGGACGAACGCCGCGTTGAAGGCGCCTTCGGCGAACAGCCGGCGGAAGAAATTGGGCAGCTTGAAGGCGACGAAGAAGGCGTCCGCGACCGGACCCGCGCCCAGCAGCGCCGCGATCAGTATGTCGCGCAGGAAGCCGAGCACGCGGCTCGCCATGGTGTAGCCGCCCACCGTGGCGATCGGCTTGAGGAGCGCCATGGGCCGATGGTCTACCCCGATCGCGACCGTTTGGCAGCACTTGATTTCGCGCGCGGCGCGCCCCTACGCTCTGCGGCCGCGTCATCGAGGGGGCGGGCCGATGCCGGTCGAAGTCGAGCTGGAGGAGATCGCGGGCCGCGCCCCGATCGTAGTCCGCCGCCGGGTCAAATGGGGCGAGGTCGATTTCGCCCGCTTCGTCTACACCGCCCGCTTCCTCGACTACGCCCTCGAGGCGGCGGAGGCGTGGTTCGACCATGTGGCGGGCGAGCATTGGGCGGCGTTCGACCTGCGCTGGGGCGTGGCGGTGCCGGTGATGGCCTGCCATCTCGACTTCCACAGCGTGCTGCGCCCGGGCGACCGGCTCGATTCGACGGTGTGGCTGGAGCGCATCGGACGTTCGAGCCACACGCTGCGCATCGAGGGGCGCGACCAGCACGATACGCACAGCTTCGATTGCGGCGTCACCTTCGCCACCATCGACCCCGACCGTCAGAAGTCGGTGCCGATGCCGGAATACTTCGCCGAACGCCTCCGCGCCTACAAGGCGGCGTGCGAAGGGGATTCGGAGGGCGGCGGCTGACGGTCCGGTTCCGCAACCGCTCCATCGTCAACTCGGACGCGGCCTTCGCGTCCTCACTCCGCGGCGGCAGGGATACCGACCGAATCGTCCAGCGCCTCCAGCAGGGCGGCGCGGATGCGGTCGAGGCGGGCGGCATGGGCGATCTTCAGGCCGAAGGCGTCCTTGACGTAGAACACGTCGACCGCGCTCTCCCCGTAGGTGGTGATGCGGGCGCTGGCGATCTGTACGCCGAGATCGACGAAAGCGCGGGTCAGACGATACAGCAGGCCCGGCCGGTCGCGGCCGTTGACCTCGATCACCGTATGGGTGCGGCTCGCCTCGTTGTCGATGAGAACGCGCGCCTCGACGGTGAAGACGCGGGTGCGGCGGCTCGCATGGCGGGCCGCCCGCTCGGCGATCGCCCGCTGCGGGCTGAGTTCGCCGGCGACCGCCTGTTCGATCCGGCGCGACAGCCCCGCCAGATCGTCGGGCCGGTCGAACGCCCGGCCGTTCGCGTCCTGCACCCGGAACGTGTCCAGGGCCATGCCGTCGGCGAGGGTGAATATCCTGGCGTCGGCCACGTCCGCGCCGCTCATCGCCATCGCCCCGGCGATGCGGCAGAACAGGCCGGGATGGTCGCGGGCGCAGATCGTCATCTCGGTGACCGCGCGCGCATGATCGACCCGGCTCCGGATCAGCACCGGCGGCGCGCCGCCGGCGGCCTCGCGCAGGAGTCGCGCATGGTCCGCCAGCGCCGCCGGCTCGAACGCCAGCCAATAGGCGGTCGGCCCGCGCGACAGATGCGCCTCGATCTCCCCGGCGCCGAACTCCGTCAGCAATTCGCGCGCCCGTTCCCGCGCCGCCGCCGCCCGCGCCTCCCGCCCCCCGCCCGCCGCGTCGCCCGCCATGCCGCCCGAGAGCAGGTCTTCGGCGGCATGGTACAGGCCGCGCAGCAGCGCCGCCTTCCAGGCGTTCCAGACGTTGGGTCCGACGGCGCGGATGTCCGCCGCGGTGAGCGCCGCCAGCAGCCGCAGCCGCTCCAGCGACTGCACCGTCGCCACGAAGTCGCTGACCGTCTTGGGGTCGTCCACGTCGCGGCGAAAGGCGGCGTTGCTCATCGCCAGATGATGGCGGACCAGCCATGCGGCGGTCTCGGTCTCCTCGCCGCTGAGGCCCACGCGGGGCCCCAGCCGCCGCGCGACGTCGGCCCCGAGTCGCGAATGGTCGCCGCCCCGCCCCTTGGCGATGTCGTGCAGCAGCAGGGCGAAATAGAGCGCGCGCCGCGACTGCGCCTTGTGAACCGCCTCGGTCGCCACCGGCATCTCGTCGGCGAACGCGCCGCCCTCGATGCGGTTGAGGATGCCGATCGCCAGGATCGTGTGCTCGTCGACCGTATAGACGTGATACATGTCGTGCTGCATCTGCGCGACGACCCGCCCGAAATCGGGGAGGAAGCGGCCGAACACCCCGGCCTCGTTGAGCCGGCGCAGCGTCGTTTCCGGGTCCTTGGGCGAGGTCAGCATGGCCAGGAACAGCCGGTTGGCCTCCGGGTCCTCGCGCACCGAATCGACCAGACGCAGGTTGCGGGCGACGGCGCGGAGCGCGCGCGGATGGATGTCGAGGCCGCGCTCCTGGGCGATGCGGAAGATGCGGAGCATCGACGCCGGGTCGTCGGCGAAGCGGCGGCCCGGCGCCAGCGTCAGCCGGCCGCGGTCGAGGGCGAACCCCGCCGGCGCCCGGCCGGACGGCCCGGAACGCCGCGTCCGCCGCGGTTCGGCCTCCAGGGCGGCGCAGAAGATGCGGGTCAGATCGCCGACTTCCTTGGCGATCAGGTAGTAATGCTTCATGAAGCGTTCGACGCTGCGCCCGCCGGCGCGGTCGCGATAGCCCAGCCGCCGGCCGATCTCGGGTTGCAGGTCGAACGTCAACCGGTTCTCGCCGCGCCCGGCGAGGTAATGCAGATGACAGCGCACCTTCCACAGGAAGTTCCGCGCCTTGGCGAAGCGCGCGGCTTCGCCCTCGGTCAGCACGCCGCGCGCCACCAGCCCGGCCGCGTCGTCGGTCCGATACAGATATCGGGCGATCCAGGACAGGGTCTGCAGGTCGCGCAACCCGCCCTTGCCGTCCTTCACGTCCGGCTCCAGCACGTAGCGCGAATCGCCCATCCGCCGATGGCGCGCGTCGCGCTCGGCGAGCTTGCCGGCGACGAAGGCGGGCCCGGTCGCTTCGTCGAACTCGGCCGCGAAGCGCCGGCGCAGCTCGTCGTGCAGCGCCCCCTCGCCCGCGACGTAGCGCGCCTCCAGCACCGACGTGCGGATCGTGAGGTCGTCGCCGGAAAGCCGCAGGCAGTCGTCCACCGAGCGCGTCGCGTGGCCCACCCGGAGGTCGAGGTCCCACAACACGTAGAGGACGTACTCGATCACCTGTTCGAGCCGCGCGGTCTCCTTGTAGGGCAGCACGAACAGGAGATCCACGTCCGAATGGGGCGCGAGCTCCGCGCGCCCATAGCCGCCGACGGCGTCGAGGCAGAGCCGGTCGGCGACCGTCGGATTGGCCGCGGGATAGAGCCGCCGGGCGGCGAAGTCGTGGATCGCCCCCACCGTCCGGTCGATCAGGGCGGCGTGAGCGCGCGCCGTCTCCGCCGCCGGGGCGCCGTCGTCGAACCGCCGCCGCAGCTCGTTGCGCCCGTCCGTCAGCTCCGCCCGCAGCAGGGCGAGCGCGCGCGGCCGCAGCGCCGCGGGCGGGCAGGCGGCGTCGCGGACCAGATCGTCGAGGCGGGCGGCGAGCGCGCGGCGGCGGGCGGGGCCGGACATGACGCGGCGACTATAGGCTCGGAGCCGCCGCGGCGCATTCATCCGCCGCGGCCCGGCCGCTCCCCGAGCAGACCGCGCAGCCGATAGATCAGCTCGAGCGCATCGCGCGGGCTGAGCGCGTCCGGGTCGATCTCGCCCAGCGCCTCCTCCACCGCCGAGGGCGCGGCCGGCGCGCCCGCGACGCTGGCCGAGAACAGCGGCAGGTCGTCGGCGAGGCGGGTCAGGACGCCGGCCTGCTCGCCCCGCTCCAGCGTCGCCAGCACGTCCTGGGCCCGCGCCACCACCGCGCGCGGCAGGCCCGCCAGCCGCCCGACATGGATGCCGTAGGAACGGTCCGCCGCCCCGGGAGCCACCTCGTGCAGGAAGACCACCTCGCCGCGCCACTCCTTGACCCGCATGGCGACGCAGCGCAGCGCCTCCAGGCGGGAGGTGAGCGAGGTAAGCTCGTGGAAATGGGTCGCGAACAGCGCCCGGCAGCGATTGACCGCATGGACGTGCTCGAGCGTGGCCCAGGCGATCGAGAGCCCGTCGAAGGTCGCGGTGCCGCGCCCGATCTCGTCCAGGATCACCAGCGAGCGCGGCCCGGCCTGGTTGAGGATCGCCGCGGTCTCGACCATCTCCACCATGAAGGTCGAGCGTCCGCGCGCCAGGTCGTCGGCCGCGCCGACGCGGCTGAACAGCCGGTCGACGACGCCGATATGCGCGGCCTCGGCGGGCACGAACGATCCCGCCTGGGCGAGGACGGCGATGAGCGCGTTCTGGCGCAGGAAGGTGCTCTTGCCGGCCATGTTGGGGCCGGTCACCAGCCATAGCCGCTGCGGCTGGGCGAGATCGCAGTCGTTGGGGACGAAGCCGGCCGCCTGCGCCGAATCGAGCGCGGCCTCGACCGCCGGATGGCGGCCCCCCTTGACGGCGAAGGACGTCGAGTCGTCCACCGTCGGGCGGACGTAGCGCCGTTCGTCGGCCAGGGCGGCGAGCGCCGCCGACACGTCGAGCGAGGCGATCGCCCGCGCCGCCCCGGCGATCGCGTCGGCGCGATCGGCGACCGCGCGGGCGAGCTCGTCGAACAAGGCCAGCTCCTGCGCCAGCGCCCGGTCCGCGGCCTGGCCGATCCGCGCCTCCAGATCGGCGAGCTCGATCGTCGCGTAGCGCATGGCGTTCGCCATCGTCTGGCGGTGAACGAAGGTCGCGTCCGCGCGCCGGGCGAGCTTGTCGGCCTGGGCGCCGGTCACCTCGACGAAATAGCCCAGCACGTTGTTGTGACGGATTTTGAGCGAGGGGACGCCGGTCTCCTCGGCATAGCGACGCTGGAGGGCGGCGATCAGCTGTCGGCTCTCGTCGCGCAGCTGCCGCTGCTCGTCCAGCTCGGCCGCATAGCCGGGAGCGATGAACCCGCCGTCGCGGGCCTGCGCCGGCGGTTCCGAAACCAGCGCGCGCCGCAGGCGGTCGATCGTCTCGTCATGGCGTCCGAGTTTCTCGACGCAGGCCGCGATCTCCGCCGACGCCGCGCCCGCGCCGTCGGCGACGCAAGCGCGCAGCCGATGCGCGGCGGCCAGCGCCTCGCCGATCGCCGCCAGGTCGCGCGGGCCGCCCCGCCCCAGCACGATCCGCGACAGCGGGCGTTCGAGGTCGGGGCAGGCGCGGAGGATCGCCCGCAGCGCCTCCCGCGCCCCCGCCTCGGCGGCGAAATACCCGACCGCGTCGAGGCGGGCGCGGATCGTCTGCGGGTCGGTCAGCGGCGCGGCGAGGCGTTCGGCGAGCAGCCGGCCGCCGGCCCCGGTCGCGGTTCGGTCGATCACCGCCAGCAGCGATCCCCGGCGCTCGCCCGACAGGCTCTCGGTCAGTTCGAGATTGCGCCGCGTCGCCGGGTCGATCTCGAGGGCGGCGCCCGACAGCAGTCGTTCGGGCGGCGGCAGGCGCGGCAGGCGCCCCTGCTGGGTGAGTTCGACATAGGCGACGAGCGCGCCGCAGGCGGCGATCTCGGCGCGCCCGAAATCGCCGAACGCATCCAGCGCCTTGACGCCGAACAGCGCCTCCAGCCGTCGGCGCGCCGATTCGCTGTCGAAGCAGCGGTCGGGCTGGCGGGTGACCCGCGACGACCGGCCGTCCACCGCCCCGGCGATCCCGGGGTCGCCGTCGAGCCGTTCGGGCAGCAGGATCTCGCCCGGATCGATGCGGGCCACGGCGGACCGCAGCGCCGCGGGGGCCGCGGGCTGGACGCGGAACTCGCCCGTCGACACGTCCAGCCAAGCGAGCGCGCATTCGCCGCGAACCTCGGCGAGGGCGGCCAGATAGTTGTGGCGCCGGGCGTCGAGCAGCGAGTCTTCGACGATCGTGCCGGGGGTGACGATGCGCGCCACCGCGCGGGCGAGCACGGCCTTGCCGCCGCGCTTCCTGGCCGCGTCCGGCTCCTCGACCTGCTCGCAGACGGCGACGCGGTAACCCTTGCGGATCAGCCGCGACAGATAGGCGTCGCAGGCGTGCGCGGGCACGCCGCACATCGGGACGTCCTCGCCCCGATGCCGGCCGCGCTTGGTCAGGGCGATGTCGAGCGCGGCGGCCGCGGTCACCGCATCGTCGAAGAACATCTCGTAGAAGTCGCCCATCCGGTAGAACAGCAGGCAGTCGGGATGGGCGCGCTTGATGTCGAGATATTGCGTCATCATCGGCGTCGCCGCGTCCTTCTCCGGCGGGGGCGCGGCGACCGGAGCGCGCGCCTGCTGAGGCGGCGGGACGACCATGGCCCGAGCCTACACGGGGCGGCGCGCGCGGGCCAGATTCCCGCGGGCCGCCGTCGCTCAAATTGTTTTCATTTTGTTCTTGACTTTCGGAGGCGGCGGTGATATATTCCCCACGATCGAAGCATGAGATCGGAGCCCCCTCCCCCCCGAACCCGCCGGCCGCATCGAGGCGGGGAGGAGACGGGGGCCGCGCGACGCAACGTCGCGCAACGTCAGGAGGTTTCGGACGGTGAATTCTCTCTGCTTTTCCCCTGCTTTCGCCCTGCTTTTGGCCCGTTTTCGCCCTGCTTTTTTCGTGTTTTTTCCGCGTAACCTGTTGATCTACAACAGAATCGAAAATTTTTTCCGCCGGCGGGGCGATTTTCGTCGCTCATGCGCCGCCGCACGCCGCTTTCCGTGACCGCGACGCCGCCGAGGATCCGCCCGAGCGATGCTGCGCCAGACCGTATCCAGGCCCGCCCTCGTCCGCGCGCTCGCCCCGGTATCGCTGCCGGCGGTCGCGGTGCTGGCCGTGCTGGCCGCGGCCGGCCGGCTCGACCCGTTCGCGGCCGTCCTCGGCGCCCTGGCCTGCGTGCTGGCCGCGGCCTGGCCGGTGCGGCGGCATCTCGCCGACATTCTCGATCTCGGCGCCTATGCGGACGCTCTGCGGGACGACGGGGCGGCGGCCCGGCCGCGGCTCCGCCACCCGCGCGCGGCGCCCGAGCTCGAAGCGTCGATCGCGCGCCTCGGGCAGTCGCTCGACCGGCGGCGGCGCGGTTTCGAGCGGCTGGCCACCTCCGCCGATTCGATCCTCGACAGCCTGCCCGACCCGCTGATCATGCTCGACTCGCGGCGCCGCGTCGTCCGCGCCACGGCGCGCGCGCGGGAGCTGGTCGGGACCGAGGACATCGCGGGCCGCGACCTGTCGGTGCTGGTGCGCAACCCCGAGGTCCTCGAAGTCGCCGACCGGATCACGGCTCAGGGCGGCAGCGAGGAGGTCGAGTTCTCGCTCTTCGCCCCGGTCGCCCGGACGTTCGGGGCGCGCATCGCGCGGCTGGCCGACGCGGCCGAGGACGGAACGGTCGTGGTGCTCGCGCTCTACGACATGACCGCGATCCGGCGCGCCGAACGGACGCGGGTCGATTTCGTCGCCAGTGCGAGCCACGAGCTGCGGACGCCGCTGTCGGTGCTCGTCGGGAGCATCGAGACGCTGCGGGGCCCGGGACGCGACGATCCCGCCGCGCAGGAGCGTTTTCTCGGCATCATGGAAGCCCAGGCCGAGCGGATGTCGCGGCTGGTCCAGGATCTCCTGTCCCTGTCCCGGATCGAGCTCAACGAGCATACCGCCCCGTCGGGCGCGGTCGGCCTGCCGGAGCTGATCGGGCAGGTGGTCGATTCGCTCGAATTCCCGGCCAGCGAGCGCGGCGCCCGGATCGAGGTCGACGCCGCGCCGGACCTCCCCGACGTCGCCGGCGAACGGGTCGAACTCGCGCAGCTGTTCCGGAACCTGATCGACAACGCGATCAAGTACGGGCGGGAGGATTCGCCGGTGCGCATCCGGATGCGCCGCAAGGCCGGCGTCGGGCGCAGCGCCGCCGGCGACGAAGCGCCCGCGGTCGCGGCGTCGATCTCCGATCGGGGCGACGGCGTCGCGGCGGAGCACCTGCCCCGGCTGACCGAGCGGTTCTACCGCGTCGACACCGCGCGTTCGCGCGAGCTCGGCGGCACCGGGCTCGGCCTCGCCATCGTCAAGCATATCGTCAACCGCCATCGCGGCGCGCTGGAGATCGAGAGCGAACTTGGCGTGGGCAGCGTTTTCACGGTCTCGCTGCCCTGCGCGCCGCCGGGCGAAAAAGATGCGTCCGCGCCGCGACCGTCATGAAGGCGAACATGAAGGCGAAAAAGATGCGTCCGCGGCGCGACTGTCATGAAACCGTAACGCAAGAGTCATGCGCGCATCGCAATCCTGGCCGAGATTGCGCCCGTCGGCGGCCCGCGCCGCCGGCGGGGTCGGAACGCTTCGTCTTTCCGGCGCGGCGCTTCCGCCCGTCTTTCCCCATATGACGCAATCGACGGAGGCATGATGTCACGTATCCGGATCGTCCCGCTGGCCGCGGCGGCGGCCGTGGCCCTCGCGGTCTCGGCGCAGGCGCGCGACCGAATCCACATCGTCGGCTCATCGACCGTGTTTCCCTTCTCCACCGCGGTCGCCGAGCGGTTCGGCAAGAGCTCCCGGTTCAAGACGCCGGTGGTCGAAAGCACCGGCTCGGGCGGCGGCCTCAAGCTGTTCTGCGCCGGCGTCGGCGTGGGCCACCCCGACGTCGCCAACGCCTCGCGGCGCATCAAGGCGTCCGAGGTCGCGCGCTGCGACGGGAACGGCGTCAAGCAGGTCACCGAGGTGAAGATCGGCTTCGACGGCATCGTCGTCGCCAACTCGAAGGCCGCCGAGCGGATGACGCTGTCGCTGCGGCAGCTCTGGCTCGCCCTCGCCAAGTCGACGCCCGCCGACGACGCCGGCGCCAGGCTGATCGACAACCCGGCGAAGCGCTGGAGCGACGTCGACCCGTCGCTCCCGAACCGGGCGATCGAGGTGCTCGGCCCGCCGCCCACCTCGGGCACGCGCGATGCGTTCGTCGAACTCGCGATGGAGGGCGGCTGCAAGACCTTCCCCGCCATCAACGCGCTGAAGAAGACCGACAAGAAGCGCTACAAGGCGATCTGCCACGGCATCCGCGAGGACGGCGCCTTCGTCGAGGCCGGCGAGAACGACGTGCTGATCATCCAGAAGCTGACCGCCAACCCCAAGGCCTTCGGCGTCTTCGGCTTCAGCTTCCTCGACCAGAACCAGGACAGGATCCAGGGCAGCGTGATCAAAGGCGTCGCGCCCAGCTTCGAGAGCATCGCCGAGGGCGCCTACCCGGTGTCGCGGTCGATGTATTTCTACGTCAAGAACGCGCATGTCGGCGTGATCCCGGGCATCGAGGGCTACGTGCGCGAGTTCACCAGCGCCAAGGCCTGGGGCGACGAGGGGTATCTGACCGACAAGGGCCTGATCCCGATGCCGGCGGCGGAGCGCGAGAAGTGGCGCAAGGCGGGCCGCGGGCTCACCCCGCTGACGATGTAGCCCGGCGTTGGTCCGGCGCGGCGGCGGTCCTCCCGCGGCCGCCGCGCTCCCTTCGCCGCGGCGCGCGGCGCAATCAGGTCGAGACAATCCGGATGTCGCTCGCGATCGTGACCGTCCTTCTGCTCCTCGCCGCCTCGGGCTTCTATCTGGGCCGGCGGCGGGCGGTCGACGCCGCCGGCGCCTTCCCGGCCCGGCCGCATTCGCTGCCCGCCTATCACGGCGTCTACGTGGCGCTGTGGTGCGGGGCGCCGAGTTTCGCGGTGCTCGTCGTCTGGCTCGTCCTGGCGCCGACCGTGACCGAGGGGATCGTCGTCGCGAGCCTCCCCGACGCGCTGCGCGGGCTGCCGCCCGAACGGCTGGGGTTGCTGATCAACGACGTGAAGAACCTCGCCGGCGGCGACGCCGTCAGCGGCGACGTCGACCCGGCGCTGCGGGCCGCGGCCGACCGGCTCACGCGCATCGACCGGATCGGCTTCGCCGCCATGGCGACGCTGGCCCTCGCCGCCGCGGTCTCGGGCATCGTCCTCGGCCGGCGGCGCATCGCCGCCGACCTCCGCGCCCGCATCCGGGTCGAACGGGCGATCGACGTCTTTCTGATCGCCTGTTCGACGATCGCCGTCTTCACCACCGTCGGGATCGTGCTGTCGCTGCTGTTCGAGGCGATCCGCTTCTTCCATCTGATCCCGATCGACGAATTCCTGTTCGGGCTGACCTGGAGTCCGCAGACCGCGCTGCGCGACGACCAGGTCGGGAGTTCGGGCAGCTTCGGCGCCGCGCCGCTGTTCGCCGGGACGCTGCTGATCACGCTGATCGCGATGCTGATCGCGGCGCCGATCGGCCTCCTCGCCGCGGTCTACATGTCGGAATACGCGCCGCCCCGGCTGCGCGACGCCGTCAAGCCCACCCTCGAAGTGCTGGCCGGGATTCCGACCGTGGTCTACGGCTTCTTCGCCGCCATCACCGTGGCGCCGGTCATCCGCGATCTGGGCGCCTCGGTCGGGCTCGACGTGGCGTCCGAAAGCGCGCTCGCCGCCGGCTGCGTGATGGGCATCATGATCATCCCCTTCGTCTCGTCGCTGTCGGACGACGTGATCAACGCCGTGCCCCGGAGCCTGCGCGAAGGCTCCTACGCCATGGGCGCCACCAAATCCGAGACCGTCAAGCTGGTGGTGCTGCCCGCCGCGCTTCCCGGCATCGTCGGCGGCGTGCTGCTCGCGGTCAGCCGGGCGATCGGCGAAACGATGATCGTCGTGATGGCCGCGGGTCTCGCCGCCAGACTCACCGCCAACCCGTTCGAGGCGGTGACCACCGTCACCGTGCAGATCGTGACCCTTCTGATCGGCGATCAGGAGTTCGACAGCGCCAAGACGCTGGCCGCCTTCGCCCTCGGCCTGCTGCTGTTCTTCGCTACCCTGGCCCTCAACGTCATCGCGCTGCACGTGGTCCGCAAATACCGGGAAAAATATGACTGAGCGCACCGCAACGCCGGCGACGGGCGCGGATCCGGCGCTGCGGCGCCGCCGCCGTCGCCATGCCGCGGAGCGCCGCTTCCGCGCCTGCGGCGTGGTCTCGATCCTCCTTGCCGTGGCCGCTCTGTGCTGGCTGCTGGGGAGCATCGTCGCCAAGGGCGCCTCGGCCTTCTGGCAGACGCATATCGCCGTCGAGATCGACTTCGCCGAGGCCGTGATCGACCCGGGGGGGCGCCGCGACGCGAACGCCCTGCGCGAAGCCGACTACGCCGCCCTGGTCCGGGCCGCCCTCTACGAACGGTTCCCCGAGGCGCGGACGCGAAGCGACCGCCGCGCCCTCGCCAAGCTGGTCAGTTCGGGGGCCGGGCACGAGCTGCGCCGGATGGTGCTCGCCGACGCCTCCCTGATCGGCGCGCGGCAGCGTCTCTGGCTGGTCGCCGACGACGACGTGGACCAGCTGGTCAAGGGCGCGATACGGCGCGACCTGCCCGAGAGCGAGCGGCGGATCGACGACCGGCAGCTCGCCTGGCTGGACGCCTTGACCGCCGCCGGGGCGGTCGATCTCCGGTTCAACGCGCGCTTCTTCGTCGCCGGGGATTCGCGCGAGCCCGAACTCGCCGGCATCTGGGGCGCGGTGGTGGGTTCGCTGCTCACCATGCTCATCACCATCGCCCTGTCGTTTCCGCTCGGCGTGGCGACGGCGGTCTATCTGGAGGAGTTCGCGCCCAAGAACCGCTGGACCGATCTGATCGAGATCAACATCAACAATCTGGCGGCGGTCCCGTCGATCGTCTTCGGGCTGCTGGGGCTCGCCGTGTTCCTGAACTTCTTCGCGCTGCCCCGGTCGGCGCCGGTGGTCGGCGGCATGGTGCTGGCGCTGATGACGCTGCCGACCATCATCATCGCCGGCCGCGGCACGCTGAAGGCGGTGCCGCCGTCGATCCGCGAAGGCGCGCTGGCGGTGGGCGCGTCGCGCGTCCAGGTGGTGATGCACCACGTGCTGCCGCTGGCGATGCCGGGGATACTCACCGGCACGATCATCGGTCTCGCCCGCGCGCTGGGCGAGACCGCGCCGCTGCTGATGATCGGGATGGTGGCGTTCATCGTCGACGTCCCGGCCGACGTCACGGAACCCGCGACCGCGCTGCCGGTGCAGATCTTCATCTGGGCGGATGCGCCGGAACGGGCCTTCGTCGAACGGACCGCGGCCGCGACCATGGTGCTGCTCGCCTTCCTGATCGCCATGAACCTGCTGGCGGTGCTGATGCGCAAGCGGTTCGAGCGCCGCTGGTAGCGCGCGCGACGGGGGAGACCGTCCGCCGATGGACCCGATGGACCCGATCGCCCGGATCGCGCGCCCGGCGGCCGCTTCGGCTACGATGCCGGCGCCCATGCCCGATGCGCGCGACATCCCGCCGGCGGCCCGGACCGCGCCCAAGATGGCCACCCGGTCGCTCGACGTGTTCTACGGCGACAAGCAGGCGCTGTACGCCGTCGGCATCGCCATTCCCGAACAGCAGGTGACGGCGTTGATCGGCCCGTCGGGTTGCGGCAAGTCGACCTTCCTCCGCTGCCTCAACCGGATGAACGACATCATCGAGGGCTGCGTCGTCAAAGGCGTCGTGACCCTCGACGGCGAGGACATCTACCACCCCGACATCGACGAGGTGGCGCTGAGAACCCGGATCGGCATGGTGTTCCAGAAGCCCAACCCGTTTCCGAAGTCGATCTACGACAACGTCGCCTACGGCCCGCGCATCCACGGCCTGGCCGCCGACCGCGACGCGCTCGACGAGATCGTCGTCACCAGCCTCGAACGGGCGGGCCTCTACCGCGAGGTCAGCGACCGGCTGCGCGAGCCGGGAACCGGGCTGTCGGGCGGCCAGCAACAACGGTTGTGCATCGCCCGCGCCATCGCCATCAGCCCCGAGGTCATTCTGATGGACGAGCCGTGTTCGGCCCTCGACCCGATCGCCACCGCGCATGTCGAGGAGCTGATCGACGACCTGCGCGAGAATTTCACCATCGTCATCGTCACCCACAACATGCAGCAGGCGGCGCGGGTCTCGCAGCGCACCGCCTTCTTCCATCTGGGCGAACTGGTGGAGTACGGCGAGACCGGGACGATCTTCACCGCGCCCGTCGACGAACGCACCCAGGGCTACATCACCGGCCGTTACGGCTGATCCCCCGACGCCGAGATTCAGAACGTCATGGAACCGACCAGGCAACAGCACATCGTCAAGTCCTACGACGACGAATTGCGGCATCTGAACGACACCATCGTCCAGATGGGCGGCCTCACCGAAGTCCAGATCGAGCGCGCGATCGCGGCCCTGGTCGAGCGCGACCCGGCGCTCGCCGAATCCGTCATCGACGACGACGACAAGGTCGACGACCTGAACGAGGAGATCGACGTCCAGGCGACGCGGCTGCTGGCGTTGCGCCAGCCGATGGCGCTCGATCTGCGCAACGTCGTCGCCGCGTTCAAGATTTCCAGCGATCTCGAGCGCATCGCCGACTATGCGTCCAACGTGGCCCGACGCTCGATCGCCCTCTCCGAGTCGGCCCCGATCAAGCCGGTCTACGCCATCCCGCGCATGAGCCGGCTCGTGCAGCAGATGATCAAGGACGTGCTCGACGCCTACGTCACGCGCGACGTCGACAAGGCGATCGCCGTATGGCGCGCCGACACCGAGGTCGACGAAATGTACACCAGCCTGTTGCGGGAGCTGCTCACCTACATGATGGAGGATGCGCGCAACATCTCGCGGTCGACGCACATCCTGTTCATCGCCAAGCATATCGAGCGCATCGGCGACCACGTGACCAACATCGCCGAAACCATCTACTTCCTGGTCCGCGGCGCGCGTATGCAGGAGGCGCGGCCGCGCGCCCATCCGCCGGAGAGCGCGCGGCGCGACGACGACCGTTAGCCCCGGTTGACGGTCCAGACCTCCTCCACCTCGGCGCCGGCGGCCCGGAACACCTTCGACACCGGGCAGTACATCGGAAGTTCCCGGCGCACCTTCGCGAGCTCGGCGTCGGACGCGCTCGTCGTCACGTCGATGTTGAGCGTCACCTTCGGGAAGGGCAGGTCGATCTCGCGTTCGAGCATGGCCCCGCGCCGGTCGAAGGACGCCTCCGCGGCGACCGACATCGACTCGAAGACGACGCCGTATTTGCGGGCGATCTTGTGGCTGATGACGTTGGTGCAGCCGATCAACGAGGCGACCATCGTCTCGGTCGGCGTCGGGCCGGCATTGGTGCCGTCGCGCTCGCGCGGCTCGTCGATGACGCTGGCCACGTCGCGCACCGATATGTCGGTCCGCGAATGGGTCGGGCACGCCCCGACGACCCGCTGCTGCACGATATGCTTTGGCCTTGCGGCGACCATCGGCGTTCTCCCGTTCGAGGTCGGTCGGCGAAGTCGGAACGCAGTATCGGCGCGCGAAGGCGGGGCGGCAAGCGGCCCCGGCGGACGCCGCCGACGCCGCGGTCAGTCGCGCGAGACCGCGGCGATCATCTCGACCTCGACCCGCAGTTCGGGCCGGGCGAGCCCGGCGACGATCAACAGCGTCGACGACGGCCGCTCCTCGCCCAGGAACTCGCTGCGGACCTCGTTATAGGCCGGCAGGTCCGCGGCGTCGGTGAGGAAGTGGTTGATCTTCACCACGTCCTTCATGCGCATCCCGTTGTGCTCCAGGATGCGCATCAGGTTGTCCCAGGCGTTCTTCGCCTGGCTGCGGAAGTCGGCGGGGACGTCGCCGTCCCTGTCGATCCCCACCTGCCCGGCGATGAACATGACTCGCGAGCCCTCGGGGACCTCGACCGCATGCGAATAGGCGCCGATCGGCGCGGCGATGGTTTCGGGGTTCATGACCCGGTTCTGCATCGTGACCTCCCTGGTCGTCGGTTGCGCGTCGTCGCGACCGGGAGATCATAGGCGGCCCGCCCCGCCCGGCAACGGCGAAGCGCCGCGGCCCTCCGCCGTTGCCGGGCGGCGCCGCGTTCCGATATGGTCCGACGCGGCCGCGCAAGGCCGCGTCCTGCGCGCGGAAGGGGAGCCGTGCGAAGGGCGGGTTGTTTCACGTGTGACGCGTCGCGCCCCGCGCGCGCGAAGGGGAGCCGCAACGGAAATGCTGCCGACCGAACGGATTCCCTACGACCCCATCGCCGGCCGGGCGCCGCTGACGCTGCCGGACGGGGCGCGGATGGTCGTCTGGGTGATCGTCAACGTCGAGGAATGGGACCCGCGCGCCGCCATGCCGCGCACGGTGCTGACGCCGCCCGCCGGCGGCGCCCCCCTTCCCGACGTCCCGAACTGGGCTTGGCACGAATACGGCAACCGCGTCGGCTTCTGGCGCATGCTGGAGGTGCTGGACGAGTTCTCGATCCCCGCGGTGCTGGCCGTCAACGGCGTCGCGCTCGGGTCTTACGAGCCGATCGCGCGCGCCGCCCTCGAGCGCGGCTGGGAGTTCCTGGCCCACGGCTACACCCAGCGGAACATGCAGTCGGTCGAGGACGAACGCCTCGACGTCCGGCGGACGAGCGAGGCCATCGCGGCCTTCGCCGGCCGGCGGCCGCGCGGCTGGCTCGGCCCCGGCCTCACGGAGACCTGGGAGACGCCCGATCTCCTGGTCGAGGAGGGCTACGCCTATGTCTGCGACTGGGTGTTGGACGATCAGCCGGTGACGCTCCGGACCCGTTCGGGTCCGCTCGTCAACATCCCCTACACGCAGGAATGCAACGACGTGGCGATGATGCTGATCCAGCACCACCCGGCGCGCGAATACCGCCGGCGCGCCGCCGACCAGTTCGATCAGCTCTACGCCGATTCGCGGGAGTCGGCGCGGGTCATGGCCCTCGTCGTCCACCCCTACATCATGGGCGCGCCGCATCGGCTGCGCTACTTCCGCGAGACGCTGGAGCGGATCGCCGGCTTCGACGACGTGACGTTCTGGACCGGCGAGCGGATTCTGGACTGGTACCTGTCCCAACGCCCGCAAGCAAAAGGCGGATGACCCGATGATCGTCTATCCCAGATCGAAGAACCGGCCGTTCCATTTCGGCCCGTTTCCGCTCGAGGCCCTGCCGCGCGACGAGGCGGTCGCCGCGGCCGAAGGCGCCCGGCCGCGGCGCGCGGACCGGGAGCGCCCGCCCGTCGCCGACGACGGCGCGCTGACCCAGGCGATCGCGCTGTACGACCGCATCTACGCCGGGTTCGTCACCGGCGACCCGGCCCCGGGCAAGGCGCCGGTCCCCGACGATCTCGGCCGCCGGGCGGTCGATCTCAAGGGCGCCGCCTATTTCATGGACGCAAGCCAGGTCGGCGTCTGCCGCATCCCCGAAAACGCCTGGCTCGCCGGGGTCGAAGCCGACGCGCACGACCACGCGGTGGTCGTCCTGGTCGAGCATGGCCGCATCCCCGAGACGGACAACCTCGCGCATGGCTGGATCCGCCCGGCGGCGGCCCTCGCCTCCGACATGCGGGCGGCCGAGATCGCCGGCCTCGTCGCCGGCCACGTCCGCGAGATGGGATGGTCCGCGCGCGTCCATTCCAACGCTGACCGCAAGCTCGACCTGGAGCGCATGGCGGTCCTCGCGGGCCTCGCGGTCCGCGACGGCGAGGCCGTCGCCAACCCGTATCTGGGCCGGCGTTTCTCGCTCGCGGTCGTCGCCACCGACTACGCCGCCGCCATCGACCGGCCGCTGGCGCCCGCGGCGCTTCGCCGGGCCAAGGGGCTCGGCTATTGGTGGGGGCGGGCCGGCGCGCAGTCGGGCCGCGAACGCAACCGGCGCGCCCGGCGCCGGTCGGACGCCGGCCGCTACCCGATGGAGACGGTGAAGCGGGTCGCCCGACCGACGACGGCGATCAACGACGAAGAGGTGCCGCGCGTGCCCAAGCGCGCCAACTTCTTCGAACGCGCCCTCCAGGGCGATCTGGGCGAGAAGAGCCAGCGCGAACGGCGGCGCTTCTCGTTCAAGCACCCGATGTCGCGGAGCCAGCTGGGCGTCATCCGGGCGATGGTCCCGTATCAGGACGGCGAAGTCGCCGCGGTCGACGCCTCCGGCTACCGCGACCCGGCGGCCAACGCGCGGGCGATCAAGTCGCTCTCCTATTTCCTCGGCGCCGACATGACCGGCGTCTGCGAGATCCCGCGCTACGCCTGGTACTCCCACAAGGAGGACGGCGCGCCGATCGAGCCCTATCACCGCTACGCGGTGGTGATGCTGATCGACCAGGGGTTCGAGACCATGGAGGGGGCGAGCGGCGACGACTGGATATCGGGCGCGCAGTCCATGCGCGCGTATCTGCGCGGGGCGGAGATCGCCGGCGTCATGGCCGAGACGCTGCGGCGCATCGGCTTTCCCGCGCGCGCGCAGACCAACGCCGACAGCGACGTGCTCCACATCCCGCTCGTCCTGTGGGCCGGCCTCGGCGAGTTGAGCCGGATCGGCGAGCTGATCCTCAACCCGTTCATCGGACCGCGGCTGAAGACCGTCGTGCTGACCACCGACATGCCGCTGGCGGTCGACCGGCCGATCGATTTCGGCCTCCAGTATTTCTGCAACAACTGCCTCAAATGCGCGCGGGAATGTCCGTGCGACGCGATCCCGTTCGGCGACAAGGTGATGTTCAACGGCTACGAGATCTGGAAGCCCGACGTCGAGCGCTGCACCCGTTACCGGCTCACCAACTCGCGCGGCTCGGCCTGCGGCCGCTGCATGAAGACCTGCCCGCTCAACAAGGTGGTCGACGCCGACGGCCCGCTGCTGACCCGCGCCGCCAGCTGGCTCGGGGTGAACGCGATGTGGCTCAAGCCGCTGATGGTACCGGTCGCCGCCTGGCTCGACGACCGTCTCGGCAACGGCCGGCGCAACCCGGTCAAGAAGTGGTGGTTCGACCACGAGATCGTCGACGGCGTAGCCGTCGCCGCCAAGGCGACCAACCGGCGCGACATCGACCCCGGCCGCAAGGTCGATCCCGGCAAGCAGAAGATCGCCTATTACCACGCCGACATGATGCCGCCGCCGGACGCGCCCGGCCCGGTCCCGCTCGACCGCAAGGCGGGCCTGGCGGCGAAGAAGCGGGTGGAGACGCCGGCCCAGGCGCAGGCGCGGCGGCGGGACGGCGGGGCGGCCCCGGCGCATTACCGGCCGACGCCGCCGACCGGCGAAGACCGCGACTCGGAGGTCGTGCAGAGCCCGTATCGGACGGACTGATCCTGCCTTTCCCGCCCCGGCGCCGCCCGGCGCCGCGGCGAAGAGATCCCAAGACGTCCGCGTGGGCGTCGGTTCAGCCGACCAAGCGCGCGAAATCCCCGGGCGCGTGGAGCCCGCCCCCGCGAAAGAGCGTGTGAAGAAACCCGCGGCGTATCCGCCTCGAGCCGATGGCCTCCCTCGGACCGTCGTCACAGCCCCCTCCGTCATTCCCGCGAAAGCGGGAATCCAGGACGGGAAAGGACGGGTCCTTGGCGTCCGCCTCGGGCCGCCGTCACAGGCCCTTCGTCCCCACGGAAGCGAGAAACGGGATACGAATATGGATTCCCGCTTTCGCGGGAATGACGAAGGGGGGGCCGCGACGGCCTCCCTCGGGCCGTCGTCACAGGCCTCCCTCGTCATTCCCACGCGCCCGGGGATTCTGCGCGCTCGGTCGGCTGAACCGACGCCCACGCGGACGTCTTGGGATTTCTTCACATGCTCGAAAGCGGGAATCCAGGGCGGTCGCGCCCCAGCGGGACCCGATTTCTCAAACCGACGCTCATATGCGAACCCGAACCGGCGGTTGGCGGGCGCGGGCGCGGCGCCTATACTCGCCGCCGGTCCGGGACGGGAGGCTTCGCCGATGACGGGCGACGGCGCGTTTCGCAAGGCGCTCGAAGACGCGGTGCTGGAGCGCCATTGCGCCAACCACCCCATGACCGAGAAATGGGCCAGGGGCGAGCTCGGCCGCAACGCCATGATGGGCTGGGCGATCGAGCATTGGCATTGGGTGCATCGGATGAACGAGGCGCTGTTCTACCTGTGCGCCAAGGGGCCGCCCGACATGGTGGAGCTGGAACTCGCCAACTTCCGCGAGGAGAACGACCCCGACGACCCGCATATGGACATCGTGCTGCGCTTCGCCGAGTTCAACGGCGCCGACGTCGAGCAGGTCAAACGGGGCGAGGGGCTGCCGACCACCCGGCTATGGCGCAACTGGCTGATCCAGACCGCCAGGGAGCAGCCCTGGTATTGCGGCGTCGCCGCGCTCCGCATCGGGACGGAATCCCAATCGCCGATGCTGTACGGCAAGTTGCTGCCGGCGCTGCGCGACGTCTACGGATTTCCCGAAGCGGAGATCAAGCATTTCTGGCTCCACGCCGAGGTCGACGTCGAGCATGGCGGGCGCGGGTTCGACCTGTTGGAGCGCCATTGCGCGACTCCCGACATGCAGCGCGAGGCGATCCAGTGGGCGCGCGAGAGCGCCCGCATCCGCTGGCTCTATTTCGACGGCATCTACCTGCATTACGAACAGGGCTACGCGATGGCGTAACCCCGCCGGCTGACCGGCGCCTATAGCGGCGGGCGGCGGGAGTCCGGCGGGCGGGCGGCCTCGTAGGCGCGCGCCGCGCGCAACACCAGCGCGTCGGCATGCATCGCGCCGACGATCTGGAGCCCGACCGGCAGGCCGGCCGCGGTGAACCCGCAGGGGACCGATATCGCCGGCTGCCCGGTGAGGTTGAACGGGTAGGTGAAGGGCGTCCAGCAGGTCCAGTCGTCCTCCGCCATCCCCTCGGGCGTCAGCCGGCCGGCCGCGAACGGCGGTACGGCGACGGAAGGCGTCAGCAGCAGGTCGAACCGGTCGTGCAGCCGCCGGGCGGCGCCGCCCAGCGCCGTCCGCGCCTCGATCGCCGCGCAGTATTCGGCCAGCGGGACCGCCGCGCCCTTGTCCACGACCGCGGCGAGTCCGGGATCGAGCAGCGCCTTCTTGTCGGGCGGAAGGCCGCGCATCGCATGGCCGATGCCGACGAAGAAATGGGTGACGAAGCTGTGGGTCGGATCGTCGAACGGCGCCTCGACCGTCTCGACCTCGGCGCCGAGCCCGGCGAACGCATCGGCGGCGCGGCGGGCCAGGGAGGCGACTTCGGCGTCCACCCGGGCATAGCCCAGCGTCGGGCTGTAGGCGATGCGGCAACCGCCCACGCCCTCCGCCAACCGGTCGCGATGGTCCACGCCGTCGGGCGGCAGCGACAGCCAGTCGCGGCTGTCCGGCTGCGCCGCCACGTTGGTCAGCAGCGCGGCGTCGGCGACGCTCCGGGTCAGCGGGCAGTGATGCGCCAGGCTTCCCGCCGGGCTGGGCGGATAGCTGGGGATGCGGCCGGCGGTCGCCTTGAACCCGACCAGCCCGCAGAAGGCGGCCGGAATGCGGGTCGAGCCGCCGGCGTCGGTCCCCAGCGACAGATGGCCGATGCCCGCGGCCAGGGCCGCCGCCGACCCGCCGCTCGAGCCGCCCGGCGTGAGCGCCGTATCCCACGGGTTGCGCGTGACGCCCGACAACGGGCTGTCGGTCACCACCTTCCAGCCGAATTCGGGGGTGGTCGTCTTGCCCAGGATCACCGCGCCCTGTTCGCGCGCGCGGGCCGTGATGGGCGAGTCTTCGGGCGTGGGCGCGGGATCGACGGTGCGGGAGCCGCGCAGCGTGGGCCAGCCCTTGGCCAGGATC
The DNA here is from genome assembly GCA_965242495.1 of Alphaproteobacteria bacterium. Lineage (GTDB taxonomy): Bacteria > Pseudomonadota > Alphaproteobacteria > MPNO01 > MPNO01 > CBDESN01. Next base: position 3,084,228 of record OZ251446.1, on the reverse strand, counting down.
GTGTCCTTGACCGTGATCGGCACGCCGTCGAGCGCGCCCATCGGCGCGCCCCGCGCCCAGCGCCCGGCGGACGCCCGGGCCGCGGCGAGCGCTTCCTCCGGCTCCGCCCGGTAGCAGAAGGCGTTGAGCCGGGGCTCGAACGCCTCGATGCGGTCGAGCGCGGCGCGCGCCGCATCCACCGGCGAGATCCGCTTGGCGCGATAGCCCGCCAGCAGCCCGGTCGCCGACATGTAAGCGAGTTCGTCGGACATGGAGGTCCCTCCCCGCGCGTGTCCGGGTTCACCGCATACGAGACCCCGCATGGGCCTCCGGGAGCGCCGCGTCGAGCCGCTTGCGGCCCCTGGCGGCCGCGGGCCTCGAAGACGGCCGTCGGACTGCGCCTGCGGGCGGCGTCAGCCCCGTTCGGTTGCGGCCGCGGGCGGCGCGGTGCGGCGTATCAGTTCCTGAAGCGCCGTCATGGTCTCGGAATGGCGGTTGTCGTCGGCTTCGCGCTGCTGCTGCATCGCTTCGCGCTGTTGCTGCATGGCTTCGTGCTGTTGCTGCATGGCCTCGCGCTGTTGCTGCATGGCCTCGCGTTGCAGCTGGATGGTTTCACGCTGCATCTGCATGGCTTCGGCATGGCGCTTGTCCTCGGCTTCGCGCTGCAGCTGCATGGCCTCGCGCTGCTGTTCGGCGCGGTCGTCGTTGGATCGCACCATGGCGCCGATGCCGCGCCAGATGCCGACCGCGGCGACGGAGGCGGCGACCGCGCTGATCACCGATGCGGCGGCCGAAACGATGGCGACGATCAGGCTCATTTCCGCGCTTGGATCCATCCTGCGCAACCCCGGCGTCGTGAAGGTCGGGCCGCGGCGGGCGGCCTTGTCGGCAGGCTCCCGGCGCGGGCTTCACGCATCGTCGGCCGACCGGCGGGCGGCTGTCAAGCCGGCGTCCGGGTTCGATACGTATGAAACGCCAAGCGGGTCTCCGGGAGTGGCCCGTCGAGCCGCTTGCGGACTTGGCGGCCGCGGGCCTCGAAGGCGTCCGTCGGACTGCGCTTGCGGGCGGCGTCAGCCCCGTTCGGTTGCGGCCGCGGGCGGCGCGGTGCGGCGTATCAGTTCCTGAAGCGCCGTCATGGTCTCGGAATGGCGGTTGTCGTCGGCTTCGCGCTGCTGCTGCATCGCTTCGCGCTGTTGCTGCATAGCCTCGCGCTGCAGCTGGATGGTTTCACGCTGCAGCTGCATGGCTTCGGCATGACGCTTGTCCTCGGCTTCGCGCTGCAGCTGCATGGCCTCGCGTTGCTGTTCGGCGCGGTCGTCGTTGGATCGCACCATGGCGCGGATGCCGCGCCAGATGCCGACCGCGGCGACGGAAGCGGCGACCGCGCTGATCACCGACGCGGCGGCCGAGACGATGGCGACGATCAGGCTCATTTCCGCGCTTGGATCCATCTTGCGCAACCCCGGCGCCGTGAAGGTCGGGCCGCGGCGGGCGGCCTTGTCGGCAGGCTCCCGGCGCGGGCTGCGCGCATCGTCGGCCGACCGGCGGGCGGCTGTCAAGCCAGCGTCGGGGTTCGATACGTATGAGGCGCCGGGCGGGCCTCCGGGAGCGGCCCGTCGAGCCGCTTGCGGACTTGGCGGCCGTGGGCCTCGAAGGCGGCCGTCGGACTGCGCCTGCGGGCGGCGTCAGCCCCGTTCGGTTGCGGCCGCAGGCGGCGCGGTGCGGCGTATCAGTTCCTGAAGCGCCGTCATGGTCTCGGAATGGCGCTTGTCGTCGGATTCGCGCTGCTGCTGCATGGCCTCGCGCTGTTGCTGCATGGCTTCGGAATGGCGCTTGTCCTCGGCTTCGCGCTGCTGCTGCATCGCTTCGCGCTGTTGCTGCATGGCCTCGCGCTGCAGCTGGATGGTTTCACGCTGCAGCTGCATGGCTTCGGCATGACGCTTGTCCTCGGCTTCGCGCTGCAGCTGCATGGCCTCGCGATGCTGCTCGGCGCGGTCGTCGTTGGATCGCACCATGGCGCCGATGCCGCGCCAGATGCCGACGGCGGCGACGGAAGCGGCGACGGCGCTGATTACCGACGCGGCGGCCGAGACGATGGCGACGATCAGGCTCATTTCCGCGCTTGGCTCCATCCTGCGCAACCCCGGCGTCGTGGCGACCAACTCACGTCGGGCGGCCTTGTCGGCAGGCTCCCGGCGCGGGCTTCACGCATCGTCGGCCGACCGGCGGGCAGCTGTCAAGCCGGCGTCCGGGTTCGATACGTATGAAACGCCAAGCGGGCCTCCGGGAGCGGCCCGTCGAGCCGCTTGCGGACTTGGCGGCCGCGGGCCTCGAAGGCGGCCGTCGGACTGCGCCTGCGGGCGGCGTCAGCCCCGTTCGGTTGCGGCCGCAGGCGGCGCGGTGCGGCGTATCAGTTCCTGAAGCGCCGTCATGGTCTCGGAATGGCGGTTGTCGTCGGCTTCGCGCTGCTGCTGCATCGCTTCGCGCTGTTGCTGCATGGCTTCGTGCTGTTGCTGCATGGCCTCGCGCTGTTGCTGCATAGCCTCGCGTTGCAGCTGGATGGTTTCACGCTGCATCTGCATGGCTTCGGCATGACGCTTGTCCTCGGCTTCGCGCTGCAGCTGCATGGCCTCGCGTTGCTGTTCGGCGCGGTCGTCGTTGGATCGCACCATGGCGCCGATGCCGCGCCAGATGCCGACCGCGGCGACGGAAGCGGCGACCGCGCTGATCACCGATGCGGCGGCCGAAACGATGGCGACGATCAGGCTCATTTCCGCGCTTGGCTCCATCCTGCGCAACCCCGGCGTCGTGGCGACCGACTCACGTCGGGCGGCCTTGTCGGCAGGCTCCCGGCGCGGGCTGCGCGCATCGTCGGCCGACCGGCGGGCGGCTGTCAAGCCAGCGTCCGGGTTCGATACGTATGAGGCGCCGGGCGGGCCTCCGGGAGCGGCCCGTCGAGCCGCTTGCGGACTTGGCGGCCGTGGGCCTCGAAGGCGGCCGTCGGACTGCGCCTGCGGGCGGCGTCAGCCCCGTTCGGTTGCGGCCGCAGGCGGCGCGGTGCGGCGTATCAGTTCCTGGAGCGCCGTCATGGTCTCGGAATGGCGGTTGTCGTCGGATTCGCGCTGCTGCTGCATGGCCTCGCGCTGCTGCTGCATGGCCTCGCGCTGTTGCTGCATGGCTTCGGAATGGCGCTTGTCCTCGGCTTCGCGCTGCAGCTGCATGGCCTCGCGTTGCTGCTGCATGGCCTCGCGCTGCAGCTGGATGGTTTCACGCTGCAGCTGCATGGCTTCGGCATGGCGCTTGTCTTCGGCTTCGCGCTGCAGCTGCATGGCCTCGCGCTGCTGCTCGGCGCGGTCGTCGTTGGATCGCACCATGGCGCCGATGCCGCGCCAGATGCCGACCGCGGCGACGGAGGCGGCGACGGCGCTGATCACCGATGCGGCGGCCGAGACGATGGCGACGATCAGGCTCATTTCCGCGCTTGGCTCCATCCTGCGCAACCCCGGCGTCGTGAAGGTCGGGCCGCGGCGGGCGGCCTTCATCCAGGCTCCCGGCGCGAACCGCGCGCATCGTCGGCCGACCGGCGGGCGGCTGTCAAGCCGGCGTCCGAACCGGGACGGGCCGTCGACCGGCGTCCCGGCTCAGCGTTCCGGCGGCAGGACCTCCTGCACGACGATCCGGTCGAGCAGATGCGCCCGGCCGATGTCCTCCAGGTGCAGCCGCTTCTGTTCGTTCGTCAGGGCGGCGCCGATCCCCCGGGTCAGAGCGAGGATCAGCGACCGGTCGCTCAGGTCGAGCCAGAAGGCCCGGCGGACCAGCCTGCCGTCGGCGTCGCGCGCGAACGGGTCGTCGGCGTTCGCGCCCAGATCGGGTTGGTAGAATCCGGCCATCGCCCGCTTCCCGCCCGGCGGGAGCGAACCGGATGCCGCCGGGCGTCCCATCTATTAGACTGGCGGCGGTCGTCGATCAAGGAGGATCGGCCGAACGGGAGGATCTCATGGCGGTCGCCATCTTCGTCGTCCGGGCGATCATCGCCCCGGAGCGGGAAGCCGCGTTCAACGAGTGGTACAACAACGAGCACGCGCCGCAGCTGCTGCAATACGACGGCGCCGTCAGCGCGCGGCGCTACAAGCGCATCGCCGGCGACGACAAGTGGCGGTATCTGGCGGTCTACGAGTTCGCCAGCCGGGAGGCGTTCGAGGCCTTCCTCGAATCCGACCATCTGAAGACCCTGCGGAGCGAATACGACGCCCATTTCGGCGACGTATCGGAACGCGAGGGGCTGGGCTACGAGCAGGTGTGGCCCTGACCGGCATTTCCCGGAGTCCGGCCGAGACCGGACTTCCGACCGCTTGGCCGCGGCCGCCGTTCTCGCCCGCCGCGGCGCTCATCCCGCCTTGATCGAGCGGAGCGGCAGCGCCTCGGCCTCCAGCGTGGAGAGATCGAGCCGCCGCGACGCATGATCGATGTCGAAGCCGACCACGCCGCCGGCGGCGTCGAGATCGACGTTCAACCCGTCGGAAACCTCGCGCGTCTCTACGCCCGGCCCGGGCCCGAGCTCGATGTAGAGGCTGTCGGTTTCGGGATAATAATGCAGCTTCACGGTTCGTCCTTCCCGAATCCCCGCATCGAAAGCGGCGGGGCGGCGGGCTAGCCGGCGGCGATCCCCAGCATACGGGCGACCTCGGGCCAGCTCTTCGCCCCGTTGGCCTGGAGGTCCGCGGTCAGGTCGTCCGGCATCCAGTCCCAGATCGCCGGCGCGAAGGACGGGCGCGCCTTCGCCCTGTCGAGCCATCCGGCGACCCGCGGCCGCCGCCCGTTCTCCCACATGCCCCGCATCGACAGCATGTCGAGGCGCATCACGTAGGGGATCATGGCGACGTCGGCGAAGGAGAAGCCGTCGCCCGCCAGCCACGGCCCGTCTTGCAGCGCATCCTCCATCTTTTCGAGATAGCGGTCGTAGAGCGCCACCTTCCGCTCCGCCCCCGGGGCGTCGAAGCCCAGGCGGACATAGGCCTTCTTCTGCTCATGCCAGTCGGCCATCGCCGAGAAGGGCGGCGTGGATTCGAGGAACTCCTCGACCCTCTCCTCGCCCAACGCGCGGATCGTATGCCGGTGCGAGGCCATGAAGGTGAGCGCGCCGCAGGCCGGGTGCAGCTCCTCGTCCACCGCCTTCGTCCAGCAGCGCACCTCGGCGCGCAGCCCCGGATCGCGCGGGCGGAGCCGGTTCGCCGGGAACACGTCGTCGAGATACTCGCAGATGTTCGACGACTCGCGGACGACGATTCCGTCATGCAGCAGCGTGGGGACCACCGCCTTGGCGTTGATCTTCCGGTATTCCGGCGTGAACTGCTCGCCCTTCAGAATGTCGACGTAACGGCCTTCCCAGGGCAGTTCCTTCTCCGCCAGGAAGAGCCTCACCTTGGCGGCGCAGACCGAGGAGCCGTGGTGGTAGAGTTCCAGCATCGGGGACTCCCATGCGATGGGCGGGGCGGGGCGGGGCGTCGCGCCTAGGTCGCCGCGGGACCGGCGACCGGCTGCGAGGCGGCTTGGCGCCCGAACCCCGCCCAGCCGATCGGGGCCGAAGCCGCCGCGGCCGCGTCCGCCGGGGCCAGGGCCGGATCCCAGTCGTTGGCGACGAAGCGGCGCCCGGTCACGCCGTCGGACGCCGCCGACAGCAGCCAGCGGATCGGCGCCGCCATCCGCGCCGGGGGGATCAACCGCGCGCGGTCCGGCTGCGACGCCGCGGGCACGAAGGGCGTGTCGGCCGGCCCGCCGGGAATCAGCACGTTGACCGTGACGCCGGCGCCCCGCAGGTCGCCGGCCCAGTTGGCCGAGCAGGCTTCGAGCGCCGCCTTCGACGGGCCGTAGGGGGTCCAGGACGGCCGGATCATCGTATCCAGGCTGGTCGTCACGTTGACGATCCGCCCCCAGCCCTGCCCGATCAGATGCGGTATCGCGGCCTTGGCCAGCAGAAACGGCGCCTTGACGTTGGTGTCGAAGACCGCCTCCCACTTGTCGTCGGGGACGTCCCAGAACTTCACGTTGTCGGCCCAGAAGTTCCGCCGGATCGTCGCCATGCCGATCCCGGCGTTGTTCACCACCGCGTGGACCGCGCCGAACGCCGCCAGCGTCTCCGCCAGGACCGCCGCGCAGCCGTCGGCCGCGCGCAGGTCGCGGCGGACCGCCAGGACGCGCCCGCCGCCCAGCGCGGCCGCGGCGTCCCCGGCGATCCGGTCGGCGAGGTCCCGGTCGACGTCGACCGCGGCGACCCGCGCCCCCGATTCGGCCAGGGCCAGGGTCATCGCGCGGCCCAGCCCGCCGCCCGCCCCGGTGACGATCGCGACCTTGCCGTCGAGCCCGCTCACGCCGCCCGCCCGCAACCGGCGCCGTCAGCCGGCGACGAAGACGTGGAGCTGGGTCTCGACCGGCAGCGCGCGCAGATGGCCGCCGAGATCCCCGGGCTCCGCCCCCGCCGCCAGCGGGCGGACGTAGCGCCCCCGGCAGGGGAAGGCCAGCCGGTCGGCCGAGAACGGGTAGGGCGACAGGCGGTAGACGCCCCCGCCCAGCGGCGCGACGGCGACCGCCGCATCCGCCGCCGCGGTCATCGGCACGTGGGTGAAGACCTCCTCGGCGCGCTCGTCCTCATGGCAAAGGTTGAAATAGAGGGCGAGCGTGTCGAAGAACTGGAGCTGCTTGTAGTTCTGCATCAGCCGTCCGTCCTCCACCCAGCCGCGCGTCGCCGGATCGGCGGCGAGCGCCGCCTTGAGCCGCTCCTGGCGTCGCAGCTCGGCGTCGAGCATGGCGCGGGTCTCGGCGGCGTAGGAGTCGCGGATCGGGATCGACCGGGAGCCGCCGCGGGTGCTGAAGCCGGTGCAGCCCATGCGCTCATGGTAGAGCCCCCAGGTATGCATGCTGGCGAGCAGGCCGCAATAGGGGTGGCGAAGCTCGTTGTAGTCGGGCGACTTCCGGCCGGCGGCGACGGATTCCTCGACCGGCGTCTGCGCCAGCCCGGCGGGCAGGCGGGTCTCGGGGTCGAGCGTCGGCGCGTCGTCGAACCCGGCCCAGCCGAAATCGTGATGGCCGACCGCGTAGAGCATCTCGTCGCGCGGCTCCGGGCGCTCGAACGAGTCGTTGCCGAAGGCGCGGGCGAAGCGCTCGCACAGCTCGTTGTGCTCGGCCATGAAGCTGACGAAGCGCGGCGCGCCTTCGGGCGCGTTCTGGACCATCATCGCAACCGCCGCCCCCCGGTCAAGCCGGGAGCAGGAAACGGGATACGAACATGGATTCCCGCTTTCGCGGGAATGACGGAGGGGGGCTTGCGCCGGCGGGGCGAGGGAGGCCGTCGGCTCGAGGCGGATACGCCCAAGGACCCGTCCTTCCCCGCCCTGGATTCCCGCTTTCGCGGGAATGACGGAGGGGGCTGTGACGACGGGCGAGGAAGGCCATCGGCCCGAGGCGGATACGCCCCCCCCCCGTCATTCCCGCCCGCGGATCAGAAGGACACGTTCAGGTTCAGACTGCCGCCGAGGGCGTTGTTGCCGCCGCCGGCCGCGTCGTAGCGGGCCGAACCCCGGATCGCGTAGCGCCCGTCGCCCCAGCCGTAGACGCCGCCCAGGCCGAGACGGACGCTCATCGCGTTCGCTTCCGCCTTCAGCGCCGCATCGAGGATCCGCGTCTCGGTCTCCTTCGAGAACTCCCGCGTCACGTCCACCGAGCCGAACAGGCGCAGACCGTCGCCGTCGTCGCCCGCCTCCAGGCGCAGGCCGGCGCGGCCCTCGAGGCTGTCCGCCTTCTTCACCGACACGGCGGTGTTCTGCATCATCGCCGCGTCCACGAAGTCCTTCAGCGACACCCGCGACCATACGACGCCCAGGCGCGGCGTCACCGACAGGGCGCCGAACGACGCCGGACGACCGGCCTCCAGCGCCAGCGCGTAGCCCATGCCCTTCACGCCGTCCTTCAGCTTGCCCCGGGTCGCCGACGAGACGTCCACGTCGTACCAGGTCGCCGCCGCCTGGGCGTCGACGTAGAAGCCGCCGGCCGCGGCGGCCATGCCGTTGAGGCCCACCCCCATGCCGCGCAGCTCGATCTTGCCCTGCGTCATCTCGGCCGAGCCGTCCAGGCCGTGCGCCGCCAAGCCGATGCGGCCGTTCTCGCCCATCGCCACGTCGAAGCCGGCGCGCAGGACGGCGCGGCTGTGGTCGTAGGCGAGGTCGGGCCGGGTCGAACGGTCCGCCTTCCACTTGCCGCGCGCGGCCTCCGCCTGCGCCCAGCCGCCATTGGTCCCGCGCGCCGCCTGCGTCCGCTCGGCGTAGCCCGGCAGCCCGTTCATCGCCAGCAGCACCGAGGGCAGCGCCTCGTAGAGATGGCAACGGGCGTCCGGCGTGGCGTCGCAGTCGAACGTGTCCGCAGGCATCGGCGGCATCGGCGGCCGCGGGACCGGCCTGTTCGGAAGGCCCCTGTTGTCCGTCGAGCCGTCCTCGGGATCGAGGACGCGCACCACCCCTTCGCCGGAAGGCTTGCCTTCCTCGTCGACGGGCTGGAACGTGAAGACCGGCCGGCCGTCGTCGTTCGTCGTGACGCCACCGCCGCCGATGCCGCCCGTCACCCTCGACGCCTCGGGGTCGGCCCCCATCGCCGCGTCGGCGGTCTCCCGGTACACGGGGCCTTCCACCTCCACGACCACGACCACGCTGTCCTCCGCGCCGTCGCCCCGGATGGCGAGGCCGGCGCCGTTGGCGCGAACCCTGCCCTTCGGGCCCACGGTCACGCTGCCGCCGCCGGTCAGATGCACCGCCGCCGGGGCGGGCTCGCCGTCCGGGCCCGCGCCGCCCCGCACCTCGCCGTCGATGCGGATCACCGCCCGGCCGGGATGGTTGACCAGGACCGCCCGGCCCGAAGAGCCGGCGTGCACCTTGCCCATCTCGCCGACCGTCAACATGCCGCCGCCGACCAGATGCACCGCCGCGTCCGCGCCGCCCGTCACCATGCCGTGCACCGTGACGGTCTGCTTCATGATGCGCTCGTCGCCCTCGCCCTCGTGCCCGGCGTTGGCGACCCAGATGCCGGCGTTGCCGCCGGTGACGGTTGCGCCCGCCGCGATGACGACGTCGATGGCGCCGTTGTTCTCGTGGTGCGTCGCGTAATAGGCGCGGATGCCGTCGCCCCGCGAGACGATGGAGCCCCCGGTCATGGCGACGCGGATGTCGCCGACGTGGTGGCGGTCGAGCAGCGCCATCACGTTGCTCCAGTAGTCCTCGTCGTCATCGGGGTCGTCCGTGAAGCCCTCGGCCGTGAGCACGGGTCCGAGGTCGTCCTCGTCGGCGCCCGTCGCCAGCGCCCTCAGCAGCCTCTCCTCCTTCTCCGAGAGGCTCTGCGCCAGCACGTTGCGCAACAGCGCCCGGGTGTCGTCGTCGTCCGTGCTCAGATAGGCCACGATCTCGTCGTCGCTCATCCCCGCCGCGCCGTCCGTGTCGATGGTTTCGGCGACCGAGGCGGCGATGTCGAGATCCTCGACCGCCAGAACCGCCCGGAACTGCGCCAAGATGGCCGCCCTCCGCGAAGCGTCGCCGTCCGCCGCCAGTAGCGCCGTCTGCGCCGCGGCGTCCGCGATCTCGCCCGGGTCGTCGCCCTTCGCCACTTCCTTCGCCACATAGCTCCGGCCCATGACCTGGGCCTCGATCCCGACCGCGGCCTCGATCCCGACCGCCGCCGGTTCCTCGCGGACGATCATCTCGTGCGCCACGAATTCCAGGTTCGTGTTCAGCGCGGCGGCCACGCTTCCCGCCCTGAGCTTGGCCGTGTCGTCCTCGGCGGTTTCCTCCCCGTGCGAGAAGGCGCCGCCCGTCCACCGGATGTCGATCAGGGGCTGATCATCCGCCGCGCGCGTCTCGCCCTCCATGCTGTCGCGCCCGATCTGGACGTAGACGCCCTTGCGGGCCGCAATCGCTCCGCTCTGCTCGATCTCGATCCGGCGGTCGGCCTCCTTGACGGGAACCCAGATGCCGAACAGCGCCGCCGTGAGGTCGCCGCTGTTGGTCACCGTGACGTCGCCGGCGGCGACGTCGTTCGGGTGCTGGCCCTGGACCAGGATGCCGTGGTCGTGCCTGGCGTCCGCCGCGCCGATGGCGCCGCTGTTGGTCACGGTGACGGGGCCGGAGCCTTTCTCCTCGACGAAGATGCCCATCCAGTTCTCGGCCCCCGTCTTCCCGATGGGGCCGGTGTTGGCGACCGAAATGGGGCCGCTGCTGGCGCGGCGCCGGACGAAGATGCCGGTCTTCGGGGTGGTGATCGCCCCGGCGTTGTCGATGGCGACGCCGCCCGCCGCGTTGTCCGCGCCGAGCTCGGCGAAGACGCCGTGCTGCGCCGTGGAGGTCAGGGTGACGCCTTCGGCGACGTCGATGTCGACGTCGCCGCGCCGGAGGTTCTTCGCCTCCAGGATCGTGCCGCCCACGCCGAAGGACCCGCCCGTGACGTCGATCTCGGCCAGGCCATCATGCACGACGGCGTAGACGCCTCTGTCGGCGGTGACGACGCGACCGCTGTTCGTCACCGTGACGCCGCCGGCGGCGCCTTCCTGTTTCTCGACCCAGATGCCGTGCTGGTGCATGGCGCTCGCTTCGCCGATGGCGCCGCTGTTCGTCACCGTGACGGCCCCGGCGTTCTTGTCCGCGACGAGGATGGCGTTCCAGTTCGCCTCCCCCGTCTTCTTGATGTGGCCGCTATTGGTGATCGAGATGGGAGGAGCCCCGTCGCCGGTGGCGGTCCCGCTGCGCCGGACGTAGATGCCGGTCTTGGGGCCGGTGATCGCCGCGGCGTTGGCGATGGTGACGCCGCCCGCCGCGTTGTCCTCCGGCAGGTCGGCGAAAACGCCGTGCTGGCCCGTGGAGGTCAGCGTGACGCCCTCGGAGACTTCGATCGTGACGTCGCCGGACTGGCGGTTCGCCCCCTCCAGGATCGTGCCGCTCGACTCGACCGACCCGCCCGTGACCTTGATCACGACGTCGCCCGTGTTGTTGGCGGCCGTGTCGTCGCTGTCGCCCAGCGCGGCCTTGATGCCGCCGCCGGCGGAGACGTCGATGTCGCCGGCCGAATGGGTGATGGCGATGCCGGCGTCCGAACGGGCGGCGTTCTTGTTCCGCGACCAGACCTCGATGCCGGTGGCGGTCGACGTGACATCGCCGCTATTGGTCACCGTGACGGCGCCGGCGGAGCCCGTGTGCAGCGCATAGATGCCGGAATTGCGGGCGTTCTGGGCGGTGAGATCGCCGCTGTTGGTGATCGTGGAGGCGCCGGCGCCGTTGTTGTTGAGATAGATCGCGTGGCTCGCCGACGCGACGGCGGCGGTGTTCCCGATCGTGGCGTCGCCCGTGGCGGTGCCCGCGCGGTTGTTGTAGTCGAGATAGATGCCGTACCCGCCGGTGGCGCCCGAGCCGTAGGTGATGGCGCCGCTGTTGGTGATCGCGGCGTCGCCATGGCCGCGATCGTAGTCCAGCTCGATGGCGCCCTGGTTCCCCGTTCCGGAGTGCTTCGTGAGGACGCCGCTGTTGGTGATCGTGGCGTCGCCGGTTCTGATCGACGTTTGGCCGCCGCCGCCGGTCGTGTCGCCGGCCAAATAGCGCAGATAGATGGCCCGCGTTCCCGCCGTGATGGCGCCGCTGTTGGTGATGGTCGTGGCGTCGTTGGTGTCGGCGCTGTCTCCCCTCACGACGTTGATGCCTTCCAGCACCGAATGGATCGCGCCATGGTTGGTGAACGTGGCGGCGCCGGTGCCGAGCCATACGTTGGCCTTGATGCCGTGGCGATTCATCCTGGCGCCCGACGCCCCGATGGTCACGCCGGCGTTGACGGTCACCGTCGTCGTGGCGGCGCCGCGGCGCTGCTGGTTGACGAAGATGCCGTTGTTGTTGTCGTTGCCGGAGTTCGCGTTGCCCGAGCGTTGGCCGATGGCCACCCGGTTGGCGGTGGCGCTGGCGCCGCCGACCGTGAGCGCAAGCCCGCCGCCGGCGTCGGCGGCGTTGGCGGGCTCGTCGCTGTCCAGGAGGATGCCGTTCGCCGCGAAGTTGGTCCCGGCCCCGGAGGTGACCGTCCACGCCGTCGAGCCGCCCGGCACGATGATCGTGGCGACGGCGGTCGCGCCGGGGTTCACGTTCTGGTAGATGATGCCGTTGGCGTAGGTCGTGGCGGTGCAGGTGCGGCTCGTCGCCGAGGTGGAGATCGCTCCCACGCACTCGTTGGCCGCCCGCGCCGCTTCCGGCGCGAGGAGGAAGGCCGCCGCCAGCAGCGCGGAAGCGCCCGGCAGCGCCCGCATGGCCGTCATGGCGTTCCGCGCTGGAATACGACTTGTCGTCATGGCGTTAGTCTCCCAACCGACCGCTTATCCATACCGGGGGAATGATGGGCTTGCAACGAAGGACGCGCCCCCCTCCGTCATCCCCGCGAAAGCGGGAATCCATATTCGTATCCCGATTCCTGTTTCCGGGGGGACGAAGGGCCTGCGATGACGGCCCGAGGGAGGCCATCGGCTCGAGGCGGATACGCCCCCCTCCTCGTCATTCCCGCGAAAGAGTGTGTGAAGAAATCCCAAGGCATCCGCGTAATTCGGAATTTTCGCCGTGTCGATAGAAACATAAATGGTCTATATGAGGAACATATGTGGGTCAAATGTGGTGAATCGACTGGATGGACCACAGGTCTTGGGGTTTCTTCACACACTCGAAAGCGGGAATCCATATTCGTATCCCGATTCCTGTTTCCATGGGGACGAAGGGGCTGTGACATCGGCTCGAGGCGCGCCCAAGGACCCCGTCCTTTCCGGCCCTGGATTCCCGCTTTCGCGGGAATGACGGGGGGGCTGTTCCGTATCCCGCTTCCTGTTTCCGTGGGGACGAGGGGGCTGCGGCGTCGGCCCGACGCGGACGCCAAGGACCCCGTCCTTGCCGGCCCTGGATTCCCGCTTTCGCGGGAATGACGGAGGGGGGGCCGCGATGGTCTCTCTCGCGCCGTACCGGGGGGACGAAGGGGCTGCGACGTCGGCTCGGGGCGGATGCCAGGGACCCGTCCTTTCCGGCCCTGGATTCCCGCTTTCGCGGGAATGACGAGGGAGGCGCCGCGATGGTCCCTCTCGCGCCGTACCGGGGGGACGAAGGGGCTGCGGCGTCGGTTCGAGGCGGACGCCAAGGACCCGTCCTTTCCGGCCCTGGATTCCCGCTTTCGCGGGAATGACGGGGGGGGGGGGCGGGTGCGCCGACCCTCCGTCATTCCCCCGGTCGGGGCCGGGGGCGTGACGGAGGGGCTGTGCGCGACGGTGCGAGGGAAGCCGGCCATCGGTCGAGGCGGGCGTGTCAGAAGCGCACGGCCAGGTTCAGCCCGCCGCCGATGGCGTGGTTGCCGCTGCCGGCCGCGTCGTAGCGGGCCGAACCCCGGACCGCGTAGCGCCCGTCGCCCCAGCCGTAGACGCCGCCCAGGCCGACGCGGACGCCGGTCGCCTTCGCCTCCGCCTTCAGCGCCATGCCCGGCACCTCCGCCTGGGTCTCCTTCGAGAACTCCCGCGTCACGTCCATCGAGCCGAACAGGCGCAGACCGCCGCCGCCGTCCCCTTCCACCAGCACGCCGGCGCGGCCCTCGAGGCTGCGCGCCTTCTTCACCGACACGGAGGCGAGCCGCGAATCCCGGAAGTCCTTCAGCGTCACCCGCGACCATGCGAGGCCCGCGCGCGGCGTCACCGACAGGCCGGCGAGCATCATGGGACGACCGGCCTCCAGCGCCACCGCATGGCCCACGCCCTTCGCGCCGTCCTTCAGCTTCCGGCCCAACATCGACGTGATGTCCACGTCGTACCAGGTCACCGCCGCCTGGCCGTCGACGTAGAAGTCGCCGGTCGTTGCGGCGCCGCCGATGCCCAGGCCCACGCCCGTCAGCTCGATCTTGCCCTGCGTCATCTCGGCCGAGCCGGTCAGGCCGTGCGCCGCCGCGCCGATGCGGCCGTTCTCGCCCATCGCCACGTCGAGGCCGGCGCGCAGGCCGGTGCGGCTGTGGTCGTAGGCGAGATCGGTCTGGGTCGAACGGTCCGCCTTCCACTTGCCGCGCGCGGCTTCCACCCGCGCCCAGCCGCCATTGGCCCCGCGCGCCGCCGACATCCGCTCGGCGTAGTCCGGCAGGCCGTTCATCGCCAACAGCACCGAGGGCAGCGCCTCGTAGAGATGGCAGCGCGCGTCCGACGCCTCGGAGCAAACCATCGCCATAGGCGGCGGCCGCGGCGGATCCTTCGGATCCTCCCTCTTCATCGGCGGCTCCTCCTCGTCCTCCTTTTCCGGAGCAACGCACACGCCGTCAGCGTTGCGGACTCGGTTCGGGGGGCACGAAGCCTGCGGAAAGTTGGAGATGATCGGCACGCCGTCCTCGTCGAGGGGAATCGGATCTTCCGGTCCCATGCCGGTCGGGCCATCCCCATCGACCAAGACGAATCTCACCCCTCCGCCGTCGGAGCCCGTGATGCCGTCGCCGCCGGAGCCGCCCTGCACCCTGTCATTCGCATCCTGGCCGCCCTCTCGGTTCAGTCCTCCATCGGGATTCACGAACCGGCGCCCGTCCGGGGTCATGCCGTCGGCCGCAACCTGCACGACCACCTCGGTCGGCGCGCCTTCGCCCAGGATGGCCTTCTCGGCGCCGTTGGCGTTGGCGTTCACCCTGCCCATCGGGCCGACGGTGACGCTGCCGCCGCCGTTCAGATGCACCGCCGCCGCCGCGCCCGCGCCGCCCCGCACCTCGCCGTCGATGCGGATGATCGCCCGGCCGGGATCGTTGACCAGGATCGCGGGCCGCCCGGCGCCGGCGATCAGCGTGCCCAGCTCGTGGACCGTAAGCGCGCCGCCGCCGACCAGATGCACGGCCGCGTCCGTTCCGCCGGTCACCGTGCCGTTGTAGACGTTCACGGTCTGCTTCAGGATGTCGTCGGCGGTGGAGTCGGCGTCCTCGCCCGTGTCCAGCCCGGCGTTGGCGACGTAGATGCCGGTCCTGGCGCCGGTGACGGTCGCGCTGCTCGCCGCCTGGGTGGTCGCGCCATCGGCCACGATGGCGGTGAGGCCCACGGCGATGTCGATGGCGCCGTTGTTGTCGTTGGCCGTCGCGTAGTAGGCGCGGATGCCGTCGCCGCGGGAGGCGATGGAGCCGCCGTTCATGGCGACCTTGATGCCGCCCGGGTTGTAGCGGTCGAGCAGCGCCCGCACCGCCGTCTTGTAGTCGTCGGAGAACGCCGCATCCGCATCGCCGAGCGCGGCGGTCAGCCCGGCGCCGTCACCCGTCGCCAGCGCCTTCAGCACCGCCATCTCTCCCTCCGAGAGACTTATCGACAGTATGTTGCGCAGCAGGGTTCTGGTGTTCGCGTTGTCCGTCCGGAGAAACGTCACGATGTCGGCGTCGCTCACGTCGGCCAGGCTCGTCGCGGTCGAGTCGATGGCGGCGAACACCGACTCCGCGATGTCGAAGCGAGCGTCCTCCAGCGCCGCCCGGAACTGCGCGACGTAGGCGTTGTTGGCGGCGGTGGCGCCGGTCGGCACGGCCGCCGTCTGCGCCGCGTTGTCCGCGAACGCGCCCGGGTCGTCGCCCAGCGCCACTTGCCGGATGATCTCGCGCCGGGGCATGACCTGAGCCTCGAGCCCCGCCGCCCCGCCGTAGACGCCGTCGGTGGCGTCCTCGCCCCCCAGGGTCTCCTGGGAGAAGATCAGCGTGCCGACGGACGACGCGGCGAATCTGCCATCCTCGTTCTGGGCGACCATGGCCTTCTCCGCGTCCGTCGTCCCGTGCGAGAACGAACCCGTCCACGTGACGTCGACCACGTCGGGCTTCCCATCGGCCCGCGCCTCGACCGGATCGGCGACGCTGTAGCCTCTCGCATTGGCGTAGAAGCCCGTGCGGCCCAGAATGTCGGCGCCCTGGGCGACCTTCACCCGGTTGCCGGCGTGCGCCGTCGTCGGCAGCACGGCGTAGACGGCGGTCCCGGCCTCGGAGATGAGCGCGCCGCCGGTGAAGTCCATGTTGATGTCGCCCGTCCCTCTGTTGAACGCCTGGATGGCGTTGCCGGGGGAGCGCACCGTCCCGCCCGAGACGTCGACCGTCACGTCGCTCGCGTCGCCGGTCTTGTTCCGGACGGCGATGGCGTTCAGCGTCTCGCTCCGCACGGTCCCGCCGGTGTTGGTGACGGAGACGGCGCCCGCGCCGTTCCTGACGACGGAGATGGGGCGATCCGCCGTGATGTCGCCGCCGTTGGAGATCGTGACGGCGCCCGTGTGATCGCCGGTGTCCGTCACCCAGATGCCGACGTTGCCCGCGAAGATCGAGCCGCCGGTGGTGGTGATGGTGACGTCGCCCATGGCCGCGCCCGCCTGCTTCTGGACCCGGATGCCGCGCTCGTGCATGTCGTCCGCGTCGCCGATGTTGCCGCTGTTGGCGACCGTGATGTCCCCCGTGCCGAGATCCTCGACCAGGATGCCGTCCCAGTCCGCGTCCCCCGTCTTCTTGATGTCGCCGCTGTTGGTGACCGAGATGTCCCCGGTCCCGGTGGGCGCGCTGCTCCGGATGAAGATGCCGGTCTTCGGGGTGGTGATCGTTCCCGCGTTGGTGACGGTGATGTCGCCCACCGTGTTCGCCGACGGAATGTTGGCGAAGATGCCGTGCTGGGCCGTGGAGGTCAGCGTGACGCCGTCGGAGACTTCGAATATGACGTCGCCGGCCTGGGAGTGCGACGCCTCCAGGATCGTGTCGCGCGACTGGACCGATCCGCCCGTGACCCTGATCCTGATGTCGCCCGCGTTGTTGGCGGCGACGTCGTCGTTGTCGGCGATGTTCGCCTTGATGCCGCCGGCGGCGGAGACGTCGATGTCGCCGGCCGAATGGGTGATGGCGATGCCGACGTTGCTCCCGGCGATGTTCTTGTTCCTCACGTTGACGTTGATGCCGAGGCCGGTCGACGTGATGTCGCCGCTGTTGTCCACCTCGACCACCTTGGTCGCGGGGTCGACGAGGGTTCCATGTTCGAACAGGTAGATGCCGAACGAGCTGGCCGCGGTGGCGGTGAGGGCGCCGCTGTTGGTGATCGTGGTGGCGCCCCCTCTGCCTCCGTAGTTGAGATAGATCGCGTGGCCCGCCGACGCGATGGCGGCGGTGTTGGTGATCGTGGCGTCGCCCGTGGCGGTGCCCGCGCGATTGTTGTAGTTGAGATAGATGCCGTACCCGCCGGTGGCGCCCGAGCCGTAGGTGATGGCGCCTCTGTTGGTGATCCTGGCGTCGCCATGGCCGCGATCGTAGTCCAGCTCGATGGCGCCCTGGTTCCCCGTTCCGGCGTTCTTCGTGAGGACGCCGCTGTTGGTGATCGTGGCGTCGCCGGTGGTGACCGCCGCGGTGTTGCCCCCGCTGCCGGTCGTGTCGCCGGCGAAGTAACGCAGCTGGATGACCCGCGTTCCCGCCGTGATGTCGCCGGTGTTGGTGATGGTCGTGGCGGCCGTGGTGTCGGCGCTGTCTCCCCTGTTGACGTAGATGCCCGCGCTCACCGAATGGATCGTGGCCGCGCTGGCGAACGTGGCCGCGCCGGTGCCGAGCCATACGTTGGCGCGGATGCCGTGGCTGCGCATCGGGGCGCTCGACGTCCCGATGGTGACGCCGTCGTGGACGGTCAGCGTCGTCGTGGACGCGCCCGTGCGCTGCTGGTTCATGTAGATGCCGTTGCCGGCGTCGCCGGTGTCCGTGTTGGTCGCGTGCCGGGTGATGGCCACCTGGTTGGCGATGGCGCTGGCGCCGCCGACCGTGAGCGCGAGGCCGCCGGCGGCGGCGCCGTCGCTGTCCAGGGTGATGGCATTCTTCCTTTCGTTGCCGGAACCGGCCGCGGCGGTGACCGCCCACGGCGTCGAGCCGCCCGGCACGACGACCGTGGCGACGTTGTTCGCGCCGGGCGCCGCATTGACGTACAGGATGCCGCTGCCGAAGGTGCCGCTGCCGCCGCCGTGGGTCGCGGTGCAGGTGGCGGTCTGCGCGGTGCTGGAGATCGTCCCGCATTCGTTGTCCGCCCGCGCCGCCCCCGGCGCGAGGAGGAAGGCCGCCGCCAGCAGCGCGGAAACGGCCAGGGCGGAAGCGCCCGGCAGCCGCAGCATCGACACGATCATCGTCTTCATGGTCCTGCTCTCCGACTCTCGACCTTCTCGAACTTCTCGCCTCTGCGGCGGCGGATCGCCATCCTGCGCCCGCAAACGCGCATTACATGGACGAATCAAGCGCTTTCGTCAACCCCCCCCCCCCCCCGATTTTTTTTCGGGGCGGCGCCGGGCCCGCCTCCGTCATTCGGCGGGTCCGGGCTCGGGCTCCTCGAACCCCCTTGGGTCGGGCCGGCCGGTCCGTTCGACGACGGCCTCCAGGCTGGCGGTCTGGCGCTCGAGCCCGCCGATCAAGCCTCCGAGGGAGGCCATGGATTCCTCGTGGCGCCGTTCGTCGGCTTCGCGTTGGGAAGCGATCCCGGCCATGACCTCCTCGTGCGCGGCCATGGCCTCCTCATGGCGCTGGTCCGCCTTGGCCATGGCTTCGGCGTGCGCGGCCATGGCTTCCTCGTGGCGCTGGTTCGCCTCGGCCATAACTTCCTCGTGGCGCTGGTCCGCCTTGGCCATGGCTTCGGCGTGCGCGGCCATGACTTCCTCGTGGCGGCGTTCGCTGGCCTGGCGCTGTTGATCGAGGATGACGGCGCGCTCCTTGTTGGCGCGGACCATGGCGCGGATGCCGTGCCAGATGCCGACGGACGCGACGAC
The DNA here is from genome assembly GCA_965242495.1 of Alphaproteobacteria bacterium. GTDB lineage: Bacteria > Pseudomonadota > Alphaproteobacteria > MPNO01 > MPNO01 > CBDESN01. The sequence continues at coordinate 3,065,458 of OZ251446.1, read as the reverse complement.
GGCCGCGGCGGCGGCGGCGGCGGCGATCCAGAGAGCCACGTGTTGCGCGGCCAGGCTGGCGGCCTCGAATTCGGTCATGGCGGACATCCCTGCGGAAGCGGCCCGACGGCGGCGGCGACGCCGCCGGTTGCGGTTGCGGTCGCGGCGCCCGCCTTCGTCATTCGGCGGGTCCGGGCTCGGGTTCCTCGAACCCCCTTGGGTCGGGCCGGTTGGTCCGTTCGACGACGGCCTCCAGGCTGGCGGTCTGGCGTTCGAGCCCGCCGATCAAGCCTTCGAGGGAGGCCATGGCCTCCTCGTGGCGCTGGTTCGCCTCGGCCATGGCTTCGGCGTGGCGCCGTTCGTCGGCGTTGCCTCGGGAGGCGATCCCGGCCATGACCTCCTCGTGGCGCTGGTTCGCCTCGGCCATGACTTCGGCGTGGCGCTGGTTCGCCTTGGCCATGGCTTCCTCGTGCGCGGCCATGACTTCGGCGTGCGCGGCCATGGCCTTCTCATGGCGCTGGTTCGCCTCGGCCATGGCTTCGGCGTGCGCGGCCATGACTTCCTCGTGGCGGCGTTCGCTGGCCTGGCGCTGTTGATCGAGGATGACGGCGCGCTCCTTGTTGGCGCGGACCATGGCGCGGATGCCGTGCCAGATGCCGACGGACGCGACGATGGCGGCGGCCGCGGCGGCGGCGGCGATCCAGAGGGCCACGTGTTGCGCGGCCAGGCTGGCGGCCTCGAATTCGGTCATGGCGAGCGTCCCCACGGAAGCGGCCCGACGGCGGCGGCGACGCCGCCGGTTGCGGTTGCGGTCGCGGCGCCCGCCTTCGTCATTCGGCGGGTCCGGGCTTGGGCTCCTCGAACCCCCTTGGGTCGGGCCGGTTGGTCCGTTCGACGACGGCCTCCAGGCTGGCGGTCTGGCGTTCGAGGCCGCCGATCAAGCCTCCGAGGGAGGCCATGGCTTCCTCGTGGCGCTGGTTCGCCTCGGCCATGGCTTCCTCGTGGCGCCGTTCGTCGGCTTCGCGTTGGGAAGCGATCCCGGCCATGACTTCCTCGTGCGCGGCCATGGCTTCGGCGTGCGCGGCCATGACTTCCTCGTGGCGGCGTTCGCTGGCTTGGCGCTGTTGATCGAGGATGACGGCGCGCTCCTTGTTGGCGCGGACCATGGCGCGGATGCCGTGCCAGATGCCGACGGACGCGACGACGGCGGCGGCGGCGGCGGCGGCGGCGATCCAGAGAGCCACGTGTTGCGCGGCCAGGCTGGCGGCCTCGAATTCGGTCATGGCGGACATCCCTGCGGAAGCAGCCCGACGGCGGCGAGCGCGGTCATGGGCCAAGGCTACGCCATTGCGGGGCCGTTCGCAAACGCGCGTCCTCCTTCGCTGCGCCCGACCAGACGCACGGAATCGCGACCCGACCGCAAACGCCGGGACTTCTTCACGCCCGCGAAAACAGGAACGATGCGGGGATGCGGGGATGGAGGCGGAGGCGCGCGGCGCCCGCCTCCGTCATTCGGCGGGTCCGGGCTCGGGTTCCTCGAACCCCCTGGCCCATGGGTCGGCCCGGCCGGTCCGTTCGACGACGGCCTCCAGGCTGGCGGTCTGGCGCTCGAGCCCGCCGATCAAGCCTCCGAGGGAGGCCATGGATTCCTCGTGGCGCTGGTTCGCCTCGGCCATGGCTTCGGCGTGGCGCCGTTCGTCGGCGTTGCCTTGGGAGGCGATCCCGGCCATGGCTTCCTCGTGCGCGGCCATGGCCTCCTCATGGCGCTGGTCCGCCTTGGCCATGGCTTCGGCGTGCGCGGCCATGGCCTTCTCATGGCGCTGGTTCGCCTCGGCCATGACTTCCTCGTGACGCTGGTTCGCCGCGGCCATGGCTTCCTCGTGACGCTGGTTCGCCTCGGCCATGACTTCCTCGTGGCGGCGTTCGCTGGCCTGGCGCTGTTGATCGAGGATGACGGCGCGCTCCTTGTTGGCGCGGACCATGGCGCGGATGCCGTGCCAGATGCCGACGGACGCGACGACGGCGGCGGCGGCGGCGGCGGCGGCGATCCAGAGAGCCACGTGTTGCGCGGCCAGGCTGGCGGCCTCGAATTCGGTCATGGCGAGCGTCCCCACGGAAGCGGCCCGACGGCGGCGGCGACGACGCCGGTTGCGGTCGCGGCGCCCGCCTTCGTCATTCGGCGGGTCCGGGCTCGGGTTCCTCGAACCCCCTGGCCCACGGGTCGGCCCGGTTGGTCCGTTCGACGACGGCCTCCAGGCTGGCGGTCTGGCGCTCGAGCCCGCCGATCAAGCCTCCGAGGGAAGCCATGGCTTCCTCGTGGCGCTGGTTCGCCTCGGCCATGGCTTCCTCGTGGCGCCGTTCGTCGGCGTTGCCTCGGGAGGCGATCCCGGCCATGACTTCCTCGTGCGCGGCCATGACTTCGGCGTGCGCGGCCATGGCCTCCTCATGGCGCTGGTCCGCCTTGGCCATGGCTTCGGCGTGCGCGGCCATGGCTTCCTCGTGGCGCTGGTTCGCCTTGGCCATGGCTTCCTCGTGGCGCTGGTTCGCCTCAGCCATGACTTCCTCGTGGCGGCGTTCGCTGGCCTGGCGCTGTTGATCGAGGATGACGGCGCGCTCCTTGTTGGCGCGGACCATGGCGCGGATGCCATGCCAGATGCCGACGGACGCGACGACGGCGGCGGCGGCGGCCGCGGCGGCGATCCAGAGAGCCACGTGTTGCGCGGCCAGGCTGGCGGCCTCGAATTCGGTCATGGCGGACGTCCCTGCGGAAGCGGCCCGACGGCGGCGACGACGCCGGTTGCGGTTGCGGTCGCGGCGCCCGCCTCCGTCATTCGGCGGGTCCGGGCTTGGGTTCCTCGAACCCCCTTGGGTCGGGCCGGTTGGTCCGTTCGACGACGGCCTCCAGGCTGGCGGTCTGGCGTTCGAGCCCGCCGATCAAGCCTCCGAGGGAGGCCATGGATTCCTCGTGGCGCTGGTTCGCCTCGGCCATGGCTTCCTCGTGGCGCTGGTTCGCCTCGGCCATGACTTCCTCGTGGCGGCGTTCGTCGGCGTTGCGTTGGGAAGCGATCCCGGCCATGACTTCGGCGTGCGCGGCCATGGCCTTCTCATGGCGCCGGTTCGCCTCGGCCATGGCTTCGGCGTGCGCGGCCATGACTTCCTCGTGACGCTGGTTCGCCTCGGCCATGACTTCCTCGTGGCGGCGTTCGCTGGCCTGGCGCTGTTGATCGAGGATGACGGCGCGCTCCTTGTTGGCGCGGACCATGGCGCGGATGCCATGCCAGATGCCGACGGACGCGACGACGGCGGCGGCGGCGGCCGCGGCGGCGATCCAGAGAGCCACGTGTTGCGCGGCCAGGCTGGCGGCCTCGAATTCGGTCATGGCGGACGTCCCTGCGGAAGCGGCCCGACGGCGGCGACGACGACGCCGGTTGCGGTTGCGGTCGCGGCGCCCGCCTCCGTCATTCGGCGGGTCCGGGCTCGGGTTCCTCGAACCCCCTTGGGTCGGGCCGGTTGGTCCGTTCGACGACGGCCTCCAGGCTGGCGGTCTGGCGTTCGAGCCCGCCGATCAAGCCTCCGAGGGAGGCCATGGCTTCCTCGTGGCGCTGGTTCGCCTCGGCCATGGCTTCCTCGTGGCGCCGTTCGTCGGCGTTGCGTTGGGAAGCGATCCCGGCCATGACCTCCTCGTGGCGCTGGTTCGCCTTGGCCATGGCTTCCTCGTGCGCGGCCATGGCCTTCTCATGGCGCTGGCTCGCCTCGGCCATGGCTTCGGCGTGCGCGGCCATGACTTCCTCGTGGCGGCGTTCGCTGGCCTGGCGCTGTTGATCGAGGATGACGGCGCGCTCCTTGTTGGCGCGGACCATGGCGCGGATGCCATGCCAGATGCCGACGGACGCGACGATGGCGGCGGCGGCGGCGGCGGCGGCGATCCAGAGGGCCACGTGTTGCGCGGCCAGGCTGGCGGCCTCGAATTCGGTCACGACGGACGTCCCTGCGGAAGAGGCTCGAGGTCGGGCTTGAGCGCGGCGGCGTCGGCCCGGGCTTCCGCCTGGGCTTCGTCCACGCCGGCCGCCTTGAGGCGGCGCGCATAGGCCGGCGTGTCGAAGCCGGCGGCGGGCGCGATCACGGCCATGGGCCAAGACTACGCCGGCGCGGGGCCGTCCGCAAGCGCGCGTCCTCCTTGGCTGCGCCCGGCCGGACGCGCGCGGAATCGCCGCCCGACCGCAAACGCCGGGATTCCTTCGCGCGCCCGGCGGGCGGGCGGCGGTTCAGGCGATGCGGGCGTCCTCGGGGCGGGCGTCCTCGGGGCGGTCGGCTTCGGGACGGTCGTCGGCGATGCGCGGCGTTGCGTCCGCGGCCAGTTCGCGCTCGGCCGCCAGTTCGCGGTCGCGGCGGGCGGCGAGTTCGCGCATACGGTTCATGAAGGCGCCGGTTCCGGCCGGGATCAGCCGGCCGACGATGACGTTCTCCTTCAGCCCGGCGAGATCGTCGATCCGCCCGGAGACGGCCGCTTCGGTGAGCACGCGCGTGGTCTCCTGGAAGGAGGCGGCGGAGATGAAGGACTGGGTTTGCAGCGAGGCCTTGGTGATGCCCTGGAGCAGCGGCCGGCCATGGGCCGGGGCGAGACCCTCGTCGAGGAGCTTCTCGTTGGCCCGCTCCAGCTCGATCCGATCGACCTGCTCGCCGTCGAGGAAGGTCGTCTCGCCGGGCTCCGCGACCTCCATCTTCTGCAGCATCTGGCGCACGATGACCTCGATGTGCTTGTCGTTGATCTTGACGCCCTGGAGCCGGTAGACGTCCTGGATCTCGTCGATGAGATAGGCGGCGAGGGCCTCCACCCCGAGGACGCGCAGGATGTCGTGCGGCACCGGGTCGCCGTCCATCAGCGGATCGCCCTTCTCGACGTAATCGCCGTCCTGGACGCCGACATGCCTGCCCTTGGGCAGCAGGTATTCGACCGGCTCGCCGTCGTCGGGCCGCACGAAGATCCGCTGCTTGGCCTTGTAGTCCTTGCCGATCTCGACCCGCCCCTCGGACTCGCTGAGGACCGCGAAGTCCTTGGGCTTGCGCGCCTCGAACAGTTCGGCGACGCGCGGCAGGCCGCCGGTGATGTCGCGCGTCTTGGAGGTCTCGCGCGGAATCCGCGCCAGCACGTCGCCGGCCCGGACGCCGGCGCCGGGCTCGACCGACAGGATGGCGTCGACCGGCAGGTAGTAGCGCGCCTCGCCGCCGCCGGCGAGCCGGACGACCTCGCCGTCGCCGTCGCGCAGGACGATCCGGGGCCGCAGCTCGGCCCCCCTGGTCTGCTGCTTCGAGTCCTTCCAGTCGATGACGGTCTTGTAGGAGATGCCGGTGGCCTCGTCGACGACGTCGCGCATCGAGACCCCGTCGACGAGGTCCGCGTAATGGGCTACGCCCTCCTTCCCGGCGATGATCGGCAGCGTGTAGGGGTCCCACTCCGCCATGCGGTCGCCCTTGGTCACCCGGTGGCCGTCATCGACGCGGAGCCTGGCCCCGTAGGGCACCCGGCAGCTGGCGCGCTCGCGGTCGTCCTCGTCGTAGAGGACGATCTCGGTGTTGCGCGCCATCACCACCGGCATGTCGTCGCCGTCGATGACGACGTTGCGGTTGCGGATGCCGACCTTGGCGTCGAGGGCGGCCTCGACGCTCGACTGCTCGGCCCCGCGCTGCACCGCGCCGCCGACGTGGAAGGTGCGCATGGTGAGCTGGGTGCCGGGCTCGCCGATCGACTGGGCGGCGATGATGCCGACCGCTTCGCCGATATTGACCATCGCGCCGCGCGCCAGGTCCCGGCCGTAGCAGCGCGCGCACACGCCGGCCCCGGTCTCGCAGGTGAGGACCGACCGGATCTTGACGGCGCCGACGCCGGCCCGGTCGATCGCCTCGACCGCGGCCTCGTCGATCAGCGCCCCGGCGGCGACGATGACGCCGCCGCCGCCGGGATCGGCCACGTCCTCGGCGGCGCAGCGGCCGAGGATGCGGTCGGCGAGCGCGTCCACGATCGCGCCGTCCTCGGCGACGGCGCGCACCGTCAGCCCCTGCGTCGTCGCGCAGTCGTCCTCGTTGACGATGCAGTCCTGGGCCACGTCCACCAGCCGCCGCGTCAGATAGCCGGAGTTCGCGGTCTTGAGCGCGGTGTCGGCGAGGCCCTTGCGGGCGCCGTGCGAGGAGTTGAAGTACTCGAGGACGGTCAGCCCTTCCTTGAAGTTGGAGACGATCGGCGTCTCGATGATCTCGCCCGACGGCTTGGCCATCAGGCCGCGCATCCCGGCGAGCTGCTTCATCTGCGCGGCCGAGCCGCGCGCCCCCGAATCGGCCATCATGTAGACCGAGTTGACGCGCTGGCCCGGCGCCGGGTTGGCGATGCCCTCCATCATCTTGGCCGCGACCTCATCGGTGCAGTGCGACCAGGCGTCGACGACCTTGTTGTACTTCTCGCCCTGGGTGATCAGGCCTCCGAGATACTGCTGCTCGTATTCCTTGACCTTGTCCTGGGTGTCGCGGAGGAGGTCCTTCTTGGCCAGCGGGATCACCAGGTCGTCCTTGCCGAAGGAGATGCCGGCGAGGCAGGCGTGGTGGAACCCCATCCCCATCAGCCGGTCGGCGAAGACGACGGTCTCCTTCTGCCCGCAATGGCGGTAGACGGCGTCGATGGCGTCGGCGACCTCCTTCTTGGTCAGCAGGCGGTTCAGCAGGTCGACGCCGATCCGGGGGCTGGCGGGCAGGATCTGCATCAGCAGCGCGCGGCCCGGGGTGGTCTCGACGCGGACCGTCGCGGGCCGGCCCGCGGCGTCGACGGTCTCGACGCGGGCGGTGATCCTGGCGTGGAGCGAGACCGCCCCGAGGTCGAGCGCGCGCTCGATCTCGCCGACGTCGGCGAAGGCCATGCCCTCGCCGCGCTCGCCCTCGCGCTCCAGCGTCAGAAAGTAGAGGCCGAGGACGATGTCCTGGGACGGCACGATGATGGGCTTGCCGCTGGCCGGGCTGAGGATGTTGTTGGTGGACATCATGAGCACGCGCGCCTCGAGCTGGGCCTCCAGCGACAGCGGCACGTGGACGGCCATCTGGTCGCCGTCGAAGTCGGCGTTGAACGCCGTGCACACCAGCGGGTGGAGCTGGATCGCCTTGCCTTCGATGAGGACCGGCTCGAACGCCTGGATGCCGAGGCGATGCAGGGTGGGCGCGCGGTTGAGCAGCACCGGGTGCTCGCGGATGACCTCCTCCAGGATGTCCCAGACCTCGGGGCGCTCCTTCTCGACCATGCGCTTGGCCGCCTTGATGGTGCCGGCCATGCCGTAGAGTTCGAGCCGGGAGTAGATGAACGGCTTGAACAGTTCGAGCGCCATCTTCTTGGGCAGGCCGCATTGGTGCAGCTTGAGTTCGGGGCCGACGACGATCACCGACCGGCCGGAGTAGTCGACGCGCTTGCCCAGCAGGTTCTGGCGGAACCGGCCCTGCTTGCCCTTGAGCATGTCGCTCAGCGACTTCAGCGGCCGCTTGTTGGCCCCGGCGATGACCCGGCCGCGCCGTCCGTTGTCGAACAGCGCATCGACGGCCTCCTGGAGCATCCGCTTCTCGTTGCGGATGATGATGTCGGGCGCGCGCAGTTCGATCAGCCGCTTCAGGCGGTTGTTGCGGTTGATCACCCGCCGGTACAGGTCGTTGAGGTCGGAGGTGGCGAAGCGGCCGCCGTCGAGGGGCACCAGCGGGCGCAGCTCGGGCGGGATCACCGGCACGATGTCGAGGATCATCCATTCCGGCCGGGCGCCGGATTCGAGGAAGGCCTCGATCAGCTTGAGCCGCTTGACCAGCTTCTTGCGCTTGGCCTCGGCGCCGGTCTCCTTCAGCCCGGCCCGCAGCTCGCCCCGCTCCCGGTCGAGGTCGATCTGGGACAGCATGTGCTTGAGGGCCTCGGCGCCGATCGCGGCGGTGAACTCGTCGCCGTACTCGTCCTGGGCCTGGGCGTACTGCTCCTCGGTCAGCAGCTGGCAGGGTTTGAGCGGCGTCAGACCGGGCTCGACGACGACGAAATTCTCGAAATAGAGGACCCGCTCGATGTCCTTGAGGGTCATGTCGAGCAACAGGCCGATGCGGCTCGGCAGCGACTTGAGGAACCAGATATGGGCCACCGGCGCCGCCAGCTCGATATGCCCCATGCGGTCGCGCCGGACGTTCGACAGGGTGACTTCGACGCCGCATTTCTCGCAGACGATGCCGCGGAACTTCATCCGCTTGTACTTGCCGCACAGGCATTCGTAGTCCTTGATCGGCCCGAAGATGCGGGCGCAGAACAGCCCGTCGCGCTCGGGCTTGAACGTCCGGTAGTTGATGGTCTCGGGTTTCCGGATCTCGCCGTAGGACCAGGAGCGGACGCGCTCCGGGCTGGCGATCGAGATCTGGATGCGGTCGAAGGTCTGCGCCGTGCTGACCTGTCCGAAGACGTTCATCAACTCGTTCATTCCGGCATCCTTCCGTGCGGTTGCGACCGACGCCGCGCCCGGGGCCGCGCCCGGGGGCCGCGGCGGCGTCAGGACCGTTGCGTGAGCTCGACGTTGAGGCAGAGCGACTTGAGTTCCTTGACCAGCACGTTGAAGGACTCGGGGATGCCCGCCTCGAACGTGTCGTCGCCCCGCACGATCGCCTCGTAGACCTTGGTGCGGCCGGCGACGTCGTCCGACTTGACGGTCAGGATCTCCTGTAGCGTATAGGCCGCGCCGTAGGCTTCGAGCGCCCAGACCTCCATCTCGCCGAAGCGCTGGCCGCCGAACTGCGCCTTGCCGCCCAGCGGCTGCTGCGTCACCAGGCTGTAGGGTCCGATCGAACGCGCGTGGATCTTGTCGTCCACCAGATGGTGCAGCTTCATCATGTAGATGTAGCCGACCGTGACCGGGCGGGCGAAGGGCTCGCCGCTGCGCCCGTCATAGAGGGTGACCTGGCCGGTGCCGTCGAGGCCGGCCTGCGCCAGCATCTCGGCGATGTCGCCCTCCTGCGCGCCGTCGAACACGGGCGTGGCGACGGGCACGCCGGGCCGCAGATTCTGGGCCAGCTCGATCACCTGCGCATCGTCCAGCCCGGCGACGTCGGCGTCGTAGCGCGGCTTGCCGTAGGCCGCCTTGAGCCGGTTGCGCAGGACGCCGATGCGGCCGTCGCGCACGACCTTGTCGAGGGCCTCGCCGATCCGGCGTCCGATCCCGGCCGACGCCCAGCCGATATGGGTCTCGAGGATCTGCCCGACGTTCATGCGCGACGGCACGCCGAGCGGGTTGAGCACCACGTCGACGGGCGCGCCGTCGTCGAGATAGGGCATGTCCTCGATCGGGACGATCTTGGAGACGACGCCCTTGTTGCCGTGCCGCCCGGCCATCTTGTCGCCGGGCTGGAGCTTGCGCTTCACGGCGACGAAGACCTTGACCATCTTCATGACGCCCGGCGGCAGCTCGTCGCCGCCCTGGAGCTTCTCGACCTTGTTTTCGAAGCGCGCCTGCAGGCGGCGTTCGCTCTCGGCGAACTGCGCCCCGAGCTGCTCGACGTTGCGCATCGCCTTTTCGCTGCGGACGACGAACTGGGCCAGCCGGCGGGCGCCGTAGCGGTCGAGGACGGTCCGGGTCGCGCGGCCGCCGGTCTTGAGCCCCTCGGGACCGCCGATCAGCGTCTGGTTGAGCAGCGCGTCCCGGAAGCGGGCGGCGAAGCTGCGTTCGAGGATGTCGAGCTCGTCGTCCCGATCCTTGGCCAGCCGCTCGATGTCTTCGCGCTCGATCGCCAGGGCGCGCTCGTCCTTCTCCACGCCGCGGCGCGAGAACACGCGCACCTCGACCACCGTGCCGTTCACCCCGGGCGGCAGCTTGAGCGAGGTGTCGCGCACGTCGGACGCCTTCTCGCCGAAGATCGCCCGCAGCAGCTTCTCCTCCGGCGTCATCGGGCTTTCGCCCTTGGGCGTCACCTTGCCGATCAGGATGTCGCCGGGGTTGACCTCGGCGCCGATGTAGACGATGCCGGCCTCGTCGAGATTCTTGAGCGCCTCCTCGCCGACGTTGGGGATGTCGCGGGTGATCTCCTCCTGGCCCAGCTTGGTGTCGCGGGCCATGGCCTCGAACTCCTCGATATGGATCGAGGTGAACACGTCCTCGCGCACGATCCGCTCCGAGATCAGGACCGAATCCTCGAAGTTGTATCCGCGCCAGGGCATGAAGGCGACGAGCACGTTGCGGCCCAGGGCGAGCTCGCCGAGATGGGTCGACGGCCCGTCGGCCACGACGTCGCCCTGCTCCACCCGGTCGTCGACGCGGACCAGCGGCCGCTGCGTGATGCAGGTGTTCTGGTTCGAGCGCTGGAACTTGCGCAGGTTGTAGATGTCGACTCCCGGGGCCGAGGGCGAGGTCTCGTCGACGGCGCGGACGACGATGCGGGTCGCATCGACCTGATCGACGACGCCGGGGCGCCGCGCGACCACGGCCGCGCCCGAGCCGCGCGCCACGGCCTCCTCCATGCCGGTGCCGACCAGCGGCGCCTCGGTGCGGATCACGGGGACCGCCTGACGCTGCATGTTGGAGCCCATCAGCGCCCGGTTGGCGTCGTCGTTCTCGAGGAACGGGATGAGCGCCGCGGCGACCGAGACGAGCTGCTTCGGCGACACGTCCATGTAGTCGACGCCGTCGGGCAGGGCCATGACGAACTCGCCGCCGCGCCGGCAGCTGATCAGATCGTCGACGAAGCGGCCCTGCCGGTCGAGCCCGGCATTGGCCTGGGCGATCGTGTAGCCGGCCTCGTCGATGGCCGACAGATAGACCACCTCGTCGGTGACCCGGCCCCCCTTGACCTTGCGGTAGGGCGTCTCGATGAAGCCGTAGGGGTTGACCCGCGCATAGGTGGCGAGCGAGTTGATCAGCCCGATATTGGGGCCTTCCGGGGTCTCGATCGGGCAGATGCGGCCGTAATGGGTGGGGTGGACGTCGCGCACCTCGAACCCGGCGCGCTCGCGCGTGAGGCCGCCGGGGCCGAGGGCCGACAGACGGCGCTTATGCGTGATCTCGGCCAGCGGGTTGGTCTGGTCCATGAACTGCGACAGCTGCGAGGAGCCGAAGAACTCGCGCACCGCGGCCGCCGCCGGCTTGGCGTTGATCAGATCCTGCGGCATCATCGAGTCGAGATCGACCGAACCCATCCGCTCGCGGATGGCGCGCTCCATCCGCAGCAGGCCGATCCGGTACTGATTCTCCATCAGCTCGCCGACCGAACGCACCCGGCGGTTGCCGAGATGGTCGATGTCGTCGATCTCGCCGCGCCCGTCCCTGAGCTCGACCATCGTCCTCACCACGTCGAGCATGTCCTGCTTGCGCAGCACGCGCGGCGAATCGGCGAATTCGAGCCCCAGGCGCGCGTTCATCTTGACGCGGCCCACGGCGGAGAGGTCGTAGCGTTCGGGATCGAAGAACAGGCTGTGGAACATCGCCTCGGCGGCGTCGAGCGTCGGCGGCTCGCCCGGGCGCATCACCCGGTAGATGTCCATCAGCGCTTCCTCGCGCGACCGGTTGCGGTCGACGGCGACCGTGTTGCGGAGGTAGGGGCCGGCCCCGGCGTCGTCGATGCGCAGCGTCGAGATCGAATCGACGCCGGCCCCGGCCAGCAGTTCGAGGAGCTCCGCGGTCGTTTCGTCGCCGGCCTCGGCGTAGATCTCGCCGGTCTTCTCGTCGATCGCATCGGCCGCCAGATAGCGGCCCGGGAGGTCTTCGTCCGCGGCCAGCCGCTCCCAGAACCCGCCTTGCGCAGCTTGCGCAGCAGCCGCGGCGTCAGCTTGGCCCCGGCTTCGGCGACGGTCTTTCCGTCCCTGGCGTCGACGAGGTCCTCCGTCAGCCGGACGCCCTGCATGCGCTCGGCGTCGAACGGCGTCTTCCAGCCGTCGCCGGCGCGGACCCAGACGTCGGACTCGTAGAAATGGCCGAGGATCTCCTCGACCGACATGCCCTGCGCCTCGTCGAGGGCGGGCGCCGCCCCGTCGGCCGCCCGCCGCGCCGCCTCGGTCGCCGCCGAATCGAGGGCCATGAACAGCGTCGTCGCCGGCAGCTTGCGCCGGCGGTCGATGCGCACGTGGACGACGTCCTTGGCGTCGAACTCGAAGTCGAGCCAGGAGCCGCGATACGGGATGATCCGCGCGGAGTAGAGCAGCATCCCCGACGAATGGGTCTTGCCCTTGTCGTGGTCGAAGAACACGCCGGGGGAGCGGTGCATCTGGGAGACGATGACGCGCTCGGTTCCGTTGACCACGAAGGTGCCGTTGTCGGTCATCAACGGCATGTCGCCCATATAGACGTCCTGCTCCTTGATGTCGCGGACCGAGCGGGCGCCGGTCTCCTCGTCGACGTCGAACACCACCAGCCGCAGCTTGACCTTGAGCGGCGCGGCGTAGGTCATGCCGCGCTGCTGACACTCGTCCACGTCGTATTTGGGGGGTTCGAGCTCGTATCCGACGAACTCCAGCGCGCCGCGTTCGGAGAAGTCCCGGATCGGGAAGACGGACTTGAACGCTTCCTGAAGCCCGCGATGCGCGCGCTCGCCGGGCGCCGCGTCGATCTGGAGGAAGCCGTCATAGGAGCTCTTCTGCACCTCGATCAGGTCCGGCATCGCCGCGACCGCGCGGATGCGGCCGAACTCCTTGCGAACCCGCTTACGACCCGTAAACGACTTGGCCATTCCCACCTCTCAATGAATCGCCGCCGGCGCCGCCGGCCGGGACGGCGCCCGCGATCGGGGCGAGCGGCGCCCGCCCCCCGGGGGTTGCGGACGTCGGACGCCGCCGCGGCGTCACTTGACTTCGATCGTAGCGCCCACGTCTTCGAGCTTCTTCCGGAGCTCGTCCGCCTCGTCCCGGTTCACCGCCTCCTTGATCGTCGCCGGGGCGCTCTCGACCAGATCCTTGGCCTCCTTGAGGCCCAGCCCGGTGACCGCGCGGACCTCCTTGATGACGTTGATCTTCTTTTCGCCGATGACCGACAGGATCACGTCGAATTCGGTCTGCTCCTCCTCCTCCTCGGCGGCGCCGGGCCCGGCCGCGGCCGCCACCGCCACCGGGGCCGCCGCGGAGACGCCCCATTTCTCCTCCAGCATCCGGCTCAGCTCGGCGGCTTCGATCACGGTCAGCGCCGACAGGTCCTCGGCGATCTTCTGCAGGTCAGCGGTCATCGTCCTCTCCTCGGCTCGAATGGCGTTCCCGGTCGGCGTTTCCCGGTCGGCGTTTCCGGTCGGCGTTTCCCGGGGGCTCACGCCGCCTCGTCTTGCGTCGCGCGGGCGCGAAGCGCCCGGGCCAGCTGGCCGCCCGGGGCTTGCAGCACGCTCGCGATCCGGGCCGCGGGCGCCTGCACGACGCCGATCAGCCCCGCCCGCAGCTCGTCCAGCGACGGCAGCTTGGCGAGCGAGACCACCTCCGCCGCGTCGAGCCGCCGGCGCTCCAGGGCGCCGCCGAGAATCGACAGCTTGTCGTTCTTCTCGGCGAAGGTCACCGCGACCTTGGCCGCGGCCACCGGATCCCGCGAATAGGCGATCGCCGTGGGTCCGGCGAACAGGTCGGCGAGCGGCGCGAACACGGTGCCCTCGAGGGCGCGCCGGGTCAGGCGGTTCTTGGTCACCTTGAAGCCGGCACCGGCGCGGCGCATCTCGGCCCGGAGGCCGGTGGACTGGGCCACCGTGAGCCCGACCGGGCGGGTGACGACCAGGAGGGTCGCGCCGCCGAACAGCTCGTTGAGCGAGGCGACCAGCCGTTCCTTCCCAACTCGATCCAACGATCCTCTCCCAGCCGGGCCGGCGCCGACTCAGGCGGCGGCCGACGGCGGCGCCGTCACGCTGCCCACCGACAGCTTGATCCCCGGGCCCATGGTCGAACTCAGCGCCGCCCGCTTGACGTAGGCGCCCTTGGCCCCGGCGGGCTTGGCCTTCGAGACGGCGTCGACCAGGGCGCGGACGTTCTCGACCAGATCGGCCTCGGCGAAGCTCGTCTTGCCGACGCCGGCATGGACGATGCCGGCCTTCTCGACCCGGAACTCGACCTGACCGCCCTTGGCCGCCTGGACCGCGGCGCCCACGTCCTGGGTGACCGTCCCCATCTTCGGGTTGGGCATGAGCCCGCGCGGCCCCAATATCTTGCCGAGCTTGCCGACGACGGCCATCATGTCGGGCGCGGCGATGCAGCGGTCGAACTCGATGCGGCCGCCGCGCACCCGCTCGGCGAGGTCGTCCGCGCCCACCAGATCGGCGCCGGCGGCGGTCGCCTCCCCGGCCTTGTCTCCCCTGGCGAACACGGCGACGCGAACCTGCTTGCCGGTCCCCTTGGGCAGGGATACGACGCCCCGCACCATCTGGTCGGCGTGGCGCGGATCGACGCCCAGATTGATCGCCAGCTCCACCGTCTCGTCGAACTTGGCGCTCGCCTTCTGCTTGATCAGCTTCACCGCGTCCTCGAGGTCGTAGAGGGCGTCGCGATCGACGCCGTCGCGCGCCTTGCGAAGCCGCTTTCCCTTGCCGGCCATGGTCCGCTCCGTCCCGTTCCGTTCCTTAGATTCCGTCGCCGGATTCCGCCGCCGGGCCGCCCCGTTCCGCCGCGGGGCCGCCCCGCTCCGTCACCCGGATTCCCATCGACCGCGCGGTTCCGACCAGCATGCGGCAGGCCGCGTCGAGGTCGTTGGCGTTGAGGTCGGCCATCTTCCGCCCGGCGATGTCGCGCAGCTGCGCCATGCCGACCGTCCCGACGGTCTCCCGGCCGGGTTCGCGCGCGCCCTTGTCCAGCCGCGCCGCCTGCCGGATCAGCCAGGCGGCGGGCGGGGTCCGGGTCTCGAAGGCGAAGGTCCGGTCCGCGAACACCGTGATCACGGTCGGGATCGGGACGCCCTGCTCCCCTCCCTGGGTGTGCGCGTTGAAGGCCTTGCAGAACTCCATGATGTTGAGGCCCTGCTGGCCCAGGGCCGGGCCGATCGGCGGCGACGGCGTCGCCTGCCCGGCCGGCACCTGGAGCTTGACGTAGCCGATTATCTTCTTGGCCATGCGGTTCTCCGGTCACGCGCGCGCGGCGCGCCCGACGGCGGGCCTGCGTCCGATCACAGCTTCTCCACCTGCCCGTATTCGAGTTCGACGGGGGTGGGCCGCCCGAAGATCGACACCGCGATCTTCAGCCGGGCCCGGTCTTCGTCGACCTCCTCGACCATGCCGTTGAACGAGGTGAACGGCCCGTCGCTGACCCGCACCTGCTCGCCCACGTCGAAGGTGATGGACGGGCGCGGGCGCTCGCCCCCCTCCTGGACCTGACGCAGGATGCGCTGCGCCTCCGCGTCCGGGATCGGCGACGGCCTTCCGCCGGCGCCGAGGAATCCGGCCACCTTGGGCGTATCCTTGACCAGATGCCACGTCTCGTCGGTCACCTCCATCCGGACCAGCACGTAGCCGGGAAAGAACTTCCGGTCGGCGTTGACCTTGGCGCCGCGCCGGACGCGGACGACCTCCTCGGTCGGCACCAGGATCTCCTCGAACCGGTCGGCGAGTCCCTTCTGCGCCGCCTGCTCGCGGATCGACTGCGCGACCTTGTTCTCGAACCCCGAATAGACGTGGAGGACGTACCATCGGCCGGTCAACGCTCAGCCTCCGAGACCCAGGACGACCTTGACCAGCTTGGACAGGGCCTGGTCGACCAGGAAGAAGAACATGGCCGCGAGGAAGACGAAGACGAACACCATCAGGGTGGTGATCGCGGTCTCCTTGCGACCGGGCCAGGTGACCTTCGCCATCTCGCGGCGCACCTGCTGGATGAATTCGACGGGACTCGTCTTCGCCATGTCGTCCGCTGCCTTCGGCTTTACAGGGCCCGGGAACGCGCGCCCGGGGCCGCCCGGCCCCTGGCAGGAGTGGAGGGACTCGAACCCCCAACCCCCGGTTTTGGAGACCGGCGCTCTGCCAGTTGAGCTACACTCCTGTCTCCGGGCCCGTACGGGTCCGCTTGCGGTTCTATTCGAGGATGGAGGCGACGACGCCGGCGCCGACGGTTCGCCCGCCCTCGCGGATCGCGAACCGCAGCCCCTCGTCCATCGCGATCGGCGCGATCAACTCCACCTCCATCGACACGTTGTCCCCCGGCATCACCATCTCCGTCCCCGCCGGCAGCGCAACCTGTCCCGTCACGTCCGTCGTCCGGAAGTAGAACTGCGGGCGATAATTCGTGAAAAACGGCGTATGACGACCCCCCTCCTCCTTCGTCAGCACATACGCCTCGCAGCGGAACTTCGTGTGCGGCGTGATCGATCCCGGCTTCGACAGCACCTGACCTCGCTCCACCCCATCGCGCCCCACGCCCCGCAGCAGACAGCCCACGTTGTCCCCCGCCTCCCCCGAATCCAGCAGCTTCCGGAACATCTCAACCCCCGTCACCACCGTCTTCGACGTGTCCCGGATGCCCACCACCTCAACGTCGTCCCCAACCTTCACGACGCCCCGCTCGATCCGACCCGTCACCACCGTCCCGCGGCCCGAAATCGAAAACACGTCCTCGATCGGCATCAAAAACGACAGGTCCTTCGGACGATCCGGCTGCGGAACATACGAATCCACCGCCTCCATCAGCGACAGCACCGACCCGCGACCCGTCGCCTCGTCCCCCTCCTCCAGCGCCGCCAGCGCCGAGCCCCGAACCACCGGCACGTCGTCGCCCGGAAACTCGTAGGACGACAGCAACTCCCGAACCTCCAACTCAACCAGGTCCAGCAACTCCTCGTCGTCAACCTGATCCACCTTGTTCATGTACACCACGATCGCCGGAACCCCAACCTGGCGCGCCAGCAATATGTGCTCCCGCGTCTGCGGCATCGGTCCGTCCGCCGCCGAAACCACCAGAACCGCCCCGTCCATCTGCGCCGCGCCCGTGATCATGTTCTTCACGTAGTCCGCATGTCCAGGACAGTCCACATGCGCGTAGTGGCGATGCGACGTCTCGTACTCCACATGCGCCGTCGCAATCGTGATCCCGCGCGCCTTCTCCTCCGGAGCCTTGTCGATCTGGTCGTAGGACGTGTACTCCGCCCCGCCCGTCGCCGACAGAATCTTCGTAATCGCCGCCGTCAGCGTCGTCTTGCCGTGATCCACATGCCCGATCGTGCCAACATTGCAATGCGGCTTCCGTCGCTCAAACCTCGCCTTCGACATCCCCCCTCCTCATACTCTCCCCATGCTCTCCCCATGCCCATGGGGGGCCGCCCCGCCGCCGGCGCGCGTCTCTGGAGCGGGCGATGGGAATCGAACCCACGTCACCAGCTTGGAAGGCTGGGGCTCTGCCATTGAGCTACGCCCGCCGAGACCCTCGTCCGCGCCCGCCCCGCATCCGCCCGCCTGGTGGAGGGGGTTGGATTCGAACCAACGTAGGCGAACGCCAACGGGTTTACAGCCCGTCCCCTTTAGCCACTCGGGCACCCCTCCCAGGTCAAGCGGGCCGCCAAGCGGCGAGACGACGCCGGACGGTGTGC
Source organism: Alphaproteobacteria bacterium (assembly GCA_965242495.1). GTDB lineage: Bacteria > Pseudomonadota > Alphaproteobacteria > MPNO01 > MPNO01 > CBDESN01. The sequence continues at coordinate 3,047,972 of OZ251446.1, read as the reverse complement.
AAACTAGGCGCCCCGCACCCCCTTGTCAAGGACGAATATCGGGCGAACGAGCGCGCCCGTCCTCCGCCCACGGGCCGCGCCCGGGTGAGGAAGGAGCGTTCGCATCGCCAAGCCGGGGCGCGTATAACACGGGCGATGACGCGACGCAAGCGGGAATCGGGCGGCGGCGAATCGGGCGGCGGGCGGGCGGACGGCGCCGCGTGGCTCTACGGCATCCATGCGGTCGGGGCGGCCCTGGCCAATCCGCGCCGCCGCCGGCGCCGGCTGGTGGCGACGCGCGAGGCCGCCGGGCGGCTCGGCCCCGCCGGCGCCCAGGCCGAGATCCTGCCGCGGCCGGAGATCGCGGCGCTGTTGCCGCCGGGCGCGGCGCATCAGGGGCTGGGGCTGCTGGCCGACCCGCTGCCGCCGGTGCGGCTGGCCGAGCTGCGCCGCGGGCTCGCGGCGGCGCCGGCGGCGGTGCTGCTCGCCCTCGACCGCGTGGCCGACCCGCGCAACCTGGGCGCGACCCTGCGCGCCGCCTCGGCGTTCGGCGCCGCCGGGGTGATCGTCCCCGACCGTCACGCCCCGCATCCGACCGGCGCGCTGGCCAAGGCGGCGTCGGGCGCCCTGGAGACGGTGCCGCTGGTGCGGACGCCCAACCTGGCGCGCGCCCTGGAGACGCTCCAGGCGGACGGGTTCTGGTGCGCCGGCCTCGCCGTCGAGGCGGACCGGTCGCTCGCCGCCGCCGGCCTCGCCCCCCGGACCGCGCTGGTCCTGGGGGCGGAGGGGCGCGGACTCCGCCGGCTCACGCGCGAGACCTGCGACCTGGTGCTGCGGATCCCCGGCGCGGGTCCGCGGTCGAGCCTCAACGTCGCCGCCGCCGCCGCGGTCGCGCTGTACGAGTACCGGCGCGGCGGATGACCGGCCGGCGACCGGCTTGCCGCGCGGACGGGCCGGGACTATCGTCGCCGCCCGACGCCGGTGTAGCTCAACGGGCAGAGCACTTGATTTGTAATCGAGGGGTTGCAGGTTCGACTCCTGCCGCCGGCACCATGCGCGTTCCAGATCGTGCGTCCCTTCGCCGGGAGGTTGCAGGTTCGACTCCCGCCGCCGGCGCCATGGCCGCCGGCGCCATGGCGGGCGCGGATGCGCGGCGACGACGCGCCGAAAATTCGTGATTTCGTTGTATTTCAACGGGTTACGCCGAAAAACTAGGGAAAAAGCAGGGCGAAAACGGCGAGATAGCAGGGCGAAAGCAGGCGAAAAGCAGGGTGGATCCGGCGCCTGGAACCGCCCTGCCGGGGGGCGGCGGCGGCGGCCCTGCGCCTCCGCGCGGCGGAACCCCCCGCGGGCGGATCCGCCGATTGCGGGGAACATAACACAAGAACTCCCCCGTGTCAACAGAAAAATCGCCCGCCGCCGGAAAAAATCGCCGCCGCCGGAATACGGCGGACCGGACGCGCGGGGGTCAGACGCGCGGGCCGGGTTCGAGGCCGAGCAGGGCCATGCCGGCGTGTTCGAAGTTGGACGGCGCCGCCTGGATCTGCTGGCCCACCGCCTGGAGGTCGCGGAACCGGCGCTCGAACGGGTTCTTCTCCAGGATCGCGCCGGCGCCCGCGGCGTGATAGGCGAAGTCGGCGGCGGCCCGCGCCTGCCGGATGGCGTAGCTGCTGGCGATGCGCAGCCGCGCCCGCTGATCGACCGGGAAGTCGCGGCCGCGGAGGGCGGTCTCCCAGGTCGCCTCGACCATCTCCAGCAGATAGGCGCGGGCCGAGCCCAGCCGCGCCTCGGCGATGGCCGTCCGCTGCTGGATCGCCGCGTTGTCGCGGAGCGTCGTCGTCGTGTAGCCGGCCACCTTGTCGGCGGCGAGGGTCAGGAAGGCGTCGAGCAACGCCCGCGCGACGCCGAGGGCCACGCCGGCGAACGCGACGCCGTAGAAGGTGGTGAGCGCCAGGCGGTAGAGCGGGCCGGGCTCGCGCCGGTCGGCGGCGGAGTCGCGGACGTAGGACCGGGCCTCGGGCACGAACCGGTCGGCGACGGCGTAGTCGTCGCTGCCGGTGCCGCAGAGGCCGATGACCCGCCACACGTCGGCGATCTCGGCGCAGGAGGCGGGCAGCAGCAGGGTCTTGGCGACCGGCCGCCCGTCCGGCCCGGCCCGCGCGGCGCCGTCGGGCTCGCGCACCGTGCAATGGGCGCCGACCCAACTGGCGTTGCGGATGCCGCTGGCGAAGCTCCACGCCCCGCTCACCCGGTAGCCGCCGTCGACGGCGACCGCGGCCCCGCTCCGGTTCGGCGGCCCCCAGGCGAGCACCGCGTCGCGCGGGCCGAACACCTCGCGCGCCGCATCGCGGTCGAGGAAGCCCGCCGCCCGCGAGCATCCCAGCCCCTGGCCCAGGCACCAGGCGGTGCTGGCGTCCGCGGCGGCGACGATCTGGAGCACCTCGACCACCTCGCGGAGCGACGCCTCGCCGCCGCCGATCGAGCGCGGGAGGCACATGCGGAACAGTTCGGCCTCGTGCATCGCCGCCATGACGTCGGCGGGGATCCGGCGGCCGCGCTCGGCGCGCTCGGCCGCCGCCGCGATCGAAGGGGCCAGCCGCCGGGCGCGCCCCGCCCAATCGATCGCGGGCGCCGCGCAGGCCGAGTCCGGTTGCGCCGTGTCCATCGCCTGCGCCCGGCTAGTCGGGATAGGGCAGATCGAACTTCGCCCGGATGCCGCGGCGCAGCTCCGCGCTCACGTCGACCACCGGCGGGAAGGTCCCGGCGAGGTATTTGTCGTAGGGGATGCAGGCGTCGATCAGGATGCGGTTGTTGAAGTTGCCCGGCAAGTAGAGCGGGTCCCGCTTCGACGCCCAGGCCTTCTGCACGACGTCGACGTCGGAGACCGGATCGAAGCGGGTGCACATGGCCCACAGCACCTGGTCGAGGTCGCCGGCGTCGATGTCGTCGTCCACGACCACGGTCCATTTCCCGGCATAGGCGCCGCCCTGGCAGGACGACGCGACGTGGAGGACGTTGCGCGCATGGCCGGGGTAGCGCTGCTTGATCTGGATGGCGACGAAGCGCGTCGCCGGGCCGGCCTCGTGGTTCCATACGCCGAGGACGTCGGGCAGCCCGCAGGCTTCGAGCGAGCGCCAGATCTGCGCCGCGCCGGCGACCCCCTTGAGCAGGCCGGTCTCGTCCACCGGCTTGTGCTGCGGCGCGCAGGTGAGGATCGGGTCGTCCCGGTGCAGGATCGTCTTCACGTCGAGACAGGGGCGCGGCACCGAGTCGTCGGAGTAGTACCCCATCCACTCGCCGAACGGGCCTTCCTGGCGGACCTGTCCCGGCGCCGCCTCGGCTTCGATCGCGATCTCGGCGTCGGCCGGGATCGGGAAGCCGGTGAACGGGCCGCGCACGACGTCGACCGGCTCGCCCCGCAGGCCGCCGGCGAAGGCCATCTCGTCCACGCCGTCGGGCAGCGGGCTGGAGGCGAGCATGAACAGCAGCGGGTCCTGGCCCAGCAGCACCACGACCTTCATCCGCTCGCCGCGCTCGAAATGCTTGTCGCGGTGGATGCGCCCGTGCTTGCCCTCGGTGATCTGGCAGCCGATCGTGCGGCCGTCATAGACCTGGTTGCGATACGTACCGAGGTTGAACCAGCCGTTGTCGGGGTCGCGGGTCATGACGCAGTTGGCGGTGCCGATGTAGCGCGCCGCGTCGCGCTCGTGATGGCGGGGCGCCGGAAATTTGAGCACGTCGACGTCGGCGCCCTCGATCACGTTGTCGAGGACCGGGCCGCTCTCCACCCAGCGGGGCGGGATCGGCGCCATGCCCTGCATGCGGTCGTGATAGCGCCGGACGATATCGACCTTGCGCTCGCGCTCCAGGGGCAGGCCCAGCGTGAGCGCCACGCGGCGGAGCGAGGAGAACTGCCCGTAGAGGGTGCGGAAGCCCGCCGGGTAGCCGGGGATGCGGTCGAACAGGATCGCCGGCGCCCGGCCCCGGCCCTTCTCGGTGAGCATCTGCGTGATCGCGCCCATCTCGGCGTCCCAGTGCGCGCCGTCCACCCGCAGCAATTCGCCCAGACCGTCCACCCTCTCCAGCCAGTCGCGCAGACCGCGACAGGTGGTCTCCCCGCCCGACGGCGCGGGCGCGCGCGCATCGTCCATCCCGGCCTCCGCTCCTCCGCTGGAATCGCGGGCCATCCTACAGGACCCGGCGCTCGCGCGCCATCGAACGCGACGAGGGGGGGGCAACGCCGACGAGGGGGAGGGCGATATGGACAATGGCGGGCGGGCGGTCCATGCTCCGGCGCGATCCGGAACCGGCAGACGGGGAGAGGTTTCATGCGTATACGGACGACGCGACGGATGGCGGCGGCGGCGGCGTTCGCCCTGGCGGCGGGGCTCTCGACCGGGGGGGCGACGGCCAAGACGTTCAACCTGACCTTCGCTGCGGCGCAGGGGCTGCATCTGCCCTGGGTGGGGCTGACCAAGAGCGTCTTCATCCGCGGCGTGGACGACCGGCTGCGGGGGGCCGGGCACGAGATCGCCTGGACCGAAGCCTATGGCGGGACGCTGTCCAAGGTGGGCGGCACGCTGGAGACGATCGAGGAGAGCATCGCCGATCTGGGAATCGTCTACTCCCTGTTCGAGCAGGCGAAGCTGCCGTTGCAGAACGTCGCCTACATGGCGCCGTTCGGCTCCGACGATCTGGGGCTGACGCTCCGCATCTTCCACGAGCTGCACCAGGAGCTGCCCGAGATGTCGGGCGCGTGGGAGAAGCACGGCCAGGCGTTCCTGGCCCCGATCGGGTTCGACACCTTCTATCCGCTGACCAAATTCCCGATCCGGTCGCTGGCCGACCTCAAGGGGCGGAAGCTCGCCGGGGCGGGCGCGGTCTCGCTGTGGGAGGCGCCGATCGGGATCGTCCCGGTGCAGGGCAACTTCTCGGTCCATTACAACAACCTCAAGACCGGCGTCTATGACGGGGTGATCGCCTTCACCACCGGCTACTACCCGGCCAAGCTGCACGAGATCGCGCGCTATGCGACCAAGGTGAATTTCGGCGCCATGCCGGGCGGCGGCGTGACCGTCAACAAGAAGGTCTGGGACGGGCTGCCGGACGCGGTGAAGACGGCGATGCGCGAGGCGGCCCTCGACTACCGGGCGGCGCAGCACGAGACCATGACCCGCCTGGTCGCCGATTTCGAGGCGAAGATGGCCGAGGAAGGGACGAAGTTCTCGCAGATGCCGCTCGACCAGAAGACCGCCTGGGCGAAGGCGATGCCGAACATCGCCAAGCAGTGGGCGCAGCGCGCCGAGAGCAAGGGCTTCGCCGGCGAGAAGGTGCTTTCGGCCTATATGGGGAAGCTCCGCCAATACGGCGTCCGGCTCGTGCGCGAGTGGGACAAGGAGTAGGGCGCGGCGGCCCCGCTCCGGCGCGCTCCCGCGCAAGGACGCCGGGCCGCGGGGACGCCCGGGCCGCCGCCCGCCCGCGGCCGGTGAGACCCGCGTGAGACCCGCGCGCCGGGGCCGTGGCTGAGCCGACGGCGCGAAAGACGCCCGGCCGGGCGCGGCGGCCGTGGCGGCCGTCCTTCGAGGGGCTGGTCTCGGGCCTCAACGCGCTGGGTAGCCTGTGGATCGTCGCGTTGATGGCGGTCATCAACGTCGACATCGCCGGACGCACGGCGTTCGACGCGCCGCTGCGCGGCGTGCCCGAGCTGGTGAAGCTCTCGATCGTGGGCATCGTGTTCATCCAGCTCGGCCATACGCTGCGGTCCGGCCGCATGACGCGCTCCGACGGGCTTCTCCGCCTGCTGCGGGCGCGGCGGCCGCGCCTCTCGCACGCCGTCACCCTGGTCTTCAACCTGGCCGGGGCGGGGCTCTTCGTCCTGCTCTACGACGCGAGCCAGCCCTTCTTCGTCGAGGCCTGGACCACCGGCGAGTACGCCGGCATCCAGGGCTACGTCAGCTATCCGGTGTGGCCGGTGCGGCTCGTCATCCTGGTCGGCTGCGTCGTCGCCGCGGCGCAGTACTGCCTCTTCGCCCGGCGCGATCTCGGCGTCGTCTGCGGCTGGACGCCGCCGGCGGCGCCCGACGACCGGCGACGGATGGCGGAGATGCTCAAGTGACCGGGGTCGAGATCGGGCTCGTCTCGATCGCCGCGATCCTGCTGCTGATCTATCTCGGCATGCACGTCGCCGTGGCCCTCTGTCTGGTGTCGCTGGCCGGGGTGTGGGCGGTCAAGGGCAGCGTGACCCTGGCGACGAAGCTGCTCGCCATCGCCGCCTACGACACGGTGGCGGGCTACGTCTTCGGCGTCGTCCCGCTGTTCGTGCTGATGGGCCTGCTGGTGAGCGTCTCCGACCTGGGCAAGGACGCCTACGTCGCCGCCAACCTGTTCGTGCGCCGGATCCGCGGCGGCCTCGGCATCGCCACCGTGGCGGCGAACGCGGTGTTCGCCGCGGTGACCGGGATCTCGGTGGCCTCGGCCGCGGTGTTCACCAAGCTCGCGGTGCCGGAGATGATCTCGCTCGGCTACCGGCCGCGCTTCGCCGTCGGGGTCGTCGCCGGCAGCTCGGTGCTCGGCATGTTGATCCCGCCCAGCCTGCTGCTGATCGTCTACGGCATACTGGCCGAGCAATCGATCGGCGACCTGTTCATCGCCGGCATCGTTCCGGGCCTGCTGCTGTCGTTCGCCTTCGGCGTCGCCATACTGGGCATGGCCGTATTCCTGCCGGGGATGGTGATGGCCGGCGGCGGGCGCGCCGGGGCGCAGGACGGACAGGGGACGCGGGCCGGCGACGGGGCGCGGGCCGGAGAGGGCGACGGGGCGGAGGGCGGAGAGGGCGGCGGGGCGCGGGCGCGGCTCGCCGCGAGCCTGCGGCTGTGGCCGCTGGCGGGGCTGGTCTTCGCGGTGATCGGCGGCATCTATCTGGGCTGGTTCACGCCCACCGAGTCGGGCGCGGTCGGGGCGCTCGGCGCGCTGGTCCTGGCCCTTGCGCGGCGCAAGCTGACCTGGGCCAGGGCGCGGCAGGTGCTGATCGAGACCGGCCACGTCACCGTCTCGATCCTGATGCTGATCATCGCCGCCAACGTCTACACCCGGCTGCTGGCGCTGTCGGGGGTTCCGTCCTTCATCGACGATTTCGTGACCGGGCTGGAGCTGGGCTTCTTCGCGCTGCTGCTCTGCTACGCCGTGGCGATCGTGATCATGGGGACGATCCTCGACGGGATCTCGATCATGCTGATCATGATCCCGATCTTCCTGCCGCTGCTGGACGGCTACGACGTCGATCTGGTGTGGTTCGGCATCGTCACCGTGATCGCGGTCGAGATCGGGCTCCTGACCCCGCCGCTGGGCCTGTCGGCCTACGTCATCAAGAGCACGCTGGACGACGACGGGATCTCGCTCGCCGACATCTTCATCGGCGCGGCGCCCTTCGCCGCGGTGATGTTCGCGGTGCTGCTGGCGATCATCTCCTTCCCCTGGCTGGCGACCGGCTACGGCTGACGGCTCGCTTGCCGGGGCCGCGGCGGAAGGCTAGCGTCGGGGCCGGGAGGCGCGCCGGGCGGCGCGCGAACCGGAGGCCCGACCCATGACCTGCCGCGTGACGCCGCTGCTGCTGGGCGACGCCGTCGTCCCCGACGCGATCGACGTGTTCTGGAGCCTGACCAAGGAGACCGGCGCGTCGTCGGTGCCGATCCTCGCCTTCCTGATCGAGGGCGGGGCGGACGGGCCGCTGCTGATCGACACCGGCATGCGCGACGCCGAACGGGCGATGACGGCGCACGGGCTGGGGCCGCACAAGATCGGCCCGGACCAGACCATCCCGGCCCAGCTCGCGCGCCTCGGCTACGCGCCCGAGGACATCCGGCAGGTCCATCTGACCCATCTGCATTACGACCATGCCGGCGGCTGCCGCCTGCTGCCCAACGCGCGCTTCGTCCTGCAACGGACCGAGCTGATGGCGGCGGCGGCCCCGATCGGCCCCGAAGGGATGGAGATCGGCGGCAAGGGGCTGTTCTTCGACCGCGCCGACGTGGCCGAGCTGGTCGATCCGCTATGGCCGCGCGTGGACCTGATGGAGGGCGATTACGAACCCTGCCCCGGCGTCCGCTGCGTGCTCTACGCCAACTCGCACACGCCCGGCCACCAATGCGTCTACGTCGAGACCGCGGACGGCGTGACGGCGATCATCGGCGACATCGCCCGCAAGGTCGAACTCAACATCGAACGCGAGATCATGCCCGGCATCTTCTACGACCTGGAGTCGATGCGCCGGGCGCTGATCGACATCAAGTCGCGCGCCGACGTGATCCTGCCCACCCATGATTGGAAGGCGCTGGAGGCCGGCGGCCCGGCCCGCGGCCCGGAGGGCGACGAAGCGACGCCGAAGTGAGACCAAGCGAGACTAGCCGAGACGTGGCGAGACGGGGCGGCGCGCCCGCGGACGCCCTCGACGACGACGCCGTCGCCCACGACCCCATCGTCGACAACCTGGGGCGCCGGGTGGGGGATGCGCTGCGCGAGGGCGTGGAGCCCGGCGCGGAGCTCTCGGTCGTCTCGGCCTATTTCACCATCTACGCCTACGAGGCCCTGCGCGACGCGCTGGAGTCGGCGGGGGGCATGCGCTTCCTCTACGGCGAGCCGCAGAGCGTCGGCGCGCCGGACCCGGCGGCCGGCGAAGGGCGGTCCTTCCGGCTGAACGAGGAGGGCGGCATGGACCCGAAACGGGTTCTGGCGCAGAAGCCCCTCGCCCGCGCCTGCGCCGCCTGGATCGAGCGCTGCGTCGAGATCCGCAGCGTGAAGCGCGCCAACTTCCTGCACGGCAAGCTCTACCACGTCGCCAACCGCGGCGGCAAGGACGGCGGCAGCGACGGCGACGACGGCGGCGGGACCGCCCTGGTCGGGAGCTCCAACTTCACCCGCCGCGGGCTGGGGTTCGGGACGGCGCCCAACCTCGAACTCAACCTGGAGGTGCGCGACGCGGCGGACCGGGCGGCGCTGATCCGCTGGTTCGACGCGCTGTGGCGCGACGAGTCCGCGACCCGCGACGCCAAGCCCGAAGTGCTGGCGGCCCTCGAACGGCTGGGCCGGGCCTATGCGCCGGCCTTCGTCTACTACAAGACGTTGCTGCATCTGTTCGAGGATCGGCTCGCCGAACGCGGGGCGCGCGACGGGCTGCTGCGCGACGTCCATCTCCACGACACGGCGATCTGGAAGGCGCTCTACGCATTCCAGAAGGACGGCGCGACCAGCGCCATCAACCGGCTGCTGCGCCATGGCGGCTGCATCGTCGCCGACAGCGTGGGGCTGGGCAAGACCTGGACGGCGCTCGCGGTGATCAAGTTCTTCGAGCTGCGCAACGAGCGGGTGCTGGTGCTGTGCCCGAAGAAGCTGGAGGAGAACTGGGTCCGCTACGCCGCCTGGGCGGGCCGGCGCAACAACCCGTTCGCCGGCGACCGGCTGGGCTATACGGTGCTCGCCCATACGGACCTCAGCCGCTATGACGGCCGGGCGGGACAGATCGACCTCGCCGGCTTCCACTGGGGCGCGTTCGATCTGGTGGTGATCGACGAATCGCACAACTTCCGCAACGAGGGCCGCGACCGGACGGACGAGACGGGCAGGGTCGCGCGGCGCAGCCGCTACAACCGGCTGCTGGAGGAGGCGGTCAAGGGCGGCGTCCGCAGCAAGCTGCTGATGCTGTCGGCGACGCCGGTCAACACCAGCCTGCGCGACCTCCGCAACCAGATCTATCTGATGACCGAGAAGCGCGGCGACGCCTTCCGCGAGACGCTCGGCATCGACGACGTCCAGAGCCTGTTCGGCGTGGCCCAGCGCGAATTCCTGGACTGGGAGCGGACGCGGCGGGCCGGCGGGCGGGCGGACAAGGCGGCCCTGATCGAACGGCTGGGCGCGGACTTCCTGGCGCTTCTGGACGCGGCGACCATCGCCCGCTCGCGCGCCCATCTGCGCCGCTTCTACCCCGAGGCCACGGCGGAGATCGGCGGCTTCCCGCGGCGCGCCCCGCCCCGCAACCTGCACCCGCCGACGGACCGGGACGGCGCGCTCTCCTATGACGACCTGCACGAACGGATCGGCGGGTTCCGGCTGGCCGTCTACACGCCCTCGCAATACCTCCTGGACGCATCGGCCCTGGACGAGGAGAAGGCGCGGCTCCGCTTCGACCAGCGCGACCGCGAGCGCTTCCTGATCGGCATGATGCGCGTCAACCTGCTGAAGCGGCTGGAGAGTTCGGCCCACGCCTTCGCGCTGACGATGGGGCGCATCCTCGACGGGATGGACGCGCTCGACCGCCGCATCGAGGCTTGGCGGGAACGGGAGCGGGGCGGCGAGAAGGCGGCGGCGGAAGCCGCGGCGGAAGCGGCGGAAGCGATCGAATCCCTGCCCGAGGAGGACGAGGAGGACGAGGAGTTCGCCGTGGGCCGGGGGAAGCGCTACCGGCTGGACGAGCTGGACCTCGACCGCTGGCGGCGCGACCTGCGGGAGGACCGGCGGGTCCTCGACCGGCTGCGCGGGCTGGCGCGACAGGTCACGGCGGCGCGCGACGCGAAGCTCGCCGCCCTCGAGGAGGCGTTGGCGGAGAAGATCGCGAACCCCGGCATCGACAAGGACGGCCGCCGCAACCGCAAGGCGCTGGTCTTCACCAGCTTCGCCGACACCGCCCGCTATCTGTACGAGAATCTGCTGGAATCGGGCGTCTTCGGCGGCGGCATCCATGCGGCGCTGATCACCGGCGGCGGCGACAACCGGAGCACGGTGGGCGAATCGGAGTTCGGCGGCATCCTGGCGCGCTTCGCCCCGCGCGCGCAGCGGACGGGGCCGGCGGACGGCGCGGAGGAACCCCCGGAGATCGACGTGCTGATCGCGACCGACTGCCTGTCGGAGGGGCAGAACCTCCAGGATTGCGACCTGGTGGTGAACTACGACGTCCATTGGAACCCGGTGCGGCTGATGCAGCGCTTCGGGCGGATCGACCGGCTGGGGAGCCGCAACCGGCAGGTGGCGATGATCAATTTCTGGCCGACCGCCGATCTCGACCGCTATCTGAACCTCAAGAACCGGGTCGAGGCGCGGATGGCCCTGGCCGACGCCGCGGCCACCGGCCTCGACGACCCGCTGGACGCCGACGCCCAGGCGGCCGAGGAGGCGGCCCAGGGGGAGCTGCGCTTCCGCGACGAGCAGCTGAAGCGGCTGCGGGACGAGATCCTCGACATCGAGGACGCGGGCGACGGCGTGAACATGAGCGACCTCACCCTCGACGACTTCCTCGCCGACCTGCTGCAATACATCCAGAAGAACCGGGCCGCGCTCGAAGCGGCGCCGTTCGGCGTCTACGCCGTCGCCGGGCTGCGCGGGGGCGAGGAGGACGGGGGCGGACCCGCGGTCCGGCCCGGCGCGATCTTCTGCCTGAAGCAGCGGAGCGACCCGGCGGCGCGGACCCCGAACCGCCTGCACCCCTATTTCCTGGTCTACGTCCGGGGCGACGGGACGGCGCAATACGGCTTCCGGCAGGCCGGGGAATGCCTCCGCCTGTTCCGCCGCCTCGCCGCCGGGCGCGACCAGGCGTCATCGGCCCTGGAGGACGCCTTCGACCGCGAGACCCAAGGCGGGCGGCGGATGGAGAAATACGAAGCGCTCATTGACGCGGCGCTGCGATCCATCGCCGGCGAGTTCCGGGAGGCGGAGCAGCGCCGGCTCGGCCGGGAGCGCGGCGCCAGACTGGCCAAGGCGTCGGAACGGCCCGGCCGGGCGCGGGACTTCGAGCTGGCGACGTGGCTCGTGATCGCGGAGGAGGCGGAGGGCGGCCGTTCGCGCCCTGCGCGGTGACGGCTTCGTTTTCCGACCGGGACGTCATGGCGGCTGCGGTCGTGAGGACGACGCGCGCCCCCGGCCCCGGACCGGAGGAATGACGGAGGGGGGGGGGGTGCGCCGACGGCCCCGGGAAGGCCATCGGCTCGAGGCGGATGCGCCCCCCTTCCGTCATTCCCGCGAAAGAGTGTGTGAAGAAATCCCAAGGCATCCGCGTAATTCGGAATTTTCGCCGTGTCGATAGAAACATAAATGGTCTATATGAGGAACATATGTGGGTCAAATGTGGTGAATCGACCGGATGGACCACAGGTCTTGGGGTTTCTTCACACACTCGAAAGCGGGAATCCAGGGCGGGAAAGGACGGGTCCTTTGCGTCCGCCTCGAGCCGTCGTCACAGGCCCTTCGTCCCCACGGAAGCAGGCATCGGGATGCGAAACAGCCCCTCCGTCATTCCCGCGAAAGCGGGAATCCAGGGCAGGCAAGGACGGGTCCTTTGCGTCCGCCTCGAGCCGTCGTCACAGGCCCTTCGTCCCCACGGAAGCAGGAATCGGGATACGAAACAGCCCCCCTCGTCATTCCCGCGAAAGCGGGAATCCATGGCGGGCAAGGACGGGTCCTTTGCGTCCGCCTCGAGCCGTCGTCACAGGCCCTTCGTCCCCATGGAGGCAGGAGACGGGATACGAAACAGCCCCTCCGTCATTCCCGCGAAAGAGTGTGTGAAGAAATCCGACGTATCCGCCTCGGGCCGATGGCCTTCCTGGGGCCAATGTCCCGGCCTCCTCCCCCCCCCTCGTCATTCCCGCGAAAGAGCGTGTGAAGAAACCCTTGGCGTTTGGGATGGTTCGTGATTCTGTGGGTTTGTTCGTTGGTTTGAGTGGGAGGGTTGTTATGTCGGTTGTGGGAGGTGCTCGCTGCATGCGCCCGAATCGTCATCAGTTGGAGTGGCGGATGGTGGATTTGGATGGGACGCTTGCGCTGGATCATCGGGCGCGAGTGGTTTGGGGTTTCGTGTCGGGCATGGATCTGAGCGCGTTATATGCGCGGATCGGTTCTCGTGAGCATGGTTCGGGTCGGCCTGCGGCGGACCCTGCGGTTTTGTTGGCGTTGTGGCTGTACGCGACGTTGGAGGGGGTGGGTTCGGCGCGTCGTCTTGCGCATCTGTGCGAGAGTGACATGGCGTATCGGTGGCTGTGTGGTGGTGTGCGAGTGAACTACCATGGTCTGAGCGATTTCCGGGGTGGGCATGGGGCTGTGCTGGATGGTCTTTTGAGCGAGCAGGTTGCGGCGCTTGTGGCGTCGGGGATGGTGAGTTTGGAGGAGATGGCGGTTGACGGGACGAAGGTTCGAGCGAGCGCGGGTTCGGGTTCGTTTCGCGGCGAGCGGGGCTTGTCGGGCTACGAGGCGGCGGCGCGGGAACGGGTTGCGGCGCTGAGGTCGGAGTTGGCGAGCGATCCGGCGGCCGGGTCGCGGCGTCTTCGCGCGGCGCGGGCGCGGGCCGAACGCGAGCTTGCGGAGAAGGTTGCGGCGGCGCGGAAACAGCTTGCGGCGTTGCGCGCGGAGAAGGCGGGGCGGTCTCGGACGCACAAGAAGGCGGAGAAGAAGAAGCCGGGGCCGAAGGTCTCGACGACGGATGCGCAGGCGCGCCGGATGCGGTTTGCCGACGGCGGCGTGGGGGCGGGGTACAATCTCCAATTGGCGGTGAGCACCGAATAGTCACGTCATTGTGGGGGTCCAGGAGACGGATCGTCGCAACGACGCGGGTTTGGCGGGTTCGATGGTTGAGCAGATCGAGCGGCGCTATGGCGCGCGCCCGGCGCGCTTGCTGGCGGATACGCGCTATGGCGCGCGCAAGGACGTGCTGGCGTTGGGTGGGAAGGGGGTGGAGGTTTACACGCCGCCGGCTCCGGTGAAACAGGCGGCGAAGGCCGAGAGCGTGCGCCGTCGTGAACGCGGGCGCGCCGGCGAACCGGTTGTGTTGCAGGCTTGGCGCGCGCGCATGGCGAGCGAGGCGGGGCAAACGATCTATCGTCGTCGCATGAGGGTCGAGGGGGTCAATGGCGTCGTCAAGCAACGGGGATTGGGCCGCCTTGTGGTCCGCGGGCTTGCCAAGGTGCGGGCGGTGGCGTTGCTGCACGCTCTGGCGCACAATCTGTGGCGCGGTCATCGGCTCGCCTGTATGGCCGGATGAGCATCGCAACCCGCCCTGCCGCCGCCCCGCCCCTTGCCCGACCCATGCCGGGAGCGGCTTGAAACCCGCCGCCGCGCACGACCGCCGCCGCGCCGGACGAACCCACCACGCAACGCCCTAACCCGCCGCCGCCGCACGACCGCCACACCGAACCGGCAGGGTCCTATCCCTAACGAACGCCAGGATTCCTTCACACGCTCTTTCGCGGGAATGACGGAGGGGCTGTTTCGCATCCCGACGCCTGTTTCCGTGGGGACGAAGGGCCTGTGACGGCGGCTCGAGGCGGACGCAAAGGACCCGTCCTTCCCCGCCCTGGATTCCCGCTTTCGCGGGAATGACGGAGGGGCTGTTTCGCATCCCGATTCCTGCTTCCGTGGGGATGAGGGGCCTGTGACGTCGGCTCGAGGGGACGCCAAGGACCCGTCCTTGCCTGCCCTGGATTCCCGCTTTCGCGGGAATGACGGAGGGGCTGTTTCGTATCCCGATGCCTGCTTCCGTGGGGACGAAGGGCCTGTGACGTCGGCTCGAGACGGACGCAAAGGACCCGTCCTTGCCCGCCATGGATTCCCGCTTTCGCGGGAATAACGAGGGGGCAAGTCGGCCGTTTTCGACCGGATGTGGTAGAATCGCGCATGAAAGGCGGTTTCTGCGCCGTTCGGGCGCCGGGACAACGGAGAACCCGTATGCTGCTGCGCTTCGGCGTCGCCAACCACCGTTCGATCCGCGACTTCCAGGAACTGTCGTTCTCGGTCTCTTCCCTGCGGGACCGGCGCGACGGGCTGATCGCCTGCGAGGCCGCGCCGGGCGGGTCGGTCGCGCCGGCGGCCGTGATCTACGGCGCCAACGCCTCGGGCAAGAGCAACCTCGTCCGCGCCATGACGACCATGCTAGCCATGGCGCTGTTCTCCCAGGCCAGGGGCGAACCGGGCGGCGGCGTATCGCGCGAGCCGTTCCTGCTCGACGCGGCCCGCTCCGGGGAGCCGTCGCGTTTCGAGCTCGATTTCGTCGTCGGCGGCGTGCGCCATCACTACGGCTTCGAAGCGTCGGACGCGGCGTTCGAATCCGAATGGCTGTACGCCTTTCCGAAATCCCACCGGCGAATGCTGTTCGAGCGCGAAGGGAGCGAATTCCATTTCGGACGCGGGTTGAAGGGGCGAAACAGCGTCATCTCCGACCTGACCCGGCCCAACAGCCTGTACCTGTCGGCGGCTGCGCAGAACAAGCACGAACAACTCTCCGGCCTGTACGGATATTTCCAGTCGATCCACGGCGTCGGAGGCTCCATCCCTCTCCTGGGCGCGCCCGTGTCGTCGTATCTGGCCAGGACGGGACTGGATCGCCGGACGATCGACTTTCTCGGAGAGATCGGTACGGGAGTCGTCGATTATCGACAAAAGGAACGCGCGGATGCGGACGAAATCGGGGAGATTCAGCGGGACCTCGTTGGGACGATCGGAAAGAGGCTGGACAAGCCGGTCGACCTCGAAGCGATGCTGGGCGGCGACTGGCGAATCGCCATCGAACTCGCCCATCGCAGCCGTGACGGCAAACGGGTCTATCTCGACCTGGACTGGGAGAGCGCCGGCACGCGGCGCTTGCTGATCGTGCTCCGTTTCGTATACAGCGCGCTCGACAGAGGCGCCCCCCTGTTGGTCGACGAGCTCGACGCCAGCCTCCACACGCAGGCCGCCGAGGCGGTGCTGCGGCTGTTCTGTTCTCCCGAGACCAACCCGAAGGGCGCGCAGCTGGTCGCTACGACCCACGACACCAAGCTGATGAACTCGCCCACGCTGCGGCGCGATCAACTCTGGTTCGCCGAAAAGGACGCCGACGGCGCGACGCGGCTCTTCCCGCTCACCGATATCCGAACCCGCAAGGGCGACGACATCGAGCGGGGGTATCTGCAAGGCCGGTATGGCGCGACGCCTTTCGACGACCCGCTCTCCGCCCTTGACGCGCCGCGCTGAAGTGGTCCGCCGCGCTCCGCCGAAACTGAAGCGATCCAGCCCTGGCCGGGAGCCGAGGCGGCGTTTCGTCCTGTTCTGCGAAGGCGCGAAGACGGAGCCGGCCTATTTCGCCGCGATCCGACGCGCCTGTTCGGGCGCGATGGTCGCCGTGGCGCTGTGCGAACGACACGGCGTCGGGGTCGGGCGCTCCGATCCCTGTTTCGAACTGTGGCTGATCCTGCATCAAGGCGATTACGACAGGCCATGCAGCAGCCTGAAGGCGCAGGAGGAGCTCGCGCGGCTGCGGCCGGAATACGACAAGGACGGCGCGAAGACGCCCGATTGCGACGATCTGGCGCGCCGCGTCGAAGAGGCCGAAGGACGCGCCGAAGCGCAGCTGCTGCGCCGCGAAGAGGAAGGCGCGCCATACCGCAACCCGTCGACGACCGTGGGCCGATTGACCCGCGCGATCCGAGAGGCCGCCGAACGGGCGCGGCCGCCGGTGGGGGGATAGCCGGCCCGATGCGGGAAGCGCTCAACGAGGCCATCGCCCGGGGGGAGGAGGCGGGCGTGCGTCCACCGACGAGTTCCAGGAGGCGGAGCAGCGCGGGCTGGGCCGGGAATGCGGCGCCAGCACTGGCCAAGGCGTCGGAACGGCCCGACCAAGCGCGGTGCTTCGAGCCGGTGACGCGGCTCGCGATCGTGGAAGAAAAAAGCTTGACAACGCCATGATACATAATAAAAATCCGACAATAGACGACTACGGAGCAGCTGGAATTCCTGTAGATGGCGGTAGTACATCCGAGAGGCCGTTTGAGTAATCGATTCTTGCCGGAGCGCGACCGCTTCGGTCGATTTCGTCAAGGTATCTGGATTCCCGCTTTCGCGGGAATGATGGGGCTTGTATCGAATTAACTATTCATCGGGTAGATATAGGTGAAGTGGAAGAACCACATAGCGGAAGCTTGTGTCTTTCAGGATGCGGATCGAGAATCGCTCAAGAAAGAAACTTCTTCTTTACTTGAATATGCCTGTAATGAGGGATGGGATGGTGAAAATTCGGTCGCGCTTAAAGCGGACACCGTAGACATTGCGCGGCAATTGATCGACGAATTTCCAAGCTATATTGCTCGCCCGGACGTCGCTGCTACACCGCACGGAGAAGTCGATTTCGATTGGGTAATCAACCGGGACATCATGCTTACCGTCAGCATATCTCCGTCCAAGGAAGTCGTGTTCTCCGGATTGTTTTACGACGCAAGATTGAATGGCCGTGAACCATGGATGGGTGAGCTTCCGAAATTCGTGAACTGCTGCTTCGAGCGACTACAGGAAGCCCGCAACGAATGACGATTAGGGGTTCGGATTCGCTTGCCAGATTCGCATTGGAGAGTGGACGACTCACTGATTCAACCGTCAAACCCAAACTGTTCGAGCCGAATAGAGCGCTTGATCTTTCAGTCTTTTGTATCGGCGGTCTCATCCGTTCGGATGTAAGAAGGATAGGCGAAGACGTCGTAAAGAGACATTCCACTCCACGGCGGCTCCATGGCTGGGGTGAATTCAATGAATCGGCAGTATGCGATGCCGGACTTCAAATCGCACGCGACGACGACCCGCCCCGACACGCCAACATCGTCGGTTGGCCCAAGGAGGCGTCGGAAAGAAAACTACGACAACAAATTTTGGCGTCGTGCGCACAGGCAGTGAAGTTGATTTAGGTATTCAACGCCTAGTCGGCGCGTCAACCCACCTCGTCTTCGGGTTCGTTGCGCCAGGGCAGGAACGCCAGGATGCGTTCCCGGTTGGCCCGGACGCCGCCTGGGCCGCGCAGCAGGAGGTCGAGCTGTTGCAACGCCGCGACGTCGCGCGCCAGCGTCCTGGGGCCGACCCGGGCGTATTCCCGCGCGAGCGTCGCATTCAGGTCCGGCAGGTCGCCGATCCCGACTTCCTTCCGAGCTTGCGACAACGCCAGGGCCAGGGAACGGCGCCGCCGGGCGGTCGCGCCGTCGTCGTCGCGGAATCTCTCGTGGACGAAGTCGACCCAGGCGACGTCCCATTGATGCTCGCGAATGCGTTCGACCTGCTCGCGGAGCCCGTCGACCAACCCGGCGATCGCATAGGCGGCGAAGCCGTAGACGCCGTCCTCTTTCCCGCCGGCGCGCGCCAACTGCCGGTAGTATTCGGGCCTGGTCAGGTTGTAGTGGTTGCTCAACAGATGGCAGGCGGGCTGCGGCAAGCCCGACTCCGCCAGGATGGCGACCTCGATCAGCCGCGCCGTGCGGCCGTTGCCGTCGCCGAACGGGTGGACCCAGACCAGATAGAGATGGGCGAAGACCGCCTTGAGGATCGAGAACGCATGGCGATGGCCGCCATCCGCCGGCAGGTCGAAATCCTCGAGAACGCCGCACAGGCGCGCCAGCAGATGTTCGGCGTCCCTCCATTCCGGGCAGCGATACGCGCCGACGGTCACGTTCGCGGTCCGGGTCCGGCCGGGCGCGACGTGGTCCTCCACCTCGAGGCCCCGCAGCACCGCCCCGTTCATGCGCTTGACGCGCTCGACCGTCAGCGGAATGCGGCCGCGTTCGTTCAGCTCCTCGACCAGCGCGTTGCAGGCCGTGACGACGTTGTCGATCTCCCGACCGAGATACTGCCGGGACGGCGGCAGCGTCAACGAACCGCCGATGAGGCCGCGCACCTCGTCCTCGGACAAGGTGTTGCCCTCGATGGCGGTCGTGGCCAGGACGCCCTTGGCGAAATAGAGCCCGTGAATCTCGTCGGCGACCGCCGGGTCGAGCGGCGCGCCGGCGATGCGGTCGATCATGGAAACGGCTTCGCCGAGGGCCAGCCAGTCGGTATGCTGCAACCGCCGGAGATCGAAGGAGAAGGTCAACCAGGGATGCGTCCGCTCGTAGGGACGTCCGGATGTCGCCTGTGTCGTCATCCGATTCACCTGCTCATCCTGTTGCAGAACAACAATTTTATGGACCACACTACATTATTTGTCATATATCATGTCAACACTTTTGTCATGAATTTTGTCACGATCCGTGTCCATACGGACGGTCAGACGGGCTGCGCGCCGGTTCGATGCGGGAAGCGCTGAACGACGCCGTCGCCGGGCTGGCGCCGGGGCGGCCGCTGCGGGAGGGGGCCTGGGCGCTGTTCGACGCGCTCGGCTATCGCAGCGAGCGCAGCGGCGAAGGGGGGAGCGCCGCCGAATTCCTCGAGCGGTACGACGACCGCGGCCAGCTGGGCGGGAAGCGGCGCGCTTTGTTCGATTCCTGGGCGCGGGTCGAGGTCCTGTTCCAGGTCACCGATGAGGAGATCCAGATCCGCGGGGGCGACCAGAGGGCGTTGTTCGACGGCCCCGGATTCGACGAAGGCCGGGTGAAGTCCTTCCTGTTCCTCGCCGTCGAGCTCGACGGCCGACCCTACGGCCGGACCGAACTCGCCGAGACGACCCGCGCCGTCAACCGCCTGTTCGCGATGCCGGCGATCCTCCTGTTCCGCCACGGCGCGGCGCTGACGCTCGCCGTCGTCCACCGCCGCGCCCACAAGCGGGACCACGGCCGCGACGTGCTGGAGCGCGTGACGCTGATCAAGGACGTCCGCGCCGCGAACCCGCACCGGGCGCATCTCGACGTCCTCGCGGAACTGGCGGCGCCGCGTCTGATCACGGCGGGCGTCCGCGATTTCGACGGCCTGCACGCCGCGTGGGAGCGGACGCTCGACATAGAGGCGCTCAACCGGCGCTTCTATCGCGAGCTGTTCGAGTGGTTCCGGAGGGCCGCCGCCGGATGCCGCTTCCCCGACGACGGCGCCGGCGAGGGTTCGACCGAACGCCACGTCATCCGCCTGATCACGCGGCTGCTCTTCGTCTGGTTCATGAAGGAGAAGGGGCTGATCCCGGAAGAGCTGTTCGAGGACGGCTTCGCCCGCCGGGCGCTCAAGGACCACGCGCCGGAGCGGACGGACTACTACCGGGCGGCGCTCCAAAACCTGTTCTTCGCGACGCTGAACACCGAGATCGACAAGCGCGCCTTCAGCGGGCGGAATCCCGGCGGCCATCGCGACTTCGCCAGATACCGCTACCGCGGCCTGCTGGCCGATCCGGACGGCTTCGTCGAGACGCTGCGCTCGGTCCCCTTCGTCAACGGCGGGCTGTTCGACTGCCTGGACGACTTCGAGGGCGAGCGGAGAGGCGGGCGGCGCATCGACGCCTTCACCGACGAGATCGCGACTCAGGGCAAGGACCTGTCGGTTCCGGCGCGGCTCTTCCTCGACGAGGCCGCCGGCCTGTTCCCGCTGTTCCGGCGCTACAAGTTCACGGTGGAGGAGAACACGCCGCTCGACCGCGAGGTGGCGCTCGACCCGGAGTTGCTGGGGCGGGCGTTCGAGAACCTGCTCGCCGCCTACAACCCGGAGACGCGGGAGACGGCGCGCAAGGCGACCGGCTCCTATTACACGCCGCGGCGCATCGTCGATTACATGGTGGGCGAGGCGCTGGCCGCGGCGCTGGCCGGGAAGGCGCGGCCCGCCGACGGCGACGCGGCGTTCTGGCGGGACCGGCTGCGCTATCTGCTGGACTGGGAGGACGCCTTCGACGACGCCAGGGAGTTGTTCGACGCCGCGGAGACGGACTCGCTGCTGCGCGCCGTCGCCGGCCTGCGGGTGCTGGACCCGGCGGCGGGCTCCGGCGCCTTCCCGATGGGCGTACTCCACCGGCTGACGCTGGCGCTGCGGCGGCTGGACCCGCGCAACGAACGCTGGGAAGCGTTGCAGAAGGAACTGGCGGCGGAACGCGCGGGCCGGGCGTTCGACACGCGCGACGAGGCGGCGCGGAACGCGGAACTGATGGAGATCAGCCGGATTTTCGGGACCTACCGCGACTCCGATTTCGGGCGCAAGCTGTATTTGATCCAGAACGGCGTCTACGGCGTCGACGTCCAGCCCATCGCCTGCCAGATCGCCAAGCTGCGCTTCTTCGTCTCGCTGGTCGTGGAGCAGGAGGCGACGGGCGATGCGGCGGACAACTACGGCATCCGCCCGCTGCCCAACCTGGAGACCCGCTTCGTCGCCGCCGACGCGCTGATCGGGCTGGGCGTCGAGGACACGCAGGAGATTCTCGGCAACGACGCCGTGAAGGCCATGGAAGATCGCCTGCGGACGGTGCGCGAGCGGTACTTCAACGCCCGCGCGCGGGAAACCAAGCGCCGACTGCGCGCGGAAGACGAGAGGCTCCGGGCCGGGCTCGCCGGCGAACTGGAGAGCCTGGGCTTCGGCCACGACGCCGCCGAGGCCGTCGCCCGCTGGGACCCCTACGACCAGAACGCCCGCGCCGCATGGTTCGACCCGGAATGGATGTTCGGCGCGGCGGGCGGCTTCGACGTGGTGATCGGCAACCCGCCCTACGTGCGCGCGGACTTCCGCGACCAGCGCCACAAGGCCGCCCGCGCGGCCATCATGGCGAGCGGCGACTACGAAACGTTGTGGGAGAAGTGGGACCTGTTCGTTCCGTTCATGGAGAAGAGCTTCAAGCTGCTCCGCGACGGCGGCGTGTCCAGCCTGATCGTCTCGGACGCCTTCGGCCATGCGAAATACGCGCTCAAGGCGCGCGAGTGGTTCTTGCGCAACGCGCTCGTGGAGCGCCTCGACTTCTTCAGCCGGATCAAGATATTCGACGCCGCGGTGCATAACCTGTCCTACCTGTTCCGCAAGGCCGACGGATCGGAGAACGCGCCGCTCCGGCGCCTGCACGACCCGGCGTTCGGGGAGGTCACGGCGCTTTCCACCGCCGGACAGAAAGACCTCGACGAGCGGGCCTTCTTCCCGGAAGACCTGTATCGTCCCCCGCCCGCGCCGACCGTCCGCCTGGGCGACCTCTGCTACGTCTCCAAAGGCATGGTGGTCCATGCGGACGAAAGACGCGCGCCCGGCGCCTTCGCGCTGGAGGACGTCGTGTCGGACGGGAAGGACGAACGCCACCCCAAGCCGTTCGTCGAGGGCAAGCACCTGGATCGCTGGCTCCCGGCGCGGAACCGCTGGCTCGAATGGGGGACAGAGCGCGCGCCCGCCCTGTTCAGCCGGAAGACGTTCCCGGAGCTGTATGACGTCGGGGAGAAAATTGTTGTCCAGCGTAGCCCTGGCCCCGACCCAAAAGCGTGTTACGACGACGGCCATCTTCATTTCGACGCAAGCAGCGTCGGATTCATTCTTTGGAAGGGTCTCGAAAGCATCCGCAACCGGTCGATACGGAAGCAGGCCCGCTATGCGGACGAAAGGAAGCGCGGCGATCTTCCGTCGCGCGAAGATCTGGAGCGCGCCAGCCGCCGCTTTTCGATCAAGTACCTGCTCGGCGTCATGAACTCGTCCAGCGCCCAGGATTTCCTGCGAGCCCGCCGCCGCAGCAACATCCACCTCTACCCGGACGACTGGAAGGAGCTCCCCATTCCCGACGTTCCGCCCGATGCCCAACGACCGGTCGTCGACCTCGTCGACGGCATCCTCGCGGCCAGGCGGGCGGACCGGAATGCGGACGTGACCGAGATGGAACGCGAGCTCGACGGGATCGTTCGGGCGCTCTACGGGTTCGGGGAGCGGGGTATGAGCTCGAGTCGATAAGATCGTATGACGGGAGACTACGCTGATATTTTTTGGACGAGTCCGGCAGTCCCGACCTTGGCCTGAATGCTCAACGACGTTGTCGTTCTGGGCCGTAGAGGAAGATGGGCAGTGCTCCCAGATGCCGCATCGACAACTTCGTCAACCTTTCAATTGGTGTTCCTTCGGTCTCCGCTAGAGCATGATATTCTTCCGTGCGTTCTTCTCCCAACAAATCTTGAATGACCTCAAATGTGGCGTTTATGCCTATTTCTGGCAGAGGACGATCTTTCATATCGCTAACTATTTGATTCACTACCTGCTCTCCGAATAAAATTCCTATCTCTCCTCTTGGCTCGGAAAGAAACCATCCGAATTGAGAGGAAGACTCGAAGGAAACATGGTGCGGCTCATTGTCAGGAAGGCGCCCGATATCTCCAGGTCGGATGAAAGCCGAATGTGTGAGAATTTTGTCTCTATCATAAAGATCATGAAAACGGCGAAATTCATAATATCTTGGAGCTGCATAATAAACATCATGTTTCTTACGCTCCAAGTCGACGAGAAGATCATGTTGACATGAATGTTTTCTTGGCATGAGATTCATTCTCAAAAAAGGAAGATTTAAAGATAGATGATATTTGCTGTTTTCTTTTGCACTCTCTCGAACCATACCATTGCAGGTCTTGAATTGCAAAAATAATATACGATTGGCATAGGTTATACGTACATCAGCTCCTATCTTCGCTTCTTCATTCTGTGTGTAGAAGCGCGGAGGAATGCATTTCGCACCCGGCGCCAACTGCTCTATACGTCGCATCAAACTCTCCGTCAGGGCGTATGAGAATGAAAATTCGGAAAATTGGGGGCGCATGGTTGGTCTCCTCTGGTTTTCGACGACAACAAACTCCGAAAAGCCATTCACCAAAGTACAGTAGCCCGGCATGATGGCGAATCTGTATACTCCTCGTTGCACTGCATCGGAGCAAGTATCATCGATAGAAGACTCTCCGTCTCATCCTAGCTTCTCATACCGCCAGAAACACCGAAAGCGCCGCCATCGCGGCCAGCAAGGCGCCGTAGAAGGCGGCGACCGACCAGGACCGGCCCACGCTCCAGACCGAGGCGACCTGCGAGGCGTAGGCGCGGTAGTCCAGATCGAAGGGCCGCACCTCCGCCCCGGCGACGATGGCGTCGTGGAGCTTCACGTAGCACCTTTCGAGGTGGAGATAGCGGGCGTCCATGATCCAGAAGACGATCACGGGCGCGCAGCCGCCGGCTCCGACCAGCCAGTGCGGGTCGTCCGACAAGCCGGAGAAGACGACGACCGCCGCCGCCAGCGACACGGTCCAGGTCTTCATCCGCGCGCCGTTGCCCGCCATGCGGGCGACGACGCCCTGCACCATCTTCAGATGCTCGACCTTCGAATCCCCGGCCCCGCGCCCCGTTTGGCCATCCATGGCGAAAACCCGCCGCTTCGACGCCTCCACCGCCCGCCCGCAGGCTTGGCGCGACGGTAGCGCCGCCCCCTCGCCAAGGCAAGCGGCGGCCGGACCGGGAGCGGGAGGGCGGCGCGCTCGCCCTTGGGCGCGCATCCGAGCCGCGAAGGAAGCCGACGCCGCGCCCCTGGAGCGGGAGATCGACGGGGCGGTTTCGCCTTCGTAAACCGCTATCGCCGAGGCCGAGCGGTCCCACCGACGGACCATTGAACATCCGCGGACTGCGCCGGCCTCACATGACCGGGGCGAGGCATTCGGATCTCCTTCATCTGGGAGTGATCTTCTCCGAAGGTTGGGTGAATCCGTAAGGACCACCGGGGTGTAGTCCCCCTTCATCTGGGGGTGATCTTCTCCCCTCGGCGCGAACGGCTGGCGGTTCGCCTTGGTGTAGTCCCCCTTCATCTGGGGGTGATCTTCTCCGGCGGCCAAGCCCGCCTGAAGATCGTCCCGGTGTAGTCCCCCTTCATCTGGGGGTGATCTTCTCCACGCGCGCCTACGACCCGGCGAAGCTGGTGGGTGTAGTCCCCCTTCATCTGGGGGTGATCTTCTCCCGGCAGGAATGTCCCTGGTGGGGCCGCCATGGTGTAGTCCCCCTTCATCTGGGGGTGATCTTCTCCGCTGGCATCGTGAGCCGGCATCTGATCGCGGTGTAGTCCCCCTTCATCTGGGGGTGATCTTCTCCGGCGGCGATGGTCGCCGCCCTTCGACGACTGGTGTAGTCCCCCTTCATCTGGGGGTGATCTTCTCCCGAGGCCGTCGTCGAGGATTGGCAAGC
Organism: Alphaproteobacteria bacterium; assembly: GCA_965242495.1. Taxonomy (GTDB): domain Bacteria; phylum Pseudomonadota; class Alphaproteobacteria; order MPNO01; family MPNO01; genus CBDESN01. Next base: position 3,023,156 of record OZ251446.1, on the reverse strand, counting down.
GCGCGGTGTAGTCCCCCTTCATCTGGGGGTGATCTTCTCCGAGAGCCTGGTCTGGGAGACGGCGACGCCCGGTGTAGTCCCCCTTCATCTGGGGGTGATCTTCTCCGACGGCGACGTGTTCGCGGTCTTCCTCGCGGGTGTAGTCCCCCTTCATCTGGGGGTGATCTTCTCCGGCGGCGAAGGAAGCGAAAAAGACCGGCGGGTGTAGTCCCCCTTCATCTGGGGGTGATCTTCTCCATCTACGAGTACCGGGCGTTCGACATCTCCGGTGTAGTCCCCCTTCATCTGGGGGTGATCTTCTCCGTAATCGACATAGAGGTCGGCGCCGCGCCGGGTGTAGTCCCCCTTCATCTGGGGGTGATCTTCTCCCGCACCCTGGCCCTACCGATTCTTCGCGCCTGGTGTAGTCCCCCTTCATCTGGGGGTGATCTTCTCCACCCCGCCCGTCTTCGCAAGATGCTCTCGGGTGTAGTCCCCCTTCATCTGGGGGTGATCTTCTCCAGTGACTTGATCGAGCGGTCGCGCGAGATGGTGTAGTCCCCCTTCATCTGGGGGTGATCTTCTCCTGGAGGCCGAGCGGTCCAACCTGTTCACCAGGTGTAGTCCCCCTTCATCTGGGGGTGATCTTCTCCTCGATCTGCTGGATCATCGCCGAGCCCCCTGGTGTAGTCCCCCTTCATCTGGGGGTGATCTTCTCCCACTACCTCAAGGTGATGATGGACACGTTAGGTGTAGTCCCCCTTCATCTGGGGGTGATCTTCTCCCGTCGCGCCCAGCTCGCCGCCCAGGGCGTCGGTGTAGTCCCCCTTCATCTGGGGGTGATCTTCTCCCCACCTGGGCCTTCACGGCGGAATGGATGGGTGTAGTCCCCCTTCATCTGGGGGTGATCTTCTCCACCTGCCCCCGGTGGGGCTGGTGACCCCGGGGTGTAGTCCCCCTTCATCTGGGGGTGATCTTCTCCATTAACGTGACAAACTCTAGCTCCTTGTTTGGTGTAGTCCCCCTTCATCTGGGGGTGATCTTCTCCGAAATGGAGTACGGTATCAACCGGGCGTATGGTGTAGTCCCCCTTCATCTGGGGGTGATCTTCTCCGCCAGTTCGTCACGTCCCAGAGCGCATCGGGTGTAGTCCCCCTTCATCTGGGGGTGATCTTCTCCCCGCCGCCCTGTCTCACCCGCCGCCGTCCGGGTGTAGTCCCCCTTCATCTGGGGGTGATCTTCTCCAGCCGTACCACAAAGCCCTAACGCGGCGCAAGGACTCATCCGTTCCGCCGTCGCGAAGCGGTTGTCCTCGTCCGTTTCTTTCCCCGATTCCGGCGTTTTCCGGTCCTGGAATCGGTCTCGTCGGCGCAGCCGACGGAAAGAACGACGACGTCGTCGGATGGCAGCGCCCTGCCGGCGAACAGCGCCGCCGCCATCGCGACGAATTCCTGCCCATGCAGGTCTTCCTTGATCTTCTTGTCGCCCAGGTGAACGGCCTGCCGCGCCTTGACCTCGGCGTCCGTAAGCCGGTGCGCCTCCATCTTCCAGGTCAGATCGAGCCCTTCCCGCGCCATCAGTTCGACGATCGACTTGGACACCACGTTCTTCAACTTGCGATCGTATCGCATGAGCCGCCGCGTGTCGTTGACGGCCTTCGTCAAGTCGAGCGGCCCCGCCTTGCCTTGCAGCATCTTGAAATGCGCCAAGTCGTTGCGCAGGGAAGCGGCGCCGTTCTTGCCGTCCAGGAAGTCGTCGCCGAACAGCCTCTTCAACCGGTCGAAAATCACCCGGCCGTCATCGTCGGTCGACTTCTCGAGGCGTCGGAGCGCGTCGACGATCCGGCCCTTCTTCAGGCGTTCGAGGCCCTTGCCGTAGAATACGTCCTCCGGCGTCTTTCCCCGGAGGTTCACGAGCGCCAGGGTCGCGAAATAGAGATCGCGCTCCCACAGGCCGGCGTAATCGACCAGCCGCCCGAGAACCGCCATCAGCAGGCGGTGCAGCCGCGCATGATTGCCGAGGCGGACGTGGGCGGCGAGACGCCGATGCCGGGCGACCTCGGCCAACGCGGCGCGGTAGGCGCACCGGTCCTCGGCGGAGAACGCCTTCTTTTTCTTCGTCCATTTCTCGTGCAGGCGTTCGCGTTCCTCTTGCCGCCGCGCGATGCGCGAGCCGCCGTCCTCTTTCTTCTCGAAGGCGTCCAACTCGTCCAGGTGGCCGGCCACGATGGGATGTTCCTTGAAGATCGGCGTCAGCGGCCGCACGTCGCCGAAGCGCAGGATCTCCCGCAGGCCCCGCCAGGGAACGTAGCGCCCGTCTTCCTCTCCCGGCTGCGCGGGACAGGCGCGGGAAAAGGTCTCTTCGTCGTCGAACAGCCCCACGAGCGCCTTCGCCCCGGCCATGCCCTCGCCGCCCTCGAACTTGGCGTCGTGCATGGTGACGTAGAGATCGAGCAGCCGTCCGATGGCTGCGGCTTCCGCCGACGGCTCCCCTTCGAGGACCGACCACTTGCGAAGCTGGTGTTGCAAGCGGTTGACCGCATCGACCGGCGCGAGATGGAGGAGGAAGTAAAGCGCGGCCTTCCAATCCTCGGTATCCGTCCCGGACGGACCCGCGGCCGGGCGCGGCGCGGCTTCCAGGTCGCCGCGCTTCTGCTCCGGGAGCGGCCCATCGCCCAGGTCGTCCAGCGCCCAGGCCAGGCCGGCTTCCGTCAGCCAAGCCTCGAACGCCTGCGCCACGACGTCGCAACGCAGATCGTCGATGTATTTCGCCTGCTTGCGGGCCTGCTCCGCGTCGCTGGCGTAGCCGCGCTGGACGCGGAGCTCCGTCGCCGTCGCGGCGGCGAGGCGGTCGGTGAAATGCGCGATCCTTTCCCGTTCGCCCGTTTTCCGTTCGCCGAGGCGGATCTGGCCGGCCGCCCTGGCGACGGCGTGTTCGTCCTCGTTGATCTTCCGCGCCGCCTCGGTCGCGCGCTTCGCCGCGCGTTCGATCCATCCGTTCAGCGCCTCGTGGTCGCGCTCCTCCAGCCAGGCGGGGAAGGCGCGCTCGTAGAGCGCCCTGACGACGGCGTAGCGGCATCGGCGGCCGGGTTTCTCCAGTTCGGTCCGGTTGTCGGGCGGCGGCAGACGCAATCGATAACGCTTCCTGCTCCAAGCGTTTTCCGCCCGGGCGAGGACGCGGCGGAAGCGCGGCATGGGCGACTGCGGCGGCGCCCCGGCGAGGACGGCGCGGACGAGCATGTCGAGCTTTCCTTGATCGAAGTAGCGCTCCACATGCGCGGCGCGGAGGGTCGCGACGAGCCGGTCGTCGCGTTCCTCGGCGTCGCGCTTCAGCAGGCGCCGCGCGGCGGCGAGGGCGGGGCCGGACGCGCCCTCCTCCGCGCCGCGCCGCAATCCCCGGGCGAAGCCGTCGCGGCCCTGGAAGTGGAAGGACGCATGGCGGAGACCGGCCCAGCCCTTCAGGGCGAGACGGAGAACCGACCGGCGGAAGGCGTCGTCGCCGTCCATGAACGGGCCGGCGCGGTCGCCGAACAGGAGCGGCGGCTTGGCGCGATAGTCGTCCGCGCGGAAACCGTCGCCGGTCGCTTGTTTGATCTTCAGCAAAATGTCGCCGCGTTCGATCTCCCCGCGCGGGTCCGCCCAGTCCTTCGCCGTCCGCGCGGCCAGCGCCGCCGTGTTCCGCCACACGCGCACGAAAGCCTCGTTGCGCTTGATTTCGGACTGCCCCTCGCTGGTCCGGTATCGGCTGCGCGCGACGTCGGCGGGCCAATTCTCCACGGCGGCGCCCGGCGCGTCGGCGCCGGGACTCGAGGCGGCCTCGTAATGGATCGTCTTGCCCAGACGCAGCACGGCGGCGAGGTCGCGGTTGCCGGCCTTGCGTTCGACCAGCCGGAACAGGGCGGCCATGTCCGCCGGGAGAACCTGCGCCGGGGATTTCTTCCTATGGTCCTTGAGGATGCGGGCGTAGGCGTCCTTGACCGCGCCGTGAAGCGCGAACAGGGCGGGATGCGCCGCGTGGGCTTTGGCGACGGGGAGGACGCTCCCGTCGCCGTCCCGGAACAGCCGGCCGTATTGGTCGAACAGGACCGGGGCGGCGTCGCGCATCGAGAACGAGGACCGGCGGCTCCCGCGCTCTTTCTCCTTGGCCTGCTTCTCCTCGGCCTTCCGGTGGATGCAGCCCGCGACGTCGCCGGCCGCCGCGTAATCCTTCTCGTCCCGTTCGGACCAAAGGCGTTCCTCGTCGGGGAACCCGGCCGGCAACGAGGCCACGCCGGCGGCGATGCTTTCGGCCCTGGCCGCGATCAACCCTTGCCGCTTGTCCGGGCGACCGCCGCCGATCCGGTATTCGGCGACGTATAGATGCTCCCGTATCTTACGGACGATGGCTTCGGCGGCCGCAGCGTCGACGTCGCCCGGCTTCTTCCCGTCGGCGAAACGCGCGCACCAGCGCCCCTTCTCCCGGCCGGGCGCCTTGGCGTCGACGTCCTCGCCATAGGGGTGGACCTTCCGCCACCATTGGCGTTCGAGGGAAGGGTCGAGAAGCTTCTCCGCCGTCAGGAACTCGAAGGCGGCCCGGCCGAGGGTCTCGCGCAGGCCCCGCTGCTCCGGCGTCGGCTTCTTGTTCTTGCCGGGCCCGGGCTTGGCCGCGATCTTGTCGATGGCGGAGATCCACTGCGCGATGACGAGCGCGGGATGGCTCTCCGCGAACGGAGCCATATCGGCAAGGTCGTCGGCCGGGAGGCCGCGCTCGTCCTTCCGGCGAATCCGCCGCCGCAGGCCGTCCGGCCCGTCGAACGTCGTCTCGCTCCGCCCATAGGGCTTGACGATCAGCATCGGGGCGCGCCTCCGGTCACGAGGGGAGGCATTGCATGTAGGTCGCCGACCGCCCGCCGGCAAGATGCGCGATTCGGGGATTGAGGGAAACCCGCCGCATGAGTATGCTGGCTTTCTCATGAGGTATCGTGAGCCTCTTCCCGATGGATGCCCGCCGGAGGGAGCGGAAGACGTGTCGGAGCCGCGAATCGTCTTCCGCCTGGTGCGCAATCGCCCGCCTACGGACGACGATTTCAGGTCGCAATACGCCGAGAATCCGAACCGCCCGTTTCGCGACGGCGCCGAATGCCGGGCGCGCGGGCTATCGGTGCATGGCGACCGGGACGACTCCGCGAAGGCGATGAAGCTCCCGGCGCAGAGGGGAAAACGCATCTGCCGCGTCCGACTGGGCGCCGGCGCCGGACGCATCCAGAAGACGGGGAGGGGGGCGCATCATACGTGGCGGCCCTTCGCCGATTTCGACATCATCGCGAACTGCTCTCTGGAATCGGGATGAGATCGGTCCGACATACGGCTACCCTCGTCTATTACGATGGGGTTCAGGTCTTCGAGGGTCGCGACCCGATCGGCGGTCACTATGTCGGCGTGATGGTGGATGCCGTCGACGATGCGGACCGCTATCTGGTGACGGGCGTCGCCCCCGAACGGCTCCGCCAGTTTCGATCCGGCGACCTGGATCTCAGGACGCTGTTGCTGGAGGCGGGCGAAGACGGGTGGTATTTCGCGCATGTCGGGGACGATTTCCAACAACCGCTGCGGCTCATGCGGCAGGACGGTTCACTCGAGGGTCAAGAATTTCTGCCCGACGACGGGTTCGTCCTCGACGGCTTGGCCTGCGATTCGGCCGTCCGCGAAGCGTGAAACCGTAACGGCAGCGGACCGGACGGAGAACCTCCGTCGACCGCCGATCCCATCGGCGGGACTCTGGCGGTAGCACCGCAGCGCCAGGGTCGGCCCCGCGTTCGCCGCCGCCGACCGGAGGCGGGAGCTACCCCTTACCGCGGACCGTCAAGCGTCCCTGTAATGCGATCCTCCATAGTTGACAATGCCGATTGGATTTAAAGATTAGAACATCGTACTTATTGTCGTCTTCCAGTCTTCGCGCTCTGCGCCAACCTTCCTCCTCATATCTACAAGTTTCTCTGCACATGACTCATAACTGCGCTTATGACAGCTCCACTGAAAAGAAAAGTCCTGAGATCGGCAAGTTGACTGTTCGTTAACCAACGCCAATTTTCGGGCGTCAAATGATGCCATGCAACCACAAAAACCGTAACGACAGTCACCATGATTATGGCCCAGACCAGCCGCTGTATCCCATGCCAAAAAAGATCACGAAGCCTTTCATTACGCCGAAATTTGTTGGTCCATTCTTCGTGTTCAATATCCGAACGTTCTTCGAGTCTTCTCGCCTCTTCTATACTTTTCGTGTCATCCGACTGCGATTTCAGATCATCTGGCTTGAGTCCGGGAACTTTTTTGGCGCCGGACTGAGGTTGTGTTTGGGTCACGAGCTCCGCGCCTTCGCCGCATAGTGATCTTGGATCAAGGCATTCGGGATCGTCGAATTCTTCCCCTCGCTGCGCCACACTGTGTGCCATGGCGTGCCCGGAGCGTGCGTCAACCGCGACAGGGTTATGCCGCCCAGATGCCCATAGACATCGTAGACCTGACGAACCAAATCAGATTCGAATTCATCAAAATCTTCCTGCGGCATGGATCTGCTGAACTGAATGGGATTTGCGACAGGATCCCCCCCATGCTTCTTCAGGCAATGGTATACGTCGGCCACGACAGGGCCATAGCGCCATGCCTGAACATTCTGTTCGATCAGAGGACGCCGATACAACCCGAGCATCCATCCGTGGCAAAAATACACCAGCTTGATGATTTCCAGAGGTGTGAGATAGGAGCCTGCCTCAACGCCCCTCTCGATCAAGCTGTTTGCGATGGTCCGCGCATCGTGTTTCATCGCTGCCACTCCCTTGCTATACGATCCAGTCGACGCGGCAGAGGCGCTTGCCCGTCATAATCCGCACACCGCCGGCGCACGTCTGATCTGCGAAAATACTCGCCGACTTGAGCAGGCGACCACGTCGTCCATGCAGACCGTGTCCTTCCCCATCCACGCCGCCCGACGAACCCTCACAAGGTATCATGATCAGCGACGTTGACAACTCCGCGGCGCTCATCTCGTTCGCGACGCGGTTCTTCGCACCCGCGCCCGTCTCCATTCCGGCCGCCGTCCGGTCCGTCGAACGCCGTCTCGCTCCGGCCATGAGGCTCGTTCAACACGTCCGGCCAGACGGCATCGGACATGCCGGGCCACTGGCTCCACTTGCGGCCGTCCAGCAGGCGCCCGCCGGTTTTGGGCCTGATCCCACCCCATTGCTTGAAGAAGAATGGGACGGCGCGGGCCACGCAGAGATCCCTGACGCCGCGCGCCCAATCCGGGCGCATGGGCCGGGCGCCGGGGCCTGACTCGCCGCCCACGATCGCCCAATGGACGCCGTCGAGGTCGAGGTCGCGGAGCGGGCCGAGCAAAGGCTCCAGCGAGAGGAAGCGCACGGCCGCCGTATCCCGGAGATGCCGCGCCCTGGCGAGTTTCGTCTCGTCCTCGATCGACACCCCCATCCAGACATGGGCGGGCGCCGGGCGGCGGCGGTAACGGGCGTTGACGTAATCCCGCATCCGCGACGAGCGCTTGGTGAGCAGCTGGAAGACGCGCCAGTCGGCGCGCTCCATCACGCCGAAGACGTCGTCCACGTAGGCGCGCCGCACGCCCTTGTGGAACAGATCGCCCATCGAGTTGACGAAGATCATGCGCGGACGCCGCCAGGACAGCGGCTGACGCAGGCGCTCCGGCCGGGTCTGGAGGTCGAAGCCGCGCTCGAACGGATGGCCGGCGACGCCGCGGAAGCGCTCCGCGAACCGCTCGGCGTAGCAGCGGTCGCAGCCCGCGCCGATCCTGGTGCAGCCGGTGACCGGGTTCCAGGTGGCGTTCGTCCATTCGATCGCTGTCGTGCTCGACATGGCGCTATCGGAACATAAGACGAACATATACATAATACCCCCGCCGCCGCATGTAAACCTTTTTTCGGCCGCCCGCCCGGCGAGGCCATCGCCGATCAGGCCCGCGGCGCGACCTCGCCATTTATGGGTTGACAACACCAATTATTTGCTCTATTTTGTCAACCGGATAGGGGAGGGCGGAGTCATGATCGGTCGACGCATCAGGATGTCGCGCGCCGCCGCCGGTCTGTCCCTCCGCGCTCTCGAAGCCCGGATCGGCCGCCGGGTGACGGCGCAGGCGATCAGCAAGTACGAGCGCGGCGCGGCGACGCCGAGTTCGGGCGTCCTCATCGCGCTCGCCGGCGCGCTCGGCGTATCGGTCGATTACCTCGCCGGCGAGCGGGAGCTGGTTCTGGAGGCGGTCGAGTTCCGTAAGAAGCGGCGCACCGGCCGGCGCGAGGAGGCGCGGGTCGAAGCCAAGGTCCTTCGTATGCTGGAGCGCTATCTCGCGGTCGAGGAGCTTCTCGGCCTCCCGGGCGCGGCCTGGGACGAGCCGGGGGAGGCTCCCTGGCCGGTGCGGCGCGACCTCGACGAGGCCGAACACGCGGCGCGCGGGCTGCGCAGCCATTGGGGGTTGGGCGCCGACCCGATCCCGAACCTGGCGGAGCTGCTGGAAGGGCACGGCGTCAAATTCCTGTCGACGGACCTGCCGGGCGTCGACGGGCTGGCGGCGCGGGCGCGGCTCGAAGACGGGCGAACCGCGCCGGTAATCGTCGTGAACGAGGCCGGTTGGGGCGAGCGGCAGCGCTTCACCGCGGCGCATGAACTCGGTCACACGGTCCTGGACCCCGCCCCGAAGATCGACGGCGAGAAGGCGGCGCATCGCTTCGCCGGCGCGTTCCTGATGCCGGCGGAGAAGCTGCGGGCGGAGATCGGCGAGCGCCGCAAGTCGATCGGCCGGGGCGAGCTCTTCGCGCTCAAGCGGTTGTTCGGCGTGAGCGCGCAGGCGCTGACCTATCGCTGCAAGGAGCTGAGCATCTTCGGCCCGGCCCTGTTCCGGCGGCTGTTCGACGAGTTCGACCGCCGCGGCTGGCGCAGCCCGCCATACGAAGAACCCTACGCCATGAAGGGGGAAACGCCCGGGCGCTTCGAGCGGCTGTGCCTCCGCGCCGTGGCGGAAGGCGCGGTCTCGGACGCCAGGGGGGCGGAGCTGTTGGGCATTCCGACGCGCGATCTGGACCGCCTCGTGGAGCGGGCGGCCGGGCCCGGCGGCGACCAAGCCCGCGCATGACGGGCGCGCTGGTCGTCGACACGTCCGTTCCGATCGACCTCGAGCGCGGATCGCTCCTGGCGGCCGCTTTCCGCCTCCCGTTCGCCTTCGCCGTACCGGATCTGTTGCACCGGCGGGAGCTCCGGGCGCATGGCGGCGAGGACTTGATCGCGCTCGGGCTCGAAATAGAGGAGCTGGACGGAGACGGCGTAGCCCTCGCGCTGCGTTACCGCCGGGAGCGCCCATGGCTTTCGTTGCCGGACAGCTTCGCTTTCGTCCTCGCCAGAACCGGCCCCCGAATCCTGCCGACCGGCGACGACGGGCTGCGCCGACTGGCCCGCGAAGAGGGAATCGAGTGTCACGGCCTTTTGTGGCTACTCGACCGGGTGTTCGAGGAGGGAACCGCCAGCGGCGACGAACTATGCGCCGGGCTGGCGACGATCGGCGCGCATCGGCGATGCCGGTTGCCGCAGGCGGAAATCCGAAAGCGCCTTGGCCGCTATTCCGGGGCCTGATCCGGCCGCGACGGATCCGCGACTCCAAATCTGGCGACGGTCGGTGGACGGGAAGGCCGAAGGCGGGAGTCGGCCCTATCCTCGGTGAAAGGACGATCCCCACGCCGTTCGCGCGACCGTAGCGCGCGGTTCATGCATCGATCGAGCCGACCCCGAAGAACGCGAGCAGTTTCGACACCGCGTCGGCGTCCGGGCCCGGGCGCCGGAAGCATCCTCGCTTCACCAGTCCCCGGGCCGGAAAGGCCCTGCCCTATTCCGCCGACGCGGCCGCTTCCCTCGCCTCCGCCTCCCGCGCCATGTGGAGCCGATAGTTGGATTCGATCTCCAGCCAGATGCCGGCGTCGAGGCCGAGCGTCTTCTCGAACCGGAGCGCGGTTTCCGGTTCGACCGGCGCCTTGCCGGCGACGATCTCGCCGATCAGCTTGGACGGACGCCCGCACCGGCGCGCGAACGCGGCGCGGGAAAGCCTCCGGACTTCCAGGTATTCTTCGAGGACCCACCCCGGCGGAACCGCGTAGTCCGGCTCGTACCGGTAGGCCGCCGTCGTCATTGCTCCGTCCTCCGTCAATGATCGCGGTCACCCGCCCGGCGTCGATCCTCCGTCGCCCTTGCGCGGGGGCGGCTTGCGTCGCCGGACCGATATATCATGGGGAGGCGAAGTCACCCGAGGAAATCACCCGAGACGGCGCCCATGCAGGTCTTCGCGGTACTCAAGGCGGCCGACCCGGCGCGGGTGAAAGCCAACATCGCAAAGCACTACGGCAACGACCATTACGATGCCGGCGGCGGCGTTTTCTTCGTCGCGACCGAAGGCGAAACGACCCGGCGACTGGCGACGAAAATCGGGCTGGGAGACGAGAGCGCGGAGGGCGCGACGTCAGGGATCGTCATGCCCGCGACCACCTATTGGGGCCGACACAACCCGGAACCGTGGGAGTCGATCGGTATCAAGCAGAACGCCGCATGAGAGCCGTCTCCGGCGAGAAGGCTTCGTCCGAAACGGATTCCCGCTTTGCGGGGCGCGAAGGAACCCGGCGTATCCGCCTCGAGCCGATGGCCTCCCTCGGGCCGTCGTCGCACCCCCCTCGTCATTCCCGCGAAAGCGGGAATCCAGGACGGGAAAGGACGGGTCCTTGGCGTCCGCCTCGGGCCGACGTCACAGGCCCTCCGTCCCCACGGAAGCGAGAAACGAGATACGAATATGGATTCCCGCTTTCGCGGGAATGACGAAGGGGGGGGCCGCGACGGCCTCCCTCGGGCCGACGTCACAGACCTCCCTCGTCATTCCCCCGCTTTCGCGGGGGCAGGCTCCGCGCGCCCGGGGATTCCGCGCGCTCGGTCGGCTGAACCGACGCCCACGCGGACATGTCGGGATTTCTTCACACGCTCTTTCGCGGGGGCAGGCTCCACGCGCTCGGGGATTTCGCGCGCTTGGTCGGCTGAACCGACGCCCACGCGGACATGTCGGGATTTCTTCACACGCTCTTTCGCGGGAATGACGAGGGGCGGGGGCCGCGACGGCCTCCCTCGGGCCGTCGTCACGGGCCTCCCTCGTCATTCTCCCGCTTTCGCGGGGGCAGGCTCCGCGCGCTCGGGGATTTCGCGCGCTTGGTCGGCTGAACCGACGCCCACGCGGACGTCTCGGGACTTCTTCACACGCTCTTTCGCGGGAATGACGGAGGGGGGAGGCGGCGTCCGTCGAGCCCGGGGCTATGTCGGCGCTTCGTAGATCCCGAGCCCCCGCGCCTTCTGCGCGGCGAGGGCGAGGAGGGCGCGGGTCAGCGGCGTCGGTTCGCCGACCGCGGCGCCGACGTCGGCGACCGCGCGCAGGATGGCGTCGATCTCGGGCGGGCGGCGGCGCTCGAAATCCTGGAGCATGGAGGTCTTGAAGTCGCCCAGGGCGGCGCCGAGGTCGATGCGCTCGTCCGCGCTCATGCCCGGATGCAGGCCGAGCCGGGCGCCGGCGCGGGCGGCCTCCTCATAGGTCGCGGCGCAGAGGGCGCGGAGGCCGGGGTCGGCGCCGATCTCGCCGTTGGTCGCCCCGGTCAGCGCGGCGATCGGGCCGAAGTTGAAGTTGCCGAGCAGCTTGAGCCAGATCTCGTGGCGGACGTCGGCGGCGGTCTCCGCGGCCAGCAGCGTAGGCGCGAGCGCATCGGCGAGGGCGCGGACGCGGGCCGAAGGCTCGCCGCCGGGCTCGCCCAGGATCACCCGGTCGCCGGAGACCAGACGGACGACGCCGGGTTCGGGAACCACGGCGCCCAGATGGATCACGCAGCCGACGACGCGGCGGAAGGGGATCGCCCGCGCGATGCGGCCGCCGGGGTCGAGCCAGGGGAGCGAGACCGGGGCCGGAGCCGGGGCGGGAGCGTGAGCGGGCGGGAACCCGTCGAAGAACCACCAGGGGACGCCGTTCATCGCCGTGACCACGGCGGTTTCGGGACCCAGTAGCGGCGCGATCCGTTCGGCGGCGGCGGCGAGACCCGGCGCCTTGACGGAGAGAATCACGTAGTCCTGCGGGCCGAGCCCGGCGGGATCGTCGGCGCAGACGGGGTGGGTGTGGAAGCGCCGGCCGCCGGCGTCGACCTTGCAGCCGTCCCGCCGCAGCGCCTCGAGATGCGCGCCGCGCGCGATCAGGGAGACCTCGGCCCCGGCGGCGGCGAGAAGGCCGCCCATCACCCCGCCGACGGCGCCGGCGCCGAAGACGCAGACCTTCATCGCGTCACGCCGTCACCCCGTCACGCCGCGGCGCCCGCGCCGGCGCCCGCGTCCAGGTTCGGGTTCGGGTTCGTTCCGCCCCAGAGCCGGTCGGCGATCTCGACCACGAAAGCGAGCTTGCGCTTCTGGTCGTCCTCGCTCAGGCGGTTGCCGTGATGGGTGCTGGAGAAGCCGCATTGCGGGCTCAGGCAGAGCCGGTCGTGCGGGACGTAGCGGGCGGCCTCCTCGACGCGCCGTTCGACGTGGGCGGCGGACTCGAGTTCCGGGGTCTTGGAGGTGATCAGCCCCAGCACGACGATCCGGCCGTCGGGGACGAAGCGCAGCGGGGCGAAGCCGCCGGCCCGCGCGGTGTCGTATTCGAGGAACAGGCCGTCCACGGCGAGCCCGCCGAAGACGCGCTCGGCGACCGGCTCGTAGCCGCCCTGGGCCGCCCAGGCGCTCTTGAAGTTGCCGCGGCACATGTGGACGGTCGCCGCGAGGTCGGCGGGGCGGTCGGCGAGGGCGTCGTTGACCAGGCGGCAATAGAGGAGCGCGAGCTCGTCCGGGTCGTCGCCCCGCGCGCGCAGGAAGTCGCGCATCCCGTCGTCGCAGAGATAGGCGAAGCTCACGTCGTCGATCTGGAGATAGCGGCAGCCGGCGGCGTAGAGGTCGGCGATCTCGGCCCGGTAGGCGGCGCAGAGATCGGCCCAATAGGCCTCGAGGTCGGGATAGGCGGCGCGGTCGACGGCGTCGCGCCCGCCGCGCAGATGGGTCATGGCCGGGCCCGGAATGGCGAGCTTCGGCGTCTGCGCCGCGGCCGAATGCAGGAAGGCGTAATGGTCGACGAAAATCCCCCGGCCGCGCGAGACGCGCCGCGTCGCGCGGACGATCGGCGGCTGCTCGTCGGCGTTGAAGCCGCCGCCGAGACCGGCGCGCCACAGCTCCATGCCGTCGAAGCCGCAGAGGAAATCGAGATGCCAGTATTCGCGGCGGAACTCGCCGTCGGTGACGGCCCGGAGGCCGATCGATTCCTGCATGGCGACGGCGTCGCGGATGCAGCGGTCTTCGACCGTCCGCAACCCTTGGGCGTCGATCTCGCCGCGGGCGGCGCGTTCGCGGGCGGCGCGGAGGGCCGGCGGGCGCAGCAGGCTGCCGACGTGATCGGCGCGGAAGGGCGGGCCGGGCCGCGGGGCCATGGCGGGGCTCCTTGCCGGTCGCCGCGGGCGGCGACGCGAGGCGGAGATCGTAGCGCATTTCCCGCCCCGGCCCTATGGTGGAAAGCGGCGCGGCGGGAAGCGGCGGCGGATCTCGCCCCGGCCTGTGGTAGAAAGCGGCGCGGCGGAAACGGCGGCGAAAAAAACGGGCGGCGCGACGACGGGCGGGGGGCGGACATGCGGCTGATGAGTTTCGCGGCCCGGGGCCGGGCGTCGTTCGGGGCCGCGACCGGGGACGGCGTGGTCGATCTGGGCGCGCGGCTGGACGGGCGCTATCCGAGCCTGCGGGAGGCGCTGGCCGACGGGGCGCTGGGGGCGCTGTCGCGGGCGGCGGCGGGCGCGAGCGCGGATCACGGGTTCGACGAGGTGGAGTTCCTGCGCCCGATCCCCTACCCGGAGAAGATCGTCTGCGTCGGCGTCAACTACGCCAACCGCAACGAGGAGTACGGCGCGGGCTTCGAGCCGGCCGAATATCCCAGCGTGTTCATGCGCGCGCCGGGCTCGCTCGCGGCGCATGGCGAGGCGCTGCTGCGTCCGCCCGAATCGGAGCAGCTCGACTACGAGGCCGAGATCGCGCTGGTGATCGGCAAGGGCGGGCGGCGCATCCCCGAGCGGTCGGCGCTGGACCACGTCGCCGGGATCACCTGCATGAACGAGGGCGCGGTGCGCGACTGGATGCGGCACGGCAAGTTCAACGTGACCCAGGGCAAGAACTTCGAGCGCTGCGGGTCGATCGGCCCGTGGCTGCTCACCGCCGACGAGATCGACGGCTGGGACGACATCCGCGTCGCCGCCAGGGTCAACGGCGAGACCCGGCAGGACGACGCGACGGCCAATCTGATCTTCGGATTCCCGTATCTGATCAGCTACGTCTCGACCTACAGCGCCCTGACCGCGGGCGACGTGATCGCGACCGGCACCCCGACCGGGGCCGGCGTGCGGTTCGACCCGCCGCGCTACCTGCGCGCCGGCGACCGGGTGGAGATCGAGGTGTCGGGGGTGGGCGTGCTGTCGAACCCGGTGGCCGACGAAGACGCGGCGCCGCGGTGACCGGCGGGCCGGGGGACGACCGGGAGAGGAGGAGCCGATGACGCTCGACCGTATCGCGATCCTGAGTCCGGGAGCCATGGGCGCGGGCGTGGGGCGCGCGTTGGCGGAACGCGGGCGCGACGTGCTGACCTGCCTGGACGGACGCAGCGCGGCGACGCGGGCGCGGGCGCGGGCCGCCGGCTTCCGCGAGGCCGCGGACCTGCGGACGGCGGCGGGCGAGGCCGATCTGATCCTCTCGATCCTGCCGCCGGAGGCGGCGCTGGAGACCGCGCGCGCCGCCGCCGCCGCGATGCGGGAGGCGGGGCGCGCGCCGCCCTATGCGGACTGCAACGCCGTCGCCCCGGCCACCGCCCGGCGGATCGGCGAGATCGTCGCGGCGGCGGGGGCGGACTTCATCGACTGCGGCATCGTCGGCTGGCCGCCGGGCGCGGGGGCGAAGGCCACGCGGTTCTTCGTCAGCGGACCGCGCGCCGGGCTGCTGGCGGCCCTCGACGGCGAGGGGATCGACGTGCGCCAGAGCGGGGCCGAGATCGGCCGCGCCTCGGCGATCAAGATGTGCTACGCCGCGGTCTCCAAGGGCGCCAACGCGCTGCACGCCGCGGCGATGACCGCGGCGGAGGCGCTGGGCGTCGGCGCCGACGTGCGGGCGGAGATCGGCGACAGCGCGCCCGGCGTGTACGAGCGCATGCGCGAGACCATCCCGAGGCTGCCGGCCGACGCCGGGCGCTGGGCGTTCGAGATGGAGGAGATCGCGCGGACCTTCGAATCGGCCGGGCTGGCGGGCGGTTTCCACCGCGCCGCGGCCGACACGTTCCGGCTGCTCGACGCCTCGCCGCTGGGGGCGGAGAGCCGCGAGACCATGGACCGGTCGCGGACGATGGAGGAGACGGTCGCGGTCTTCGTCCGCCAGCTGGCCTGCGCGCAGGCGAAGGACGGGTCGTGAGCGGCGCCGGCGCCCTGACGGCCGAGCTGGCGTTGCCGCTCGACGAGCAGGTGATCGCGACCCGGCGCGACCTGCACCGATACGCCGAGCCCGGCTGGTGCGAAATCCGCACCACGTCGAAGATCGTGCGCACGCTGGAGGCGCTGGGGCTGGAGACGCGGTTCGGCCGCGACGTGATCGCGCCGGAGAGCCGGATGGGGTTGCCCGACGCGGCCGATCTGGCCCTGGCCCACCGGCGCGCGCTGGCGCAGGGGGCCGACCCGGAGATCGCCGCGCGGGCGAAGGACGGCTTCACCGGCGCGGTCGGCGTCATCCGGGGGGCGCGGCCGGGCCCCACGGTGGCGCTCCGCTTCGACATCGACGCCAATCCGGGCCGCGAATCGGACGCCTGCGAGCACGCGCCGGCGCGCGGCGGCTACGCCTCGGTCAACGAGGGGGTCCATCACAATTGCGGCCATGACGGGCATACGGCGATGGGGCTGGGCGCGGCGCGGGCGCTGGCCGCGGACCGGGCGGGGCTGGCCGGCGAAGTGCGGCTGATCTTCCAGCCGGCGGAGGAGGGGCTGCGCGGCGCCCGCGCCATGCTGGACGCAGGGGTCGTCGACGGGGTGGACGCGCTGATCTGCTGCCATATCGGCGTGCAGGCGCTGGCCGCGGGCGAGATCATCGCCGGCTACCGCAACATCCTGGGCAGCCTGAAACTCGACGCCGCGTTCGAAGGACGCAACGCCCATGCGGCGATCTCGCCGCAGGAAGGCCGCAACGCGCTGCTGGCGGCCTGCGCGGCGACGCTGGCCCTGCACGCCCTGCCGCGCCACGGCGACGGCGAGACGCGGGTCAACGTGGGGACGATCGAGGGCGGCGAATCGCGCAACGCCGTCGCCGCCCACGCCCGGATCGCGGCCGAGATACGGGGCGACACCCGCGCCATCCTGGACCATCTGGCGGCGCGGGCCGAAGACGCCGTGCGCGGCGCCGCGGCGATGCAGGGCGTCGCCGCGCGCATCGAGCAGGTCGGCGGGTCGTGTCCGGCGAGTAGCGATCCGGCCCTCGCCGGGCTGGTCGCCGAGGCGGCGCGGTCGGTCGCGGGCGTCGAGGAGGTGCGCCCGGAAGCCGACTTCAAGGGCAGCGACGACGCCGCGATCCTGATGGACGCGGTCCAGAGCCAGGGCGGGCGGGCGGTCTATTTCGGATTGGGAAGCCGGCTCAGCGAGGTCCACCACCACCCGCGCTTCGACTTCGCCGAGGAGGCGCTGCCGCTCGGCGTCGCGGTGATCGCAGAGGCGGCGCGGCGCGCGACTGGGGCGGCGCGGCGCGCGGCCGGGACGGCGCGATGACCTTCGACCGGGTGATCGCCGGCGGGCTGGCGGCGCTGCCGACCGGCGCCGTCGAGGCCGACATCGGCATCGCCGGCGAATCGATCGCCGCGATCGGCGCGCCCGGCAGCCTCGACGGCAAGGCGCGGACCGAAGCCGCGGGACTCTGCGTCCTGCCGGGGGCGGTGGACGTCCACGTCCATTTCCGCGAACCCGGCTTCGAGACCAAGGAGGACTTCCGCCACGGCAGCGCGGCCGCGGCCTGCGGCGGGGTGACGACGGTCTGCGACATGCCGAACACCATGCCGGCGGTGACGACCGCGGCGCGGCTGGCCGACAAGGAGCGCCGGATCGCGCCGGCGTCCTGGGTGGATTTCGGACTGTGGGCGGGCGGCGTGCGGACCGAGGAGTTCGCGGCCATGGCCGCGGCCGGGGCGGTCGGGCTGAAGGTCTACATGAACCGGCCGCGATCGAAGGAGGACCCTTACGCGGCCGAGCTGTCGATGCCGGACGACGCGGCCTTCGTCGCGGCGCTGCGGGCCGCGGCGGAGCTGGACTGGCCGGTGGCGATCCACCTGGCGAGCCCGGCGATCGACGAGGCGCGGGCGGACGAGCTGCAGGCCGCCGGCGTGTTCGACCCGTGCGCGGTCTGTCACTCCTACCGGACGCCGGAGAGCACCGAGGCGATCCAGAAGGCGATCCGCTTCCAGGAGGTGACCGGGGCGCGGGTCCATATGGCGCATATCTCGCTGAACGCGCTCGACGCGCTGGCGCCGCTGCGGCGCGCGAAGAAGGAGGGGCGCGCGGTCACCGCGGAGGTCGTGCCGCCGGCGCTGTCGATCGGGGAGCTGGCGCGCGTCGGCGTCTACGGCATCCCCTTCTCGCACCGGGAAGACGAGCTCGCGGTCTATTGGGAGGCGCTCGCCGACGGGCTGATCGATGCGGTCGCGACCGACCATGCGCCGCATGCGCGGGCGGACAAGGAGGCCGGCCGCGACAACGCCTGGCTCGCCCCGCCCGGCTATCCGGGGGTGGAGACCTCCTACGCGATCGTGCTGGATGCGCATCTGCGCGGCCTGCTGACGCTGGAGCGGGTCGCCCGGATCATGGCCGAGAACCCGGCCCGGATCGTGGGCCTGCCGGCCAAGGGGCGGATCGCGCCCGGCTGCGACGCCGACCTGGCGCTGTTCGACCCGGGGTCGGACTGGACGATCGACCAGGCGGCGCTCCACAGCAAGGCGGGGTGGAGCCCCTATCACGGCCGCCGCTTGCGGGGACGGATCAAGGCGACGATGCTGCGCGGGCGGTTCGTTGCGCGCGACGGCGAGCTCGCGGCGCCGGCGCCCGCGGGCCGGCCCGCGCGCCCGGCCGGCGCGGACCGGGGCGGACCGCGGTCGAAGAGCGAGCGATGAAGGCGGGGCGATGAAGGCCGGGCGATACGGCTTCCGGGCGATGGAGAGACTCCCCGAGGCCATCCGCGAATCCGTCGGGCGATGAAGATCGGGCTGCATTACAGCTTTCAGACCGCGCCGGGCGAGGACCGGGGGCGGGTCGTCGCCGGCGGGCTGGACGACATCCGCCGGGCGGATGCGGCCGGGTTCTCGTCCGTGGTGTTCGCGGAGCATCACTTCCTCGACGACGGCTGGCTGCCGCGCCCGATGATGCTGGCCGCGGCCGCGGCTTCGGTCACGTCGAGGATGCGGGTCGGGACCGACATCGTGATCCTCGCTTTGCACCACCCGGTCGCGGTCGCCGAGGAGACCGCGGTGCTCGACCTGCTGTCGGGCGGGCGGGCGCTGCTCGGGTTGGGGCTCGGCTGGATGAAGGCCGAGTTCGAGGGGTTCGGCGTCCCCTATCGGCGGCGGGCCGGCATCTACGAACGCTCGATCGGGATCGTCCGCGCGCTGCTGCGGGGCGAGACGGTATCGGACGACGGGCATTACCGCCTGCGGGAGGCGCGGCTGCGGCCGCCGCCGACGCGGCCCGACGTCCCGATCTGGCTGGGCGCGCTGGAGGATGTGGGGGTCGAGCGCGCGGCGCGGCTGGGCGACGCCTGGATCATGCCGCCCGGCAACCGGCTCGGCCGGCTGGTCGAGCAGCGCGAGTTGCTGCTGGAGGTCCGCGATCGGGCGGGGCTGCCGGCTCCGGCGGAGCAGCCGCTGCGCCGCGAGGCCTTCGTCGCCGACAGCGACGACCGGGCGTGGGAGCTGTTCGCCGCGGGGCTTCGTCACGAATACGGGCTGGTCTATCGCCCGCTGCACCCGACCTATCCGGAGGACGACAGCACGGCGAATCTGCGCCGATGGGGCGAGGACATGTTCGTCGTCGGCGCGCCGGAGACGGTGGCGGCGGAGCTGGGGCGCTACGAGGCCGCCTGCGCGGCCACCGAGGCGCTGCTGCGCTTCCAGCTGCCGGGGGTGGCGCCGGGCGCGGTCGCGGACTGCCTCGACGGGCTGGCGGAGGTGGCGTCGCTGTTGCAGGAGCGGGGATGACGAAGCTCCGCCGCGCGGCCGCCGCGTTCGGCGATCTGCGCGGCTGGATCGACGCGCTGCGGGCGGCGGGCGAGCTGCGCGAGATCGACGCCCAGGTCGATTGGGACGTGGAGCTCGGCGCGATCGTCCGCACGTTGCAGGGGACCGGCGACGGGCCGGCCTTCCTGTTCAACAACATCAAGGACTATACCGGCCCGGACGCGGTATCCACCCAGGTCTTCGCCGGGGGGCAGGGCAGCTATTCGCGGCTGGCGATGATGATGGGCCTGCCGCGCGAGACGCATCCGCGCGAGCTGGTGCGCGTCTGCCGCTACATCTTCAACGAGCGCATCCCGCCCCGGATCGTCGCCGACGGCCCGGTCAAGGAGAACGTGCTGCGGGGCGACGACATCGACCTGCTGGCCTTCCCGACGCCCAGATGGAACCGGATGGACGGCGGGCGCTACATCCTGACCTATGCCGGGGCGGTGACCAGGGACCCGGACAGCGGCGTCCACAACGTCGGCATCTATCGCGGGATGGTCTCGGCCCGCGACCGCATCCCGGTGCTGATGTGGCGGGCGCAGCATTGGGGCGGGCATTTCGCCAAATACGCCGCGCGCGGCGAGGACATGCCGGTCGCCTTCGTCATCGGCTGGGAGCCGTCGTTCGGCTTCACCGGCGGCGCGCCGATCCCGCGCGGGGTCTCGGAATACGACGTGATGGGCGCGGTTCGGGGCTCGCCGGTGGAGCTGGTCGAATGCGAGACCGTACCGCTGATGGTTCCGGCGGCGGCCGAGATCGTGATCGAAGGCCATATCTCGGCCGACCCCGCGACCTTCGACGAAGAAGGCCCCTATGCCGAGTTCACCGGCTATTACGCGACCGGCCGGAGCCGCAAGCACACGGCGCGGGTGAGCTGCATCACCCATCGCGACCGGCCGATCCTGCGCGGCGCGATCGAGGGGGCGTTGCCGGGGAGCTTCTCCGAGAACGCGGTGATGAGCTCGGTCCAGCGGACGGCGACGGCGTGGAACGCGCTGGAATCGGCGGGGGTTCCCGGCGTCACCGACGTCTGGGGGCCGCCGATCCATGCCGGGGTCAACCTGTACGTGCGGATGAAGCAGACCTATCGCGGCCAGGCCAAGCAGGCGGCGGCGGCGCTGTGGGGCAACTCGGCCTCGCACGTCCGCTACAAGCACGTGACGGTGGTGGACGACGACATCGACGTCCACGACTACGCCGCCGTCGACTGGGCGGTCGCCTACCGGGTGAACGCCGGCGAGGACGACATCGTCGTCTACCCGGCCAATTGGGGGGCGGGGCTCGACCCGAGCGTGCGGCGGCGCGACGCCGACGCGCTGCTGTTCGGCGCCGGCAAATGGCACCGGGTGCTGATCGACGCGACGGTCAATCTCGACTACGAGCCCGACGAGGACGGCAACCGCTTCCCGCCGACGGTGCGCCCCGCCGACGAGGACGTCGCCCGGGTCCGGGCGCGCCTCGACGAGCTCGGCTTCCGCCCCGACGAATGCGGCTTCCGGGACGGTTAATGCGCCCGGTCGCCGGGCGCCCCGACCGCCGCATCGCACGCGCCGGCCGCGCCGACGCCCGGGTAGCCCAAGACGCGATCGGTTTTTCTTGGAGGATTCACTCCTCCCCTATGCCGATGCCGATCAACAGACCCAACGCGCCGACCGTCAGAAGGTCGAACCCGCTATAGCGTCGATCTTCGCGCCTCCGACGTTCGATCATGTTCTCAAGGCACTCGTAGCAATAGACTCCATTCTCGTTTTCGCCCAGCCGGTCGCCGCATTCCATGCAGTGTTTGCGAGCGCGCCGAAACATCGTCGTTCTCCATCGTGCTTACTTGCCGATGAGAGGCGTCAGGCGCCTCCCCGTCCGGTAGTCGGCTCTTGGCCGCCGGGGTTCGAGGCCGGAGACCGTCACGCCGCATGAAGCGTCAGGCGCATCCTGACGTCTCCGTAGCCCTCGGGGTTCACGTCGGTGACTTCGGCCGTCACCGCCTTGCCCGCGTCCATCAGCCGGGCGAACGGTTCGTTGTCCGCGCGCGGGACGTAGCCGAGCTTCGGTCCCGCGGCCGTAAACACCTCGATCGCCAAGTCGTCATAGGCGTTGTCCGGCTCCCGGCGCAGGACCAGCGCATCGCCCGGGCGCAGACCGCCGACGACGCGGCGAGCCTCGTAATAGGGCGTGCCGGCGACATAGGTTTCCCGCAGAGCCAGGGACCATCCCTGCTTCGTCGGCGCCGACCCCCGCGCCCGGGCGCCCGGCGCCGCCATCCCAACGGCTCCGGACAACGCCGCAAGCAGCGTCCGGCGGGTGAGCGTGAGCGGCGAGCGGCCCGCCATCCTTCCATCCTCCATGCCGTCGCCGCCGGAAACGTCGGATTCCCCGCGGCCTTCCGTTCATCGTTTATTCCGCGACGATCGTCAAGGCCCGATTCACGTTCGGGGCGGGCGGAGGAAACAACAGAAACAGAAGAAGAATAAGGTCCGTCCCGCGGGTGCGGCGGCCATGCGGCCGCCGCTTCAAACGGCGATTGACGGGGCTTTGGACGATCTACACATCGTCGTTGGGGGCGTCGCCGGCGAGCTCCGCGCCGGACACTTTCTCGCCGCGCTCCCACCGCGCCCACGCCTTTTCGCGGCGCTCGAAGCGGCGCTGGACGTCCGGGGGGACCGGGGTTCCGTCACCGTAGTACATCCGCCCGTCGGCGCCGGTGACGGTGCTGTTCCTGCCGCTCATCCGCTCGCCGATTCCCGCCATCTCGCCCTCCCTCGATCGGATGGCGCATCCTATCACGGCCCGGCGTCGTCGACCAGCTCGAGGACGCGCATTCGGACAGACGGACAGGCAGTTGACGAGTGGGGCGATCCGCGCTACGACTTGCGCCTGCTTGGCCGGGAACCGGTCGCCATGTTTATGATCGACGAGTTCGCATGTTTCTCCGCCCACGAGGCACCGTCCTGAAACGCCGCCGCCGGGCCGCGGTTCTGGCGGCGGGGCTGGTTGCGCTGCCGCCGGCGGCCGGGGCGCTCGCCGCCGAAGACCTCGCGCCGAGCGCGTTCACCGCGACCTATGGACGCTGGACGGTGCGCTGCGCCCAGGCGGCCGGCGACGGCAACGGCGACGGCGACGGCGAGAGCGTCCGGCGCTGCGCGATGGAGCAGCGGTTTCTGTGGCGCGACGACCAGTCCGGCCAGGATCGGCTGCTGCTGACGGTGACGCTGGCGGCGGCGAAGGACGGCGGCATGGAGGCGACGGTGCTGACGCCGTTCGGGCTGCTGATGGAGCCGGGCTTGCGGCTGCGGGCGGATAGCGGGCGGGAGACGGTGCTGCCGTTCCGCACCTGCCTTCCCGCCGGCTGCGTCGCGCGCGGGACTCTCGATCCGAAGGCGGTGCGGAGCTTCCGGGCGGGCGCGGTGCTGCACGTGGAGGCCGACCCCGCCGGCGGCGGCGACCCGTTCCGGCTCGAGGGTTCGCTCGACGGCTTCAGCGCCGCCAACGCCCGGCTGCAGGACGAAACCGAACGGGGCTGAACCGGCGGCGGGCGGGCGAGCGACCGCCGGGCCCGTCCGTCAGACCCGGTCTTCGAGCAGGTCCCTCAGCCCCTCGTCGATGAAGTCCACGTCGTCCGGGTTGGCGCCGCCGCCCGCCTGATGCCCGAAGATCGACCGGATCACCCGGAATTTGCCGTTGGGGATCATGCGCGCCTCGTTCTCGTTGTCCTCCGGCGGGAAGTAGAGGTCGGTCCAGCCGGGCATCACCAGCGCGCGCGCCCGGATCGCCCCCAGCGCCCGCGCCAGATCGCGGTCGTAGAGCGCGTTGGCGGCGATGTCGGAACGCTGCCAGGTCGCGAACATCGCCAGCATGTCGTTGGCGTCGCGCCCCAGGAAGCGGGTCTCCCAGAAGCGGTCGAGGAAGTCGTTCAGCGTCTCGAAGCCCATCGCCCGGTAGCGGTGCTCGCGGAAGAACGCCTGCGACAGGCCCCAGCCCGCCCATACGCGCCCCAACGCCCGCAACCCGCGCTCGGGCTGGGTTTCGTAATCGCCGCCGCGCCAGGCCGCATCCGTCTTGATCGTGACCTTCAACCCTTCGAGAAACACGATCGTATGCGGCGCCGACCGGGCCAGCGTGCAGATCGGCGCGAGGCGCTCGACCATGCGGGGGTGGAGCGCGGCCCAGTGATAGGCCTGCTGTCCGCCCATCGAGAACCCGACCGCGAGGGCGATGCGCTCGATGCCGAAGCGCCGGGTCAGGAGCCGGTGCTGCAAGGCCACGTTGTCCATGTGGGAGATGGCGGGAAACCGCATCCGGTCGAACGGCGGCGGCGTGTTGCTGGGCGACGACGAGAGGCCGTTGCCGAGCATGTTGGGGACGACGATGAAGTAGCGTTCGGGATCGAGCGCGCGGCCGGGGCCGATCAGATAGGCGTTGTCGACATGCGTGCCGCCCACCCGCGTCGGGAAGACGACGACGTTGTCCCGCGCCGCGTTCAGCGTCCCGTGCGTCCGGTAGGCGAGCCTGGCGTCGGGCAGCGTCGCTCCCGACTGCAAGGCGAGGTCGCCGGCCTCGAAGACTTCGTAATCCGCCATGGTCCCGCCCCGATCAGGCCGCGGCCTCGGCGGGGGCGGGCAGCAGCGGCGAGTCGGCGTCGAAACGGACGCCCCCGCGCAGGACGAACCGGGGCGCGATCATGCGGTCGGCGATCACCGTCTCGCGCGCGTTGTCGCGGAGCCTCCAGCGGCCGGGCAGGACGTCGAGCACGCTGACGTCGGCCTCGCGGCCGCGCGCGAGCGCGCCGATCCGACGCTCCAGCCCGAGCAGGATCGCGGCGTTCGCGGTCGTCATCCGCACCACCTCGACCAGCGGCAGGCCGAGCGCCAGCAGTTCGGTCATGGCGTTGCACAGGCTGAGCGGGGCGAGCCGCGCGCCCGCCGCGTTGGCCCAGCCGCGCTTGCGGCGCGCCGGCGCGCCGATGCTGTAAGCGTGCATGTCCGCGCCCAGGGTGAAGGGGACGACGCCCTGCTCCAGGGCCTGGCGCGCGATGCGGAAGCTGAAATGCGAACCGTGGCCGACATCGACCCGCACCCCGCGCGCGAGCGCCGCGCGGATCGCGGGATGGACCTTGCCGGTCTCCGCCGAGACGAACCCGCCGGGGTGGCGGGTGAAGGGGTGGGCGAGGACGTCGCCCGCCTCCAGCAGGTCGGCGGCGGCGCGCACCACGCGGTCGGCGCGGACCGAGCGCCCGGCGCCCGTCGGCCACAGCTGGCCGAGATGGACGTAGAGCGGCAGCCCGGCCTCGACGGCGATCCGCTTCGACAGTTCGAGCGCCTTCAACCCCCAGCGCGACGCGCCGCCGATCTCGGCGTGCCCCTTGACGCCCTTGACGAGGTCGCGGTTCTCGCGCGCCGCCTTGACGGTCGCCGCGACGTCGATCTGATCGGGACCGTGGAGCGACGGGTAGCGGTGCCCGTCCATGCCGCCGACGAGATAGGACGACAGGAAACAGAGGACGCGGCTCTGCGCGGGTTCGACGATGAAGTTGCGGAAACCGGCGATGGTCACCGCGCCCGGCCCGCCCTGGTCGACCACCGTCGTCACCCCGGCGCGGACGCCGCATTCGTCGGCGTCGAGGCCGAAGGGGCCCAGCACGTGCCGGTAGACATGGGCGTGGGTGTCGATCAGCCCCGGCAGGACGTGGCTGCCGGAGACGTCGATGACCTGCTTCGCGCCCTTGATCGAGCCGGCGACCGCCGCGATCCTGCCGTCGCGGATGGCGACGTCGAACACGCCGTCGCGCCCGGTCGCGGGGTCGATCACATGCCCGCCGCGCAGGATCAGGTCGTGTCGCTTGCGGTCGGCCATCGCCGTTGGAGCCCCGCCTTCGTCGGCACGACGCCATTACAACCCAATGCGGGGTCCGTGTCCAGCGTCCCGGCCGACCGGGAGCGCGTTCGCGCCGCGCCGGCGGCGTCAGCGGTCGATCTCGAGGACGATGCGCCCGCGACCGCCCCGGCCGGCCTCCAGCAGGCGCTGCGCCCGGGCGGCCTCCGCCAAAGGAAGGACGCGGGCGACCCGGGGCCGGATCGCGCCCGCGGCGGCGAGCCGGACCACCCGTTCGAGGACCTCGCGGCGGTCGTGGATCTGCGCCCGCAGAGTCCGCACGCGGTAGCGTTCGGAGAGATCCTCGATCGGCGCCGCGATCAGCCATACCAGCACGCCGCCCGGCCGGAGCACGCGATAGGACCGGCGGTGGACCTCGCCGCCCACCGGGTCCAGCACCGCGTCGTAGCCTTCGAGCAGCTCGTCGAAGGCTTCCCGATCGTAGGCTACGACCGGGTCGGCCCCCAGGGCGCGCACATGGGCCATGTCGGCCGCGCGGCAGGTCGCCGCGACGCGCGCGCCCAGATGGCGGGCGAGTTGGACGGCGACGCCGCCGATGGCGCCCGCCCCGCCATGGATCAGCAGCTTCGCTCCGGCCTTCACCGCCGCGGTCTCGACCAGCGCGATCCAGGCGCAGACGCCCGCGTGCATCAGCGCCGCGGCCTCGACGAAGGAAAGGTTCGGCGGTTTGGGGACGATCGAGCCGGCGTCGCGGACGATGCGTTCGGCGTAGCTCCCCTGCTCGACGTGTTGGGCCACGAAGCAGACCTCGTCGCCGGGCCTGGCGTAATCGACGCCGGGTCCGAGGGCGGCGACGACGCCGGCCCCGTCGCGGCCCGGTATCGTCGGCAGCTCGACCGGATACAGGTCGCGCAGCCGTCCGGCGCGGAGCTTCCAGTCGCCGGGGATGACGCTGGCGGCGCGAACCTCGATCAGCGCCTCGCCGGCGCCGGGCCGGGGGTCGGGCGCATCGACGTATTCCAGCACGTCGGGCCCGCCGAAGCGCGCGAAGCGGATCGCCTTCACGTTCCGCGCGCCCGTCGGCCGCGCGCGCCGCACACCCGCCCGCGGCGTCATCCGAACATGCCCAGATGCCGCCACCACAGGAACTGGAGCGGCATGACCAGGATCCAGAACAGCAGCGTCATCGCCGCCAGCAGACGGATGGCCTGGCCCATCCGGACGCCTCCGAGATGCATCGCCAACACGACCGGCGGCAGTTCGTAGGGGAGCGGGGCCATCGCCCAGCTCGGCGCCTGGGCCAGGATCGCGGTCGCGAGCGGCCAGCCCGCGGCGTCGGCGACGTTGCCGGCCAGCGCGGTCATGATCGCCGGCTGGCCGGGCATCGTCGCGACGATCCCCAGCGCCATGCCCATCGCGTTCACCGCGGCGAAGTTCCAGGCGTGATCGCCGACGGCGAAGCCGAGAAGGTCGACCAGCCGCTCGCCGATCAATGCGCCCAGGCCGCTCGACGCCACCACGGCGCCCATGCCGATGACGCCGGCGACGAACAGCCAGGGACCGAGATTGACCCGTTCGACCAGGGCCGTCGGCGGGAGCGCGCCGACCCGGGGAAGCAGACAGACCACCGCCGCGCCCAGCGCGATCCACGCCGGCGATACGCCATGGGCGAAATCGGTGATCCAGAGTCCGAGCGCCAGCAGCAGGACCGCGGCGAGCGCCCGTCCCTTGGCGTCGAGGGGAGCGCGGGGCGCCGGCGCGCGGTCGCCGCCCGGCCGGTCGGGAAACAGCGCCCAGACGACGAAGGGCAGCGCCAGGGTCGAAACCGCCACGATCGCCGGAAAGTTGAGCAGCAGATAGCGGCCATAGGTGAAGCGGAGGCCGTGGATGCTTTCGGCGGCGCCCAGCATGATCATGTTGGGAACCGCGGCCGGCAGGATGCCGAAACCGGGATAGAACGTCCCCGCGGTCGCGGCCAACACGACCGCGGCGCGGCCGCGGCTGCCCGGGGCGAAGCCCAGCCGGTCGGCGAGGGCGGCGAAGACCGGCGCCAATATCATGATCCGGGCGGTATTGGACGGCACCAGGAACGCCATCGCGGCGCCGACGGCGACGCCGCCGGCGAGGATGCCGGGATAGGACCCGCCGAAACGCCGCCCCAGCGGCCGGGCGACCGCGGCGCCCAACCCCGTCGTCTGCACGGCGAGACCCAGGATCAGCCCGCCGAACACCATCCACGCGGCGCTCGACTGGAAACCGGCGAACACGGCCTGGGGCGGCGCGCCGCCGAACGTGACCGCGAGCAGGAAGAAGACGATCGCGGTGAAGAATTCCGGCAGCGCCGCGGTGGACCACAGGCCGATGGCGAAGACGACGACGCCGGCGGCCCTGGCGACGCCGGGCGCCGCCCCTTCCGGGTCCGGCAGCAGATAGAGCGCCGCGCCCAGCAGGCACACCAGAAGCGCGATCGCGCGCGGCAGCGCCCTGCGCCCTCCGCTTCCGCCGGTCGAGGGAAGATCGTTCATGCGCTCCGAACCGCGCGTTTCCGGTTTCCGCCCGCCCGCCCGAAGACCGCGCGAACGCGGAACGACTTACGGTCCGGTCGAAAAAGAGTTGAGTGATATCAGTGTGTTGGGGTTATCTTGTTGTGTGGAGGCAACGAGGGAGCCGCAAGACGTGGACTGAGATCGCTCGCCGCCAGCATGCGCGCAAGGGGTTGCGCCATGCAAGCGATTCGACGGATGCCGAATGGGTCTCGATCGGCCGTCGCCGCCGCCGAGGGAGCCGTTGGGGCGGCCTCGGGCGACGGCTTTGCGCGAGGTCGCGAACGCGGTCCTGTGCATGGCGCACCGGCCGCCGGGCGCGCGCCGCTCCCGGTACGACGCTTGTCACGTCCGAGGCTGGAACGGTATGCGGGGGGGGGGGGGGGGGGGGGGGAGGAGGAGGAGAGGTAAGTTCGGAAATCGATCTCCTTGTCGAGACCTTCGGGGCCCGCGTAGCGGATCGTCGACGGCGTCTCTTCTCCATGTTCGAGCTTGTAGAATCGGTCGCCGAACGCGAAATGGTCCGGTTCATCAACATAGCTGTCATGACGTTTCTGTAATGCCGTCTTGTCTCGCACCTCGCTCGGCCGGACGGCGCGCGCCAACACGCCGACCCAAACGCGGCGGTATGCGGGCATTCGTCGGTACAGAACAAGAGGATCGAAACTCGCGGTGCGGAGCATCGCGAGAAGGCCGGGGATCGTCGGCAGGAAGTAGGTGGTTGGCTCGTTTGCCGGCTGCGAAATCTCGCCCATATTGAAGTACAAGACAGACTCCGTCGAGCTGTTATCGCATTGCGTCCCAAGGAGGAGAAGTCCATTTCTGCGGATTATCGATCGGCAGATGAGCAAGGCTTCAAGAGGAGCCAGCAGGTGGTAGAGGACTCCACAAAACGCCACTAAGTCGAATGTGTTCTCGCCGAACACGTTGATCATGTGCGATATGTCGGTATGCGGATGATACGAGATCTCATTCTCATACCCAAGTATTTCCCTGGCCAAGCGAAAGCTGCGCCTGTCAAACAGATCGGTGGCGGCGACCGGGCTTGCGCCCAAATTTTTCAATATGAAGGCCAGCAAACCATCCATCGCGCCAATGTCGATTACCGAATTACCCGTAAAGTCGATGGATTCGAGCATAGGATAAACGGGAAAGAGTGTATTGTTCTCTGGTTCCGATTCGGGAAGCCGACCCTTGGTCAGAAGGCCATTACCAAAATCGATTCCGTGGAACCATTTCAATTCGTCAAGTTCGTCTTGACTCACTTTCGAATCGTACGTTCCGGACATATCATCTCCTGCTTACACTTGAGCGTTCACCGATGGGACGTCGACGTTCTTCTTGTGTTCGACACGAAAGAGGTCATGGCGATGGGATTCAAGACGGGGGCGGTATTACCCGACCGGCATAGTTCGAGCCGCTCGCCAGCCCGCGCCCCGGCCGGCGATGTCGGGCGCGTCCGCGCGGGCGAGGCGGCCGTGGTTGACGAGTCGGTCCGTATCGCCATCGGCGAGACGTCGAGGCGCTGGGCGGCCGCGGTCTGCTTGTCCAGAGCGAAATCGTCAGCGCGCCGAACACCGCGCGCCCCACTGCTCAGTCACCCAGCGCCGCATGGCCTCGTCAGTGATATGACACGATTCCTTTTCGGCCAGACTCTTAACCCGCATGTCTCACCCTGTCCATCCGATGTCCGGGTTCACTACATATGAGACACCGGGTGGGCCTCTGGGAGCGGCGCGTCAAGCCGCTTCGCGGCTCCTTCGCTATGCTCCGGCCCTTCGGGTGACCCGCCGCTCCCGGAGGCTCCGAAGGCATCCATGGCCGTAAGCAGGCTTCCGGCCATGGAAAGACCGGATATCGACTGGCGCGATGGGCCGCGTCTCACATGTGTCTGGACCAGGACATGCGCGCGGCGCCGTCGCGGCGGTTGACAGGCGCCCGCGCGCCGCCTATGGCCGCGGCGCATGGCGAAACCCAGGGCGCTGGCCTGCATCCGCTGCGGGCGCGAACATTCCCTCGACCGGTACGACCGGCCGTGCGCGGCCTGCGCCGCCGAGGGCGTCGCCTGCAACCTGACGGTCGTCTACGCCGATGGCGAACCGACCGGCGCAACGCTCTCCGCGCGCGGTCCGGCGAGCCTCTGGCGCTACGCCGACGCCCTGCCGGTCGGGGCGGACGAGGCGGTTTCGCTCGGCGAAGGCATGACCCCGCTGCTGCCCGCCGCCGCGCTGGGCCGCGCCGGGCTGTTCGTCAAGGACGAGTCGCGGAACCCCAGCTGGTCGTTCAAGGACCGCCTGGCGAGCGTCGCCGTATCCGTCGCCCGCGCCAGGGGAGCGCGCGTGATCGCGACGAGTTCGACCGGCAACGCCGGCGCGGCCGCGGCCGCCTACGCCGCGGCCGCGCGCCTGCCCTGCATCGTCTTCACCGTCCAGGGCGCCGCCGGGCCGATGGTGAGCCAGATGCGCGCCTGCGGGGCGATGGTGCTCGCCGCCGCCCGCAAGGACGACCGCTGGACGCTGCTGTCCGCCGGCGTCGAGCGGTTCGGCTGGTTTCCCACCTCGCCGTTCTTCGCGCCGGCGGTGGGCAGCAACCCCTACGGCGTCGAAGGCTACAAGACGCTCGCCTATGAGATCGTCGAGCAGCTCGATGGGCGGGCGCCCGACTGGTGCGTGCTGCCGGTCTGCTACGGCGATGCGCTGTACGGCCTGTGGAAGGGGTTCGAGGAGCTGCGCGGCTGGGGCCGGATCGACCGCCCGCCGCGGCTGGCCGCGGCCGAGACCTCGGGATCGCTCGCCGCGGCGCTCGACGCCGGCGGCGACATGCCGCCCGACATGCCGCGTCCGCATCCCAGCATCGCCGCATCCATCGACATGAGCCGCGGCACCTGTCAGGCCCTGCACGCGCTGCGCCGGTCGGAGGGCTGCGCGGTCGCGGTCGGGGACGCCGAGATCGAACATTGGCAGGCCCACGCGGCCGGGGCGATGGGTCTGTTCGTCGAGCCTGCCGCCGCCGCCGCGTTCGCCGCCGCCGACCGGCTGTGGACGGCCGGACGGATCGCGCCGGGGGAGACCGTCGTGGCGCTTTCCACGGCCTCCGGCCTCAAGGACCCGGCCGCCGCCGACCGGCGGGCGGGCGAGCTCCCGGCCGTTGGCCCCGACATCGAGGCCGCGCTCGGCGTCCTCCGCAACCGATACGGCTACGATGGCTGACGCGGCGCTCTCGATCGACGGGTTCACGCCCGGGCCGCTCGTCGTCGAGCAGGCGCGGGCCGCCGAGGACGCCGGCGCGCGGACGTTGTGGCTGGCGAACCATCTGTTCCTCCGCGATCCGGTGACGCTCGCCGCCAAGGCGCTTGCGGCGACGCGGGCGTTGCGTGTCGGGCTGATGGCGTTGAGCCCCTATTCGATGCACCCGGTGCAGGCCGCCATGGCCGCCGCCACGCTGGCCGAGTTTCATCCCGGCCGGGTCCTGCTGTCGCTCGGCGTCGGCATGCCCAGCGAGCTGGCCGCCTGCGGCGTCGAGACGCCCCGCCCGGCGCGGACGCTGCGCGAGTCGATCGAACTCTGCCGGGCGCTGCTGTCGGGCGAGACGGTGGACCATGCGGGGGCGGCGTTCCGCGTCTCCCGGCGCCGCCTGGACAACGCCGACCCTTCGATCCCGATCGTGCTCGCGGCGTCCGGGCCGCGCATGCTCGAAATGGCGGGAGCGGTCGCGGACGGGGTGATGATTTCCGCGGCGTCGTCGATTCCGTTCGTGCGCCGATGCGTCGATCTGGTCCGGCGCGGCACCGGCGCGCGCGAAGTGCGGACCCTCGGCGCCGTCTACGCCCGGCTCGGGACGACCGAGGCCGAAGCCGTCGCCGCCCTGCGTCGGGTGCTGGGCTTCATCCTTCGCGGGCCGCACCATGCCCGGAACGTCGAACTCGCCGGCCTCGATCTCGACCAGGCGGCCCTGCGCGCGGCCTATGACGACCGGGACTGGGGCCGCGTCGATCGGCTGATGACCGACGAGGTCGTGCGCCGGCACGCCGCATGCGGCGGCGCGGCGGAGGTGCGCGCCCGTCTGGCGGCGTATCGCGAGGCCGGGCTGGACGAGATCGTGATCGCCGGGGTCACCGATCCCGACCAGATCCGGCGGGTCGTCCGCCTCGCGGTCTGAACCGAACCGGAGCGCCGTTGCCAGGATCCGGCGTCGCTGGCATCATGCCGCCTTCGGCGCGGCGGGGACGAGGATGTCCAGGCTTCTCACCGGAGAACAGATCGAGGCCTATCGTTCGCGGGGCTATCTGCACCCGTTCCGCTGCCTGCCGCGCGGGGAGACGCCGCCGATGCTCGCGGCCCTCGACGCGTTCGAGCAGGCCGAGGGAATGTCGGTGGGCGACATCCATTTCAAGGGCCATCTCTGCTTCCGCTGGTCCTTCGAGCTCGCCCGCCGGCCGGCGCTGCTGGATGCGGTCGAGGACCTCATCGGTCCCGACATCCTGGTCTTTGCATCCAAGTTCTGGATCAAGCGGGGGCGCGACGGGGCCTATGTCTCCTGGCATCAGGACTCGGCGTATTTCGGGCTCGAACCGCACGACCTCGTGACCGCCTGGATCGCGCTCACCGACTCCCATCGCGCCAATGGGTGTCTGCGGGTGATCCCGGGCTCCCATGCCGGCCCGGCCCATACGCATCTCGAGACCTGCGACGAACGGAACCTGCTCGCGCGCGGCCAGGCGATCGGCGGGATCGACGAGAGCCAGGCGGTCGATCTCGAGCTGGAAGCGGGCCAGTTCTCGCTGCACCATGAGCGCATCGTTCACGGCTCGCTGGCCAACGAAACCGACCGGCCCCGGATCGGGCTCTCGCTGTTCTACATTCCGACCCATGTGCGCTCGACCGTCGGCCGGCGGACCGCCTGCCTCGTTCGCGGCGCGGACAAGTACGGCCATTGGGACCCCGACCCGGCGCCGCGCCGCGACCGGGATCCCGAAATCCTCGCCCATATGCGGGCCGCGCACCGGCGCTACCACGACCGCTCGGTCCGGCAGGAAGCGGAAGCGGCCGGTTAATCCGCTCTTCTCACGCCATGCGGCGCATCGGGGTTCCGCATGTGAGTTAACTCCGCCATCTCAAACCATCGTCTCCCCGCCGTCGATGACGACTACCTGACCGGTCACGTAGCCGGCGGCGGGGCTGAGGAGGAACACGATGACGCCGGCGACTTCCGCCGCCGAGCCGAGCCGTCCCATCGGAATGATCCGGGACCGCTCCCGCATGGCGGCCTCGATCCCGGCGGGGTCGATGGCGCCTCGCCAGAGCGGCGTATCGATGGGTCCCGGGGCCACGGCGTTGACCCGTATCCCGCAGCCCGCCTTTTCGCGCGCCAGCGATTTGGTCCATCCCATGATCGCGCCCTTGGCCGCCGCGTAATGGGCGGCGCGGGCCTGTCCGCGGATGGCGTGAAGCGAGGCCATGTTGACGATCGCGCCCGACCGCCGTTCGATCATGCTGGGGAGGATCGCGCGGCAGCAATGGAAGGTCCCGTCGACATGGATCGCGAACATGCGCCGCCACTGGGCGTCGGTGATCCGTTCGGCATCGACCGTCTGGTAGACGCCGGCGATATTGACCAGATAGTCGATCGGCCCGAGCGCCGCCCGGGCGCGTTCGACCGCGGCGACCGCCGCCGCGGCGTCGGTCACGTCGAGCGCCGCGGCCCAGGCCGCGCCGCCCTCCGATTCGATGCGCGCGGCGGTCGCCGCCGCGCCGTCGCCGTCGATGTCCGCGGCCGCGACCGCGACGCCGGCGGCGGCGAGCTGCCGCGCGGTCTCGCGCCCCATACCGCCGCCGGCCCCGGTCACGAAGGCGGTCCGTCCCGCCATCCCGTCGGTCATGACGCCGCCCCCGCCGACCCGACCCGGTCGCCGCGCCGCCGCGCCGCCGGGGGCGAGCGTAGGATCCCCGCGGCGCGGTCCCGCCTCACGCGGCGGCGGCCGCGCGCTTGCGCCGCCGCCCGGCCTTGACGCCGTAGAATCGCGACGGGTTGTCGTACATGATCCTGGCCTTCTGCCGCGCGCTGATGTCGCCGCGCGAGCCGAGGCCCTCGCCCGAACCCTCGCGCGCCTCGAGATGCGGCATGTCCTCGGACACCATGACGTTGTTCTCGCCCAGATAGGCGAGCGTCTGCGGCAACAGCGACTCGTCGGCCTCGCAGGTGACGTAGATGCGGTCCTTGTAGCTTTCGGGCGAGGCGCTGGTGATCCTGGGCAGCCCGAACGAATCGCGGAAGAACTCGCATACCGGGTAGTAGTGATCCATGCGCTCGAGATACCAGGGCAGCCAGCCGCAGCCGGCCTCCAGGAACACCGCGCGCAGCCTGGGGAAGCGGTCGAGGATGCCGCCGCCGGCGAAGCTGTAGAAGCCCATCAGCACCGGCAGGGTGAACGAGACGTTGAGCGAGCTCGAATGGTCGTCGCACATCATCCGCAGCGGCCCCGGCCAGCCGACATGGCAGGCGACCGGCAGGTCGGTCTCCTGGGCGGCGGCCCAGATCGGATCGAACTCCTTGCGGTGCAGCATCCGGTCGCCGACGCTGCCCAGGCAGACCAGACCGACGGCGCCCGCGTTCTTGACCCGGTGGATCTCCTTGACCGCCGCCTTCGGGTCGCGCATCGGGATCACCGCGGTCCATTTCAGCCGGTCCGGCGCTTCGCCGCAGCGCTCCTCGATCCATCGGTTGTAGCTGACGTCGAGCGCGGTCTGGAATTCGTCGTCGTCGGTCAGCGGCGCGATCAGCAGGGTGGTGTAGATCACCTGGACGTCGACGCCGGCCCGGTCGAGGTCGCGGATGCGCGCCGGCACGTCCATCAGCGACTGATTGCCGACGCTGAACTCCTTCATGTTCGCGTGGACCGAGGTCAGCGGACAGCCGATCTGCACCGTACCCGGCCCCCAGGTCCACTGGATCGTCTTGCCGTCGACCAGCCAGAACGAGTTGTCGACGCCCATATAGGGCGCGTCGTCGCGCGGTATGGTGACCGGCAGAGGCCGGCGATGGCGGAACTTCCTGGGCAGGTAGGCGAACGTCTCCTCGACCTCGTAGACATGCGAATCGGCGTCGATATAGGGCATCCGAACGACTCCTTCCGCAGCGGCCGTACGACCGCCATCGGTCCGACGCTATCCGCCCGCCCGCCGGGCGTCAACGACGGCGCGGCGAGGCGCCGGGCCGGTCAGGGCAGCCGGACGGTCACCCGGTCGGTCTTTTCGCCGCGCAGGAACGCGCCCAGACGCTCCGCCGCATAGGGGTGGTCGAGCGATTCGAGGATGTTGGCGCATTCGCGCTCGGTGCAGTGTTCGAGCGGGCGGAACCAGCCCTCGTGGAAGGTGTCTTTGACGAAACCCTGGAGATGGGTCGGGCCATGGGCGAGGTCGCGCGCCGCCGCCGCGGCGTTGTCGCGGAACGATCCGGCGTCGTAGACCCGGTTGACGATGCCCCACTCCAGCGCCTCGCGGGCATCGAGCGTCCGGTTGGTCAACATCAGCTCCATGGCGCGGCGGAACCCGACGATGCGGGCCAGCGAATAGCTCGACCCGCCGTCGTTGGCGATGCCGTTCGACATCCAGGAGGCGTAGAAGCGCGCGGTCTCGCAGCACACCGCGAGGTCGGCGGCCAGCACCATGCCGAGGCCGCCCCCGACGGCGACGCCGTTGACCGCGGCCAGCACCGGCTTGCGGATGCGGGCGATCCGATGGAGCACCTGATGCCACCACATGGCGACCTCGCGGAAGGCGACGCGCAGTCGTCGCCGGTCGTCGAGCCGGTAGCCCTTGAGATTGACTCCGGCGCAGAACGCGTCGCCCGCGCCGGTGAACAGGATCGCGCCCACGTCGTCGCGATCCTCGCACCGGCCGAAGGCGTCGTACAGCCGCCGAAGGGCGGCCACGTCGAGCGAGTTCTTCGCCTCCGCCCGGTTCAGGGTGATCGTCGCCAAGCCGTCATCGACCTCGAACAGAATGTCGTCGTCGCCTACGGGCATGAGTCCTTCCTTCCGTTTGCAGCGGCGTCTGCGGTCAGATGGCGCGCCGGCGCGCGGCGCGCCGGCCTTCGACCCGACAAAGAACCTTCGCCACCGTAAGCGTTCCTCGCAGGTCGCGGCCGAAAGCCGGGAAATCGGCGTCGCCGATCCGCCGGCCGGGACCGGCGGCGGCGGCGTCGAGCGCCGCGTATTGGAGCATCTCGGCGATCGTCATCGGCGCGGCGCTGTAGGTGCGCCCGCGCCGCGGCGCGCCCGCCACCACGATGCCGATCACCCCGCCCGCGCGGTCGACGACGGGGCCGCCGCTGATGCCGGCGAGGTCGGGGCCGCGGTCCGGCACGCGGCGCAGCTGAAGCCATGCGACCACCGGCTCGCGAGCGCGGTAGCGGCCGGAGATGTTCAACGTCCGGCGGCCGATCAGACGGGCGGAGACGTCGCCGGCCTCGCCGCCCGGAAAGCCGAACTGGAAGGCGTGCTGGCCCTGGCGCAGGTCGCCGTTCCCCAGCGGCAAGGCGGGCGCGCCGCCTCGGGTCCAGATCGCGGCCACGTCCGCGCTCGGGTGCGCGAGCACGCGGACCGCGCCGATGCCCCGATCCGGCCCGGTCTGGATCGCGACATGCGAACAGCCGTCGACGACGTGCCGGGCGGTCAGCCAGCCGCCGCCGCGGTCGATCGAAAAGGCGGTGCCGGTCGAGGAGCTCTTCTCGGGCAGGCGGATTTCGATCGCCGCGCCCGCGCCCGCCGGCGGGAAGGCGCGCGGCGGCGGCGCGAGTCGCGGCGGCGGGCGCCGGAGGTCGGATTCGTCCGGCGACCCGCCGTACCAACCGCCCAGCTTGCCGATCGCCGCGACCACCGCGATGGCGATCAGCGCCAGGAGGTCGATCGAGCGCATGGCGGGGCGGGGCGGCGCGAAGCGAAGCTAGCCGGAGACCGCGGCGGCGTTGACCGCGGCGACGGCGAGCTTGACGGCCGCGACCAGGATGGCGGCGCTGACCTCGCCGCTCTCGATGCGCCGGGGCAGCCCGCGCAGCAGCAGGTCCGCGACCCGATAGGCGGCCAGCTGCAGGACCAGCGTGACCAGCCCCCAGACCAGGATGTCGAACATGTTGACGCTGGCGGCCATGCAGAAGGCCAGCGGCAGCGCCAGGCCGACGATCGCGCCCGACAGGGAGATCGCCGCGGCGTTGTTGCCGGCCTTGATCAGCGCGATCTCACGGTACGGGGTGAGCAGGACATAGACCGCGACCCCGGCCGCCAGGATCGCCAGCGTCAGCGCGAAATGGACGATGAGGATCGGGAAGCCGCTGAAGAAGCTTTCGAGTACCGGTTGCATCGTCGCCCGCCTGCCGAAACGCCGGATCAGGGCCGCCCGCCGGCGGCTTCGCGGAGCGCCGCCAGCAACCGCGCCGGCGTGATCGGGAGTTCGCGGATCTCGGCGCCGAGCGGACGCAAGGCGTCGTTGACCGCGTTGGCGATCGCCGCCGGCGGACCGATCGCGCCGCCTTCGCCGATCCCCTTCTGGCCGAACGTCGTGTAGGGCGAGGGCGTCTCCATGTGGCGGATGCGCATGTCCGGCACTTCGGTCGAGCCCGGCAGCAGATAGTCGGCCAGCGTCGGCGCGAGAGGCTGGCCGTCCTCGGCGAACGGCATCTCCTCGTATAGCGCGGTGCCGATGCCCTGCGCGGCGCCGCCGAATACCTGACCCTCGACGATCATCGGGTTGACCAGCACGCCGCCGTCCTCGACGACGACGTAATCCAGAATCTCGACTTGGCCGGTTTCGGTGTCCACGGCGACGGAAGCGGCGTGCGCCGCGTAGCTGAAGGTCCCCGAATCGCGGACCGGCTTGTAGCCCGCCGTCACCTCCAACCCGGCGGGGTCCACGTCCTCGGGCAGATCCTGGGGGCTGAGATACCAGGTGCGGCCGACGTCGGCGATCGAGACGCTGCCCGCCGGTCCGGCGAGGCGGCCGTCGGCCAGCCGCACATTGGCCTCGTCGGTCTGGAGGAGCCGCGCGCCGATGCGCGCGAGCCGCCCCGCCAGCTCGCGGCAGGCCGCGGCGACGGCGCCGCCCGCCATCACCATGCAGCGCGAGCCCCAGGTCCCGGTCGAATAGGGCGTGAGCGCCGTGTCGCCATGCACCACCCGGACGTCGGCCGGATCGATCCCGAGTATCTCATGCGCCACCTGCGCCAGCGAGGTCTCGAGGCCCTGGCCGTGCGAATGCGCCCCGACGCGGAGCTCCAGCACGCCGTCGGGCGTGAGGCGCGCCCCCGCCTGTTCGAAGCCCGGGATCATCGGGATGCCCCAGCCGGCATAGACCGAGGTCCCATGCGCCGCCTGTTCGCAGAAGATCGCCACGCCGACGCCCAGCGGGCGTTCGTCCGCGGCGCGGCCGCGCTGGCGCGCGCGCAGCCCGGCCAAGTCGATCGCTTCGACCGCACGACGCAGGCATTCGGGGTAGTCGCCGCTGTCGAAATGCTTGGCCGTGACGTTATCGAACGGCATCGCCTGGGGCGGCACCAAGTTGTCGCGGCGCACCTCGTGCGGTTCGCGGCCGACCGCATGCGCCACCGCGTCCAGGATCGACTCCATCGCGAAGCACACGCCGGCCCGCGCGACGCCGCGATAGGGCAGGATCGGCGGCTTGTTGCTCGCGACCGACCAGGTGCGGCAGCGATAGGCGGCGAAGTCGTAGACCCCGGGCAGGATGCTCGCGACCTGGGCCGCCTCCAGGCAGGCCGAGAACGGGTAGGCCGAATAGGCCCCGGCATCCACGATCGCCTCGGCGTCGAGAGCCAGCAGGCGCCCGGTCTCGTCGGCATAGGCGGTGATGTCGTAGTGATGCTCCCGGCAGTTGGCGTTGGCGGTCAGCTGCTCGCGCCGGTCT
The DNA here is from genome assembly GCA_965242495.1 of Alphaproteobacteria bacterium. GTDB lineage: Bacteria > Pseudomonadota > Alphaproteobacteria > MPNO01 > MPNO01 > CBDESN01. Next base: position 2,984,533 of record OZ251446.1, on the reverse strand, counting down.
TCGATCCAGCGCACCGGCCGGCCGAGCCGCATCGCCAGCCAGCAGACGCAGACCTCCTCCGGCAGCAGTACCCCCTTGTAGCCGAATCCGCCGCCCACGTCGGGGGCGATGACGCGGATGCGGCCATGGTCGAGGCCCAGGCATTCGGCGAGTCCGGTGCGCAGGATGTGGGGCAGTTGGGTCGCCGAATGGACGGTGAGCTGGTCGAGCCGGCCGTCCCACTCGGCGACCACGCCGCGCCCCTCGATCGGGGCCATACATTGGCGCGCGGTCCGCAGCCTCCGGCGCAGCTTGACCGCGGCGCGCCCGGCGGCGCCCGCCAAGTCGCCGTCGACCAGCGTCTCCAGGAACACGTTGTCGCCCCATTCCTCGTGGATCAGCGGCGCGTCCGGCGACCGCGCCCGCAGCATATCGGCGACCGCGGGCAGCGGTTCGAACTCGACCGCGACCCGGTCGGCGCGGTCCTCGGCGGCGGCGCGGTCGCCGGCCAGGCACACGGCGACCGGCTCGCCGACATGGCGCACCTTGCCCGCGGCCAGCGGCGGCTGCGCCGACGGCTTGAAACCGGGGAGAGCCGAGACCGCCCGGATCGGCCGGACGCCGGCGAGATCTTCGGCGGTGAACAGTGGGGCGCGGTCGTCGTCGGACGTGTCGATGCGCAGGATCCTGGCGTGGGCGTACGGGCTGCGGACGAAGGCGGCTTCGTACTGGCCGGCCAGCTGCAGATCGGCCACGAACCGCCCGCGCCCGCGCATGAAGCGGTCATCCTCCTTGCGCGCGAGCCGCGCGCCGACGCCCCGGCCCGTCATCCCGCCTCCCGCTTGCGCCGTCGCGAACTGGGCTGCGCGGCACTATACATGCGGGCGGAGTCGCGAGCGAAGGGAAAGGGCCATGGACGAGACGGTGGGGGTGATCGGCCTGGGGACGATGGGATCGGCGATCACGGCGAACCTGCTCGACGCCGGGTTCGCGGTGGTCGGGCGGGACGCGGCGGGCGCGCGGCAAGAGGCGCTGGCGGCCAGAGGCGGACGCGGGCTGCCGACGCCCCGCGCGGTCGCGGAGGCCGCCGACGTCGTTCTCCTGTCGTTGCCGGGCGAAGCGGCGTTCGACGAGGTGCTGAGCGGCGAGGACGGCATCGCCGGCGCCGGGCGCGGCGGCCTGATCGTGGCGGACACGAGCACGCTCCCGCTCGCGGTCAAGGAGCGGGGACGCGACGCGCTCCAGGCCGCGGGCACCGCCCTGCTCGACTGCCCGCTGAGCGGCACCGGCGCGCAGGCTGCGGTCAAGGATCTGGCGGTCTACGCCAGCGGCGAGCGGGCCGCGTTCGAGCGCTGCCAGCCGGTGTTCGAGGGGTTCGCCCGGTCGCACGTCTATCTGGGCGCCTTCGGCAACGGCAGCCGGATGAAGTTCGTCGCCAACCTGCTGGTCGCGATTCACAACGTCGCGGCGGCGGAGGCCTTCGTGCTCGGCCGGAAGGCCGGGCTCGATCCCGGGACGGTCTACAAGGTGATCGCCGACGGCGCCGGGAGCTCGCGGATGTTCGAGGTTCGCGGGCCGATGATGGCGGCGGGCGACTACGAGCCGCCGTCGATGAGCGTGGAGTTGTGGAAGAAAGACATGCGGATCATCGGCGAGTTCGCGGCCGAGCTCGGCGCTCCCACGCCGCTATTCGCGGCGACCGGCCCGCTCTACGCCGCGGCCGCGGCGTCCGGCCATGGCGGCCGCGACACGGCTTCGGTCTGCGCCGTCCTCGAAGCGATGGCCGGCCTGCCCCCGCCTGCGGCCTGAACCGACCGCCGAACGTCCGGGGAGGCGAGACGGCCGACGAAACCCGCCGTCAGGACGTCTCGGCGGGAACGTCGCGAACGACGAGCGCTTGAAACGAAGACGGGGGCGCCGGCGGCGCCCCCGTCCGGTTGCGATCGTATGCCGGGCCGATCAGAAGTCCATGCCGCCGCCCATGTCGGGAGTCGGCGGCATCGGCGGCTTCTTCTCGGGCAGTTCGGCGACCATGGCCTCGGTGGTGATCAGGAGGCCGGCGACCGAGGCCGCGTCCTGGAGGGCGACGCGGACCACCTTGGTCGGGTCGATGATGCCGCCCTTCACCAAGTCCTTGTAGGCGCCCGACTGGGCGTCGTAGCCCCAGCTCGCCTGCTTGTTCTCCAGCAGCTTGCCGACCACGACCGAGCCGTCGTCGCCGGCGTTCTCGGCGATCTGCCATGCCGGCGAGCGCAGCGCCTTGCGCACGATGTCGATCCCCACCCGCTGGTCGTCGTTGGCCGGCGTCAGCCGCTCCAGCGACTTGATCGCCTTGAGCAGGGCGACGCCGCCGCCGGCGACGATCCCCTCCTCGACCGCGGCGCGGGTGGCGTTCATCGCGTCTTCGACCCGGTCCTTGCGCTCCTTCACCTCGACCTCGGTCGCGCCGCCGACGCGGATCACGGCGACGCCGCCGGCGAGCTTGGCCAGACGCTCCTGGAGCTTCTCGCGGTCGTAGTCCGAGCTGGTCTCGTCGATCTGCGCCCGGATCTGGTTGCAGCGCCCCTGGATGTCCTTCTTCTTGCCGGCGCCCTCGACGATGGTGGTGTCCTCCTTGTTGATGACCACCTTCTTGGCCCGCCCCAGCATGTCGAGCGAGACGCTGTCGAGCTTGATGCCGAGTTCCTCGCTGACGACCTGGCCCGAGGTCAGGATGGCGAGGTCTTCGAGCATCGCCTTGCGGCGGTCGCCGAAGCCCGGCGCCTTGACCGCGGCGACCTTGAGCCCGCCGCGCAGCTTGTTGACCACCAGCGTCGCCAGCGCCTCGCCTTCGATGTCCTCGGCGATGACCACCAGCGGGCGCCCGGCCTTGGCGACCGCTTCGAGCACCGGGAGAAGCTCCTGGAGGTTCGACAGCTTCTTCTCGTGGATCAGCAGATAGGCGTCTTCCAGCAGCACCTGGAGCTTCTCCACGTCGGTCACGAAATAGGGCGACAGATAGCCGCGGTCGAACTGCATGCCCTCGACCACGTCGAGCTCGGTCTCCAGGCTCTTGGCCTCCTCGACCGTGATCACGCCCTCGTTGCCGACCTTGTCCATGGCGCGCGCGACATAGTCGCCGATCTCGGTGTCGCCGTTGGCGGAGATGGTCCCGATCTGCGAGATCTCGCTGTTGGAGGAGATCTTTTTGGACTGCTTGCCGAGGTCCTTGACCACCGCGTCGACGCCGAGGTCCACCCCGCGCTTGAGGTCCATCGGATTCATGCCGGCGGCGACGGCCTTGAGGCCTTCGCGCACGATCCACTGGGCGAGCACCGTCGCCGTCGTGGTGCCGTCGCCGGCGATGTCGTTGGTCTTGGACGCCACCTCGCGCACCATCTGGGCGCCCATATTCTCGAACTTGTCGGACAGTTCGATCTCCTTGGCGACGGTGACGCCGTCCTTGGTGATGCGCGGCGCGCCGAACGACTTGTCCAGCACCACGTTGCGCCCCTTGGGGCCCAGCGTCACCCGCACGGCGTCGGCGAGCGTGTCGACGCCCTTCTGGATGCGCGCTCTCGCCTCGGATTCGAATTTCACGTCCTTTGCGGCCATGTCGATCACTCCTCTTCGACCGGCGCGCGCCCCTCGCGCGGCGCGCCGCCGGCGGTTGCCAAATTCACCGATCCGCGGCCGCCGGCGCGAGCGCCGGGCCTGCGGACCGCGACGGTATGCTCAAGCGGCCTTCCGCTTGCCGCGGGCGGCGCCCGGGTCGAACACGCCCATGACGTCCGATTCCTTCATGATCAGCAGCTCCTCGCCATCGAGCTTGACCTCGGTGCCGGACCATTTGCCGAACAGGATGCGGTCGCCCGGCTTGACCTCGAGCGGTTCGATCTCGCCCTTCTCGTTGCGCGCTCCGGGGCCGACGCCGACGATCTCGCCCTGCATGGGCTTCTCCTTGGCGGTGTCGGGAATGATGATGCCGCCCGGCGAAGTCTCGTCCTCGTCGACGCGGCGGACCAGCACGCGGTCGTGCAACGGCCTGAACCTCATGCGAATACCTCCTCGGATTCGGGACTTCGGGCCCGCTGGCACTCACCAGACAGGAGTGCTAACAGGTCCATGACCGGTATGTAGGTTCGACGACGGCCGATTGCAAGCCCCGAATGCGGCCCCGGGGCGGGGATGGCGTCCGCGGCTTGCGTTCGCCGCCGCGCCGGGCGACTCTGCGCCGCGGAGACGCCGAGGAGGCCCGCGATGATCATCGATTGCCACGCGCATGTCAGCGCGCCCGCTAAGCTGTGGGCCTATAAGGCGACGCTGATCGCCGCGCGCGGGACCCATGGCCGGGGCAAGGTGGAGGTCACCGACGACGAGATCCGCCACGCGGTGGAGACCGAGAAGTTCGGGCCGCACAGCCACATGGATTACATCGACCGCCTCGGCACCGACCTGCAGCTGGTTTCGCCGCGGCCGTTCCAGCTGATGCACAGCGAGAGCCCGTCGCGAATCGTCCGCTGGTTCGCCGAAGAGTGCAACAACGTGATCCACCGGGAGACGACGCTCTATCCCGACAGGTTCGTCGGCGTCGCCGGTTTGCCGCAGGCCGCGGGCGAGCCGCTCGACGCCGCGATCGCCGAGCTCGAACGCTGCGTCGGCGAGCTCGGCTTCAAGGGCTGCCTGCTCAACCCGGACCCTTACGAGAACGGCGGCGTCCACCCGCCGCCGTTGGGCGACCGCTACTGGTACCCGCTCTACGAGAAGCTCTGCGAGCTCGACGTCCCCGGACACATCCACGGCACCGGCTCGCGCGCCGAACGCGAGCCCTACACGCTGCATTTCATCAACGAGGAAACCACCGCCGTCTTCGGATTGGTGAACTCCGCCGTGCTCGACGACTTCCCCGACCTGAAGATCGTCGTCTCGCATGGCGGCGGCGCGATCCCCTATCAGCTGGGCCGGTTCGAGGCGGGGTCGCTCCGGCGCAAGGCCGGCGAGCGGTTCGGCCAGCGGATGCGCAAGCTCTACTACGACACCGTGCTGTACACGCCCGAAGCGGTCGAACTGCTGATCCGGGTCGCCGGCCCCGACCGCTGCCTGTTCGGGGCCGAATGCCCCGGCATCGGCTCCGCCGTCCACCCCGACACCGGCCGGCCGATGGACGACGTGGCGCCGAGCATCCGGGCGATCGACTGGCTCTCGGACGCCGACAAGAAGAAGATTCTGGAGGACAACGCGCGGCGTGTCTTCCGGCTCGACCCGCCCGCGGCCGAGGCGGCGTAGCGGCAGGAACGGGGGCGGGCCATGGGACGGCGACGGACCATCGACGTTCCCGGCCTGCCGATGCACCGCAACCCGCTGCCGACCGCGGTGCGGATCGGCGGGATGATCTTCTCGTCCGCCCTTTCCGGCATGGCGCGCGAGGGCGGCGGCGTCCCGGACGACGCGGAAGCTCAGATCCGCAACGTCTTCGCCAACATGAGGACCGTCGTCGAGGCGGCCGGGGCCGGCCTCGACGACATCGCCAAGGTCGACGTCGCGCTCCGCGACCTGGCGCTGCGGCCGCTGGTCAACCGGCACTGGCTGGCGACGTTCCCCGACCCGGAGGACCGGCCGACGCGGCATACGGTCGAGCGCAAGCTCAACGCCAACTACGTCATCCAGCTCGACTTCGTGGCCGTGGTCTGACCGGCGCGGGCTGGCCGCCCGAAGGCGGCGCCTGTAGAGTGGCCGGCAGGGCCGCAGGGGGAGCAACGCGATGATCGACCGACCGACGCGGATCGGAGGCGTCCGATGACCGGCGGCGCGGCATGGCAGGAGGCGCCGGCCGACGAGGTGGGCGACGCGATCGTCGCCGCGATGGCGGCGGGCGGCATCGACCACCTGTTCTTCACCTCGGGTTCGGAGATCGGCTTCTACCAGGAGGCGATCGCCAAGGCGCGCGCCCAGGGCCACAACCGGCTGCTGCGGCTGGTCACCGTGCCGCACGAACATGCGAGCCTGAACGCGGCGCTGGGCTACGCCGCGGTCAGCGGCAAGCCGGTGGCGACCGCGGCGCACGTCGATTGCGGGACGATGCATTACGGCGGCGCGGCGCATACCGCCTGGCGCAGCGGGCTGCCGGTGCTGATCACCGCGGGCTTCCCGCCCACCGCCTATGCCGGAACCATGGACGGCTCGCGCGACGAGGGCGGGCATCTGTGGATGCAGGAGACCTACGACCAGAACGGCATCCTCCGCAACTACACCAAATGGGACCATCGGTTGGGCTATCAGGACAATCCCGGCATGGTGGTCAGCCGCGCGATCCAGGCGGCGCGGAGCGAGCCCGCCGGCCCGGTCTATCTCAACTTTCCCAAGGAGCTGGTGCGGCGGCGGATCGACGGCGCGCGTTTCCCCAGCGCCGATCAGCTGGGCATCCCGCGCGCCAGCGCGCTCGACGCCGACGCCGCGCGCGAGATCGCCGAACGCCTGACGCGCGCCCGACTCCCGGTGGTGGTGGCCGCCGGGTCGGGCCGGGATCCGGCGAGCCTGCCGGCCCTGGTCGAACTGTGCGAACTGCTGGGCCTCGCGGTGGTGGATTCGGCGCAGCGGAGCTACCTGTCCTTCCCCTATCGGCATCCGCTGAAGCAGGAGCAGGGACTGCTGGAGGAAGCCGACGCGGTATTGGCGCTGGAAACCGACGTGCCGTGGGTGCCGGGCCGCGGCGCGCCGGGCGCGGACGCCTGGATCGCCGCCGTCGGCCACGACCCGATCAAGCTCCGCATCCCGACCTACGAGTTCACCGCGGATCTCCGGGCCGCGGCGGACCCGCGCCGCGCCGTCCGGGCGATCGCCGACGCCGCGCGCACGCTGCTGACCGCGGAGGACCGCGCGCGCATCGAGCAGCGGACCGCCAGGCTGCGCGACGCGGCGCGCAAGCGGGTCGAGCGTTGGGAGCGGGCGGCGGAGGCGCAGGCGGCGACGACGCCGATCGATCCGCTCTGGGTCAGCTACCAGTTCGGCCGCATGCTGGACGACAACTGCCTGACGCTGGACGACACGTTGGGCGGCCACGTGTTGCGCGAGTACCTGGCCTGCAACGCGCCGGGCTCCTATTTCGGCAATCCGGGCTCCAGCGGCGGCTGGGCGCCGGGCGCGGCGCTGGGGGCCAAGCTCGCCGCCCCGGACCGCGACGTGGTCGCGGTGACCGGCGACGGGTTCTACATGTTCGGCACGCCGGCGCCGGCGATCTGGGCCGCGGCGCGCCATGACGCGCCGTTCCTGATCGTCGTGCTCACCAACCGCAGCTACACCACCGGGACGTCGGCGGTCGCGCGCGCCTACGGCCGCGAGGGTCATGCGGCGAAATCGGGATTCGAGGGCGGCTATTTCGACCCGCCGATCGATTTCGCCCGCGAGGCCGAGGCGGCGGGCGCCTATGGCGAGGAGGTCCGCGACCCGGCGGGGCTCGCGCCCGCCCTCCAGCGCGGCCTGGCGCAGATCCGCGACGGCAGACCGGCGGTGATCTCGGTCTGGATGCGCAGGCTCGAAGGCGAGGACTGACCCGCGCGGCGTCAGTTCCAGCAGACGAACCCGTTGGCGGTGCCGGTGCCGGCGGCCGAGCGGTAGCAGGGGACGTAATCCACCGCCCCGCCTTCGAGGCCGGTGTCGAACAGCGCGCCCGCGGCCGCGACCCAGTTGCGGATCTCCGAAGAGCCGGAGTTCAGCAGCTTCTGTTCGATCGCGCACAGCGCCCGCTCGTCGCGCGAGTCCAGCGCGTCCAGGACCCGGCGGTCGAGCTCCTCGTCGATGGCGAAATGCGACATCCCGCCCGAGCCGACGATCGCCACCCGCGCATCCGACCGCCAGCTCTCGACCGCCTCCCGAACCAAGCGGCCGAGGGCGAAACAGCGCGCCGCGGTCGGCTGGTTGGGCGGGTAGAAGGTGTTGATGACGATCGGCAGGGTGGGCACCACCTCGTCGTTCATCACCCGGCGGAGCACGTAGCCGAAGGCGTGCGGCGCGCCGACATGGTGGTGATCGCCATGCGCCGGCCATCGACTGGAGGCTGCGAGATCGAACCCGCGCTCCATGCCCAGGTCGAAGATCGCGCCGGCGAGTTCCGGCGCCGCCTCGTACTCGGTATAGGCGTCGGGGCGGACGCCCCATTCGGACTCCGCGATCCCCGGCGGCAGACGGGCCTTCTGCGCCTCGGTCAGCGGCTGGTGGTAGAAGCTGGCGCCGTGATAGACGGTGAACGTCGGCTGCGCATCCTCCAGGAACAGTTCGCGCTGGTCGTTGCCGAGGATTACGCAGACGTCGGGCGCGGCCCCGGCCCAGCGCTCCGCCAGCGTCCGGATCGCCGTCTGGCAGGCGTCGTGCCGCCGCCGCCGTTCCGCCGCCGAGGACTTCTCCGCCAGGCCTTCGCGCCGGCGCAGCTCGACCAGCTCGTCGAAGGCGAAGGTCTCGCCCCGAAACCAATGCCTGCGCGCCTTGTCGGCCGGCAGGCGGTTGAGCCATTGGTCCGGCGTCGTATTGAGCGTCGGCCCGTGCGTGGTCCACATTCCGAGGACGATCTCGGCCATGGTCCGGCCTCCGGAGGGGTTCGACGCCGAACCCTACCCCATCGCCGCCGCCGGCGCCATGCGGGCGGCTTTGCAGGGCGGCGGCGAGGGCGTATGAATGGCCTGCGGGCGGAACGGGGTGGCGATGACCGAAGACTTCCAGGACGTCCGGGAGGCGGCGGCCAGGCTGTGCGCGGGATTCCCCGGCGAATACTGGCGCGCGCTCGACCGGGAGCGCGCCTATCCCACGGCGTTCGTGCAGGAGCTCACCCGCAACGGCTATCTCTCGGTGCTGATCCCGGAGGAGTACGGCGGCAGCGGGCTGGGCATCGGGGCGGCGGCGGCGATCCTGGAGGAAATCCACAAGGCGGGCTGCAACGGTGCCGCCTGTCATGCCCAGATGTATACGATGGGCACCGTGCTGCGGCACGGGACCGCGGCGCAGAAGCGGGGCTATCTGCCGGGCATCGCCTCGGGCGAGCTCAGACTCCAAGCGTTCGGCGTGACCGAGCCCACCAGCGGCACCGATACGCTGAGCCTGCGGACCACCGCGGTCAAGGACGGCAATTCGGGCTACGTCGTCAACGGCCAGAAGATCTGGACCTCGCGCGCCGAGCACTCGGACCTGATGTTGCTGCTCGCGCGCACGACGCCCAGGGAGGAGGTCGAGAAACGCACCGACGGGCTGTCGGTGTTTCTGGTCGACATGCGCGAGGCCAGGGGCGACGGGCTCGAGATTCGCCCGATCCGCACGATGATCAACCACGGGACGACCGAGATATTCTTCGACGACCTGCGCATCCCCGCCGACAGCCTGGTCGGCGAGGAGGGCAAGGGGTTCCGCTACGTCCTCGACGGCATGAACGCCGAACGCATCCTGATCGCCGCCGAATGCATCGGCGACGCTCGCTGGTTCATCGGCAAGGCGACCGGCTACGCCAACGAGCGCAACGTGTTCGGGCGACCCATCGGCCGGAACCAGGGCGTGCAGTTCCCCATCGCCGAGGCTTACGCCGCGACCGAGGCCGCCGACATGATGGTCGGCAAGGCGGTGGGCAAGTTCGACTCGGGCGAGCCCTGCGGGCCGGAGGCGAACATGGCCAAATATCTCGCCTCCGAAGCGTCGTGGAAGGCGGCCGACATGTGCATGCAGACTCACGGCGGGTTCGCCTTCGCCGAGGAGTACGACGTCGAGCGCAAATTCCGCGAGACCCGGCTGTACCGCATCGCTCCGATCTCCAACAATCTGGTGCTCACCTACATCGCCGAGCACGTGCTGGGCCTGCCGAGGTCGTATTGACGGCGGGCGGCGCGCCCCGACCGCTCGACGGGTTGCTGGTGGTCTCGATCGAGCAGGCGGTCGCCGCGCCCTACTGCACGTCGCGCCTTGCCGACGCCGGGGCGCGGGTCATCAAGGTCGAGCGCGCGGGCGGCGACTTCGCCCGCGGCTACGACCGGTTCGCCGGCGGCGAGAGCGCCTATTTCGTCTGGCTCAACCGGGGCAAGCAGTCGTTGACCGCGGACATCAAGGACGCCGGCGACCGCGCCCTGCTCCATCGGATCATCGGCCGCGCCGACGTGTTCGTGCAAAACCTCGCCCCCGGGGCGGCCGCGCGGGCGGGCTTCGACTCGGCCGGGCTGCGCCGGCGCAACCCGCGGCTGATCACGGTCGATATTTCGGGTTACGGCGAAGACGGCGCCTATGCCGACATGCGCGCCTACGACCTGCTGGTCCAGGCCGAGAGCGGGTTGTGCTCGGTCACCGGCGCCGCCGACGGGCCGGGCCGGGTCGGCGTGTCGGTCTGCGACATCTCCTGCGGCATGTACGGCCATGCGGCGGTGCTCGAGGCGCTGATCGCGCGCGAACGCACCGGGCGGGGCTGCGCGATCGACGCCTCGCTGTTCGCCGGCGTGGCCGACTGGATGACGGTGCCGCTGCTGCATTGGGAGGCCGACGGCAAGGGGCCGCCGCGCATCGGCCTCAACCACCCCTCGATCCACCCATACGGCGCCTATCCGACCAAAGGCGGCGATCCGATCCTGATCGCGATCCAGAACGAGCGCGAGTTCGCCCGGCTGTGCGCCGAAGTCCTCCTCCGGCCCGATCTGCCGGCCGACCCGCGGTTCCGGGACAACGTCGCGCGCTGCGCCAACCGCCCGGCGTTCGACGCCGTCGTCCGCGAGGTCTTCGGCGACATCGACCGCGATCGGCTGATCGCCCGCCTGCGCGCGGCCGGAATCGCCTATGGCGAGGTCAACGACGTGGGCGGCCTCGCCCGTCACGCCGCCCTCCGGCGGGTCCGCGTCGGCATCCCAAGCGGGGCCGTCGACATCGTCGCTCCGCCCGCCCGGTTCGACGGCGGGATGCGCGATCTCGGCCCGGTCCCCGCGGCCGGGGAGCATTCCGACGCGATCCGCGCCGAGTTCGCCGCATGACCATGGACGAATCCCATCTGCGCGGCTGGATCGGCCGCAGCCGGACCGACCGCGGCGAGGTGACCGCCTGGCCCGCCGACGTCCTCAACGCGACGCTCGACCGCGACGACGCGCCGCTCCGGCCGGGCGACGAGATCCCGCCCGGCTGGCACTGGTGCTACTTCCCCGAAGCGGTCCGGCTCGCCGACACCGGCGAGGACGGCCATGCGGCCAAGGGCGGGTTCCTGCCGCCGGTTCCGCTGCCGTTCCGCATGTGGGCCGGCGTCTCGATGACCTTCCACCGGCCGATTCGCGTGGGCGAGCGGATCGCCCGGACCTCGACCGTCGCCGACGTGACGACGAAGGAAGGCAGATCCGGGCCGCTCTGCTTCGTGGTCCAGCGGCACGAGATCGCGGGCGAAGCGGGGCTCGCCACGACCGAGGACCATACGACGGTCTATCGCGGGCCGACGGACGGGAGCGCGCCGGCGCAGGCGCCCGCGCCGGGCGAGGCGGTATGGCGCCGGACGATCCATCCCACCCCGGTGCTGCTGTTCCGCTATTCGGCGCTGACCATGAACAGCCACCGCATCCATTACGACCGCCCTTACGTCACCGGGCGGGAAGGCCATCCGGGACTTCTCGTCCACGGCAACCTGACGGCGACGCTGCTGCTGGACCTGTTCCGGCGGGAGCTGCCGGGCGCCGCGCTGCGGTCGTTCTCGGTCCGCGCCATGGCGCCGCTCTACGACACCCACGACTTCACCGTCGAGGGCGCGCCCGGTCCCGACGGGCGGAGCGCCCGTCTGTGGGCGGCGGCGCATGACGGCGCCCTGGCCCAGTCGGCGGAGGCGACGTTCGACCCCTGACCGCGCGCCCCGCGCCGACGCGATTCGCCGCGCCGGCGACGAAATTTTTGCAGTTTCCTTATACATCAACGGGTTACACCGAAAAACCAGGGAAAAAGCAGGGCGAAAACACGCGAAAAGCAAGGCGAAAGCAGGCGAAAAGCGGGAGCAAAACGCCGCCGGAAACGGGCGAATCCGGTTCCGGCGGGCGGGCGGGCGCAGAAAGCGCCGCCGCGGAATCGGCGCCGCGCCGGCGCGCTTTTCCATGCCCGCCGGGGACGGGGCGAACGGCGCCGCTGAAGGCCGAAACCGGGATCGCTGGCGGCAAATTTTCGCAGTTTTCTTATACATCAACGGGTTACACCGAAAAACCAGGGGAAAAGCAGGGCGAAAACGCGCAGAAGGCAGGGCGAAAGCAGGCGAAAAACAGGAGCAAAAACGCCGCCGGAAACTCGTCAAGAGCCCTGAATTCCCGCTTCGCGGGAATGACGAGGCTCGTAACGACGGACGCGCCGGGGATCCGTCATCTCCCCGGTCGAGCCGGTCGGGTCGAGGCCCGGATCGCCGTTCCCTGCGGCAGCTCCGCATGGAGCTGCCGGTCGTATCTTTCGATCTTGGGGGAATGTAGCACAAACGATCCCTCTTGTCAAGCACAAAATGAGAACATAAATCGCGCCGGGAGAGTCGCGCCGGCCAGCGACAGGGAGAAAGCGCGAAAAGGGGGCCGTTCACCTCCCCTGCGGGGGGAGCGCCGTCTTCAGCCTGTCTTCGAGGAGATGGCGTTGGATCTTGCCCGAGGTGCTGCGCGGGAACTCGTCCGGGGCGATGAAATAGACCGCCTTGGGCAGCTTGAAGTTGGCGATCCTGCCGCGGCACATGTCGATCACCTCGTCCTCCGTCAGCCGGTCGTCGCCGCGGGCGGCGAAGACCACCGGGACCTCGCCCCAGCGCTCGTCGGGCCGGCGGACCACGGCGGCGTCGACGATGCGCGCGTCCGCCATGACGTGGCGTTCGATCTCGGCCGGGTAGACGTTCTCGCCGCCCGACTTGATCATGTATTTCACCCGGTCGACGAAATCGAGCAGGCCGTCGGGGGTGCGCCGGAACACGTCGCCCATATGGAACCAGCCGTTGCGGAAGGCTTCCTCGTTGGCCTCCGGGTTCGCCCAGTATCCCGAGAACAGGCTGGGACCCCGGATCGCCAGCTCGCCCGGCTCGCCGTCCGGCACGTCGTCGTCGTCGGCATCGACCAGACGCACTTCGCAGAACCGGTTCTGCCGCTTGGGCAGCGAGGCGGGCGCCTCGCCGATGGGGACGAAGTTCGCCGTCGCCGGCGGGATGCCGGTCTCGGTGGCGCCGAAGGTGTTCACGTAGGGCGCGTCGAGGAGGGTGGTGATCTCCGCCAGCAGCGGCCTGGGCACCAGATCGGCCATGGCGCCGACCATGCCGATCGGCTTGGGCTTCGCCGCCGCCGCCTTGAGCCGCCGGACGAAGTCCTCGACCATGCCGGGAATGGCCTGGAGGTAGTGTACCGGCCAAGTCTCGATCGCGCGGATGATGTCGTCCGGCCGATAGCCGTCCATGACCACCACCCGGCCGCCCCGCAGCAGCGTCGCGAGGGCGAAATCGTTGGCGCCCATGTGGAACAGCGGCGACCAGGCGACGAAGGTGTCGTCGTCGGGGACGCGCAGCTCGGCGGCGTAGATCAGCGTGCGCGCGACCATGGCCCGGTGGCTGATCAGGGCGCCCTTGGGGAGGCCCGTGGTGCCGCTGGTGAAGATGATGACCATGCCGTCTTCGGGGTCGATTTCGGGACCGGCCCCGAGGCCGGACGCGGGCGTGGGCGCGGCCGAAAGCGCCCGTTCGTAGCCGTCTCCGGTGTCGAGCGCAGCGGGCCGGCCGACGTCGTCGAGAACGGAAGCGAACTCCGCCGCGGCGACGATCAGGCCGGGCGAGGTGAGGTCGAGGCAGTGAGCGAGCTCGGCGCGCGAGGAGCGCCAGTTGAGGTTGACCGAGATCGCGCCGATCCTGGCGGCCGCGAGCTCGACTTCGATATAGGGGATGCAGTTGCGCGCGAGCAGCGCGATGCGGTCGCCGCGCCCGATCCCGCGCTCCCGCAGCGCCTGCGCCAGCCGGCCCGTCCGCTCGTCGAGCGCGCCGTAGGACAGGCTCCGGTCGCCGTCGACCAGCGCCGTCCGGTCGCGACAGCGCTGCGCCGTCGCCGCGAACAGCCGGCTCACGTCGGTTCGCCCGGCCCGGCCGATCTCGGCGAGCTGCGGCCGGGGCGCGCCGGCGGGCATTTCCTACGCCCCTTCCACCAGGGCGAGCGCCCGCACCGGGCTGCCGGAGCCCCGGCGAATCTTCAGCGGCGGCGCGATCAGCAGCGCGCCCTGCGGCGGCAGCTGGTCCAGATTGGTCAGCGCCGGCAGGCCGAACCGGTTGCGCCCGTGCAGGTGGTAGTGGCAGGGGAAGGGGACCGCGAAATGCGGCGCCTGGCCGGCGTCGGTGCCGACCGCTTCGCAGCCGAACCCGATCACGTCGCGTTCGTCGATCAGCCAGGGCATCAGGTCCGGGTGGGGCCCCGGCGTGTGGGCGCCGTCGTCGGACATGTTGAGATAGGCCGCCGGGTCGCGCCGGCGCGACCAGTCGGTGCGCATCAGCAGCCATGACCGGGGCGGGATGCGCCCGTGCTCCTCCTCCCAGGCCTCGACCGCTTCGACCGTGAGCAGATAGTCCGGGTCGGCCGCCGCCCGGGCCGAGCAGTCGAGCACGCAGGCATGGGCCAGGAACATCTCCGGCGGGATCGTGTCCGTCGCATTGCCGGGCAGGTCCTTGCCGGAGATCCAGTGGATCGGCGCGTCGAAATGGGTGCCGGTATGCTCGCCGCAGGAGAAGTTGTTCCAGTAGGTGGCCGGCCCGCGATGGTCGTAGCGCGAGATCTCCTCCATCCGGAACGGCCAGGACTGTCCGAGTTCGGGCGGCAGGACGATCGTCGGGACCTTGCGGTCGAGCGTCATGGTCAGATCGACGACGCGGATGCCGCCGCCGGTTATACCGGCGAGGAGGCCCGCCAGCAGCGCCGGGCCCGGGTCGCGGTCGTTCGGTTTCGTCATCTGGAGTCAGCCTCCCCGCGCGGACGGCGCTACAGCCGGATCGCGCGCTCGATCTCCTTCGGGTTCTCGGCCAGACGCCGGACGATCTCCTCCGCCACCGCGCCGACCGGCACGTCTTCCACCCCCCGGCGCAGGGCGGCCACGATGCGGTCCGCGACCGTCGCCGGGGCGAGCTTGGGCGGCGGCGCCAGCTGATGCCATTCGTCCTCGATCGGGCCGACGAAGGCGTTGACCACCCGCACGCCGCCGGCCGCCAGCTCGGCGCGCAGGCATTGCGACAGCGACAGCGCCGCGGCCTGGGAGGCCGAATAGGTCCCCAGCGTCGGGTTGTTGACCAGGGCGTAGGCCGACAGAACGTTGACCCAGGCCGCGGCCCCGTGATGGCCGTCGGCGCCCCGCGAGCGCATCGCCGGGCCGAAATGTCCGGCGAGCCGCAGCAGGCCGTGATAGTGGACTTCCATCTCGTCATGGGCGGTGTTGACGTCGAACCGGTCGATCGCCCCGCCCATGCGCAGATGGTAGCCGTTGTTGACCATGATCTCGACCTTGTCGCCGATCGTCGCGGCGAGTTCTTCGACCGAATCCGTGTCGGTCACGTCGAGCGGGAAGATCGTCACGCGCTCGATCCCGCGCATCGCGTCGAGGGCGCGGCTCGCCCGCCAGGGCTGGGCGCAGCCGGCGAAGACGGCGCGCGCGCCGGCGGCGGCGAACGCCCGCGCGAGGCCGAGGCCGAGGGCGGTCTTGCCGTCCACGATCAGCACCCGCCGGTTCTCGGGATCGAACGCCATCTCGCGCAGCTGCAGGTCGTCCGCCTGGTTGGCGGTCGGGGTTTCGG
This sequence comes from Alphaproteobacteria bacterium, assembly GCA_965242495.1. Classification (GTDB taxonomy): domain Bacteria; phylum Pseudomonadota; class Alphaproteobacteria; order MPNO01; family MPNO01; genus CBDESN01. Next base: position 2,968,815 of record OZ251446.1, on the reverse strand, counting down.
GGCGTGCGGTCACGACGGCGTTCCCCGCCCGGTCGAGGTTGAGGGCCAGACGGACCCGCTCGCCCCGCACGCAATCCTCCGCCAGATGGACCACGATGGACGGGCCGGCGTCGGCGGCGACGACGCCGAGCCGCCAGGGCAGGCGGTCGCGGAAGAACAGGTCGTTGGCGTGGCGCAGGGTCGTCTCCGCCAGCAGCCTGCCGCCGGCGGCGGCGTCGCGCCACTCCAGCGCATCGCCGAGACACCGGCTGCAGATCTGGCGCGGGGGATAGTGCGCCGCGCCGCAACCGGCGCAGGTCTGGAGGGCGAACCGGCCCCGCGCCGCCATCGCCGCCAGACCCTGCGCCTCGCGGGACCGGTTCCCCGGCGGCCGCGTCGGCAGCCGCGTCCGCTTGACCGGGTCCTTGCGCTTCGGCGGCGCCAGCGGCGTGGTCATGCGTCGCTCCGCCGCAGGATCGCGGCCGAACTGCAGAGGCCGCGATCGTAGTTGATCATGCCGAAGCAGGACGCCAGGCCATGGCGCGCGCCCTCCACCGCCGCGCCCAGGACCTGCCCGGTCAACTGCCGGACCGTCTCGACGAGGCCGAGAAAACCGCCGCCCGCCCCCGCCTGGCCGGCGGAGAGCTGACCGCCCGAAGTGTTGAGCGGGAAGTCGCCCGTCGCGGTCAGGTCGCGCCCGCGCGTGAACGCGGCGGCGGCGCCCTTGGCGCAGAAGCCCAGATCCTCGAGCTGCAGGAAGCAGATCACCGGATAGTCGTCGTAGAGCTGGACCGCGTCCATGTCCTCGGGTCCGCACCCGGCCATGTCGTACAGCTCCCCGGCGTCCATCGCCCAGCCGCCGCGCGTCTGGATCGGGTCGTCGGGATAGGCGTTGTGGCGCTCGATGGCGGCGGCGACCGTCGCATAGGGGAGGCCCAGCGACTTGGCGCGGTCCGCGCTCATGACCAGGAAGCCCTCGGCGCCGGCGCAGGGCATCACGCAATCGAACAGGCGGAGCGGCTCGGCGATGACGCGCGCATGGAGGTATTCCTCCATCGTCAGGGGGCGCTTCATCATCGCGTGCGGCAGCGTCAGCGCGTTCCGCCGCTGGTCGATGCAGAGCTTGCCGAAATCCTCCCGCCGCGCGCCGAACGCGCGCATGTAGTGGTCGGTCAGGAAGGCGAAGCTCGAATTGGGGCCGCCCGAGCCGTAGGGGTAGACGGCGTCGTTCGCGAACTGGCTGAAGGTGGCGACGGTGCGCCGGAAGCTGTCGACGTGGTTGGTGTCGGCGCCGATGCAGGCGACGACGTCGGCGTCGCCCGACTGCACCGCCCGCGCCGCGCGCCGGAGCGCGACCGCGCCGCTGGCCCCCCCCATGGGAATATGATCGAGCCAGCGGGGCGACGCGCCGAGATGCTGCATCAGCCCGACCGCGCTGTCCGGCTCCAGCGTGAAGCTCGACACGGCGAACCCGTCGACCTCCTCCTTGTCGAGCCCGGCGCCCGTCAGCAGCCCCGCCAGCGCGCGGCCGCAGAACCAATGGGCGCTGCGGATCGAATAGCGCTCGTAGGGAACGGTCGTCGGCGCGCAGACGGCGACGCCTTCGTAGCCGGCGCGCCCGCCGGACATGCGGGCTAAAGCCCTTTCGGGTGGGAAAGGAACTCCTCCACCAACGCCGGCGACGGTTTGGCGAAGTCTGCGGTCCGGCTGACCGAGAGGCCGGTCAGGCGCCGGAGCTTCACCGCCATCTCGGCCATCTTGACGACGATCGGGATGCCGTCGATCACCGGGGCGCCATCGACGTTGTGGTCGAAGAGTCGGCCGAACAGCAGCATCGGGATGCCGCCGCCGGGGATCAGCACGTCCACGCCCCGGGCCACCAGCGGCCGCGCCTGTTCCGCGAACACCGCCGCGATCTCGTGCTCGCCGCCGTCGCGGCCGAAGGCGTCGAGGATCTGCCCCGGCTCGAAGGTCATCGCATGTACGCCGGTCACCCGGTCGCGCAGCCCGTACTTGCCGATCTGATGGTGGAACCAGGAGATATAGCGGGGGTTGATGGTCACGATCCCGCTGCGCTGGCCCAGCTGGCAGGCGTACAGCATGGAGGCTTCGCCGAGGGCGTGGACGGGGATGTCTACGGCGCTCCGCGCTTCGTAGAGGCCGGCGTCCTGGAAATGCCCGATCACGAAGGCGTCGTACCCTTCGCGCTCGGCCGCGACCGCGTTGCAGATCACCTCCCGCGCGCAACGGAACTCGGACAAGGCGTGGGCATGGGAATCGGGGGGCGAGACGCCCTTGATGTCGAGGCTCGTCCCGTCGTCGGCGATGCGGTCGAGATGCGCCTGCAGGTCGGGCCAGTAGCGACCGGCGCTCTCGGCGTCGACATAGCTCTGGTAGGCGATGCGGATCGGCTCCATGTCCTCGTCCCGTTCTCCGCCGCGGCCGAGGATAGCATATCCCGGTCGGAAGACGCTCGCTTCCGTCCGGGTTCGCCGGGCCCGGGACTCGTATCCAGAAGATGAAGGTAGCGGCGATGCGGATGGCGCTCAAGAAGGCGTGGGCGCAGCGGTCCTATCGTGTCGCGATGCGCCGCCAGTCCTTGCGCCGGCCGAAATCGCATCCCACATCCCATGCGATCCCCGTTCTATACGATCCCCGTTACGGGTCCTGAGCCCGGGAGCGCGACGTAGCCGGGACGTGGACGGCAAAAATGCCGGGTCGGCATAATGCCTTCACGACAGACGGACGAGAAGGCGGTAGAAGGGGGCGAGAGCCGCCAATCCCCGAGCAGCGCGAGCGGGGCCAAGACGCCAGGCGCCCGGAAACAGAAGCAGCATGTTCAAGCCACTACACCCGGACCACACCATCGAGAGCGTGATTCTCCGGCTCACGGGGAGTGGCGAGATGATGGAGCACGAGCGGGCGGACCTCGACAAAGGGTACGCGAAGTACTGGAAGGCGGTGTTGCCGGCGGTGAACCAGATGCCGGTGATGGAGATCGCCATGGGCCCGACGCCATTGGCGGAGGGCCAGGTGAAACCACTGGCGCCCACGCAGTACGTCGAATTCATGCGCACGGGCAAGGCCGCGTGGTGGATGGAGATCGTCGGGCCGACGATCACGATCGGATGCGCACAGTACGGGGGGTGGAAGAGCGTAAGCAGGAAAGCCTACGAGCTGTTCGCCAGCTTGGGCAAGATCCTCGGAAACGCCCACCCGTTGGCGCAGATCCGCAGTGCGGAGCTGACCTACCAGGACCTGCTCGTCTGGGACGGCGCCGACGACGCCTACGACCCGAAGCTCGCGATTCGGGAGAACCGGATCCCGGCGCAGGCAAGGGGATCGAAGGAGTGGCACTTAGGGGAAGGATGGGTCGAAGATCCCGAAGGGGAGCGAATTCTGGAACGGTTCCAGATCGGAGCGGGGCTGCGCGAGGAAGGAAATCGGGTACACCCGATCATCCATGTGGTGACGACCGCGATCTGGGGATTCGGAGAGACGAGCGCTCGCCTGAAGCTCGACAGAGCGTTCGAGAACATCCAGTCCGTCGACGGGAAGGACGACGACGGTCGCGCCGTGTATGAAGGACTGCATGAACGAACCCATATGCTGTTCGGGAACCTGATCACGGAGGAGATCGCCGGCCGGATCGGATTGAGCCAACCGGGAGAGTCGACATGAACTTGACGGCGAGCACAGGGCTGGCCCGGATCGAAGCGCCTGTCGTCCCATACGGAGGCATGGCGCCGAAGCGAGGATCGAGCCAACCGCCACAGCCCATCGAAGCACCGAGGCGGGAAGAGGAAGGGGAGGTTGCGGAGCAGCAGGCGCAGTGCGGGAATGGAACCGCATGGCAGGCGGACGGGAGAGGTCTTGGATGGACGATCGACACGAGTGGAAGCGGCCGGGAGACGAAGACGACCCGGGAGATCCTGGACACGATCGACGCCGACACCTTGCGGGCGGCCCAGGTCAAGGGGGGGACGAAGCTGCAGATCGAGGTCAACAGGGACCAGATCGCGGCGTTGCTCGGGCTGTGCGAGGAGTGGAGGCGGCCCGATGAGGTCTACGCCGACGAGGCATGGGAAATTTGCATCGTCTGGCGCAGCGGGTACGGCAGGGTCGAGATCGGCACGGAGGAAGACGGCAGCGTCGGGTACTACGTCAGCCGCACCCTGAGCGAGGAGAGCAGGGAAGGAAACCTCCAGGAGCACGGTAGAGAAGAGCTTGACCGGGTCATGTCATGGCTGGACGAGGCGCCGGAGGATATCTGAAGAGTTGGCCAAGCGTGGGGAGAGGTTTCCGGAGGAGGAACGAACGCACGGAGCGCAGTCGCCTGGGGTCGTCGGGGACGACGAAGAGCTGGAACGCAGACTACCCCCCGGCGAGCGGGAGACCGGCGGTGGAGCGATCCCCTTGGCCGCGTTTCCGCGCGGGGAACTCCGGTGGACCGAAGAGGAAGGCGGGGCATCGGTAGACCGGAGCCGATATGCGCAGGGTGGAATCGCAGGCCGGCGAGGAACGCGGGGCGCGATCAAGGCCAGGGCGGGAGACGTCCGCAGACTGACGGATGCGGAAGGAAACAGGCTTTGGAGCGTCACGGACCGACCTGTGCCGGGGAATCGAGCGCATGCCGAGATACAGCGCGAGCCGCGGGGCAAGATGCCGGACAGGGCGGAGCGCAACCGGCTTATAGAGGTGTGGAGAGGAGCCGCCACACTGCTAACAACGCTGAAAGAGAAAGATCCGTTGGGCGAACCAGAGCTGCAATTGACCCCGGACGCCGGGGTGGAAATCCACTGGCGATCGGGACGGAGCGACAAGCTGGAACGTGTCGTACAGGTCGAGTCGGTTGCCGAAGCGGTACGGGCGTACATAGCGGCGGGGATCTTGACGGAAGCGGACGCGGCGCAGGAGCAACGCAGACTGGAAAGAGAGCTGGAGTCGGGGATGCGGGCCACGCAGAGCCCGCACACAGGGACGGAACCGGGATGGTAGCCGGAGACGAGACCGGGTCGGCGGCCGGCGGGGACGGGCCCGCCACACAAGACCGAAACCCTCCGGCGCCGCGCGACCGCCGCACCGAACCGACCAAATCCCATCCCGAGCGAACGCCAGGATTCCGGCGCGCGCTCTTTCGCGAGAATGACGGGGCTCGTATCGACGGCCGCGCCAAGGATCCGTCATTCCCCCGGTCGAGCCGGGGCGCAGGCTCCGCGAAAGCGGGAATCCAGGGATCTTGACGAGATCAATCGAGGCGGTCGCGCCCCGGAAGGACCCGATTTCTCAAACGGACTCAGAGACGGCGGGGTTTCCCCGGCCGTCGGAGAAAGAAGGCGCGCGGCGGCGGTCAGCCCGCGTCCGCCGGCAGGACGACGACGAAGCGGGTCCCCGTTTCGCCGCCATCGTCGAGGACGACGTCGCCGCCATGGCCGCGCATCAGCTCGCGGGCGATCGCGAGGCCGAGCCCGCTGCCGCCGACGCGGCCCGACCCGGCGAAAGGCTGGAACAGATTCTCGCGCGCCTTGGGCGGCAGGCCCGGCCCGTCGTCGGCGACCGAAATGCGGACCGTATCGCCGTCGCGGGCCGCGTCGACCGTCACTCTGGCGGCCTTCGCCTCGCCGGCGTTGACGATCAGGTTCGACAGCGCGCGGAACAGTTGATCCCGGTCGGCGGCGACGATCAACTCCGTCGGTACGCGGTTCTCCAGGGCGGTCGCCGGATGCGGGGCGCCCGGCGTCCCGCCGCCGAGCTCGTCCACCAGCGGGGCCAGCGGGAAGCGCGTCGGCCGCGGCGGCGGCGCGCCGTCATGGGCGTAGCTCAACGTCTGGCCGCACAGGCGGACCGCCCGGTCGATCGCCGTCAGCAGCTTGGGCGCATGGCGCTTGACCTCGGGATCGTCGCTCTGGCCGAGCGTGTCGGAGATCAGCTGCGCCGTGGCCAGGACGTTGCGCAGATCGTGGTTGATCCGGGTCATCGCCGCGCCCAGCGCCGCCAGCCGCGCACGCTGCTGGAGGGCGTCGCGCAGCCCGACCTGCATATTCGCGAGCTCCCGCTGCGCGCGTCCGATCTCGTCGCGCCGCCGGCCGGGCGCGATGACGCGGCGCGCATCCTCCGGGTCGGCGCGGAAGGCGAGCATGCTGTCGGCGATGCCGAGCATCGGCCGGACGAACAGCCAGCGCAGGCTGAGATAGACCAGCAGCGCCGTGATCAGCGAGATCGTGACCGAGAGAAGCAGGATGCGTTGCGAGAACTCGCGCATCGCGGCCCGCATCGGCGCCTCGTCGACGATGGTCTCCACGACCACGGCCGGGTCGTCGGGCGATTCGTCGATCACGCGCACGAACCGACTGCCGCCGCCGGCGAGGACGGCGAACGCCGCGGCGATGGAGGGGAACAGGCGGGCGCGCCGGAGGTCGTGGACGGCGGCGATCTCGGGCGGCATGTCCGCGGTCAGGATCAGCAGCTTGGCGGCCGGGCGGTGCAGCACGATGCCGTGCGAGCGGGCCTGCGCGAGAAGCTGCGCCATCAGCGGCCGGTCGGCGGCCCGATCCGGCGGCGACCGGAACGCCAAGCCGGCCAGATAGGCCGCATCGACGCGATCCTGGAGATAGTCCAGTCGGTAGCGGCCGATGGAAGGAGCGTAGATCAGCAGCTCGGCCAGCATGACGAAGCCGATCGTCAGCACCAGCAGGCGAGCCGACAACCCGGTGAACGGCAGCCGGCCCGCGGGGTCGTTCGCCGCCATTCGCCGCCGGCGCCCTCAGAGTCCGTTCGAGAATGGCATCGACGGCCGTCCCGGTTCGCTACCTACAGAGACGCCGGGCGGGCGGTTGAGAGCGGCGCGTCGAGCCGCTTCGCGGCTCCTTCGCTACGCGCCGGCCCTTCGGGCGGCCCGCCGCTCCCGGAGGCTCCGAGGGCGGCCATGGCCGTAAGCGGGCTTCCGGTCATGGCGAGACCGGATACCGACCGGCGCGACGGGCCGCGTTTCGCATGCGTCCGAACCGGGGCGGAGTTCGCCGGGGCAGACGTTCCGCGCTCGTCCATGCGCTTCTCTCTCGCTCGGGGGTTCGCCCGATCCGCCTCGGCCCATTGCGCCGGGGTTCGCTTTCTACCACAACATACATGAGTAAGTAACCGCGAATCCTGCGACGACCATACAAGATGTTGTGGGAAGCGCCTGCGCCCATTTTCGCGCCATGAATGGCTTTCCCCCGGCGCGAACCCCGCCGCGCGCGGCGCGGTCAACCGAACCTGGCGAGAAACCGGACGATCCGTCTCGTCCGCGGGCCGAACAGGGCCGGGGCGTAGTAGGAGGCCGCGGCGCGCTTGTTGATCTCGCCCAGCGTCGGATAGGGGAGGATCAGCCCGGCCACGCGCTTGATCGGCATCCGGCGGGCGATCGGCAGTATCCAGGTCTGGATCAGCTCGCCCGCATGGGCTCCGACGATGCCGGCCCCGACGACGACTCCCCTGGCCGTGGCGACGACCTTGACCAGCCCGTCGGTCTCGGCGTCCGCATGCGCCCGGTCGTTCTCGGCGTAGGGGAAGCGGAGCACGCGGATGGCGCCGTGCGCGCGTTTGGCCTCGGCCTCGGTAAGGCCGACCGCGGCGAGTTCGGGCGCGGTGTAGGTGACGCGGGGAATCGCCCGTTCGTCCACCCTGGCCGGCAGCCGGAACAACGCGTTGCGCAGGACGATTCCGGCGTGATAGCCGGCGACATGGGTGAACTGGAACGACCCCGCGGCGTCGCCGATCGCGAACACGCGCCGGTTGGTCGTCCGCAGGCGCCGATCGACGACGATCCCCTTGGCCGTGCAGGCGATCCCCGCGGCGTCCAGCCCGAGCCCGTCCAGGTTCGGGCGCCGCCCCGTCGCCACCAGCAGGTGGGCGCCTTCGACGACCTCCGCGGCGTCCTTGCCGAGCCGGACGGCGATCCGCCCGCCGCGCCGCTCGACCGCGGCGATCTCGACGCCTTCGCGCAGCTCGACGCCGTCGGCCGCGAGCCGGGTCTTGACGATCTCGGCAAGCTCGGGGTCGTCCCGACCCAGCACGCCGAGCAGTTCCAGGACGACGACCTCCGCGCCGAGACGGCGATGCGCCTGGGCGAGCTCGACGCCGATCGGGCCGCCGCCGATGACGATCAGCCGTTCCGGGGCCGCGCGCAGATCGAAGACGGTCTCGTTGGTCAAATAGGGCGCGGCGTCGAGCCCGGGAATCGGCGGGACCGCGGGCGAGGAGCCGGTGGCGACGACGAACCGCCGCGCCCGGATGCGGCGGTCGCCGGCATGGACGGTGCGGGCGTCGGCGAACCGCGCCTGGGCCTGGACGACCGTGACGCCGAGCCCGGTGAACCGCTCCACCGAGTCCTGCGGCGCGATGTTCGCGATCACCTCGCGCACGCGATCATGGACGCGGGCGAAATCGACCGCCGGCGCGACCGCCGTCACGCCGAACAGCGGCGCCCGCCGGACCGCCTCGGCGGCGTGGGCGGCGGCGAGCAGCGACTTCGACGGGACGCAGCCGGCGTTCAGGCAATCGCCGCCCATCCGCCCCCGTTCGATCAGGACGGTCGATGCGCCCATCTGCGCCGCGCCCGCGGCGACGGTGAGGCCGCCGGCGCCGGCGCCGATCACGCAGATGTCGGCGTCGAGGTCGCGCGCCATCGGTCAGGCGCCGTCGCCGCGGCGCCGACGCAGCCTGCCATGGACGACGGGAATGGCGGCGAGGACGGCGAGGCCCAGAATCGGCGCCAGGAAGCGCGGTTCGAAGATCATGCCGGGATCGAGGTCGCCGCTGGCGTCGAGCGCGGCGCCGGCGCCGTCGCCCAGCAGCGCATAGACGAAGGTCGCGGGAACGATGCCGAGGACGGTGCCGGCCGCATAGATCCGGAGCGGCACGCCGAGGAACGCCGGAACCAGGTTGACCAGCCAGAACGGGAATACGGGGACCAGGCGGAGGATCAGCATGTAGCTCATCGGGTGCCGGTTGAAGCCGGCCTCCATCTTGTCGATCGCGCCGCCGACCCTGCCGCGCAGCACGTCCGCCAGCGCGTAGCGGGCGGCGAGGAACAGCAACGTCGCGCCGGTCGTGGCCCCCAGCACGGTATAGAGCGCGCCGGCGAACGGGCCGAACAGGAACCCGCTGGCGATGGTCAGAACCAGGCCGCCCGGTATGGAGAAGGCGACGGCGAGCGCGTAGCAGGCGGCGAAGACGATGCCGCCCGCGACGCCCATCCGTTCGACCCAGGCTGCGAGGGCGTCGCGATTCTCCTTGAGCGCGCCGAGCGTGACGTGCTCGTCGAGGCCGAGGCCGAGGAAGGCGGCCAAGCCGAGGGCCAATGCCGCGATCGGCCACAACCGACGCAGCCCCGGCCGCCCGGCCGGTCGGGATGGCGCTCGCGCATCGTCGTCTTCGGTCATCGCCCCGGCTCGTCGGTGGCGCGCGGGAAGAGGCGGTGCATAGCATCGGCGCGGCGTCCGGGCAACGACCCGCCGGCGCCGCGCCGGCCATGGACAGGGCGAGAGATGCGGGCTATACAGCGGGCGCCGATGGAACGGAGCGCCCCCGGAGCCCGATCGTGAAACGCACCTATCAGCCAAGCACCCTGGTCCGCAAGCGGCGCCACGGATTCCGCGCCCGACGCGCCACCGTCGCCGGGCGACGGGTTCTCGCGAGGCGCCGCGCGAAAGGCCGGAAGCGTCTTTCCGCCTGAGCGGCGCCGTGTTGAAGCGCCTCAAGACCCGCCGCGAGTTCCTGCGCGTGGCGGGCGCGCGCCGGAAATGGGCGGCGCCCGGCCTGATCCTTCAGGTCCGCCGTTGCGCGGAAGACGAGAGACCGGCGGGGGAGATCCGCGTCGGTTTCACCGTCAGCCGCAAGGTCGGCGGCGCGGTGGCGCGCAACCGGGCGCGCCGGCGCCTGCGCGCCGCGGCCGAACAGGTGCTCACGCGGCATGCGAAGAGCGGCCGGGACTATGTGGTCATCGGGCGGGGCGCCACCGTCGAACGGCCGTTCGACGCGCTGATCGGCGACTTGACGACCGCCCTCGAACGGCTCGGCGCCCGGCGCGGACGCGGCCCGGCCGCCGCCGGGGACGCCGGGTGAGGCGCCTCGGCCGCGCGCCGGGCCTGGCGTTGCGGGCCATGATCCGCGTCTATCAGATCGGCGTCCGGCCGGTTCTCCCGCCGGCCTGCCGCTTCCATCCGAGCTGCTCCGACTACGCGGCCGAGGCGCTGGAGCGCCATGGCGCGTTCGTCGGCGGCTGGCTCGCGGTCCGTCGGCTCGCTCGCTGCCACCCCTGGGGCGGCGGGGGCGTCGATCCGGTTCCCGCGCTCGGGCGGAAGGGCGGCCGTTGACCGATCAGCGCAACCTGCTGGTCGCGATCGTGCTGTCGGTCGCGATCCTGCTGTCGTTCCAGCTGCTGGTGGAGAAGCCGCGCATCGAGCAAGAGCGCGCGCGCCAGGAGGCGGCGCAGCAGCGCAGCGAGGAGACCCTCCGCCAGGGCGGTCCGCCGGTCGCGGGGCGCGCGCCGGTCGCCGGACAGGTCCCGGCGTCGACGCCGCCGACGCGCGAGGCGGTCATCGGCAAGGCGCGGCGCGTGGCCATCGCCGGACCGCATATGCGCGGCTCGCTGTCGCTACAGGGCGCCCGGATCGACGATCTGGTGCTTTCGGACTATCGCGAGACGATCGACCCCGACAGCGCCGAGGTCACGCTGTTGTCGCCGTCGGGCGCGCCGAAGGCTTATTTCGCCCGGTTCGGCTGGGTGGCTTCCGAGTCCGGGGTCGGGCTGCCCGGTCCGCAGACGACATGGACCGCCGACCGCGCCACGCTGGGGCCCGACAGTCCGGTCACGCTGACCTGGAACAACGGCGAAGGGCTCGAGTTCTCGCAGGTCGTCGCGGTGGACGACAACTACATGTTCACCGTCACCCAGCGCGTCCGCAATACCGGCGCCGCGCCGGTGGCCCTGCATCCGTTCGGGTTGATCTCGCGCAGCGACACGCCCGACATCCTCGGCTTCTTCATCTTGCACGAAGGGCTGCTCGGCGTCTTCGACGATCTGCTCGAAGAGGTCGACTACGACGATCTCCAGGACGAGGAGCGGGGCGAGGTCGCCGCGGCGTGCGCGACGGACCCGCGCTTCGCCCGCCTGCCGGCTTCGATCCACCGGCCGGAACGCGGCACGTTCGAGCGATGCAGCGCCGGCGGATGGATCGGGATCACCGACAAATACTGGCTCACCGCCCTGATCCCCGACCAGCGGGCGGTCATGGGATCGCGCTTCAAGCATTGGCTGGAGGACGGCGAGGACCGCTATCAGGTCGACATGCTCGGCGAGGCGGTCACGGTGCCCGCGAATGGCCGCGTCGAGATCCGCAACCGCCTGTTCGCCGGGGCCAAGGTGGTGCGGCTGCTGGACGCCTATCGGGACGAGCTGGGCATAAGCCGGTTCGATCTGGCGGTGGACTGGGGCTGGCTGTGGTTCCTGACCAAGCCGATCTTCCAGGCGCTGGCGTATTTCAACGGCTTCATCGGCAATTTCGGGCTGGCGATCCTGCTGCTGACCGTGCTCATCAAGATCGCGTTCTTCCCGCTGGCCAACAAGTCCTACAAGGCGATGAGCCGGCTCAAGAAGCTCCAGCCCAAGATGATGGAGATCCGCGACCGCCACAAGGAGGATCGGCAGCGCCAGCAGCAGGAGCTGATGGCGCTCTACAGGAAGGAGAACGCCAACCCGGCCGCCGGCTGTCTGCCGATCCTGGTCCAGATCCCGGTGTTCTTCGCCCTCTACAAGGTGCTGTTCGTCACCATCGAGATGCGGCACGCGCCGTTCTTCGGCTGGATCGACGATCTTTCGGCGCCCGATCCGCTCGGCGTCCTGACCGGCTTCGGGCTCCTGCAATGGGACGTCCCGGCGGTGATCCAGATGGCGAATATCGGCATCTGGCCGATCATCATGGGCGGCACGATGTATCTCCAGCAGAAGCTGAACCCGCAGCCGGCCGACCCCACCCAGGCCAAGATCTTCATGATGCTGCCGATCGTGTTCACCTTCGTGCTCGGGCAGTTCCCCGCCGGGCTGGTGATCTACTGGGCCTGGAACAACCTGCTTTCGGTCGGCCAGCAATACATCATCATGCGCCGGATGGGCGTCGGCATCGGCGGCAAGACGACCGCGCCGGGCCCGGCCGCCAAGCCCGCCGGCCCGACCAAGCCCAAAGGCGCGGCCGGTCCGGCGAACGCCGGCGGCGGCCCGGCCGCGGGGCGCAAGCGGCGCCCGTCCGGCGCCTCCGGCGCGCCCGCCGCGGACCGCCAACGCCAATCCCGCCCGGGCCAGCCCGGCCGGCGCAAGCGGTCGCGCAAACGCGGCTCGTGACCGGCTCCGACGCCGCCCGTCCCGCCGCCGGCGGCGACGAGGCGGCGGCGCTCGAGACGGGCCGCCTTCTGTTCGCCCAGGATTGCCGCTTCGTCGCCGGGGTCGCCGATCTCGCCGCCCTGCCGCCGCCCGGCCTGCCGGAGGTCGCCTTCGCCGGCCGCTCCAACGTCGGCAAGTCGAGCCTCGTCAACGCCTTGACCGGGCGCCGGACCCTCGCCCGCGTCTCGCACACGCCGGGCCGCACCCAGCAGATCAACTTCTTCCGCCTGGGCGAGCGGCTGATGCTGGTGGATCTGCCGGGCTACGGCTTCGCCCGCGCGTCCCGAGGGCGGGCGCGGAGCTGGACCGGCCTGACGCGGGATTATCTCCGCGGCCGCCCGACGCTCCGCCGGCTGTGCCTGCTGGTCGATGCGCGGCGCGGGTTGAAGGAGAACGACCGCGAGCTCCTGGACATGCTGGATCGGGCCGCGGTGTCCTATCAGGCGGTGCTCACGAAGATCGACAAGGCGGATCCGGCGGGGCGCGAGGCCCGGGCCGGCGCGGTCGCCGCCGAGCTCGGCCGGCGCGTTCCGGCCCATCCCGAAATCGCGGCGACCAGCGCCCGCGCCGGCATCGGCATCGAGGCGCTGCGGGCGGCCCTGGCCGAGCTCGCCCTGCCGCCGCCGCCGGCCATGGCCAGGGTAAGAGATGCGGGTTAAGCTCGCCGCATGAAGACCGCGAGAGCCGCACGGCGCACGGACGGCGACCTGGATGCGTGGCTGCGCAAGGCGGCGACGCTGTCGGAAGCGCTGCCCTACATGCGGAGCTATGCCGGGCGGACGTTCGTCATCAAATACGGCGGCCACGCCATGGGCGACGGCGAACTGTCGGCGTCGTTCGCCCGCGACGTGGCGCTGCTCAAGCAGGTCGGCGTCAACCCGATCGTGGTCCATGGCGGCGGGCCGCAGATCGGCGAGATGCTCGCGCGGCTCAAGATCGAGAGTTTCTTCGTCGACGGGTTGCGGGTCACCGATCGGGCGACCGTCGACATCGTCGAGATGGTCCTGTCGGGCTCGATCAACAAGCAGATCGTCACCGCCATCAATCAGGCCGGCGGCGTCGCCATCGGGCTGTCGGGCAAGGACGGCTCGCTGATCCGGGCGCGCAAGCTGCGCCGCCGGCGGCGGTCCACCGATTCGAACATCGAGAAGGTCCTCGATCTCGGTTTCGTCGGCGAGCCGGCGGCGGTGAACGCCGACGTGCTGCGGTCCTTCGAGCGGTCCGAGATCATCCCGGTCATCGCGCCGATCGGGATCGGGCCGCGCGGCGCGACCTACAACATCAACGCCGACACCGCGGCCGGCGCGGTGGCCGCGGCGATGGGCGCCGCCAGGCTGCTGATGCTGACCGACGTCGAGGGCGTGCTCGACCGCGCCGGCCGGCTGATCCCCGAGGCGACCGCGAGCCAGGCGCGCCGGCGCATCCACGACGGAACCGTCACCGGCGGCATGATTCCCAAGATCGAGACCTGCCTCAAGGCGATCGAGGCCGGCGTCGAGGCGGCCGTCATCCTCGACGGACGGCTGCCGCATGCGGTGCTGCTGGAAATCTTCACCGAGCGCGGCGTGGGCACGCTGATCCGGCGCGGCCGGGGCGGCGGCTGACGCCGTGCCCGCGGCGCCCCGCCGCCCGATCGTCGCCGACCGGGTCGAAACCTGGGTCTTCGACCTCGACAATACGCTGTATCCGGTCGGCCCGGACATGCACGCCCAGATCGACGAGCTGCTGGGGTCGTTCGTCGCCGGCTTCCTCTCGGTCGACCGGGCCGAGGCGCGACGCATCCAGAAGGACTATTTCGGCCGCTACGGCCTGACCCTGCGCGGGCTGATGCTCCATCACGGGCTCGAACCCCAGGTCTATGCGGCGCATATGATGCAGACCGACCTGTCCGGCATCGCGCCCGACCCGGTGCTCGCCGACCGCATCGCCCGGCTGCCGGGGCGCAAGATCGTCCACAGCAACGCCTTCGCCGCGCATGTCGAGACCGTGCTCGGGATGCTGGGTCTGACGGATCATTTCGAGGCCGTGCACGGCATCGAGGCCGCGGGTTACGTCCCCAAGCCGGTGGACGACGCCTATCGCGAACTGTGCCGGCGGCACCGCATCGACGCCGGGCGCGCGGTGATGATCGACGACATCGCGCGGAATCTCGAACCCGCGGCGCGGATGGGCATGACGACGGTGTGGAAGAAGACCGACGCCGCCTGGGCGCGGGAAGCCGGGGTCGAAGAACACGTCCACCACGTGACCGAAGACGTGGCCGGATGGTTGGGCGAGCTGCTCGGCGCGCCGGGGGACGAATCCCGCGCTTGACGCGAAGCCGCCGCGGCGCCCGCAGCCTGCCCGACAACGCCCCCATCGCCGGATCGAAGCGCAACCGGCCGGTCGGGTCTTTGTCGAGCGCCGGCGCGCGGCGGGCGAGGCCGCGGCGCAGGTCATGGATGCGCATGTCTTCGAGCCCTGACGGCGATCACTCACGGATTGCCGTCCTCGCGGGGATGAACGACAGTTTCCGATCGTCCGGTCATTCGATCCAGGAAAGCACGCGGGGACAGAATCTCGACCGATCGGTATCGCGGCGCCGGGAAATCCCGGCTGTTGCCGGTGACCAGGATCGCGCCGTCGAAACAAGAACGTTGCAGTCGATGACAACCCTCACGTTTCGCGGTCGCGGCGCTCTCCGCGAGCCCGGGCGATGTCAGCGACGACGTCTTCCATGATTTCGTCCTCGGAACGGCCGACGTCCTCGGGCAAGGGCTCGATCCGCGCGAGGATGGATGCAATCCGGTCGGCGGCCGCATTGCGGTCCACCACCTCCTTGGGACGGAAGAGGATGCCGTCCCCGACGACGGTGGCCTCCAGGAGATCGCCCTCGCGCAGATCGAGCCCTCTGCGCAGCTTGGCGGGAATGGTGACCTGGAACTTCGGCTTCACGGTGACCAGAGGCATGGCGGGCCTCATGCGGCGAAAATTGGAAAGTCATATTTTCCTATCATGAGGTATGCGAAGATGCAATATCGGGCCGTCCGGGTGTGACCGGTCGAGCTGCCCGGCGCGCCGGGAGGCGAATCTCGCGCTTGACGCGAAGCCGCCGTCCGGTACGATGGGGTAGCGATTTCGCGAGCGAAACGAACGAGGAAGGAACAGGACGATGCATGATCGGATGGCCGGCTCTCGCGTGAAATCCCCCCCCCCCCCCCCCCCCCCCCCCCCCCCGCGACGGCTTCGAAATAGCCTCGCCGCGCTGATCGCCCTCCTGCTGTTCCTGGCCGCTCCGGCCCAAGCCTACAAGGCGGGGACGGGGGCCGAGGACGCGCCGGACTCGATCCCCGCCTTCGCCGACGTCGCGGCCTATCTGGCGGGCGCCGAGCGGCGGGGGCTGTGGGTCAGGATCGGCAGCCACGACGTCGCACCCGTCCACATCGAAGACTGGATCCGGTCCGGCGTCACCGTGACGGACGCCAACCTGATCGCGACCTACGCCGATGCGGCGGCCTATCTGGCGGATTCGCAGCGGACGAGCAGGCTCTACGCCAAGATCGACGGACGGCTCTATCTGGTGTCGGAGCTGGAGGCCGCCAACAACCAGGCCGCCCTGACGGACAGCAACCTGCCGCGCCATTTCGCGCCGGCCGCCAACAACGCCGCGGTCGGCGACGATGCCCGGGCGACGGGCCGCGGCGCCACCGCGGTGGGCAGCAGGGCGCGGGCGTCCGAGGACGCTTCGGCCGCCTTCGGTCGGTCCGCCGTCGCCTTGGGGGACGATGCGACGGCGCTGGGCGCCTCCAGCACGGCCCTCAGCACCGACTCCACCGCGCTCGGGCAATATACCTTCGCCCAGGGCGAATGGGCCGTCGCCGCGGGCGTGAACACCGCGGCGCGCGGCTGGTCCTCCACCGCGGTGGGCGCCCTTGCCCGCGCCGCCGGATCCCGCAATACGGCCGTGGGCGGCAGCGCGCAGACGGCGTCCAGCATTCCCGTTCAGGGCCTGGGGCGGTTGATCGAGTGCGCGCATTTGCCCGAAGGCATCGCCTCCCCGTCAAGCTTCGCGAGCCGCTGCGACTCCTATCTGACCGCCGGGGAGAGGGCGAACGCCAACCTCGCCGCGGACAGCGCCGCCGGCCGCGCCTTCCGCCAGACCGTCCGCCAGCGCCTGGCGACGGTGCTGAACGCGCTGTCGGTGACGCGAGCCACCGCGGTCGGTCAATCCGCCCGCGCGACCGCCGACCGGGCCACGGCGCTCGGGCAGTCCGCCCTGGCCTCGGCCGAGTACGCGACCGCGGTCGGACAGTATTCCGGGGCGCTCGGCGAGCGCAGCGTTGCGCTTGGAGCCGTCGCCCTCGCCGGCGGCGCGCGCAGCACCGCCCTCGGCAGCGCCGCCGCCGCCACGGGGAGAAGCAGCGTCTCGGTCGGTCGGTACGCCCAGGCCCATGGCGATCACGCGCTGGCGCTCGGCCCCGGCGCCGGGGCCGGCGCGTGGGTCGCGGCCGGACGCTACGCCGACGCCGCGGCCTGGCTGGCGGACGCCGCCCGCGCTTCTTCCCTGGGCTATCGCTACGCCGTCATCGCCGGCAAGGTCTACGCCATCGCCGATCTGGCGGCGGTCGCGTCGCTGACCGACGCCAACCTCCCGACGCCGGTGGCGGAGAGCGCCGCGAACGTCATCAACCCCACCCGCTACTACCGCGACGTCGCGGCCTATCTGGCCGATTCGGGCCGGGCCGGCCGTCACCAGGTCGCCATCGGCGGCAAGGTCTACGCCGTCGCGGCGCTGGAGGCGGTCTCGAATCTCGACGAGACCAACCTGCCGGCCGCGCTCACCGGCGCGGCCGGCGCGATCGCGGTCGGGGCCGGGGCGCAGGCGCCGGCGGAGCGGGCCATCGCCATCGGGCGGGACGCGCGGGCCGTCGGCGCCAACGCCATCGCCATCGGCGCCGGGGTCTCGGCCGGGGCGAACGAGGTCGTGATCGGCGGGTCGGGCCACCGCTACCGGCTGCCCGGCGCCGCGGCGCAGACCGAGAACCCGGAGCTGCTGACCGTGGACCGCGCCGGCCGGCTCACCGCCGATGGCGGCGCGCTGCATGGCCGCGTCGGGGCGCTGGGGACCGGCCTCGGGACCGCCGCCGACGGCCCCAAGGAGGACGGCAGCGCCTTCGAGCGCATCGCCGACCTGAAGGAAACCGTCGATCTCGCCGAGGAGCGGCTGGACGAAACGTTACTCGGCGCCCGGACACGCACGTTGCAGGTCGAGGTCGGCGACGACGGTACGCTGGAAGGGGACAGAATGGACGTCATGAACGTCCAAGGCATCTACGCGGAGCCGGCCAAACGGTCCGGGACGGTCAGGGTCACGACCGACGGCGGCGACCGGGTGGCGGTGACGTTCGAGGGCATCCCGCTTAACCGCCAGATCGTCACCATGCTGGCGATGCTCACGGACACCCGGCTCTCGACCACGCCGGTCATGGGCGAGGACGGCGAGCCCGTCGGCACGACCATGAACGAGTTCCTCGCCCTCGACGGGGAAAAGGCCGCGAGGGAGACCGCGGACCCGGAACTGAGCCCAGAGCAACGCATCGCCAGCGCCATCTCGTCCAAGGAGAGGCTCGCCTATCTGTTCCAGGCTCTCTACGGCCGGCCCTATGGCGGCGCGGGCGGCGGCGTCGCCGATCCGGCGACCGACAGCGACACGCCGCACGCAGACAGCATCGCCGGACGGCTGGGGAAGGTCGAGCGGGGCGAGCTGCCCGCGCCCTACGAGAAGGGCGATCCGGCGCGGACCGAGGGCTACCGGATCGTGGTGGAGGAGCGGCTCCCCGACAACACGGCGAAGCTGCGCACGCTCGCCCCGGGCCAGCTCTTCGACTTCGACCGGCGGGTGGACGCCCTCGGCCGCCAGGTCGGCAAGCTCGGCGCGCGGCTGGACCGGGCGACGGCGATGACCTCGGCGTTGACCGCCCTGCCCAACGTAGTGCCGGCCGGCGGCCGCTTCTATCTGGGCGCCGGCGTCGGCCATTACAACGGCCGGCAGGCGCTGGCGATCGGCTTCAGCGCCCGCGTCGGGCGCGAGGGCGACGTCCATCTCAACGCCGGCATGGCCGGGGCCGGCGCCGACAGCTATAGCGGCCGGCTGGGGGCCGGCATCGTCTTCTGACCGCCGGCCCCGCGCCCGCCGGGGGCATCGGCCGCGTTGACAGGCCGGGCGAGCCCGCTATTGTGGGCGCGCTCCGGCCAGCGAGGCGGTCCATGGCGGACGACGGTCTGCAAGCGGCGATCGACGCGGCGTGGGACGATCGCGACGCGCTGTCGCCCGGCAGCGCGGGCGAGGCGCGGGAGGCCGTCGAGGCGGCTCTCGACGGGCTCGACGGCGGGCGGTTCCGGGTGGCGGAGAAGATCGACGGCGCCTGGCGGGTCAACCAGTGGCTCAAGAAGGCGGTGCTGCTGTCGTTCCGCCTGTACGACACGGCGCCGCTGCCCGGCGGGCCGCGCGACCCGCGGCGCGGCGAGACCCCCTGGTACGACAAGATCGCGCCCAAATTCGCCGGTTGGGACGACCGCCGCTTCCGCGAAGCGGGGTTCCGCGCGGTGCCCAACTGCGTCGTCCGGCGGTCCGCCTATATCGCCCCCGGCGTGGTGTTGATGCCGAGCTTCGTCAATCTCGGCGCCTATGTCGATGCGGGGACGATGGTCGACACCTGGGCCACGATCGGCTCCTGCGCCCAGATCGGCAAGAACTGCCACATCTCCGGCGGGGCCGGCATCGGCGGCGTGCTCGAGCCGCTCCAGGCCGACCCGGTGATCGTCGAGGACGGCTGCTTCATCGGCGCGCGCTCCGAGGTCGCCGAAGGGGTCCTGGTCGAGACCGGGGCGGTGCTCGCCATGGGCGTGTTCATCGGCGCCTCGACCCGGATCGTCGACCGGGCCAGCGGCGAAATCCTGCGCGGCCGGGTTCCCGCCTACTCGGTGGTGGTGCCCGGCGCGCTGCCCGGCGCCGCCGGCGGCGGCCGCCCCGCGCCCAGCCTCTATTGCGCCGTCATCGTCAAGCGGGTCGACGAGCAGACCCGGGCCAAGACCTCCATCAACGACCTGTTGCGCGATTGACCGCCGCCATCGACGCCGTAGATCTCGCCCGGGCGCTGATCCGCTGCCCGAGCGTCACGCCCGAGGACGGCGGGGCGCTGGCGACGCTCCAGGCCGCGCTCGAGCCGCTGGGATTCGTCTGCCGCCGGTTGCGCTTCTCCGCCCCCGGCACGCCCGACGTGGACAATCTTTACGCGCGGCGCGGCGCGGCGCGGCCCAACTTCTGCTTCGCCGGGCATACCGACGTCGTCCCGCCCGGCGATGCGGGCGCGTGGAGCGCCGACCCGTTCGGGGCGGAGATCCGCGACGGCGTGCTGTACGGCCGCGGCGCCGCCGACATGAAGGGCGCCATCGCCTGCTTCGCCGCCGCCGCCTCGCGCGTACTGGCGCGGCGCGGCGACGGGCTCGGCGGCTCGATCAGCCTGCTGATCACCGGCGACGAGGAGGCCGTCGCCGTCAACGGAACGGCCAAGGTGCTGGAACGGCTCGACGCCGAGGGCGAGTCGCTCGACGCGTGCCTGGTCGGCGAGCCGACCAACCCGGCCCGGCTCGGCGAGGCGATCAAGATCGGCCGGCGCGGCTCGCTCACGGCGAAGCTCGCCGTGACCGGAACCCAGGGGCATACGGCCTATCCGCAGCTCGCCGACAACCCGCTGCCGCGGCTGCTCGGCATGTTGTCGGCGATCGCAGGGCATCGGCTCGACGAGGGGACGCCGCACTTCCAGCCGTCGGACCTGCAGCTGACGACGATCGACGTGGGCAACCCGGCCGCCAACGTAATCCCGGGTTCGGCGCGGGCGGCGTTCAACATCCGGTTCAACGACCGCCACACCGGCGCCAGCCTGACCGAATGGCTCGAACGGACGTTCGACGGGCTGGGCGGGACCTACGAGCTCGACGTCCACGTCGCCGGGGAGGCCTTCGTCACGCCGCCCGGCCGGTTCACCGGGCTGCTGCAAGGCGCGGTCGAGCGGACGATCGGGACGACGCCCGCGCTCGGCACCGCCGGGGGGACGTCCGACGCCCGCTTCATCAAGAATTACTGCCCGGTGGCCGAGTTCGGCCTGGTCGGTCGGACCATGCACAAGGTCGACGAATGCGCAGCGCTCGCGGATATCGCCGCGTTGACCGATATCTACGAGGCCGTGCTCGAGGACTATTTCGCGGCATGACCCCGCGCGCCCGCGGATGATCACCCTCGCCGAGGCGGCTCACGCGATCCGCGGCGCCTGGCGGCTGGCGTGCTACGACCGCCAGGGCCTGCGCTATTTCGACGATACGCTGGAATCCTTCTGGCGCTCGTTCTACGCGGCCGCGGTGGTGGCCCCGCCCTTCGCGGCGTTGACCTGGCTCCGGCTCGCCGGGACCGAACCGACGAGCGGGCCGCTCCGCATCCTGCTGATCGAGATCATCGCCTACATCATCGGCTGGGTCGCGTTCCCGCTGGCGATGTATTACGTGGCGCAGCGGATGGGCCGGGCCGAGCGCTATCTCCGCTACGTCGCCGCCCGTAACTGGGCCATCGTTCCGGAGGTCGGAATCTACGCCGTCGCGGCCCTG
Source organism: Alphaproteobacteria bacterium (assembly GCA_965242495.1). Lineage (GTDB taxonomy): Bacteria > Pseudomonadota > Alphaproteobacteria > MPNO01 > MPNO01 > CBDESN01. The sequence goes on along the minus strand of OZ251446.1, from coordinate 2,947,778 downwards.
CTCGCCGAGAGCGCGCTGCTGCGGCCGCACGTCATCAGCACGTTGGCGCTGGCGGCGACGTTCGCGATCCTGGCCTATCGCTGGTTCGTCGCCCACGTCGGGCTGGACGTGTCGCGCGCCGCCGCCGCCGGCATCGTGCTTCTCGCGTTCGCGATCTCGATCCTGGTGAACGTGGTCAAGGCGTGGATGCTGTAGGGGACCCGGCCGGTGACCCCGCCGCGATTCTGGGCCGGAGCGGCGATGGCCCTGGCGGCCGCCTCCCTGCTGGCCCTGGCTTCCATCGCCGCGGTCATCGCCTACGGAGCGGGGGCCGAACCGCTCTCGGTCGCCGGCGTCCGCTTCGCCGGCCCGGTGCTGCTGCTCTATCTCCTGCTGCGGCTGACCGGCGGCCCGATCCGGCTCGGGCGCCGCGACCGCGGGGCGGCGCTCGCCCTCGGCGCGGCGCAGGCGGCGCAATCCTATTGCCTGTACGCCTCGTTCGAGCACATCCCGATCGGGCTCGCGATGATCCTCTTCTACGTCTATCCCTTCCTGGTCGGCCTGCTCGCCGGCGTCATCGGCCAAGATCGGCCGACCCGGGCGCTGCTCGCCGGGCTGGTCCTCGCCTTCGCCGGGCTGTCGCTGATCCTCAACGTCGCCGGCGAGGAGCTGAACCGGGCGGGCGCCGCGTTCGCCCTGCTGGCGGCGCTGTGCTGGACGGTGGTGGTCGTCGCCAGCACCTGGCTGATCCGGGGCGGCGATTCGCGGCCGGTCACCCTGCACGTGCAGGCCTCCGCGCAGCTCCTGTTCCTCGCGGTCCTCGCGGCCGCGGGCGACGTCCGGTTTCCCGCCACCCTCGAAGGCTGGGTCGCCTTCGGTCTGGCGCCGCTGTTCTACGGCGTCGCGATGGCGTCCTTCTTCGCCGCCGCCGCGGCGATCGGTTCGGTCCGGGTCTCGCTGGTGATGAATTTCGAGATCGTCGCCGCGGTCGTCCTGGGGTATCTGGTTCTGGGTCAAACCCTGACCCCGCTTCAGCTCGTGGGCGGCGCCTTCGTGATCCTGGCCCTGGTCGCGGTCGGCCGGGGGCGGGCGCGACCTTGAACCGGCGCCGCGCGGGACGTAGGATCGCGGCATGAGCGTCCGGTTCGTCTCCAGGCGATGACGCGGCTGCGCGCGGACGATCTCGCGAGCGCCCATGGCGTCCGCCTGGGCCGCACCCATGGCGTCGTGCCCGCGCTCGACGCCGACTCGTTCGACGAAGCCCGGCGGGTGGTCGAGAAGACCACCGGCATCGACGGCGTCGTCGCCTACAAGATCGGAGCGACGTCCGTCCTGCAGCGCGGGCTGGCCGCGGCCGTGGCCGCCCTGCGGTCGGTGACCGACCTGCCGTTGATCTACGACCACCAGAAGGCGGGCGCCGACATTCCCGACATGGCGGCGAAATTCGCCGCGGCCTGCGCGCGCGCCGGCGTCGACGGGGTGATCCTGTTCCCGACGGCCGGGCCGCGGGCGGTGGACGGCTTCGTCGGCGAAGCGCGGCGGCGGAAGCTGCTGCCGATCGTCGGCGGCGAGCTGCCGCTGCCGGACTATCTGGCCAAGGGCGGCGGCTACGTCGCCGACGACGCGCTGTCGCGCATCGTCGACCGCTGCCTGGCGCTGCGGACGGACCATTTCGTGGCGCCGGCGACCGATCTCGACAGGCTGCACGGCATCGCCGGTTCGCTGGTCCGACGGCTCGAACGACCGTTCCTGTTCCTGCCCGGCATCGGCGCGCTGGGCGGCTCGATCGAGCGCGCCTTCGCCGCGGCGCCGGGATGCCGGCTCTACGCGGTGACGGGACGGGCGATCTATGCGGCGCCCGACCCGGCGGAGGCGGCGCGCCGCCTCGCCGGCGAAGCGCTGCGGTTCGCCTGAGACGACCGGGGCCGGCGGCGGCGCGATGTTCCCGGAAGAGCTGCGAATGCGCGCGGCGCAGGTCCTGGAGGCGGCGCGGCGGCGCGGGGTCCGGATCGCGACTGCGGAAACGGTCACCGCCGGCCTCGTTTCGGCCTGTCTCACCTCGGCGCCCGGCGCGTCGTCGATCTTCGAGCGCGGCTTCGTCCTCTATCACGACGACGCCAAGGCGACGGGTCTGGGGATCGACGCGGCGGTCTGCCGCGTCCATGGCGCGGTGAGCGCCGAGACGACGAGAGGGTTGGCCGAAGGCGCGCTGACCCATTCCGGGGCGGGCGTCGGCGTCGCGGTGACCGGCTATGCCGGCCCGGGCGGCGGCAATGCGCGCGATCCGGTGGGCACGGTCTACGTCGCGGCGGCGCGGCCGGGACGGGCGGCCCCGGCGCGGCGGCTGCGCTTTCCCGGCGACCGGGACGCGGTGCGCCTCGCCGCGGTCGGCGCGGCCCTCGATGCGCTCGCCGCCGAGCTGGCGTGACCGGGGCGTCGCGGCGCTATCCCGACCGGCCGTTCGTCGGCGTCGGGATCGTGGTCTTTCGCGGCTCGGAAGTGCTGCTGGTGAAGCGCGTCCGCCCGCCCGGCCGGCCGGGCTGGAGCATCCCCGGCGGGGCGCAGGAGCTGGGCGAGACCGTGGCCGAAGCGGCGCTTCGCGAGCTCGCGGAGGAGACCGGCGTCGCGGCCGAGCTCACCGGGCTGGTCGACGTGGTCGACGCGATCACCCGCGACGAGGCGGCGCGCGTCGCCTATCACTACACCCTGGTGGACGTCGCCGCCGAATGGCGTTCGGGCGAGGCGGTCGCCGGCGACGACGCGGCCGAGGTCCGCTGGGCGCCGCTGCGCGAGATCGAACGGCATGTGGGCTGGCCGGAAACGATCCGCGTGATCCGCAAGGCGGCGTCGATGCGCGGGCGACGCGGACGGGAAATCGAATAGCCGCCTTGCCGCGCGCCCGCCGGCGCCGTAGGAATCCGGGCATGTGCGATCCGGCCGCCCGCCTGCGCCGATGTCGTTGACGATCCGCCCACTGCCGGCGGCGCTCGGCGCCGAGGTCGTCGGCCTCGATCTGCGCCGGCCGCTGGACGCCGCGGCCGCGGCGGAACTGTACGCGGCCTGGCTGGACCATATCGTGCTGATCGTCCGCGATCAGGAGCTCACGACCGGGCAGCAAATCCGCTTCGCCGGCAATTTCGGCCCCGTCGGCGAACGCGCCACGCCGGCGCACCGCCGCAACGAGGGCGACGGCGGCTATGACGGGACGATCATGCTGGTGACCAACCGGCGCGACGGGGAGGGCCGCCCGCTGGGCTCCCTCCCCGACGGCGAGATGTGGTTCCACCACGACATGAGCTACCGGCCCGAGCCGCACAAGATGACCCTGCTGCACGCGCTCGAACTGCCGTCGGCGGGCGGCAACACGAAGTTCGCCAACCTCTACGCCGCCTACGACGCCATCCCGGCCGACCTCAAGGCGAAGCTCGCCGGCCGCAAAGTGCTCCAGGCCTACGACTTCGCCCTGATCGGGCGGGTGGACATCGACGCCGGGCTGGACGACGTCCAACACCACTGGCAGCCGATCTTCGTCCGCCACCCGGAAACGGGACGGACGGCGCTCTACGTCAGCCGCCTGATCTCGGGCGCCATCGAGGGCTTGGAGCGCGCCGAAAGCGACGACGCCCTGGCGCGGCTGTTCGAGATCGCCGAGCGCCCGTCGGTCGTCTACGAACACGTCTGGCGGGTGGGCGATCTGGTCCTGTGGGACAATCGCTGCTCCTGCCACGCGCGCACCGATTTCCCGCGCGAAGAGCCGCGCCTGTTGCGCCGCTGCACGGTCGAGGGCGGCCCGATGATCGCGGCCGGCTGAACGAACGGCGGCGGCGACCCCGGTCAGCCGCCGTGGAAGATCGACAGGGCCATGCGCCGGATATGGGCGGGCAGATGCTCGTCATAACCCTTCCAGTCGGCGTATGCGGGGAGTTTCAGGTCGCGCGTCCAGCGCTCCAGGCTGGTGATCACCCGCCTCGGCCCGCCGGCCTGCATGGCCTTGCGGATCTCGCCGTTGACCAGCTGGAACAAGTCTTCGACGAACGCCGCGTTCTCGTCCACGGCCTGCACCGAACTGTCGTCCGAATGGGAGTTCACCGCATGCAGCAGGTTCTTCTTCTGCAGCTCCTTCAGCACCCGGCGGATCGCCAGATAGTTGTCGTCGTCCATCCATATCCCCGGCGTCAGCGCGCGGGGAGAGTAGAGGTCCGCGGTGAACGCGATGCGCTCCGCCGGCAGATGGACCACGATGGAGGCGAAGCCGTCGGCCGGGCCGAAATAGAGGAGGTCCACCGGCGGCCCGCGGAAGTCCACCCGCAGGGAGTCGGTGAACGTCACGTGCACCTTCTTGGGGGACTGCGGACCCGGGTCCAGGTCGAACACCGCCTGACAGGCGGCATGGCAGATCACCTGGGCCTCGGGGAAGACCTCGGCGCCGCCCACATGGTCGTAATGCTCGTGCGACAGGACGATCCGGGTCACCGGCTTGTCGGTGATTTCGGCGATGGCCGCCTTCATCGACGCCGCGCGGGCGGAATAGGCCGGATCGGTGATCAGCACCCCGTCCTCGCCGACCACCACCAGGCTGACGTAGTGGTTCTCGCTCATCATGTATACGTCGTCGGCGAGCTGCTTCACCATCGGAGTCGCCAAGGCTGCCGGGACCGCCGAAACGAGGGCCAGGGCGCCCGCCGCGGCGGCGAGGTTTCCGAGTCTGTCGAGCACGGGTCCGCTCCTGTCGATTGACGGCCGACCTTCCGGCCGCGCGGGCCATACGTATCGCGCGCCGGTCTCCCGCGCAAGCGGCGCCGGACGAATTGCCGACGCCGGCGCCCAGGATTATGATGGCGTGCGGTGGAGACGGCCGCGAACGGCGGCGTTTGCGGAATTGAGGTAAGGAGACTTGGCATGCGCCTCTTCGCCCGGATCGCCAACGGAGCCTCCGTCGCGCTGCTGTCGGTCTGCGTAGCCGCGGGCTGGGCGCGGGCCGCGGACAAGCCCGACGAAATCACCGTCGCCTATTTCCTGGAGTGGCCGACTCCCAACCAGACGGCGCAGCTCGACAAGAGCTTCGACAAGGCGATGGGGCTGAAGGTCAACTGGCGCGCGTTCGGCAACGGCAACGAGATGTCGCAGGCGATGGCGTCCGGCAAGGTGCAGATCGCCTTCAGCCAGGGGATCGTCCCCTTCATCGTCGCCGTATCCCAGGGGCTGGATCTGAAGGCGGTCGGCATCGCCGCGTCCTACGCCGAGTCGGACAACTGCGTGGTCAACAGGGAGTCGGGCGTCACCAAGGCCAGCGCGAAACGGCTCGAAGGCAAGAAGGTCGGGACCCCCATCGGCAACGTCACCCATTACAAGCTGCTGCGGATGCTCGATCATCTGGGCGTCGACGCCGCCAAGGTCGAGCTGGTGCAGATGAACCCCGCCGACGCCGCGGTCGCCTTCGCCCGCGGCGACATCGCGATGGGCTGCGCCTTCGCCGGCCCGCTGCTGCGTATGCTGGAACTGGGCGACCCGCTGATGACCGCGGCCGAGCAGGAGGCCATCGGCATCCGCGTCTTCGACGTGATTTCGGTGACCGGCGACTTCCTGGCCGACCATCCGGATCTGGTCCGGATCTTCATCGACGTGACCGAGAAGGCGAACCTCGCCTACGCGGCGGACAGGAAGGCGGTCATGCCGACGATCGCCAGGGCCGCCGGCCTGGACCTGCCCTCGGCCGAACGGCTGATCGCGAAGACGGTCTTCCCGTCGAAGGCGGAGCAGGCCTCGCCGGCCTGGCTGGGCGGGGCGGTGCAGAAATTCGTCAAGGACGTCGCCGACTTCTTCGTGGAGCAGAAGCAGATGGACAAGGCGCTCGACAGCTACGACGCGGCGATCACCGACCGGTTCGTGAAGTAGCGGGCGGGCGAGCGGGCGGGCGAACGGCCGGGCGACGCCGATGAAACGGCTGGTGGTGGACGACGTCTCCATGACCTTCGCCGTCCCCGGCGACGAACCGGTGCGCGCGCTGGAGAACGTCTCGCTCGACCTGCGGCCGGGCGAAATGGCCGCCGTTCTCGGCCCGTCGGGCTGCGGCAAGACGACGCTGCTCAACATCGTCGCCGGCTTCCTGGCCCCGACGAAGGGCGAGGTCCGGTTGGAGGACGGATCGGCCGCCGGTTCCGGCGGCTCGCCGGGCGATGGCCGCGTCACCGGTCCCGGGGCGGACCGCGGCATGGTGTTTCAGAAGGGCGCGCTGTTCGAGTGGATGACCGTCGAACGGAACGTCTCTTTCGGCCCCGACATGGCGAGGAAACCGCGCGCGGAGACCGCGCGGATGGTCGATCGCCTGCTGGACACCGTCGGCCTGCGGGAGTTCGCGACCCGGCCGGTCTATCAGCTGTCCGGCGGTATGCAGCAGCGCGTAGCCCTGGCGCGCTGCCTGGCGAACGACCCGGACGTGATTCTGATGGACGAGCCGCTGGGCGCGCTGGACGCGCTGACCCGCGAGAAGATGCAGGGGCTGGTGCTCCGGCTGTGGAAGGAGACCGGGAAGACCATCGTCCTGATCACCCATTCCGTCGAGGAGGCGTTGTTCCTGGGCGAACGCCTGATCGTCATGGCCCCGCGCCCGGGTCGGATCGAGAAGGAGTACCGGCTGCCCTTCGCCGACCGCGGCCTGGAGGAGAATCCGCGCGACATCAAGGCGGAGCCCGATTTCACCCGCTATCGCGAGGAGGTCCTGTCGATGATCTGGGAGATGGAGGAGGAGATCATGGGGCGCGCGGACCGGGCTGCGTGAACGGGAGGGGCGAGGCGATGACGGGCGACGGCGGCGGATCGAAGCTCGCGATCTGGCTGGGGTTGGCCGACAACGGCTTCACGCGCCAGAAGACGGTGAAGTTCGGCGACTCCACGGCGGTCAATTCGGGCCGCGCCTGGGGCATCGGGGCGATGGCGCTGCTGCTGCTGCTGTGGTGGGCGGCGACGAGCTTCGGCTGGGTCAAGCCGATCTACTGGCCTTCCCTGGACGCGGTCTTCTCCCGGGCGGGCCGGCTGTGGACGGAGGGCTTCCGCAACGTCGAGCTCTGGGAGCACGTCGCGATCAGCATCTACCGCGTGCTGTCGGGCGTCTTCTACGGCGCGCTGCTCGGCATCCCGCTCGGCTTCGCGATGGGGCTGTCTTCGGTGGCGCGCGGCCTGTTCGATCCAGTGGTCGAGTTCCTGCGCCCGATCCCGCCGCTGGCGCTGATCCCGCTCATCATCCTGTGGTTCGGCATCGACGAATTCGCGAAAATCTTCCTGCTGTTCCTGGCGTCGATGTTCATCATGACGATCGCCGCGCGCGCCGGCGCCTCGGGGGTGAACGTCTCGAAGGTGCATGCGGCCTATTCGCTGGGCGCGACGAAGCTCCAGCTGCTGCGCTACGTCATCCTGCCGAACGCGCTGCCGGAGATATTCACCGGGCTGCGCACCTCGATGGGAGTCTGCTGGGGCACCGTCGTCGCGGCCGAGCTGGTCGCCGCCGACAAGGGCGTGGGCTCCATGATCATGATCGCCAAGAACTTCCTCCAGACCGATACCGTGGTGATCGGCATCGTCATCATCGGGCTGATCGGCTACGCGATCGAGATGGTCATGCGCCGACTCGAAGCGCGTCTGATTCCCTGGAAAGGCAAGGCGTAGCCGCCGCGGACCGTCGAGGCGGCGCCCGCGAGGAGCCGATGCGGCGCGGCGGCGTCTTCGCCGGCCCGTGGCGGCGCCGGCCCGCCCGGGCGGAGGTCAGACGTCGAGGAAGCTCCGCAGCTGGCGCGAACGGCTGGGATGCTTGAGCTTGCGCAGCGCCTTGGCCTCGATCTGGCGGATACGCTCGCGGGTGACCGAGAATTGCTGGCCGACTTCCTCCAGCGTGTGGTCGGTGTTCATGCCGATGCCGAAGCGCATGCGCAGAACCCGCTCCTCGCGCGGGGTCAGCGAGGCCAGCACCCGGGTCGTGGTCTCGCGCAGATTGCCCTGGATCGCGGCGTCCAGCGGCTGCACCGCGTTCTTGTCCTCGATGAAGTCGCCGAGATGGCTGTCCTCCTCGTCGCCGACCGGGGTTTCGAGGCTTTTCGGCTCCTTGGCGATCTTCATCACCTTGCGGACCTTCTCCAGCGGCATGGCGAGGCGCAGGGCGAGCTCCTCGGGCGTGGGTTCGCGGCCGATCTCGTGGAGTATCACGCGCGCGGTCCGCACCAGCTTGTTGATGGTCTCGATCATGTGGACGGGGATGCGGATGGTGCGCGCCTGATCCGCGATCGAGCGGGTGATGGCCTGTCGGATCCACCAGGTGGCGTAGGTCGAGAACTTGTAGCCGCGGCGGTACTCGAACTTGTCCACGGCCTTCATCAACCCGATGTTGCCTTCCTGGATCAGGTCGAGGAACTGGAGCCCGCGGTTGGTGTATTTTTTGGCGATGGAGATCACCAGCCGCAGATTCGCCTCGACCATCTCCTTCTTGGCCCGTCCCGCCTCGCGTTCGCCCCGCTGGACCTGGCCGACGATGCGGCGGAATTCGGGGATCGGCATGCCGATCTCGTCGGCGAGGGCGGCGACCTCCTTGCGATGGGCGCGGATCTCGTCCCGACGCCGGGCGGCGAAGTCCTTCCAGCCTTTTTCGGACAGGCGCGAGACGCGGCTGAGCCATCGGGGGTCGCTCTCATGCCCGATATACTGCTTGAGAAACGACTCGCGCCGGATCTTCGACCGTTCGGCGAGCCGCAGAAGCTTGCCTTCGAGACCGATCAGCGTCCGGTTGTGGCGATACAGTTCCTGGACGAGGTGGTCGATCCGCGCGTTGTTCATGCGCACGCTCTTGACCTCGGCGACCAGTTCGCGATTGAGCTTCTCGAGGCGCCGCTCCGAGGCGCGGGAAAAGGCCGCGCCGTCCTTGCCCGCCCGGTCGCGCCGATCCGCCAGACGCCGGACCTTGCCCCGGGTCGAGGCGATGTCGTCGAACGTCCGGAGGATCACGGGCTTGAGATTGGCCTCCATCACCGCGAGCGACACGTTGGCGGCGGGGTCGTCGCCGTCCGGAGCGGCCCCGTTGGATCTGCCGCGCGAGGCGTCCCGGTCGGCGTCGTCGTCGGCCCCGTCGGCGTCGCGGTCCATCTCGGCCGAGCTCGGGCCGCCGCCGTAGGTGGCTTCGAGATCGATCACGTCGCGCAGCAGGAGCCGCTCTTCGACCAGCTCCTCGCGCCAGGCCATGATCGCCCGCAGCGTCAGCGGGCTCTCGCAGATGGCGGCGATCATCTTCTCGCGGCCGGCCTCGATGCGCTTGGCGATGGCGATCTCGCCCTCGCGCGACAGCAGCTCGACGCCGCCCATCTCGCGCAGATACATGCGCACCGGGTCGTCGGTCCGGCCGAGATCGTCGTCCTCGTTGAAGTTGGAGGCGAGGCCGAGCTCGGCCTCGTCCTTGGCTTCGCCGTCGCCGCCCGCGCCGCCGGAATCGCCGCCGCCTTCCTCGGCCTCGACGACGTTGACGCCGAGTTCCGACAACGCGGCCATCGTGTCCTCGATCTGCTCGGACGACACTTCGTCCGGCGGCAAGGCCGCGTTCAGCTCGTCATAGGTGACGTAGCCGCGCTCCTTGCCGCGCGCCAGCAGCTTCTTGACCGCCGCGCCCGTCGGGTCGATCGGCGGCGTATCGGCGTTGTCGTCGCGCGGTTGTCCGGCCTCGCTCGCACTCGCGATCTTCGTCGCCATGTGGCTCCCCTCACCCGGGTCTCACCCGAGGGCGTCCGCGCCGGCGTCGCCGCCCAGCGCGTCGCGATCCCGGAGATCGACCTGATCCTGCGTCTTCAAGCTCTCGAACCGCGCCCAGTTTTCCCCGGTCGGATCCTCCACGAAAACCTGCCGGGCGGTTTCGATCTCCGCCCGCCTGGACGGCGCGGTCAGCTGCCGCACGACCTGCTCGAGGCCCGCCCGCGCCACGTCGAGCGGCGCGCCGGGCCGCGCGAATCCCGCATGAACGTAGAGTTCCGCCCCCAGGAGCCCGTCCAGCGCGTCGGAGAAACCCCGCTCCCTCAATTGGCGTTCGATCCCGCCGGAGTCAAGATCCGAACCGTCGGCGGAAAGCAATAGAAGCCCTTCGCGAAGCTTGTCAAGGTCGGACTCGGCGAGCTCGATCCCGGCCAGCCGCTCGACGACGTCGTGCAACAGCGGCGGATGGTTGACCAGCGTCGCGATCAGCGCCTGCTCGCCGCGCTTGCGCAGGATCGCGGTGCCGCCGCGCGCGCCGGACCCGACGGCCGGACCCGGCCGGCCGCGGGCGGCGGACGGCCAGACGGTTTCGCGCAACCGCCGGCGGAAGCGCTCGCGATAGCGGAACTGGACCTTGCGGTCGGCGATGCGCGCGGCCCGCGCCTCGAGCCGGCGTTCGAGATCGGCGATGCGCTCGGGCGTATCCAGGGCGCGGCTCGCGGTCTCGATCTCCCAGATCAGCTCGTCGAGCGGCTGCGCCGCCTGGAGCCGCGCGGCCATGGCCGCCGGGCCGCCGGAGGCGATCAGGCCGTCGGGGTCCTCGCCGGCCGGCAGGACGACGAAGCGGAGCGACCGTCCGGGCTGGAGCAGCGGCAGCGCCCGTTCGGCGGCGCGGGCCGCGGCGCGCCGGCCGGCCTCGTCGCCGTCGAAGCAGAGCAGCGGCTCCGCCGCCAGCCGCCACAGTTCGTGGAGCTGGCTCTCGGTCAGGGCGGTCCCCAGCGGCGCCACCGCCTCGGGAAAGTCGGCCTGGGCCAGGGCGATCACGTCCATATACCCCTCGGTCACGATCACCCGCCCGCGCTCATGCGCCGGCCGCCTTGCGGTCGCCAGCCCGTACAGCACCCGCCCCTTGTCGAACAGCGGCGTGTCCGGCGAATTGAGGTATTTGGGCCGCCCGTCGCCCAGCAGGCGGCCGCCGAAGGCGATCACCCGGCCGCGCCGGTCGGCGATGGGAAACATCACCCGGCGGCGGAACCGGTCATAGGGCGCGCCGCCGCCCTCGGGCCGGACGAGGAGCCCCGCCTCGACCAGCAGCGCCTCCGGGGCCTGCGCGCCGGCCAGGGCCGAGCGCAGCGCATCGCGGGAAGCCGGCGCATAGCCGATGCGGAACCGCGCGATCGTGCGATCGGTCAGGCCGCGGCGGCGCAGATAGTCGGCCGCGGGGCGCCCGGCCGCGGTGTCGAGCTGCGCCTGGTAGAAGGCGCAGGCCTTCTCCAGCAGCTCGTGATGGCTGGCGGCGCGCTTCGCCGTCGCGCGCTCCTCGGGCGTCGGGCGGGGCATGTCGATGCCGGCGTCGAGGGCCAGCCGCTCCACCGCCTCGGGGAAGGAAAGGCCGTCGCCCCGCATGACGAAGCCGATCGCGTCGCCATGCGCGCCGCAGCCGAAACAGTGGAAGAAGCCCTTGTCCTCGCTGACCGTGAAGGAAGGGGTCTTCTCGCTGTGGAAGGGGCACAGGCCGACATGCTCGCGGCCTTTGCGGACCAGCCGCACCCGCCGGCCGATCAGCTCGGCCAGCGGAACGCGGGCGCGGAGATCGTCGAGGAATTGCGGAGGGAACGCCATCGATGCCCCGCCGTCCGCCGCGCGCGCCGGCCCGGTCGTCAGGCCGCGGTCAACTGCCGTTTCAGGATGGCGCTCGCCTTGGCGAAGTCCATCCGCCCGGCGTAGCGCTCGCGCAGCACGCCCATGGCGCGGCCCATGTCCTTGATGCCGCCGGCGCCGATCTCGGACACCACCGCGCGGATCGCCCGGTCGATCTCGTCGTCGCTCAACTGCGCCGGCAGGAAGTCCTGGACGATCGAGATCTCGTCGGCCTCCTGCCGGGCGAGTTCGGGCCGCCCTCCCTGCTCGTAGAGGGCGATGGCCTCCTGGCGTTGGCGGATCATGGTTTGCAGGACCCGCAATATCTCGCGATCGTCGATGCCGTCGGGGTTGCCTTTGCCGCGCTCGGCGATGTCGCGGTCGCGAATGGCGGCCAGGATCAACCGGACCGTCGACACCGCGCGCTGGTTCTTCTGCCGGAGCGACGCCTTGAGGCTCCGGTCGAGACGTTCCCTGAGCATCGAGAATGCACCCTTCTCCGCGGGCGGCGGAAGGTATCCCATATCGTCCCGGCCCGCCACGGTCGAGCGAGGAGTTCAACGGCGCCGTCCTGGTTCGGACACATGTGAGACGGGGCGGTTGAAGGAGGGTTGGGGGCCTCCGGAGCCGTTGGTTCGGAACGGACGGCTCGCAGGAGGACCCCCATGCAGGTTTCCGGCCCGCCCCGTCACGTTACGCGGGGAGCCGCCTATGGCCTTCCCGGGGCCAGTGTCCCGGGATCCCCCCCCCTCGTCATTCCCCCGCTTTCGCGGGGACAGGCTCCGCGCGCTTGGTCGGCTGAACCGACGCCCACGCGGAGGCGCTGGACAGCGCCGCGCAGCCATGCTAGGCTTGACTCGATATGCGGTTCCGGCAGGGGGCCGTCGATCGTCAATCGGGGAGTTTCGGTAGCATGATCGGAAACGCTCGCATCAGGGCCGCGCTGATCGGCGCGGGCGCCGCAGTCGCAGCCGCCGCGCTGGTCAGCGCGCCGGCCGCGGCCGGAGGGCACGAACTCGAAGAACTCAAGGCGCAGATCCAGGCGCTGCAAAAACGGCTCGGCGAGCTCGAAGCCGCGCAGAAGAAGAAGATGGAGATGGAGAAGGCGGCGCCGAAGGCCGTGGTCGGCGGCGACTTCCCGGGCTCCTGGAAGCTGCCGGGGAGCGACACTTCGATCTCGTTCAGCGGCTACGCCAAGGCCGACGTGATCTACGATCTCGGCAGAGACGGCGGCGGCTCCTTCTGGGCCCCGAGTATCCCGCTCGACGACCAACCCGCCGCCAAGGTCGGCGGCGCCTTCGGCATGCACGCCAAACAGTCGCGCCTCCGCTTCGACAGCCGGACGCCGACCGACTGGGGCGGTCTGCGCACCCGGCTCGAGACCGATTTCTGGCCCGGCACCCTCCGGCTGCGCCAAGCCTACGGCCAGCTGGGTCCGGTGCTGATCGGCCAAGCCTGGTCGCTCTTCCATGACCAGGATACCTACGTCGACACGGTGGACTTCGACGGGCCGATAGGCGTGGAATTCGCGCGCCGGCCGCAGCTCAGCTACACCCAGGCTGTGGGCGGCGTTACCATCCAGGCGGGGATCGAGGAGAATCCCGGCGGCGAAATTCGGAGCGACGACGGAACGCCGGACGCGCTCGACAGGCTGCCGACCTTCCTGACGGCTCTCCGCTACCGGCCGGGCTGGGGCGCGGTCAACCTCGTCGGCGCGCTGCGGCAGGTCCGTCACGGCGACGACAGCGTGGTCGCCCATGGCTACCATATCGGCGCGCACGTCAACGTGTCCGGCGACACGCAGCTGCTGGCGATCCTCAACGCCAGCAAGGGGGTCGCGGACTACATCCAAGGCGCCGGCAAGGGCGTCGCGATGGTCGACGGCAAGCTGGAGCTTCAGGACTCCCTTGGCGGAATGGTGGCCATCAAGCACAGCCTGAGCGACAGCCTGCGAACGGGGCTCTATTTCGGCTGGGTGGAGCACGACACCAATGCCGGCTTGTCCCCGACGGCCCGGGCGGCGGAGAACGAGTCGGTGCAGACGGTCCACGCCACCGTGAAATGGAACCCGGTGCCGCAGGTGACGGTCGGCGTCGAGTTCATGCACGGTTGGCGCGAGGCCAACCCGCAGGTGACGGACGGCGCGGTCGACCCGATGAAGAGCACGAGCGGCGAGGACTCGCGCGTCCAGCTGGGCGTCCAGTACAGCTTCTAGGACGCTCCGGAAGCGGGCGCGAAACGGGCGGCGCCGCGCCCCCGCCGATCCGCGGTCGAACGGCCCGGGGCCGGCGGGGGCGTCCGCCGGCCCCGGCCGGCGCGGAGACGAGGACGCGATGAACAAGGCCCCGATGACGCTCGACGGGTTCAAGGAGCTGGAGGCCGAGCTGCGGCGGCTCAAGACCGTCGACCGGCCCGAGATCATCCGCGCCATCGCCGCCGCCCGCGACCATGGCGACCTGTCGGAGAACGCCGAGTATCACGCGGCGCGGGAGCGCCAGGCGTTCGTCGAAGGCCGGGTCGCCGACCTCGAGGACCTGATCCGACGCGCCGAGGTCATCGACGTCCGCAAGCTCAAGGGCAAGGTCATCCGCTTCGGCGCCACGGTCCGGGTCGCCGACGAAGACACCGACGCGAAGGTCACCTATCGGATCGTCGGCGAGCACGAGGCCGACGTGAAGGACGGCCGGTTGTCGATCACCTCGCCGCTGGCCCGCGCGCTGATCGGCAAGTCGGTGGGCCAGAGCGTCGAGGTCAGCACGCCCAACGGCATGCGCTCCTACGAGGTGGTGTCGGTGCGCTACAAGTAGCGCCGCGCCTGAACCCGAGCCGGCCCGTAACGAGCATCTGCGTAGACGTCGGCGCGCTACAGGCAGCGCCGCGCCTCAACCGCCGCCGAACCGCCGGCCCGGGCGCAGCAGCGCCAGAGCCGCGCCGCCGGTGAGCGCCGCCATGGCGGCGAACCCGGCTCCGTAGGAGCCGGCGAGGGCGGCGACGGCGCCGAACAGCGGCGGCAGGGCGACGACGCCGAAGAAGGTGACGGACAGCGCCCCGCCGGTCGCGCGCCCGACCTGGTCGAGCGGCGCCAGCCGGGCGACCTCGGCCAGATAGACGCCGTTCCAGCCGATCGCGGTAGCGCCCAGCGCGCCGCACAGCGCCAGGACCGCGGCCAGCGGCCAATCGCCGGTGAGACCCGAAAGCAGCGCCGCCCCGGCCGCGGTGGCGAGCCCGGTGCCGCCGAGGACGGCGCGGGCGTCGCCTGCGTAGTCGGCGAGACCGCCCCAGGCGACGCGGCCGACGACGCCCGCCAGCTGCGCCACCGACAGCGCCAGGCCCGCGGTCACCAGCGGGTAGGCGTGGTCGATCACCAGAAAGGTCACCAGGAAGACGCTCAGGCATTGCTGCATCCCGGAATAGGTCAGCGAGACCAGCGCCAGTTCGCGGAGGCGCGGATGCGCCAGGACGAATCGCAGGGGCTCGACGCCGCCGCCGCGAAAGACCGGCTCGCCGGGCGAGAGGTCGGCGTCGAACAGCTTCCGCGCCGGGGCGACGACCGCCAGCCAAGCCAGGCAGATGCCGGCGACCGCCAGGGCCGCCCCGCGCCACCCGGCCTCGAGGACCAGGAAGGGGACCAGGATGCCGGCGATCGCGCCCCCCAGCGGCACCGAGGTCTGCTTGATCGAGAACACCAGCGAACGCAGCTGCGCCGGGGTGAGCCGGGCCAGGAGGTGCGAGCTGGCGGGGGTGGTGGGCCCCAGCGCCACGCCGACCGCCAAGGCGCTCGCCGCCAGGAGCCACCAGGTCGAGCCGGCGGCGACGGCGACGCCGGCGGCGCCGACGGCGAGGCAGATCTGGCACACCCGGATCGCCCCCAGCCGCAGGATCAGCCCGCCGCTGACCAACGACGCCGCCATGGCGCCGATGAAGGTGAACGATGCGTAGAGGCCGACGTGACGCGGATGGACGCCCACGTCGGCGGCCGCGGCGGGCGCCACGATCGGGACCACCAGGATGGCGAGGGTGAGGACCGCCTGGGTGGTCAGCGTGGCCAGCAGCGCGGCCGCGACCAGACCGGCGCGGCGGCCGATCACGCCGCCGGCGTCCGCACGGGAAGGAGCCGCTCCATGCCGACCGGAAGCGGGCTAGCCGGCGGCGGCGCGGCGGTCTTCGCCGACCTCGATCGGCACGCCGGCGAGCGACTTGGACGAACGGATCGCCAGCGCCGACCGGACCACGCTGACGTTGGGCGCCGCGGTCAGCCGGGTAGTGAGGAAGCGCTGATAGGCGTCCCAGTTCTCAGCGACGATCTTGAGCAGGAAGTCGGTTTCGCCGGCCAGCATGTGGCACTCGCGGACCTCGGGCCAGCCGTCGACCAGCCGTTCGAAGGCGACCAAGTCGGTCTCGGCCTGGCTGTGCAGCCCGACATTGGCGAACACGGTGACGCCGAAGCCGAGCGCCTCGGCGTCGATCTCGGCGCGGTAGCCTTTGATGCAGCCGGCCCGTTCGAGGGCGCGCACGCGCCGCAGGCAGGGCGGCGGCGAAATCCCGGCGCGTCTGGCGAGCTGGACGTTGGTCATCCGTCCGTTCTCCTGCAGATCGCGGAGTATGCGCAGATCGATGCGGTCCAGTTTCACCCGTGCCATTCCGGACTCCTCGTCGACGGCGCGGGTCCAGGCCCCGCCCCGGGGTCGAAATTACATTACCCGTTTATCCGCCCGGATGCGCCCGGCGGTGGAAGTCCGCCGCCGCGGCGCCTATGTTGGGAAGAGTCCGTTCGAGGATCCCCGCTCATCCATGAGAGTCGTCCCCGGCGAGAAGGCTTCGTCCGAAATGGATTCCCGCTTTCGAGCGTGTGAAAAAATCCCGAGACGTCCGCATGGGCGTCGGTTCAGCCGACCGAGCGCGCGGAATCCCCGGGTGCGTGGAGCCTGCCCCCGCGAAAGCGGGGGAATGACGAGGGGGCCCGTGACGCCGGCCCGAGGGAGGCCGTCGCGGCCCCTCTCGTCATTCCCGCGAAAGCGGGAATCCATGGTGGGAAAGGACGGGTCTTTGGCGTATCCGCCTCGACCGACGGCTTCCCTCGGGCCGTCGTCACAGGCCCCTCGTCCCCATGGAAACAGAAATCGAGATACGAATATGGATTCCCGCTTTCGCGGGAATGACGAGGAGGGGGGCGGGATACCGGCCCCAGGAAGGCCATCGGCTCGAGGCGGATACATCGGATTTCTTCACACGCTCTTTCGCGGGAATGACGAAGGAGGGCGGCGACAGCTCGAGGGAGGCCGTCGACTCGAGGCGGATGCGCCAAGGGCTTCGTCATTCCCCCGGTCGAGCCGGGGGCAGGCTCCGCGAACAGCCCCCTCGTCATTCTCCCGGTCGGGGCCGGGGGCAGGCTCCGCGAAAGCGGGAATCCGTATTCGTATCCCGCTTTCGCGGGGACGGGGGGCTGTGACGACGGTCCCCGGTTTCTCAAATGGGCTCCGAGAGCCGTAGGGAGGCGCGTCCGATGGCGAAGGAGCACGTATCCAAGGTGCTGATCGTGGGCTCCGGCCCGGCCGGCTACACGGCCGCGGTCTATGCCGCCCGCGCCGCGCTGGAGCCGCTGCTGGTGGCCGGCCTCGAACGCGGCGGTCAGATGAGCATCACCACCGACGTTGAGAACTATCCGGGATTCGCGACCGTCGTGCAGGGGCCGTGGCTGATGGAGCAGATGCACGCCCAGGCGGAAGGCGTGGGTACGCGGATGTTCGACGACACGATCGTCGAGGTCGATCTGGCGCGCCGGCCGTTCCGCTGCCGGGGCGACTCGGGCGACGCCTATGTCGGCGACAGCCTGATCGTCGCCACCGGCGCGCAGGCCCGCTGGCTGGGCCTGGAAAGCGAAACCAGATACCGGGGGTTCGGGGTTTCCGCCTGCGCCACCTGCGACGGTTTCTTCTTCCGCGGCAAGAAGGTCGCCGTGGTCGGCGGCGGCAACACCGCGGTGGAGGAGGCGCTCTACCTGACCAACCACGCGGCGGCCGTGACGCTGATCCACCGGCGCGACCGGCTGCGGGCGGAACGGATCCTCCAGCGGCGCCTGTTCGACAACGACAAGATCGACGTGATCTGGGACAGCGTGGTCGAGGAGGTGCTGGGCGTCGAGGACCCGCCCGGCGTGACCGGGCTCGGGCTCCGCCACGTCGGCGAAGGCGTTCGCCGCGAACTCGCCGTGGACGGCTTGTTCGTGGCGATCGGCCACGACCCGGCCACCGCCCTGTTCGCAGGCCGGCTCGAGATGGACGAGGACGGCTACATCCGCACCCGGCCCGACAGCACGGCGACCAGCGTTCCGGGCGTGTTCGCCGCCGGCGACGTGCGCGACAAGGTGTTCCGGCAGGCGGTGACCGCGGCGGGGACGGGCTGCATGGCGGCCCTGGAGGCGGAGAAATACCTCGCCGGGCAGGAGGCCGAACCGGAGGCGGCGACCGCGGCGTCGGCATAGCCCCGCCGGCCGTCCCGGCGAGAAGGCTTCGTCCGAAATGGATTCCCGCTTTCGAGCGTGTGACGAAACCTTGCCGTATCCGCCTCGGGCCGATGGCTTCCCTCGGACCGTCGTCACAGGCCCCTCGTTCCCACGGAAACGGGAATCGAGATACGAATATGGATTCCCGCTTTCGCGGGAATGACGGAAGGGGGGCGTATCCGCCTCGGGCCGATGGCCTTCCCCGGGCCGTCGTCACAGGGCCCTCGTCCCCACGGAAACGGGAAACGGGATACGAATATGGATTCCCGCTTTCGCGGGAATGACGGAAGGGGGGCGTATCCGCCTCGGGCCGATGGCCTTCCCTCGCCTGTCATCGCAGCCCCCTCCGTCATTCCCGCGAAAGCGGGAATCCATGGCGGGGAAGAACGGGGTCTTTGGGCGTATCCGCCTCGACCGACGGCCTCCCCCGGGCCGTCGTCGCAGGGCCCTCGTCTCCACGGAGGCGGGAAACGGGATACGAATATGGATTCCCGCTTTCGCGGGAATGACGGAAGAGGGGCGTATCCGCCTCCCCCCTCGTCATTCCCGCGGTCGGGCCGGGGGATGCGGCGCGCTCACATGAACAGTTTTTCGCCCTTCATGCCGTCGTAGAGATGGGCCACGAACGGGCCATAGCCGTTATAGAGGAGGGTGGGAACGCGCTCGCCGGTACCCAGGAGCTTCTCCGTCGCCTGGCTCCAGCGCGGATGCGGCACCTTCGGGTTCACGTTGGCCCAGAAACCGTATTCGCCGCCCTGGATCTCCTCCCAGAAGCTCTTGGGGCGTTCGGCGACGAAGGTGAAATGGACGATCGACTTGATGGATTTGAACCCGTACTTCCAGGGCGCGGCGAGGCGGAGCGGCGCGCCGTTCTGCTTGGCGACCGGCTTGCCGTAGGCGCCGGTGACCAGGAAGGCGAGCTCGTTGGTCGCCTCCGCCATCGTCAGCCCCTCGAGATAGGGCCAGGGATACCAGAACTGGCGCTGGCCGGGCGCCGTCTCCTTGTCGAGGAAGGTCCGCATGGCGACGTATTTCGCCCCCGACAGCGGCCGCGCCAGATCGACCAGGGCCTTCATCGGAAAGCCGCTCCAGGGCACGGCGATCGACCAGGCCTCGACGCAGCGATGGCGGTAGAGCCGCTCCTCCAGCGGCATCCGCCGCACCAGCGCGTCGAAATCCATGACGATCGGCTTCTCCACCATCCCGTCGAGGGTGACCGTCCAGGGCCGCAAAGCCAGCTTCTGCGCCGCCTGCCAGATCTGTTTGTGCGAACCGAATTCGTAGAAGTTGTTGTAGGTGGTGACGATGCCCGGATCGGTGACCTTGCGGTCGAGCTGGTAGCGGTCGTTACGCCGAACCGGGTAGAGGTCGGCCCAGGGCGATTCGGCCGCGGCGGCGCGCCCGGCCCGGGGCAGCAGCGAGGCCGAGGCCAGCAGCATCGGCCCGGCCGCCAGGGTCTTGATCAGCCGACGGCGGTCGCGGAACAGCGCTTCCGGGGTCGCCTGCGACTCGGGGAGTTCCCAGCCGCGCTTCGAGAGGATCGGCATGTCGGCCTCCTGACGAGATCGGTTCCGCGGACTCTGGGCGCAGCCGCGCGGCGGCGCCAATCAACTCTTCGTCAAAAGCGCAGCGGAAGCCGGGCGGCGCTCATTCGGCGGTTTTGGCCTGCTTCTTCGCTTCGACGACCCGCTCGGCCAAACGGCCGCTCAACTCCTGGAGGTGGTCGAACCTCGCCTTGTAGGTGCCGACGCCCAGCGACAGCGAACGGAGTTCGATGATGAGGTCCTGGATCTCGGAGGTCGGCATATGCGCCTGGACCGTGTCCCAGCCCTTCCATCCGTCCTTGGGGGCGAAGCCGAGAATCTGTCCGCGCCGGCCGCTGATCAGCCCGTGCACCTTGTTGGTGTAGTCCGTCGGGACGTCGATCTCGACGGTGGAGATGGGTTCGAGCAGCACCGGATCGCATTTCGGCATGCCCTCCGACATCGCCACGCGGGCGGCGAGCTTGAACGACATCTCGTTGCTGTCCACCGAATGGAACTGACCGTCGGTCAGGACGACCGAGAAATCGACCACCGGGAAGCCCAGCGGCCCATCGGAGGAAAACTCCTTCACCCCGGCCTCCACCGCGGGGATGAACTGCTTGGGGATGGCGCCGCCGACGATCTTGTCGGTGAAACGGAAGCCTTCGCCGCGCGGCAGCGGCGCAATGTCGATATGGACGTCGCCGAACATGCCGTGGCCGCCGGTCTGGCGCTTGAACCGCCCATGCTGCGACACCGGCTTGCGGATCGTCTCCTTGTAAGGGACGCTCGGCCGGGCCGACGTCGCCGAGACGTTGTACCGTCCCTTGAGCTTCTCCAGCGAGATCAGCAGGTGGATCTCGCCCTGCCCCCACAGCACCATCTCGCGGGTCTCGACGTTCTGCTCGTAGGACAGGGACGGGTCCTCCTCGTTCATCCGCTGGAGCGCGCCGGTGAGCTTCACCTCGTCGTTGCGGTTCTCCGGCGAGATCGCGAGCGAATAGACCGGGGCCAGCGCCGGCGGCCAGGGGACCGCCCCTTCGGGCGGCGCGCCCGATGCGGTGAGCAGATCGCCGGTCTTCACCGCGTCCATGCGCCCGAGAGCCACGACGGCGCCCGCCGCGGCCCCGGCGAGCTTGCTCTGCTGCCCGCCCATCGGCGAGGCGACGCTGCCCACGCGCTGGCCGCCGAGGGTCATGCCGTCGGCGACCTCGCCGCTCCAGACGCGGACCAGCGACATCTTGCCGGCGTGTTGGGCGTGGTTGGTCTTGAACACCTGCGCCACAGCTTCGCCGCCGGGCTCGACGCCGCGACGCCGCGCGGCCGCAGCCGCGGCCGGGGTCTCGTGACGCAGCGCCTTGAACAGGCGGCGCACGCCGTAGCCGTGCTCGGCGGCGCCGATCAACACCGGCGCGACGTCGCCGTTCTGCACGCCGGCGGTCAGGTAGCCGTAGATCTCCGCTACGTCCGGGGTCTCGTCTTCCAGCAGCTTCTCCAGCAGCGCGTCGTCGAAGTCCGACAGGGCCTCCAGCATCTCGGCGCGAGCGGCCTCGTATTCGTCGGCCATGGCGCCGGGCATCTCGACGACCTCGGACGCCTCGCCCTCGGTGTAGCGATAGGCGCGGCCGTTGACGAGATCGACGTAGCCGACGATGGCTTCGCCGTCGCGGATCGGGATCTGGCGCAGCACCAGCGGCCGGCCCGCGACTTCGCGGAGCGCCCGATGGACGGCGAGCACGGGCTCGGTGGCGGCGTCCATCTTGTTGAGGAAGACGGCGTAGGGGACGGCGTGGTCTTCGAGATACCTGAACAGCGGACCCAGCGTGGCCGCGCGTTCGGAAGACGGCTCGCAGACGACGACCGCGACGTCGGCCGCCAGCAGCGCGTTCCGCGCGTCCTGCGCCAGTTCGATCGAGCCCGGGCAGTCGATCAAGGCCCAGTCGTCGCCAAGATAGCCGGTGGATGCGACCGACAGATCGGTGCTCATCCGCCGCGCGCGCGCCTCGGCCGTCCAGTCGCCGACCGTGTTGCCCTCCTTGACGGCGCCCTTGCGGTGGATCGCGCCGCCGACGAACAGCAGGTTTTCCAGCAGCGTGGTCTTGCCGCTGAGATAGGGGCCGACGATGGCGGCGCAGCGCGCGCCGGAAGCGGTGCTCATGACGGTCTCTCCCTCGGGCGGGTCAGTCGAGCGCCGCGCAGGCGCGCTCGATGCGGCGGCAGGCCTCCTCCAGCAGCGCGTTGGAGGCGGCGTAGGATACGCGGAAGTTGGGCGACAGGCCGAACGCGGCGCCCGGGACGACGGCGACCTCCGCCGCCTCCAGCAGATAGGCGGCGAAGTCGGCGTCGGTCGCGATGGTCGATCCGTCGGGCGCGCGCCGGCCGATGACGCCGGCGCAGGACGGGTAGACGTAGAACGCGCCTTCCGGCGAACGGCAGGAGAGGCCCGGCGCGCCGTCGAGCAGCTCGACGACCATATCGCGCCGCTCCTTGAAGATCGCGTTGTGGCGGGCGAGGAAGTCCTGCGGCCCGTTCAACGCCTCGACCGCCGCGGCTTGGGCGATCGACGCCGCATGGGTGGTGCTCTGGGACTGGATCACGTTCATCGCCGCGATCAGCTCGGCCGGGCCGCCGGCGTAGCCCAGCCGCCAGCCGGTCATGCAATAGGCCTTCGACACGCCGTTGAGCGTGAGCGTGCGGTCGAACAGGCGGGGCTCGACCTGGGCCAGGGTGGAGAAGGCGAAGCCATCATAGACGATATGTTCGTAGATGTCGTCGGTCAGGACCCACACATGGTCGCGCCGCAGCAGCACCTCGGTCAGCCGCGCGATCTCGGCGCGGGTATAGGCGGCCCCGGTCGGGTTGCTCGGCGAGTTGAGCAGCACCCATTTGGTGCGCGGCGTGATCGCCGTCTCGAGCTGCGCGGCGGTGATCTTGAACCCGTTATCCGCCATGCCCTCGACGTGGACCGGAGTTCCTTCGGCCAGCATCACCATGTCGGGATAGGACACCCAGTAGGGGGCGGGGACGATCACCTCGTCGCCCGGATCCAACGTCGCCATCAGCGCGTTGAACAGCACCTGCTTGCCGCCCACCCCCACCGTGATCCGATCGGGCGGGTAGTCGAGCCCGTTCTCGCGGCGGAACTTGCCGGCGATCGCCTGGCGCAGTTCGAGCGTGCCGGGGATCGGGGTGTATCGGGTCTCGCCCCGGTCGAGGGCGCGAACTGCCGCGGCGCGGACGTGTTCGGGCGTGTCGAAATCGGGCTCGCCCGCCCCGAGCCCGATCACGTCGCGGCCGGCGGCCTTCATCTCGGCGACCTTCCCGGTCAGCGCGTTGGTCGGCGAAGGCTTGATGCGCGAGAGGCGGCTGGCGACGATCGACATGGCGGCGCGATCCTGCGGACGGGGATTGCGACCGGAAGTTACGCGGGCCGCCGCGGCGCGGCAACCGGCGGCGGCGCGGCGATACGCATTCGGCGATGGACCCGCCCGCCGGTTGCGGGATAATGGCGGCATGGGCTCCACGATCGCCGAAGCGCGGCGGGATCGCGCCGCCGCCCCGTTCCGCCTCACCTCCGAGTTCCGGCCCGCGGGCGACCAGCCGCAGGCGATCGAGGAGATCGTCGGCGGCATCCGCCGACCGGAGCGCGACCAGGTGCTGTTGGGCGTGACGGGATCGGGCAAGACCTTCACCATCGCGCACGCCATCCAGCAGGTCGCCCGCCCGACGCTGATCCTCGCCCCCAACAAGACGCTGGCGGCGCAGCTCTACGGCGAGATGAAGACCTTCTTCCCCGACAACGCGGTCGAGTATTTCGTCTCCTATTACGACTATTACCAGCCGGAGGCCTACGTTCCGCGCACCGACACCTATATCGAGAAGGACGCCTCGATCAACGAGCAGATCGACCGGATGCGGCACAGCGCCACGCGCTCCTTGTTCGAGCGCCGCGACGTGATCATCGTCGCCAGCGTGTCCTGCATCTACGGCATGGGTTCGCCCGAGACCTATTCGGAGATGACCATCCCGATCCGGGTCGGCCGGACGATCGAGATCGGCACCCTGCTGAGGCGGTTGGTCGAGCTGCAATATCGCCGCAACGACGCCAACTTCACCCGCGGCGCCTTCCGGGCGCGGGGCGATTCGATCGAAATCTTCCCCGCCCATTACGAGGATCGGGCCTGGCGGCTGTCCTGCTTCGGCGACGAGGTCGAGGCGATCCACGAGTTCGACCCGCTGACCGGCGAGAAGACCGCGGCGCTGGCGGACGTCACCATCTACGCCAACAGCCACTACGTCACGCCGCGGCCGACGCTGCAACAGGCGATCAAGCAGATCCGGGCCGAGCTCAAGGACCGGCTCGAACGGCTGCGCGCCGACGGCAAGCTGCTGGAAGCGGAGCGGCTCGAGCAGCGCACCGCCTTCGATCTCGAAATGCTGGAGACCACGGGCCATTGCGCCGGAATCGAGAACTACTCGCGCTACCTCACCGGCCGTCGTCCGGGCGAGCCGCCGCCCACGCTGTTCGAGTATCTGCCCGACGACGCCCTGATCGTCGTCGACGAGAGCCACGTCACCGTGCCGCAGCTGGGCGGCATGTTCCGGGGCGACTTCAACCGCAAGTCCACCCTGTCGTCGTTCGGCTTCCGCCTGCCGTCCTGCGTCGACAACCGGCCGCTGCAATTCGAGGAATGGGACGCGATGCGCGGCCAGACGCTGTTCGTCTCCGCGACGCCCGGCCCATGGGAGCTCGAACGCACCGGCGGCGCCTTCATCGAGCAGGTCATCCGCCCGACCGGGCTGATCGACCCGCGCTGCGTGGTGCGCCCGGTCGAGCACCAGGTCGACGACCTGCTCGGCGAATGCCGCGCCTGCGCCGACCGCGGGCAGCGCGTGCTGGTGACGACGCTGACCAAACGCATGGCCGAGGACCTGACCGAATACATGCAGGAGGCCGGGCTTCGCGTCCGCTATCTCCACTCCGACATCGACACGCTGGAGCGGATCGAGATCATCCGCGACCTGCGGCTCGGCGCGTTCGACGCGCTGGTCGGGATCAACCTGCTGCGCGAGGGGCTGGACATCCCCGAATGCGCGCTGGTCGCCATCCTCGACGCCGACAAGGAGGGGTTCCTGCGCTCCGAGACTTCGTTGATCCAGACCATCGGCCGGGCGGCGCGCAACATCGACGGGAGGGTGATTCTCTACGCCGACCGCATGACCGGCTCGCTCGAACGCGCGATCCGGGAGACCGATCGACGGCGGGCGAAGCAGGAAGCCTACAACGCGGCCCACGGCATCACGCCGGAAAGCGTGCGCAAGGGGGTTTCGGACATCTTGCAGACCGTATACGCGCAGGACCATTTCACCGTGGGGACGCTCGACGAGGAGGCCCCGCATCTGGCGGGGCACAACCTCCAGGGCTATCTCGCCGAGCTGGAGGGACGCATGCGCGAGGCGGCCGCCGACCTGGAGTTCGAAGAGGCCGCGCGGCTGCGGGACGAGATCCGCCGGCTGGAGAACACGGATCTGGGCCTGCCGATGGGTCCGAAACGGCTGGAAGCCCGGGTCCGCGCCGCCAACGCCGCGCGCCAGAGCGGCGGCAAAGGCGGCCGGGCGCGGCGGCGCGCATAGACCCGGCGCGCCGTCCCGCCGCCGGCGTCGACGCAGAATGACGTATCTCTACGTCGCCGTCGGGTTCGCGCTGCTGTTCGCCGGCGGCGAACTGGTGGTGCGCGGCGCGGTCGGGCTGGCGCGCCGCTTCGGCGTCTCGCCACTGGTCATCGGCCTGACGATCGTCGGGTTCGGCACTTCCCTTCCCGAACTGCTGGTCAGCCTGCGCGCGGCGCTCGCCGGCGCGCCGGGCATCGCCGTCGGCAACGTGATCGGCAGCAACATGGCCAACATGATGCTGATCCTGGGCGTCGCGGCGCTGATCTGCCCGATCGTCGTCAACCCGAACGCGGTGCGCCGGGACGGGCTGTTCGTGCTGGCGGCGACGGCGGTGTTCGCGGCGATCGGCCTGGGCGGGGCGGTCGACCGGTGGCAGGGCGCGGTCATGATCCTGCTGCTCCTGGGCTACGTCGTCTTCTCGCTGTGGCGGGACCTCCACGCCGACGACGACGCGGCGGCCCTGCACCGGGAGGAGGCCGACGAGCTCACCGGGCGGCCGCGGCGGCTGTGGGTCCTGATCCTCTCGGTCGCCGGCGGGTTCGCCGCCATCGGCGCCGGCGCCGGGCTGCTGGTGGACGGGGCGACGGCGCTGGCCCGCGCCGCCGGCGTTTCCGACGAGGTGATCGGGCTCACCCTGGTCGCGGTCGGCACCTCGCTGCCCGAGCTGGCGACTTCGATCGTCGCCGCCTATCGAGGGCATTCCGACGTCTGCCTGGGCAACGTCCTCGGCAGCAACATCTTCAACCTGTTCGGCATTCTCGGCATCACCGCGCTGGCGACGCCGGTCCCGTTCGCCGACCGCATCGTCGCCTTCGACCTCTGGGCGCTGCTCGCCGCGACCGCCCTGCTGGCGCCGTTCATGCTGACCGGCCGGCGGGTGAGCCGTCCGGAAGGAACGACGCTGCTCGCCCTCTACGCCGGCTACGTCGCCTGCCAGTTCCTGCTCTTCGGGGAGCTCGCGGCGGGTCGGTCGGCTTGAACCGGCCGCCGGCCCGGTGCATCCTGGCGCCATGCCGGACGGACCAGGCGCCGCTCTCGTCACCGGCGCGGCGCGCCGCATCGGGCGCGCGGTAGCGCTCGGCCTCGCGCGCGACGGCTGGGCGATCGCGATCCACTACCGCGCGTCGCGGGACGACGCGGAGGCGCTGGCGAAGCGGATCGAGGCCGAGGGCGGACGGGCGGCGCCGATCGCCGCCGATCTCGCGCGCGAGGACGAGGCGCAGGCGTTGCTGCCGGCCGCGGCGCGCGCGCTCGGGCCGATCGGCTGTCTGGTCAACAACGCCGCTCTGTTCGAAAACGACCTCGCCGACACGGCGACGCGGCGATCCTGGGACGCCCATCTGGAGACGAACCTGCGGGCGCCCTTCGTGCTGATGCAGGCCTTCGCCGCGCAGCTCCCGGCCGCGGCCGAGGGCAACGTCATCAACATGCTCGACGAGCGGGTGTGGAGCCTGACGCCCTATTTCGTCTCCTACAGCGTGAGCAAGGCGGGGCTGTGGGCGCTGACGCAGAGCATGGCTCTGGCCCTGGCGCCGCGCATCCGGGTCAACGGCATCGGCCCCGGCCCGACCCTGCCCAGCCCGCGCCAGACCGACGAGCAGTTCGCCCGGCAGGCGGCGGCGATGCCGCTGCGGCGCGGCGCCACGCCCGAGGAGATCGTCGCCGCGGTGCGGTTCATCCTCGCCTCGCCGGCGATGACCGGCCAGATGATCGCGCTCGACGGCGGCCAGCATCTCGGCTGGGCGCAGCCGCGGGCGGGCGAAGCGGCGGCCGACGAATGACGCCGCCGGCCGCGCGCCCTCCCGCCGCGGCCGCCGGGCCGGACGAGGAAGACGCGCCGCGGTCCGGCGCCGCGGTCATCGCCCGGCAGCTCGGGACGCTCCCCGCGGGCCCCGGCGTCTACCGCATGAACGACGCCGGAGGCGAGGCGCTCTACGTCGGCAAGGCGAAGAATCTGCGCAAGCGGGTCGCGGCCTACGCCAGACCCGCGCGCCTGCCGGCGCGCCTTCACCGCATGGTGGCGGCGATGGCGTCGATCGAGGTCATCCGCACCCATACCGAGGTCGAGGCGCTGCTGCTCGAGAGCAACCTGATCAAGCGCCACAAGCCGCGCTACAACATCCTGATGCGGGACGACAAGTCGTTCCCCCACATCCTTCTCACCGCCGACCACGCCGCCCCGCAGCTGATCAAGCATCGCGGCGCGCGGTCCCGCGCCGGCCAGTATTTCGGTCCCTTCGCCTCGGTGGGCGCGGTCAACCGCACCTTGTCGTTCCTCCAGCGCGTATTCCCGCTGCGCTCCTGTTCGGACGGCGTCTTCGCCGGCCGCACCCGCCCCTGCCTCCAGTTCCAGATCAAGCGCTGTTCGGCCCCCTGCGTCGGCCGCATATCGCCCGAGGACTACCGGGAGATCGTCGACCAGGCGCGCGACTTCCTGGCCGGGCGCGGCAAGGGGTTGCGGCGGCGCCTGTCGGACCAGATGGAGGAGGCCAGCCAGGGGCTGGCGTTCGAGCGCGCCGCGATCTATCGAGACCGTATCCGCGCGCTGAGCGAGGTCCAGGCGCATCAGGACATCAACATCCGCAACCTGGGCGCGGCCGACGTGGTCGCGGCGCATCAGGAGGCGGGCCAGACCTGCATCCAGGTGTTCTTCTTCCGCGCCGGCCAGAATTACGGCAACCGCACCTATTTCCCCAATCACGGGCGGGACCAGCCGGTCGAGGAGGTGCTGGAGGCGTTCCTGGGCCAGTTCTACGCCGACAAGACGCCCCCCGCTCTGGTGCTGGCGAGCCACGTCACGCCGTCCTTCGACCTGCTCGCCGAGGCGCTCGCCCTGCGCGCCGGGCGGCGGGTGGAGCTCGCGCGCCCGCAGCGCGGCGTCAAGCGGAAGCTGGTCGACAACGCGCTGGCGAACGGCCGCGAAGCCCTGAGCCGGCGCCTGTCGGAGAGCGCGACCCAGCGCCGGCTGCTCGACGCGATGACGGAACAGTTCGGCCTCGACGGACCGCCGAGCCGCATCGAAGTGTTCGACAACAGCCACATCTCCGGGACCGACGCCGTGGGCGCGATGATCGTCGCCGGGCCGGACGGGCCGATCCGCAACGCCTATCGCAAGTACAACATCAAACGGACCGACGCCGCGCCGGGCGACGACTACGCGATGATGCGCGAGGTGCTTCATCGCCGCTTCGCCCGCGCCCTGCGGCAGGACCCGGCGCGGGACTCCGCCATCTGGCCCGACCTGGTGATCCTCGACGGCGGGCCCGGCCAGCTGAGCGCGGCGCGGGAGACGCTGGCGGAGCTGGGCTGGAGGATCTGCCGCTGCTGTGCATCGCCAAGGGTCCCGACCGCGACGCCGGGCGCGAGCGCCTCCACCTGCCCGATCGGGCGCCGTTCGCGCTGCCGCCGGACAGCCCGCTGCTCTACTTCCTGCAGCGGCTGCGCGACGAGGCGCACCGCTTCGCCATCGGCAGCCATCGCGCGCGCCGGGCGCGGGGCATCGACCGGTCGCCGCTCGACGGCGTCGCCGGCATCGGTCGCCGCCGCAAGCGCGCCCTCCTGCTCCATTTCGGATCCGCCGCCGCGGTCGCGGCCGCGGGGCTGCCCGACCTCGAGACGGTGGACGGCATCAGCAAGACGGTGGCGAAAAAAATCTATGACCACTTTCACGACGGCGATTAGACTCCGCCCCGTCACGCGCAGACCGCGGACGCGGATCCCGGCGGCCGGATGAAGACCAACCTGCCCAACCTGCTGACGCTGTTCCGCATCGCCGTCATCCCGGCGATGGTCGCGGCGCTGTATCTCGAGACCGCGCCCGGCAATCTGGTCGCCTGCGGGCTGTTCGCGATCGCCGGCGTCACCGACTTCCTGGACGGCTACATCGCGCGCGCGACGCGCCAGCAATCGGCCTTCGGCCGGTTCCTCGACCCGGTCGCGGACAAGCTGCTGGTCGCCGCGGCGCTGCTGATGCTGGTCGCGTTCGGGCATATCCGGGATCTCGCGATCCTGCCCGCCCTGGTCATCCTGTGCCGCGAGATCACGGTGTCGGGGTTGCGCGAATATCTCGCCCAGCTCAAGGTGAGTCTGCCGGTGAGCCAGCTCGCCAAGTGGAAGACGACGCTCCAGATGGTCGCGATCGCGATACTGATGCTGGGCGACGCCGGCGCGGCGGGCGTTCCGGTCCGCGCGGTCGGCGAAGCCGGGCTGTGGCTGGCCGCGATCCTGACGATCGTCACCGGCTACGACTATCTGCGCGCCGGTCTGCGCCATATGGAGCGCGAGGACGCGGCCGACGCCGCGCCGCCGGGGCGAATCGCCGCGGGCCGGGGCGGGGCGGAGTGAGGGAGCGTCCGGGATGCGGCTGTTGGGGATCGCCGGGTGGAGCGGCAGCGGCAAGACCACCCTGCTGGTGAAGCTGTTGCCCGAGCTGGCGCGGCGCGGGCTCCGCGTGTCCACGGTCAAACACGCCCATCATGGCTTCGACGTCGATAAGCCGGGCAAGGATTCGCACGCGCACCGCGCCGCCGGGGCGGCGGAGGTGATGGTGTCTTCGGCCAACCGCTGGGCGCTGATGCACGAGAATCGCGGCGCGCCGGAGCCGTCGCTCGACACCCTGGCGGCGCGCATGACGCCGGTCGACCTGCTGCTGGTCGAAGGGTTCAAGCACGGCGCGCACGACAAGCTCGAAGTCCACCGGCCGGCCCTGGGCAAGCCGTTGTTGTGCCGCGGCGACCGGCGCGTCGTCGCGGTCGCCAGCGACGCGCCCGTCGCCGGGGCCGGCGTCCCGGTGCTGGACCTGACGGATCTGCGGGCCATCGGCGACTTCGTCCAGGCGCATTGCGGCCTCGCCGGCGCGGATCGGGGGGCCGCCTGACGTGGCGCAGCTCTCCGACGACTGCTTCGCGCATGGCGGCCGGCTGATGACGGCGCAGGAGGCGCTGGACCTGCTGGCCGAGCGGCTGGACGTCGTCGTGGACGCGGAGGAGGTCCCCTTGCGCGCCGCCACCGGGCGGGTGCTGGCCGAGGACGTGGCGGCCGATCGTCCGGTTCCGCCGCACGACAACGCCGCGGTCGACGGCTATGCGCTGTTCTTCGACGACCTCGACCCCGGCGGCGAGACGCGCCTGCCGGTCGCCGGCCGAATCGCCGCCGGGCAGGCGCCCGGGCGCGGCGCGCGGCGCGGCGAGGCCGTCCGCATCTTCACCGGCGCGCCGATGCCCGACGGTCCCGACACGGTGATGATGCAGGAGGACTGCCGCGAGGAGGAGGACGCGGTCGTCGTCCGGCCGGGCATCGCGCGCGGAGCCAACCGCCGCCGCGCGGGCGAGGACATCGAGGCGGGGCGCCGCATCCTGCCGGCGGGGCGGCGGCTGCGCCCCCAGGACGTGGGCCTCGCCGCCTCGGTCGGGCGGACGGCGCTGCGCGTCCATTGCCGTCCGCGCGTGGCGCTGTTCTCGACCGGCGACGAGATCCGGGAGGTCGGCGAGGCGCTGCCGCCGGGCTGCATCTACGACGCCAACCGCCATGCGCTGGCCGGGCTGTTGGGCGAGCTCGGCTGCGAGGTGGACGATCTCGGCATCTTGCCCGACCGGTTCGACGACATCCGGCGCGCCCTCGCCGAGGCCGCCCGGAGCCACGACGCGATCGTGAGTTCGGGCGGGGTGTCCGCCGGGGAGGAGGACCACGTCCGGGCCGCGGTCGAGCATCTCGGGCGGATCCATTTCTGGCGGCTCGCGATCCGGCCCGGACGGCCGATCGCCCTGGGCCAGCTGGGCCGCGTCCCCTTCATCGGCCTGCCCGGCAACCCGGTGGCGGTCATGGTCACCTTCATGCGGCTCGCCCGGCCGGCGATCCTGCTGCTGTCGGGCTGCACCGAGTATCTGCCGCGCGTCTTCCGGGTGCGCGCGGCGTTCGGATACGACAAGAAGCGCGACCGGCGGGAATGGCTCCGCGCCAAGCTGTTCACCGACCGCGACGGCGCCCCGGCGGCGCGCAAGTTCCCGCGCGACGGGGCGGGCGTCCTGTCGTCGATGGTCGAGGCCGACGGGCTGATCGAACTGTCCGAGGAGGTGACGCGGCTCGAACCCGGCGCCATGGTGGACTTTCTGCCGTTCAGCGAGGTCAGCCGATGAAGCTGATGTATTTCGGTTGGGTCCGCAGCCGCATCGGCGTCGGCAGCGAGGACGTCGACCCGCCGGCCGATGTCCGCGACGTGCGCGGTCTGGTCGCCTGGCTGCGAAGCCGGGGCGGCGGCCATGCCGAGGCGCTGGCCGATCTGTCGACGGTCCGGGTCGCCGTCAACCAGGAGCTCGCCGACTTCGACGCGGCCGTCGCCGGCGGCGACGAGGTCGCCCTGTTCCCTCCGATGACCGGGGGATAGGCGATGATCCGGGTGCAGGCGGAGGACTTCGACCCCGGCGCCGAGATGGCGGCGCTGGCGGAGGGCAACCGTGGGGTGGGGGGGGTGGCCTGCTTCGTCGGCCTGGCGCGCGACGTGAACGGCGGCGATGTCGTGTCGGCGCTCACGCTCGAACACTATCCCGGCATGACCGAGCGCGCGCTGACCAGGATCGAGGACGAGGCGCGCCGCCGCTGGCCGCTCGAAGACGTGCGGATCGTCCACCGTTTCGGGACGCTGAAGCCGGGCGACCGCATCGTGCTGGTCGCCACCGCGTCGGCGCATCGCGAGGCCGCGCTGGCCGCCTGCCAGTTCCTGATCGACTGGCTCAAGACCAAGGCGCCGTTCTGGAAGCTGGAACGGACCGGCGAAGGCGAGCGCTGGGTGACGGCCCGCGAGAGCGACGATGCGGCGGAACGGCGTTGGAGCGCGGGCGCGGAGGAGGCGCCGGGCTAACCGGCGTTTCCCGCCCTCGGAGCGGCGTCCTGCGGCCGAGAGCGCGGCTCCGGGCGACGGAAATCGGAGACGCCGCTCAAGCGGCGGCGGCGCGCGGCGCGCGCACGAGCCGGTCGTAGTCGTCCATCAGCGCCCGGGCGACGGGCCCGACCTCGAAGACCCGCTCGTCGATGGCCCGCACCGGGGTGACCTCGGCCGCGGTGCCGGTGACGAAGATCTCGT
The DNA here is from genome assembly GCA_965242495.1 of Alphaproteobacteria bacterium. Taxonomy (GTDB): domain Bacteria; phylum Pseudomonadota; class Alphaproteobacteria; order MPNO01; family MPNO01; genus CBDESN01. The sequence goes on along the minus strand of OZ251446.1, from coordinate 2,915,443 downwards.
CGGCGCGGTCCAGCTCCTCCGGCATCAGCGCGCGCTCGACGATCTCGATGCGCCGTTCGCGGGCGAGGCCGATCACGGTGCGCCGGGTGATGCCGTCGAGGAAGCAATCCGGCTCCGGCGTGTGCAGCACGCCGTTCTGGACCAGGAAGACGTTGGCTCCCGTGGTCTCGGCGATGCGCCCGCGATAGTCGAGCATCAGCGCGTCGTCGTAGCCCTCGGCCTCGGCCGCATGCTTGCTGAGGGTGCAGATCATGTAGAGCCCGGCGGCCTTGCTGTGGACCGGCGCGCAGTCGGGCGACGGGCGGCGCCATTCGGCCGAGCGCAGGCGAATGCCCTGCAGCCGCGCCTCGGGCGAGAAGTAGGACGGCCACTCCCAGACCGCGATCGCCAGATGGATCGCGGTGTTCTGCGCCGACACCCCCATCATCTCGCTGCCGCGCCAGGCGACGGGGCGGACATAGGCGTCGGCGAACCCCTGCTCGGCGACGGTCTCGCGGGTCGCCCGTTCGATCTCCTCCAGCCCGTAGGGGATCGCGAAGCCGAGGGCCGCGGCCGAGTCGATCAGACGCTGCGTGTGCTCGCGCAGCTTGAACACTTCGCCGTTATAGACGCGCTCGCCCTCGAACACGCAGCTCGCATAGTGGAGCCCGTGGGTGAGAACATGCGCGCCGCAGTCCCGCCAAGGCGCCAGCGCGCCGTCGAACCAGATCTTGCCGTCGCGGTCGTCGAAGCTCAGCATGGCTTGCACATATCGAATCCGGTTGCCTTCCCTAGCAGCCGAAGGCATATAAGTCAATATGACTGACATAAAATCGGGGGTGAACCCGCTCTTCCTCCGCGAGGAGGAGTTGCGCCAAGGCATGGAGCTTCTGTTCTACGCCTATCGCGACTTCACCGGCGAGCCCGACGAGATGCTGCTGGCCTACAAGTTCGGGCGCGCCCACCACCGGGCCATCTATTTCATCGGCCGCAACCCGGGCATCACCGTCTCCGCACTGCTGTCGATCCTCAAGGTCAAGAAGCAGAGCCTGTCCCGCGTGCTGGGCGAGCTGGTCCGGCAGGGATTCGTCACCCAGCGGGCCGGCCGGCGCGACCGGCGCCAGCGGCTGCTGGAGCTGACCGCCAGGGGCCAGGAGCTGGAGCGGCGCCTGTCGGAGAACCAGCGCAGCCGCATCGCCGAAGCCTACCGCCAGGCCGGGGCCGAGGCGGTGGAAGGCTACCGCAAGGTGATGCTCGGCATGATCAACGAAGAGGACCGGCGGAGCGCCTTCGGGCGAGCCGTCCCGGACCCGCCGGCCCGACGCCAGCCCGGCCGCTGAGCCCCGCCCGGCGCGCGGCTTGCAACCGGGTCCGGGCGACCCCATCTGTGCGGGGGGCGCCGCCTCGCGGGTCCCGAACGCCGCCCGCCTCGTCCGAGGGGGCAGATCACGGCAATGTCCGGCTCGGGAGTTGCAGTCATGGACTTCGAGAAATTCACCGAACGCGCGCGCGGCCTCGTCCAGGCGGCGCACGGCCTCGCCCTCCGCAGCAACCACCAGAGGATCACCCCGGAGCATCTGCTCCAGCTGCTGCTCGACGACCCGGAGGGGCTGGCCGCCAACCTCGTCGCGTCGGCCGGGGGACGCACGGAGACGGCCCGCGCCGGGACCAGGGCCGCGCTGGCGAAGCTCCCGCGGGTCGAGGGCGGCGACGGCCAGGTCCATCTCGACCCGGCGGCGGCGCGCCTGCTGGAGTCGGCCGGGAAGCTGGCGGCGGAGGCGGGCGACGGCTACGTGACCGTCGAACGGCTGCTGCTCGCCCTCGCTTTGGCCAAGGGGACGCCGGCCGCCCGCATCCTGGCCGAGGCGGGCGTGACTCCGCAGAGTCTCGATCGGGCGATCGCGGCGCTGCGCAAGGGGCGCAGCGCCGACAGCGCCGCGGCCGAGGACGGCTACGACGCGCTGAAGAAATACGCGAACGACCTCACCGAGGCGGCGCGGGCCGGCGGGCTCGACCCCGTGATCGGCCGCGACGAGGAGATCCGGCGCACCGTCCAGGTCCTCGCGCGGCGGACCAAGAACAACCCGGTGCTGATCGGCGAGCCGGGCGTCGGCAAGACCGCGATCGTCGAAGGGCTGGCGCAGCGGATCCTCAACGGCGACATGCCGGAGAGCCTCCGCGACCGCCGGCTGATGGCCCTCGATCTCGGCGCGCTGGTCGCCGGCGCCAAGTATCGCGGCGAATTCGAGGAGCGGCTGAAGGCGGTGCTGGCCGAGATCAAGGCCGCGGCCGGCGAAATCCTGGTGTTCATCGACGAGCTGCACACGCTGGTGGGCGCCGGGGCCGCCGAGGGCGCCATGGACGCCTCCAACATGCTCAAACCGATGCTGGCGCGGGGCGAACTGCACTGCATCGGGGCGACCACCCTCGACGAGTACCGCACCCGTATCGAGAAGGACACCGCGCTCGCGCGGCGCTTTCAGCCGGTGTTCGTCACCGAGCCGACGGTCGAGGATACGGTCTCGATCCTGCGCGGCCTCAAGGAGAAATACGAGCTGCATCACGGCGTCCGCATCGCCGATGCGGCGATCGTCGCCGCGGCGACGCTGTCGAACCGCTACATCACCGACCGGTTCCTGCCCGACAAGGCGATCGACCTGATCGACGAGGCGTCGTCCAGGTTGCGCATGGTGATGGACTCCAAGCCGGAGGAGATCGACGAACTCGACCGGCGGATCATCCAGCGCAAGATCGAACGCGAGGCGCTTCGCAAGGAGACGGACGAGGCGTCGCGCGACCGGCTGCGCAAGCTCGAGGCCGAGCTCGCCGAGCTGGAGCAGAGATCGGCGGAGCTGACCGCGGTCTGGCAGGCGGAGAAGGAGAAGATCTCCGACGCGCGGCGGGTCAAGGAGGAGCTCGACCAGGCCCGCAACGAGCTCGAGCGCGCGCAGCGCGAGGGCGATCTGGCGCGCGCCGGCGAGCTCGCCTACGGCATCGTCCCCGGGCTCGAACGCCAGCTGTCCGAGGCGTCGGCGGCCGACCGCGGCCGCATGCTGAACGAGGACGTGACCGAGGACCACGTCGCCGCCGCGGCGTCGCGCTGGACCGGGGTGCCGGCGGACCGGCTGCTGGAGGGCGAGCGAGCGAAGCTGCTCGGGATGGAGGAGGCCCTGGGCGCTCGCGTCGTCGGCCAGGCGGAGGCCGTGGCCGCGATCAGCGAGGCCGTGCGCCGCGCCCGCGCCGGGTTGCAGGACCCCAACCGGCCGCTGGGATCCTTCCTGTTCCTCGGGCCGACCGGGGTGGGCAAGACCGAACTGACCAAGGCGCTGGCCGGGTTCCTGTTCGACGACGATGCCGCGATGATCCGCATCGACATGTCGGAATACATGGAGAAACACGCCGTCGCCCGGCTGATCGGGGCGCCCCCCGGCTATGTCGGCTACGAGGAAGGCGGCGCGCTCACCGAAGCGGTGCGGCGCAGGCCCTACCAGGTGATCCTGTTCGACGAGATCGAGAAAGCCCACCCGGACGCCTTCAACATCCTGCTCCAGCTTCTCGACGACGGCCGGTTGACGGATGGGCATGGACGACAGGTCGATTTCCGCAACACGCTGGTCGCGCTCACCTCCAATCTCGGCGGCGACGTCCTGGCCGCCCTCCCCGAAGGCGCGCTGCCGGCGTCGGCGCGCGACCGGGTGATGGAGATCGTCCGCGCGGCGTTCCGGCCCGAATTCCTCAACCGTCTCGACGAGATATTGCTGTTCAACCGGTTGAGTCGGGACGACATGGCCGCGGTCGTGGACATCCAGCTCGATCGGCTGCGCGGCCTGCTCGCCGGGCGCAAGATCGGGCTCGAGATCGACGCCGCGGCGCGGGACTGGCTGGCGGACCAGGGCTTCGACCCGGTCTACGGCGCCAGGCCGCTGAAGCGGGCGATCCAGCGGCATCTCCAGAACCGGCTGGCCCGGATGATCCTCGAAGGCGAGATCGCGGACGGGCGAACGGTCCGCATCGGCGCCGACGCCGGCGGCCTGCGGATCGACCCGCCGGCCCCGTCGGCCGCGGCCGCCTGAGCCGCCGGGTCAGCTCGCCGGCCGGGCCGCCAGATACCAGTCGAGAATCCGCTCGCCGTTCCACACCAGCACGTCCGGCCGGGATACGATGTGCTCCAGCGTCTCGGCGACGTGGCGGATGCGATGCGGCGAGCCGCTGATATAGGGATGAACGGCGAGGGCCATGATCCGCGCCGTATCGGCGCTGTCCGCGTAGATGCAATCGAAATAGTCGATCGCCCGGGTCCTGAAGACGTCGGACGCATGATGCTGGATCAGCATCGTCACGATGTCGTGGACCTCGAAGTTATACGGGATCGCCACGATGCGGCCATGGTCGGTGTCCACGTCGCAGGGCTGGTCGTCGAGCGCCCAGTCGCCGATATACTCGACCCCGGCTTCGGCGAGATGGTCGAGCGTGTCGTAGGTCTGGGTGAGGCCCGGGCCGAACCAGCCGCGCGGGCGCTTGCCGGCGAAGCGCTCGATCACGTCCATCGCCCGGAAGATCGCCCCGCGCTCGTCGTCCAGCCGATGCATCGGGATCTGCTCGAAGGCGTGGGCGTTGAACTCCCAACCGGCGTCGCGGCAGGCTTCGGCGACGCGCGGGTAGGTCAGGCAGACCTTCGCGTTCAGGGCCACGGTCGGCGAGACGTCGAGGCGTTCGAACAGAGCCTTGAGACGCCAGAAGCCGACCCGCATGCCGTATTCGTGCCAGCTCCAGTTGGGCACGTCGGGCAGCACCGGCCGGTGCTGCGGCGGCGGAATTACCGTGCGCGCCATGGCGCGGCCGATGTCCCAGTCCTCGAGCGACATCACCGGCCAGAGGATCATTCGCGCCCCGCCGGGCAGGGCCAGCGGCGGGCGGTCCACGATCGCCGAGTATTCGATACGCTCCCGGGGCGTCCTTCCGGCCATGACGACGCTCCTTTTTCCGGTCGGCGGATCGCGCGCGCGCCGCCGCGGGGGCCGATTCTATTGCGCGGTCCAGCCGCCGTCGATCAGCAGGCTGGCGCCCGTGATCATCGCCGCGGCGGGCGAACAGAGAAACACCACCGCCCCCATCACGTCCTCGATGCGGCCGAGCCGGCCGAGCGCGATCCGGCGCAGCGTATCCTCGCGGAAGGCCGGGTCTTCGAAGAACGGCCTGGTCATCGGGGTCTCGACGAAGGTCGGGCCGATCGAGTTGACCCGTATCCCGTGCGGGGCGAGCTCGACGCCGAGCGCTTTGGTCAGCCCTTCGACGGCGTGCTTGGTCATGCAGTAGACGCTGCGGTTGGGCGCGCCGACATGACCCATCTGCGAGGACATGTTGAGGATCGCGCCGCCGCGCCCGCCGGCGACCATCCGGCGCGCCGCGGCCTGCGCCGCGGTGAACGACGCCTTGACGTTGAGCGCTACGATGCGGTCCAGGTGGTCCTCCGAGACCTCGAGGAACGGCTCGGGGACGTTCATGCCCGCATTGTTGACCAGGACGTCGATCCGATCGAGCGATCCGAAGGCGGCCTCGACCGCGCCGCGATCGGTGAGGTCGCAGGGGAGCGGGGCCGCCTTGCCGCCGGCGGCGCGGATCGCCGATGCGGCGCGCTCCAGCTCGTCCCCGGTGCGGCTCACCAGCACCAGCTCGGCGCCGGCGCCGGCCAGCGCGAAGGCGCAGCCGCGGCCCAGCCCGCGGCCGGCCCCGGTGACGACGGCGACCGCCCCGTCGAGCCGCATCGTCGGCGTCGCCGCCGGTTCGATCGGTTCCGCGGCCGGTTCGGCCATTCGCCGCCCTCGTTGACAATGGCGGGAAGTTTACCCGTAATGACCGCGCAATTCACCGAGAGAGAGCGCGATGCCACGGCGATATTCGGACGGCGATCTCGACATGAAGAAGCTGCGGGAGACCGCCGAGCGCTGCAAGAACTGGGGGCGCTGGGGCCCCGACGACGAGATCGGCACGCTGAACTTCGTCGCTCCCGAGGACATCGTCGCCGCGGCGGGGCTGATCCGCAAGGGCAAGGTGTTCTCCCTGGCGCTCGACTTCGACCGCAACGGGCCGCAGAAAGGCCTGTGGGGCAACCGCTTCAACCCGATCCACACCATGCTGGCGACCGGCACCGACGCCGTGGCCGGCGCCCAGGACGAGGGCGGCATCCGCTATGCCGACGACATGGTCTCGCTGCCGCTGCAATGCGGCACCCAGTGGGACGCGCTCGGCCATATCTTCTACGACGACAAGATGTGGAACGGCTACGACGCGCGGCTGGTCGATTCCGACGGCGCGCAGAGAAACGGCATCGAGAAGGTCAAGGACAAGATGGTCGGGCGCGGAGTGCTGCTCGACGTGGCGCGCCACGAAGGCGTGGACAGCTTCGAGGACGGCACCGCGATCACCAACGACGATCTCGACGCGACCGCGGCGGCGCAGGGGGTCGAGCTGCGCCGGGGCGACTTCGTCCTGGTTCGCACCGGTCAGATCGAGCAACGCCTCCGGGACGGCGAATGGGGCGGGTATGCCGGCGGCGACGCGCCGGGACTCGCCTTCGAGACCGCCGAGTGGATCCACGCCAAGGAGATCGCCGCCATCTGCTGCGATACCTGGGGCTGCGAGGTCAGGCCCAACGAGACCGACGAAGCGCAGCAACCCTGGCACTGGGTGGTGATCCCGATGATCGGCGTCAGCATGGGCGAGATTTTCGACTTGGGCGCGCTCGCCGCCGATTGCGCGGACGACGGCGTCTACGAGTTCTTCTTCTGCGCGCCGCCGTTGCCGATCACCAAGGCGGTCGGCTCGCCGCTGAACCCGATCGCGATCAAGTAACGGCGACGGCATGGCGCGAACGCTGAAGCGCCGGAGGAGCGCGGCCGACGCCGAAGCGGCGGATGCCGAGGTTCGGCGGACGGTCGAATCGCTGCTGGCGGAAATCGCCCGAGACGGCGACGCCGCGGTGCGTCGGCTGTCGGAGCGGTTCGACGGGTGGTCGCCGGACGACTTCCGCCTCGCCCCGGGCGAGATCGACGATCTCGTCGCCCAGGTCGCCCCGGAGACGATCGACGACATCGCCTTCGCCCAGGCGCAGATCCGGGGGTTCGCGGAGGCGCAGCGCGCGGCGCTCCGCGACGTCGAGATCGAGACGTTGCCCGGCGTGACCCTCGGCCACCGGAACATCCCGGTGGGCAGCGTCGGCTGCTACGTCCCCGGCGGGCGCTACCCGATGGTCGCGTCGGCGCATATGAGCATCGTCACCGCCAAGGTCGCGGGCGTCGGGCGGATCGCCGCATGCACGCCGCCGGCCGACGGCAAGCCGCATGCCGAAACCGTGGCGGCGATGGCGTTGGGCGGCGCCGACGAGATCTACGTGTTGGGCGGCGTGCAGGCGGTCGCCGCGATGGCGCTCGGCGGCGGGACGATCGCGCCGGTGGACATGCTGGTCGGGCCGGGCAACGCCTACGTCGCCGAAGCGAAGCGGCAGCTCTACGGCAAGGTCGGAATCGACCTGTTCGCGGGCCCGACCGAGATCCTGGTCATCGCCGACGACAGCGCCGACGCCGAGATGGTGGCGACGGACCTGTTGGGCCAGGCCGAGCACGGCCCGACCTCGCCGGCGACCCTGGTGACGACCTCCGCGGCGCTGGCCGAGGCCCTGCCGGGCGAGATCGACCGGCAGCTGGCGCTGCTGCCGACCGCCGGGGTCGCGGGCGCCGCCTGGCGCGATTACGGCGAGATCGTCCTGGTGGACAGCCTCGCGGAGGCGGCGGCCGAGGCCGACAGAATCGCCTGCGAGCACGTCGAAGTGCTGACGCGCGAGCCGCGCTACTTCCTCGACCGGATGACCAATTACGGCTCGATCTTCCTGGGTCCGGAGACCAACGTCTCCTATGGCGACAAGGTGATCGGGACCAACCACACCTTGCCGACCAGGGGCGCCGCGCGATACACCGGCGGGCTGTGGGTCGGCAAGTTTCTCAAGACCGTCACCTATCAGGAGTGCACGCCCGAGGCGAGCGTCGTGGTCGGCGAATACTGCTCCAGGCTGTGCGCGATCGAGAAGTTCTGGGGGCACAAGGAACAGGCGGACCTCCGGCTGCGCCGTTATGGCGGGCGCAACGTCGGACGCGAAGAGGGGAGATAGGAACATGGGTTTGCAGATGTCTTCGGAGCAGATGGCGGAACGGGTCGCGCGGTTCGACCAGCTCCGGGCGAGCCCGCAGGCGTTCGTGGACACGCGGCTGCCGGGGCATGAGCGCGACATCTACAACGTGATCGGCCGCGGGGTCACCGAAGACTCGTCGCTGCGGCCGGCGATCGGCGATGCGCAGGGCTTCAACGTCACCTATACCAGCGCCGAGCCGGGCAACGGCGCGGCGCTGCATGCGCATCCGACGGTCGAGGTGTTCATCCCGATGTCGGGCAAATGGTCGGTCTATTGGGGCGAAGACGGCGACGAAGAGGTAATCCTGGGGCCGTGGGACGTGATCTCGGTTCCTCCCGGGGTGATGCGCGGCTTCCGCAACGTGGGCGACGGCCACGCCTATATGATGGCGATCATCGGCGGCACCGACTCGGGCCGGGTGAGCTGGGCCGACTCGGTGCTGGAGCGAGCCAGGGAATCCGGCCTCGGGCTCGACGGGCGGGGAAACCTGGTCGAGCGCACGGCCTGAACGCCGCCCCTACGCCGCGCGCCGCGCCGCCTGTCCGGGAGGCAGGCGGACCTTGCGCGGCGCCGCCAGCCAGATGCACAGGATGGACAACAGCGACAGGACGGCGCACAGGACGAAGGCCGGGGCGTAGGAGCCGGTCCGGTCGAACAGGTAGCCGGTGAGCCATGGGCCGCCGGCGGCGCCGAAATTGCCGCCGATGCTGACGACCGAGAAGATCGTCGCCGCCCGCCGCCCGCCGAACAGCTCGATCGAGAGGATGCCGTAGATCGAGCCCAGCCCGTAGCCCAACAGCCCCTGGGCGGCGACCACGGCGTAGACCAGCGTGACCGACGGCCGGACGCCGAGCAACAGCAGCCCGAGATAGCAGACGACGTAACCGGTCAGCGCGACGGTCCAGGCGGCCTCGCGGCCGAAGCGATCCGACAGCGAGCCGACGCCGATCTGTCCGGCGATGCCGAACAGCCCGATCAAGCCGAGCGCCAAAGCGGCGAGCTCGACCCCGAACCCGTTGTCGAGGAGATATCTGGTCTGATGCACCAGCGCCGAATACCAAGCGAACAGCGCCGTGAAATACGCCGCCGCGAGCCACCAGAAGCGGCTCGTGCGCACCGCCATTCCCAACGTCCAGTCGGCTTCGGCCCAAGCCCGGTCGACCACGGGATCGACCGCCCCGCCCCGCGCCGGGGCCGGCGCGTCCGCCCGCCCGCCATCGGCCCGGAGGCCGAGGTCGGCGGGCCGATGGCGCGGCAGCAGGAGGTTCAGCGGGATCAGCACGATGGCGATGACGCCGGCGAGAGTCAGACAGGCCGCGCGCCAGCCATCGGCGTCGATGACGGTCTGGAGCCAGGGCAGAATGATGATCGCGCCCACGCCGACGCCGGCGAAGGCGACCCCCATGGCGAAACCGCGCCGGCGGGAGAACCAGTAGGGCAGGAACATCGAGTGGCCCTGATAGCTCAAGGCGAGCGCCCCGCCGATGACGAGCAGGCCGAAGGTCGCGTGGAGTCCGACCGGCGAGGACACCGTCGTCATGGCGATCAGGCCCGCCGCCATCATCGCCGCCCCGACCGGCAGGACCAGCCGGGGGCCGCGCCGGTCCATCAGCATGCCGTAAAGCGGGCCCAACACGATCGAGCAGACGAAGCCGATGGAGAACGCCGCCGCGGTCACGCCCCGCTCCCAGCCGAACTCGTCGAGGATCGGCGGGAACAACAGCGAGAAGGAAGTCCGCGTCGCGACTCCGATTCCCATGGTCACGAACGCGACCGCGATCACCACCCAGCCGTAATAGAAGGGCAGACGCCGGGCGAAACGGGCGCGCCTCACTCCGGCGTTCCGCCGGGCGCGTCGGGGACGTCGCGGCTTTCGAACGCCCGGTCGACGAGATCGTGGAGATCGCGCGGGTCTTCGGGATATCGCCGGCCAGTCTTGCGCATCGGACCCTTCTCCCGGCGCCGGCGATGCGGCGGGCCGGGGCGCGCCGGACCCGGCGTTGCGCGGCGTTGGGTCAGGGACCGACCCGGACGTCGAGAATCGCGGCTCCGCCGTCCACGCTCGACCAAGCCTGCCGCTGCGAACCTCGGTCGAGAAGGTTCCTCATCGATCGAGCGATCCCGCGCCTGGCCGTATCGTCAGACGATCCCGGACGACCGCAGCCGCCGGATGTCGGCCGCCTGGAGGCCCAGCAGGCCGCCGAGCACCTCGTCGTTATGCTCCCCGAGCTCAGGTCCTGGATGGCGCACGCCCCCCGGCGTCGCCGACAACCGGGGCGCCACGTTCTGCATGGCGATGTCGCCGAGGGCCGGGTGGGCTACCCGGACGATCGCCTCACGCGCCTTGAAATGGGCGTCCTCGAGCATCTCCGGCGCGCGATAGATGTTGCCTGCGGGCACCCCATGCTCGTGGAGCAGCGCCTCCAGCGGACCGCTGTCGAGGGTCGCCGACCAGGCCCCGATCAACTCGTCGAGCGCGGCCTGGTTATGGCCGCGCGCGGTATGGGTGGCGTAGCGCTCGTCGCGGGCGAGTTCGGGCCGGTCCATCGCCGCGGCCAGACGCTTGAATACGCCGTCCTGGTTGGCGGCGATCAGGATCATCTTGCCGTCCGCCGTCGGATAGATGTTGGACGGCGCGATCATCGGCAGCAACGACCCGGTGCGCTCGCGAACGTAGCCGCCCGCGTCGTACTCGGTGACCAGGCATTCCATGACCGCGAGGACCGCCTCGTAGATCGCGCTGTCGACGACCTGCCCGCGGCCCGTCCGCTGCACGCCGTGCAGGGCCATCAGCGCGCCGAGCGCGGCGAAGGTCGCCGCCAGCGTATCGCCGAGCGAGACGCCGGCGCGGCTCGGCGGGCTGGCCGGATCGCCGGTGACGTAGCGGAATCCGCCCATCGCCTCGCCGATGGAGCCGAAGCCCGCGCGCTGAGCGTAGGGGCCGGTCTGGCCGAAGCCCGAAACCCGGATCATGATCAGCCGGGGGTTGATGCGCGCGAGCTCGTCGTAGCCCAGCCCCCAGCGCTCCATCGTGCCGGGACGGAAATTCTCCAGCAGGATGTCGGACCGTTCGGCCAGCCGCCGCACGATGTCCTGCCCTTCCGGTTCGCGCGCGTTCAGCGTCACCGACTTCTTGTTGCGCGCAAGCACGGGCCACCATAGCGACTTGCCGTGGGGTTTCTCGCGGCCCCATTCGCGCATCGGGTCGCCCTTGCCGGGAGGTTCGAGCTTGATCACCTCGGCGCCGAAATCGGCCAGCAGCTGGCCGCAGAACGGGCCGGCCAGCAGCTGTCCCATCTCGATCACCCGGAGGTCGTCGAGCGGCCCTGCGCCTTCGCCCTCCGCCATCGCCACGCCTCCGCCGCGCCGACCCGCCGGTCGGGCGATTCCCGCCCGTAGACCGATTCTAGTATGGCCTCCGGTCGTATACAATCCGGGCCGGCCCAACCGGAGGACGCGATGCCTGTCCGCCACGTCGAACTCGTCGAAGTCTCGCCCCGGGACGGGTTGCAGAACGAGCCCGGGATTCTCGCGACCGAGATCAAGGTCGAGCTCATCGAGCGCGCCGTCGCCGCGGGCGTGCGCCGCCTGGAAGCGGTGAGTTTCGTCAACCCGAAGCGAGTGCCGCAGATGGCCGACGCCGAGGCCGTGCTCGCCGCGCTGCCGCGGCGGGCGGACGTGACCTATATCGGCTTGGCGCTCAACCGCCGCGGATTCGATCGGGCCGCCGCCGCGGGCTGCACCGAGGTCAACTACGCGCTGGTCGCGAGCGACGCGTTCAGCCGACGCAACCAGGGGACGACGCTAGAGCAAGGGCTCGCGGTCTACGACGACATCAAAGCCGCGGCCAGGGACGCGGGCATCCGCTGCACGCTCACCGTCAGCGCCGCCTTCGGCTGCCCGTTCCAGGGGGAGGTGCGTCCCGAGCGCGTGCTGGAGCTGATACGGCACTGCGCCGGACCCGACACCCACGAGATCTCGCTCGCCGACACGATCGGGGTCGCCGTGCCGACGCAGGTCCGCGAGCTGGTCGCCGAAACCGCCCGGCTGGCTCCCGACACGCCGCTCCGCTGCCACTTCCACGACACGCGCAATACCGGCATCGCCAACGCCTTCGCCGCGGTCGAGGCGGGGGTAGCGGCTCTCGACGCCAGCATCGGGGGGATCGGCGGCTGCCCGTTCGCGCCCGCCGCCACCGGGAACGTCCCGTCGGAAGACCTGATCTACATGCTCGACCGGATGGGCGTCGAGACCGGCGTCGATATCGAGGCGTTGATCGAAACCGCGCACTGGCTGGAACAGCGGCTCGGGCGGCCGGCGCCGGCCATGCTGAGCCGGGCGGGCAACTTCCCGCCCGCGGAGCTCCGCGCCTGAGCGCCCGCGAGGGCGAGAGTCCGGCCCCGCCGCCGGCGGACTGGCCGGCCTATTACCGCAGGACCGGACAGCGCCCGCCGCGCGAAACGCTGATCTTCGCGCTCGACCGGTTCGACCGCGAACCGACGCGCGAACCGCCGCGCCGGGCGGTCGATCTGGGCTGCGGCAGCGGGCGCGACACGGTCGAGATGTTGCGCCGCGGCTGGCGGGTGCTCGCGATCGACGCCGAAGCGAGTGCGATCGAGGGGTTGCAGGCGCGGCCCGACCTGCCGCGCCGCGCCTTGCTCGACACCGAAGTGGCGCGCTTCGAGGAAACGACCTGGCCCGGGGTGGAGCTGGTCAACGCAGCCTTCGCCCTTCCGTTATGTCCGGCGTCGCGGTTCCCCGGGCTGTGGCGCAACGTCGTCGGCTCGCTCGCCTCGGGCGGGCGTTTCTCCGGCCAGCTCTACGGCGACCGCGACGGTTGGGCGGGCGATTCGACGATCACCTTCCTGACCCGCGATGAAGCGGAGGCGTTGTTCGACGACTTCGAGATCGAGCGGTTCCATGAGGAGGAAGAGGATTCGATCACGCCTCGCGGACGAGCCAAGCACTGGCACATCTTCCATGTGGTGGCGCGAAAACCCTGATTCGGCTCCGGCCCGCCGCGCTACTCGCGCCCGGCGCCGATCCTGATCAGAAAGAAGACGAACAGGACGCAGAACAAGAACATCGCCAGCGCGCCGTAATAGGCGACGCCGTATCCCGAGCGCGCGGCGACGAACAGCGCGCCGATCGCCATGATCCCCGAGCAGCCGCCGAGAACCCAATTGCCGATCCTGCCCATCGATGGACCTCCTGCCGGGCGGGCCGAGCCGGCCCCGATACCGGCTATAGATAGCGCGAATCGCCGGACGCGCAAGCGCGCCGCCGGAGCGCGGGCTGGATCGGTCTGCAGAGCCCGAAACTCTCGAAAACCGTCACTCGCTCTGGCCCAGCCTGGGCTCGGCGCCCGTCGCCAAGCGTCGGATGTTGCCGACATGCGTCAGCCAGACGATGACGGCGAGCAGGATACAGAACTCCGTCCGCTGCGGATCCGCAAGCCACCAGGCATAGACCGGCGCGGTCGTCGCCGTGGCCAGGGCGGCCAGAGACGAATAACGGCAGAGCGCGGCGACGGCCCCCCAGGTGAGTCCCGCCAGCGCCGCGACCGGCCAGGCGAGCCCCAGCAGAACGCCCAGCGCGGTGGCCACGCCCTTGCCGCCGCGAAAGCGCAGCCAGACGGGAAACAGATGGCCGAGCATGGCGCCGAGCGCCGCAAGGATGGCGACGTCGGGACCCCAGCGGGCCGCTCCCGCGGCCGCTAGCGCGCCCTTGCCCGCGTCGAGCGCGAGAGTGAGCGCCGCCAGCGTCCGGTTGCCGGTGCGCAGCACGTTGGTCGCCCCGATATTACCCGAGCCGATACGCCGGATGTCGCCATAGCCGCCGAGCCGCGTGAGCGCCATTCCGAACGGGATCGACCCGATCGCGTAGCCCGCGAGCAGCGCGCCCAGCAGATAGGGCCAGCTATAGGCCCAGCTGATCGGGTCGATCATGGCTCCGCCCGGTGGTCGAACACCGTGCGCCGCCCCACCAGAGTCGTCAGCACGCGCCCCTGCGCCGGGTGTCCGTCGAAGGGCGAGTTCTTGGATTTGCTGCGGAAATCGTCGGGGTCGATGCGCCAGGGCCGCTCCAGATCGAACAGGATCAGATCGGCGGGCGCGCCCTTGGCGAGACGCCCTTGCTCGAGGCCGAGAATCGCCGCCGGGTTGGCGGTCATCCTGGCCAGCAGGTCGAGAAGGCCGATCTCGCCCCGATGGACCGGCGCGAGCGAGAGCGCCAGCAGGGTCTCCAGCCCGACGATTCCGTCCGCCGCCTGAGTGAAAGGAAGCCGCTTCGAGTCCTGGTCCTGGGGCGCATGGTCGCTGGCGATCGCGTCGATGACGCCGTCCTTCAGCCCCTCCAGGACGGCGAGGCGGTCGTCCTCGCCGCGCAGCGGCGGCGACAGCTTGGCGAACGTCCGATAGTCGCCGACCGCGTTCTCGTTGAGGGTGAAGTATTGCGGCGCGGTGTCGCAGGTGACGGCGAGGCCGCGCGACTTGGCGCGCCGGATCGCATCGACGGCCGCCCCGGTGGAGACGTGTGCGGCGTGATACCGGCCGCCGGTGAGTTCGACCAGGAGGAGATCGCGCTCGACCAGGATCGCCTCGGCGACGGCAGGGACGCCGGGGATGCCGAGTCGCGTCGCCAGCTCGCCCTCGTTCATGAAGCCGTCCCGCGCCAGGGCGGGCTCTTCGGGGTGCTGCGCGATCAGCAGCCCGTGGGTCGCGGCGTAGCTGAGCGCGCGGCGCATCACCAGCGCGTCGGCGACCGCCGCCGCGCCGTCGGTGAAGGCGAGCGCGCCGGCCTCGGCGAGGATCCCCATCTCGGCGAGCTCCTCGCCCCGGCAACCGCGGGTGATCGCCGCATAGGCGTAGATCTTGACCAAGCCGGTTTCGCGCGCGCGGCGGGCGACGAACTCGATCAGCGACACGTCGTCGATCGGCGGCCTCGTGTCGGGCAGGCAGACCATCGTCGTGACGCCGCCCCGCGCCGCGGCGGCGGCGGCGGTGGCGATGCTCTCCTTGTGCTCTTCCCCCGGCTCGCGCAGATGGACGCGCATGTCGATGAGACCGGGCGCCAAGCACTTGCCGTCGCAGTCGACGGCGGCGACGCCGTCGGGCACGCCGTCGGCGAACAGGCTGGGGCCGAGATCCGCGATCCTGCCGTCCTCGACCAGCAGCGCGCCGGGCCGGTCGAGCGCCGTCGCCGGATCGAGGAGTCGGGCGTTGACGTAGGCGGTGCGCTGCGGTCGGAGGGGCGCGGCCGGCAGCTCCGGGATCGGCGTCATCAGGCCACGTCCCGCGCCTCGGGGGCCGTCTCCGTCGCCGGGGTCCGGGCCAGGTTGCGAGTGAGGATGTCGAGGCAGGCCATGCGGACGGCGACGCCCATCTCCACCTGCTCGCGGATGACGCTGCGGTCGATGTCGTCGGCGAGCTCGCTGTCGATCTCGACCCCCCGGTTCATCGGCCCCGGATGCATGACCAGCGCGTCGGGCTTCGCGTGCGTCAACTTCTCGCGGTCGAGCCCGAAGAAGCGGAAATACTCGCGGATCGAGGGGACGAAGCCGCCATGCATCCGCTCGGTCTGGAGCCGGAGGATCATGATGATGTCGCAGTCGCGGATGCCGGCGCGGAGATCGTGATGCGCCTCGGCGCCGTAGCGTTCGATGCCCGCGGGCAGCAGGGTGGCGGGCGCGACGACGTGGAGCCGGGCGCCCATGGCGTTGAGCAATCGCAGATTCGAGCGCGCCACGCGGCTGTGCAGGATGTCGCCGCAGATGGCGATGCGAAGGCCGCCGATGCGGCCGCGGCGCCGGCGGATCGTGAGCGCGTCGAGCAGGGCCTGCGTCGGGTGCTCATGGCTGCCGTCGCCGGCGTTGATCACCGAACAGCCGACCTTCTGCGACAGCAGGCTGACGGCGCCGGAGTTGGGATGGCGGACCGCGAGCACGTCCGGCCCCATGGCGTTGAGCGTCATCGCGGTGTCGATCATCGTCTCGCCCTTCTTGATCGAACTGGTGGCGACCGACATATTGATGACGTCCGCGCCCAGCCGCTTGCCGGCGAGTTCGAACGAAGTGCGCGTCCGGGTCGAGTTCTCGAAGAACAGGTTGATCAGCGTTCGCCCGCGCAGCAGCGCGCGCTTCTTCACGTCCTGCCGGTTGAGGGAGACGTAGGTCTCCGCGCGGTCGAGGAGAAACGCGATCTCGTCCGGCGTCAGCCCCTCGATGCCGAGAAGGTGACGGTGGGGGAAGCCCGGCTCGGCTGGCTCCCGGCTCATCGGCGCGCCGATACGGGGTCGGGCGGGCCGCCGTCACTCCGCCGCCTGGGCGGCGGGGATGCGGTCTTCCGGCGTCTCCTTCGCCATCGAGAAGATGCTCTCCACGGAGGTGTAGTCCATGTAGCCGAGCCGCGCGATCGGGCGCATCTTGAGCACGTCCAGCTTGCCGTCGCCGTCGATGACGGCATCGTCGATATGGACCGCGATCACCCGGCCGATCACCAGATGATGGTCGGCCGCCGGCGTGTTGCCGGGCAGCAGCACGGTCCGGTGGTGCACGCATTCGAAATGGACCGGCGCGCCGCCGACCCGCGGCGGTTTGACCAGCCTGGACGGCAGCGGCTCCAGTCCTGCGGATCGCAGCTCGTCCACGCCCTGGTCGGTGATCGAGGCGGTGAGGTTCATCTGCTCGCGCTGGCTCCAGGTCGCGAGGTTGAATACGAACTCGCCGGTCTCCTCGGCGTTGACCGGACTGTCCTTGAGTCGGCCTCCCCCGGTGCGTCCGCCGGCCGAGAAATTGACGTAGGGCGGGTTGTAGCTCAGCATGTTGAAGAAGCTGTACGGCGCGAGGTTCACCCGCCCGTCGCCGCCGACAGTGGTAATCCAGCCGATCGGGCGCGGCAGCACGCAGGATTTGAGCGGGTTGTACGGCAGGCCATGGTCGTTCTTGTCGGGCTCGAAATACATCCTCCGCGCTCCCCTTCCTATTCGCCGAGCGCGCCGTCGATGAGCACGAACGCCATGCGGCACGGCAGGTCGGTCCGGTTGCTCCAGGCGTGGTTGGTGCCGCGCTGGACCACCACGTCGCCCGCCCGGACCAGCACCTCGGAGTCGTCGAGCACCAGATGGATCTCGCCCGACAGGCAGACCGCGTAGTCGATCGTTTCGGTCCGATGCATCAGCGGGTGCGGCGGGTTGTCGGACGCATCCGCGGCATGCCCGGCGCCGAACTGGCGGAAGCTCTCCTGCGCCGCGGCGCGGTCGACCTCGTCGATCCATCCCGCCTCGGGCGGGAACTCGATCACCCGGAACACCGAGCCGTCGGTCGGCGGCTCGAGGCCGATGCGCTCCCCCGCGGGCGCGGCATCGTCGTTGCCCGCAAGCGCCGCCGGCGCCCCCTGGACCCGCCAGACGTTGTCGATCCGCACGCCCGGGCGGTGCTCGGGCCGAAACACGTTGGGCGTCTCCTCGTCGAAGATCACGACCGCCTTGCCGTCGCCGTCATGTCCGGTGACGATCCGCCGCACGCCCTGTCCCATCGGGGTTTCTCCTCGAATCCGCCCAGGGTCCCAGGCCAGGATTCCAGGATAGGGCGGCCCACGCCTCCCGCGCAAGACGGCGTCCGGTTTGAGACCCGGGCGTCGGCGGATGGGGCGGGCGAGGGTTACGGGGCGGCGGCGCGCAGATGGTCGAGCAGTCCCTGGAGGATGTAGGCGGCCGCCATCTTGTCCACCACCTGCCCGCGGCGGCGGCGCGAGACTTGGGCTTCGAGCAGGACGCGCGTCACCGCGGCGGTGGACAGCCGCTCGTCCCAGAAAACCAGAGGCAGGTCGAGTCGCGCCAGCAGATCGTCGGCGAACTGCCGCACCGACTGACAGCGCCGTCCCTCCTCGCCGTTCATGTTCACCGGCAACCCGACGATCAGACCGCCCACGCCCCGGTCGGCGACGATGCGCGCGAGCGCGTCGGCGTCGGCGGCGAAGCCGGATCGCCGGATCGTTTGCAGCGGCGTCGCCAGCATCAGCCCGGCGTCGGACAGCGCCAGCCCGATCGTCTTCGATCCGACGTCGAGTCCGAGCAGCCGCTCCCCGCTGCGCAGCGCGGCGGCCACGCCGCGCGGGGCTATAGCCGGCGCTCGCCCGCGGTCGGTCGTCATCTCATGGTCCCGGCATGGTCGTCCGGCGCGATCGTCCACCGCATCCAGGATAGGTCCGCCGGGCGCGGCCGGGCAACGCCGCTTGCCGCGGGCCGTGGACAGGGTGAGAAATGCGGGCTACTGTCGCGGCCATACGGGATGTTCGACCGACCGGGTGCAGGCATGGCCTCGCGCACGCTTCTGATCGGTTGCGGCAAGATGGGCGGCGCCTTGCTCGCGGGCTGGATCGAGCGCGGCATGGCGCCGGACGGCGTGTGCGTCGTCGAGCCCGCGCCCGCTGCGGTTGACGCGATCCGCGCCGATCATGGCGTCGACGTGGTGGCGGATGCTGGTGCTGTCGCGGCGGATTTCGACCCGGAAGTGGTGGTGTTCGCGGTCAAGCCGCAGGAGTTGGACGCCATCGCGCCGCTCTACCGGCGCCATGTCGCGGCAGGGCCGGTGTTTCTGTCGATCGCCGCGGGGAAGACGATCGCGTTCTTCGAACGGGCGTTGGGGCCGGACGCCGCGATCGTCCGCACGATGCCCAACACGCCGGCCGCCGTCGGGCGCGGCATCACCGCGGCGCGTGCGAACCGGCTGGTGTCGGACGCGCAACGCGCGCGCTGCCAGTCGCTCCTCGAAGCGGTCGGATCGGTCGTCTGGCTCGACGACGAGGCGCTGCTCGATGCGGTTACCGCCTTGTCCGGTTCGGGTCCGGCCTATGTGTTCCTGCTGATCGAATGTCTGGCCGCGGCGGGCGTCGCCGAGGGGCTGCCGGCGGACATGGCCGCCGAGCTCGCCCGGGCCACCGTCGCCGGCAGCGGCGAGCTCGCCCGCCGGTCGGCGGATCCCGCCGACGCGCTGCGCCGCAACGTCACCAGCCCGGGAGGAACCACCGCCGCGGCCCTCGACGTACTGTTAGCCGACGACGGACTCGGTCCGCTGATGCGCCGCGCGGTCGCAGCCGCGGCGCAGCGGTCGCGCGAGCTGGCGAGGTGACCGCTGCGGCGCGATCCGCTATTGCAGTCCGAACAACCCCAACAGCTCCGCGCGGCTCATCCGCGCCGACAGGTCCAGAGAAACGTCATCGACGAGCCGATCGAACAGCTCCTGCTTCCGCTGCAATATCCGATCGATACGCTCTTCGATGGTGTCCGCGCATGTGTATTTGATCGCGTTTACCTTGATCGTCTGGCCGATGCGGTGGGCGCGGTCCTCGGCTTGCCGCTCGACGGCCGGGTTCCACCAGCGGTCCAGATGAAAGACGTAGGACGCCTCCTGCAGGTTGAGCCCGAGGCCGCCCGCGCGCAGTGACAGGACCATGACCTTGTGCGCGGCCCGGCTCTTGAACAGGTCGATGAGCGCCGGGCGCTCGTCGGGCGGCGTGTCGCCGGTCAGGACCAGCGGATCGAATTCCCGCAGGTAATCAGCCGCGGCCGCCACGCCCGATGCCGCGCTGGTGTATTGGGAAAAAACCAGCGCCTTATGGCCTTGCGCCGTCAGCGCCGACAGCCGGTCCTTGACATCAGCGAGCTTGCTGGAGGCTCCGGTGCGGGGATCGACGTTGCAGATCTGCTTCAGGCGAGCGATCAGCTCCAGGACATGCCGGACGTCGATTTCGGCGCCGAGAGACTTCAGATAGACGATCCCTTCGCGCTCGGCTCTGTCGTAGCTGTCCCGTTGGTCCGGGTGCAGGTCGATCGTTACCCTGGTTTCCAGCTTGGGCGGCAGGTCGTCCAGCACGTCGTTCTTCTTGCGCCGGAGCTGCACTTCCCGATGCCTGCGTAGCAACGCCGGGCCGGGGCGGTATCGTTTGGGCGGCGCGGTTCCGTCATGGTCGACGAACTCCATGATGGAGGCGAGCTCCTCTTCGTGGTTCTCGATCGGGGTGCCGGTCAGCGCCCAGGATCGGGCTCTAGGGAGGGCTTTCGCGGCCGCGCTCGTCTCGTTTCGGTTCTTGATCCTCTGCGCCTCATCGAGCACGACCACGCCCCAGGGTCCTCTCGCCTCCCGGAATTTCGAGAGGTTCCCGGCGTCCGAACGCAGGACGTCGTAGCTCGCTAGGGCGACGTCGGTCGCGGCCCGCCATTGCCACGCCCGGTCGTCGGCCGAGCCGCGGACGATGATCGCCGAAAGCTCCGGCGCCCATTTCGCGAGCTCGCGCCGCCACTGGTCGAGCACGCCGACCGGCGCGACGACGAGGCACGACCCGATCTTCCCCCGCGCCTTGAGGATCCGCAGCGCCGCGACGGCCTGCACCGTCTTGCCCAGCCCCATGTCGTCCGACAACAGCAGCCGGTCCATTTCGATCAACGCCTGCACGCCGTCGCGCTGGAACGGCATCAGGCCGCCAGGCCATTCCAGCGGCGTTTCCCGGTCGGCAGGGGGCGAATACCGCCATGGCGCAGCCAGCACCGCCCACAGCCGCGCAACCAGGCCCGGATCGACGTCGTTCCCCGATCCCGGCGCCGGCGCGGTCCCGAAGGCCGCCGGGGCGCCCGTGTCTTCCGTGTGCGGCGGCAGGGCGATCACCGTCGTCAGCCCCGGGATTCCGGTCAACGCCCGCACCCGCGAATCGGCGAACGCCTCCGCCAGCGCCTTGGCCGCACGCGCCAGCGGCTCGAACGGGTCGTTCCCTTTCATGATCCCGTCAAGCGCCTCTCCGGTGAAGGATTCGGGTTGCGGCGCTTCCGTAACCCACTGCATCCGCCGGCGGAGACCATCGGATCCCGCCGTATGCGGCAAAGGCGGATCGACGCGGCAGAGGGGCGCACCGCCGCCGAGCCCTTGCGCGGGGATTTCCCCGGCCAGACCGAACGCCAGAGCCGGCGCGGTCGTGGATGCGCCGAACAGGGCTGCGGCCAGGGATGGCTTCCCGTTGTCCCCGGCGGCGGCCCCAGGCTCCGGAGGCGGTTCTTCCCACCCCGTCCGGGCGAAGACAAAACCCAGCGGTTCTCCGCGAATCGAGGTCTCGAACAGGCAAGCGCGGACGCCCCGGCCGTCTTCTTCCTCGATGAAGCGCAGCCACGCGGCGACGCCGAAGCGCCCTTGTTCGCCCGCGCCGCGGAAAGGAACGGACAATTATCGTCCTGCCGGGATCCGAGTCGACCCAGCCCTACTCTGCGCCGTCCCCGACTTCCCTTTCAAGATCGGGATTCTCTTCATAGCCATCTTCGCCGATCTCTTCGACCTTGGTTTTCGGCCGGTAGCCGGGGTGCAGCCGGTGCAAATCCCATTCGTTAATGGCGACCCGAATCTTGTGCCGCATCCGCCCCTGGAGTCCTGCTCCTCCCGCCGTCGTGGCGTGGGGCAGCGCATCCTCGCCATAAACCTCGCCGTAAAGGCGGCGCAGCTTATCGAGGGCGGCGCGCACATCGTCCTCGCCCGGCGTTTCCAGAACCGAAACTTCCCGCTCCAGCAGGCGCATGCCGGTCTCCGCGCGGGGACCGAGGACGGCGTGTTTCGCGGAGTCCTCCAGTCTCGGCCGGATGTAGTCTCGGTCCTTCTTCCGCCCGTCCGGGCTGATGACCGCCGATGCGAAGTCGTCCGTCACTGCGCCGACCACGATCATGCCCGGGTACGCCTCGCCCTCGACGCGCCCCATCCAGCGCGCCATCTCTGCATAGGAACGACCGCGCTGAAGTATCGAGTAAGAGCCGATCAGCTCGATCTCGTCCAGAAGAACGACCCAGCCCCGATAGCCGGCGGCCTTGATCAACTCGACGGCGAAACGCAGTCTCTGCGATGGAAGTTCGGCAGTTTTCGGCGCAGAAAACTTTCCGTATCGCCGCGTTTCTCCTATCTGCCTGAGTCCGGCGCGGATCTTGGCAACGTGAATCCGATCTCCTGCCCAAAAAGATTCGATATCGCCGTTCAACTCCAGGTCTCCCGATTTTTCGTGTATGAGCAGGCTGGCGGGAAAGATCGGATTCAGGAGACCGCTGGCAACGGCATCCTCTGCCCAAAGAAAGAATTTCTCGTATAGCTCGGACTTCGGGTCCAGCTTCGGAGCGAGCTCTTCGACAAATGGGCCAACCCGGCCGGGCAACCGACCTTTCTCGATGGCCGACGCGAAGATCTTTCCAAGGTCGTAGAGGGGAGTTTCCTTGCTGACCGCGACCTTGCTGCATACGAAATTCCTGGAAAGCGCAATATGTTCCAAGTAGGTCAGAAAATGAGACTTTCCCGTCCCGAAATCTCCGGAAACCAGCATTCCGAGAGTACCGTCTGGCACCACCGCGGCATTTACGGCCTTGTTCAACATCTCGACGAAGTGGTTTTCCGCCCGCGGCTGGTTGCAGCCCAACTTACGAACGGCCTGTCTGTTGGGGACGCCGTTGCGTAAGGCCTCAATCGCGCGTCGGGAATCCAGGGAGGTCATGGGATCCGCCCTCTACGACAGCCTGACCAGCGCGGCCAACGGGTTGACGAGGTTCTCGTCCCGGACGTCGTCCATCACCCGCGTGCGCAAAGCCGAGTAGATGCTCCAGCCTCGCGCCGATTGATCGTCGACGAAATCGTAGTCGGCCACCACCGTCAGCAACGCTCCCGACAACCGATCGACGTCGTCGATGAACTCCCGAAGCAGTTCGTAATGGTCCATGACCGCCGCCCTGGTGTAGTACCGCGAACCGTCCCTAGGATTGCGAGTCAGAGTCACGCGGGCGTTGTCCAGCGCGATCACCGTACCCGTGTAACCGGCGCGGCGTATCCAGTACAAAGTCGATTCGATGAAATACCGCGCGGTCGTGCGATTGATTCCGGTGTGGATATGGAAATGCCTGACGTTGCCGATTTTCGAATTGACGTCGGTGAGCCACTCCAGCAGCGGGCCCCCGGTGTACCGTTCCGCTTCTTCGCATCTGCACAGTTGGGTCATGGCCACCCTGAAGACCTTGGCCATGTTCGAATCCTTGAAGACTTCACTCTCCAGCGCCGGCCTCAATTCGGTGAGCACATATTGCTTGTCGTTGAGATTTGCCTGCGCGATGGCGTCGATGACGTTGAAGGCGGTCTTGGGTTCGATGGAATCAACGCGGTACCCCTTTTCCGAAAGCAGGTGGAGGATCACCCGGCGCGCCAGGAATCGCCAGTCGATCTGTGACGACAGACCAAAAAAAATGTCCTGCGGCATATGGATGCGGATTTTGGCGGCGTCCAACTCGAAGAACATGTAACCACGGGATTCGCAGCGACTCTTCAATGCCTGGACCAGAGCGGATCTTCGGTCCGCACGGGTTATCGCGAACTTGACGGCCGCGCCGCCGTCCTTGATGAACGTCGCAAGGTAATCGTCCTCGACGAAGTCCAGCCATTTGTCGATCGGAATTGTGTTCGTCATCCGCCGTCGCCGAATCTGACACCGTAATACTCGACGCCGTTGCCATCCGGCCCGATGAAGGAGAACAGGTCGCGCGGCCGCTTTGTCCCGGTCGACGCCGGGAAGGAAACCGCGGCGCCGCTCCGGGTGCGGCGAGGACCTTCCGACTCCAGGACGTACAGGTCTCGGGCAAAGTCCCCGCGATCATAGTCGCGGTCGGCGCCCGGCAAAGCCGTCATCAGCTTGTATATCCTGGCCAGAGGCACGACGGGCTCGGCGTTTCCCGGCAAGATATCCCGAGAATCCCCTCTCGATATATTGATATAGACGGCATACAGGGCCTCGAGGAAGCGTTGCGGCGGATGGCGACCGGATTTTCCCTGGTTCTTTCGCAGGGCATCCGCGAGGTAGGTCGGCCTGATGGTCGAAACCTTTTTTCCGTCTACCCGCACCGCGCGCTCCGCCGGAAGCACGCGCAGGACGGATGGATGGGAAATCAGACCGCCGTCCCGTTCGCGTATCGCGAGGCCTATCCCGGCAGCGGCGTTCTTGAGTTCTTCTGCATAGCCTTCCGCCAACCGGCGCTGTTCCTCCTCGTCCGTAAACGGCCAACAGGGGCCCACGTTGGAGACTTCCTGCCGAAGCGCCGCCACCGCTTCCTCCAGCTTCCGTCGGCGGCGCTTGATGTCGGCGATTTTCCCGGTCTGCGCGTCCTTCACCAACGCCTTGGCTTGCGAAACCACGTTCGCAGCGGATTTCCGCGCTGCCTCTGCGGCTCTTTCGGTATCGGCGAAGGCTTGTTCGAAGCCCGTCACCATACGCCTCCCAGCGAAGTTCCTCGTCATGGTAAACGACTCCCGGACAAGCCGCAAGCCTGCCGTCGCCCCGGGCCACCCGCCCTCCGCGGCTCGCGGCGTTCGAGAAAGGCGGCGCAGCCTCCCGGACGGTTTTGGACATGCGCGTGCGCGTCCCAGGACGGACCGTCCGCCCGCAGTCGCGAAACTGTCCGGCGCGGGGCCCGGAGAGGCTCGACAGGGCCGGCGATCATCCCCATCTTGAGGGGATGATGGACGAGATAGCATCAGGGGCGGCGCGTCCGATGCGGCCGGCGATCGGCGGGCTGGCCGGCTCGCTGATCCGCGAGGTTTCGGACGCTCATATGGCGCGGGACGGCATCATCCCGCTGTGGTTCGGCGAGCCCGATCTGCCGACGCCCGACTTCATCAAGGACGCCGCGCTGCGCGCGCTGCGCGAGAACCGCGTCTTCTACGCCCAGAACCGGGGCGTTCCGCCGCTCTTGGAGGCGATCTCGGCCTACGCCACCGGCCTCCACGGACGGCCGGTCGGCGTCGACCGGCTGACGGTCACCGGATCCGGCATGAACGCGATCATGTTGACGTCGCAACTGCTGGTCGATGCGGGCGACAACATGGTCGTCGTCGGTCCGGTCTGGCCCAACTGCTGCGAGACAACGCACGTCATGGGCGGCGAGGCGCGCGTCGTCACCCTCGACGCCGACGACCGGGGCCGCTGGCGGCTCGATCTCGACGCGCTGTTCGACGCCTGCGACGACCGCACGGTCGGGATTTTCGTCAACTCGCCGGGCAACCCGACCGGCTGGGTCATCGGGGCGGACCAGCAGCGGGCGATCCTCGACGGATGCCGCGCCCGCGGCCTCTACGTGGTGGCCGACGAGGTCTATGTCCGGCTGGTCTATGACGGCGTCCGGGCGCCCTCCTTCCTCGATCTGGCCGAGCCGGACGACCGGCTGATCGTCATCAACAGCTTCTCGAAGTCATGGTCCATGACCGGCTGGCGGCTGGGCTGGCTGACCCATCCGGCGGCTCTCGGCGACAGCTTCGCGAAGCTGAACGAATACAACATCGCCTCGCCCACGACCTTCGTACAGCATGCCGGCGTCGCCGCGATCCGCGACGGCGAGCCGCTGATCGCCGCCACGGTCGAACGCTACCGGCGCAACCGCGATCTCGTCTTCCAGCGCCTCGCGGCCATGCGGCGCGTTACGCTCGCGCGCCCCGAAGGGGCGTTCTATGCGTTCTTCGCCGTGGACGGCGTCTCGGACAGCCTGGCTTTCGCCCATGAGCTGATCGAGACCAGCGGCGTCGGGCTCGCGCCCGGCCGGGCGTTCGGCCCCGGCGGCGAAGGCCGGATGCGCCTGTGCTTCGCGGCGTCGGCGGAGACGTTGTCGAGGGCGCTCGACCGGCTGGCGCCGGCCCTGGATTGAACGGGCCGCCGGTCCCGGCCGGGATCGGGCTCTCGAATCGCCGGGCGGGACTCTGCGATCCGTTGCCGCCGCGGGACGGGAGCCGCGAAGCGGCGGCGCTTCAGAAGCTCAGCGAGATGTCGCGGTGGACCGCCAGGCAGCCGGCGACGACGCCGGCGCGGTCGCCGGGCAGGCGATCCTGGAGGCGGAGGCCAATCGTGTCCCGGATCGCCAGATCGTAGGCTTCGAGCCCCGCCGCCAGCGTCGTCTGCGCGCGCCGCCGCCAAGCGACCTCGGCGGCGTGCCGCGCGAGGCCTTCGGCGATTTCCGCCGCCGCCTTGGCCCGATCCGGGGCGTTGCGAGTGAGTGCGCGCCGCGCCCGCGAGAAGCGCGACTTGACGTGACCCGCCCCATCCACGCGGTTGAAGGCCCGTTCCGCCGCCCGCAGCTCGCTCACTGCCCGGTCGACGGGCGCGCCGTCGGCGACCGTCGCCGGCAGGCCGGCTAGCCGGTCGCCGAGCGCCGCGAGCGCGTCCGCCTGAGCCACGATCCCGCGCAGCGCCACGATCGGCTCGTATGCGCCGTCGACATTCCGCCGATAGGCGAGCCGCGCGCGTCGCTCGGCCCCGGCAAGGGCGAGATAGCGCTTGCGCTGCCCGGCCCAATCCGCGGGCAGCTCGGCTTCGAGCCGGCGCTTGTCGTCCTGGATCCCGGCGATCTCCCGCTCCAGGCCACGGCGTTCGTCCGCCCCGGCTCCGCGCGGCAACCGCCGCAGATCGGTCGCGAGTTCGCCCGCCTCCCGGTCCAGCCTGCGGACCGCCGCCTGGATGGCGCGGACCTCTCGATGCAGCGGCCGGTAGCCCGGGACGAACGCATCCAGGGCGGCGCTCGCTTCGCGCACCTTCACCGCGAGGTCGAAGGTCGCTTCGGCGGCGGCGAAGCTCTCCGCCAGCGCGTGGCGGCGCGCGGCGGGCAGGTCGCGGATATCCAACGCCTTCGCCGTCGCGATATGCGCGCGCAGCTCGTCCGCGCGCCGGTCGTATTCCCGGAAGAGATGGTCCTCCAGGCAGAATTGGAGTCGGGGATTCTTCGGCGGCGGGGCGGTTTCGGAGGCTAGGTAGACGCGGTTGGGCAGGTAATTCACCAGATAGGGGAAAGCGCCGGCGATGCCGAGGCCGGCAAGCTGCAACAGGATGAACGGCACGACGCCGGCGTAGATCTGCACCGTCTTCACGTCGGGCGGCGCCACGCCGCGCAGATAGAACAGCGCGAAGCCGAACGGCGGCGTCAGGAACGAGGTCTGCATGTTGACCCCGATCATCACCCCCAGCCACACCGCAGTGACGTTGGCGCCGGTGTCGGCGAGCAGGATCGGCGCGATGATCGGCACGACCACCACGGCGATCTCGATGAAGTCGAGGAAGAAGCCGAGCAGGAAGATCACCGCCATGACCACCAGGAACTTGGTGATGAAGCCGCCGGGCAGGCCGGTCAGGAAGTCCCGCACCAGCTCCTCGCCGCCGAACGCACGGAAGGCCGCGGTCAGCATCGCCGCGCCCAGCAGAATGATGAACACCAGCGAGGTCGTCTTGGCGGTCTCGATCATGACCCCTTTCAGGGTCTCGTCGATCCGGTGGGCGCGCCAGCCGCTCCAGGCCACGGCGACCAGCAGGCCGGCCACGGCGATCCCGGCCAGCGTCACCGCGACCGCATCGGTTCCGCTCTTGATGTTCTTGACGTTGATGTCGAAGAGTTCGAGCAACACGGCGATCGCCGCGACCGAGACGATGGCCAGAATCGCCGGGCGGAACGCGCCGCGCCGGCCCGCCATCAGACGGTAGCCGGCCATGACGAGCGCGCCGACCGCACCGATCGCCCCGGCCTGGTTTACGGTCGCGACGCCCAGGATGATCGAGCCCAGCACGGCGAAGATCAGCGCCAGCGGCGGGACCAGGGCGAGGAATACCCGCAAAGCGAAGGCCAGGTCGTATCCGCCCTCGAACGGGACCGGCGGGGCCAGACGCGGCCGGATCAGCGCCGCGACCAGGATGTAGGCCATATAGAGGCCCACCAGGACCATGCCGGGCAGCAGCGCGCCCAGGAACATGTCGCCCGCGCTGGTCGAGGTCAGATCGAACTCGGTCGGCATGGCGAACTGGCCCGTCGCCTGCTTGTACTCGGCTTGGCGCAGGGTGCTCGCCTGATCGGTCGCGTTGGAGAGCTGGTCGGCCAGGATGATGAGCACGATCGACGGCGGGATGATCTGGCCCAGCGTGCCGGAGGCGCTGATGGTTCCGGTCGCGAGCGGCCGGGAGTAGCTGTTGCGCAGCATGACCGGCAGCGAGATCAGCCCCATGGCGATGACGGTGGCGCCGACGATGCCGGTGGTGGCGGCAAGCAGCGCGCCGACGAAGACCACCGCGATGCCGAGCCCGCCGGGGATGGGCCCGAACAGCTGCGCCATGGTGATCAACAGGTCTTCGGCGACCTTCGAGCGCTCCAGCATGATGCCCATGAAGACGAATAGCGGGATGGCGATGAGCGTGTCGCGCTCGGCCTCCCAATAGATGCCGCGGAAGTTGGTGACCCCGGCGTTGAGCCATTGGATCGGCCCGCCCTGGACGAAATAGGCGTCGGCGTCGCCGGCGAAGACGGCGCCGCACAGCGCGGCGAGGCCCACGGTCAGGATCGCCGAGCCCGGCAGCGCGAACGCCACCGGGTAGCCCGACGCCAGCGCGCCCGCCATCGTCAGGATGAGGACGGCGAGGAAGACGGTTTCCATGCTCGCCCGCGGTTCGCCGCGTCAGCCCGCGCCCGCCGCGCGCCGCGGCCCGCCCGCCGCCGGGCCGCGCAGGAGCGTCGCCGCGCCGCTCAGGAACTGGCTCGCGAACTGCGCCAGCATCGAGAGCGCATAGACTACGAGGAACCCGGCCATGAGATATTTCACATACATGCCGAAGCCGGCCTGGGTCACTTCGTAGCTCAGCAACGGCGCGTTGATCAGGTTGGACTTCTCCCACATGCCCCGGGTCAGCACGACCCAGCAGAGCGGCATCCCCAGCAGCAGCGCGCCCAGCGTGTTGCACCAAGCCTTGGCGCGCTCGCCGAACCCGTTATAGAGGACGTCCACCCGCACATGCCCCTCTTCGATCAGCGTGTAGGCGCTGGCGAACAGAAACAGAGCGGCGTACCAGAAGCGCACCAGATCCGCCATGAAGGCCTGTTCGTAGGAGAAGACGAAGCGGGCGAGCACGATCTGGAACTCCGCCAGCACGACCAGCAACGCGAGCCAGATGAACCCCAGCGACCGCGTAAAGCCGGCGACGACCAGCGCGACCGCGATCAGCGGGTAGTGGACGCTGTCGCCGCGAAAGCTCGATCGTCCCAGCTCCTTCGCGAGGCTGTCGCCCGCCACGTTCGCGAGCAGGCCCTCGACCCGCAGGAAGGAGATCGCCATGTCGGCGAGCCCGACGAGGAAGACGGCCCAGAACGCCGCGCGCGCGATATAGGCGGCGAGCGCGGTGAGACTCGCGGCGTCGTCCTCCAGGGAGCGGCCGCGCGATCTGGGGACGAGCAGCGCGATGCCGACGATCGGCGCGAGATAGAGCGTCAGCTGGATCCAGCCCAGGGCGGCCGCGCCGCCGTCGAGCGGCGCGCGCAGCGGCTCCAGGCCGAACCAACCGAGATGCGCGAACAGCGCGTCGAGCCCCGGCCAGCCGCGCCAGAAGATGAGGTAGTTGCTGATCGGGAAGATCAGCCCGACGGCGACGACGGACAGCGCGAGGGTGCGGAGGGACCATTCGACGGCGCCGCCCGCCGGGCGCCCGGGCCGCGACGCGGCGGCCCCGACGGCGTCCGGCCGGTCTTGCGAAGCTTGCGTCATGAGCACCGGCGCGGACGGAGCCCGACGGCCCCGCCCGCGCCGGAACGGCCATCGGGTCGGCTCAGACCCCGAGCACGCGGTTGCGCTGCGCGACGTAGGCCTGATCGGAGATCTTCGTCCACCCTCCCAGGTCCTTGCGGGCCTTCAGGAAGCTCTCGTGGATACGACTGGCCAAGTCGCTGTGGCCGCGCACCGTCTCGAACACCTCGGCCGCCGCTTCGCCGAAGCTGTCATAGACGTCGTCGTTGAACTTGCGCAGCTTGACGCCGTGATCGCCGATCAGCCTGGCCAGCGCGGCGCCGTTCTTGGCGTTGTATTCGGCCAGCATGATTTCGTTCTCGGCGCCCGTCGCGGCGTCGATCATCGCTTGGTCGGACTTGGACAGCTTGCCCCACCAGGAGGCGTTCATTCCGAAGGACAGCATGGTGCCCGGCTCGTGCATGCCGGGATAGTAGTAGTATTTGGCCGCTTCGTAGAACTTCATGAAGCTGTCGTTCCACGGGCCCACCCACTCGGTGGCGTCGATCGCGCCGGAGACCAGGTTCTCGTAGATCTGGCCGCCGGGCAGCGACACCGGCGATGCGCCGAGCTTCGCCATCACGTCGCCGCCGAGGCCGGGGATGCGCATCTTCAGCCCTTTGAGATCGTCGGCCGAGTTGATCTCCTTGTTGAACCAGCCGCCCATCTGGACGCCGGTATTGCCGGCCATGAGGCATTTGAGGCCGAAGCTGCCGGCGACCTCGTCCCACAGCTGCTGGCCGCCGCCGAAGCGGATCCAGGCGTTCACCTCCGTCGCGGTCAGGCCGAACGGAACGGACGAATAGTAGGCCCAACCGGGATGCTTGCCTTTCCAGTAATAGTCCGCCGCATGGTAGGCCTGGGCGTTGCCGGAGGCGACCTCGTCGAAGGAGTCGAACGCGCCGACTCGCTCCTTGGCGGCGAAATACTGCACGTTGATCCGACCTTCCGACATGTCGGCGATGCGCTTGGCCAAGCGCTGCGCGCCGGTGCCGAGACCGGGGAAGTCGCGCGGCCAGGTGGTGACCATCACCATGTCGACCCGCTGCTGCGCGATGGCGGGCGCGGCGAACGCCGTTGCGGCCGCGCCGGCGACGCCA
Source organism: Alphaproteobacteria bacterium (assembly GCA_965242495.1). GTDB lineage: Bacteria > Pseudomonadota > Alphaproteobacteria > MPNO01 > MPNO01 > CBDESN01. The sequence goes on along the minus strand of OZ251446.1, from coordinate 2,884,605 downwards.
GCCGCGGCGCCCTTCTTCAGGAACTGACGCCTTTGCATGATTCCGCTCCCTGGCTGTCTCTGGATGCCGTGAGGAATCCCCACCCGTCGATGGTGATCCAAACGCCCCGGATACGCAACCCGCCCGCCTCTCGACATCCGCGCCGCCGGACCGTATTCCATGGGCATGGCGAGGGAAGGTTTCATCGCCCGCCACGGGCTGTGGTCCGAAGCGCAAGCGCAGGGCGCCGCCGAATTGCGCAAGCGCATCGCCGCGGGCGAGTTCGCGCTCGTCCGCCTCGCCTGGGCCGACCCGCACGGGGCTTCGCGCGCCAAGGCCCTCGCTCCGGCGGCGTTTCTCGACGCCCTGGCCGACGGCCACAACGTCAACGTCGCGACCTCGACGCTCGACGCCGCCGGCGGGCGCGTGTTTCGCTCCTTCACCCGCGGCGGCGGCATGGGGCTCGACGAGATGACCGGCTCGCCCAACCTGGTCGCCGTGCCGGATCCGACGACCTTCCGGCCGCTGCCCTGGGCGGACGGCGTGGGCTGGGTGCTGTGCGACGAATACTTCGCCGACGGCGCGCCGTTCCATTTCTCGACCCGTCGCCTCGCCCGCCGCCAGCTCGACCGGCTTGCCGAACGCGGGCTGGCGCTACGGATCGGGCTGGAGGTCGAGTTCTATCTGGCGCATCTGGTCCAGGAGCGGCTCACCGCGGACAATGTCGGCCGGCCCGGCCTCCGCGCCCGCCCGGTCGCGACCGCGCCCGTCGAACCCGGCTATTCCTACCACTCCGAGACCAACCTCGATCTCATGCAGCCGATCCTGAGCGAGCTCGCCCGCTGCCTCACCGCGCTCGGCCTGCCGCTGCGCACGGTCGAGAACGAATGGGGCCCCGGTCAGGTCGAATGCACCTTCGCCGCCATGGAGGCCGGGCGCGCCGCCGATGACTACGTGCTGTTCCGCACCGCGGTGCGCCAGATCTGCCGGCGCCACGGCCATGTCGCGAGCTTCATGAGCCGGCCGGGCGTCGCCGGCCATTACAGCAGCGGTTGGCACCTGCACCAGTCGCTGGCCGATGCGGCGACGGGGGACAACCTGTTCGCGCCGGAGGCCGAAGGCGCGGCGCTCTCGGATATGGGGCTCGCCTTTCTCGCCGGGCTGCTCGCCCATGCCGGGCCGGCCACGGTCTTCGCGGCGCCCACGGTCAACGGTTACCGGCGCTTCCGGCCCAATTCGCTCGCCCCGGATCGGGCCGGCTGGGGCCGCGATCACCGGGGCGCGCTGTTGCGGGTGCTGGGGCGCGCGGGCGATCCGGCGACGCGGATCGAGAACCGGGCCGGCGAACCGGCGGCCAACCCCTATCTGTTCATCGCCTCGCAGATCGCCGCCGGGCTCGACGGGATCGAGCGCGGGCTGGTCCCGCATCCTGCCGACGACGACGCCTACGACGCGCCCCGGCCGCCGCTGCCGAAGACGCTGGACGCGGCTCTCGAGGCGCTCGCCGCCAGCAGCCTCTACCGTCGGCAATTCGGCGATTGGTTCGTCGATTACTACCTCGCCATGAAACGGGCCGAGCTGGACCGGTTCGCCCGATACTGCGAAGATGAGGCGATCGACGATCCCGGCCGGGACGTCACCGGCTGGGAGCAGGACGAGTATTACGACGCCTTCTGAACCGGAGCCATTGCCGGGGTCGGCGGCGAGGCGGGATCGTGGCGGCATGACTGGACGGCGGAGCGGCGGCCCCGGGCCGATACCGGATCTCGAGGGGTACGATTTCGACCAGCTGATCCGCGAGGATCGGGTCCATCGCCGGATCTACACCGACGAAGCGATCTTCCGCGCCGAGATGACCCGGATTTTCGGCGCGGTCTGGGTGTATCTGGCGCATGAGAGCCAGATACCGGCGAAGGACGACTTCGTGCGCTCGACCCTCGGCCTGCGGCCGATCATCGTGGTGCGCGATTCGGCCGGGATGATCCGGGCCCTCTACAACCGCTGCACCCATCGCGGCGCGACCGTGTGCCGCCGGGAGTCCGGCTCGGCCAAGTCGTTCCAATGTCCGTATCACGGCTGGACCTACCTCAACACGGGCGCGCTGGCCGGCGTGCCGTGGCCCGAGGGCTATGCCGGCGACATGCCGGACGCCGGGTTCAACCTGGCCCAGCTGCCGCGCGTGGAGTCCTATCGCGGCTTCGTCTTCGGCACGCTCAACCCGGACGCGCCCGCTCTGGTCGACTATCTGGGACCGGTCGCCGGGCCGCTCGACGAATGGCTCGACCGGCATCCCGGCGGCAAGGTCGTCCTGTGCAACGCCAACCGGCTGAAGTTCAACGGCAACTGGAAACTGCTCTACGACAATTCGGCGGACGGCTACCATGTGCTGTTCTCGCACCGGTCGCTGCTGGCGATGGAGAACCGGCACCTTGCCGACGCCGAAGGCGACAAGGGCATGTCGTTCTACAAGGACAGCCCCGACGACGCGCCGATGTACGTCCGCTGTTTCGCCAACGGCCACCATTTCAAGGACAAGCGGCCCAACGTCGAGGATCGGCCGGGCGCGTTGTGGCGGATCGAGGGCCCCCATCCGGGTATGGAGCATTACGAAGAGGATTTGCGCCGGCGCTTCGGCGGGGCGGCGGACCGGCTGCTCGACCTCGCCGCGTCCGAGCCGGTCAACATCAACGTCTTCCCCAACCTCCACATCCTCGGCAACCACATCCAGGTCATGCGCCCGGTCTCGGTGGCCGAAACCGACACCACCTGGTGGGGGACCGCGGTGGTGGACGAGGATGGCGAGATGCAGGGCGCGCTGGACGAGATCAACGCGCTGCGTATGCGCACCCAGGAGAGTTTTCCCAATTTCGGCGAGGTCGACGACCTGGCCAATTTCGAACAGATCCAGGCCGGGCTCGCCGCCGAGGAAGACGAATGGATCTACATGCATCGGGGCCTCGGCATCCCCGGCCGCATCCGCACCGGCAACGACGGTACGATCACCGGGCCCGCGACCGACGAAGTGTTCATGCGCGAGCATATGGAGAACTATCGGCGTCTGATGACCGCCGAGCCGAGGCTGGCGATCACCCGCGAGACGGGCTGAGCGCAGTGGCGGTCGACCCGGATCCGTCGCGGCATTCGCATTACGTCGGCGGCCGATTCTACCGCGAGCTGATCGACGCCTTCGCCGGCTGGCAGGCGGACGCAGCCGAGGCGCAGGATGCGGCGCTCCGCGAATCCTGCCGCCGGCTGCTCGAACGCGAGGCGCGCCTCCTCGACCAAGGGCTGTTCGACGACTGGCTCGACATGTACGCGCCCGAATGCGTCTACTGGGTGCCGGCCGCGCCCGACGGCGGCGACCCCCGGCGGGAAGTCGCGGTCGCCTTCGACGACCGGCGCCGGCTCGAAGACCGCGTCCACCGCCTGCGGAGCGCCTATGCCTGGTCGCAGCAGCCGGCGTCGCGCACCAGCCGCATGGTCGCCAACGCGACCGTCTTCGCCACCGCGCAGGAGAACGTCTTCATGCTGCGATCGAACTTCCTGATCGCCGAGCTCCGGGAGGGCGATCTACGCACCCATGCCGGCTGGTGCGCCCACCGCGTGCGCCGCCAGGGCGAGGAATGGGAGATTCTGGTCAAGCAGGTCAATCTGATCGACTGTGACCGCAACCTCCGCAACCCCGCCATCCTGCTGTAGCCGCGGGCAGTGGCGGGGCGCGATGGACGGCGCCGTCGGCGTTCCGTAGACTGCCGGACCGGAGGCGAGGCGGAAGCATGACCGGGACCTTCACCAGCGAGGACATCACCTATCTCCGTCACGACGGCGCGCCGCTCGTGCTGCGGCTGTTCCGCCCGGCCGGCGACGGTCCGTTTCCGGCGGTGGTCGATCTCCATCCCGGCGCCTGGCGCAAGGGCGACCGGACGGAGTGCGGGCCCCGCGACGAATTCCTGGCGGCCGCGGGCATCGCCGCGGCCGCGCTGGATTTCCGCCATGCCGGCGACGGCTATCCGGCCTCGTCGGTCGACATCAACTACGCGCTGCGCTGGCTCAAGGCCGAGGCCGTTTCGCTCCGGCTCGATGCGGATCGGATCGGCGTCGTCGGACAGTCGAGCGGCGGACATCTGGCGATGCTCGCGGCGATGCGCCCGCACGATCCCAGATACGCCGCGCTCGCGCTGGACCGCGCCGCGGCGCCCGACGCCTCGGTGCGCTGCGTCGCCATGATGTGGCCGGTGATCAACCCGCTGTCGCGCTATCGCCATGCGTTGCGGCGGAGCGCCCAGGCCGAACCGCCGGCCTGGGTAACCGGCATTCCCGAGGCCCACGACCTCTACTGGCGGACGGAGGAGAACATGGCGGAGGGCAACCCGATGTTGGCGCTCGCAGCCGGAGAGCGCGTCCGACTGCCGCCGGCGCTCTGGATTCAGGGCCGGCCCGACGACGTCCACGACTATCGCGACCCCGATTCCGATCTCGACCTCGGCGAGCCGGAGCGTTTCGTCCGCAACTATCGCGCCGCTGGCGGCGAGATCGATCTGGTCCATGTCGAACAGGAGGACCGCGCGGCGCAGTCGCTGGAGCCGTTGGCCAAGTTCCTGCGCCGGCGCCTGTCGCCGGAGGGTTGAACGGGATGCCGCAGGACGCCCGGGCCGTCGCCGAACTCGCGCCGACCGGGCGTTTGCGCGCCGGCATCAACATGGCCAACTTCCTGCTGGTCAGCGGCGCAGGCCCGGCGGGGGAGCCCGCGGGCGTAGCCCCCGATCTCGCGGCGGAGATCGCCGCCCGGTTGGGCGCGCCGGTCGCCTATGCGCCCTTCGCCAGCCCGGGGCCGGTCGCCGATGCGGTCGAAGACGGCGTCTGGGACATCTGCCTGATCGGAGCCGAGCCGGCGCGGGCGGAGAAGATCGCCTTCACCGCCGCCTATGTGGAGATTCAGGCGAGCTACCTGGTGCCCGCCGGCTCGCCGTTGACGACGATCGAGGAGGTCGACCGGCCGGGCATCCGCATTTCGGTGTCGGCCCGGAGCGCCTACGACTTGTGGCTGAGCCGCAACCTCCGCCACGCCGAGCTGGTCCGGAGCGAGGGTCTCGACGCCTCCTTCGAGCGTTTCGCCGACGGCGGGCTCGACGCCCTGGCCGGGCTCCGCCCGCGCCTCCTGGCGGACGTGGAGAAGCTGCCAGACGCGCGCATCCTCGACGGGCAGTTCACCGCCGTGCAGCAGGCCGTCGGCACGGCGCGCGGCAACCGGGCGGGGGCGGCCTTTTTGCGCGCGTTCGTCGAGGAGGCGAAGGCGTCGGGGCTGGTCGCCGAGCTGATCGAACGCCACGCCGTCCGCGGCCTCTCGGTCGCCCCGCCCGGCTGAACCCGGCCGGGCGGCGGTCAAAGGCGGCGGCGGTCAGAAAAGCCCTTCGATCTCGCCCCGGTCGTTGACGAAGATCTGGTTGGCGGCCGGCTCGCGCGGCAGGCCGGGCATGGTCATGATGTCGCCGCAGATCGCGACCACGAAGCCGGCGCCGTTCGACAGCCGCACCTCGCGCACCGTGACCTCGTGCCCCTCGGGCGCGCCGAGCAGCGACGGGTCGGCGGACAGGCTGAGCGGAGTCTTGGCCATGCAGACCGGCTTCGACCCGTGGCCCACCGCCTGATAGCGGTCGATCTGCTGGCGCACACGGGCGGGAGCCGTGACCGACCCGGCGCCGTAGATCTCGCGCGCGACGGTCTCGATCTTGTTCCATAGCGGCATGTCGTCGGGATAGAGGAAGCGGAAGCCGCCGCTCCCCTCGCCCTCGGCCTTCGCCGCCACCGCCCGGGCGAGCGCCTCGGCGCCGGCCCCGCCGTCGCCCCAATGGGTGCACTCGATGCCGTCCACGCCCTGGGCGGCGCACGCCTCGGCGACTACGGCGAGCTCCGCGTCGGTGTCGGCGGTAAAGCGGTTGAGGCCCACGACCACGGGGACCCCGAATTTCCGGATGATGCCGATATGCCGCGCCAGATTCGCGACGCCCGCCCGCAGGGCCTCCGTATTCTCCGCCGCCAGCTCGCCGCGCGGCACCCCGCCATGCATCTTGAGGGCGCGGACGGTCGCGACCAGCACCACCGCATCGGGGGCGAGCCCCGCCTTGCGGCACTTGATGTCCATGAACTTCTCGGCCCCGAGATCGGAGCCGAAACCGGACTCGGTGACGACGTAATCGCCGAGCTTGAGCGCCGCGCGCGTCGCCATGACCGAGTTGCAGCCATGGGCGATGTTGGCGAACGGCCCGCCATGCACGAAGGCGGGGGTGTGTTCGAGCGTCTGCACCAGGTTGGGCATCAGCGCGTCCTTGAGCAGGGCCGTCATCGGTCCCGCCGCCTTGAGGTCGCGCGCCGTCACCGGGTCGCGGCCGCGCGTCTCGGCGACCACGATGTCGCCCAGCCGCGCCTGCAGGTCCCGCAGCCCGTCGGCCAGGCAGAACACCGCCATGACTTCGGAGGCGACGGTGATGTCGAACCCGTCTTCGCGCGGGAACCCGTTGGCGACGCCGCCGAGCGAGCACACCACCGAGCGCAGCGCGCGCTCGTTGAGATCGACCACTCGCCGCCAGGAGATGCGCCGCGGGTCGATCCCGGCCTCGTTGCCCCAGTAGACGTGGTTGTCCAGCAGCGCCGACAGCAGGTTGTGCGCCGTCCCGATGGCGTGGAGGTCGCCGGTGAAGTGGAGGTTGATGTCCTCCATCGGCACTACCTGGGCGTAGCCGCCCCCGGCCGCCCCGCCCTTGACCCCGAAGCATGGCCCCAGGCTGGGCTCGCGGAGGCAGATCAACGCCTTGCGCCCGATCCGGTTGAGCGCGTCGCCGAGCCCGACCGTGGTGGTGGTCTTGCCCTCGCCGGCCGGCGTCGGGGTGATGCCGGTCACCAGGATCAGCTTGCCGTCCGCCCGGTCGCCGAGCCCGTTCACGTAGTCGAGATCGATCTTCGCCTTGTGCGGTCCGTAGGACAGCACGCGCTCGGGCGGAATGCCGATCGAGCCGGCGACGTCCAGGATCGGACGCATGGTCCCGGCGCGGGCGATCTCGAGGTCGCTCTTGGCCGCGCGGGTCGTCGAAATGCTCGCCATGTCGCCTCGCTGGGGTCGGACGGTCCGGGAGCCTGCGGGAAACGCCGGCGGAGATCAAGGCGCGGCGGCGCGCGCCGGCGAGGCCGGCGACGATCGCCGGCAAACCCCCGCCGTCTCCTGCGCCTTGCGCCGGACGGGACCTTGCATCCGGAACCGAATGCGGCGATCGTAGGCGCATGTCCGCGTATGGTCGCCGGTCGCGCCTGACCGCCCTCCTGGGTCCCACGAATACCGGCAAGACCCATCTCGCGATCGAGCGCATGCTGGACTACCCGACCGGCATGATCGGCTTCCCCCTGCGCCTGCTGGCGCGCGAGAACTACGACCGCGTGGTCCGCCGCAAGGGCGCCCGCGACGCGGCCCTCGTCACCGGCGAGGAGAAGATCGTCCCCGGGTCGGCGCGATATTTCCTGTGCACCGTCGAATCGATGCCGCTCGACCGGCCGGTGGACTTCCTCGCCATCGACGAAATTCAGATGTGCGCCGACCTGGAGCGGGGACACGTCTTCACCGACCGGCTGCTGCGGGCGCGCGGGACGGCGGAGACCATGTTCCTGGGCTCCGACAGCATGCGGGCGATCCTGCGGGCGCTCACGCCGGAGGCCGCCTTCGTCTCGCGCCCCCGCCTGTCGCGCCTGAGCCATACGGCGCCCCGGAAGATCGCGCGCCTGCCGCCGCGCAGCGCGGTGGTCGCGTTCTCCGCCGACCGGGTCTACGAAATCGCCGAGGCGGTCCGCCGCCAACGCGGCGGGGCGGCGGTGGTGCTGGGCGCCCTCAGCCCGCGCACCCGCAACGCGCAGGTCGGGATGTATCAGAGCGGCGAGGTCGATTACCTCGTCGCGACCGACGCGATCGGCATGGGTCTCAACATGAACGTCGATCACGTCGCCTTCCACGCGCTGACCAAATTCGACGGCCGAGCGCGGCGGCGGCTGGCGGCGGCCGAGATCGCGCAGATCGCCGGGCGGGCCGGCCGGCACATGAACGACGGCACGTTCGGGACGGTCGCCGGCGCGGCCGAGCTGGAGCCCGGCGAGGCCGAGGCCATCGAGAATCACCGCTTCGACGCCGCCAGGGCGATCCGCTGGCGCAACCCGGAACTCGACTTCCGATCGCCCGCGGCGCTGCTCGCGAGCCTCGACGCCCGACCGCCGCGCGCCGCGCTGACGCGCGCGCGGGAGGCCGACGACCAGCGCGCGCTCGCCGTCCTCGTCCGCGAACCCCGCATCGCCGCCCTGGCGCGCCATCCCGAGGCGGTGCGCCTGCTGTGGGACGTCTGCCGCATCCCGGATTTCCGCAAGACCATGGCCGAGGCGCATACGCGCTTCCTGACCCGCGTCTACACCCATCTCGTCGATGGCCGGCTGCCGACCGATTGGGTCGCCGATCAGACCGCCCGCCTCGACCGGGTGGACGGCGACATCGATACGCTGATGGCGCGGATCGCCCATATCCGCACCTGGACCTACGTCTCGCACCGCGCCGAGTGGCTGGACGACGCCCGCCACTGGCGGCAACGCGCGCGCAAGATCGAGGATCGGCTGTCCGACGCGCTCCACGACCGGCTGACGCAGCGCTTCGTCGATCGCCGCGCCGCCGCGCTCGGCCGGCTCAAGGACAGATCGGTTCTCGCCGCCGCGGTGACCGGCGACGGCGAAGTCACCGTCGAGGGCCAGCTCGTCGGCAGGCTCGACGGCTTCCGCTTCACCCCCGACGCCGCCGATACGGCCGAGGGACGCCGCGCGGTGTTGGCCGCGGCCAACCGCGCGCTGCGGGCCGAACTCGCTGGCCGGGTCGCCCGGCTGGCGAGCGACGGCGACGATGCGTTCGCGCTGGACGACGATGCGACGATCGCCTGGCGCGGCGCGCGCGTGGCGCGGCTCCGACGCGGCGGCGGCGTCCTCGCTCCGCAGATTCAGGTAGCCCCCGGGGAGCGGCTGTCCGCGGCCGAGCGCGAGCGCGTCCGCCATCGCCTCGTCCGCTGGCTCGAGGCGGTCCTGCGCGCCGGGCTGGGGCCGCTGTTCGCGATTCGCGACGCCGAACTCTCCGGCCCGGCGCGCGGGCTGGCGTTCCAGCTGGTCGAGTCGCTGGGCTCCGTCCCGCGGCGCGCGACGCGCGGGCTGACGGCCGGGCTGACGCCGGCCGACCGGCGCGCATTCCGTTGCCTGGGGGTCAGGATCGGAACGGAGAGCATCTTCGTTCCGACACTGGTGAAGCCGCGCGCGGCGCGGTTGCGGGCGCTGCTGTGGACGGTCCACCGCGGCAAGCCGGCGAGGCCGCCGCCGGCGCCCGGACTCCGCGCCGTAGCGCCCGACAGCGCGGTCGAGGCGTCGTTCTACGACGCCTGCGGCTATCGCGTGGTCGGCGGCCGGGCGATCCGCGTCGACGTCCTCGACCGGCTCGCCGGCCGGCTCGCGCGCGCCGGCCGCAATGGCCCGTTCGCCTTGTCGCCCGATATCCTCTCCGGCGTGGGCCTCCCGCTCGACCGGCTGGCGCCGGTGCTGCGGGCGCTCGGCTACGAGGAGGCCGGGTCCGGCCGGCCGGGCGAATACGTCCGGGCGCGGCGGCGAAACGGCCGCGGCCGACCTCCCGGGGACCCTGCGCCGCGCCGCGCCGCATCGAGCCGGGACACGCCCTTCGCCAAGCTGCAAGAGCGCACGGCCGCCGGATGACCTCGGAACGGCTCGACAAATGGCTGTGGCAGGCGCGGTTCTTCAAGAGCCGCAGCCTCGCCGCCCGGACCTGCAACCGGGGCAAGGTTCGCATCGACGGCGCGGTCGTCGCCAAGGCCCATCGCCCGGTGCGGCCGGGCGACGTGCTCACCTTTCCGCAGGCGCGCGTCATCCGCGTCGTCCGAGTGGCGGCCCTGGCCGCGCGCCGGGGTCCGGCGAGCGAGGCGCGCGCGCTCTACGAGGACCTGGCGCCGCCCGCCGCACACGGGGAGGAGCCATGATCGGCCGCATCGGGAGGTTCTTCGTCGAACGCGCCGCCAAGCCCGAGGGCGGCGCCGGGCGGCACAGCGTGGACGAGCGCCATCTCGCCGCCGCCGCCCTGCTGGTCCATGCCGCCTGCGTCGATGCCGAGTTCGACGAGACCGAACGCGCCCTGATTCTGGACCTCGTCCGGCGGCGGCTCGACCTCGGCGAGGAGGAGGCGCGGGAGCTGCTGTCGGCGGCGGAGACCGCGGTCGGCCACTCGGTCCAGCTCCTGGGCTTCACCCGCGCCGTCAAGGACGGGTTTTCCTACGAGGAGCGCGTCGAACTGATCGAGATGCTGTGGCAGGTGGTGCATAGCGACGGTCGGCTCGACGATTGCGAAGCGCAGCTGATGCGCCGCATCGGCGGGCTGGTCTACGTCACCGACCGAGACCGGGGCCTGGCGCGGAAGCGCGTGCTCGAACGGCTCGCTTCGCGCGGGGCCTGACGCCACAAAACGGTTGGTTCGCGAAGGCGAAGATACTAGTTTCCCCGTCGGTGCCCGGGGGGTCGGGCGCGCCGGACGGACGACCGATGACGCGGAGAGCAGGATGACCTACATTGTCGACGAAAGTTGCATCCGGTGCAAGTTGATGGACTGCGTGGAAGTCTGCCCGGTGGATTGTTTCTACGAAGGCGAGAACATGCTCGTCATCCACCCGGAGGAATGCATCGACTGCGGCGTGTGCGAGCCCGAATGCCCGGTCGAGGCCATCCACCCGGACACCGACGAGGGCGCCGAGAAGTGGGTCGAGATCAACCGGCAATACTCCGAGACCTGGCCCAACATCACGCGCAAGGGCGAGCCGCCGGCGGACTCCGACGATTGGCGGGACGTCGCCAACAAGTTCGAGGAGCAGTTCAGCCCCAACCCGGCGGCGCAGAGCTGACCGCGGGCCGGGACGATGCCAGCCAAGCGGCCCTTCGCGCCGGGAGACTACGTGGTCTACCCGACCCACGGCGTGGGCAAGGTGCTCGGAATCGAGAACGAGGAGATCGCCGGCTTCGACCTGCAACTCTACGTCATCGTGTTCGAGTCCGAGAAGATGACGCTCCGCGTGCCGGTCGAAAAGATCAAGAATTCCGGGCTGCGGAAGATATCGAGCCGCGACAAGATGCAGTCGGCGATGACGACGCTGCGCGGGCGCGCCCGCAGCAAGCGCAGCATGTGGAGTCGGCGCGCCCAGGAATACGAGGCCAAGATCAACAGCGGCGATCCGATCTCGATCGCCGAAGTCGTGCGCGACCTGCACCGCGCCTCCGGCCAGCCCGATCAATCCTACAGCGAGCGCCAGATGTACGAGGCGGCCCTCGAACGCCTCGCGGAGGAGCTGGCCCTGGTCGAGAAGATCGACCGGGAGGCCGCGACGCTGAAGCTGGAATCGGTGCTGAAGAAGACAGCCTGACCGCATCCGCGGGCGCCGGCGCGGCGGAGATCCCAGGGGAGACCGGTCCATGAAGCGACTCATCGGCGCCGCCCTCGCGGCGGGCGGGCTGGCGGCAGCCGGCATGACCCCGGCGGCGGCGTTCACCCCCGCCCTCGTCTACGACCTGGGCGGCAAGTCCGACAAATCGTTCAACGAAGCCGCGTTCAACGGTGCCGAACGCTTCAAGGCGGCGACCGGCATCGCCTATCGCGACTTCGAGGTCGCCAACCCCGCCATGCGCGAGCAGGCGCTCCGCAACATGGCGCGGCGCGGCGCGCAGATCGTCGTCGCCATGGGCTTCGCCTGGGCCGCCGCGGTCGAGGTCGTGGCCAGGGAGTTCCCGCAGACGAAATTCACGCTCATCGACACGGCGGTCGATCTGCCGAACGTGCAGTCCGTGATCTTCAAGGAGCATGAGGGCTCGTTCCTGGTCGGCATGGCCGCGGCGATGGCGTCGAAGACCGGCAAGATCGGCTTCGTCGGCGGCATGGACATTCCCCTGATCCGCAAGTTCGCCCTTGGCTATGTCGAGGGCGCCCGTCGCGTCGATCCCGACATCGAGATATACCAGAACATGACCGGGACGACGCCGGCGGCATGGAACGATCCGACCCGGGGCGGCGAGCTCGCGCGCAGCCAGTTCGACCGCGGCGCCGACGTAGTCTACGCCGCGGCCGGCGGCACCGGCATCGGCGTCTACCAGGCCGCCAAGGACGCCGGCAAGCTCGCCATCGGCGTGGACAGCAACCAGAACTATCTCTTCCCCGGCACCATGCTGACCTCGATGGTCAAGCGCGTCGACGTCGTCGTCTACGAAGCCTTCGAGAGCGCCCGGAACGGCAGCTGGCGGAGCGGCGTCCGGGTCCTCGGCCTCGCCGAGAACGGGGTCGGCTGGGCGCTCGACTCCTACAACCGGCGCCTCGTCTCGGCCGGGATGGAGGCCGCGATCGAGCGCGCCCGGCAGGACATCGTGGCCGGCAGGACCCGGGTGACCGACTATACGGCGCGATAGCCCGCATCGCGTGACCGCCGGCGAGGAGTCCGCGGTCCGTCCGCCGGCTGGCCGGGCGGCGGCGCCCGCCCTGGAAGTCGTCGGCATCGAGAAACGGTTCGGCCCGGTGCGCGCCAATGCGGGCGTCTCCATGGCCGTGGCCGCGGGCACGATCCACGGCATCGTCGGCGAGAACGGCGCCGGCAAATCCACTCTGATGAGCATCGTCTACGGCTATTACCGGGCCGACGCCGGCGAGATCCGGCTCGGCGGCGAGCGGGTCGCGATCGACGGACCGCAGCAGGCGATCGCCCGCGGCATCGGCATGGTCCATCAGCATTTCATGCTGGTCGACACCTTCACCGTGCTGGAGAACGTCGCACTCGGCGCCGAGGGCGGCCGCCTGCTGCGCGCGCCGCTGGCGCGGGCGCGGCGCGCGCTCGAGCGGCTGGAGCGCGAATACGGGCTGGAAGTCGACCCGGACGCGGTGGTCGGCGGCCTGCCGGTGGGTCTCCGGCAGCGGGTCGAGATACTGAAGGCGCTCTACCGCGGCGCCGACCTCCTGATCCTCGACGAACCCACCGGCGTGTTGACCCCGCGCGAGGCGGACGATCTGTTCCGCATCCTCCGCGCATTCCGCGAACAGGGCGGGACCGTCGTCCTGATTACCCACAAGCTGCGCGAGATCATGGCGCTGACGGATCGGGTCACGGTGATGCGGGCGGGCCGGGTGGCGGGTCACGTCGATACCCGCGACACCGACCGGGAGCGGCTCGCGGCGATGATGGTGGGCCGGACGGTGCGGCTCCGCGTCGATAAACGCCCCGCCGCCCCGGGCCGGCCGGTGCTCGCCGTCGAGGATCTCGTCGTCCGCGACCGCAGCGGAGTCGTCCGCGTCGAGTCGGTGAGCTTCCAGGTCCGCGCCGGCGAGATCGTCGGCATCGCCGGGATCGCCGGCAACGGCCAGTCCGAATTGCTGGAGGCGCTCGCCGGGACGCTCGCCGCCGAGCGGGGCGCGATCCGCATCGACGGCCGGCCCGCCCCGGCCGGGGGCGGCGCCGGGGCGACGCGGGCGATGCGCCGGCTCGGTCTCGGCCACGTTCCCGAGGACCGCCAGCGCATGGGGCTGGTCGCCGCCTTCGAGGCCGCGGAGAGCGGCGTCCTCGGCCATCACTTCGACCGGCGCTACAACCGCGGCGCGTGGATGAGCCGCCGCGCCGTGATCGAGCGCGTCCGGCGCAACATGGAGGCGTTCGACGTCCGCCCGGTCCGGCCCCGGCTGCGCACCGCGCATTTCTCCGGCGGCAACCAGCAGAAGATCGTGCTCGGCCGCGAGATGGAGCGCGGCCCCGACCTGCTCCTGGTCGGCCAGCCGACGCGCGGCGTCGATATCGGCGCCATCGAGTTCATCCATCGCCGGCTGGCGGCGATGCGCGACGCCGGCAAGGCGATCCTTCTGATCTCGGTCGAGCTCGACGAGATCCTGTCGCTGGCGGACCGCATCCTGGTGATGTTCGGCGGAGCGATCACGGGCGAGGTCGCGGCGGCCGAGGCCGACGAGCGCGCCATCGGCCTGATGATGGCGGGCGGGCGGGCCGCCGGGCCGGAGACCGCGCCGGCGTGAGCGGCTTCGGCGGACCGACGCGGGCGCCGGCCTGGGTCGGCTACGGCCTGGTCCCACTCGTCAACCTCGCCTTCGCGCTGGTCGTCGCCGGCGTCATCGTCGCCCTGATCGGCGAGGATCCGCTGGCGGCGCTCCGCCTCCTGGCGCGCGGGGCGGCGGGGTACCCGGAGGCGATCGGCTATACCCTGTACTACGCCACCAACTTCGTCTTCACCGGGCTCGCCGTCGCGGTCGCCTTCCATTGCGGCCTGTTCAATATCGGCGGCGAAGGCCAAGCCTATCTCGGCGGGCTCGGCGCCGGGCTGGCGGCGCTCGCGCTGGACGACTGGCCCGCCCCCGTCGCGATCCCGCTCGCCGTCGCCGCGGCGGCGGCGTTCGGGGCCGTCTGGGGCTTCGTTCCCGGCTGGTTGCAGGCGCGGCGGGGCAGCCACGTCGTGATCACCACGATCATGTTCAACTTCCTGGCCGCCGCGCTGATGACCTATCTCCTGGTCGAGGTGCTGATCCGGCCGGGCCAGCAATCGGCGGAGAGTCGGGCCTTCGCGCCGGGGGCGCGGTTGCCTTTCCTGCACGACCTGCTCGCCCCGTTCGGCCTCGATGTCGGCCGGTCGTCGCTCAATCTGAGCGTCGTCCTCGCGCTGGCCTGTCTGGTTCTGTTCTGGCTCTTCGTCTGGCGCACCCGCTGGGGCTACGAGATCCGCGTCGTCGGCCACAACGAATCGGCCGCGGTCTATGGCGGGATTTCGCCGGCGCGCGCGATCATGCTGGCGATGGCGGTCTCGGGCGGCCTCGCCGGCCTCGTCGGCGTCAACGAGATCCTGGGCGTCCACCACCGCCTGCTGCTGGAGTTCACCGCCGGCTACGGCTTCGTCGGCATCGCGGTGGCGCTGATGGGCCGCAACCACCCGGTCGGCATTCTGCTCGCCGCCTTGCTGTTCGGCGCGCTCTACCAGGGCGGTTCCGAACTCGCCTTCGACATGCCCAACGTGACCCGCGACATGGTGGTCGTGCTCCAGGGCCTGGTGATCCTGTTCTCCGGGGCGCTCGAACACATGTTCCGCGCGCGCATCGAGCTTCTGTTCGCGCGCCGGGCGCCCCGGACGGCGACGTAGGCGGCGGCATGGCCCTGGCGGCGGTCGAATGGCTGGTCCTCGCGATCGACGCGACGCTCCGCGTCTCGACGCCGCTGATCCTGGCCGCCTTCGCGGGCCTGTTCGCCGAGCGATCGGGCGTGGTCGATATCGGCCTCGAAGGCAAGATGCTGGGCGCGGCCTTCGCCGCGGCCGCGGCCGCTTTCGCCTCGGGCTCGCCCTGGATCGGCCTGCTCGCCGGCGTCGCGGTCTCGGTCGCCCTCGCCCTGGTCCATGCCTTCGCCTGCGTGACCCATAACGGCAATCAGGTGGTGTCGGGCATGGCGCTCAACATCCTGGTCGCCGGCCTCGGGCCGGTGCTGGCCCTCGCCTGGTTCGGACAGGGCGGCCGAACGCCCGTGGTCGGCGACGGGGCGCGCTTCCGCCCGCTCCACCTCCCCTTCGCCGACCGGCTGAGCGACTTGCCGTTCCTGGGTCAGATCTATTCGGAGATCGCCAGCGGCCACAATCTGATCGTCTACGTCGCGCTCGGCATGGTCCCGCTCGCGGCCTGGCTGATCTACCGGACCCGGTTCGGGCTGCGGTTGCGGGCGGTCGGCGAGGCGCCCGAAGCCGTGGACACCGCCGGCGTCTCCGTCGCCGGGATGCGCTACCGGGCGATGATCCTGTGCGGCGTTCTCTGCGGCGTCGCCGGCGTCTCGCTCTCGATCGCGCAGAATGCCCTGTTCCTCCGCGACATGACCGCGGGCATGGGCTACCTTGCCCTCGCCGCCCTGATCTTCGGCAAGTGGCGCCCGGCGCCGACGCTCTTCGCCTGTTTCCTCTTCGCCTTCGCCGACGCCGTGCAGGCGAGGCTCCAGGGGGTCGACATCCCCGGCGTCGGCGTCGTACCGGTGCAGGCGATTCAGGCTATCCCCTATCTTCTGACCGTATTGCTGCTCGCGGGCTTCGTCGGCAAGGCGACGCCCCCCCGGGCGAGCGGCGTTCCCTACGTCAAGGAGCACTGAGATGGACGCCCGCAGCTCCGACGGCGGCCGCCCCGACCGGGCGGACGGGTCGGCATGACGCCGCGCAAGACCCTGTATCTGGCCAACCCCTACGGCTTCTCCGCGCAGCAGCGCCAGGGGCCGCTGGCCGCCCTGGCCGCCGCCCTGGAGGCCGCGGGCGCGGAGGTCTGGGAGCCCTTCGCCCGCAACAACCAGACCGACCGGGCGAGACCCGGCTGGGCCTACCGCATCGGCCAGGCCGACCTTCGCGACGTGCGCATGGCCGACGGGTTGTTCGCGGTGGTCAACGGTTGTCCGCCGGACGAAGGGGTGATGGTGGAGCTGGGCATGGCGATCGCCTGGGAGAAGCCGGTCTTCCTGTTCCGGGACGATTTCCGCCGCTGCACCGACTCCGAGGAGTACCCGCTGAACCTGATGCTCTTCGCCGGTCTGCCGGAAATCGGCTGGGAGGCCCATTGGTACCGCTCGCTCGACGAGATCGCCGATCCCGACAAGGCGCTGGCGGGGTGGTTGCGGAGCGGCCCTCTGGCGCCGGCGGGCGCCGCGTGATCGAGCGCGCGGCGTCGGGCGGGAGACCGGCGTCGACCGGGCGGCGCTCGACGCCGCGCTGGACGCCGGGATCGCCTGCGGCGGACGGCGCCCGCGCGGCCGCCGCGCCGAGGACCGGAAAATCCCGCCTCGCTACCCGCTGACCGAGACGGGCAGCCGGCGCTATATCGAGCGCACGCGCCTCAACGTCCGGGATTCCGACGGGACGCTGGTGCTGGGCTGGGGACCGCCCGCCGGCGGGACGCGCGCCGCCGCGGCCCATGCCGGCCGGCTGGGCCGGTCCCTCCTGGTCCTCGATCTCGCGGGCGGGCGCCACGATCCGGCGGCGGACGCGGCGGCGGCGCGGCGCTGGATCGCCGAGCACGGCATCCGCGTCCTCAACGTCGCCGGGCCGCGGGCGAGCCAGGGCGTCGACGTCGAGGCCCGCGCGCGCGACGTCCTCCGCCTGTTGCTGTGGGACTCGCCCGCCCGCGGCCGCGCCTGACCGGCCCGGTTCAGCGGTCCAGCAGCTCGATCCGTTCGGGGTGGTCGACCTCGATCATGGGTCCGTTGAACCGCTTCAGCCAGCCGCGCACGCGCACGCGCCGGCCCCGGTAGCGGGCGACGGGATCCCCCTCGGCGGCGAACGACCGCCGGTGACGGGGCGCCGCCGTGACCGTGAAGTCGGTCCGCCAGTCGGCGCCGAAGTTGAGATAGAGGCGGCGGCGGACGAGCGCCGCGTCGCGCACCCGCCCTTCGACGATCTGGAACGAGGCGGCGAGCCGGGACAGGCCGACCGCGTCGGCCGCGTCGCGGATCCGATAGTGGGGGTGCGACCAGATGCCGCGCCCGGCCGCGCGCGCCGCCCGTTCGAGGGCCAGCATCTCCGCCGCCCGCGTCCGGTTGTCGGCGAAGGTGTAGACCCGCGCCAGCCCCCGCGACAGCATCTCGCCCTGGATCCAACGGCCGCGCGGGTCGAACAGATGGGCGAGCAGACGGCCGTAGCGATCGATCCGGCGCCCGCCATAGCGTAGCCGGACCGCGGCGCCCAGGGTCAGCTCGGCGAGCGCCGCCTTCGCCTCGTCGGCCAGCGGCCACTTGTCGACATGCGGCCGGCCGAGCGGCAGCTTGGGCGCCTGGATGCCGGTGAGCCGCAGCTCGAGGCCGCCGGCGAGCCGCAGCGTGTCGCCGTCGACGATCGCCGCCACCCGGTCTTCCGCCACGACCCGCGCGTCGCGGGGCGGCTCGGCGGCGGCGGCAGCCGTCGCGGCCGGCAGCAGGCTGGCGAAGCCGCACGCGACCCTGTATGAGAGGCGCTTCCGACGCCGGTCCTTGCCCGGCGCCGCCCGCGCGGTACACTTCGCGAGTCTCGCCATGCGCTCCCGCCGTCCCGACCGTCAGGACGATACGGCTCCGGCCGATCCGCCCGGCGCGGGCGTCGCGAGGCGGGGCCGTCACGCCATGATACGCGAACAGCTGCACCCGCCCATAGAGCCTTACGAGACCGGCCGTATGCGGCTCGACGACACCCATGCGATGTATTGGGAACAGTGCGGCAACCCCGACGGCGCTCCGGTCGTGTTCCTGCATGGCGGCCCCGGCGCCGGGGCGATCCCGACGCATCGGCGGTTCTTCGATCCCGCCTTCTACCGCATCGTCGTCTTCGATCAGCGCGGCGCCGGCCGCTCGACGCCGCGCGGCGCGCTCGAGAACAACACCACCGACCATCTGATCGCCGACATGGAGCGGCTGCGCGCCGCGCTCGGCATCGACGGCTGGCTTCTGTTCGGCGGCTCCTGGGGCAGCACCCTGGCCCTGGCCTACGCCGAGCGACACCCCGAGCGCTGCCTCGGTCTGATCCTGCGCGGGATCTTCCTCGGCCGGCCGCAGGAGGTCCGCTGGTTCCTTTACGGGCTGCGCACGGTGTTTCCCGAAACCTGGCGGGCCTTCGTCGCGCCGCTGCCCGAATCGGAGCGCGACGACATCCTGCGCGCCTATCACCGGCGGCTGCTCGACCCCGACCCGGCGGTCCGGCTGCCCGCGGCCCAGGCCTGGAGCCGCTACGAGGGGTCGTGCTCGACGCTGCTGCCGAGCCCGGAGACCGTGGCCGCCTTCAGCGAGGACTCGATGGCGGCGGGCCTCGCCCGCATCGAGACGCATTATTTCGTCAACGACCTGTTCCTGCCGCCCGACGCGCTGTTGGCGAACGTCGGCAAGCTGCGCGCGATCCCGGGGACGATCGTCCAGGGGCGCTACGACATGGTGTGCCCGATCGTCACCGCCGACGAGCTGCACCGGGCGTGGCCGGAGGCGCGCTACGTCGTCGTCCCCGATTCGGGTCATTCGGCGATGGACCCGGGAATCCGCACCGCGCTGTTGTCGGCGATGGAGGAGTTCAAGAACCGGCTGTGAGCGGCGCCGGCGCCATCGCGCGCCGCGCCGGCGGCCCGACGGAGGGGCGCTCGATGGGCGACGGACCGCTGATGTTGACGGGGTTGTCAGGGGCCGCGGCGGACGACGGCGGCCGCGTTCGCTTTCGCATCGAGGGCCGCGGCGGACGGCATGTCGACGTGGACTGCGATCACGCCGACCTCGAGCGGATCATCGCCTATCTGATCGGGGTCGGGCAGCTCGCCGCGGCCAGACGGCCCCAGGTCACGCCGCACCGGTTCGGCGGCGCGGACAACGTCGCCGTGTCGCCGATCGAGACGTCCGATCTCGGATTCATGCGCGGCATGGCCTCCGACGAGATCGTTCTGGTCGCCCGCATGTTCGGCTTCGACCTGGGCTTCGCCGTGACGCCGTTCCAGGCGCGAGCGCTGCATGGCGAGATCGAACGGATGCTGCCGCGGGCGATGCTCCGACCCGACGAGCATTCGCACGGCCGCGACCACGGCCACGGCCACGACCACGACCACGATCGCCGCCATCGCGACGACGGCGGACGCTGATGGCCGCGCCGCGCGCCCGTTACCGCATCGGCGTCGACGTCGGCGGCACCCATACCGACCTGGTGCTGTTGGATACGACGAACGGCGCGCTCGCCGTCGAGAAGGCGGCGACGACCCCGGCCAACCCGGCGCTCGCGGTCCTCGACGGCGCGGCGCGGCTGCTCCGGGGTCGCGCCGACCCGGCGGAGGTGGAGTTCTTCGCCCACGGGACGACGATCACCACCAACGCTCTGCTGGAGATGCGCGGGGCGAAGGTGGGGCTGCTGATCAACGCCGGCTACCGCGCCATTCAGGAGGTCCAGGGCCAAGCGCGCGACGGCAACCCGTTCGACTATTTCTACCGCAAGCCGGTCCCCATCGCCCCGCAGAGCCTGACCCGCGAGATCCCCGGTCGGATCGACTTCGAGGGCAACGAGCTGACCCCGCTCGACGAGGCTGCGGTGCGTCTGGCCGCCGACGAGCTCGCCGCCGCCGGCGTCGAGTCGATCGCGGTCTGCTACCTGTTCTCCTTCATGAACCCGCGCCACGAGCGCGAGACCAAGCGCATCCTGGCCGCGGCGCTGCCCGACGTCTGCGTGTCGCTGTCGTCCGACGTGCTGCCGCGCATTCGCGAATGGCCGCGCATGTCGACTACGCTCCTGAACGCCTATCTCGAACCGGTGCTGGTCCGTTATCTGACGCATCTCGCCGCCGGTCTCGACGAGGCCGGCCTGCGCACCCGGCAGCGCTTCCTGATGCAGTCCAACGGCGGGGTGATGCCCTTCGCCGCCGCGGTCGGCGGCGGCAAGGCCGTCCACACCCTGCTGTCGGGGCCGGCCGCGGGCGCGCGGGCGAGCGCCCATCTCGTCCGCGGCGACGCGCGGCGCGGGCTGGTTACGCTCGACATGGGCGGCACCAGCTGCGACATCGCCTTCATCGAGGACGGCGCGCCGCTCGAAGTGACGGAGAGCGTCGTAGCCCGCCGGCCGGTCGACGCGCCCGCCCTCGACCTGACGACGATCTCCGCCGGCGGCGGCTCGATCGCCTGGATGGACCGCGGCGGATTCCTGTCCGTCGGGCCGCGCAGCGCCGGCGCCGACCCCGGCCCGGTCTGCTACGGCAAGGGCGGCGCCGATCCTACCGTCACCGACGCCGACCTGCTGTGCGGGATGCTGGATGCGGCCTATTTCCTGGGCGGCGCGCAACCGCTCGACGCCGCCGCCGCCGCCGCCGCGCTGGAGGCCAAGGTGGGACGTCCGATGGGGCTCGGCGTCCGCGCCGCGGCCGCCGGGATTCGCCGTATCGTCGATATGCGCATGGCCGACGAGGTTCGCGTGGTCGCGGCCAAGCGCGGGGTCGATGCGCAGGACTTCACGCTGCTCCCCTTCGGCGGGGCCGGCGCGGTCCATGCCGCCTCGGTCGCGGCCGAGCTCGGCATCCGCCGCATCCTGGTGCCGCGCCAGCCCGGCGCCTTCTCCGCCCTCGGCCTCCTCTGCACCGACGTGGTCCACGACTACGTGCGCTCCGCCCTCCAGCCGCTGGCGCGGGTGGCGCCGGCGCGGGCGGAGGCGATCTTCGCCGAGCTCGAGGCGCGGGCCGCAAGCGAGATCGAGGCGGAGGGGCTGGACCCGGCCGCCGCCGCCTTCGAGCGCGAGCTCGACCTGCGCTACGCGGGGCAGGGCTACGAGCTCCGCGTCCCGCTCGACGGTCTTGGCGCGCCCGCCCTGGACCCGCCGGCGATGGCCGCGGCGCGCGACCGCTTCGACGAACGCCATCGGCGCATCCACGGCCACGCGGCGCGCGAGAAGGAGGTCGAGGTCGTGAGCTACCGGCTCCGCGCCCGCGTCGAGGTTCCCAAATACGAACCCGCGCCCGCGCCCATGCCCGCCGGCCTCGGCGGCGCGTCCAAGGGCCGCCGCGACGTCTTCTTCGACGGCGAGACCGGAATCGACACTGCGGTCTACGACCGCGACCGCCTCCCGGTCGGGGCGCGGATCGACGGCCCGGCCATCGTCGAGCAGTTCGACGCCACCGCCGTCGTCCCGCCCGGCTGGGCGGCGGCGGTCGATCCGCTCCTCAACCTGATCGTGGAGCGCGAGCCCGGCGGCGATGGTTGATCCGGTCGCCGTCCAGCTGCTGCGCGGCAAGGTCGCGGCCCTGGTCGAGGAGATGCACGACCGGTTCTACCGCTCCGGCTACTCGACGATCGTCCGCGAATCCCGCGATTTCAGCTGCGCCGTCCTGGACCGGGCCGGCGGGCTGATCGTCGCCCCGCCGATGTTCTTCCACGCCCCGGTCTACAAGCGGCTGGTCGGCAGGGTGCTGGAGATCTACGGCGAGCGGGGCCTCCGCGCCGGCGACGTGTTCGTCTGCAACCACCCCTACGAGGGCGGTCTTCCGCACGTCTCCGACATGGCGTTCGTGGCGCCCGTCTTCGCCGGCGGCGCGCTGCTGGGGTTCTCGGGCTCGATCGCGCACAAGGCGGACCTCGGCGGCGTCGTTCCGGGGAGCACCTCGGCGACCGCGACCGAGATCTACCAGGAAGGGCTGCTGCTGCCGCCGGTCCGCATCCACGACCGCGGCGCGCCGGACGAGGAGCTGGAGCGGCTGATCCTCGCCAACAGCCGCGAGCCGGCGCTGGTCCAGGGCGACATGCGGGCGCAGATCGCGGCGACGCGGCTGGGCGCCGACGGCCTGAAAGCTCTCGGCGACCGCTTCGGCGGCGAGACCGTCGCGACCGCGTTCGACGCTCTGCTGCGGGCCGCGGCGCGGGCGCTGGGCGACCGCATCCGGGCCCTCGACGACGGGACCGCGACGGCCGAGGGGTTCATGGACGACGACGGGGTGGAGCTGGGCCGGCCGGTGCGTTTCGCCGTCACGGTGACGATCGAGGACGGCGTGGCCTGCTTCGATCTCTCCGGCAGCGACCGCCAAGCCCGGGGGCCGGTCAACCTGCGCCCGTCGATGGTCGAGGCCTGCTGCTTCTACGCGCTGATCGCATGTCTGGGGCCGGACCTCGCCTATAACGACGGCATGCGCGAGGTCGCGCGCTTCCGCTACGGCCCGCGCACGGTCGTCAACGCCGACCCGCCGGCGCCGGTCTCCAGCTATCAGAAGGCCAATCTCCGGCTGGTCGACGTGGTCCTCGAAGCGCTGGCCCGCTTCCGGCCCGAGCGCGCCATCGCCCATTCGGGCTCGACCGGCTCGATCGCCATCGCCTGGCGCGGCGGCGGCCTGCAATACGAGATCCTGTCCTCGGCCTATGGCGCCGGCCCCGGCCATGACGGCGCCTCCGCGGTCGCGACCCATCTGAGCAACCTCCGCATCGCGCCGATCGAGATACT
This sequence comes from Alphaproteobacteria bacterium, assembly GCA_965242495.1. Taxonomy (GTDB): domain Bacteria; phylum Pseudomonadota; class Alphaproteobacteria; order MPNO01; family MPNO01; genus CBDESN01. The sequence goes on along the minus strand of OZ251446.1, from coordinate 2,861,610 downwards.
GGAGTCCGAGTTCCCCTGCCGGATCTCCGAATTCGCGCCGATCACGGACTCGGGCGGCGCGGGCGAGTATCGCGGCGGCCTGTCCTTCCGCCGACGCTACGAACTGCTGCGGGACGCCGTGGTGACCCGGCGCTACGACCGCGCGCGCTTCCCGCCCGAAGGCCTGGCGGGCGGGCGTCCGGGCCGCGCCAGCCGCTTCGTCCTCCGCCCCGGCGGCGCGGACGAGCAGACCGCCCCGGCCTCGGGCCGCTACGCGCTCGAGGCGGGCGAGAGCTTCGTCCTCGAATGCGCCGGCGGGGGCGGTTACGGCGACCCCCGCCGCCGCGACCCCGGGGCGCTGGCGCAGGATCTCGCGGAGGGCTACGTCTCCGCCGAAGCCGCGCGGGCGATCTATGGGGCGGAGGCGCCGGTTCGAGAATCCGCTCCCAAAGGCGGAGCGACGGACGCCGCGGGCGGTCGATGACCGACGCTCGTCGGCGGCCCTGCTCGTCGATTCGTTCCGCGCGCGGACGCGACGTCGGGAACGCGCCTTCGACGCGGTTCCGCGGCGGCGGGAAATGCTGTACCGTCCGGGATCATGCAGCTGCTCGAACCGTTCTTCTGGCTGATCGACGCCCTGCTCGCCCTCTATATCTGGGCGGTGATCCTGTGGGTGGTCCTGGGTTGGCTGTTGGCGTTCGAGGTGGTCAACGTCAACAACCGGGTGGTCTTTCTGATCAGCGATTCGCTGTACCGGCTGGTCGAGCCGGCGGCGGCGCCGATCCGGCGCATTCTGCCGCGCTTCGGCGGCGTCGACTTCTCGCCCATCGTCCTGGTGATCCTGGTCTACTTCCTGCGCCGGCTGGCGCTCGCGGTCGCGGTGGCGATGGGCGTCTATCCGTCCTACTGACGCCGCTGCGGGCCAGGGCGGGCGAGGCGGGTGGCGGCGCAGGCGCGGCGGATCGACGGCAAGGCGGTCGCGGCCGAGCTTTGCGCGCGCATCGGACGCCAGGCGGAGGCGCTGCGACGCGACCACGGCATCGTTCCCGGGCTCGCGGCGGTGCTGGTCGGCGAAGACCCGGCGAGCCAAATCTACGTCCGCAACAAGGGACGGCAGGCCGAACGCGCCGGCATGAACTCGCATCGGCGCGACCTGCCCGCGGGGACGCGGCAGTCGGAGCTGCTGGAGCTGGTGGCGCGCCTCAACGACGACCCGGCGGTCAACGGAATCCTGGTCCAGCTGCCGCTCCCCGACCATATCGACGCCGCGGCCGTGATCGAGGCGGTCGATCCGGCCAAGGACGTGGACGGCTTCCACCCGGTCAACGCCGGGCGGCTCGCGACCGGGCGCGACGGGCTCGCGCCTTGCACGCCGTCGGGCTGCATGATGCTGATCGAGCGCGCGCTGGGCGAGATCGGCGGCAAGAACGCGGTGGTGGTGGGCCGATCCAACATCGTCGGCCGACCGCTGGCGCTGATGCTGTTGCGCGCGCATTGCACGGTGACGGTGGCCCATTCGCGGACCCGCGACCTGGCCGGGCTGTGCCGCGGCGCCGAGATCCTGGTCGCCGCGACGGGGCGGGCGGAGATGATCCGGGGCGACTGGATCAAGCCCGGCGCCACGGTGATCGACGTGGGCATCAACCGCCGCGACGTCGGGGACGGCGGGACCCGGCTGGTGGGCGACGTGGCCTTCGACGAAGCCGCGGCCGTCGCCGGCGCGGTGACGCCGGTTCCGGGCGGCGTCGGCCCGATGACCGTGGCCTGCCTGCTGCGCAACACCCTGATCGCCGCCTGCCGCCAGCACGGCATCGACCCGCCGCCCGCCGCCGACGGCTGAGCGGCGCCGGGGCGTACACGCCCGCCAGCTGCGATCCGGCGTGCGCCAAACGACCGTCGAACAAACACGATAGGGAAATTTATTCGGCATATCAACCGGTTGATGGTTTCCGTGGGGCGGCGCGCCCGCCCGGGAGCGGTTTGCCGTCAAACAACCGTTCCGGTCTCGGCCGTCCGCTCGGCCGCCCAGAACGGCAAACAGGCGCGCCGTCGACAACCCGCCGTCGAATCCGCAACCGCGATCGTGCTCCTTGCGGAACGGCGCGAAGACGTGGGCCGCGGCGGCGGCCCGGGCGGCATATCGATCGGTCTTGGAGATCCGGGTCAGGCTGACGACCGCATCCTCAACCGCGACCAAATCCGTCCGGCCCACCCCGGTCGCGCGCGGGGAAAGTCGGACGGCAAGACGTCGGCGTCGTGTCGAAATGGCGGCGGCGGGTCGTAGAAGCCCACCGTCCCGATCTGCGGCCCGAGTCCCGGAACCATCTGCGGGCCGAGGTTCGGATCCAAGAGGCGGGAGGATCTCGACTTCCGCCCTCGGCGCAAACTCTTCACGGCGCTCCTGAAGTTCATTTCGCTCCTCCTCGTTCAGTCGAACGAACCCATCGGCGCGCCGGTCCGTCCAGCCCGCATCAATCCGCGGTCCATCAACGCTTCCGGAATGCGGCAGCGGCCGCGGGCTCGGGCGACGGGTCGCTCGCCATCACCTTCGCTCCTCACGCGCCGCCGATCGGAACGTCTCCTCTCGGATAGCCCTGGGCGTCGCGCGCGCCTTCGCTCCGATACGGCGTTGCAGGAATGGCCTCTACATCCGCCTCTTGTCTTTCGGCGTCCGCCCGGGGCTGTCCTCCCGCTGCGCGGCCAGCAGGCTTTTCCGGCCCACCTCGCGTTGCAGGGCGGCCATCTCCGGGTCCTTCTCCTTCTCCGCGTTCGCCAGCTGTATCCGCGCCAGGGCCTCGCCCGGGCTCCGGGCGGCGGTCGAAGGCGATCCGTTTCGCTTCCTTCCCGACATTCCTCTCCTCCACTCGTTTTTTCGGACCCGATCGACTGTCCGAGTTCACCGCATACGAGACGCCAAACGGGGATCCGGGGGCGGCGCGTCAAGCCGCCGTTCCGGTTCGAGACATACGAAACGCCGGAAGGGCCGCCGCCGAGCCCGGGCCGAGAACCGACGCGGCGGCGGCAAACGAAACCGGCGAACCGCCGGGGCGCCTCCGTCGCCTCGAGGCGGACGCCAAGGACCCGTCCTTTCCGCCCTGGATTCCCGCTTTCGCGGGAATGACGGAGGGGTTGTGACGATGGCCCCAGGAAGGTCATCGGCTCGAGGCGGATCCTTGGCGCGGCCGCCGATACAAGCCCCGTCATTCGACGTCGTAACGCAGCGAAGAAAAACAACCTTCGATTGCGACGGATCCGACTGCGGAATCCGCTCCGAACCGGCGCTTCGCCCGGGGGGCGGGCGGCGGTGGGGACGGGGCGCGGGGCGTCCCGCCGGCGGAAAATTTTGCAATTTCGTTGTATTTCAACAGGTTATGACGAAAAACCAGGAAAAAAACAAGGCAGAAACCGGTCAAAAGCAGGGCGAAAGCAGGCGAAAAGCAGGGGTGATTCACCGTCGAATTTCGCCTGGCGGCGCGGCGGCGGCGTCCATTCCTCGCCTTTCCGCCCCGGTTCGGTCCGGCGTCATGCAGGCGGCGTCGGGACCGGATTCGTTATCGTCTACGCAATCTTCGATTGCATCGTATCAGGACATAGGAATCTCCAGGTCGGGCGACGGAAAACCCCGCCGACGGCTCGTCGCGGGGGCCCGAAATCTCAATCTCATCTGCCGATTGTGGTGATCATAACACAACGGCGCGCCCATGTCAAGCGAAAAATTCCGTCTCCGGAGCCGCGGGGATCAGCCTCGTCCCGCGGCCAGCAGCTTGAGCCGCAGCGCGTTGAGCTTGATGAAGCCCTCGGCGTCGCGCTGGTCGTAGACGCTGTCGGCCTCGAAGGTGACGTGTTCGCGCGAGTAGAGGCTGCGGGGCGATTTGCGCCCGACCACGCCGACGCCGCCCTTGTAGAGCTTGAGCCGCACCGTGCCGGCGACGTCGCCCTGGCTGCGGTCGATCGCCGCCTGGATCATCTCGCGTTCGGGCGAGAACCAGAAGCCGTTATAGACGAGCTCGGCGTAGCGCGGCATCAGCTCGTCCTTCAGATGCGCCGCGCCGCGGTCGAGGGTCAGGCTTTCGACGCCGCGATGCGCCGCGCTCAGGATCGCGCCGCCCGGGGTCTCGTAGACGCCGCGCGACTTCATGCCGACGAAGCGGTTCTCCACCAGATCGAGGCGGCCGATCCCGTGCGCCCCGCCGAGGGCGTTGAGGCGGGCGAGCAGCGCCGCGGGCGAAAGCCGCTCGCCGTCGACCGCGACCGGATCGCCGGCCTCGAACTCGATCTCGACCAGCTGCGGCGCGTCGGGGGCGGCCTCGGGGGCCACGCTTCGGGTGAACATCGCCTCGTCGGGGGGCGTCCACGGGTCCTCCAGCGCCTTGCCCTCGTAGGAGACGTGCAGCAGGTTGGCGTCGGTCGAATAGGGCGGCTCGCCCTGGCCGTCGCCGGCGATCGGTATCTGACGCTTCCCGGCGTAGTCCAGGAGCCGGGTCCGCGAATCGAGGTCCCATTCGCGCCACGGCGCGATCACCCGGATGCCGGGTTCGAGGGCGTAGTAGCCGAGTTCGAAACGGACCTGATCGTTGCCCTTGCCGGTGGCGCCGTGGGCCACGGCGTCGGCCCCGGTCGCGCGCGCGATCTCGATCTGGCGCTTGGCGATCAGCGGGCGGGCGATCGAGGTGCCGAGCAGATAGAGCCCCTCGTACAGCGCGTTGGCGCGGAACATCGGGAACACGAAGTCGCGCACGAACTCCTCGCGGAGATCGTCGACGTAGATCTCGCGGACGCCGGCGGCCTGGGCCTTGCGCCGCACCGGCTCGAGCTCCTCGCCCTGGCCGAGATCGGCGGTGAAGGTCACGATCTCGGCGCGATACGTCTCCTGCAGCCAGCGCAGGATGACGGAAGTGTCGAGCCCGCCCGAATAGGCGAGGACGATCTTTCGCGGCCCGCTCACGACGGCCGATCCGCGCCGGCGTCCGTCCCGGCCCCCGTCCCGGCGCCGCGCCGGGCCCGCTCGCTGGCGCTCCGCAGCTGGCCGCAGGCGGCCATGATGTCGCGGCCGCGCGGCGTGCGCACCGGCGCGGTATAGCCGGCGCGGTTGAGGACGCCGGCGAAGGCGGCGATCGCCCGGTCGGTGGAGCATTCATAGGGCGCGCCGGGCCAGGGATTGAACGGGATCAGGTTGACCTTGGCCGGGATGCCTCGGATCAGACGCGCGAGCGCGCGGGCGTCGGCGGGGGAATCGTTCACGTCCTTGAGCATGGCGTATTCGAACGTGATGCGCCGCGCGTTGCGCGCCCCGGGGTAGTCGCGGCACGCGGCGAGCAGGGCCTCGATGCCGTATCTGCGGTTGAGCGGAACCAGCCGGTCGCGCAGCTCGTCCGTCACCGCGTGCAGCGAGACGGCGAGACGGACGCCGAGATCGCGGCCCACGTCGCGGATGCGCGGCGCCACGCCGGCGGTGGAGAGGGTCACCCGGCGCCGGCCGATGCCGATGCCGCCGGCATCCATCGCGATCTCGAGGGCGGCGCGCACGTTGTCGTAGTTGTAGAGCGGCTCGCCCATCCCCATCATCACCAGATGGGAGAGGCGGCGCGGCTCGCGCGCGGCCGGCCATTCGCCGTAGCGGTCGCGGGCCACCATGACCTGGCCCAGTATCTCGCCCGCGGTCAGGTTCCGCACCAGGGGTTGGGTGCCGGTATGGCAGAACCGGCAGGTCAGCGCGCAGCCGACCTGCGACGACAGGCAGAGCGCCCCGCGGTCGGCCTCGGGGATGTGGACGGTCTCGGCGAGCCGGCCGTCGGCGAAGCGGAGCAACCATTTGCGCGCGCCGTCGGCGGAGGCGAGGTCGCGCTCGACCGCGGGCCGGGCGATGGCGAAACGCCGGGCCAGCTCGCGGCGCAACGGCTTGGCGAGGGTCGTCATCCGGTCGAACGACGTAGCGCCCCGGCGGTAGATCCAGCGCCACAGCTGCGCGGCGCGGAACGCCGGCAGCCCGATGGCGGCGAGGGCCGCCGCCAGTTCCGGTCGCGTCAGACCGACGAGATCCACCCGCGCGCCGTCGGGCGCGGACGGCGGCGACGAAACGGTTTGAAGCGCGCCTGCCATGGCCCACAATATAGGCCGCGCGCCGGGCGCGGCAAACCGCGCCGCGGCGCACCGTGGTCCCGGCCGGGAGCTCCCGCGCGTATGGAACGCCTGCCTCCCGTCGTCCGGGGCGCGCTCTGGATGATGGCCAGCATGGCCTGCTTCTCGGCCATGAACGTGACGGTCCGCTTCCTGGCGGAGTCGATCTCGCCCATCGAGCAGGTGTTCCTGCGGAGCGTCGCCGGCTTCGTCATCATGCTACCGATCCTGTATCGGCGAGGCGGGATGCGGAATCTGGGGACCGCCCGGCCGGGGCTCCATGCGGCGCGGGCGCTGCTCACCTATCTGGGCGTCGCGTCCTGGTTCTACGCCCTCACCCATATGACGCTCGCGGGGGCGGTGGCGCTCCACTTCACCTTGCCGCTGTTCGGGGTGGCGATGGCGGCGGTCGTCCTGCGCGAACGGCTGACGCCGCCGCGGCTGGTTGCGACCGGAGCGGGGTTCGTCGGCGTGTTGGTGATCCTGCGTCCCGGGGTGGTCGAGATCGACCTGCTCGCCTTCGTGGTGCTGTTCTCGGCCGCGTCCTACGCCGGCGGCGACATCGCGCTCAAGGCTCTGGCGCGGACCGAATCCCCGGCCTTCACGGTGTTCATGCTCAACCTGCTGCTGATCCCGATGTCGCTGGTCCCGTCGCTGTTCTACTGGACGACGCCGGGCTGGGCGGATGCGCCGGGGCTGCTGGTCATGACCGTGACCGGGCTCTGCGCCCATCTCTTCCTCGCCCGCGCCTTCGCCGCCGCCGACGCGTCGGTGGTGATCCCGATGGAGTTCGTCCGCCTGCCGCTGATGGCCGCGGCGGGCTTCGTCTTCTTCGCCGAGACGCCGGAGTCCTGGACCCTGCTGGGCGCCGCCATCATCTTCGGCGGCATCTATTACATGACCGCGAAGGAGCGCCGGGCGCCCCGGCGCTAGGCGCCGTTCAGCCGGCGGCCGAGTCGGCCCGCCAGCGCGCCTTGAGGGCGTCGCGCCGGACCTTGCCGCGGTCGTTCCGGGGCAGGTCGTCCACCAGATGGATCTCCCTGGGCGTCTTGTAGGCGGGGAGCTTCGCCGCGCAGTGGCGGCGGACCTCGTCCTCGGTCAGGACCTCGCCGGGCTTGGGCACGACGTAGCAGACGATCTCCTCGCCGTAGATCTCGTCGGGCACGCCCACCGCCGCGGCCTCGGCGATCTTGGCGTTGCCGAGCAGGACGTTGTCGATCTCCAGCGGGGCCACGTTGACGCCGCCCCGGATGATGAGCTCCTTGAGCCGGCCGGTGACGGTGACGAAGCCGTCCTCGTCCATGACCGCGAGATCGCCCATATGGATGCGCTTGCCGCGGAAATCCTCCCACACGCCGTCGGGCGAGATCGCGCCGATGCAGCATTGCGGGCCGCCGACGGTGACCTCGCCCTCGACGCCGGGCGGGCACGGGTCGCCGGCGGCGTCGACGATCTGGAACTCCTGATGCTTCGCCGGCGGGCCGACGGTGCCCTTCTTCTTGTAATCGCGCCGGTTGCCGCAGACCCAGCCGGCCTCGGACGAGCCGTACATCTGGAGCAGCGGGATGCCGTACATGTCCTCGAATCGTCGCCAGCGTTCGGGCGACAGGGGCGCGGTGGAGCAGCTCATCGCCCGGAGCGTCGGCACGTCGTCGGCGCTGACGCCCACGGGCCGGTTGAGCAGCATGTTGATCACGGTCGGGATGCCGGGCGTGAAGGTGATGCCGTGGGTCTTGACCCAATCGAAGAAGCGGCCGCGCGAGAAACGGCTGGCGACGTGCAGCGTGCAGCCGGTCTGGAGCCACGGCAACAGGCTCATGCCCTGGGCCGAACTCCACCCGAAGGAGCGGTATTCGAGCGTCCGGTCGCGCTCGGTATGGCCGACGTTCTCGATGCTCGACAGGCCGAACAGCCAGTAGCCCATATGATCGCAGAACAGGAGCTTCGGTTTGTCGGTGGTGCCCGAAGTGCAGAAGATGCAGGCGAGGTCGCCGGCTTCGTTCTCGGCCTCGATGGGGAGCCCGGTCCCGGGACCGCCGGGCCGGTCGAAGACGTCCCACGCCCCGGCGCTCCCCGCGGCGTCCGGCCGCCAGCGCCCGAACCGCACGGCCTCGCCCGCCGCGCCGCCGGCCAGCTCGTCCTGCCACAGCGTGAGCTTCGGCTTCACGCTGCCAAGCAGCTCGGCGAGATAGGCGGCGTTGATCTCGACGTTGAGCGGGCAGACCACCGCGCCGATGCGCCAGACGCCGAGCCACAGGATCAGCTTCTCCAGGCATTCCCCGGACAGCAGCGCCACCCGGTCGCCCTTGCCGATCCCCCGGCCGGCGAGCCAGCGGCCGACGCGATCTACGGCGTCGCGCAGCGCGCCGAAGGCGATCGAGGTTTCCCGGTCGAGGTCGTACAGGGCGGTCTTGCCGGCGTCCCGCGCGGCGTAGCGGTCGAGCAGCGACCGCACGGAGGCGAATTCGATCGCCGGCTCGTGACGCGCCCCCAACGCGGTCCCCCCGACCTTCGGAGGCATGGCGAACTCCCGGTTGCGATCCGCCGATCATCGGACGGGCGGTCCGGCCGGTCAAGATCGTGTCCGGGTTCACTACATATGAGACACCGGGTGGGCCTCCGGGATCGGCGCGTCAAGCCGCTTCGCGGCTCCTTCGCTATCCGGTCCCCCTCCCCTCGTCATTCCCGCGAAAGAGCGTGTGAAGAGACCCTTGGCGTATCCGCCTCGAGCCGATGGCCTCCCTCGGACCGTCGTCACAGCCCCCTCCGTCATTCCCGCGAAAGCGGGAATCCAGGGCAGGAAAGGACGGGTTCAATACATATGAGACACAAGGCCGGATATCGACCGGCGCGATGGGCCGCATCTCACATGTGTCTGGACCAAGACAGCGGAGAAGGCGGGAGCGGAAACGGCGACGGGCGCGTTTGAAGGGCGTCGCCGGCGGGCGGGCGCAACGCGTCACGGCCCCCCGGTCACGAAATCCAGCACGTTGCGCTGAAAGAATTCCAGGGGGGATTCCGCTCCGGCTCCGGCCGCAAACGGGCCGAACCGGTACGCCGGCGAGTGCAGCGACCGTTGCAGCTTCTCGCACACCCACACGTCCTCCCAGTGGAAATCGCCCGTTTCCAGCGGGTGCCGTTCGAGACGGGCGAGGCGAAAAAGGCCGTCGCCGGGGTCGTAGCCCGGCAGGTCTTCGACCGGTTCCTCGCGGCGCGGCCACGTCCAGCCGCCGCCGCGGCGCCAGATGCGCACCGAGAGGCGGCTCATGTCCGGCGCCATCCCGACCAGGCGGGAAACGGAGAGCTGGGTCGGCCCCGCGGTCACGATCGTCCCCGGGAACAGCATGAACACCCCGCCATACTCACCGGACCGGGCCTCGTCGATGACTCTCTCGCCCCATTCCGCCATGGACTCCGCGAGCGCCTTGGGCATACAGGTCTTGCGGCCGGTTTCGGTCGAATACCACACCAGATGACGCCCGTGCGCCTCCCACAGGTTGCGGTGCGCGGGAGGGCCGCCGAGGGTCCGGTCGTGCAGGTAGGCCAAGTGGTAGCCGTCGATGGCGTTCTCGAAGAAGACTTTCCAGTTGCAGCGCATCTCGTAGGTGACTTCGGCGGCGGCGCGCATGCGATCGAAACGGTGGGGCCAAGCGACTCTCTCCAGATCCGACCGCCAGTCGCCGAAGTCGGCGTCGGGGTCCGGATGCGCGAACAGCAGGCCCTTGAACTCGCCGAGAGCGGCGGGAAGCGGGGCGTAGTCCCCAACCTCGAGGCCGGGGAAGCACCGCGCGCGCATGGATACCGCGCGCAGGCCGCCGTCAAGGCCATAGGTCCATCGATGATAGGGGCAGACGATGCGCGCACCATCCAGCCGGCCGGAGCCTTCCACGAGCTCCGTCCCGCGATGCCGGCACAGGTTGTGGAACGCACGCAACCCTCCCTGGTCGTCGCGCAGCACGAACAGCGGATAGTTTCCGGCCAGGACCGTCGCGTAGTCGCCCGGCTCCGGCAGATCGTCGGCGATGCCGGCGCAGGCCCAGCTTCGCCCGAACAGGTCGCGGCGCTCGCGCGCGAACCACCGGGGGCAGGTGTAGGCCTCGCGGGGCAGCCGCTGGACCGGCGCGTCGGAGATGGCGCGCCCGCCCCGCCCGGGAGGCTGGACGACGGCGCTCACGGCGCCCTCCGCCTTCGTCTCCGCCGCCGGACGAACTCGCGCCGCGGGGCACGGCGTCGAATGCGCGCTACGACAGACGCCATGCCAGATCCGCGTACAGGATCCAAACGCCGAACGCGGCCCACATTCCGGTAATCGCCCAGAACAAGACGGGATTGCGCGCCCTCGATATGGGTTCGATCAGAAACGCCTCACCGCGCTGGATATTCGGCGCCGTCCAGTAGACGAACAGCAGTCCCCACGGCCAGTACCAGTCGAGCACGGTCGCCGCCACCGCCGCCGCCAGCGCGATGACCGTGAGAGGCCTGGACCCGAGCGCGCGGGATGCCGAGTATCGCGCCGTCGCCGGTGTCATTCCCTCTCCCCGACTGACGACGGACGTCCATCCCGCGCGTTCGATGCCCGCGCCGCCGCTGGAACACTAAAGTGAGCTTCCGGGCGCGGCAAGGCGGGAACCGACCCGATGGGCCGTGTCTCACATGTGTCGGAACCAGGACGGATCGGGGGGCGGCCTGTCCTGGTTCGGACACATGTGAGACGGGGCGCTTGAAGGAGGGTTGGGGGTCTCCGGAGCCGTTGGTTCGGAACAGACGGCTCGCAGGAGGACCCCCATGCAGGTTTCCGGCCTGCCCCGTCACGTTACGCGGGCGCCGCCTATGGATTCCCGCTTTCGCGGGAATGACGGAGGGGCTGTGACGACGGCTCGAGGCGGACGCCAAGGACCCGTCCTTGCCCGCCCTGGATTCCCGCTTTCGCGGGAATGACGAGGGGGGCTACGATGACGGGCGAGAGAGGCCGTCGGCTCGAGGCGGATACGCCAACAATTCGTCATTCCCGCGAAAGCGGGAATCCGGAACGGCGCCTCACCGAACGATCGAAAGGGATGCGGGACATGCGCGCAGTGGTCGTCCACGATTTCGGACCCATCGACACGCACGAGGTCGAAGAGTTCCCGGCCCCGGAGGCGGGGCCCGGCGACGTTCTGATCGACGTTCATGCGGTCGGCGTCAACTTTCCCGACACGCTGATGGTCCAGGGCCTGTACCAGGCCCGGCCCGAGCGGCCGTTCGTCCCCGGGCGCGACGCCGCCGGAGTGGTCGCGGCGGTCGGCGAGCGCGCGACCCGGTTCAAGCCCGGCGACCGGGTCCTCGCCCAGGTTCGCTGGGGGGCCTATGCCGAGCGGCTGGCCGCCCCGGAGGAGCGTTGCTTCCCGGTCCCCGACGGCATGACCTTCGCCGATGCGGTCAGCCTGGGCACGGTATACCCGACCGCGCACGTCTCGCTCATGATCCGGGGCGGCTACCGGGCCGGCGAGTCGGTGCTGGTCAACGGCGCCGCCGGCGGGATAGGCCTCGCCTCGGTGCAGATCGCCAAGGCCAAGGGCGCGCTGGTCGTCGCCGGCGACATCTCGGACGACAAGCGCCGGCTCGCCCTCGACAACGGCGCCGATCACGCGATCGACCTCGCCGCGGACGACCTGCGCGAGGCGCTGCGCCGGCAGGTCTTCGCCGTGACCGACGGCCGCGGGGTGGACATCTGCCTCGATCCGATCGGCGGCGACGTCTTCGACGCCTCGCTGCGGGCGCTGGCCTTCGCCGGCCGGATCATCACCATCGGCTACGTCTCGGGCCGCATTCCCGAGGCCAAGGCCAACTATTTCAACGTCAAGAACCTGGCGCTGTCGGGGATCTCCCTGGACCTGCACTTCACCCACATGCCCGAAGCCGTCCATGGCGCCTTCGCCGACCTCTGCGAGCTGCATGCGGCGGGGCAGGTCAGGCCGGAGATCACCGGGACCTATCCGCTCGACGGCTTCAAGGCCGCGTGGACCCTGTTCGGCGAAGGCCGGACCAAGGGGAAGATGGTCCTTTCCACCGGTCTCGGCGGCTGACCCGGCGGCCGATGCGCCAAGCCGCGGCTCACCCCGGCGCGCCGGCGCGAAGGCGGGCGGTGGCCTCGGCGTCGACCGCGCCGGCGGAGTCGAGCGCCACGCCGTAAGCGGCCCGCGCCGCGCCCGGCGAGACCAGACCGGCGCGCAGGTCGGCCGCCACCGCAGCCGCATCGCGCGTCAGCGGATCGCCCAGCCCGCCGCCGCCCGGCATCTCGATCACCACCCGGTCGCCCGGCGGGATCGTCTGCGTGCCCTTGCCCGCGAGGACGCCGCCGGAGCCCAGGCGCACGCCTCCCGCGGCCCCATCCCCGCCGCCGTCGCGGCCGCGCGGCGGATGCTCGATGCGATCGAACAGGGCGCTGAAGGCGAACGGGGCGTCGGCGCCGAGGCCGAGCTCCATGACCTGGCCCAACCCGCCGCGGTGGCGCCCCGGCCCGCCCGAATCGGCGCGGTACTCCTTGCGCCAGACGACGAGCGGCGAGATCGCCTCGGTGACCTCCACCGGGACGTTGCGCACCCCGCTGGGGAAGGCGGTGGCGGACAGGCCGTCCTTGCCCGGGCGCGCGCCGGCGCCGCCGGAATGGAAGCTAAGGACGGTGAAGGGCTCGCTGTCGGCGAGGTCCTGCGGCGCGGCGTCGACGCGGCCCGGCCCGCCGAAGGCGTAGAGGTTCCACAGACAGGACGTTCCCTCCGCCGGAACGCCGCCGCCCAGGGCCTGATGCAGGCAGCCGAACACGACGTCGGGCAGCATCTGGCCGGTGACGTGACGGACCGCGACCGGGGCCGGATGCTCGGCGTTGAGAATCGTGCCGCGCGGCGCCGTGACCCGGATGACGGAGAGCGAACCTTCGTTGTTCGGCACCGACGGCGCCACGATGCATTTCACGCCGAAGGACGCATAGGCCTCGGTGTAGCAGATCGGCACGTTGATGCCGTAGGACGAAACCCCGGAACTGCCGGTGAAATCGACGTCGATGCCGGCGGCGCCGACGGTCATGGCGGCGACCAGATCGACCGGCTCCTCGAGCCCGTCGATGCGCATCGCGTGGCGGTAGAGTCCGGGCGCGAGACGCCCCACGGCCTCCAGGGCCGCGGTCCTCGATCGCTCCAGGACGTGCGCGCCGAGGCGGTCGAGATCGGCGATGCCGAACTCGTCCAGCATCCCGGTCAGGCGGCGGCAGGCGACGTCGTTGCAGGCGGCGAGCGAGTGCAGGTCGCCGATCACCTGGACCGGCTCGCGCACGTTGGCGCCGACGATCCCGAGCAGCCCCCGGTCGACCTCGCCGGCGCGGGCGAACCGCATCAGCGGGACGTAGAGCCCCTCCTCGTAGATCTGCCGCCCGTCGGAGGTCATGCCCCGCCCGCCGATATCGACGACGTGGCAGGTGCTGGCGAAGAGGGCCACGATCCGCCCTTGCCGGAAGGCGGGGGTGACGAAGGTGAAGTCGTGCAGGTGGCCGGTGCCCTTCCACGGATCGTTGGTCAGGAAGACGTCGCCCTCGGCCATGTCGCCGAGCGGGAATTCGTCGAGGAAGTGGCGGACCGACCGCGCCATCGCGTTGACGTGGCCGGGGGTGCCGGTCACCGCCTGGGCGAGCATGCGCCCGGCGGGATCGAACACGCCGGCGGACAGGTCGCCGGCCTCGCGCGTCGAGGTCGAGAACCCGGTGCGCAGCAGGGTCTGGGCCTGCTCCTCGACGACCGCGATCAGACGGTCCCACATGAGTTGCAGGCGGATGGGCGAAAGGGGGTCGTTGACGGTCATGCGGGTTCCTTCGACAGGACGATATACCCCAGGGAGTCGATCCGGGCGATGAAATCGGCGGGGACGACGGTGGTGGTCTCGTCCTCGGCGATGACCGCGGGACCGGCCATGCGAGCGCCGGGCGCCAGATCGCCCCGCCGGTAGACCGGGGCGCGCCGCATCGCCGCCGCGTCGGGATCGAAGATCCGGCGCCATCCGGCGGGGGCGGGCGCGGCGTCGCCGGGCGCGGCGGGCGGCGGCGGCGGCGGGTCCTGGGGCGCGGCGAGGCGGAGCGTCCAGTTCATCGCCTCGACCGCCATCCCCGGCACGCGCCGCGCATAGGCGGCGGCGTAGGCCGTCTCGAACAGGCGCAGCAGGCGGTCGCGCGTCGTCGCGTCGTAAGGACCCGGCGGCAGGACGAACGATATCTCGTGCCCCTGGCCGCGATAGCGCATGTCCGCGGTGCGGGTCTCCGTCAGCTCGGCGCCGGCGGCCGCGGCGGCGACGACCTCCTCCGCCTCGGCGCGCATCCCGGCGAAGAGCGCATTCAACCCGGCGACGTCGAAACCGTCGTCGAGAACGGCGTAACGGCTGCGCGCCACCTCGTAGGCGACGGGGGCGCGCAGGAAGCCGATGGCCGAACCCACGCCCGCCTCGGTCGGGACCACGACGCGCCCGATTCCCAGCGAGCGCGCCAGCCGGGCGCCGTGGAGGGGCGCTGCGCCGCCGAAAGCGATCAGCGTCCGCCCCTCCAGCTCGGCCCCGCGCTCCACCGCATGGACGCGGGCGGCGTTGGCCATGTTCTCCTCGACCACCTCGGAGACGCCGAAGGCCGCATCGACGGCGGTCAGGCCCAGCGGCGCGCCCACCGCGGCGTCGATGGCGGCGCGGGCGCGGGCGGCGTCCAGCGGCATGTCGCCGCCGGCGAAGGCGTCGGCGTCGATGCGGCCGAGGACCACGTCGGCGTCGGTCACCGTGGCGCTCTCGCCGCCGCGGCCGTAGCAGGCCGGTCCGGGCTCGGAGCCCGCGCTTTCGGGTCCGACGTGGATGCGCCGGAGCGAATCCACGGCGGCGATCGAGCCGCCGCCGGCGCCGATCTCGACCATCTCGATCACGGGGATGCGAAGCGGCAATCCGCTGCCCTTGAGGAAGCGGTACTGGCGGGCGACCTCGAAGCTTCGCGAGTGCTGCGGCTCGCCGTCGTCGATCAGGCAGATCTTGGCCGTCGTGCCGCCCATGTCGAAGGACAGGACCCGGTCGAGCCGGCATTGGCGGGCGATGCGGGCGGCGAGGGCGGCGCCCCCCGCGGGGCCGGATTCGACCAGCCGGATCGGGAAGCGGCGGGCGGTCTCGATCGCCGCGAGACCGCCGCCCGAGGTCATCAGGCGGAGCGGGCAGGCGAAGCCCATCGCCTTCAGCCGGTCTTCGAGCCGGCCCAGATAGCGCGACATCAGCGGCTGCACGTAGGCGTTGGCCGCAGCCGTGGACCAGCGTTCGTACTCGCGGATCTCGGGCGAGACCTCGCTCGACAGGGTGATCGAGACGCCCGGGAGTCCTTCGCGCAGCGCCGCGGCGACGGCGCGTTCGTGCCGCGCGTCGACATAGGAGTGGAGCAGCCCGATCGCGACCGACTCGACCCCGTCGGCGCGCAGCTGCGCGATCAGCGGGGCCAGGGACTCCTCGGCCAGCGGCAGCAGGACGTCGCCGCGGCTGTCGATCCGCTCCGCCACCTCCAGCCGGCGTTCGCGCGGCACCAGGGGCGCCGGCTTCTCCATGAAGACGTCGTATTGTTCGAAGCGGTTCTCGAAGGCGATCTCGACGGTGTCGCGGAATCCCTGCGTCACCAGCAGGGCGGCGCGCGCGCCCCTGCGCTCGATGATCGCGTTGGTGGCGAGCGTCGTGCCGTGGATGACCAGGTCGAAATCGCCCGGCGCGAGCCCGGTTTCGTCGAGCGCCGCGGCGACGCCCTGGAAGATGCCCTCCTCCGGCGCGCCCGTGGTGGTCAGGACCTTGCAGGTGAACAGCCGGTCCGCTGTCTCGACGGCGATGTCGGTGAAGGTGCCGCCGATGTCGGCGGCCAGACGTGCCCCGGTCATGCGCGCATGGCTCTCCCGCATCTAGGGTTTCATACCCGAGGCCGGCGCGGAAGCCCCGGCGCGATGACGACCGCGGGCCTTGCGCTCGATGCCGGTTGCGTCCAGATCCGCCGTATGACGACCGCGCTCGCCTTCGACGCCTACGCCGCGGCCAAGACGCTCCGGGACGCCGGGTTCGACGAGGCCCAGGCCGAAGCGGCCGTCGCCATGGTCCGCGACGCCTTCGCCGAAGGCGCCGCCACCAGGACCGACATCGCCGACGTGAAGGCCAAAATCACCGACGTGAAGGCCGAACTCAAGACCGAGCTTAAGGCCGAGATCGCCCAACTCAGGGCCGAAGTCAAAGCCGAGCTGCAGGCGCTCGAACTGCGCATGACGCTTCGCCTGGGCGGGTTGATCGTCGCCGGCTTCGCCTTCGTCGCCCTCTACAAGCTGCCGTAGCGGGCGGGCCTTCCCGCGATGCGGGGCGGGATCAGAACAGGCGGCGCAGCGAGAGTTCGGCCCGGGATCGCCGGTAGTCGTAGACGTCGCCGATGTTCGAATCGCGACGCTCGTGAACCAGGGACAGCACCGGGGCGAAGCCGAACAGTTCGAGACGATCGTTGGAGAACGTCAACCGGCTGACCGAGGTCCGGTCGCGGCGCGTATCCGGGCTGATCAGGTAGGCCACGAACGCGTCGTAGCGGGTGAGCAGGACGTCGTGGAAGAGACCGAGGTTGAAGCCGGCGACGCCGACGACCGGCGGCAGAGCGGCGCCGACATACGCGCCCAGCCGGCGGGTGCGGGAGCGCAGGCCCGGGGCGTCCGCGCGGGTTCTCCGCCAGCCGCCGCGCAGGCCGAGCGCGATCGCCGGCGTCGCCGCGAAGTTCAGGCTGACGTCGAGGTCGGAGCGCGGACCGTCCGAGGCCCGGCCGCGCCGATGGCGCCGCTCGATCCGCTCGACGCCGGCGCCGAGCCGAAGGCGTTCGCCCACGAGCACGCCCCCTTCGAGGCGCGGGCCGAGACCGCGGCTCACCGGTCCGCCGCCGTACCAGCGGCGGTCCGCCTTGGCGAGCAGGCTGGCGCGTCCGCGCCGAAGCAGAATCTGCGGCCCGGCATGGAGCGAGAGCGTCATGTCGTCGAACCGCCGCCCGGCGTATTCGCGCCGGTGGACGCCGCCGCCGAAACGGAGCCGGGTCGCGCTATCCTCCAGCAGCCGGAACCGCATCGGGCGCCGGTACTCGCCGGAAGCCGAGACGACGACCCCGACGCCGGTGGTCGCGTGGGCGCGCTCGTCGAGTTCGAACACCAGCCTCTCGCCGGTGAAGAAGTTCCGGAGGCGGGTGGCGAAGCTCCGCGCCGAGGAGCCGGCGTTGACGTTGCTGTCGGGCGCGATCGACATCCCGAACGATCCCGACAGCCGCTTGCGCGCCCGCACGACGGCGAGGAAGCGCGAGACCGCGGCGACGATCTGCGGCGGCAGGCCGCCCGCCAAGGCGCGCCGGAAGTGATGCGCCGCGGCGTCGCAATCGTCGCCCAGCAGATGCGCCAGCAGGTCGTCGGGCTCCTCCAGGCAGCGCCCGCGTTCGAACAGGACGCGGGCGAGTTCGAGCCGGGCGCCGGCGAGGCCGGGACGCGCCTCCAGGATATGGCGGTAGCTGGCCGCGGCCTCATCGCGCAGGGCGCGCCGCGCCGCGTCGTCGGCCGGCGCGCCCGGACGCCCCGCCGGCAGGTTGGCCGCCGCCGCGGCCGCCATGCCGCGGAAGAACCAGGCGTCGGTGCGGCTCGGATCGCTCTCGGCCAGCGGGCGCAGCAGAGCGAGCGCCGCCGCCGGCGCGCCGGAGAGGATCATCGTCTCGGCGCGCGCGACCGCGCCCGCCGGCCCTTCGGGGGGCGCGTCCGCCGCGTCCCCGGCGAAGACCGGCGCGCACAGGGACAACGCCAGCGCGGCGAGGGCCGCGCCGGCGATCCCCTTCCGTGCGCGCCGCCTACCGCTTCGCCCCGAAGGAGCCGGCGTAGAGATCCTGCTTGAATACGCCGCCGACCTCCTGGTGTTGTGGCCCAAAGAACGCGCCCTCAATGTAGCCGTCGCCGGAGGAATAACCGTCGAAGCCGCCGTCCCGCAACCATATGTCGTTCCATCGCATGTCGCGCGCGGCCGCGCCGGTGTCGAGATTGCGGACGTTCGTGAACGCCACGTCGACGGTCGAGAAGCCACCGAGATCGACGGTGATCGCCGCGTCGCCTTGGATGGTCCCGGGCGCGGCCCCGCTCGTGTCGAAGCCCATCATCACGCCGTTCCAGACGGCGGTTCCGAGGTCGGCGCCAGGGTTGGTTTCGGGCGCGTCGCCGAACGCATAGGGGAAGGCGGACCACGATCCCGAAGGGGCGTCGCGATCCAACCGCCTGAGTCCGAACGATCCGTGCGCCATTAAGCCGACGTATTCGCCCCAGGAGTGGGCGTTCTCGCCGGTCACACGTCCCCGGCCCTGCGCCAGATCGACTCCGCGACGGCGCATGACCGGCCGCCATTCGCCTTCGACTTCGAGGGCGAGTCGCTGCTCGCCTACGCTGTGCACCCAGTCGCAAACGACGCCATCGCAGAAAACGCGATGCGCGCCGGTGTTCCCGAACTCCTGATAGATGAGTCGGATACTCGCCGCCCGGAGAAGGCGCCCGGCGCGGTCGATGATCTGCTGCGAGGTCAGCTCGAGCGGTTCGCCGCCGATGCGGGAGCGCGCGCCGTCCGCCGACGGCAGCCAAAGCCAATCGGGAACCGTCGGCGTTTCGGGGGATACCGCCGACGTTGCTTCTCCCTTCGCGCCGAACGAACCGACGATGCCGCTCTGCTCAATAATCCCGGCCGCCTCCACATGGTCCGGCCCGTAGAAGCCGCCCTGGATGCGGTTGCCGGTCAGACCGGCTTCGTAAGTGCCGTCGGCGGCCACCGGCACGTCTTCGAAGCGCACGCTCTCCGTCGAATACGCCGCGCCCCGGTCGAGATCCTTTATGTCGGTGAAGGCCGCGTCGAGCGAATTGCCGGCAGGCGTGTAGATCAGGGCGGCGTCGCCTTGCAGGGTGTTTCCGCGCGCCGCGCCGCGGCTTGGAGTCCCGACCATGAGTCCGCGCCACGTGGCCGACACGGCGGGCCGTGATTCGGTCAAATCGCCGAGGGCGGCCCCGGCCCAACCGGCGACCCGCACCCCCTCTTCCGTCGTCGTCTGGGCGCTAGCTATCTGGAAAGAGGCGTGTTGCATCCAGGCTCCGTAACTCTCACCATCCGCGTCTCTGCTTTCCCGCGTGGTAATCCCGTTCTTGGTGAGAATGGTCCGACGGTCGATTTGGCCGGAGCCGCCGAGGTCGTCCAGGCTGAAAGAGGTAGAGGCCCCGGTGGTCGGCTCCCTCCACGTGCATCGTGTCCGGGAGCAATTCGCCCGAAGCTCATATGTCGGGAGATCCGGGTGGGACGTCTCCCCGAAGAAAGTGGAAGCGATGAGTGAATCGGTGCGCGCGACGATCCCGGCGGCTCGTGCGGATTGATCCGCGGCGGTCTCGGCGGGAGGTTGCGAACCGGTCAGGGTGCGCACTCCGGCGGCGTCGGGCAGGGGGGTGGAAATCGCGTTGCCGCCCCCACCCCCGCCGCACGCGGCGAGGGTGAACGAGAGGGCGCCGCAGAGCGCGACTGCGAGGGGTCTTCCGGTATGCATCGGCGCATCCTCCGTGCGATCGCCACACGGCGCCGGCGGGTGCCGGGCCGTTGCAATCACACACAGGCTGTGTGGAGACCCCGCCTATTCGCCAAGGCGAGGGCGGCCAAACCCGCGCCGGGTAGCGGCTGTTCTATTCAGCGGGCAACCCGACGGAGCGGGCAGCCTGCATGTGATTGCAGGGCGGATGGTCGGGGTTGCGAGCGGAGGAGTCAACGCCTGTGATCGATTCCGGAGGCGCAAGGGAAACGACCGGCTCCAGGACCCCCGCTACGCTATCCGCATAGGAAGCGAGCGGCGTGCGGCCGAGGGTCGCGCCGACTCCAGCTCCGGCGAATCCGTCTCGGCCACACTCCAAACCGCGGCCAGATCGACCCCGAGATAGTTGTGAGCCGATACGTTGCGGAAGCCGGCGGTCGCGCCCCATGGCGCGGCGGGCTCGGTCGCCTTGAGCGACCCGCTCACCCGCTGCGTCGACTCCGCGAGGATTTGCAGATTGCGCATGACCGCGTCCTGCGCCACGTGCGAATCGTAGAACGTCGCCCGCCGTCCTCCCGTGTAGCGCCGGATGCGCCCCATGCGCTGAAGAATGTGCTCCGGCGGCGCCCGATCAGAGACCGCGCCCGGCCTCACAGCGGTTGCGCCTCCTTCAACGCCCGGTCGCGTATCGCGGGGTGGAGACCGCTTTCGGTCGGCGCCTCCACCTGGCGGCCAAGGAGCCCCTGCACGTCCGTCAGCAGAGCGCCAAGGGCCAACCCCGTCTTGTCGGGAGCCAGCGAAACCAGCAGATCGACGTCGCTCGCATCGTCGGCATCGCCTCGCGCCATCGACCCGAATACCCGCACGTTTCGCGCGCCGCGGCGCTCGGCAAGGGTAAGAATCTCGGCGCGATGCGCCTCGATCAGCGGATGCATTGCAGCCTCCCCATGCCGCCCGCGCCATTCCAGCCAGGATCGGGGCTCATCGCCGCAAGGCGACGGTAGCGGCGGCGGAGATGGCGCTCAAGAATCCGTCCGGGTTCACTCCGGAGAAGGCGCCCGGCGCGGTCGATGATCTGCTGCGAGGTCAGGTCGGGCGGTTCGCCGCCGATGCAGGAGCGCGCGCCGCGCCGCGGCTTGGAGTCCCGACCATGAGTCCGCGCCATGCGGCCGATATGGCGGGCCGAGATCCGGTCATATCGCCGACAACGGCCCCGGTCCAACCGGCGAGCCGACACCCCTCTCCCGTCGTCCGGCCGCTACCTATCCAGAAAAAAGAGGAGATCGGCCGCCAGCACGACGGCGTCGAGGAACGCATCAGTGGCGATTGCGCCGCGGCCCCCGCCGCACGCGGCGAGGGTGAACGAGAGGGCGATGCAGAGCGCGACTGCGAGGGGTCTTCCGGTATGCATCGGCGCATCCTCCGTGCGGTCGCAACACGGCGCCGGCGGGCGCCGGGCCGTTGCAATCACGCGGGCTGTGTGAAGATCCCGCCTATTCCCAAAGGCGAGGGCGGCCAAACCCGCGCCGGGTAGCGGCCGTTCCATTCGGCGGGCAACCCGACGGAGCGGGCAGCCTGCATGTGATTGCAGGGCGGATGGTCGGGATTGCGAGCGGAGGAGTCAATACTTACGGAAACCCGAACATGAATCGGCCCATCAAACGACTACACACGAACCTGCTTACCCATGGAACTCCGCCGATGCAGTCGCGGGGACGGCGAGCGTTCCGGCGCGCGACCGCTTCGATCGATCTCGTCAAGGCTCCTGGATTTCCGCTTTCGAGCGTGTGAAGAAATCCCGGCATGTCCGCGTGGGCGTCGGTTCAGCCGAATCCCCGAGCGCGCGGAGCCTGCCCCCGCGAAAGCGGGGGAATGATGAGGGAGGCCCGTGACGATGGCCCGAGGGAGGCCGTCGCGGCCCCCCCCCCCCTCGTCATTACGGCTTCCCTCGGGCCGTCGTCACAGGCCCCTCGTCCTCACGGAAACAGGAATCGAGATACGAATATGGATTCCCGCTTTCGCGGGAATGACGAGGGAGGGGGGGACCCCGGGACACTGGCCCCGGGAAGGCCATCGGCTCGAGGCGGATACGTCAGATTTCTTCACACGCTCTTTCGCGGGAATGACGGAGGGGGCCGCGATGACGGGCGAGGGAGGCCGTTGGCTCGAGGCGGGTACGCCAACCACCCGTCATTCCCGCGAAAGCGGGAATCCATATTCGTGTCCCGATTCCTGCCTCCCTGGGGACGAAGGGGCTGTGACGACGGCCCGAGGGAGATACGCCAAGGGTTTCTTCATACCCGCTTTCAGCGATCGCGCCGGGGCGGGTCAAAGGCGGGCCATCTCGCGGGCTACGCGGTCGAGGAAGCGTCGCTGGCGCGCCTCGTCGGGCCGGTTGAGGTTGTAGTAGGGCAGGTAGGCGATCCGGGCGCCGCGGCGAACGAACCAGCGCAAATAGCGGGTGACGATCTTGCGCGGCATGTCGCCCATGAGGGCCACGGCGAGGCGGGTCCGGCCGTGCGTGACCATCGCGGCTACGCGCCGGACGTTGCCCAGGTTGGGGCGGGGCTGGCCGCCCTCCTCCAGGGTGAAGGCGACGCCCGGCATCATGATCCGGTCGAAGAACCCCTTGAGGATGGCGGGCGGCCCCATGCACCAGGTCGGGTAGACGAACACCAGGGCCTCGGCGCGCAGCAGCCGCTCGACATAGCCAGCGACGAAGCGCCGGTTCGCCGCCGGGTCGTGATAGTCGAGGCGCTGCGCCTCCGACAGCACCGGATCGAACCCCTCGGCGTAGAGGTCGCAGTCGTCGACCTCGTGGCCGGCGGCCTTCAGCGCTTCGACCGCCCTGGCGTGGATCGCCGCGTTGAAGGACGACTTGACCGGGTGGGCGTAGACGACCAGGACGCGCATCGGGTCAGAACCGCGCCATTTCGCGGGCCACGCGGTCGAGATGGCGGCGGCGGCGCGCCTCGTCGGGAACGTTGACGTTGTGGAAGGCCAGGAAGGTCGTCCGCGCGCCGGGCCCGGCGAAGAACTTGACGTAGCGGGTTATCAGCCGCCGCGACGGGTTGCCGAACCATTCGGCC
This sequence comes from Alphaproteobacteria bacterium, assembly GCA_965242495.1. Classification (GTDB taxonomy): domain Bacteria; phylum Pseudomonadota; class Alphaproteobacteria; order MPNO01; family MPNO01; genus CBDESN01. The sequence continues at coordinate 2,838,855 of OZ251446.1, read as the reverse complement.
GCGAGGCGCTTCTGCCCGTAGGTCACCGCGGCGCCGATCCGGCCGATATTGGTCAGGCGCGGCGTCAGCTTGCCGTCGTCGGTGAGATCGAACGCGACGCCCGGAACCATCACCCGATCCAGGAAGCCCTTGAGGATCGCCGGCGGCGACATGCTCCAGGTCGGATAGACGAACATCAGCCCCTGGGCGCGGGTCAGACGCTCGATATAGCCGGCGGCATGGGTCCGGTTGACGCGCTCGTCGTGATAGTCGAGCCGCTCCTGGCGCGACAGCACCGGGTCGAACCCTTCGGCGTAGAGGTCGCAGTCGTCGACCTCGTGACCGGCCGCGGTCAGCGACCGGACCGCGCAGTCATGGACCGCGGCGTTGAAGCTGGTCTCGACCGGGTGGGCGTAGATCAGCAGAACCCGCATACGCCAAGCTCACCGATACGCCGCCTGTTCGGCGGTCGCATCCGGATCCGTCCGAGGGCGACAGCCGCGGCCGACTTGCACGACGGCCTTACGCTTGACGAGAACCATCATCTCGCATCCACGCCTCATGTCGTGCGAGCGTTCTGACACGGTAAGTCCACATGGCGCGGGTAGCAAAGATCGAGGAAGTCCTTTGCGTTGAAGGTCAGCAGCCCGGAGATGCGCACGTTCTCGTCTTCAATGACTGCACGGAGAACCGCGTCGACGAGGCTCAGTGGACGCTTGCGGGAGGTCCGCCGCAGCTGCCGATAGGCGCCCTCGCGATACGGAGAATCGTCCAGGAGGAGCGTGTCCGCCTTGGCAATTATCGAGTCTATGCGCGTCAAGACGCTCGGCCTCCTCGCGAATCTCGTATTGATCGTCTCGTAAAGAACGGGCCAAGGCAGGACCACAGGGTGTAAATCCAGCAAGCGCTTATTGCGTTGCGCCACTGCGTAGTGCTCGTCCCTTTCGTCGTAGAGCGCAATGAGGTAGCCCGTATCGGCCAGCAAAGCTCCGTTCATGTTCGCAGGTCACGCTTCGTCGTCAAAGGTATCGCCTTGCTGGCCATAGCCATCCCAAGGAGCCCCCTTCCGGCGGCCAAAGAGAAACCCCCCTTTCTCCTTACCATCGACCCTCCGAATCACATAGATTCTCGTCCGCTTGTCGATCTTGACGGTGTCTCGGATGTCGCACTCCAATGCCTGCATCAGGTCTTCGCCGTCGTAGTCGTATGGCTTTACGAAGGCGACGCTGGAACCGCACTCCTTCGCGCCGTGGTTGTCCAGCCACGCATACATGCCTTCGTAGTCGCCATTTACGCCGAGGTCGTAACTTATCCAGATCGTGCTCTTCACCGCTTGACTCCCAATATCGACGGGCCGAATACAAGCATACGCCAACTATGAATTTTCGTTGCCCGCCGCGGTCACTGTCTCCCGTTACAGGTCCTGAGTCTGGCGATCCGCATCCCGAGGATCCAAGCCCCGAGGATCCACGCTTGGGGCTTCGACGAAAGCCGGGGGGTCGAACGCGGCGACCGGAGGCGCCTCGGCGCCGCAGCGCTCGACCTCGACCAGGGTGGATTGCGCCGAGCAGCTCTGGGCGAGGCGGGACGTGCCCTTGTTGCGGGTGAGCACGTTGGGGTTGCCGTGGAGATCGATGCTGCCGACCTCGGCGGGATCGTGCGGGTCGTACCAGGCGCCGGTCGCGAGCTGCGCCACGCCCGGCCGGACGTCGTCGGTCACGCAGGCCCCGGCGAGGCAGGCGCCGCGGTCGTTGTAGACCCGCACCAGATCGCCATCGGCGATGCCGCGCGCCGCGGCGTCGGCGCGGTTGATGCGGATCGGCTCCCGCCCGGCGACCTTGGCGGCGCGGCTCACCTCGCCGCAATCGAGCTGGCTGTGCAGCCGCCAGCGCGGCTGGTTGGAGATCAGATGCAGCGGATAGACCGCGGCGCGGTCCGCGCCCAGCCATTCGCCGGGCTCCAACCAGACCGGATGGCCCGGGCAATCGTCGTAGCCGAAGCCGTCGATGGTCTCGGAGAAGAGCTCGATCCTGCCCGACGGGGTCTTGAGAGGGTTGCCCTCCGGATCGGCGCGGAACTCCGAGAACAGGACCGGCGGGTCTTCGGGCGGAGGGAACTCGAAATGGCCGGCGCGCCAGAACTCGTCGAAGCCGGGCGTCTCGAAGCGCTGCGCCGCGGCGGCCTGGCGGGCGACGTCGTACAGATGGCGGAGCCAGTCCATCTCGCTGCGCCCCTCGGTGAAGGCGTCGGCGAACCCCAGCCGTTCGGCGAGGGCGGTATAGATGTCGTATTCGGTCCGCGACTCGCCGACCGGCTCGATCGCCTTCCGCATCGCGAACCAGAAGCGGTCGAAGGGCGACCCGCCGACGTCGTTGCGCTCGACCGTGGTGGCGCAGGGGAGCACGACGTCGGCCCGGCGCGCCGCCGGCGTCCACCAGGGCTCGTGGACGATGACGGTCTCGGGCCGGCGCCACGCGGCGGCGAGCTGGTTGAGGTCCTGCTGCTTGTGGAAGGGGTTGCCGCCGCACCAGTAGATCAGCCGCGCGTGCGGGTAGGTCAGCCGCTCGCCGTTGAAGTCGAACGACGCGCCGGGGGCGAGCAGCATGTCGGTGAGGCGGGCGACCGGGATGTAGGCCGCCACCGGGTTGCGGCCGGTCGGCAGCGCCGGCGCCGGGAGCTTGGGCCGCGGCCCGCCGAGCGTGCCGGTGGCGCCGTAGCCGAACCCGAACCCGCCGCCGGGCAGCCCGATCTGGCCGAGCAGCGCCGCCAGGGCGATCAACGCCCAGTAGGGCTGCTCGCCATGGTCGGCGCGCTGGACCGACCAGCTCGCGGCGATCAGGCAGCGCGCGCCGGCCATGCGCCGGGCCAGGGCGCGGATCGCGCCGGCGTCGATCTCGGCGAGGCCGGCGGCCCATTCGGCGGACTTGGGCGCGCCGTCGGTCTCGCCCATCAGATAGCGGCGGAAGCGATCGAAGCTCACGCAGTAGCGGTCGAGGAACGCCCGGTCGTGCAGCTCCTCGGCGACCAGCGTGTGCATCAACCCGAGCATCAGGGCGGTGTCGGCGTTGGGGCGGATCGGCAGCCATTCGGCCCCGGGGCAAGCCGCCGCGTCGTCGCGAATCGGGCTGATGCTGACCAGCTCGACTCCCGCCTCGGCGACCCGCCGCAGCCAACCCGCGGTTTCGTGGCGGCCGATGCCGTACATGTTGACCTGCGCGTTCTTGGGCGCGATGCCGCCGAACAGGACCATCATGTCGCTATGCGCGGCGATCGTGGGCCAGGAGGTGATCCGCCCGACCACCGGCTCCATTGTGCCGACGACGCGGGGCACGATGACGCTGGCGGCCCCGAAGCTCCAGTTGGTGACCGAGCCGATGGCGCCGCCGAAGCAGTTCAGGAAGCGGTGGAGCTGGGCATGGGCCTGGTGGAAGGCGCCCGCGCTCGCCCAGCCGGAACAGGCGTAGATCGCCTCGTTGCCGTAACGGGTCTTGACGCGCCGGAGCTCGCCGGCCACGAGGTCGAGGGCTTGGTCCCAGGTCACCGGGACGAAGGGTTCGACGCCGCGGCCCGCGCCGCCGCCGTCGACGCCGCGGTCCAGCCACCCCTTGCGCACCATCGGCCGCTCGACGCGGCATTCGGCATGGACGGCGCTCGGCATGGCGGCGACGATCGGGCTGGGATCGGGATCGCCCGCGAACGGCGCGGCGGCGACCAGCCGGCCATCCTCGACTTCGGCTTCGTACATGCCCCAATGGGCGCCGGTGCGGACCCTGGTCCGCCGCGGGGATGCGGTCATGCCGACTCCTCGGTCCCGCCCGCCGATCGCTGGCCGGCGCAGAGTCGCCCGGACGGCGGCCATAGTCCATCGATTTCGCGCGCGCCCGGAGGGCGCTTCGCCCATACTGCGCAGCCGCGACGGGATCGGACCCCATGATCGTCGACATCCACTGCCACATCGCGCCGCCGCGCCATTTCGCCCTGCTCGAGGCCGACCCGGCGTTCGGAGTCCGCCGCGAGTCCGGGGGCGGCGAGACGGTGCGCATCGAGACCGGGCGCGGGCGGGCGACGCCGCTGGCCTTCGACCTCAACCGGACGTTCTTCGATCCCGACCGTCAGCGGGCGCGCATGGACTCGCTCGGCATCGAGCGCAGCGTGCTGTCGCTGGCGACGCCGCTGATCGACTACGACGCGCCGGCGGAGCCTTCGATCCGCGCCGCGCTGCTGTTCAACGACGAACTCGCGGCCCTGACCGCGGAGGCGCCGGACCGGTTCGGCGGCTGGGCGTTCCTGCCGATGCAGGCCCCGGAAGCCGCGGCGGACGAACTGCGCCGCGGCGTGGGCGCGCTCGGCCTCGACGGCGGCCACGTGGCTTCCAACGTCGGCGGACGTTATCTCGACGACGCCGTCTTCGCGCCCGTCTTCGACGCCGCGGTCGAGCTCGACGCGCCGCTGTTCGTCCATCCGGCGAACCCGGCCGGGCGCGAACGGATGGCGAAGCACGAGCTCGCGGTGGTCGGCGGCTATCTGTTCGATTCGACGCTCAACGTCTTCCACATGATCTTCGGCGGTCTGCTCGACCGCTACCCGACGCTCAAGCTGTGCATCGCCCATACCGGCGGCTTCGCGCTGCTGCTGCGCGCCCGGATGCAGCGCGAGGTCGACGCCAATCCGGCCCTCGCCGCCGCGGTGAGCGGCGCGGTGGGGAGCTATCTCGAGCGGTTGTGGTTCGACACGATCTGTTTCGATCCGGGCTATCTGCGCTACGCCGCCGAGGCCGTGGGCCTCGATCGCTTCGTCATGGGGAGCGACGGTCCGTTTCCGCTGGGCGAGCCCGACCCGGTGGGCTTCGTCCGGCGGAGCTTCGACGACGACGACGCCCGGCGGCGCATCTTCGGCGCCAACGCGGCCCGGCTGTTCGCCAAAGGCGGGCGTTGACCCGCGGGCGCCGGTCGCGGCCGACGCCGAAGGGGGCGGCCGCGGCGACGACGGAGCGCGCCGTCGTTCTTCGGCGAATCGGAGGCGACCGTCAGGCGGTCCCCTGCGGCGCGCCGACCTTGTCCTCGGCGATGCGCAGCTCGATGTCGTCCAACAGCTCGCCCACCGCCGACTCGATCGCGTCGCGCGGCACGCCCTCCTGGAGCATCGCCCCCAGCAGCTCGGCCGCGCCGTGCAGCGCGATCGAGAAGTGCGGCAGTTCGTTGCTGGCCTCCCACGACGCCGCGGCCGGGACGAGCGCGATCGAGACGATGTCCTGCGCCCGACAGACCGGGCATTCGTCGCTCATGTCGTGTTGAATCAGCCGTTCGAAGTCGACGCGCATGGGAATGCGTCCCCGAGGATGGGCGGAAGCGCCCGGACTATAGCACGGCCGGCGCGAAACGCAGCGCGCCGCCGGGCCGGGCTAACCGGCCCAGAGCGGGGCGAACTGCGCCGCGACGACGTCGTCATAGGCCGCATCGGCCGCGAGCAGCCCCATGTCGCGCGCGAACCGGTTGACGCCGCGGATGCAGGCCTCGGACAGCGAGGCGTCATAGAACGGCAGGTCGCGCGCCACGACCCGGGCGATCATCCCGGCTTCCGCAGGCGGGAACAGCCGGCGGCCGACCTCGGCCGCGCGGTTCGCGTCGTCGCGCAAGGCCCGGAGCGCGCGCACGACGCCCCGCACGGCGCGGGCCGCATCCTCCGGGGCGCGCTCGATCAACCGGTCGGTCGTCACCAGCACCGGGCAGGTGTAGTGGAAGGCGGCGGCGGGGCCGTCGCCCCGGCGCACATCGAGGACGACCGCGCCGACGCCGCGCCGGACCGCGACCTCGGCGCCCATGCCGTTGGCCCAGAAGCCGTCGATCAGGCCGTCTTCCAGCGCCTTCGCCGCGGCGACGCCGAAGGAGGCGTCGCGCGCTCCGGTTCCGGGGACCGGGGCGATCGTTATCCGGTCGCGCTCGACGTCGAGCCCAGCCTCGACGAGCAGACGCCGGAGCCCCAGCTCGACCCAGGGCGCGGCGCCGATCCGCAGCCCCTTGACGGCGCCGACCTCGCCCCGCGCAGCGCCGAGATCGGCGCGCAGCACCAGGAACCAGTACATCCCCTGGGAGAGGGCGCAGACCAGCTTGGCGCCGCGCCATTCGGGAAACGCCGCCAGCACGGAATGCGCCGACCCGCCGACGAAATCGACCTCGCCGTCGCGGAGCGCCCGGTAGGAGGCGTCGACCGGGAAGATCAACTCATGGGTTACGTCGAGCCCCTCGGCGGCGAAGAAGCCGAGCTCGGCCGCGGCGACGGCCGGCAGATAGGAGTTGGAGATCAGGTCGGGGATCGCGAGCTTCAACGTCGGGGCTCCCGCGGGATTGCGCGGACAGGATAGCGCGCCGCAGCGGGTTTGTTGACCGCCCCGCGCGGGCGGGGATAATCCGGCGGACGACGAGCGCGGCGGGGCGCGGCGGCGATGTTTCCGAGGAATTGCTGGTACGTCGCGGCCGAGGCGGAGGAGATCGGACGCGCGCCGCTGGGGCGCGTCCTGCTCGGCGAGCGCGTGGCGCTCTGGCGCGGGGCGCAGGGCCAGCCGATCGCGTTCGAGGACCGCTGCCCCCATCGGCGGATGCCGCTCAGCCGGGGAAGGCCGGTCGGCGACCGCCTCCACTGCCGCTATCACGGGCTGGCGTTCGACCCGTCGGGGGCCTGCGTCGGCGCCGCGGACGGATCGGCGGTCCCGCCGGGGGCGCGGGTGCGGGTCTATCCGGTGGTCGAGAGATACCGGTGGATCTGGGTCTGGATGGGCGATCCGGCGGCGGCCGACGACTCGGCGATCGTCCCCTTTCCCTGGCGCGAGAGCGAGGCCTGGGGCGACAAGGGCGCTCGCTTCCACGTCGAGGCCGATTACCGGCTGCTGATCGACAACCTGCTCGACCAGTCGCATCTGGCCTATGTCCACGCGACCACGATCGGCGATGCGGCGATCGCCGAACATGCCGACACGCGGATCTTCAAGAGAGGAGACGCGGTGACGGCGGCGCGCTGGACGGTCGGCCATCCGGCTCCGCCGACCTATCGCAAGATGATGGGCTGGACCGAAGACGACCTGGTGGACCGCTGGGCGATCAACGAATTCCGCCCGCCCGGCGCGGTGCGGCTGCTGGTCGGCGCGGCGCCGGGCGCCGCGGGCGGACGGACGTTCGGCTTCGCCGAGCTGGACCACCCGGTCCCGGCCAACGGATTCGCCTTCCGCAACCTCAACTTCATCACCCCGGAGACCGAGGCCTCCTGCCATTACTTCTGGTCGAACGCCTGCAACCTCGCCCCGATCACCGAGGAGCGGACGAACATGCAGTTCGAACAGATCCTCCGGGCGTTCCGCCAGGACTGGGAGGTCCTGGAGATGCAGCAGCGGAACCGGGACCGCCGCCCGACCGTCGACACCCGCGTCGACGCCGGCCGGATCGCGGCGCGGCGGGTGATCGACGGGCTGATCGCAGCCGAGGCGCGGGCTAACGGCAGGCGCGGACGGATTCGGACCGCAGCTTCGCCGCGGCCATCATGAAGCTCAGGTCGGAGCCGGCCAGGATCATGCGCATCCCCATGCCGATATAGCGGGCGAGCAGGTCGTCGGCATACACCCCGCCCATGCCGGGCCATTTGCCGTGCTTGCGGCAGGCGGCGATCACGGTCGCGTAGGCGTCGGCGACGCGGTCGTCGCCCAGCGCGCCGGGAATGCCCATCTCGGCGGTGAGGTCGCCGGTCCCGATCAGCAGGACGTCGACGCCTTCGACCGCGGCGATGGCGTCGGCGTTGGCGACCGCGGCCGGGGTCTCGACCATCACCACGATCAGCGTCGCGGCGTTGACGGCTTCGATGGCGTCGCCGATCGCCCCCGGCGCGAAGTCGAGCTGCGGCAAGCTGCCGGCGACCGAGCGATGGCCGACCGGCGGGTATTTGAGCCGGTCCACGACGATGCGCGCTTCCTCGGCGGTGTCGACGTGCGGCATCACCACGCCCAGCGCGCCGCCGTCGAGGGCGCGGGTCGCGATCCAGTGCTCCATCCACGGCGTCCGCACGATGGGCGCGATTCCGGCATCGAGCGCGGCGACGGAAATCTGCGCCGCGCCGTCGATCGACATCGCGTTGTGCTCGAGGTCGATGAACAGCCAGTCGTAGCCGCAGGTCTTCGCCGCCTTGGCGATATCGACGGTGCGCGCCTGGCGCAGCCCCATGCCGATCGCCAGCTCGCCCTTCTCCAGACGCTCGCGCGCCGGGTTCGCAACCGCGCCCATGGCTCCCCCGCATGACGATGGCCGGCGCCCGACGGCCGGCCGGAGCGACGAGTCTACCCCGGCCCGCGCCGCGGACTCAAAAGCGCCGATCGAACGCGCTCGAAAGAGATGGAGGAAGCGTTCGAGGCTTTGGCCGCGCCGCGGACTCAAAAGCGCCGGTCGAACGCGCCGATTCGACGCGCCGGCGGCCGATGGCCTACCCTGCCCGAACGACTGCGGGGAGCGGCGTCATGACGGCGGAGCTGGGCGACCTGAAGCAGGCGGTCGGAAACAGCGCCGCGGCGACCGATACGGTGACCGCGGCGGCGATCGCGCGGCTCGCGGCGACGCTCGACGCGGCGGCGCCGGCGGCGCGGCCGGGCGATCCGATCCCGGCCGGATGGCATACCGCGTTCTTCAGCCCGCTCTACCCGTCGGCCGCGGCCCGCCCCGACGGCCAGGCCGCGGGCGGCGGCCTGGTCCCGGCGATCCCCTTGCCGCGCCAGCGGCTGGGCGGCGAGCGCATGACGTTCCACGAACCGCTGCGGATCGGCGACGAGATGACCCGCGAGTCGGTGGTGGCCGACCTGCGGATCGAGCAGGCGGCGGACGGCCCGGCGGTATATCTCGACCTCCGCAACCGCATCTCCTGCGAGCGCGGCCTCGCCGTGGTCGAAGAGCGGACGATGCTCTATCTCGACGACGAGCCGCCGGCGGCGAAGACGCCGGCGCCCGCCTCGCCCGCCTGGCGGCGCGTCGTCCACCCCACCCCGCTGCTGTTGTTCCGTTACGGCGCCGTCCGGTTCAACAGCCACCGCGTCCATTTCGATCGCGACTTCGCAATGCGGACGGAGGGGCTGCCCGGGCTGATGGTGCACGGGACGCTCGAAGCCCAGCTGCTGCTCGAACTGTGCCGGCGGGAGATGCCGGCGCGGCGCGTCGCGGGGTTCGACTACGACAACCGCTATCCGATCTACGACACCGGGCCGTTCACCGTCGCCGGCAGGCCGGGCGCGGATGGGCGCTCGGCCGAGCTGTGGGTGACGGACGCGGACGGCGGGACGGCGATGACGGCGACGGCGCGCTTCGCCGACTGACGTCCATGGCCGTCCGGAAGGCTATCCGGGATCCAGTTCGCTGTCCCAGTAGAGGAAGTCGCTCCAGCTCTGGTGCAGGAAGTTGGGCGGGAAGGCGCGGCCGTTCTCCTGCAGCTCGTGGTTGGTCGGCTCGCGCGGGGGGCGGCGCGGGCGCATCCCGCGCTCCTGCGGCAACCGGTCGCCCTTCCTGAGATTGCAGCCGGTGCAGGCCGCGACGACGTTGTCCCAGGCGGTGTAGCCGCCGCGCGAGCGCGGCACGACGTGATCGAAGGTGAGGTCCGAGGCCGGCATCGCCGAGGCGCAGTACTGGCACGCGAAGCGATCGCGCAGGAACACGTTGAACCGGGTGAAGGCCGGGCGCCGCGCCATCGGGATGTAGGTCTTGAGGGCGATGACGCTTGGCAGGCGCATCGCGAAGCCGGGCGAGCGCACGATGCGCTCGTACTCGGAGAGGATGCTCACCCGTTCGAGGAACGCCGCCTTGACCGCATCCTGCCACGACCAGAGCGACAGCGGGAAGTAGCTCAACGGCCGGTAGTCGGCGTTGAGCACCAGGGCCGGGCAGTCGCTGGGAGCGCTCACGGGATCGTATCCTGATCGATTGGCCCGACTATAGCCGGATCGACGGGCCGCGCGCCATCACCCGCCGCCGTCGGAGGGCGCGAGCGCCCGGCGGAGGAATCGCCTGCCGAGCTGGATCCCGGCTTCGTCGATGCCGTGACCGAGGCCCGGGCGAAGATGGGTCTCGACCTCGATCCCGTTCGACCGCAGCGCCTGCGCGGCGGCGTCCATCAAGGCCGCCGGCAGCAGCTCGTCCCGCTCGCCGTGGATCAAGACGACCGGCGGCCGGGAACGGAGTTCGGCGGCCAGGGCGTCGGGGGAATCGAGCCGCCCGGAATAGCCGACGACGCCGGCGCAGGCGGAATCGCGCCGGGGCGCCACGAACAGCGACATCATCGCGCCCTGGGAGAATCCGACCAGAGCGAGGTCGCGGTCGGCGAGCCCGCGGCGAGCGAGTTCGGCGTCGAGGAACGCATTCAATATCCGGGCGGTCTGGCGGATCCGGGCGAGGCCGAGGACCGGGTCGGTCGTCTGGATGCTGAACCACTGGTAGCCGTGCGGCGCCATGTCGCAGGGATAGGGCGCGTTGGGCGAGACGAAGGCGGCGTCGGGCAGGGCCTCGGCGAAATGCGGCGCGAGCGGGATCAGGTCGTCGCCGTCGGCCCCCAACCCGTGCAGCAGAACGACCAGCCGACGGGCCGCGCCGCCCGACGCCGGGCCGAAACGCGGGCCGGCGAGTTCCATCATGTCGGTCATGTCGGACGGCCTCCGGCGCCGCGTCGCTTGGTGTTCAGGTAGTGATGCCACAGGATGCGGGCGGCGACGGCGCGCCGCGGCCGCCAGGCCTCGCCGACCGCGGCGAGTTCGACCGGGCCGGGCCGGGCGCCGAGCCGCTTCACCTCCCGGGTCGCGACGGCGAGCGCCAGATCCTTCGTCGGCCACACGTCGGGACGCCGCAGCGCGGTCATCAGATAGACGTCCGCCGTCCAGTCGCCGATCCCGGTGACGCCGACCAGCGCGGCGTGCGCGGCCGCGTCGGGAAGCGCCGCCAGCCGGGCGAGATCGAGCGCGCCGTCGCGGACGCTCTCCGCCAGCCCGCCGACGTAGCGCGCCTTCTGGCGGCTCAGCCCGAGGGCGCGCAGCTCGCCCTCGCCGAGGGCGAGAATGCGCGCCGGCTCGACCGCGCCGATCCGGCCCGCGAGCCGGTCGAAGGTCGCGCGCGCCGACGCCAGCGAGACCTGCTGCTCCAGGATCAACAGGACGAGGGTGGCGAACCCCTGCTCGCGCCGCCGCATCGGCGGGCGGCCGAACCCGGCGACCACGCGCCCGAGATCCGCATCGGCCGCGGCCAGCGCGTCGACGGCGCGGCGGAAGCCCGCCTGGGTCAGCACCGGAACCGCGGGCATCGCCCGAACCGGCGCTCAGCCGTCCGTCGCCGACAGGTCGGCGATCCGCGCGCGGAGAATCTCCAGCAAACCGTCCATCCCGCTCCTGCCGACGACGGCGCCGAACTCCTCCCGCTGGGTGACCACCATGCTGGCGCCGGCGACCAGGACATCGACGATGCGGAGCCCGCGTCCGGTCTCGCGGACCCGGAGGGTGGTCTCGATCGGCGGTCGGGACGGACGCCGGATGCGGGCGGCGACCAGCACGTCCCTGCCGTTGGCGAGCGCCCGCTCGGAGACGACTTCGAGTCGCTCGCCGCCGTCCCTGCCCAGCCGCTCCGCATAGGTGAGCACGACGTATTCGCGGAACAAGGCGAGATAGTCCCGCCGCTGCGCCGCGCTCGCCCGACGCCAATGCCGCCCGACGGCGTAGCGGCCGATCAGACGCATGTCGAACTTCCGGGCCAGCAGCTCGCGAAAGGCCGCGTGGCGGGCGGCGCGGCTGCGGTCGGGCGCGCGCCGCAGCTCGACCACGCGGTCGCCGAGATCGCGGACGAAGGCGGACGCCGCCTCGGGCAAGGCGGACGCCTCGGGCGCAGACGCCGCCCCGACCGGCGAAGCGGCGGCGAGCATCGCCGCCCCCAGACAGACGAGAACCGGATAGCGGATCGAGCTCATGCGCGACGTCCCTGCCGGCCGACTTGCGGCGCGGACCATATTCCGGGCGGCGGGCGGCGTAAAACGGGTTGTCGGTGATTCATGAACGTCTTCCAACGGAGAACGGAGGCTCTTCGGCGCTCCCGACCGGGAGGTCGCGGCGGCGCAGACCGGCGCCGCCCGTGCGGCCGACGAACGGCGCGGCCGCCGCGTCGCTTGACCGCGGTGGGCGGGACGGGGTAACTGCCCGCGCGCCATACGCGGGGCGCGGGGGCGGACCGGGCCGGGGATGAAAGCGGCGGAATTCGACTATCTCCGCGCCGGCAGCGTCGGCGAGGCGTGCGAGGCGCTCGCCGGGGCGGATGGCGGGGCCGAGCGCAAGATCGTCGCCGGGGGGCAGACGTTGGCGCCCCTGATGGCGATGCGCCTGGCGCGCCCGTCGCTGCTGATCGACATCAACGACGTGGCCGAGCTGCGCGGCGTCCGCGTTGCGGACGGCGAGCTGACGATCAAGGCCTGCACCCGCCAGCGCCGGGCCGAACTGTCGGGCGAGGTCCGCGCCCGCGCGCCTCTGTTGGCCAGGGCGCTGGCTTTCGTCGGCCACGTCCAGATCCGCAACCGGGGTACGATCGGCGGGTCGTTGGCGCATGGAGATCCGGCGGCCGAGATCCCGCTGGCGGCCCGCGCCCTCGACGCGACGCTGATCGCCCGCAGCGGCGAGGGCGAGACCGTCTTCGCCGCCGGCGAATTCTTCGCCGCGCCGATGGTCACCGCGCTGCGCCCCGACCAGTGCCTGACCGAGATCCGCTTCCCGGTATGGCCGGGCGGCCGCGTCGGCGCCGCCTTCCACGAGGTCGCGAGCCGCGCCGGCGACTTCGCGATCGTCGCCGCCTGCGCCCAGCTTCGGCTCGACGCCGGCGGGAGGTGCGCGCGCCTGGCGGCCGCGGCCGGCGGCGTCGGGCCCGTTCCGGTCCGGTTCACGGCGATCGAGCGGGCGCTGACCGGGACCCGCCTGGGCGAAGGCGAGCTGGACGAAGCGCTGGCGCTGATCGATCCGGCGATCGAGCCGGACGACGACCTGCACGCGAGCGCGGCCTATCGGCGCCGGGTGTGCCGGGTGCTGCTCGCCCGCGCCATCCGCGACGCCGCGGCGGAGGCGCGGACGTGACGCGGCGCGAGATCGTCGTCGCCGTCAACGGCCGGCCGCGGCGGGCCGAGGTCGCGCCGCGCCTGACGCTGGTCGATTTTCTGCGCGACGAGCTGGGGTTGACCGGGACCCATGTCGGCTGCGAGCACGGCGTCTGCGGCGCGTGCTCGGTGCTGCTCGACGGCGAGGCGATCCGGTCCTGCCTGCTGTTCGCCGTCCAGGCCGCGGGCCACGAGGTGACGACCATCGAGGGGCTGGCCGGCGCCGACGGCGCGCCCGGCTCGGTGCAGGACTGTTTCTGGGAAGCGCACGCGATGCAGTGCGGCTATTGCACGCCGGGCATGATCGTCGCCGCGGAGGCGCTGCTGCGGTCGAACCCGGACCCCTCCGACGAGGAGATCCGGGAGGCGATCGGCGGCAACCTGTGCCGCTGCACCGGCTACGTCCAGATCGTCGAGGCGATCCGGCTCGCCGCGCGGCGCGCGGCGGAGGCGACCCGCGATGGCTGACGCGCCGGCGCGCGGCGCCAACTACCTCCACGTCTCGCGCAAGCGGCGGGTGCGGGAGGACCGGCGCTTCGTCGCCGGAAGCGGGAAGTTCGTCGCCGATCTGCGGCTGCCCGGCATGAAACACGTCGCCCTGGCGGCGAGCCCGCACGCCCGCGCCGAGATACGGCGCATCGACGCGACGCGCGCCCTCGCTTCGCCCGGCGTGGAAGCCGTGCTCACCGGCGACGAGCTCGCCGGGGCTACGAAGCCGCTGTTCCACGGCCTCCATCTGCCGGCGGTGAAATGGCGCCCGCTGGCGGTCGGCATGACGCGCTATGCCGGCGAATGGGTCGCGGCGGTGGCCGCGGACTCGCGCTACGCCGCCGAGGACGCGGCCGAAAAGATCGAGGTCGAGTACCGGCCGCTGCCGGCCGCGGTCGATTCGGAGGCGGCGATGCGGGACGACGCGCCGCTGGTCCATCCCGACCATGGCAGCAACGTGCTCTATCGGGGCGCGTTCGAATGGGGGCCGGTGGCCGAAGACTTCGCCGCCGCCCGGCACCGACTGTCCTACCGCGCGCGCTGGGGGCGCAGCGCGACCGTCCCGATCGAGACCTTCGGCGTGGTCGCGCGCTGGGACGAGGCGCGGCGGATCCTCGACGTCTGGGCCTCCATCCAGATGCCCAACTATGCGGAGCAGATCGCCGACGCCCTCGGCATCCCCTTGAACGCCGTCCAGGTGCATAACGACGTCGACGTGGGCGGCAGCTACGGCGTCAAGCGGGGCATCAAGCATACGGTTCTGGCCGGCTATCTCGCGCGCAAGCTGGGCGCGCCGGTACGGCTGATCGAGGACCGGCTCGACAACATGTCGGGCGGCGACGCCCATGGCCCCGACCGCATCTTCGACGTGACGCTCGCCTTCGACGACGACGGGCTGGTGCGCTCGATGAAGATGCGGGCGATCGACGACACAGGCGCCTATCCCGGCCGCGCGCCGCTGCAGCTGGGAAAGCCGATCACCGCCATCGTCGGTCCTTACCGGATCAACTCGGTCGCCTACGAGGCGATCTCGGTCGCCTCGAACAAGACCGGCCAGGTACCGGTGCGCGGCTTCGGCCAGTCGCCCACCAACTTCGCCATCGAGACCGGCATCGAGCGCGTGGCCCGGCGGCTGGGGATCGACCGGCTGGAGGCGCGCCGACGCAACTTCATCCGCCGCGACGAGTTCCCCTGGCGCATCCCTTCGGGCGCCGAATACGATTCGGGCGATTATCACGCGGTGCTGGACAAGGCCCTGGCGCTGGCGCGCTACCCCGAGCTGATCGCGCGCCGCGACCGTCTGCGCGCCGACGGCCGGCTGGCCGGGATCGGGATCGCGACCTGCCTGGAACCGGGCGGCGGCAACAACGTCTTCGAGTCGATGATCAATCCGCGGCTCGAGGTCACGACCTTCGTCGAATCCTGCCTGATGAAAGTCGACCCGCATGGCGGCGTCACCGCGGCGATGGCGACCACGACGTCGGGACAGGGGCACGAGACGCTGGTCGCCACGGTGGCCGGCGAGGAGCTCGAGCGCGACCCCGACGCGATCCGCGTCGTCCACGCCGCCTCGCTCGACGCGCTGCCGACCCGGAGCCCGGTCGCCAGCCGGATGGCGATCGTACTCGGCGGCGCGACGTCGCAGGCGGCGCGCGCGATCAAGGCGCGCATGATCCGCATCGCCGCGCACGATCTCGGCGTCGAGGAGGCGCGGATCGACTACGCCATGGGCGAGTTCGCCGTGCGCGGCGCGCCGGCGCGGCGGCTGACCTGGGAGGAGGTCGCCTTCATCGCCCATCGGCAGCTGCACCGGATGCCGCCGGGGACGGAGCCCGGCCTGCAGGCGATGGCGGTGACCCCGGTGCCGGGCGGCGGCGCGCTGCCGGATGCGGAGGGGCGGGCGCGGCTCTACCCGTGCTTTTCCTTCCAGGCGCATCTGCCGCTGGTCGAGATCGACCCGGGGACCGGCAAGGTCGCGCTGCTGGACTACGCCGTCGCCCATGACTGCGGCACGGTCATCAACCCCGACATCGTGCGCGGCATGATCCTGGGCGGCATCGCCCACGGCATCGGCGCCGCGTTGTACGAGAAGTTCGAATACGACGCCGACGGCCAGCATCTGTCGGGCACGTTCGTGGACTATCTGCTGCCCTCGGTCCACGAAGTGCCGACGATCCGGGACGTGGAGCATTGTACGCCGTCGCCGCTGACCTCGCTGGGGCAGAAGGGTTCGGGCGAAGGCGGCTATCTCGGCGCCCCGGCGGCGGTCGCCAGCGCGGTCAACGACGCGCTGGCGCCGCTCGGCATCGCGATCGACGAGCTGCCGATCCGCATCGGAGACATCGAAGCCGCGATCCATCGCAGACGAACGGAGCAGGCCGGATGATCATCGACACCCACGCGCATTTCGTCCCCCAGCCGATGCTGGACGCGCTGGCGCGGCGCGCCGGCGACTTTCCGTCGGTCGAATTGCTGCGGGACGGCGACAGCTACAAGCTCAGCTTCGCCGGCGGCGCCCCGACCCGGCCGGTCATGCCGCGCCTTCGCGCGCTCGAACCGCGCCAGGAATGGATGGCCTCGCAAGGCATCGACGCGCAGGTGTGCGGCGGCTGGCTCGACAGCTTCGGCTACGAGCTCCCGGCGCGAGAGGGCGCCGCCTGGAGCCGGTTCGTCAACGAGCATCTGCTCGCCGGGACGACCGGGCGCGGCAATCTGGCGGCGCTGGCCACCGTGCCGATGCAGGACGGCCGGCTCGCCGCCGAGGTCCTGCGCGAGGCCCTCGCCGCGGGCTTCGCCGGAGCCATGATCGGCACCCAGCCCAAGGGAAGCGCGGGCAATCTGGACGACCCGGCCCTGGACCCGTTCTGGGAGGCGGCGTCGGAACTCGGCGCCACCCTGTTTCTGCATCCCATGTTCGGCTGCGGCGATCCCAGGCTGTCGGATTACGACATGATCAACGCCGTCGGCCGCGGCCTCGACACCACCACCGCGGTCGCGCGCCTGCTATACGCCGGCCATTTCCTGCGCTATCCGGGCATGCGCTTCGTGGTCGCGCATGGCGGCGGCGCGCTTCCCTTCCTGCTGGGCCGGCTGGCCAGGAACCACCGGCTCCATCCCGAATACGCCGACCCGGCGGCGGGCTTCGACCGGCTCTATTTCGATTCCGTGCTGTCGGACGCGGAGGCGCTGCGTTTCCTGTGCGGCCGGGCGGGGGCGGGCCGGGTGATGCTGGGATCGGACTACCCGTTCGCGATCGGCGATCTCGAACCCTGCAGGACCGTGCGCGAGGCCGGGCTGGACGCGGCGGCGGAGCGCGCCGTGCTGGGCGAAACCGCAGCCGGACTGTTCGGCGTCGAACCGGCGCCGGGGAGATGACGATGCCGGGCTCCCGCCGGATCGAGGGCGGCCATGGCGGACGGATCGACGTGGATCGCGGGCAGCTGTTGGACATCGTGAACCTGGACGGCGCGCAGATCTGCGATTTCTTCGCCTTCAACCGGGCCGACGTGGGGGAGTATCTCTCGCCGGCCCATTGCCGGGCGCAGCTGCTGCGCCTGACGCTTCGCGTGGGCGACGAGCTGGTGAGCGTCGAGCGGCGGCCGATGTTCGAGATCGTCGCCGACGACGTCGGGCGCCACGACATGATCTTCGCGGCCTGCGACCCGCAGCGTTACCTCGTCGGCTTCGGCGTCGCCGATCATCGCAGCTGCCGGGCGAATCTGGCCGAGGCGATGGCCGGGTTCGACATCCCGTTCAACCACCTGCCCGACCCGATCAACTTCTTCCAGAACACGCCGGTCGAGGCCGACGGCGCGATCGGCTACGGCGCGGCGTCGCCCGCGCGGCCCGGCGACAAGGTGACGCTGCGGGCGCTGATGGACGTGATCGCGGTAGGCTCGGCCTGCCCGATGGACCTCACCGGAATCAACGGCGACCGCCTGACCGATATCGAGCTCGTGGTCCGCGAGGGCTGACCCGCCGCGCCGGAAGGCCGGCAGGCGGGACGCCGCCTGCGACGGCGAGCTTCCCGTTCCGATCCCGCATCCGCGGGCGCGCCCCCCGGGCGGCGGGAATGCGCCCGTCCGCCGCCGTCGCCTCGTGACGCGGCGGAAAGCCCCGGCGCGTCACAGGTTGGGGTTGGAGGGCGGCAGGCCGGCTTCGATGCGGCCGAATTCCGGGCCGTTGATGTCCCAGGACAGGTGGATCTGGGCGGCGGCGGCGTGGATGTCGCGGAACCGGCGCTGGAGCTCGTTGTCGAGATAGAGCGCCGCGCCGCCGTTCACCGCGTAGATGAGATCGACCGCGCGCACGCAGCAGCCGGCCGCATGGGTCGCGTCGCGGCGCCAGCGGGCGCGGTCGGCGACCGATGGCCGCTCGTCCGCCTCGGCGCGCCGGGCGGCTTCGGCTACGTTGTCGTGGATCAGGAGGCGCGCGCTCTGGATCAGCACCCCCGACTCGGCGAGCTTCAGCTGGACGGTCGTGTGCTCGGCCAGGCGCGAGCGATTATACGCCGAGGTCCGGGCGCGCAAGCTCTCGGCATGGTCCTCGTAGGCGCCCCGGGCGATGCCGAGCATCGGGCCGGCGACCAGATGCGGGATCAGCGCCACCACCGGAAGCCGGTAAACCGCCCCCGGCGTCGTCGGCGAGCCGGGCGTCGGCCCGCCGCGCGCGTCGCGCGGGTCCAGCAGCATGTGCGCGGGCACGAACAGCTTCTCGCAGGCCACGTCCTTGCTGCCGGTGCCGACGAGCCCGGCGACACGCCAGGTGTCGATCACTTCGAGGTCGGCGGCGCGAACCAGCGGCATCAGCGCGCGGTCGCCGCCTCCGGCCTCGTCCGGCGGCGCGAGGCCGCCCAGCATCATCCAGTCGCTCGCGTCGATGCCGCTGGCGTAGGGCCAGCGACCGGACAGCAGATAGCCGCCGGCGACCGGCTCCAGCCGGCCGCGCGGGAAGATCAGGGTCGAGCCGATCAGCGCCTCGGGGTTCTCGCCCCAGACCTCCGCCAGGGCCGCGCCGGGCCACATCGGCAGCATCCAGTTATGGGCGACGATGTTGACGTAGACCCAGGCGGTCGACCCGCAGCCGCGCCCGAGCTGTTCGGCCACGTCGATCATCAGCCCGAAATCGGCGGGCGCGCCGCCATAGCGCGCCGGACGCAGGATCCGCCACAGGCCGGCCTCGCGCAGGTCGCGGATCGTCTCGTCCGGGATGCGGCGCAGCGCCTCGGCCTGCGGCGCGCGCTCGCGCAGGACCGGAACCAGCGCCCGCGCCCGGTCGAGGAACCGCTCCCTGGCCGCGCCGGACGCCGCCGCCGGCTCCCCGCTCGATCCGTTCATCCCGGTTGTCCCGCCGCCCGCCGATCCGGCGACTATAGCGCGGCGACGGCGACGACGCGACGCGGCGGCGCTTCGGGGCGGGGGACGACGTTGCGGCGCGCCGGCGAAGCTGCTAGCTAGTGCGGCGGCGGCGGCGCGCTCTCCGCCGCCCTCCGTCCGCTGGTGAACGCCGCTTGCAACAGCCGGTTCGCATCGCGCCGTCGATCCTGTCCGCCGACTTCGCCCGGCTGGGCGAGGAGGTTCGCGCCGTCTCGGAGGCGGGCGCCGACTACATCCATATCGACGTGATGGACGGCCATTTCGTGCCCAACATCACGCTGGGCCCGGCCGCGGTGGCGGCGCTGCGCCCGCACAGCGCGCTGCCGTTCGACGTGCATCTGATGATCGCCCCGGCCGATCCGTTCGTCGGCGGCTTCGTCGAGGCCGGCGCCGACATCGTGACCTTCCACCCCGAGGCGGGCCCGCATCCGCACCGGACGGTGCAGCTCGTCCACTCCCTAGGCAAGAAGGCGGGGCTGGCGCTCAACCCCGCGACCCCGGTCGCCGCGGTCGAGCCGCTGCTGGCCGAGATCGATCTGGTGCTGGTGATGAGCGTCAACCCGGGCTTCGGCGGGCAGAGCTTCATCGCCGGCCAGCTCGGCAAGATCGAGCGGCTGCGGCGGATGATCGACGACAGCGGCCGCCCGATCGACCTGGAGGTGGACGGCGGCGTCAACGCCGAGACGGCGAAGCGCGCCGTCGCCGCGGGCGCGGATCTGCTGGTCGCCGGCACCGCCGCCTTCGCCGGCGGCCGGGAGGCCTACGCCCGGAACATCCGCCGGCTGCGGGACCGGCGCTGACCCGGCGGCCGCCGATGCCGGAACGCGCCCGTCGATGAGCCGCGGCCGCGCGGCGCTGCGCCGGACGACCTATCGCCTGGCGACGCCCTGGTTCTCGGGCCCGTTCTACGTCCGGGCGCTGGTCCGCCGGCGGACCCGCCAGCTCGCCTTCGCGCCGCAGGACGCCTGGCCGGGCGACGCCCGTAGGGGCGCGGCGATCGTCGGCGGCGTGTTCGCCTTCGCCGGCGAGACGGTCGAGGCGGCGGATCAGCCCTGGCGGCTCGGCGGCCGTTCGGACGCCTGGCTGGCGAGGCTCCACGGGTTCGACTGGCTGCGCGATCTGCGCGCCGACGGCGGCGAGCCCGCCCGCGCCCGCGCCCGCGAACTGGTCGGCGGCTGGGTCGAGGCGCATAACCGGTGGCGGCCGCTTCCGTGGCGCCCGGACGTGCTCGCCGCGCGGCTGGTCAACTGGCTCACCCATGCGGAGTTCGTCTTCGCCGGCCGGGAAGGCCGGCTGGCGCATGCCTGGCTCGACAGCCTGGCGCGCCAGGCGCGGCATCTGCGCCGGGTGGCGGCGCTGGTCGATGGCGCGCCCGAGCGGCTGGCCGTGTTCAAGGCCCTGGTCTACGCCGGCCAGTGCCTGGCGCGGGAGCGGCCGCGACGCAGGCGTTGGGCCGCGGCGCTGGCGCGGGAGGCGGCGGCTCAGATCGCGCCCGACGGCGGCCACGTCTCGCGCAGCCCGGCGATCGCGTTCGAGACCTTCCGCCATCTCGTCGACGCGCGCGCCCTGTTGCAGGCGGGCGGAGCCGACTCGCCCGACGCCCTGCAGGACGCCATCGAGCGGACCGCGCCGATGCTCCGCTTCTTCCGCCATGGCGACGGCGGGCTGTGCCTGTTCAACGACAGCGACGAGGGCGAGGGCCGGCTGATCGACGTCGCTCTGTCGCGCGCCCGCGCCCGCGGCAAGCCGCCGGACTCCGCTCCGCATACCGGGTTCGAGCGCATCGCGGCCGGTCGCACCTTGGTGGTGATGGATACCGGCGGCGCGCCGCCGCCCGGTCTCGACGGCCACGCCCATGCCGGCGCGCTGAGCTTCGAACTCAGCGTCGGCAAGGACCGCATGATCGTGAATTGCGGCGCCCATGCCGGCGCGCCGCCGGCATGGCGGCTGGCGCAGCGGCGCACCGCGGCGCACTCGACGGCCACGATCGGCGACGCCGACTCGTCGGAACTGCTGCCGGGCCCGGCGATCGGCGCGCGCCCCCGGTCGGTCGCGGCCGAACGGGTCGAAGCGGACGGGAACGTCTGGATCGACGCGGCGCTCGAAGGCTATGCCGGGCGGCCCGCATCCGGCCACCGGCGGCGGCTCTACGTCGCCGCGGGCGGCGGCGACGTCCGGGGCGAGGACACGCTGTCGGGGTGCGGCGGCCGGCCGGTGGCGCTCCGCTTCCATCTGCATCCGGCGGTCAAGGCCTCGACCGCGCAGGACGGACGCTCGGTGCTGCTGGGCTTGCCGGGCGGCGGCTGGCGGTTCCGCGCCGCGGGCGGTGAGACGAGCCTCCGGGAGAGCGTCTATCTGGGCGCTACGGGTGTAGCGCAGCGCTCGGAGCAGATCGTGGTCTCGGCCGCCGGGGACGGCGACGCCCGGATCAAGTGGAGCTTCGCCCGCCTGTCCCGCGCGCCGCGCGCCGGGCGGCGGTGAGCGGGAGCGCCGCGCGGCCCGGGCAGCGGGCGGACGCAGCCTCAGCGCGCGCCCTCGTCCCGGTCCGTCGGCAAAGCCGCCAGCCCGCCGAACGCTTCGACGGCCATCTCGAAATACCCGGCGTCCCTCTCGGTTCCGATCGACCGGTAGCCGACGGCTTCCGCCGCGGCGAGCGTCGAGCCGCTTCCCGCGAACGGATCGTAGACGATGCCGAGGCCGAGCGGCAGCGCGGCCCGCACGATCCGCCGCAGGAACCGCTGCGGCTTCAGCGACGGATGGGGGGCGATGGCCTTCTCGCGGCCGCGGGCCGGCGAACAGACGATCGCGTCCCGGAACGGCCCGCCGTCGGCCGCCCGGCGCAGGCCGCCGGCGCCCCATCTGCGCAGATTCGCCGCGACCGTGCCCTCGAACGGTTTTCGGAAGACGCCCCAGGGCTCCCAGCACGAGCGCGGCATCACGGCGACGTCGTGGAATTCGCGCTCCGCGCCCTTCGGCCGGTCGCCGCCCCGCAGAGTCTGTACGAGCCGGATGATCTCGCCGCGCTTGTCCAGCCCGGCCGTCTGCAGAGCGTGAAAGGTGGTCGTGGACAGCAGCGGGTTGGAGGCGACGAATACATGGCCGCCCGGCACCAGCGCCCGCGACGCGGCGGCGGCGAATGCGTGGAAATACGCATGGAGATCCCCGGTCTCGCGTTCGGACAGGACCGTGAACCGCGGGAGCGGCCGCCGCGCCGCGCCGTCCCATGACGGCGGGATGCGCCATACGCCGCCCCGTCCGGCTCGCATCTTGGCGTGGTTCTCGCGGCCGTACTCGACGAGGCCGTAAGGCGGATCGGTGACGATGGCGTGGATCGAGTTCTCGCCGACTTCGCGGAGCCATTGGAGGGCGTCGGCCAGGACGCAGGTGGCCCGCGCCGAGAGATGAGAGCGCCGCTGCGGGCCGCGCCCGCGAACCTCCCGCCAGGCGCGGTCGGCCGAATCGCGGAGTTCCTCCCGCCATGACGGCGGCGGCGCATCGGGCGGCGGCGCGGCGGGGGCGCGGACGGGAGCCGTTCTAGCCATCGCCCGCACCGTCCTCGAGGGCCAAGCCGGTGGCCCGGGTCCCGAAGGCGCGCGCGAGCTCGGGTCGAAACCGTGGACGGATCATCATGCTTCGTGTACCCGTCACCATGAGTCCATTCGACCATGGGGGCGTCACGGCGTCAACCCGAGTGGCCCAGAAAACAGAACCGATCTTGACCGATCCTCGCACGAACTCGCATATCGATTGGTTGAACCACTCGGCGTCGCTCCCGCCGGGATTGGAAACTGGTCATATCCGCAAGTCCGTCGACTATATCGAGAAAGAAACGGATGCCTTGATCGACATCTATCTTGAACAGCAAAATGTCTTCAGCGCCATCGTTGGCATTTTCGGAACGAAAGCGCTGGACATCTTCAGCGTCTACGAAAAGGTCAAGCATTCCTTCGAAGCGCAACAGAGATTTCCCGATCTGAAACACCGGTCGAGCGGATCGAATCCCGAACCCCGCCATTGTTTGGAAAGCAAAGCGAGCAAGCGACCGTGGTCGATTCAATCTCATTACGACCACGAAGGTTGGTATATTATATGGCGCTATCTGATTGATCCGACGCGCTCCATCGCGCGTGATCGCTCCGTCCTCATCTGGCGCGTCGATGTGGTCTATTTGACCAAAGAAAACTGGAAGTACGAGGGAAGCACCGCCGGCGCTTCGGGCGGCGGTCGGACCCACACTTTCGGGGTCGTCAAACCCGCACGTCTACTCAAGGGCAAGGCGGTTTACGTACGGTCCGACGTCAAGCTCTCCGGTGGAAAGCCCGTCCCACATGATCGGCGGTAACGGCGTCTCCCGACCACGTGAGACGTAGCGCCCGTCAGAGCTGCCAGCGTCGATAGCCGCCGGGGGTGACGACGCCGCGCCATATTCCTTTCACGTCGGCGATCAGCCCCCCCTCGCGGACGAACCCGGTGAGGGCGGCCGCGGTCAGGGCGCGATAGGCGTCGTGCGCCACCGCGCCGACGACGGCGGCGTAGCCGCGCGCGTCGCGCAGGTCGGGGCGCAGCCGGATGCCGTAGCGGGCGCCGGCCTCCTCGGGATCCGCGCAGGGGTCGTGGACGTCGACCGGGAAGCCCCGCTCCGACAGCGCGGCGACGAGGTCGACGACGCGCGAATTGCGGAGATCCGGGACGTTCTCCTTGAAGGTCAGCCCGAGAACCAGCACCCGCGCCCCCCGACCGCGGCCCGCGCGCGTCAGCTCGCGGACGATGCAGTCGGCGACGAACCCGCTCATGGCGTCGTTGATCCGTCGGCCGGCGAGGACGATCTCCGGGCGGTGCCCGCTCGAAACCGCGGCGTGGGCGAGATAGAACGGATCGACGCCGACGCAGTGGCCGCCGACGAGGCCGGGCGAGAAGTCGAGGAAGTTCCACTTGGTCGCCGCGGCCGCCAGCACATCGCGGGTGGACAGGCCCATCTTGTGGCAGATCGTCGCGATTTCGTTGACGAAGGCGATGTTGATGTCGCGCTGGGCGTTCTCGATCGCCTTCGCGGCCTCCGCGGTGCGGATGTCGCGCGCGACGAAGACGCCGCCCGACGTCGTCCGGCCGTAGATCTCGGCGAGCCGCGCGGTCACGTCCTCGTTCTGGCCTGCGACCACCCTGGCGATCCGATCGAGCGTGTGCTCGCGGTCACCCGGGTTGCTGCGCTCCGGCGCGTAGCCGACGAAGAAGTCGCGCCCGCAGGCGAGGCCCGACGCGCGGGCGAGTTCGGGGGCGCAGATCTCCTCGGTCACCCCCGGATAGACCGTGCTCTCGAACGCCACAATCGCGCCCCGGCCCATGGCGCCGCCGACCAGCCGGCACGCCGCGCGGAGGGCGCCGAGGTCGGGCGCGCGATGCGCGTCGATCGGAGTCGGCACGGCGACGATATAGACGGCGCAGCCGCCGAGCCGGGCCGCGTCGCCGGTGAACGCGACCGCGGCGCGCCGCAGCGCCTCCGGCGGCGCCGCGCGCGTGCGGTCCTCGCCCGCCTGCAGCTCCCGGATCCGTTGCGCATCGACGTCGAAGCCGGTGACCGGGTAATGGCGGGCGAGAGCGACGGCGAGCGGCAGCCCGACATAGCCGAGCCCGACGACGGCGATGCGGCGCCGGTCCGACATGCCGCGGCGGGATCCGGGCCGACCGCCTAGCCGGGCGGCGGCGCGGCGCCGACCGCGGCCGCGACCGCATCCTGGGTCAGAACCCCGATCAAATGGGCGCGATATTCGGCGTCGCCGTGGAGATCGGCGATCAGCCCGTCGGGCGCGACTTCGATCGACTCGATCGCATCGGGGGCGAAGCGCCGCGACAGCGCGGCCTCGAAGGCGGTCTGGCGAAAGACGCAGGCGCCCGCCCCGGTGATCGCGACGCGGGCCGCGGCCCCGGTCAGCGACACGAACGCGCCGACGATCGAGAAGCGCGAGGCGGGGTTGGGAAACTTGACGTAGGCCGCCCGGTCGGGGATCGGGAAGCGCACCCGGACGACGATCTCGCCCGGCTCGAGCGCGGTCTCGAACGCGCCGACGAAGAAGGCGTCGGCCGCGACCGTGCGCCGCGCGGTGACGATGGAGGCGGCGAGGCCCAGCGCCGCCGCCGGATAGTCCGCCGCCGGGTCGTTATGCGCCAGCGAGCCGCCGAGCGTCCCCCGGTTGCGGACCAGGGGATCGCCGATCCCGCCGGCGAGCCGGGCGAGGGCGGGGATGGCGCGGGCGATCTCGGCCGAGGAAGCGACTGCGGCGTGCGGCGTCATCGCGCCGACGACGACCTCGCCGTCCTCGACGGCGATCCCGTCGAGCCCGGCGACGCCGGCGAGATCGACCAGGTCCGACGGCCGGGCCAGCCGATGCCGCATCATCGGCGTCAGGCTCATGCCCCCGGCGAGCGGCCGCGCCTCGGGCGCCGCGGCGAGGACGGCCGCGGCCGCGGCGGCGCTCGTCGGCCGGTGGTAGCGGAACGGATGCATCGCAGCGGGCGGTTTCCGGGGTCCGGGCCGTTCGACGGCGCGCAGACTGGCATCGGGGCGGCGCGAAGGGAACCCCGAATCGAAGGTCACGCCGCCGCCGGGACCCGCTTGCGCAGCCAGAGGCTCGATTCGACCGCGCCCGCGGGCAGCGGCAGCCGGCCGAGGACGCCGGTCGCGACCCGCCCGGCCATACGGGTCGCGACGTAGCGGCTGGCGAACAGCAGTTCGGCCGCCGCCGACGCGATCAACGGGGCGACGCCGAGCTGCTCGTTGTAGCCGCGCCAGCGCCAGGCGGAGGGGTAGTCGTCGGGCAGAAACACGTCGTGGACGTGCAGGACGACGCCCGCGCGCAGCATCGGCCAGACGTGGTTGAGCAGGATGTCGACGTCGGTCCCGGGCATGAGGATATGGCTCGAATCGACGAACGCCACGTCGTCCGCCTCCAGCGCGGCGAACAGCGGCGCGTCGGCCGCTTCGACCATGCGCGGGCGGTGCTCGACGCCGAGGCGGTCGAGGCGCGCGCGCGGCGCCGGGTCGAAGCAGACGACGCCGGGATCGAACCCTCCGTCGCGCGCCGCCCGGACGAGGAAGCGGGTCGAGTGGCCGGAGCCGACCTCGATCACGCGGCGCGGACGCAGTCGGCGCAGCAGGGCGTAGGCGGCGGCGGCGTCGAGGCGGGGAAACCAGTCCTGGTCCCAGCGCGGCGCGGGCGGAGCCGCTCCGCCGATCGCCTCGAGCTCCTGCGCATGGGTCTCGATGGCGTCGAGGCAGCAGGCGAAAGCCGGCCGCCGCGCCTCGAACCGCGCGGCGAGGCCCGGGTAGGACGCGGTCCGCGCCGGCAGCCGGCCGGCGAAGCGGTAGGGGATGAAGAAACCCCGCGGCGCGAGCCCCGTCGCCGTCCCCAGGCCCATCGCCAGGCGGCGCAGCCGCGCGCGCGGGCCGGCGCCTCGGATCCGCCCGGTCACGGGTTGAGCGTCATGCCCTCGCAGGCCACGACGGCGCCCGGAAACGCCTGCGCCGCGGCCTCGGCGATGCGGTCGAGCGCGTCGTCGTCGCGGCCCGGCAGATGGTGGAACATCACCGGAGTCCGCACGCCCGCGCGGCGGCAGAGGCGCAGGCATTCCTGCCAGGTCGAATGTCCCCAGTCGGCGTAGCGGGGGAACTCCTCATCGGTGAAGGTGGCGTCGTAGATCACGACGTCGGCCCCTTCGATCAGGGTCAGCACCTCGGCGTCCGGCGTCCCCGGCGCGTGCTGGGTATCGGTGACGTAGCAGACCGCCTTGCCGCCGTACTCGACGCGGTAGCCGGTGGCGCCGTCGGGGTGGCGGAGCGGAGCCGTCCCGACTGCGATCCCGGCGCGCGGGTCGAGCCGCTCGCCGGCGCGGAAGTCCTCGAACGCGACGCGGGCGCGGAGCGCGTCGAACGGCACCGGGAACAGCGGCGCGCTCATGAAGGCGCGGATCGCGCCCTCGATCGTCCGGTCGGGCAGCAGATGGCCGCCCCATACGCGCGCTCGGTTGCCCGGATGGTAGGCGAAGCCGAAGAAGGGCACGCCGACGATGTGGTCGATATGGGTGTGCGAGAAGAACACGTCGACGTCGTCCACCCCGCGCGCCGCGAGGTCCTCGCCGAGCCGCCGGATGCCGGTGCCGGCGTCGAAGACCAGCACCCGCTCGCCGCAGCGCATCTCGACGCAGGGCGTGTTGCCGCCGTAGCGCAGCGTGTCGGGTCCGGGGCAGGCGATGCTGCCCCGGACTCCCCAGAAGCGCACCGAAAATCCGCCGCCTGATTCCACGCCTGCGCTCCGAATCCCCGCCGCCCCGCCGCCGGCGGCCGCATCGTTCAGTTTGCGCGAACCCCCGCGCCGGGGAAAGCGCGAATCCCTGGCCGGCGTCCCGGCTCTGGCGAACGCGCCGCGACTGCGCCAGAGTGGGCGCGGCGATTGTCGGCGGCGATGGGGACGGACAAGGCATGGACCTCGAACTGCGGGACAAGGTGGTCTGGATCGCGGGCGCCACGGGCGCGCTCGGCGCCGCGATCGCGCGCGACTTCGCGGCGGAGGGCGCGCGGACGGCGCTCTCGTCGCGGCGCGCGGCGGCGGTCGCCGCCCTGGCGGCGGAGCTTCGCGCCGCGGGGCGCGACGCGCTGGAGGCGCCGATGGACGCCAGCGTCGCCGCCGAGGCCAAGGCCGCGGCGACGCGCATCGTCGGCGCCTGGGGCCGGATCGACGTTCTGGTGACCAGCATGAACGTACCGGCCTATGGCGAGTTCCTCGATCTCGACCAGGCCGCCTTCCAGGCCACCATCGGGGCCAAGTATCTGGGCTACGTCGCCTGCATCCAGGCCGCCCTGCCCGACATGGCGGCGCGCGGCCGGGGCGCGATCGTCTGCGTCACCGGCACCGGCGGCAAGATGCCGATCCCGATCCACATGCCGGGCGGCAGCGTCAACGCCGCGGTCAACCTGATCGTGCGCGGGCTCGCCAACCGCTTCGGCCCGGAGGGCGTGCGCATCAACGCCGTGGCCCCGGGGCCGATCCGTTCGCCGCGCCAGGACGCGATGCAGGACGCGAGTGCCGCCGCGGGCGGGCGCGACCCGGCGGCCTCCTTCCCGCTGCGGCGCTTCGGCGAGGCCGGCGAGGTCGCCGACGCGGTGCTGTTCCTCGCCTCCGACCGGGCGAGCTACATCACCGGGACCGTGCTCAACGTGGACGGCGGCGGCGTGCTGACGCTGTAGCCCATGTGTCTCGCCCGGGCCGCGGCAGGGGCGAGACGCGCGGGCCGGCGCGACCGTTCGGAGGATTCAGAGTCCGTACAGCCCCTCCGTCATTCCCCCGGTCGGGGCCGGAGGAATGACGAATTGTTGGCGTATCCGCCTCGAGCCGATGGCCTCCCTCGGGCCGTCGGCAGCTGAACGGACACTCACGCGGACGTCTCGGGATTTCTTCACACGCTCTTTCGCGGGTCCGATTTCTCAGGGGATCAACCGGTAGCCGCCCGGCTCGGTGACCAGGATTTCCGCCCGCGACGGATCGCGCTCGATCTTCTGGCGCAGGCGGTAGACGTGCGTTTCCAGCGTGTGGGTGGTCACGCCGGCGTTGTAGCCCCACACCTCGCGAAGCAGCGCGTCGCGCCCGACCGCGGCCTCGCCCGCGCGCAGCAGGTATCGGAGAATCGCGGTCTCCTTCTCCGTCAGGCGGACCTTGCGGCGGCCGTCGGCGTCGAGCAGCAGCTTGGCCGCCGGTCGGAAGCGGTAGGACCCGATGGCGTAGACCGCATCTTCGCTGCGCTCGTGCTGGCGCAGCTGCGCCCGGATGCGCGCCAGCAGCACGCCGAGACGGAACGGCTTGGTCACGTAGTCGTTGGCCCCGGCGTCCAGGCCCAGAATGGTGTCCGCTTCGCCCTGCGCGCCGGTCAGCATGATGATCGGCGCGCGCAGATTCGCTCGGCGGAGCAACCGGCAGACCTCGCGGCCGTCCATGTCGGGCAGCCCCACGTCGAGCAGCACCAGGTCGATCTCCGCCGCCTCGCTCCGCTCCAGCGCCTCGGCGCCGCTATGGGCGACGACGACGGCGAACTCCGCCTGCGGCCGGAGCTGTTCGCTCAGCGCCTCGCACAGGGCCTCGTCGTCGTCCACCAGCAGAATCGTCCGGCCGTTGGTCATCGTCCTCGGCTCGCCCCGGCCGCCGGTCCCCGCGTCGCGTCCCGCCTTCGGGGAGATAGTCGCCCGCGCGCCGGCGTCAACCCGCCCGGCGCCGGTTTTCGACGGTGCCGGGCCGGCGGTATAAGGGCGGCATGGGTCGCGCGATCCGCGGCATGACGGTCCACGCCGACGGCGTCGCCCTGTGGCGGGGTCGGCGGCTCCGCTGCGCCGTCGGGCGGGCCGGCGTCGCGCGGCGCAAGCGCGAGGGCGACGGGGCCACGCCGGCCGGCGTCTTCCCGCTGCGCCGGGTGCTCTATCGGCCCGACCGGCTGACCGTCCCGGCGTCGATCCTGCCGGCGCGGGCGCTGTCGCCCGGCGACGGCTGGTGCGACGATCCGGACGACACCGCCTACAACCGGCAGGTGGCGCTGCCCTACCCGGCGCGCGCCGAGGCGCTGTGGCGGGAGGACGGGGCATACGATCTGATTGCGGTCATCGGCCACAACGACGACCCGGTGCGGCGCGGGCTGGGCAGCGCCGTGTTCCTTCACGTCGCGCGGCCCGGCTATCCGCCGACCGAAGGCTGCATCGCCATGGCGCTCGCGGACCTCGCGACCCTGCTGTCGGCGTGGCGGCCGGACGACCTGGTGCGGATCGAACCGCCGCCCCGATCCGGGTCGGGCTGACCGGCCCTCGTCGTCGATCGGGGTCACGCGGATCGGCCGGCGGACGGACTTCAAGACCGCCGTCTGGCCCCGAAGACGGCCGTCCCCAGCCGGACATGGGTGGCGCCGAAGGCGATCGCGGTCTCGAAATCGGCGCTCATTCCCATGCTCAGCCGGTCGAGCCCGTTGCGCGCCGCGATCCGGGCGAGCAGGGCGAAGTGCAGCGCCGGCTCCTCGCCGGCCGGCGGGATGCACATGAGCCCCTGGACGTGGAGCCCGCACTCGTCGCGGCACAGCGCGACCAGGGCGTCGGCCTCCTCGGGCGGGACGCCCGACTTCTGCGCCTCCTCGCCGGTGTTGACCTCGACGAAGCAGGACGGCCGCCGCCCGCCGCGATCGATCTCGCGGGCCAGGGCGCGGGCGAGCTTCGGCCGGTCGACGGTCTCGATCACGTCGAACAGGGCCACCGCCTCCCTCGCCTTGTTGGTCTGCAACGGCCCGATCAGACGCAGCTCGACGTCCGGATGGCGCGCCTTGAGCGGCGGCCATTTCGCCTTCGCCTCCTGGACCCGGTTCTCGCCGAAGACGCGATGGCCCGCATCGAGGGCGGGGAGGACGAGCGCCGCCGGATGGGTCTTCGCCACCGCGACCAGCGTCACCGATTCGGGCGCCCGGCCGGCGCGGCGCGCGGCTTCGTCGATCCGCGCGCGCGCGGCGGCGAGGTTGGCCGCCACGGGGACGGCGGCCCGGGCCGGAGTCGGGGCGTCCGCCATCGCACCCCCGGAGCGTCGGGATGTCCTCGCCGCGGAGCCTAGCAGACGCCGTCCGATCCGCAAGCCGGTGTCCGGGTTCACTACATATGAGACGGTGGGGTTTCCTGTGCTGTCAGTGAGAGAAGGTACTCGGCGGGGGTATGTCCGTCGAGGGCTTGGTGTGGTCGGAAGGTGTTGAACTCGTCGGCGAAGGCGTCGATCCATCGGTTGATGTCGTCGAGGTTGTCGGTGTTGAGGTCCCAGGTTGCGTAGAATTCGTATCGCCAAGCGGCGTTGTTGCGCTCGACGTGTCCGTTGAGTTCGGGCGATTTGGGGGGCAGTTCGAAGAGTTGGATGCCGCGTTTCTGGCATTCGTGCTCGAAGCTGGCCTTGAACTCGGAGCCGCCATCGACCTGGATGGCCTGGATGGGGAAGGGCATGTCGTCCTGGAGCTTGTCGAGGAAGCGTTTGGCGTTGTGTGTGGTTGCGCGCCGGCAGGCTTGTGCGCAGGTCCACTTGGCGACGGGATCGCAGGCGGTGAACTGCTTGAGTGGGGGTCGTCCGTGTCCTGGGGAGAGGGAGAGGGTGTCGAGTTGGACGATCTCGCCTGGGGCTGTGGGTCTGCGCCCCTTGGGGAGGCGTCTGGCGTGTGGCCGGCTGTGCTTGCGGCTGCGTCGCGGGGCCTTGCATCGGAGGGTGGGGACGGGGGTGACGGCGCCTCGTTGGACGAGGTTCTTGAGGATGCGGCCCACGGTGCTCTGGCTGGCGGTGTATCCCTGGCGGCGCAGCAGGATGGTGAGCTTGGCCTTGCCCCACATCGGGAAGTCGGCGCGCATCTCATGCACCGCCGCCGCCAGTTGCGGCGACCATTCGGGCCGTCGTGAGCGCCGGGGCCGTCGCGAGCGCGGGGCCAGGCGGCCCTGGTCGTGAAGCTTCCGCCAGCGGTAGAGGGTGGCCCGCGACACGCCGACGGCGGCGGCCGCATCGGCGGCGCAGAGGCCATTGTCGCGGGCGCGATGCCAACGCTTCAGGGCGTCACGCCTGTGCGCCTCGTCGCTCCGCTCCTTGCCGCACAGGCGTGACGCCAGGGCGGTGCCCCGTGTAACATGACGGGGCAGGCCGAAAACCTGCATGGGGGTTCTCCTTCCAGCTGTCTGTCCAAACCAACAGCTTCGGAGACCCCCAACCTTCCTTCAACCTCCTCGTCTCACATCTGTCTGGACCTGGACAGCCGGGACCGCCCCGGCTATTCGCGCGGCGGGACGACGACGTAGGACAGCCGGATCGGCCGCGCGCCGTCGGCGCCGGTCCACGGGTAAGT
This sequence comes from Alphaproteobacteria bacterium, assembly GCA_965242495.1. GTDB lineage: Bacteria > Pseudomonadota > Alphaproteobacteria > MPNO01 > MPNO01 > CBDESN01. Next base: position 2,806,999 of record OZ251446.1, on the reverse strand, counting down.
CCGCCGCCCGACCGGGCGGTCCGCGATCAACGGCTTCAGCCCGTCCGGCGGCCCGGCTTCGGTCGACCATACGGCGAGCGCGCCGCGCCGCGCCGGATCGCGCCCGGCCAGCCAGGGAGACTTCGCGACCTCGCCGTCGATCAGGACCGACGGACGGCCCGGCGCCCGGAGCGCGACCAGGCCGGCCTCCCATACCGGACCGGCGACGACGTCGGGCGGCCGCCCGACTTCGCTCTCATAGGCCCGGAGGAGGCTGCGGGCGATGGCGTCCTGCGGCCATACGGCCCGCGACGGCCGGTCCGACAGCTGGCCGCGAAAGGCGACCGCCGCGCCGTAGGCGGCAGGGACCGCGACCAGCAGGACCGCGGCGCAGCCGATCAGCCGCCGCAGCCCCCGGTCGCCGAACCGCCCCGGAAACAGGGCGAGGGCCAGGAGGCCCGACAGGTTGAACATGGGCGCGCCCCACATGTCCTTGACCCCCATGTCCAGCAGGGCGGCCGACGCGGCGACCAGCAGCGCCGGCCCCAGACCCATCGCCAGCAGGAAGCGGCGCGCCGCGGCCTCGTGCGGCGGCCGCCGCGCGGCGCCGGGGCCGAACAGCCCGGCGGCCGCGGCCATGAGCAGAAACACGCCGTGGTCGGCGAGCTGGGCGAGCAGGAAACCCTGCGCGCCCCCCCCCCCGTCGCCGCGAACGCCGGACGAGCGCGCCAAGGCGTATTCCACCGGCAGCAGGCCGCTCGCGATCACGAAGCGCAGCTGCGGTAGGGCGATCAGCCCCGCCAGGGCCAGGGCGACCCAGGGTCCGGGCGTCGCCAGGCGGGACCGCGCCTGCGCGTCCCACAGCATCCATCCGAGGGCCGCGGCGAACAGCGCGCAGGCGGCGTATTTCGCCCATAGCGACAGGCCGGCGAAAACGCCGAGCGCGATCCACCAGACGAGGCCGCCGCCCCGCGAGGCGCGCCACAGCGACAGGCAGAGGCCGGCCCAGAGCGGCATCTGGGCGACGTTGTGGTTCATCTCCGGGGTCGGCCAGGAATAGTAGAACACGCCGGTCAACAGCAGCACGCCGGCGAGCGCGCGTCTCGACCCGAGAAGCGCCCGCCCGAGCAAGTAGACGGCGGCGAAGCTGCCGACGACGAAGGCCTGCGAGACCAGAAAGGACGGCCAGACCGCGCCGCCGGACAGGAGGCGCGCGCCCTCCAGGGCCAGCCCCGGCAGGTTCGGATGCTTGTAGGTCGCAACTACGCCCTCGCGCCCCCAGACGAGGCTCTCGACCACGTCGAGCGGCGGCGCCTGATGGCTCAAGCCCGGCGCCAGGGTCCAGAACGCCGCCTGCGCCGCGCACAACGCGGCGACCGCCATGCCGGGGCGGTCCGATATGCTCCAAGCGGCCATGCGGAGGCAGGTTAGCCCGCGCTTCCCGCCCTGGCCACGACCCGGTCGGCGCCCGCCGGGATCGACAGCCCCGCCCTAATGACGGAGAGTGGGGCCGGGGAGGCCGATGGATGGACCTGGGGCTCGCGGGGAAGACGGCGATCGTCACGGCGGCCAGCCGCGGCATCGGCAAGGCGTGCGCCGCGGCCCTGGCGGGCGAGGGCGCGAACGTCGCGATCTGCGCCAGGGGCGCGGCGGAACTCCGCGCCGCGGCCGCCGAGATCGGCCCCGGCGCGATGGCTGAACCCGCGGACGTGACCGAGGCAGGCGACGTCGACCGGCTGGTGGCGCGGACCGTCGCGCGTTTCGGCGGCGTCGACGTGCTGGTCGCGATCGGCGGCTCGCCGCCCTACGGCCCGTTCGACCGGACGACGGACGAGGATTTCGCGCGCGCCTTCGAGATGACGGTGCTGGCCACCGCCCGCCTGATCCGCGCGGTCGCGCCGCACATGCGCAGCAAGGGCTGGGGCCGGATCGTGGCCGTGCAGTCGCGCTCGGTCAAGGAGCCGATCCCGGGCCTCGCGGCCTCCAACGCGGCGCGGCCGGGCGCCGCCGGCCTGATCAAGGACCTGTCGGCGGAACTCGCCGCCGACGGCGTCCTGCTCAACACCGTGGCGCCCGGACGCATCCTGACCGACCGCCTGCGCGACGGCGCGCGGGCGTCGGGCATGGACGAAGAAGCGTATTACCGCGACAGCGCCGCCGACCTGCCGATCCGCCGGCTGGGCGCGGCGCGCGAGGTGGCGGACGTGGTGGCCTTCCTGGCGTCGGAGCGCGCGAGCTACGTCAACGGCGTCACCGTCGCCGTCGATGGCGGCCTGATCCGGTCGGCGGTATAGCCCACGCCCCGCCGCCCGGGAAGAGTTGACGGCGACGGTCGTTTTCGACCAAGGGCCAGGGTTGCAGGCATACGGCGAACGGCCATGAGCGGGTTCGCGGCGCCTTTTCTCCCAACGCCCGTTCGCTCTCTTTCACGCCGACCCAGACCATGATCTCCAACGGCGGCTTCGTGGGCGCGGTCTACTATCCGAGTTTCGGCCTCGCGATCGCCAAGTGGATCCCGCTCCTCACCCCCGCCGTGACGGTGGACACGGACATGGACACCATCGGAGTGCAGACGACGACGCGCGCGACGGAAGCAGGAGGGGCGGCGCAGTTCGCGGCGCGCCTCGACGCCCTGCCCGCGGCGACGCCGCGGACGCCGTAGGGCGAGGCGGCGGAGCGGATTGGGACGACGACGCCGGTCGCCGTCCCGGCTCTTCCCCGCCCGGTCACGCGCGCGGCCAGCCGTACTCGCGCCGGGCGGCGGCCGCCGAAACGTACCCTTCGGCGAGGTCGCGCTCGACCGCCGCAGCGGCGCGCGCGCGCGGATCGCCAAAGCCGCCGCCGCCCGCGGTCTCGAGGCGGATGCGGTCGCCGGCCTCGAGATCGAACCGGCCCGAGGCGGGGGTCTCCTCCTCCCGGTCGCTCCCGGCGCGGATCACGAAGCGGGCCGGTCGGCCGGGGCCGCCGCCGGCGAGGCCGCCCGCCGGATGGCGCGACTTGTCGTAGCGGCGGACGACCACCGCGTCCCGGAGCAGGTCGTAGCTCCGCGCCAGCGACAGCCCGCCGCGATGCGCGCCCGGCCCGCCGCTGTCGGCGACGAGGTCGAACTCGGCCACGCGGCAGGGGAACTCGGACTCGACGATCTCGATCGGGGTGACGTGGAGGTTGCTGAGATGCGTCGCCAGCCCCGTCGCGCCGTCGCCCTGCCGCCCGCCGCCATACGCCGAGCCGTGGATCTCGTATTGCAGGTTCGCCCGGTCGGGGCGGCCGCCGCCGGACCAGGAGATCAGCAGCGCGCTGCTCGACCCGGCGTTGGCGACGGCGCGTTCGGGCTTGAAGCGGGCCAGGGCTTCGAGGATCACGTCGACCAGCTTGAGGTTGGCCATCTGATAGCTGGAGACCGGCGCCGGCGGGTCGGCGTTGACGATCGTCCCGGGCGCGTAGACGAAGCGCGCGACCTGCCGCATCCCGTCGTTGAACTGCAACCCGGGATCGAGGCAGCCGATCAGGGCGTAGAAGCAGCACGCCTCGACCATCGACGGGCGCAGGTTGACCGGCCCCCTGGCCTGGCGGTCGCTGGCGGTGAAGTCGAACGTCACCAGCCCGCCGGCGACGGTCACGGTGACGGCGAAACGGATTGGACGGTCGACGTCCACGCCGTCGGAATCCATGAACCCTTCGGCCGTGGCGGAGCCCTCCTCCAGGGCGGCGACCGCGGCGCGGAGTCCGGCGGCGGCGCCCTCCAGGATCGCCGCGAAGGCTTGCGACAGCGTATCCCGCCCGAAGCGGCGGCACAGTTCCTGGACGCGCTCGACGCCGAACCGGGTGGCCGCGATCTGGGCCTGCATGTCGCCTTGCACCAGTGCGGGCTGACGGCTGTTGGCGAGGATCAGCCGTTCGAGGTCGGCCCTGGGCGCGCCCGCGGCATGGATGCGGACCGGCGGCAGCAGCACGCCCTCGTGATACATCTCGGTCGCGGCGGCCGAGGTGCTGCCGGGGTTCGCCCCGCCCACGTCCGCCTTGTGGGCGATCGAGCCGGAGAAGCCCGTCAGCGCCCCGTCGGCGAAGATCGGGGCCACGAACGCCATGTCGGAGACGTGCGGCAGGCCGCCTTCGTAGGGGTGGTTGCAGACGAACACGTCGCCGTCCCGGAGGCCGTCCTCGCCGTACAGTTCGAGGATGCGGCCGACCAGATGCTTGTAGACCGGGGCGTGGAAGAACATCGGCGGGGCGACGATCAGGCCGCCGCGAGGATCGAGGACGACGCAGCTGAAGTCGCGCGATTCGCGGATGATGGTCGAATAGCCCGAGCGGTAGAAGCGATAGTGCATCTCGTCGGTGAGGCTCGCGATCTTGTTGCGCAGCACCTGGGTCGTGACGGCATCGACCATGCGGCATCGCTCCCGGACGGCGGCGCGGCCTGCGGCGGCCGGGCGGCGGGCGGAAACCGGGGATCGGTCGCTCCGACCGCCGCAGCGAAACAGGACGGCCCCATGGCCAAGCCGCGAAATGCGGGTTAGTATCGCCCGAACGACAAGAAGATTCGACGGCAGTCCACAGACAGGAGGCGTCATGTCGAGAATGCTCAAATTCGCGCTGCCCGCGGCGGCGGCGCTTGCCCTGTGCGCGTCGCAGACGGCGCGGGCGGATGCGATCGCCGACTTCTACAAGGGCAAGACGGTCAAGATCGTCTACGGCTTCGGCCCCGGCGGGACCTACGGCAAGTATTCCTTCATCCTGGCCGAGTTCCTGACCAGACACATCCCGGGCAACCCCAAGGTCATCACCCAGTCGATGCCGGGGGCGGGCGGACTCAAGGCCGCCAACTACGCCTTCAACGTGCTGCCCAAGGACGGCACCGGGCTCTACATGCCGTTGGAGACGATGGTCATCTTCGAGCTGCTGCGGCCCGAAAAGGCGAAATACCGGTCGCGCGAGTTCATCTGGCTCGGCACCGCGATCCAGACCAACTCGGTGATCGGCGTGCGCGCCGACGCGGGCGCCGACTCGCTCGCCGACCTCAAGACCAGAGAGGTCGTCATGGCGGCCAGCGGCAGGAGTTCTCCGACCTATCTGATGCCGCGCGCGGTGGGCGCGCTCACCGGGGCGAAGTTCAAGATCGTCACCGGCTATCGCGGCGCCGCCAAGATGCAGCTCGCCGTCGAGCAGGGCGAGGCGCAGGGGATCGCGCTGACCTGGCTGTCGTGGAAGACCAACAAGGCGGAGTGGTTCAAGCCGGGCGGCTTCGTCAAGGCGCTGGCGCAGATCGGCTACGAACCGGAGAAGGACCTGCCGGGCGTCCCGATGCTGTCGGACCTGCTGACCAGCGAGGAGGACAAGCAGATCGTCGCCTTCCTGGCGTCGCTGAGCTCGATCGGGCGCGGTCTGGTGGCGCCGCCGGGGACGCCGGCGGACAGGGTGGCGGCGCTGCGGAAGGCGTTCGCCGCGACGGTCGCCGAGCCCGGCCTGCTGGCCGCGGCCGAGAAGCGGAAGCTGCGGATCAACCCGCTGCCGGCGGCCGCCATCCAGAAGATCGTCGACCGGTCGTTCGACATCTCGCCCGAAGTGCTCGAGCGGGCGCGGAAGAAGATCACCGGCGGCTGAGCGCGGCCGCCTCGGCCGGCGGCGCGGCGTCGAGCTCCGGGGCGTCGCGCGCGCCGTCGCGCAGGACGGCGCGCATGATTCCCATGCCGGTCAGCCATTCGGGCACCGCGCGGTAGCAGTCGATCACCGCGCGAGAGGGGCCTTGCGTCCGCAGCGCGGCGAAGGCCGCGGTCCAGCAGCGGACCTCGTGGACGCCGGCCCCGCCGACCGCGGCGAGGGCGTCGTCGTCGGCGTCGTCGAACGCCTCCAGATCGCCGGCGCGGAGCGACTCCATGAAGGCCAGGTCCCACGCCGCATCGGGCGGCAGGCAGGGGTTGCCGCCGGCGGCGAGGTCGCGGGCGGCGCGGATCACCCGCTCCTGGCGGCGATCGTAATCGGGCTTGGCGGCCTCGCCGCCGTCGATCAGCCGGTCGGGCAGGCCGCCGTCGAACATCGCCGGCCCGGCGTTGGGCGGATCGTGCGACAGCCCGCCCGAACCCACGATCAGCACCCGCTCGTCCAGCCCGGCGAGATAGCCGCCCACCGCCTCGCCCAGCCGGCGCACGCGGGCGAAGCCCGGGCAGGGCGGCGCGTTGCCGTTGACCATGATCGGCAGGCAGGGCCGGGCGTCGAGCCCGCCGCAGAAGGCGTTGAGCGGCATCGTCACGCCGTGGTCGGCCAGCATCCGGCGCGACAGGGCGGCGTCGACCCCGGCGGCGCGGACCGCTTCGAGGCAGCCCATCGCGATGGCGGCGGGGACGTCGAGCGGGGCGGGCGCGCCGCCCCAGTCGATGCCGCCGCGCGCCGCGGTGGCGATGCAGAAGGACGGCATCGCCCGGTAGAAGAAGGCGTTGAAATGATCGGGGTAGAAGATCGCCACCAGCGTGGGGTCGTAGTCCCGCACCCAGCGGTCGAGGCCGGCGAGCGCGCGCCGCCAGTCGTCTTCGGCTTCGCGGTCGGCGGGGTCGAGAAAGCCCAGCGACAGCGGGCTGTGGGAGCAGCAGATCAGCGCCAGCGTCATGGTCGGACCCCCACCGCCCGCCGCCGGCGGCGGCCGCGGGCGGACATGCGAGACCATACCGCGGGCGCGGCCTCCCCGACAGCCGTTTCGCGGGCGACCGGGATCCGCCCCGGCGCCGGGGACGGGGACGCAGGTCGTGGACAGGGTGAGAAATGCGGGCTATCGTGCCGGTTGCGGTCGCGGCCGCGTCGCCGCGGCCGCCAGGGACGAACGTCGCAGCAGACTCGACAGGGAGGAAGCGAAATGGGTGTCAAACGCCGTGATTTCGTCAAGGGATCGGCCGCCGCTGCCGCCGCCCTCGCCGCCGGCCCCTTCGTCCTGTCCGCGCGCGCGCGGGCCGCGGACACGATCAAGGTGGGAGCGATCTACGACCTTTCCGGCCCGCTCCAGCTGTTCGGGCAGAACCAGTGGCGCTGCGCCCGGATGGCGATCGACGAGATCAACGAATCGGGCGGGCTGCTCGGCAGGCGGCTCGAGGTCAAGTCCTACGACTCGCAGTCGCAGATGCAGTTCTACAACCAGTACGGCAACCAGATGGCGCTGCGCGACCGGGTGGCCGTGGTCCAGGGCGGGCTCACCTCCTCGTCGCGCGAGGTCATCCGTCCGATCCTGCACAAGCTCAAGACGCTCTACATCTACAACACCAACTACGAAGGCGGCGTGTGCGACCGCAACTTCTTCGCCACCGGCTCGATGCCGGGCGGCTACGTCGACCTGCTGGTCGGCGAGGCGGCCAAGCGCTGGGGCAAGAAGGTCTACGTGCTCGCGGCCGACTACAATTACGGCCAGATCACGGCGAAATGGATCCGCAAGGCCGCCCGCGACATCGGCGGCGAGGTCGTGGGCGAGGAGTTCTTCCCGCTCGACGTGAACCAGTTCGGCGCCACGATCAGCAAGATCCAGGCGGCCGAACCCGACTACGTCATGAACGTCTTCGTCGGCCCCGCCCACGCCTCCTTCTACGGCCAGTGGGCGGCCGCCGGCATGAACAAGCGCATCCCGCAGGTATCCACCACCTTCGGGGCCGCCGGCGAGGTGGTGCGCATGCCGCCGGCGGTGGCGGACGGCATCATGACCGCCGGCTCCTATTACGAAGACCTGGACACGCCGGAGAACAAGACCTGGCTCGCCGCCTTCCGCAAGCGCTACGGCGCCGATTACGGCTATCTCACCGACGTTCCGCCGAAGGACTGGTACGGCTGGAAGCTGTGGGCCGCCGCGGTCGAAAAGGCGGGCTCCATCGACCGCGAGAAGGTCATCGAAGCGATGGAGAGCGGCTTGTCGATCGACGGGCCGGGCGGGCCGCTGACGGTCGATCCCAAGACCCATCACTGCCACATGGACATGTACATCGCCGAGGCGCAAGGCGGCCGGTTCCACATTCGCAAGAAGTTCCCGAACGTGCCGCCGACCAATACCGGCGGCCAGTGCGATCTGATCGCCCGGCCCGACACCAACGTGATGTACGAGCCGGAGATCTGAGACCGCGCGCCGGTCCCCCGCCCCCCGGCGCCGCGGCGAAGAGGCCGAGCGGCATGGATCTGGCGGTCGTCGTCGTCGTCCAGATACTCTATGCGGTCGCCAGCCTGGCGCTGATCAGCATCGGGCTGGCGGTCATCTTCGGCATGATGGGCGTCATCAACTTCGCCCATGGCGAGTTCCTGATGCTGGGCGGCTACGCCTTCATCATGGCGGCCGGGGCCGGCGTCAACCTGTGGATCGCCATGCTGGTCGTGGCCCCGGCCGCGGTCGGCGTCGTCGGCGTGATCGTCGAGCGGCTGGTCATCCGCCATCTGTACGGACGCATCGTCGAGACGATCCTCGCCACCTGGGGGCTCAGCCTGTTCTTCATCGGCCTCGCCGCGGTCGCGCTCGGCTACCACCAGAAGGGCGTCGCCCCGCCGCTGGGCGACGTCGACATCGGCGCCTACAAGGAGGGCGGCTACACCTTCTTCGTCATCGGCATGACCGCGGCGATCCTCGCCGCGGTCTATGCCGGCCTCAAATACACCCGCTTCGGCCTGATCGCGCGCGGCGCGATGCAGAACGCCGCCATGTCCGGCGCTCTCGGGGCCGACGTGGGCCGCGTCTACGCGGTCACCTTCGGCATCGGCGCGGCGCTCAGCGGCCTCGCCGGCGCGATCCTGGCGCCGATCGCGGGCGTGCTGCCCGACGTCGGGATCACCTACGTGGTCAAGGCCTTCATCACCGTGATCGGCGGCGGCGCGGTGGCGCTCTCGGGCACCGGCGCCGCGGCGGCGGTGTTCGGCGTCGTCAGCCAGGGGGTCACCTTCGTCAGCCGGCCGGTCGTCGGCGAGGTCGCGCTCCTGGCGGTGGCGATCGTGTTGCTGCGGATGCTGCCGAACGGCATCACCGGCCGCTATTTCCGGCGCGGGCTGTGAGACTGTCCTCCGGCGCCGCGGGGCTGTGGGCCATGGCGGGGCTCGGCGCGGGCGCGGTCTTCGTCGTCCCGGCCGTCGCCGAGACCTTCCTGATGTTCGATCTCACCCTGTTCGCGACGATGTCGATCCTCGCCCTGAGCCTCGCCCTGGTCTGGGGGTTCGGCGGCATATTGTGTCTCGGCCAATCGATGTTCTTCGGCCTCGGGGCCTACAGCTACGCCGTCGCGGCGATCAACATCGGCGAGAGCACGCTGCCGCTGCTGCTCGGCGTTCTGCTGCCGGCGCTGCTCGCCGTCGTGCTCGGCTACTTCATGTTCTGGGGCCGCGTCAGCGACGTCTATCTGGCGGTGATCACCCTCGCGGCGTCGCTGATCTTCTACTACTTCGTCGGCGCCACCGCGGGCAGCGAATACAAGATCGGCAAGGCGCTGCTGGGCGGCTATAACGGCATACCGTCGGTGCCGCCGATCAACGCGCCGGGCGACGCCGGCGCGCCGATCGTCTACGACGACCTCTACGTGCTGAGCGCGGCGCTCCTGGTCGCGGTCTATTTCGGCCTGCGCCTGCTGCTGGCCAGCGATTTCGGCCGCGTCGTCGTCTCGATCCGCGAGAACGAAACCCGCGCCGAGCTGCTCGGCTACGACGTCCGCCGCTACAAGCTGATCGTGCTCGCCGTCGGGGCCGGCATCGCCGGGCTCGCCGGGGTGCTGTTCTGCGCCTGGGGCGCCTATGTCAGCCCGACCGTGTTCTCGCTGCTACAGACCGCGCAGATCATCATGTGGCTGCTGGTCGGCGGGCTGGGGACGCTGTTCGGGCCGATCGTCGGCTGCGTGCTGATCCAATACGTCGCCACCTGGCTGGGCGAGACCAAGATCACCGACATCAACCTGGTGCTGGGCGTCGTGTTCGTGGCGATCGTGCTGTTCGCCCCGCGCGGCCTCGCGCCGCTGGCGGCCCGCCTGTTCGCGCCGCTGGGCGACCGGCTGTTCGCGACCCGGGCGCGTTAGGGCCGCCGGGACGCGCGCGCATGGCGCCGATCCTCGAGACCCGCGACCTGTCGATGCGGTTCGGCGGCGTGACCGCGGTGGACCGCGCCAACTTCACCCTGGAGGAGGGCGAGCTGCGCTGCCTGATCGGCCCCAACGGGGCCGGCAAGAGCACCTTCTTCAAATGCCTGACCGGCCAGCTGCGGCCGAGCGCGGGGCGCATCCTGTTCGACGGCCGCGACGTGACCCGCGCGCAGCCCCATGCGGTGGGCCGCCTCGGCGTCGCCATCAAGACCCAAACGCCGAGCCTGTTCGACGGGCTGAGCGTGGCCGAGAATCTGCGGCTGGCGGCGCGCCGCCGGCGCGGCCGCGCCGAGGCCGGCGAGGCGGTCGAGCGCATCCTCGCCCGCGTCGGCTTGCAGGACCAGGCGCGGATGGCGGCCGGCCATCTGCCGCACGGCCGGCGCCAATGGCTGGAGCTCGGCGTCGTGCTGGCGAGCGAGCCGCGGCTGCTGCTGCTCGACGAGCCGACCGCGGGCATGACCCAGGAGGAGGTGGCGCGCACGGCCGGGCTGATCCGCGAGATCGGCCGCGACCGGACGACCATCGTGGTCGAGCACGACATGCAGTTCGTCCGCATGATCGCCCGCAAGGTCACCGTCTTCCATCGGGGCCGGATTCTGGTCGAGGACGACATCGAGCGCGTCCTCGCCGACGACCGCGTCCGCGACGTCTATCTCGGCCGGCGGGCGGCGGGCGCGCGCCAGGCGGACGATGCTTAGCGTAGACGGCCTTCGGGCCAGCTACGGCCGCATCCCGATCCTCGACGGGATCGGCTTCGACGCGGCCCGGGGCGAGGTCGTCGGCATCCTCGGCCATAACGGCATGGGCAAGACGACGCTGATGCGCGCGCTGATGGGGCTGATCCCGGCCACCGGCGGCGCCGTCCGCTTCGACGGCGAGGACGTGACCCGCGAGCCGCCGCATCGCCGCGCGCGCCGCGGCATGGGCTACGTCCCCCAGGGGCGCGACATCTTCCCCCGGCTCAGCGTGATGGACAATCTGCGGATGGGCGCGCTGGCGGGCGGCAAAGCGGAGAGCGGCGCCGTCGAGGCGGTGCTCGCCGACTTCCCTCGGCTGCGGCCGCTGCTCGACCGCCAGGGAGCCGCGCTCAGCGGCGGCGAGCAGCAGATACTGGCCATCGCCCGCTGCCTGTGCGCCGGCCCGCGGCTGATCCTGCTCGACGAGCCGACCGAGGGCGTCCAGCCGTCGATCGTCGGCCAGATCCTCGAACTGCTGGCCGGGCTGAGGCGCGCGCGCGATCTGACCGTCGTCCTGGTCGAGCAGAATCTGGAGTTCGTCGCCGAACTGTCCGACCGGGTGCTGATCATCCAGAAGGGCGCGATCCGGGAGGGGCCGGACCCGGCCCGGCTGGGCGAGGCGGCGGCGGTGGACGAATTCGTCGGCCTCCGGGCCTGAAGGAGAGGACGGAATGTTTCAGCTTCCGACGGTTGCGCAGCTCCGGGAGTCGGCGGATGCGCTCGGCATGGCGCCTGCGGACGACTATCTGGAGGAGGCGCGGCGGATCATGAAGCCGCTGGCCGCGGCCTACCGGGCGTTGGACGCGCTGCCCGACGAACTGCCCGAGGTCCGCTATCCGCGCACCCCGGGCTACCGCCCCGACGCCGACGAGAACCCGCACGGCGCCTGGTATTACAAGACCGCCATCCGGGGTTCGCCGCGCGGGCGGCTCGAGGGCCGGCGGGTCGCGATCAAGGACAACATCTGCGTCGCCGGGGTGCCGATGATGAACGGCGCCAGCGTGCTCGAAGGCTACACCCCCGAGGTCGACGCCACCGTGGTCACGCGCATCCTCGACGCCGGCGGCGAGATCGCCGGCAAGGCGGTGTGCGAGTATCTCTGCGTCTCCGGCACCAGCGCGACCAGCGCCACCGGCCCGGTGCACAACCCCTGGCGGCGGGGCTGGTCGGCCGGCGGGTCGTCGTCCGGCTCGGCCGCGGTCGTGGCCGCCGGCGACGTGGACATGGCCCTGGGCGGCGATCAGGCCGGGTCGATCCGCATCCCGGCGTCCTATTGCGGCGTCTACGGCATGAAGCCCAGCTTCGGCCTGGTTCCCTATACCGGGGCGGTCTCGCTCGAGACCACCGTCGACCATTGCGGCCCGATCACCGCCAACGTGGCCGACAACGCGCTGTTGCTGGAGACGATCGCGGGGCCCGACGGGCTGGATTCGCGCCAGCGCGGGGCCCGGGTCGCGCGCTACACGGAGGCGCTGGGGCAGGACGCGAAGGGTCTCCGCATCGGCGTCGTCAAGGAGGGGTTCGGCCACGACAATTCCCAGCCCGACGTCGACGCCAAGGTGCGGGCGGGCGTCGAACGGCTCGCCGGGCTCGGGGCCGAGCCGGTGGAGGTCTCGATCCCGCTGCACGCCATGGCGTCGCGCATCTGGGTCCCGGTCGGCCATGACGGCGGCTTCGTCACCATGATGACGATGAACGGCGGCGGGGTGAACCATGAGGGGCTCTACGTCGCCAGCCTGCTCAACGCCGCCGCGGGCTGGCGCGGCCGCGCCGACGAGTTCGCCGACACGATCAAGATCATCGCCCTGTTCGGCCAGTATTCGCTCGGCCGCTATCGCGGGCGCTACTACGCCAAGGCGATGAATCTGCGCCGCCGGCTGCGCGCCGCCTACGACGAGGCGCTCGCCGGCTGCGATCTGCTGCTGATGCCGACGCTGCCGGTCAAGGCGTCGAAGCTGCCGCCGCCCGACGCGGCCCCGGAGGAGGTCACGCGGGTCGCGTGGGAGATGCTCGCCAACACGTCGGGCTTCAACCTGACCGGCCACCCGGCGATGAGCCTCCCCTGCGGCCTGGGCGACGGCCTGCCGATCGGGCTGATGCTGGCCGGGCGCCACTGGGACGAATGCGCGATCTACCGCGCCGCCCACGCCTTCGAACAGTCCGCCGACTGGCGCGGGTTCTGACCCCGGGGCGGCGGCGGGGCGGAACGCCGGCGCGGGCTAGCCCGCGGGGCCCATGGTCCGCCAGTCGGCGGACTGTTCGAAGGCGTGGGCGGCGCGATAGAGGGTGGGTTCGTCGAAGTGGCGGCCGATCAGCATCAGCCCGACCGGGCGGTCGTCGGCGAGGCCGCAGGGGAGCGAGATCGCCGGGTGGCCGGTGACGTTGAACGGGCAGGTGTTGCCGATCGCCTCCCAGCAATGCCGCATCACCTCGAGGAACGGCCCGTCGCGGGGGACGATGCGCGACGTCTTCATCGGCGTCGTCGGCATCAGCAGCAGGTCGCGGCCGGCGAGGGCCTCGTCATAGGCCGCCCGCAGCGCGCGCCGGGCGTTCTGCCCCTTGGCGTGGAAATGGCCGCCATAGGCCTGGTCGGCGTAGCGGCCCAGCAGCAGGGCGAAGCGCAGCGTGTGCGGCAGCTCCCGCATCCGGTCGCCGGCCGCGGCGAGGCGGTCGATCAGCGTCGTCGGGTAGACGCCGCCGACGTTGCCGCCGAACCCGTAGCCCCGGTGCATCTGGCGGTAGATGGCGTCGAGGCAGATCGCGCCCCAGATCGAGGAGCCGGTCGCATGCAGCGGGATCGAGACCTCGTCGACCTCGGCGCCGAGCGCCCGCAGCCGCGCCGCCGCGGCGCGCACGGTCGCATCGACGTCGGCCTCCGAGTCGTAGCGGCCGAACCCCTCGGCGACGACCGCGATCCGGAGTCCCGCGGCGCTCCGCCCGAGGGCGTCGGCGCAGGGCGGGGCGGCGACCGCGGCGCGCTGGCGCGGGTCGAGGCCGTCCTCCCCCGCCATCGCCTCCAGGAACAAGGCGTTGGCGGCGACGTCGGCGGTGAGCGGGCCGGTGTGGTCGATCGTCGCCTCGATCCCCATGATGCCGGTATAGGGCACCAGGCCGAAGGTCGGCTTGACGCCGACGATCCCGGAATAGGAGGCGGGGATGCGGATCGACCCCGCCTGATCGCCGCCGAGCGCCATGTCGACCTCGCCGGCGGCGACCAGGGCGGCGCTCCCGGTCGAGGAGCCGCCCGGCGTATGCCCCGGGTTGCGCGGGCTCTCGACGTAGCCGTTGGCGCAGGTGCTGCTGCCGCCGGAGATGCAGAAATACTCGCACTCGGCCTTGCCGACGATCTCGGCGCCGTGGTCGAGGAGGCGGGCGACCACCGAGGCGTCGAATTCGGGGACGTAGCCCTCGAGCACCGAGGCCCCGTTCATCATCGGGAGGCCGGCGACGCAGGCGGAATCCTTGATCGCGACCCGCTTGCCGGCGAGCATGCCGGCGGCGGCGCCCCGGATCGAACACTTGACGGACCAGGCGTTGTACGGGTTTTCCGCCGCCGCCGGCCGCCGCCATGCGCCGCGCGGATACTTCACCGCGGGCAGGTCGTCGGACAGCGCGTCCACGGCGTTGAACCCGTCGGCGAAGGGCGCCATGTAGGCCAGCATGTCGGCGGCGCCCGCGTCGTCGATCTCGAACCCGAGACCGGCGCCGATCCGCTTGATCGCTTCGGTCGTCGGCAGCGTGAATTCCATCGGGTTTCCTCCCTGTCCGGCCGGTCCCTCGCCGGCGTCACGCCGTCCCGGGCGCGCCGCCCCGGGGGCGGGCGCCGCGGCGGCGGTAGCGTTCGAGACAGGCGGGGACGACGGCTTCGAGGGCGGTGGGCTCGATGCCGAGCTGGGCCAGCCCCGGCAAGGTCCCGCCGGCCACGTTGTCGGCCCGCAGCAGCCGGACCTGGTCGCGCGTCAGCGGCGGCGCGGGCAGCAGCTGCAGCAGGCTCGCCTTGATCTCGCCCAGCGCGTAGGGGACCGGCAGCAGCAGCCGGCGGCGGCCGGTCGCCTCCAGCACCAGCTCCAGGAGCGCCTTGAACGACCGGACCTGGGGGCCGGCCAGTTCGAAGGTCCGCCCGGCGGCGTCGGCGGCGTCGAGCAGCGCCGCCGCGGCGCGGGCCACGTCGCCGACATAGACCGGCTGGAAGCGGGTGGCGCCGCCGCCGAACAGCGGCAGCGCCGGGGTCAGCCGGGCCAGGGCGGCGAAGCGGTTGAAGAAATCGTCCTCCGGCCCGAAGACGATGCTCGGCCGAACCACGACGGCGCCGGGGAAGGCGTCCCGCGCCGCCGCCTCGCCGGCCGCCTTGGAGCGGGCGTAGGCCGAGGGCGAAGACGACGACGCGCCGAGGGCCGAGACGTGGAGCAGCCGCCGCGCCCCGGCGGCGCGGGCGAGCCGCGCCACCCGCCCGGCGCCCGCCCGGTGGACCGCGTCGAAGCGCTGGCGGCCGCGCTCGAACAGGATGCCGACCAGATTGACCACCGCATCCGCGCCTTCGACCGCGGCGCGGACCGAGTCGTCGTCGCGCAGGTTGGCGGCGACCGGGACGATCTGGCCCGGCGCGCCCGCGGTCTTCAGGAACAGGGCGCGTTCGGGACGCCGGACGGCGACGCGGACGCGCGCCCCCCGGCGGGCGAGGGCGCGGACGACGTAGCGGCCGACGAACCCCGACCCGCCGAAGACCGCGGCGACGCCGACGCCCATGGCGTCAGGCCGGAGACCGCCGCTCGTCGGCGAAGGCGGGCCGGGCCCTGGCGGCGTTGTCCGCCCGCGCCCGCGCCAGATCGTCGAACACCGTCGCCGGATAGAAGGCGGCGAGGTCGTCCATCACCCGGTCATAGGGGAAGTCGGGCCAGACGCCGTGATCGGCGACGTAGTCCATATGCCGGCGACCGCGCCGGTCGTATTCCTGCAACAAGGCGTGGTTGCGGCCGTCGAACTCGCTGGGGGCCACGTCGAACTTGTCGCAGAGCTCGACGTTGAAGGCGGGCGCGGCCTTGACCCAGCGCCCGTCGAGATGGAGGGCCGCATAGCCGTGATGCGGGAACAGCCGGTTGCCGCCGAGGATGCGGAGCAGGCGTTCGGTGCACAGATGGTTGGTCACGTCGGCGAGGCCGAGCCCGGCCGGGACGCCGCAGGCCCTGGCCGCGGCGACCAGCAGGATGGCCTTGGGGATGCAGAAGGCGGCCCCGTCGGCGAGCACCCGGCTCGCCCGGTAGGTCGCCGGGTCGCGCTCCAGGCTGTACGGGTCGTAGCGGATGCCGTCGCGCACCGCGTAGTAGAGCCGGACCGCCTTGTCGGTCGCGCTCGCCGCGCCCGCGGTCGCGCGCGCGGCGAAGTCGCGAACGATCGGCCGATCGAAATCGAACCAGGACGTCGGGGCCAGATATTCCGGCCCCGGCGGGCCGTCGGCCGCGGGGTTCATCGCCTGCGCCATGCGCGCCAGCATAGGGCCGCGGCCGCGCGGCTGCAAGCGGCGGCGCCCGGCGCAGGCCGCATGGCGGCGGCGTCACTTGCCGGCAAGGGCGGAGACGGCGCCCGGGCCGCCTCCCGCCGGGCCGCCTCCCGCCGGGCCGCCCGCGCGCGCGGCGAGCTCGCCGGCGCATACTCCCCGGGCCGCCGCCTCTCCGGCGGCGCCGAGGGCGAGGGCCAGCCCCAGGGCGAGCGCGGCGGCCGGCGGCCGCGCCGGCTTCGTCTTCATCGGCGCGGCGGTTGCGTTCATCGCGTCTCTCCGAAACCCCGTGAGCGGAACGACCGACTCCAGCATACCCCCCCCCGTCAAGTTTTCCGTGGAGACGAGGGAGGCCGTCGGCCGACGGATACGCCCGGGGACCCGCCCTCTCCCGCCATGGATTCCCGCTTTCGAGTGTGTGAAGAAACCCCAAGACCTGTGGTCTATCCAGTCGATTCACTACATTTGACCCACATACGTTCCTTATATAGATCATTTGTGTTCCTATCGACATGGCGAAAATCCCGAATTACGCGGATGTATTGGGATTTCTTCACACACTCTTTCGCGGGAATGACGAAGGGGGGAGGACGGGCCGGGGGCAGGCTCCGGGAAAGCGGGACCGCGTCAGAAGCGCAGCTTCAGGTTCAGCGCGCCGCCGTAGCTGCGGTTGCCGCGGCGGCCGGCGGCGTAGCTTGCCGCGCCTTGCACGGCGTAGCGGCCCTCGCCCCATTCATGCGAACCGCCCAGGGCCAGACGCGCCCGGGTCGCGTCGCGCTCCGAGGACAGCCCTTCGCCCGACACGCGCATCCGCGTCTCGGCCACAAACTCCCGCTCCACCTCCGCCGAAGCGAACAGCCGACCGCCGCCGGGGCCCGACGGCGCGGCCTCGACGCGCAGCCCCGCGCGACCGGTCACGCTGCGCCCCTTCTCCAGCGACACCCGACCGCCCAGGGCGTCGGTGAAGTCGTTCAGCCGCAGCTGCGAACGCGCCAGACGCGCGCGCGGCGTCAGCGTCACCACGCCCAGGGCCAGCCGGCGGCCCGCCTCCAGCCCAAGCGCGTAGCCGAAGCCCCTGGCCCCGGACTTCAGCATCCCGCGCAGCCCCGACTTCACGTCCGCCTCGTACCACGTCGCCTGCGCCTGCCCGTCGACGTAGACGCCGTCCGGGAACCGCCATGCGCCCGACACGCCGAAACCCGCGCCCGACGCCTCGATCTCGCCGTCCTTCCCCGACAGTTCCGCGGACCCGCGCAGGCGATGCGCCGAGACGCCCGCCATGCCGGACGCGCCCAACGGAACGTCCACGCCGGTCCGCACGCCGTAACGGCGATGGTCGTAGGAGAGGGCGGCCGCGGACGTCGAACGCTTCGCCCGGCGCTCGCCGCCCTCCGCCTCCACGCGCGCCCAGATCCCGTTCGACGAACGCAGCGCCGACAGCCGGTCGCGATGCGTCGGCAGATCGTTCAACCCCAGCAGCGCCGACGGCAGCGCCTCGTACACGCGCGAACGCGGCGCGTATTCCGGCCGCAGCCGCACGCCGCCGTCCTCGTCCGCCGCCAACCCCACGTCGAAGGCGCCGTCCGGCGCCGCCTCCGGCGCGCCCAGCGCGCCGATCTCCACCGCGGGACCGCCGCACCCGGCCCGGTACAGCACGCGCGGGACGCCGCCTTTCTCGACGATCCGACGACCGCCGAGCCGGCCCGCGGCGCCGCGCAACGTTTCGCCCGCGCCCCGGCAGACCGTCACCTCGAGTTCGCCCCGCTCGCTGCGGATCGCGTCGGGGTCGTCGGGGTCCTCCGCGACGCCGACGATCTCGCCCGCTTCGCCCACCGTCACCGACCCGCCGCCGTCCAGCAGCACCTGCCCGGCGACGCCGCCGACCGTCACCACGCCGCCCGCGGCGGCGAGGCGGACCCTACCCGAAACCCGGCCGCCTTCCAGAACCGACGCCCGATGCTCTCCGCTCCCCAGGGCGAGAACGTCGCCCGTCACCGCGCCCGCTATCGTCGCCGACAGATCGCCCGTCTCGCTGCGGACGCCGACGCGGATGCCGACATCCTCGATCCCCAAGATCCGGCCCGTCGCGCCCACCGTGACCGCGCCGCCGTCGTCGAACCGCACCTGCCCCGCCTCGCCGTTCACCGTCACCGTGCTGGCGGACAGATGGATGACGCCCGTCACCGTCCCGCCCGCAGCCACCGCGACCACGTGTTCGCCCGCGCCGCGGCCGAAAACGTCGCCCGCGACCGCGCCCGAGATCGTCGCGCGCAAGTCGCCGGCGCCTTCCTCGACAAGGTCGCCATCGATCCTGCCGGACACCACGGCCGCCAGATCGCCATCGCCAAGGCCGCGGACGTCGCCGGCGACCATCCCGGCCACGGTCAGGGTCAGGTCCCCGGCCGCGCTGCGGAGCGCCTCGCCCTCGACGCCGGTGAGCCGGCCCGTCCTGGCCACCGTGACCGTCGCGCCGTCGCCGTAGAGAAGCCGCCCGACGAAGCCGCGCACCGTCAGCGGGCCGACGGGATCGTGGACCGTTCCCGTCACCTCGCTACCTTCCCGCACGTCCACCGTCAGGGCGCCGCCGTCCATCGCGCGGAGGTCGCCCTTCACCATGCCCAACACCGTCGCGCTCAAATCGCCGCCGCCCTCGGCGCGGACGTCGCCGGCGATCTCGCCTTCCCGCTCCACCGTCACCGTCAGGTCCCCGCCGCCCTCGGCGCGGACATGCCCCTCCACCGCGCCGGCCACCGTCGCGACGAGGCCGCCCGCGCCGTCGGAGAGGACGGCGTCGCCCGAGGTTGCGCCGACGCGCCCGGTCCTGCCGACCGTCACCCGCCCGCCGCCGGCCAGGTGGACGCCCGCGCCGGTCCCGCCCATGACCGCGCCGTTCACCGTCACCGTCTGGTCGCGGAGCCCGCCGCCCGCGGCGAGGCCCGCCCCGCCGACGTGGACGCCGTGGCGTCCGCCGGTGATCTCCGCCCCATCGGCCACGGTCACCGCGATGGCGCCGTTCCGGTCGTGCGCCAGCGCGTAGCGCGCGTCCACGCCGTCGCCCTCGGCGGCGATGGTCCCGCCGGTCACGTCCACCTGGATATCGCCTGCGTTGTAGCTCGCCGCGTGCGCCCGGAGCGTGTCCTTCCATGCATCGGTGTAGGCGGCGGGGAGCGCGGCCAGGGCCGTCTCCAGGCCGCGGCCGGTCAGCGCCGCCTCCAGCGCCGTCCGCTCGGCGTCCGAGAACGCCCTGTCGCCGTCGCCGAAGCGCACGTGGCCGGTAATCGTTTCATGCGAGAGCGCCAGCGCCCGCACCCCCGCCCTGGTCAGGCCCAGGATCTCTTCCGTCGCCCGGGCCGCCAGCACCGAATCGTCCGTCCCCTCGGCGCGCTTTCGCCGAAGGTTCTCGGCCTCCGCCTTCCAGTCGTCGTCGTAGTCCGCGGGCAGAGCCTCCAGCGCCGTCGTCAGCGCGTCCGAATCGTCCGCGGTGATGGCGTCGAGAACGGCCCGCTCGCGCGCCGAGAGCGTCCCGTCGTCGCCCGCGATCCTGTTCCTGATGAAGGCGTCCGTCACCTGCGCGCCGACCGTGACGTCGCCGCTCGAGGTGACGTGGATCATGGGCTCGGTCCTGGCCGCGTCGTCCGCCTCCTCCGCGCCGTCGCCGGAGGTATGGCCGCTCCGGCGCGCGGCCCAGGCGAGAACGCCCACGTCCCCCGCCTCGACCGCGCCGCCATGCGTGACGACGAGGCGCCCGGCCGCGTTCGCGGCGTTGACCAGCCGGCCCTCCACGCCGACGGCGAACGGCGTCTCGATCTCCGCTTCCCCTCCCGTCGTCACCGTGACGGAGCCCAGTCCATGGTGAGCCCCGTAGAGACCCGAGGAGCGGCGACCCTCCGTCGCGACCGAACCGCCCGCCATGCCGATGACGATCGCCGCTTCGTTCGCGGCGTTGTCCAGAAGGGCGAACATGCCTTCGGAACTGTCGCCCGACGTCGCGATCTCCGCTTCCCCTTCCATCGTCACCGTGACGGAACCCAGTCCCCGGTGAGCCCCGTAGAGACCCAGGGAGGCGCGACCCTTCGTCGCGATCGAGCCGCCCGCCATGCCGATGACGATCGGCGCTTCGTTCGCCGCGTTGCGCAGGAAGGCGAACACGCCGTGGGAGAAGCTGTCGCCCGACGCCGTGATGGAGCCGCCCGTCATGGCGACGTCCCCTCCGCCCGCGCCCCGATGATCGACGTACACGCCGTGGGCGTTGGCCACCCCCTCCACCGCGATGGAGCCGCCCGTCACGCGGATGCGGGCGTTGGCCGCGTTCGCAGCCGGGTTGCCATAGAAGCCGATCCCGGCCCCGTCCCCCCCCGACTTCTCGATGGAGCCGCCCGAGAAGGTTATCGTGGCGTCGCCCGAGCCTCTCTGCTTGTTGACGTAGATGCCGCTGCTGAGGCTGCCCGACGCCTTGATGGCGCCGCCGCTCATGCTGACGGTGGAGGCGCCCGACCCGTTGTGCAGGATATAGATCCCGTGGGCCTCAGTGCCCGACGTCGTGATCGATCCGCCCGTCATCCGGACGTCGGTGGTTCCCGTCGCGGTACTCGGGTTCGAATAACGGATGCCGTCGGCGTCACCGCCCGTCGTCGTGATGGAGGCGCCGTCCTCCATGACGACCGTGGTGGCGCCGCTGCCCGCGTTCCGGGCGTAGGCGCCTATGAAAGCTTCCCTGGCGGCCCCCGTGCTGATGACGAGCCCCCGGCCCAGGCGGACGTTGACGTCGTTCTCGTCACTGGCGCTGTTGAGGCGGGCGTCGATGGCGGGCCGGAAGGCGAAGTTCGACGACGTCACGGAGAGGGTGACGCTCTCCGCGTTGATCCGGATGCCGCTCGCGCTCGGGTTGCTTTCCTGGCAGACGATTCGGACGCCGCCCACGTTCGAGTTGGGCGCGGTGGGCAAAGCGCCGGCGCATACCCCTTGGGCCGCCGCCTCTCCGGCGGCGCCGAGGACGAGGGCCGCCCCCAGGGCGAGCGCGGCGGCCGGCGTTCGCGCCGGCTTCGTCTTCGTCGGCGCGGCGGTTGCGTTCATCGCGTCTCTCCGAAACCCCGTGAGCGGAACGGCCGACTCCAGCATAACCCCCCCCCCCCCCCCGTCAAGTTTTCGGTGGGGACGAGGGACCGGGGGAGGCCGTCGGTCGGCGGATACGCCCGAGGACCCGCCCTTCCCCGCCATGGATTCCCGCTTTCCTTGCCGCCGTCGCAGGCTCAATGGTTTGGCGCGCGCACTTACCAGCCCGTCGGCTTCGAGACCGCAGCGCCCGGCAGCGTGTCGGGAAACTGCGCCCCTCTCAGCATCGCGGGGCGAATATGGCGCGCATGGCTCGCCGCGGCGCGCAGCTTCGGCGCGACCTGCCATCGCCCTGGACACACGATGATGACCTGCTTCCTCCGCTCGGCGGTCACCATGCGGATCGGAGTCACAAGATCGGTATCGTTCGAGATGACGGCCGCCGCCTCGAACAAATCGCTCCAGGCGTCGTTCAGGAGATGGGCCGCAAGATTCACGTCGGAGCCTTTCTCCTCCATGGCGTGAAACTCCGCGACCAATGCGTCCGGCAGCGGGGCCGACGCCTTGCGTCGCTTCTTCCTTCCCGCGCCGCGTTCGGGGTAGCGGCCCACGGGCAGCGTCTGCATCCGCGACCCGACGACCGGGTGATCGCCCGCGGGCAACGTCACCGGCCGCGGCGCGTCGATCCGCCGGCCAGCCACCGGCAGGTTGACGAGCGGACGCCAGACCGTCTTGGCGAGAAAGCTCCCGAAATGCACTTCCACCTCCGGCAGCGTGCGGAGCGCGGTGAGGTAGGCATGCTGGCGGGCCGGCGCGCCCGGGTCCGAAACGCCGGATACATGGGCGGTGAAGTAAAGCAGCTTATCCACGACGTATCCCGCCGGCAGCGCCCGGCGCGCCAGATCGACAGGATTCAGCCACTTGAAGGGCGTTCCCTTGAGCGCTCCGTAGTACAGGTTGAAGCCGTCGACATAGACTCTCGTTCTCATGGTCGTCCTCGAAAAAAGCAAGGGCCGCTCCGGGGAGCGGCCCTTGAGCCGACAGCACGCTGCCAGCGGGTATCTGCCTTGGGGGGAAGATGGAACAGAAATTCCGTCTGTCAAGCGGAAAATGCGGCCTGCTTGCGGTATCGTCGAGGCTCCTGGATTCCCGTTTCCGTGGGGAGGGGGGGGGCCTGTGACGACGGGCCGGGGGAAGCCGTCGGGCGAGGCGGGCGCGCCCGAGGACCCGTCCTCCCCCGCCATGGATTCCCGCTTTCGAGTGTGTGAAGAAACCCCAAGACCTGTGGTCTATCCAGTCGATTCACCACATTTGACCCATATATGTTCCTCATATAGACCATTTATGTTTCTATCGACACGGCGAAAATTCCGAATTACGCGGATGTCTTGGGATTTCTTCACACACTCTTTCGCGGGAATGACGGATGGTTGGCGTATCCGCCTCGAGCCAATGGCCTTCCCGGGACCAGTGTCCCGCCCCCCCCCCCCCTCGTCATTCCCGCGAAAGCGGGAATCCATATTCGTATCCCGTATCCCGTTTCCGTGGGGCCGGGGGCGGGCGTCGGGCGAGGCGGGCGCGCCCGAGGGGCGGCGCCTTCCCGCCGTGGATTGCGCTCAGAACCGCAGCTTCAGGTTCAGCGCGCCGCCGTAGCTGCGGTTGCCGCGGCGGCCGGCGGCGTAGCTTGCCGCGCCTTGCACGGCGTAGCGGCCCTCGCCCCATTCATGCGAACCGCCCAGGGCCAGACGCGCCCGGGTCGCGTCGCGCTCCGAGGACAGCCCTTCGCCCGACACGCGCATCCGCGTCTCGGCCACAAACTCCCGCTCCACCTCCGCCGAAGCGAACAGCCGACCGCCGCCGGGGCCCGACGGCGCGGCCTCGACGCGCAGCCCCGCGCGACCGGTCACGCTGCGCCCCTTCTCCAGCGACACCCGACCGCCCAGGGCGTCGGTGAAGTCGTTCAGCCGCAGCTGCGAACGCGCCAGACGCGCGCGCGGCGTCAGCGTCACCACGCCCAGGGCCAGCCGGCGGCCCGCCTCCAGCCCAAGCGCGTAGCCGAAGCCCCTGGCCCCGGACTTCAGCACCCCGCGCGGCCCCGACTTCACGTCCGCCTCGTACCACGTCGCCTGCGCCTGCCCGTCGACGTAGACGCCGTCCGGGAACCGCCATGCGCCCGACACGCCGAAGCCCGTACCGGACGCCTCGATCTCGCCGTCCTTCCCCGACAGTTCCGCGGACCCGCGCAGGCGATGCGCCGAGACGCCCGCCATGCCGGACGACCCCAACGGAACGTCCACGCCGGTCCGCACGCCGTAACGGCGATGGTCGTAGGAGAGGGCGGCCGCGGACGTCGAACGCTTCGCCCGGCGCTCGCCGCCCTCCGCCTCCACGCGCGCCCAGATCCCGTTCGACGAACGCAGCGCCGACAGACGATCGCGATGCGTCGGCAGATCGTTCAACCCCAGCAGCGCCGACGGCAGCGCCTCGTACACGCGCGAACGCGGCGCGTACCTCGGCACGATCCGCACGCCGCCCCCTCCGGTGGTCTCGACGCCCACGTCGAAGGCGCCGTCGGGCGCCGCGGCCCCGGTACCGGGCGGCCCCACCGTCCGCGGGGGCTCGCCCTCCTTCTGCGTCTGTATGGTCGGCGCGCCCCCGGCTTCGTCCACCTCGCCCCGAAAGGCCCGTTGCAGCGCCTCCGCCTGCGTCTCCCCCGCGCCCTGTCTGGCCACCGCCTCCAACTCCCCGCGGTCGCTCGATACCGGGCCGACCGAGCCGTCCGGCCCCACCGTCACCGTCCCGCCCCGGCGGAGGCGCGCCCGCTCCGCGGTACCGCCGATCCGCAGCTCGCTGCCCGCTCCGGCCACGTCGATCCCCTGGACCGCGCTCCCGGCCCCGGTCGAGACCATCGCGGGACGGCTGCCCGAATCGACGACGTCCCCGTCGATCCTGCCGCCGGCCGCCACCGTTACGCTCAGCTCGCCGGCGGCGTTGCGGACCGCAACCCCGTCGACGCCCGTGATCCGGCCGGTCCCGCCGACCGTCACCGCGCCGCCCCGGTCGAACTGTACGCGCCCGGCCGCGCCGTCCACCCTCACCGCGCTGGCAGCCAGATGGATGACGCCCGTCACCGCCCCGCCCGCAGCCACCGTGACGACGTGTTCGCCCGCGCCGCGGCCGAAAACGTCGCCGGCGATCATGCCCGAGATCGTCGCGCGCAAGTCGCCGTCGCCCTCCCCGACGACGTCGCCGGCGACCATCCCGGCCACGGTCAGGGTCAGGTCTCCGGCTTCGCTGCGGAGCGCCTCGCGCCGGCCCTCGACCTCGACGCCGGTGAGCCTGCCGGTGGCGGCCACCGTGACCGTCGCGCCGTTGCCGTAGAGCAGCCGCCCGACGCTGCCGCGCACCGTCAGCGGGCCGACGGGATCGTGGACGGTTCCGGCGACGGCGCCGCCTTCCTGCACGTCCAGCGTCAACGCGCCGCCGGTCGGGGCGCGGAGGTCGCCGGCGACCGTCCCCGCCACGGTCACGTCCAGGTCTCCGGCCGCGCTGCGGAGCGCCTCGCCCTCGACGCCGGTGAGCCGGCCCGTCCTGGCCACCGTGACCGTCGCGCCGTTGCCGTAGAGAAGCCGCCCGACGCCGCCGCGCACCGTCAGCGGGCCGACGGGATCGTGGACCGTTCCCGTCACCACGCCGCCTTCCATCACGTCCACCGTCAGGGCGCCGCCGTCCATCGCGCGGAGGTCGCCCTTCACCATGCCCAACACCGTCGCGCTCAAATCGCCGCCGCCCTGGACGAGAAGGTCGCCCTCCACCGCGCCCGAGACGGTCGCGCTCATGTCGCCGCCGCCCGTCCTGCGGACGTCGCCCTCCACCGCGCCGGCCACCGTCGCGTAGAAGTCGCCCGCGCCGTCGGAGAGGATGCCGACGCCCGAGGCCGCGCTCACGCGCCCGTTCTCGCCGATCGTCACCGTTCCGCAGCCGTCCAGATAGACGCCCGCGCCGGTCCCGCCCATGACCGCGCCGTTCACCGTCACCGTATGGGCGCGCAGGCCGTCGTCGTCCAGGCCCGCCCCGCCGACGAAGACGCCGTGGCGCCCGCCGGCGACGCTCGCGCCCTCGGCCACGGTCACGGCGATGGCGCCGTTGCGGTCGTGCGCGACGACGTAGCGCGCGTGAACGCCGTCGCCGTCAGCGGTGATCGTCCCTCCGGCGACGTCCACCTGGATGTCGCCGGCGTTGTAGCTCATGGCGCGCAGCCGGACGCCGTCCTTCCAGGAGTCGGTATAGTCGGCGGGAAGCGCGGCGAGCGCCGCCTCCAGGCCGCGGCCCGTCAGGACGGCCGCCAGCACCGTCCGCTCGTCGTCCGAGAGCGACCCGCCGAAGCCGCCGCGCCGGACGTAATCCGCTATCTCGGTGTGGGAAAGCGCCATGGCGCGGATACCCGCCCGGGGGATGTCCAGAATCTCGACCGCCGCCTCCTCCGCCAGTCTGGCGTTGGCCCCCGGAGCGTTTCCCTGGGAGCCATGGTGATCCGTCCGCTCCGCGCCGCGCCCGACCCGGAAGGCCCGCATGCGCGCCTTCCAGGCGTCGTCGTAATCATCGGGAAGCGCGCCCAGCGCCGTGTCCAGCGCGTCCGAATCGTCTCCCTCGATGGCGTCGAGGACGGCCTGCTCGCCCGCCTGAAGCGTCCCGTCGTCGCCCGCGACCGCCGCGCGGACATAAGCGTCCATCACGCCCTCGCCGACCGTGACGTCGTCGCTGGAGGCGACGTGAATCATGGGCGCGGTTCCGGCCGTCTCGTCCGCGGCCTCGTTTCCTTCTCCGAAGGTGGAGCCGCTCCGGGGCTCGGCCCAGGCGAGAACGCCCGCGTTCCGGGCCTCGATCCGGCCCCGCGCGTCGATGACGATGCGCCCCGCCGCGTTCGCGGAGGGCATCAGCCGGCCGTAGACGCCGTTGCCGAAGGGCGCCGCGGTCCGCGCCGCGGCGCCGATCGTCGCATGGCCGGAGCCGTTGCCGACGTGAAGCAGATAGACGCCGACGCTGCCCTCGCCTTCCGCCACGACGACGGCTTCGCCCGATACGTCGACCGTGACGTCGCCCTCGCCCGATGAGACGCCGTTGACGGCGCGGGTGAATCGGCCCCGGGTCGTGACGGAGGCGCCCGACACGCTCAAGCCGGCGTTTCCGGTCCCGCCGATTTTCCCGCTATAGACGCCGTGGGCGAGGAAGCCGTTCGTCTCGATGGAGCCGCCCTGAACGGCGACGTCGACGTCTCCCGTTGGACCCTGTTGATAGCCGAAGATGCCGAGGGAGTTGGCTCCCTCCGTCCTCATGACGACGTCCTTCGCGTCGATATCGATGTCGCCCGCGACCTGCGCCCAGCCGGTGATGCCCTGGCTGACGCCTCCTCCCGTCGTCGTGAGGACGCCGCCCGACACGTCGATCTTGATGTCGCCGGTCCCGGCCTGGCGACGGACGTATACGGCGTTGCCGTTGTCGTTGGCCGTCGTGATGTCGACGTCCTTCACCGTGACGGCGACGTCGCCGCTTCCGCCGTTGCTCCAGCTGCGGATGCCTTTCGCCCAGTTGCCCGAGGACGACAGGGAGCCGCCCGTCACCTCGATGGTGACGCTCCCCACGCCGTAGGTGTCGGCGGTGACGGGGGACTCGTTGAAGCCCGTCAGCGCGATGTCGGGGTTGCGGAGGTTGATGTGGACGTCTCTCGTCTCGCCGGCGGCGCGGTCGCATACGACGATCGACGTGCGGTCGGCCACGACGTCGCCCGCGCACAGGTTCTGGGCCGCCGCCCCTCCCGCGCCGAGAACCAACGCGGCGGCGCACCCCAGGGCGAGGGCGGCGGAAACGGACCCGGCGGGGCCGGAACGGCGCGAGGCGCGCCCATCTCGGACCGGCGCTCCGTCACGAAGGTTCCGGGGGGAGGTGGTGGACGACAACATGCGAGGACTCCTGCGTTGCGTTCAGATCAGCAAGGCGACGACGGCGCCGGTCATGCAGGTCGCGAGATTGCCGGCGATCAGGGCCTTCACGCCGAGCCGGACGATCTCGTCCCGCCGCGACGGGGCGATGGCCCCGAGCCCGCCGATCATCACCCCGAGCCCGCCGAAATTGGCGAAGCCGCACATCGCCCAGGTCATGATCAGCCGGCCGCGTTCGCCGAGCTCGCCGGCCGGCAGCCGCGCCAGTTCAATATAGGACACCAGCTCGTTGAGGACGATCTTGGCTCCGAGCAGCCGGCCGGCGGCGGCGGCCTCCTCCCAGGGGACGCCCATCAGCCACGCCGCCGGGGCCAGCAGCCATCCCAGCATCCGCTGGAGGGTCAGCGGCGCGCCGGCGACGTCGGGCAGGACGCCGAGCAGGAGGTTCGCCAGCGCCACCAGCGCCACCAGCACCAGCACCATGCCGACGATGTAGGCGAGCAGCCGCAGCCCGTCGATCGTCCCCCGGGTGACGGCGTCCATGGCGTTGTCGTAGCGCCGCTCGATCTCGATGCGGCCGTCCGCGCGGCCGTCCGCGCCCGGCGCCATGATCCGCGCGACCACCACCGCGGCCGGGGCGCTGACCACCGACGCCGCCAGCAGCTGGCCGGCGGCGTCGGGGACGACGTCGCGGAGCAGCGTTGCGTAGAGCGCGAACACGGTGCCGGCGATCGTCGCCATGCCGGCGACCATGACAACGAACAGGTCGGCGCGGTCGATCCGGTCGAGATAGGGGCGGATCAGCAACGGCGCCTCGACGTTGCCGACGAAGACGTTGCCGGCGGTGGCGAAGCTCGCCGCGCCGCCGACGCCGAGCCCCCGGCTCAACGCCCAGGCGAAACCGCGCACCACCCAGGGCAGGACGCGCCAATGGTAGAGGAGGGCGGACAGGGCGCTCATCAGCAGCACCAGCGGCAGGGCGCGGAAGGCGAGCACGAAGGCGGCGCCGGGATGGGTCTCCTGGAAGGGCGGCGGGCCGCCGCCGAGGAAGCCGAAGACCAGCGTCGTCCCCGCCTCGGTCGCGGTCTGGAGGGCGAGCACGACGTCGTTGAGGCCGGCGAAGGCCGCCTGCGCCGCCGGCAGCCGCAGCAGCAGCAGAGCGAGCCCCAGCTGGGCGGCGAGGCCTATCGCCGCGGTCCGCCACGGGAAGGCGCGGCGGTCCTCGCCGATCAGCCAGGCGAACCCGATCAGGACGGCGAGGCCCAGGACGGGCTGGACCGCGGCCACGCCCCGCCCGTCAGGACGCCGGAGCGCCGGTTGCGGCGTCGCGCGGGCGGCGCCTCGCGAGCGAGGCGAGCGGCATGGAGATACTCCCGGCGGCGCACTGCGCGGGAAAGGGCGCGTCGCGGGTTCCGGCCAGCGGAGCGAGCGGCATGAAGATCCTCCCGGCGGCGCAGAATCGCACGGGAAAGGCGCGGCGGCAAGCCCGGCGCGGATCAGTCCGTCGCGCCGGCCTCCCGGGCCAGCGCCCACAGCCGGGCCAGCCGCCGGTCGTTCGGCGGCCGGTAGCAGAGGTCGAAATGCGCCCGGCACAGCGACCGGCGGTGGATCGGCGCGCGGCAATAGCCCCAGCCCGGCTCCGCCGGGTCGCCGTCGATGAAGCGGCAGCCCTGCGGGAATTGCGGGTCCAGCGGGTCTGCGGGCGGCGGGACCGGGGGGATCGGTTGCGGCAGGCCGAGGAACGGTCCGTCGTCGTCGAGCCGGCGCCACAGATGGGAATCGTCGAGGGGGAGGATCTCCATGGAGGTGAATATACGCTGTGCGAATAAGACGGCAAGCAAAAAAAATGCGCATGGCGTATATTTTTTCTTGCGCGCCCGGCGCCGGTCGCCGATACTGGCGGTCATGTCGTCCTCGACAGCGAACTGGGTCCGGGGGTTGCGGACGCATCTGGGCCTCAACCAGCAGCGGCTCGCCGAGGAGATCGGCGTCACCCAGCCGAGCGTGAGCCGCTGGGAGCGCGGGCGCGACGACCCCGACCGCGCCTCGCTCGCCCGGCTGTACGAACTGGCCGCGCGCGCGTCCTATCCGGCGGACCGGCTGGCGTTGCTGCTGGGCCGGCCGCGGCGCTCGGAGGCGGTGCCGGTGGTCGGCTACGCCGGGGCCGGCGGGCGGGTCTTTCCCTATGACGACCACGTGTTGGGGCAGGGGCTCGACGAGGTCGATCCGCCGGTCCGGCGCGAGGGGCCGATGGTGGCCGTCCGCGTGCGCGGCGATTCGATGCGCCCGCTGCGCGACGGCTGGCTGGTGTTCTATTCGCGCGACCAGGACGGCGTGCCGCCCGCCTGCCTGGGCGAACTCTGCGTGGTCCGGATCGCCGGCGACGGGCCGACGCTGATCAAGGAGCTGCGCCCGGGGGACGCGGACGGCCTGTTCACCCTCGAGAGCTGGAACGCCCCGCCGATGAAGGACGTGCGCATCGAGTGGGCGGCGCGGGTGATCGACATCCGGCCCGGCCGCTGACCCCGCGGCCGATCCCGCGGCGGGTTCCGCGGCGGCTCAATCGCGCGCCAGCAGCCCGGCCCGGCCGGCCGCGCGCAGCACCAGCGCCGCATACAGGAGCTGGAGGGCGAGGAAGGGCAGGAACGCCGCGCCGCGCTGGGCCGGGGCGAGTTCGATCAGCCACAGCGCGCCGGCCCCGTGCAGCAGCGTCATCGCGTAATGCAGCAGGCCGACCCGGGCATGGGAGGCGCCGAGCCGGTTGAGGAGCTGATAGAGATGGCCGCGATGGGCATCGAGCGCGTTGCGCCCGGCGGCGAGGCGGCGAAGGATCGTAAGCCCGGTGTCGAAGAGGAATCCCAGGAACAGCAGCGGCATCGCCAGCGGCGGCACGCCGCCTTCCGCGCGCCCCTCCGCGCCGCCTCCCGCGCCCCCCGCCGCGCCAACGTCCGCCGCCGCGGCCGCGGCCAGGGCGGCGAAGGCGAAGCCCAGGAACTGGCTGCCGGCGTCGCCCATGAAGATGCGCGCGCGCGGCAGGTTGAACGGCAGGAAGCCCAGGACCGCGGCGGCCAGGACGACGGCGGCGGCGGCGGCCGGCCCCGCCCCGGCCAGCCAGGCGAGGAGGGCGAAGACGGCGGCGGCGAGGGCGGCGCAGCCGCCGGCGAGGCCGTCGAGACCGTCCATGAAGTTGAACGCATTGGTCATGGCGACGACCCAGACGAGGGTGACGGGGCCGGCCCACGGGCCGAGCTCGACCGTCCCCACCCCCGGCAAGGACAGGCGGGAGAAGACCGCCCCGCAGGCGACGAGCGCGGCGCCGGCGGCGAGCTGGGCGGCGAATTTGACGCTGCGCCGCCGCACCCGGCCGAGATCGTCGGCGAGGCCCACCAAGGCCAGCCCCAGGGCCGCGGCGACCGCGACGACGGCCGTCGCCCCGCCCGGCGCGCCCCCCGCCCGCCCGGCGGCGAGCCAGGCGGCGCCGAGCCCCGCCGCCGCCGCGACGGCGAGGCCGATCCCGCCGCCGGTGGCGACCGGCCGGCAATGCGACGACCGCGGGTTGGGGACCGCCAGGATCCCGGCCCCCAGCGTCAGCCGGGTCAGCGCGGCCGACAGGGCGCAGACGCCGACGGCGACGGCGAGCAGGCCGACGAGCGTCAGAACGGCCCCCGGCGTCGGGCGGCCGTCAAGCCACGCGCCGGCTGTTCTCCCGCGCGCCTTCCTGGATGCCGCTGGCGACGGAGGCGCCCTGGCGAAGCCGGGTCGAGATGCGGCGGACGAGGTCGTCTTTGGGCGGCAGTCTGGCGTTGGTCATTCCCAGACTCCTGGCCAAGGCCGTCAGCTCTCCCTTGACCGTCATGCGCCGGAGCTCGCTTTCGATCCGTTCGCCCGCCCCGGCCCGTTCGGTCAAGCGGTCGATGAGGCGGCGCGCGGCGTCTTCGTCGATACGCTTCCCGCGAGCCGGTTGCGCCGATTTATCGGGCGGAGGCAACGCCGCCCGCAACCGCCTCTCGATTCGCAGCAGCTGCTGCGACAGTTCGCGCAGGACGCCCTTGACCTCCGACAGTTCGAGCGCGAGATATTCCAGCTCGTTCCGATCTTCCGCGCGGATGTCGTCGTCCGGCCTCATAGCATTCTCCTCACTTCGCTCCAGAGCGACCTGAAGCAGCCCTCGAGTTCGGGCGGCGTCCTCCTGTTCGTTATCGCGTCGCGCAGGGAAGCGCGGTCGGGAATCCATGTGTCCATAAAACGGACGTCGAGATCGTTCTGCGCGCCGGCCCGTTCGCAAGCATTGCGGACGTCGCCGATCCAACCCTGCGCCGCCTTTGTGGGTTGACCATGGGTGCGCACTCGGTTCGCGAACACGCCCAACCGGGGCAGCGGATGGGGCTGTATCTGTTGGCGCAAGCCAGCGATCAAAAGACCGATGCCGCTGGCGGCGAAGAAGTCCGGATTGAACGGAATCAGAACGAGATCGCAACAGGTAAGAACGCTGTACGACATGATCGTGAAAGACGGCGGGCAATCGAACAGAACGTAGTCGTATCCTGGAAGGTGTGGGGATCCTTTAATTCTGCCTAGAAGATTCTTGACGAAGAATTTCCCTTTTCCAGGATTCGGATTTTCGAGTTCAAGCCAATATAGTTGTTCCGTCGAAGGAACAAAGTGATAATTGCGTTTGTGCCTGAATACAAATCCATTATCGGGCTGAAATTTCGTCAGATCTCCTTCCAAATGTCGACAGAGGACGGAGAAAATACTTCTGTCGTTCGCAATGGCTCCTTCGCGCCATTTATGGAATCTCTCCGAAGATCCCCCATCGGCATCCAATGCGATCGCCTGCGTGAGAGACATTTGCGCATCGAGATCGAACAGGAGGACCTGGGAAGCATCGAACGTCGAAAGCACGTCTCCCAGACACCAAGTGACGGTCGTCTTGCCGACGCCGCCCTTGAAGTTGATCGTCGCAATCGTTTTCATCGCCGTCTCCGGCCTTGCAACGGGCGTTGCGCGCGACGCCGGCGCCCGCGGGGCGACAGCTTCATGGAATCGCCTCGCCCGGGCACCTCGGGCAGAATACCATGCGACCGCCCGCCTCGCCAGCGCCTGTCCGGGTTCACTGCATATGAGTGTCCGTTCGAGAGATCGGGTCCCGCCGGGGCGCGACCGCCCTGGATTCCCGCTTTCGCGGAGCCTGCTCCCGGTCGGACCGGGGGCAGGCTCCGCGAAAGCAGGAATCCATAGGCGGCGCCCGGCCGGCGGCTGGAACGGGGCGCGGGATGCGGTTACGATCGGACCGTCGGCCGGCGGGCGGGAAACGGGCCGCCGAAGCGGCGAGGCGGGCGGCGCGGCGGGTCCGGGGGAATGGCAGCATGATCGAGCTGGTGGACATCCGCTACGTGCGGCTGGGGACGGCGGATCTGGACCGGGCGGTGTCGTTCGCGACCGGGCTGCTGGGGCTCGAACTGGTCGGGCGGGCGGACGGGCGCGCCTATCTGCGCGGCAGCGACCGCGACCACGAGGTCTGCTACGTCGAGGGCGATCCCGACGATCACGCGCTGGCGTTCGAGCTGCGCGACCGGGCGGCCCTGGACGCCGCCGCCGCGGCCCTCGCCCGGGCCGGGGCGGCGGTCCGCCGGGGCGCGGCCGCCGACTGCGCCGAACGGCGGGTGACGGACTTCCTCGCCTTCGACGACCCGACCGGCAACCGGATCGAGCTGGTGCTGCGCCCGTATCACAGCGGCCGGCGCTATTTCCCCGGCCGCGACGCCGGCATCCGGGGGTTCAGCCATGTCGGGCTGCGGACCAGCGACGCGCCGCGCGACGAGGCGTTCTGGACCGGCCATTTCAACGTCCGGGCGAACGACTGGATCGGCGACGCGGCGCTGCTTTCCTTCGACGAGGTCCATCATCGGATCGCCCTGTTCCCGTCGCCCCGGCCCGGGGTCCAGCACGTCAACTTCCAGGTCGAGAGCGTGGACGACCTGATGCGCTCCTGGTACTTCCTGCGCGAACGCCAGGTGCGGATCGTGTTCGGGCCCGGCCGCCACGCGACCTCGGGGGCGCAGTTCCTCTATTTCGAGGGGCCGGACGGGATGGTGTACGAATACTCGCACGGCGTGCGCATGGTGGGGCCGGACGAACGCCCGCGCCAGTTCCCGTTCGACGCCTCCTCCTTCTGCGTCTGGGGGGCGAAGCCGGAGATCCCCGAGTTCCGCGACTGACGGGGCGGCGCCGGCGTTGCGCCGCCGGCGCGGCGGGCGGGGTCATTCGGCGGCGGCGCGGGCGGGGGAGGTCCGCGACCGGCCGATCGAATCGGCGAGGTCGTAGCGGCTCAGCATGTCGTCCACCATCCCGGTCGCATCGTCCCAGTCGAAGGTGCGGAACATGTGGCCGCGGGTGACGAACTGCGCCCCGGCGTAGAACATCTCGTACTGGACGTGGCGCGAGGCGAACTCCGAGCCGAGCGCGTCCCAGGCGAGCTTCATCAGCTTGACCCGGCCCTCGGAATCGACGACGGGGGAGCGCTGCGTGCGGCGGATCAACGCCGCCAGCTCGGGATGGTCGAAGTCGGCGGCCGAAGACGGCAGCATGATGACGCCGCCGCCGGCGAGCTCGCGGATGGCGTTGACCAGCTCGGGATACATCTCCTGGGTGAGCACCTGGGCGGCGTAGACCAGATGGCGGCTGGGGACGTAGTAGCCGTTGTAGTCCTCCCCGGCGGCCTCGATGCCGTGCACCATGCCCTCGACCATCGCCGCCTGGGCGGCGAGCCGGCCCAGCGCGTCGCGCACCTGGGGGAAGCCGGCGATGCCGTTGGTCTCGGCGATCTTGCGGGCGACGCCCAGCAGGAAGCGGAGCTTGACCATCAGCCGGATCTGGCACTGGTAGTTCTGGCTGGTATGGGCCCAGGTGTCCTGGAACTGGGCGCGGCAGACGTCGGGGTCGCGATAGACGAACACGCGCTCCCACGGCACCTTCACGTCGTCGCAATAGATCAGCGCGTCGTTCTCGTCGAACTGCCAGGACAGCGGGTAGTCGAAGCGCGAGGCGGCGTTCTGCTCGTAGGACTTGCGCGACAGGATCTTGAGGCCCTTGGCGTTCATCGGCAGCACGAAGGAGACGGCGTATTTGTCCTCGTCCGGCCGCAGCGGCTGGATGTTGGCGAACAGCACTTCGTTGGCCATGATCGAGGAGGTGCCCAGCATCTTCGCCCCGC
The DNA here is from genome assembly GCA_965242495.1 of Alphaproteobacteria bacterium. Lineage (GTDB taxonomy): Bacteria > Pseudomonadota > Alphaproteobacteria > MPNO01 > MPNO01 > CBDESN01. The sequence continues at coordinate 2,772,506 of OZ251446.1, read as the reverse complement.
GCACCGTGATCCCCGCGGCGTCCTCGTCGACCACGCCGCAGGCGAGATACTCCTCGCCCTGTTCGGAGGCGTCGCGGCCGCGGTCGCCCTGCGGGTTGATGATGACGTAGGTGAGGAACAGGTCGTTGTCGCGGGCGTAGGCGAAATACTCCTCGACCGCCCGGGCGCGGTCCGCCCCGTGGCGGCGGAAGACGTCGATGCCCATCACCTGGCCGGCCAGGCTGCTGGCGATGTGGTCGGGCGACCGGCCCATGAAGCCGCAGGTCGTCCGCGACCAGGCGGCCAGCGCCTCGCGCCGCCGGACCAGCTCGTCCCGGGTTCGGGTGAGCTGCCACGCCCGGTTGACCGGCTTGCCCGAGCCGGGCGAGGGGAAGGTCATCAGCTCCGGATTGGCGGCCTGGAAGTCGTAGAGGGCCGCCGCCGAGCGGATCGCGTTGCGGAAGGCGGGATGGTTCACGTGGTCTTCGACGCGGGCGCCGTCGAGCCAGATCTCGCGCCCGTCGTCGAGACTCTTCAGATGGTCGGCGCCGGTCTTGGACATCCCCGCCTCCGCATGGCCCAGCGATCCAGGGTTTCACGCGCGCCCCGCCCGGTCAAGGCGCGCGCCTCCGCCTGCCGGGCGGCGCTTGCCGCCGGGCGGCGGGCGGCGCATGATCGCCCGGCGGCCGGGACCGCGACGGCGAGGAGGGCGAGCCATGAAGTCGGCCTATGGGCGGGCCATGCCGGGCGAGGACGCGGCGCTGACCCACGTCGATCCCGGGACGCCGATGGGCGAGATGATGCGGCGCTACTGGCAGCCGCTCTGCCTGTCGGCGGAGCTCGGGGCGCTGCCGCGGCGGGTGCGGATACTCTGCGAAGACCTGATCGCGTTCCGCGACGGGGCCGGGCGGGCGGGCTGCCTCGAACTGCATTGCGCGCATCGCGGGACGTCGCTCGAATACGGCCGCATCGAGGAGCGCGGCATCCGCTGCTGCTATCACGGCTGGCTGTACGGCGCCGACGGCCGCTGCCTCGAGATGCCGTGCGAGGCCGAGGGCTACGCCGCGCGCATGGACGTGTGGCAGCCGGCCTATCCGGTGCAGGAATACGGCGGCCTCGCCTTCGTCTACATGGGGCCGCCCGACAAGCGCCCGCTGCTGCCGATGTACGACATCATCGACACCCGCCATCGCGACGACGCGGCGCTCTGCGGCATGCGGCTGTGGGAGGACCACTCGGTCGGGTTCGTCCGCGACTGCAACTGGTTGCAGCATTTCGAGAACGCGATCGACGCCCACCATCTGCTGATGCTGCACGACGCGGCTTCGGGCGACCAATTCGACAGCGCGATCACCGCGCCGGGGCCGGCCGAGATCGACTTCGAGGAGACCCCGCTGGGGGCGCGCTACTGCTTCTTCCGCGACCTGCCCAACGGCAACCGGCTGGAGCGGTTCACCGAATGCATCCTCCCCAACATCTTCCTGATCGCCAACATCCACGAGCGCGGCGAGGCGCCGAAGGAGCGCTACAAATGCTCCGAACTCTCCTGGTGCGTGCCGGTGGACAACGAGCGCATCTACGGCATCAGCATCGTCGCCTGGCCGCTGCGGGACGGCCGCCCGCTGGCGGGCTGGAAGCCGGGCACCGACACCCGCGCCGAGGTCCGCCCGGGCAGCCTGCGCGACCGGCCCTACGAGGACAAGCAGCGCCGGCCCGACGACATGGAGGCGCAGGAGGGCCAGCGGCGGATCGCCGTCCATGCGCTGGAGAACCTCGCCCGGTCGGACCGCGGGGTGGTCATGGTGCGCAAGGCGTTGCGGCGCTCGCTCGACCGCATGGCGCAAGGCGAGGACCCGCAGAACGTCGTCCGCGACCCGGACGCCAACCACGCCATCGCCACCCACTCATGGACCGAGGTGAAGGCGCCCGGATGACGCGCCCGGCGCTGCGCGCCGCCGCCCTCGCCACGCTGCTCGCCCTGCCGCCGGCCCCGGCCGGGGCGCAGGGCGCGCCCAAGGCGGGCGCGATCGAGGTGGCGGGCGCGTGGGCGCCGGCGAGCGCGGGCGCGGCCCGGGCGGGGGCCGTCTATATGGAGATCCGCAACCGCGGCGCCGGCGCCGACCGGCTGGTCGGGGCGTCCACGCCGGCCGCCGCGGCGGCGGAACTCCACACCCACGTCGCGACCGGCGACGTCGTCCGGATGCGGCGCATCGGCGGCGTCGACGTCCCGGCCGGGGGCGCGGTCCGGCTCGCGCCCGGCGGCCGCCACGTGATGCTGATCGGGCTGCGCCGGAAGCTGACCGCGGGCGGGCGGCTGTCGCTGACGCTGGTCTTCGACCGGGCGGGGCCGGTCGCGGTCGAGGTCGAGGTCCGGGCGCGCCGGCGCGGGCATTAGCGCATTTCCCATAATCGGTGGAGGATCGAGGAGGGCGCGGCGTTGCGGGACCGCGATCCACCCCCCTCCCGACCTCCCTCCCGTCCAGGGGGAGGGAGCGTCGGCGGACGAGCAGTATGAGCAATGCGGGTCAGAACTGCCGCACGAGCCGCAGTTCGGCGCGGTTGCGCCTGTAGTCGTGCAACTGCGCGTTGGATTCGCGCGCTTCGTTCGTCAGCACGAGTTGCGGGCTGAATCCGCGCACGGTGAAGGCCCGGTTGAAGATCGACACGCGCAGGATCCGGGTCCGGTCGGCCCGCGATGCGCCCGCGGGGGTGAACGGGGACCAATCGCCCTCGAAGCGGGTCCGGCGCAATTCGGCGCTGCCGCGCACGGTGACGACCGGCAACGCCACCGACAGGCCCATCCGCGCCCAGCGGGTGGCGTTGCGCCGGAACGCCGCTTCGGGGCGTTCGCGCGCATGGCCGATCGTCGCGTCGATTTGCGCGGTCGAGGTCAGGAGCCAGGCGGCCCCGAGGGAGAGGGTGGCCTGCGGCCCGTCCAGGGATCCGCTCCTCCGGTACTCGCGCCGGCGCCAGGCGGCGCGCAGGTTCGCCGTCAGGCGCCGGGAGAGGCGGCGCTCGCCCTCGAGGCGGGCGCCGAGGCCGTCGCTCTCCGGCTTGCCGGCGGTCCAGCGGCGCTGGACGCTGGCGAGCAGGCTCGCCTCGGTGTCCCGGTCGATCAGCCAGCGGGGTCCGACGTGCCCGGACAGGAAGGTCTGGTCGAAGTCCCTTCCGGCGTATTCCCGGCGGGCGAGGTCCACGCCCGCCCGCAGCCGCAGCCTCCGGTGGAGCGGATGCTGATACTCGCCGCCGCTCCACAGGACGACCCCCACCCCCGAGCGGGCGCCCGCGTCCGCGTCGCGGCGGAACGGCGCGCCGCGGATGTGGATGACGTCCGACTTCGAGGCCGCGTTGAGGTTGCTGTCGGGAGCGAAGACCGCGCCGAAATAGCCGCTCCAGCGCCGCCGCGCCCGGATCGCCTCCAGGAAGCGGCGGACGTTCGCCGCCATCGCCGGCGGCGGCCCGCCGGCCAGCACGCGCTCGAAGTGTTCGCGCGAGAGATCGTCCTCGTTCTTGAGAAAGAAGGCGAGGGCCAGCTCCAGGCGCACGCGCGTCAGGCCGGGCCGGTCGACGAGGATGGCGCGCAGCGCGGCGACGGCCTCGTCGAGCAGGGCGGTCTGCTCCCCTTCTCCGGCGCCGGCCTGCTGCGAGGCGCCGATGGCGGCGAGGCCGACGAGGAACAGGACGTCGGTGCGGTCCGCGTGGTCCGGGGCCAGCGGACGCAGGACCGCCAGCGCTTCGGAGAACCGGCCGTCTTCGATCAGCGACCGGGCGTCGTTGACCCGGGGGTCGGAGGACAGATGGGAGCGCTCCGAAGCGGAAGCGGACGAGGCCGAAGCGGGAAGCAAAACCGCGACCGCGAGGATGCAGACCCATTTCATCGTCGGCGCGGAAAATAGAGGGGCGGCCGCGCGGCCGCCCCTCCCCCGTTTCCAGACCGGCGCGGTCGGGCCGCGCGTTACTGCTGCCGCCGTGCGCCGTATACGCCGACGAAGGATTCGCCGCCGTCGGCGGTCGCGGCGCCGAACGTACCGGCGACGGAACCGGGATGGTCGCCCGCGGCGCCGTTACCGTAGAACCGGCCGCCCCACTTGCCGGTAAGCCCGGGGTCGGTGGGGTCGCTACTCCGGGTGGAGGTGTCGCCGGTGAAGAAGCCGCTGTTGGCGATTCCGATTGACGCGGCCCCCAGCGACACGCTGACTCCCTCGTACCAGTCCGACTCCGGCCCTTCTCCCGTGAAGTTGGAGACGGTTCCGCTGATGCTTCCCAAGCTGCTGGCGTCGCCGAAGTCGGCCGTCAGGCTCACGTCGCCGTCGACGAAGTAGTTCCTGTTCGTTGCCTGATGGGAGTACACCGCGGTCGCGTCGCCCGCGTACGTCGCCGTGCCCGTCAGGCCCTCCAGATTGGCCTGCGTGAAGGGGTCGAGGCCGTCCGCGAAGGCGCTGAACTCGTAGTCGGCCACGCTGGCGGCGTCCTCCGGGACCCGCATCCAGATGCCGCCGGCCAGATAGTCGGCGTCGGATGGCTCCCGCTCAGCGGCGTCCGCAAGGTTCTGCGAGATCCGGGCGATTCTCCGATCCCCACCGCTGCTTCCCTCGGTCACTATGGTGACCTTCACACCTTCACCCGTACCCACAGTCCAGCCCTCTAGGTTGACGTTATCCCCGCAAATGTCGTCGAAGCAAATTGCTTCGCTAGAAACGCCGTTAATCGTGAAGGCAGTCGAGCTCAGAGTGAACGTCTGGCCGTCGAGTTCGTACGTGCAGAGAGCACCTCTCGACAAGATGCCGCCCACCAATCCGCACGAGGACGTAGGCTCCTCGTAGTCGGTGTAGACGTAGGCATACAATCCCGGACCCGTTCCACTGCCTTGGCCGCCTCCTGGCGCCTGATGGTACTCGATGCCCTTCCAGATCCCTTTACTCGATTCCGCCAACACCCGGGCACTGTCCCTGCCGACGATCCGGTGGTCTATGCCGTACCACCCCGAGGCCGCCAGGAGTAACGTTCCGTCCTCGTCCCGCCACACACTCGAAAGAATTTGGTTGTCGCCGGTCGAAGATTGCGTGACGCCCCCGGAGACATCGGCTTCAAGGGTGTACGGGTTGGGCGTGTTTCCGGCTGCCTCCGCAACCGCGGCTCGGACGCCCCATCGTTGGACGGCGTTCCTCAACGCAGAGTCGAATGTGTAGAACAACGTTGACGACCGGTCGCGCGATTGTGGCCGCGCGGGCTCTGGCAGCGCGGACGCTGCCGGCGCCGGCTCTGCCGGCGCCCGCTCTGCCGGCGGCGGCACCGGCCTGGAGCCCAGCGCGGGGCCTGCCGGCACCGGCCTGTAGCCCAGCGCGGGGCCTGCCAGGCTGGATGCGCCGTATGCGCCGACGAAAGATTCGCTGCCGTCGGCGGTCGCGGCGCCGAACGTACCGGCGACGGAACCGGGACGGCCGCCCGCGGCGCCGTTACCGTAGAACTGGCCGCCCCACTTGCCGGTAAGCCCGGGGTCGGTGGGGTCGCTACTCCGGGTGGAGGTGTCGCCGGTGAAGAAGCCGCTGTCGGCGTTTCCGATTTGCGCGTCCCCCAGCGACACGCTGACTCCCTCGTACCAGTCCGACTCCGGCCCTTCTCCCGTGAAGTTGGAGACGGTTCCGCTGATGCTTCCCAAGCTGCTGGCGTCGCCGAAGTCGGCCGTCAGGCTCACGTCGCCGTCGACGAAGTAGTTCCGGTTCGTTGCCTGATGGGAGTACACCGCGGTCGCGTCGCCCGCGTACGTCGCCGTGCCCGTCAGGCCCGCCAGATTGGCCTGCGTGAAGGGGTCGTTGCCGTCCGCGAAGGCGCCGAACTCGTAGTCGGCCACGCTGGCGGCGTCCTCCGGGACCCGCATCCAGATGCCGCCGGCCAGATAGTCGGAGTCGGCGTCCGACGCGGTTCCTGGCGCCTCGATATCGGTGTAGACGTCGACATACAATCCCGCGACATACAATCCCGGACCCGTTCCACTGCCTTGGCCGCCTCCTGGCGCCTGATGGTACTCGATGCCCTTCCAGATCCCTTTACTCGATTCCGCCAACACCCGGGCACTGTCCCTGTCGACGGACCATCCGCCAGCCTCCCGTACCGTATAACTTACCGTTCCGCTCGCATCACGCTCCACGGTCACCGAAACGCTGTCGGTGGCGGCGCCGTCGCCGGTCGAGGATTGCGTGACGCTCCCCGAGTTGGGCGTGTTTCCGGCCGCCGCCGCAACCGCGGCTCGGACGTGGTGTCGTTGGGCAGCGTTCGTCAATGCAGAGTCGAATGTGTAGAACCGCGTTGGCGAACTGACGCGCGATGGTACCGGCGTGAGTATGGATGATATGGCTGGCGTGGATGGTGTGGAACTGCCGCCGCCGCATCCGGACATCGCCAGGGCGGCGGCCATGGTCAAGGCCAAGCCGGTGAATCGCGCAGCGCTTCTCGCGTTCATCGCGTTTCTCCTCATGCCTGCGTTTGAGAGTCCGCCTCCGGACGCCATGTTCATGATTTTCGGGACGTGAGCGTTTCGCGGCATCGCTCGTACGGTGGTTGGCGCTCCCGTTCCGAAGTCGGCTCATGGCTACCATGCACACGGGGAGGGGGGGGTCAAGGGGCCGTCCTCGTTCAATACATATGAGACACCACATATGAGACACCGCGTGGGCCGTTGGGAGCGGCGCGTCAAGCCGCTTCGCGGCTCCTCCGCTCCGCTCCGGCCCTTCGGGTGACCCACCGCTCCCAACGGCCGAGGGCAACCATGACCGTAAGCAGGCTTCCGGCCATGGCGAGGCCGGATACCGACCGACCCGATGGGCCGTGTCTCGCATGTATCTGAACCAGGACGGGCCGGCGCGGTCGGGCCGCGCGTTACCGCGGCTGCGGCGGCTCCTGATCCTCCCCCCGGAATGCGCCGTATATGCCGACGTAGGATTGGCTGCCGTCGGCGGTCGCTCCGCCGAACGTGCCGGCGACGGAGCCGGGATGGGCGCCCGCGGCCCCGTTGCCGTAGAACCGGCCGCCCCACTTGCCGGTAAGCACGGGGTCGTCGGGGTCGCTACTCCGGGTGGAGGTGTCGCCGGTGAAGAAGCCGCTGTCGGCGCTTCCGATTTGCGCGGTCCCCAGCACCACGCTGCCTCCCTCGTACCAGCCCCGCTCCGGCCCTTCTCCCGTGATGTCGGTGATGGCTCCGCGGATGCTTCCCAGGCTGTCGGCGTCGCCGAAGTCGGCCGTCAGTCTCACCACGCCGTCGACGAAGTAGTTCCGGTTCGTCGGCTGATAGGAGTACACCGCGCTCGCTTCGCCCGTGTACGTCGCCCTGCCCGTCAGGCCCGCCAGATTGTCCTGCACGAAGGGGTCGCCGCCGTCCATGAAGGCGCCGAACTCGTAGTCGGCCACGCTGGCGGCGCCCTCCGGGACCCGCACCCAGATGCCGCCGGCCAGATAGTCGGCGTCCTGCCCAGCAAGGTCGGGGTCAAAGACGGGCATCGGCGGCGCCGGCTCCCTGGCGTCGGGCGGCGCCGGCATGTCGTCGGGCGGCTGCGGCGCCGGCGCGTCGGCGGGCGGCGGCCCCGCCGCGGCGGGCGCGGCGAGATCACCACCGAGCTGGGCGATTGTCCGACTCGCGCCGCTTCCCTCGGTCACGAGAGTGACCCGCACACCATTGAAAGTGCTGTCGATGATACGTTGGTTCCCCCCAGCGCATCCGAACGCGAAGCAAACGCTGTTGCCGTCCATTCGCAGAGTGAACGTCTGGCCGTTGGCTTCGTACGTGCAGGAATGACCGGCCGACACGGTGCCGCCGACTCCACATCCCTCGGGATGGTCCGCCGGCGCCAGCGCCGCGGGTACCAGCGCCGGTCTGGTCGTCGGCACCTCGATGTCGGTGTAGACGTTGACGTACAGTCCCGGACCCGTTCCGCTGCCTTTGCCGCCGCCCGGCGCCTGATGGAACTGGATGCCCCTCCAGCCCTCTCCGCGCGGTTCCGCCAGCACCCGGGCATTGTCCCCGTCGACCGACCATCCGCCGGCCTTCCCCACCCCCCAGTTTATCGCCCCGTCCGCGCGGCGCACCAAGCGCGCCACCCGAACACTGTCGCCGGCGGTCGAGGATTGCGTGACGCTCCTGAAGACCCCCCCGTTGGGCGCGTTTCCGGCCGCCTCCACGGCCGCGGCCCGGATGCCCTGTCGTTGGTCGTTGCTTGTCACCGCAGAGTCGATCGAGCGGAAAGGCAATTGCGTTGGCTCCATTGGCATCGGGGGTTTGGAGCTGCCGCCGCCGCACCCGGACGTCGCCAGGGCGGCGGCCATGGTCAAGGCCAAGCCGGTGAATCGCGCAGTGCTTCTCGTGTTCATCACGTTTTCCTTTCCCAGGGGCATCGCATTTCAATCCGAAATGCGATGCCCCGTCCGAAGTCGGCTCACGGCTACCATACGCGGGGGGGGGGGGGGTCAAGGGACTGCAAGCGTTTTTTTCATGAGAATCGTCCAGGGACGAGGACGCCGCCGGACGAGGCTTGCGGGCGAGCGGAATGAGAAATACGGGCCGGCGCTACGGCCCCCTCCCGTCGTTCCCCCGCTTCCGCGGAGCCTGCCCCCGCGGAAGCGGGGGAACGACGAATCGTCGGCGTATCCGCCTCGAGCCGACGGCCTTTCTCGGGCCGATCCGGCCGCTCCCCGGCGTTCAGCCCGTTCCGGCGTAGCCGATCGCGCGCAGCGCCGCGGCGATCTCGTCGAGGATGGCGGGGTCGTCGATCGTCGCCGGCGTCGACCAGTCCTCGCCGTCGGCGATTCGGCGCATCGCGCCGCGCAGGATCTTGCCCGAACGGGTCTTGGGCAGCCGCTTGACGACGGTCGCGGTCTTGAACGCGGCCACCGGCCCGATGTCGTCGCGCACCATGCGGACGACCTCGTCCACGACCTCGGCGTCCGTCCGCCCCGCCCCCGCCTTGAGCACCAGGAAGCCCAGCGGCGTCTGGCCCTTGATCCGGTCCGCCGCCCCGACGACCGCGCATTCGGCCACGTCGGGATGCGCCGCCAGCACCTCCTCCATCGCCCCCGTGGACAGGCGGTGCCCGGCGACGTTGATGACGTCGTCGGTGCGCGACATCACCCAGACGTAGCCGTCCTCGTCGATATAGCCGGCGTCGGCGGTCTTGTAGTAGCCGGGATAGTCGTCGAAATAGGCCTCCCGGAAGCGGTCGTCGGCGTTCCACAGGGTGGTCAGGCAGCCGGGCGGCATCGGCAGCCGAGCCGCAAGGGCGCCGATCTCGCCCGGCGGCAGTTCGCGGCCGGCGTCGTCGAGCGCCCGCAGGTCCCATCCCGGCGCCGGCCGGGTGGGCGAACCGCGCTTGACCGGCAGCCGGCCCAGCCCGACGCAGTTGGCGGCGATCGCCCAGCCGGTCTCGGTCTGCCACCAATGGTCGATCACCGGCACGCCGAGCCGCGTCTCGGCCCATTTCACCGTGTCGGGATCGGCCCGCTCCCCGGCGAGGAACAGGGTCTCGAACCGCGTCAGGTCGTATCCCCCGATCAGCAGCCCGTCCGGGTCCTCGCGCTTGATGGCGCGGAAGGCGGTGGGCGCGGTGAACAGCGCCTTGACGCCGTGCTGCGCGATGACCCGCCAATAGACGCCCGCGTCCGGCGTCCCGACCGGCTTGCCCTCGAACAGGACCGAGGTCGAGCCGTTGAACAGCGGCGCGTAGACGATGTAGGAGTGGCCCACCACCCAGCCCACGTCGGACGCGGCCCAGAAGACCTCGCCGGGTTCGACGCCGTAGACGTTGGGCATCGACCACCGCAGCGCGACCAGATGGCCGCCGTTGTCGCGGACGATCCCCTTGGGCCGCCCGGTGGTGCCCGACGTGTAGATGACGTAGAGCGGATCGGTCGCCGCCACCGGCACGCAGTCATGCGGGGACGCGGCGGCCAGGGCGTCGCCCCAATCGACGTCGCGGCCGGGGATCATCGCCGCGCGCCCGGCCTCGCGTTGCAGGACGATGCAGCGGTCGGGCGCGTGCGCGGCGAGTTCGATCGCCCGGTCGAGCAGCGGCTTGTAGGCGACGATCCCGCCGGGCTCGATGCCGCAGGAGCCGGCGACCACGACCTTGGGTTTGCAGTCGTCGATGCGGGCGGCGAGCTCGTTGGCGGCGAAGCCGCCGAACACCACCGAATGCACCGCCCCCAGCCGCGCGCAGGCGAGCATCGCCACCACGGCCTCCGGCGCCATCGGCATGTAGACGACGACGCGGTCGCCCTTGCCCACGCCGAGGGCGGCGAGGGCGCCGGCGCAGCGCGAGACGAGGTCCAGCAGCTCCCCGTAGCTGTAGGTCGCGACCGTCCCGGTGACCGGGCTGTCGTAGATCAGCGCCGTCTGACGCCGGCGTCCGTTCTCGACGTGCCGGTCGAGCGCATTGTAGCAGCTGTTGACGACGCCGCCCCGGAACCAGCGGTAGAAGGGCGGGTCGGAGTCGTCGAGCACCCGGTCCCAGCGCCGATGCCAATGGACCTGCTCGGCGGCCTCGGCCCAGAACTCCTCCGGGTCGCGAAGCGACCGCGCATGGGCCGCGCGCCAGGCCGCCGCGGCGGCGGCGTCAGCAGCGGCGGCGGCGTCCGCTTCCGTCATGCGGCCTCTCCGGCCCCGGCGGGGGCGAGCGGCCGCCGCCCGCGGATCAGGTCCGAGGCGCGTTCGGCGATCATGATGACGGGCGCGTTGATGTTGCCGCCCACCAGGTCGGGCATCACCGAGGCGTCCACCACCCGCAGCCGGTCCACGCCGACGACCTTGAGCTCGGCATCGACGACGGCGTCGCGGTCGATGCCCATCCGGCAGGTGCCGGCCGGGTGGTGCGCGGTGGCGGAGGTGGCGCGGATATGGGCGTCGATCTCCTCGTCGCTGCGGACCTCGGCGCCGGGCGAGGTCTCGGCGCCGCGGAAGCGGTCGAGCGCGGGCTGGAGGGCGATCTCGCGGGCGATGCGGAAGCCGTCGCGCAGCGTGCGCTTGTCGTTCTCGCTGTCGAGGAAGTTCTGCCGGATGCGGACCGGGGCGGCGGGGTCCTTCGAGGCCAGCCGGACGGCGCCGCGGCTTTCGGGGCGCAGCAGGACCGGGCGGCAGGCGAAGCCGTCGCGCCAGGGCCGGCGGACGCCGGGGCACCAAGGCCAGGTCGCGCCCGGCAGCAGGCGGAACAGGAACTGGACGTCCGGCGTCTCCAGCCCGGGCCGGGTCTTGAGGAAGGCCAGGAAGGCGCCCGGCAGGTCCGTCGCCGGCCCGCGCCCGAACAGCCAGGCCCGCGCCATGTCGGCGCCCAGCCGGTCGATCCGCATCCGGTCCCGGAACGGCCCCGGCGCGGGGCGTTCGTATTCGACGATCGCCGACAGGTGGTCCTGGAGGTTCTCGCCCACCTGCGGGCGGTCGACCACCGGCTCGACGCCGACGGATTCGAGATGGGCGGCGTCGCCGATGCCGGACAGCATCAGGATCTGCGGCGAGTTGATGGTTCCGCCCGAGACGATCACCTCGCGCTCGGCGCGCGCCTCGAGCCGGCGCCCGCCGCGCAGGTATTCGACGCCCGCGGCGCGCCCGCCCTCGACGGCGATGCGCGAGGTCAGCGCCCCGGTCTCGACGCGGAGATTGGGGCGGCGCAGCGCCGGGCGCAGATAGGCGACCGCGGCGCTCCAGCGGCGGCCGTCGCCGATGGTCTGCTGGATGCGGGCGAAGCCTTCCTGGCTGGCGCCGTTGTAGTCGGCGACGACGGGGTAGCCCGCGGTCCGGGCGGCCTCCAGATAGGCCTCGACCAGCGGGTCGCGGTAGATCGACAGGCGGCTCCTGAGCGGGCCGCCGTCGCCCCGATGCTCGTCCGCCCCGCCCTCCCAGGCTTCGGAGCGCTTGAAATAGGGCAGCACGTCGTCATGCGACCAGCCGGCGAGCCCCATCTGGCGCCAGCGGTCGTAGTCGGCGCGGTTGCCGCGCACATAGGCCATGGCGTTGATCGACGACGAGCCGCCGATCACCTTGCCGCGCGCGGTCTCGATGCGGCGGTCTTCGAGGCGGGGCTCGGGCTCGGTGAAGTAGCCCCAGTCGTGCCGCCGCTGCTCCAGGATCTTGCCCCAGCCGAGCGGGATGCGAATCATCGGGTCGCGGTCCCACCCCCCGGCTTCGAGCAGCAGGACGCTGGCGTCGCCGTCCTCGGTCAGGCGGTTGGCCAGCACGCAGCCGGCCGACCCGGCGCCGATGACGATGTAGTCGAAGGTCGCATTCCCGGTCATGGCCTCGCCGCCCTCCTGCGCGCGTCCCGCCCTCCCGGCGGCAGGACAGCATAGCATGGCCGCCGCCGGGTCACAGATGCAGCCAGGCCAGGAGCGCCGCGCCGAGGACCAGGCGCCAGACGACGAAGGGGGCGAAGCCCGACCGGCGCAGCCACTTCATCAGCAGGGCGATGGCGACCAGGGCGGCGGCGAAGGCGAGCGCCGCGGCGAGCGCCGCGTCTCGCCACGCGGCCGCGTCGGCGCGGGCGAGCCCGGTCGCGGCCAGGGCCGCGGCCGCCAGCACGGTCGGGATCGAGAGCAGCATCGAGAAGCGCGCCGCCTCGCGCCGGTCGAAGCCCAGCAGCCTCGCCGCGGTGATCGTGACGCCGGCGCGGCTCGCCCCCGGGATCAGGGCGAAGACCTGGCAGACGCCGATGCCGACCGCGTCCCACACGGTCATGCCGTCGAGACGCCGCGCCGCGGCTCCCGCCCGGTCGGCGGCGTATAGCAGCAGGCCGAAGCCGATCGTGGCCCAGGCGATCACCTCGGCGTCGCGGAGCGCGTCGCCGGCGGCGACGAAGACCGCGAGCCCCGCGACCGCCACCGGGCAGGTCGCGACCGCGAGATGCAAAGCGAGCCGCCGCGCGGCCGCGTCGCGCGCGCCGGGGAAGGCGAGCGCCCGCAGCACCCGGCGCAGATCGCGCCGCAGATAGGCGCACACCGCGCCGAGCGTCCCGAAATGGACCGCCACGTCGAGCGGCAGCCCCTGGTCGGGCCAGCCGAAGACCGCGGGCAGCAGCGCGAGATGGCCCGACGAGCTGACCGGCAGGAACTCCGTGGCGCCCTGCGTCGCGGCGAGGACGAGAATCTGCATCGGGTCCATGTCGGGGCCGCGTATACAACAGGCCCGGGGCCGGCCCAAGCGGGGATTCGGCCCACGCCGCGCCGTCCCGGCGACAGGGTGGGAGATTCATTTAGTCTCGATATGGGACTGGTTTGACCTTGCGCCTCGTGCGGAGCGGCGGCGATCCGGCCTTCGCGGCCCGCTTTCCGTCCGATATGTACGAAATCTTGACCTAAGCGCGATTTTTTCCTTCGCCTTCCGGGATGGAGGCGGCTAGGATGGCGCATGGCCGAACGGATGCTCAAATTCGTCGACGTGGAGATGCGTCCGCCCGAGAAGCGCGGGGCGGAACTGCGGCGGCGCGACTTCGCCGAGATCCACCGCCGCTTCGACGCCGGGGGCGCGGCGGAGCAGGCGAGCCGCTGTTCGCAATGCGGCATCCCGTTCTGCCAAGTGCATTGCCCGGTCCACAACCACATCCCGGACTGGTTGATGCTGACCGCCCAGGGGCGGCTGGAGGAGGCCTACGAATTGTCGGCCGCGACCAACAACCTGCCCGAGATCTGCGGCCGGATCTGCCCCCAGGACAGGTTGTGCGAGGGCAACTGCGTGATTGAGCAGGCGGGTCACGGGACGGTCACGATCGGCGCGGTCGAGACCTACGTCACCGAGACCGCGTGGGACCGGGGCTGGGTCCGCCCGCCGGCGCCGGCGCGCGAGCTGGGCGCCTCGGCCGGGATCGTCGGCGGCGGCCCGGCCGGCCTCGCCGCGGCCGAGCAGCTGCGCCGCAAAGGCTACGAGGTCCACGTCTACGACCGCCACGACCGGATCGGCGGGCTGCTGGTCTACGGCATTCCCAACTTCAAGCTGGAGAAGCAGGTCGTGCGCCGCCGGGTGGCGCTGCTGGAGCAAGGCGGCGTCGTCTTCCACCGCGGTTTCGAACTGGGGCGCGACGCCGGAGTGGAGGAGCTCCGCGCCCGCCACGACGCGGTGCTGATCGCGACCGGCGTCTATGCAGCGCGCGACATCCGGGTTCCCGGGGCGGGGCTCGACGACGTTGCGCCGGCCCTCGACTACCTGACCGCCTCCAACCGCAAGGGGCTGGGCGATGCGGTTCCCGAATTCGACTCCGGGCGCCTCGACGCCAGGGGGAAGGACGTGGTGGTGATCGGCGGCGGCGACACCGCGATGGACTGCGTGCGCACCGCGGTCCGCCAGGGCGCAGCGTCGGTGAGCTGCCTCTATCGCCGCGACCGCGAAAACATGCCGGGCTCGCGGCGCGAGGTCGCCTACGCCGAGGAGGAAGGCGTCCGCTTCGTCTGGCTCGCCGCCCCGGAGGCGTTCCTGGGCGACGGGCGGGTCTCGGCCGTGCGCGCGCGCCGCTTCCGCCTCGGCGTTCCCGACGCCTCCGGCCGCAAGACGCCGGAGCCGGTCGAGGGGTCGAGCTTCGCGCTCGACGCCGGTCTCGTGATCAAGGCGCTGGGCTTCGATCCCGGCGACCTGCCGACCGAACTCGGCGCCGACGGCCTGGAGGTCACCCGCTGGGGCACGATCCGCATCGACCGCAAGACGATGATGACCAGCCTCGACGGCGTGTTCGCCGCCGGCGACGTGACGCGCGGCGCGTCGCTGGTGGTGTGGGCGATCCGCGACGGCCGCGACGCGGCCGAGGCCATGGACCGCTATCTGCGCGCCAGGACGGCCGCGGCGGCGGCGTAGGCGGACGACGGGAGACGGACGATGGCGGGGCGGACGATGGCGGGGCGGACGACGGAAGACGGGCCGGGCTGGGCCGGTCGGCGGCGGCGCGAAGCCCGGCGGCTGGCGCGCGACGGGCTCTACGATCCGGCGCAGGAACGCGACGCCTGCGGCGTCGGCATGATCGCGGCGATCGACGGCAAGCCCCGCCGCGAGGTCGTCGAGGCGGGGATCGAGGCGCTCAAATCGGTCTGGCACCGGGGCGCCGTGGACGCCGACGGCAAGACCGGCGACGGCGCCGGCATCCACGTCGAGATCCCGCAGGACTACTTCAAGGAGCACATCGCCCGCACCGGCCACACCGCCGGGCCCGGGCCGATCGCCATCGGCATGATCTTCCTGCCGCGCACCGATCTCGCCGGGCAGGAGCGCTGCCGCTGCGTCGTCGAGGCCGAGATCCTCAAATTCGGCTACGCCATCTACGGCTGGCGCCAGGCGCCGGTCAACGTCGAGGTGATCGGCGAGAAGGCCAACGCGACCCGCCCCGAGATCGAGCAGATCATGATCGCCGGCGGCGCCGGCCTCTCCGCCGAACGGTTCGAGACCGACCTCTACGTCATCCGCCGGCTGATCGAGAACCAGATCCGGGCCGAGAACGTCAACGACTTCTACATCTGCTCGCTGTCCTGCCGTTCGGTGGTCTACAAGGGCATGTTCCTGGCCGAGCAGCTGACGGCCTTCTTCCCCGATCTGCTCGACGAGCGCTTCGTCTCCCGCTATGCGCTCTACCATCAGCGCTATTCGACCAACACCTTCCCGACCTGGCGGCTCGCCCAGCCGCTGCGGATGCTCGCCCATAACGGCGAGATCAACACCCTGTCGGGCAACGTCAACTGGATGAAGAGCCACGAGACGCGGCTCGCCTCGGAGGTCTTCGGCGAGCGCATCGACGATCTCAAGCCGATCGTCCAGCCCGGCGGCTCCGACTCGGCGATGCTCGACAACGTGTTCGAACTGCTGGTTCGGGCCGGGCGTCCGGCCCCCCACGTCAAATGTCTGATGATCCCCGAGGCCTGGTCGAAGCGGACCACGATCGACGCCGGGCTGCGCGACTTCTACGCCTACGCCAACTGCATGATGGAGCCGTGGGACGGCCCGGCGGCGATCGTCGCCGCCGACGGGCGCTGGGCGATCGCCGGCATGGACCGCAACGGGCTGCGGCCGATGCGCTATACGGTCTCGGCCGGCGGCCTGCTGATCGTCGGCTCCGAGACCGGCATGGTCCACGTCGCCGAGACGGACGCGGTGGAGAAGGGCCGGCTGGGCCCGGGGCAGATGATCGGCGTCGATCTGGAGGCGGGCGCGCTCCACCGGGAAGACGCGCTGAAGCGGCTGGTCGCCGACGAGCACCCCTATGGCGCGTGGGTCCGCAAGCTGACGGTCCTGGACGAGATCATCAAGTCGGGGGCGGAGCGGCCGGCGGGGTTCGGGGCGGACGAGCTGCGCCGGCGCCAAGTCGCCGCCGGCTACACGCTGGAGGAGCTGGAGCTGCTGCTCCAGCCCATGGTCGAGGACGCCAAGGAGGCCGTCGGCTCGATGGGCGACGACACGCCGCTCGCCGTGCTGTCGGACCAGTATCGCGGGCTGCACCATTTCTTCCGCCAGTCGTTCAGCCAGGTCACCAACCCGCCGATCGATTCGCTGCGCGAGTACCGGGTGATGAGCCTGCGCACCCGGCTCGGCAATCTGGGCAACAACATCCTCGAGCAGCACGAAAGCCAGATGCAGGTGCTGCAGCTCGATTCGCCGGTGCTCACCAACGCCGAGTTCGCCGCCATGCGCGCCCATATGGGCGACGACGCGGTCGAGATCGATTGCAGCTTCTCGCCCGACAGGGGAGAGCTGGCGCTGCGGCGCGGCATCTACCGCATCCAGCGCCAGGCCGAGGACGCGGTGCGCGGCGGAACGGCGCATCTGATCCTGTCCGACCGGAAGATCGGCCCCGACCGCGCCGCCATTCCGATGATCCTCGCGGTGGGCGCGGTGCACAGCCATCTGGTGGCCGAATCGCTGCGCACCTACACCTCGCTCAACGCCGAGAGCGCGGAATGCCTCGACGTGCATTACTTCGCGGTGCTGATCGGGGTCGGCGCGACCACGGTGAACGCCTATCTGGCCGAGGAGACGATCGCCGACCGGCATCGGCGCGGCCTGTTCGGCGCGCTCGACCTGGAAGCCTGCGTCCAGCGCTACAAGCGGGCGGTGGACCAGGGGCTGCTCAAGATCATGTCCAAGATGGGCATCTCCATCGTCTCGTCCTACCGCGGCGCCTACAAGTTCGAGGCCGTCGGGTTGAGCCGCTGGCTGGTCTCGTCCTACTTCCCCGGCATGGCGAGCCGGATCTCGGGCATCGGGCTGAACGGCATCCGCCGCAAGCTCCTGGCCCTGCACGCGCGCGCCTTCGCCGACGGCGCGGCGACGCTCCCGGTCGGCGGCCTGTACCGCTTCCGCCGGAGCGGCGAGACCCACGGCCTGGCCGGCGGGCAGGTCCACGCCCTGCAGTCGGCCGTGGCCCACGATTCCTACGCGGCCTACCGCAAATACGCCGGGTCGGTCCACGCCGCCCCGCCCGTCAACCTGCGCGACCTGATGGCCTTCGCCCCCCGGCGCGCGCCGGCGCCGCTCGACGAGGTCGAATCGATCACCGGGCTGCGCAAGCGGCTGGTCTCGCCCGGCATCTCGCTCGGCGCGCTGAGTCCGGAGGCGCACGAGACGCTGAGCATCGCCATGAACAGGATCGGGGCCAAGTCCGATTCGGGCGAGGGCGGGGAGGACCCCGCGCGCTTCCGGCTGCTGCCCAACGGCGACAACGCGAGTTCGGCGATCAAGCAGGTCGCCTCGGGCCGGTTCGGCGTCACCGCCGAATATCTCAACAACTGCCGCGAGATCGAGATCAAGATCGCCCAGGGCGCCAAGCCCGGCGAGGGCGGGCAGCTCCCCGGCGTCAAGGTCTCGGAGACGATCGCCCGCCTGCGGCATTCGACGCCCGGGGTGACGCTGATCTCGCCGCCGCCGCATCACGACATCTACTCGATCGAGGATCTGGCGCAGCTGATCTACGATCTCAAGCAGATCAACCCGGACGCGCGGGTATGCGTCAAGCTGGTGGCGCAGAGCGGCATCGGCACCATCGCCGCCGGCGTCGCCAAGGCGCAGGCCGACGTGATCCTGATCGCCGGCCATGCCGGCGGCACCGGGGCGAGCCCGCAGTCGTCGATCAAATACGCCGGCCTGCCGTGGGAGATGGGCCTGGCCGAGGTCAACCAGGTGCTGACGCTCAACCGGCTGCGCCATCGCGTCGCGCTGCGCGTCGACGGCGGCATCAAGACCGGCCGCGACGTGGTCGTCGCCGCCCTGCTCGGGGCCGAGGAGTTCGGCGTCGGCACCGCCTCGCTGGTGGCGATGGGCTGCATCATGGTGCGCCAGTGCCACGCCAACACCTGCCCGGTCGGCGTCTGCACCCAGGACGAGCGGCTGCGCGAGAAGTTCGCCGGCACGCCGGAGAAGGTGGTCAACCTGTTCAGCTTCATCGCCGAGGAGGCGCGCGAGATCCTGGCCTCGCTGGGCGCGCGCCGGCTGGAGGAAATCATCGGCCGCACCGACCTGCTGACCCAGGTCGGCCGCGGCAGCGCGCATCTCGACGATCTCGACCTGAACCCGCTGCTGGTGCAGGCGGACCCGGGCGACCACACCCATTTCTGCACCGTCGAGGGACGCAACGAGGTCCCCGAGACGCTCGACGCGCTGATGATCGAGGACGCGCGGTCGGCCCTCGAAGGCGGCGAGCGCATCCAGCTCGCCTACAACATCGGCAACACCCAGCGCGCCATCGGCGCCCGGCTGAGCTCGATGATCACCCGGCGCTTCGGCATGCGCGGCCTGTCCCCCGGCCACATCACCGTGCGCCTCAGAGGCTCCGCCGGCCAGTCGCTCGGCGCCTTCGCCGTGCAGGGGCTCAAGCTCGAACTGTTCGGCGACGCCAACGATTACGTGGGCAAGGGGTTGTCGGGCGGAACGGTCGTCATCCGGCCGCAGACGCAGAGCCCGCTCGCCTCCAACGAGAACACCATCATCGGCAACACCGTCCTGTACGGGGCCACGGGGGGCAAGCTGTTCGCGGCCGGCCAGGCGGGCGAGCGGTTCGCCGTCCGCAACGCCGGGGCCGACGCGGTGGTCGAGGGCTGCGGCTCGAACGGCTGCGAGTACATGACCAACGGCACCGCGGCGATCCTCGGGCCGGTGGGCGACAACTTCGCCGCCGGCATGACCGGCGGCATGGCCTACGTCTACGATCCCGACGACAGTTTCGACCTGCGCGTCAACGACGACACCGTCTTCCATCAGCGCATCCGCACGCCCTATTGGGAGGAGGCGCTGCGGCGGATGATCGAGGAGCACGCGCGGGAGACCCAATCGCTCTACGCCGAGCGGCTGCTGATCGACTGGGACCGCGAAGTCGGCAAGTTCCGCCAGGTGATCCCGCACGAGATGGTCGACCGCTACGACCGCCCGATCGCCGAGGACGAGGACCGCAAGCGCGCATGAGGCGGCGGGACGAGGCGGGCTCGCCCGCGCCCGGCCCGCCATGGTAGAAGCGGGACGGGCCGCCGGGCGCGCGGCGACGGAGAGGGCGACGGCGATGGACGAGCTCGAACGGGCCAGGCGCGACGTAGTCGTCGCCAACCGCATCCTCGCCCGCGAGGGCGTCGTCGACGCCTACGGCCACGTCACCATGCGCCATCCGGGCGATCCCGGGCGCTATCTCATGGCGCGTTCGCGAAGCCCCGCACTGGTGACGCTCGACGACATCCTGGAGTTCACCCTCGACGGCGAGCCGATCGACGCCGGCGACCGGGCGCTCTATTCCGAGCGCCCCATCCATGGCGGCATCTACGAGGCGCGCGCCGACGTGACGTCGGTCGTCCACAACCACGCCTACGAGGTGATCCCGTTCACCATCTCGCGCACGCCGTTGCGCCCCGTGGCCCACGTCGCGGCGGCGATCGGCGCGGAGGCGCCGGTCTGGGACATCCGCGACAAGTTCGGCGACACCGACCTGCTGGTCACCCGGATGGAGGAGGGGCGCGATCTCGCGGCCACGCTCGGCGGCCATTCGGTGGTGCTGATGCGCGGCCATGGCTGCGCGGTCTCGGGGGCCACGATCCGGCACGCGGTGATGCGGTCGATCTATCTCCAGGTCAACGCCCGGCTCCAGATGGACGCGATGCGGTTGGGGGAGGTCGCCTATCTGAGCCCGGGCGAGATCGAGGCCTGCACCCGGACCTTCACCGGCCCGCTTTCCACCAACCGCGCCTGGGAGTATTTCTCGGCCCGCGCCGGCGTCGGCGACCTGTTCTGATCGCGCGCCGGCGCCTTGTTCCGGCGGCCCGCGATCCGGCGTTGCATCCCGAGGACCTGGACGACATGACCCGACTGGAGCCGGTCCGTCCGGGCGAGGCTCCAAAGCGCGACTGCATGGAGCCCTTCGCGTTGTCCGCCGCCGCACTGGCGAAGGCGATCGGCGCGACGCCGGCGCGGATCGACGAGATCGTCCGCGGCCGCCGGGGCGTCACCGCCGACGCATCGTCGATCCCCTCCGGTTGGGTGTCCGCCATCGCGTGAACCGGCGGAAACGTCCGTTGGAGTCGCATCCGCGTCGAGGCGGGCTTGCCCGGCCTCCGTCTTCACGATCTTCGCCACGCCTATGCCAGCCATGCCGTCATGTTCGGCGAGAACCCGCCCCTGGTCGGCCGCTTGCCCGGGCGCCGGCGGCTCCGGGGGGGGGGGGGGGGGGGGGGGAATGGATTCCCGCTTTCGAGCGTGTGAAGAAATCCCGAGACGTCCGCGTGGGCGTCGGTTCAGCCGACCAAGCGCGCGAAATTCCCGGGCGCGTGGGAATGACGGGAGAGGCTTGTAGCGACGGCCCGAGGGAGGCCGTCGCGGCCCCCTCTCTCGTCATTCCCGCTTTCGAGCGTGTGAAGAACCCCTTGGCGTTTGGGATGGGTCGTGATTCTGTGGGTTGGTCGTTGGTTTGTGAGGGAGGGTTGTTATGTCGGTTGTGGGAGGTGCTCGCTGCATGCGCCCGGATCGTCATCAGTTGGAGTGGCGGATGGTGGATTTGGATGGGACGCTTGCGCCGGATCATCGGGCGCGTGTGGTTTGGGGTTTCGTGTCGGGCATGGATCTGAGCGCGTTTTATGCGCGGATCGGTTCTCGTGAGCATGGTTCGGGTCGGCCTGCGGCGGACCCTGCGGTTTTGTTGGCGTTGTGGCTGTACGCGACGTTGGAGGGAGTGGGTTCGGCGCGTCGTCTTGCGCATCTGTGCGAGAGTGACATGGCGTATCGGTGGCTGTGTGGAGGTGTGCGAGTGAACTACCATGGTCTGAGCGATTTCCGGGGTGGGCATGGGGCTGTGCTGGATGGTCTATTGAGCGAGCAGGTTGCGGCGCTTGTGGCGTCGGGGATGGTGAGTTTGGAGGAGGTGGCGGTTGACGGGACGAAGGTTCGAGCGAGCGCGGGTTCGGGTTCGTTTCGCGGCGAGCGGGGTTTGTCGGGCTACGAGGCGGCGGCGCGGGAACGGGTTGCGGCGCTGAGGTCGGAGTTGGCGAGCGATCCGGCGGCCGGGTCGCGGCGTCTTCGCGCGGCGCGGGCGCGGGCCGAACGCGAGCTTGCGGAGAAGGTTGCGGCGGCGCGGAAACAGCTTGCGGCGTTGCGCGCGGAGAAGGCGGGGCGGTCTCGGACGCACAAGAAGGCGGAGAAGAAGAAGCCGGGGCCGAAGGTCTCGACGACGGATGCGCAGGCGCGCCGGATGCGGTTTGCCGACGGCGGTGTGGGGGCGGGGTACAATCTCCAATTGGCGGTGAGCACCGATAGTCACGTCATTGTGGGGGTCCAGGAGACGGATCGTCGCAACGACGCGGGTTTGGCGGGTTCGATGGTTGAGCAGATCGAGCGGCGCTATGGCGCGCGCCCGGCGCGCTTGCTGGCGGATACGCGCTATGGCGCGCGCAAGGACGTGCTGGCGTTGGGTGGGAAGGGGGTGGAGGTTTACACGCCGCCGGCTCCGGTGAAACAGGCGGCGAAAGCCGAGAGCGTGCGCCGTCGTGAACGCGGGCGCGCCGGCGAACCGGTTGTGTTGCAGGCTTGGCGCGCGCGCATGGCGAGCGAGGCGGGGCAAACGATCTATCGTCGTCGCATGAGGGTCGAGGGGGTCAATGGCGTCGTCAAGCAACGGGGATTGGGCCGCCTTGTGGTCCGCGGGCTTGCCAAGGTGCGGGCGGTGGCGTTGCTGCACGCTCTGGCGCACAATCTGTGGCGCGGTCATCGGCTCGCCTGTATGGCCGGATGAGCATCGCAACCCGCCCTGCCGCCGCCCCGCCCCTTGCCCGACCCATGCCGGGAGCGGCTTGAAACCCGCCGCCGCGCACGACCGCCGCCGCGCCGGACGAACCCACCACCCAACGCCCTAACCCGCCGCCGCCGCACGACCGCCACACCGAACCGGCAGGGTCCTATCCCTAACGAACGCCAAGATTCCTTCACACGCTCGAAAGCGGGAATCCAGGGCAGGAAAGGACGAGTCTTTGGGCGTATCCGCCTCGACCGACGGCTTCCCCCGAGCCGTCGTCACAGGCCCCTCGTCCCCACGGAAGCAGGAATCGGGATACGAATATGGATTCCCGCTTTCGCGGGAATGACGAGGGGGGGGGGGGACCCCGGGACACTGGCCCCGGGAAGGCCATCGGCTCGAGGCGGATACGCCAAGGGTTTCTTCACACGCTCGCTTGCGTGCGCCATGGATGCGCAGCGCTTAGCGCGCGCGCTGTCATCTACACGTTATCGCCGCGATGCGCCTTGCGGTGTCGGTGAAGTGTTGGATCTCTTCGGGAGTCAGCGGGCGGCGCAGGATGAAGTGTTCGCGGTAGGAGAGCCACTTCTTGAGGGCTTGGTAGCCGCCGAGTTTGTAGCGCCAGACATTGGCGGGGACGTTGCGCCAGAAGGCGTTGGCGTTCAGGTGGATGTCGAAGGTGGTTTCGCCCAGGGCGGGGAGGGCGGCGGCGAGGGCCTTGCGTTCCTCCGGGGCGTAGGGGCGTTCGACGGCGCGGCCCTGGCCGGGCATGACGGCGCCGGCGGCGCCGACATGGCCCCAACCGGCGGTGAGGGCGAAGTCGGCGCCCGTCATGTTGCGGCCGCTCGTGGTGGCGGGGACGGCGATGGCGGCGGCTTCCGGGCGCAGCGGGCCTTGCGTGACGCCGGGGACGGAGGTTTCGGGATCGAGCAGGGCGGCGAGTTCGCGGCCGCGTTCGGCGGAGCGGGCGAGGGTCGCCGCCGCGTTGGGGTCCGCGGCGCCGTCGGGCCAGCCGGGGAGGGGGATGCGGGGCCATTCCATGCGCAACGCCCCGGCGTTGGCCTTGCGATAGGCGGGGTCGTGGAGGGTGACGAGGACGTGATGGAACAGGTCCTCGACATCGAGGCCGAGGCGGTCGAGGTAGCGGCGCGCCGCGCCCGACAGGTTCGGGCGGCGGTTCGTGTCTTCGCCATCATCGCGGAGCCAAGCGGGGAACCAGTTGGCGCCGCGTTCGATCAAGTGCCGCGCGCCCATGTGTCGCGTGAAGTACGCCTGCGGTTCCTCCGCACCCTTCCGCACGTGCTGCGCATTGCATATCCACAGATTCCCTTGGAATACATGCGGTCGGTAATCGCCGACCGGTCGCCTGAGCAAACCGCCGTCCGCCTCCCAATAGAGCCATCGATCGTCGAACGGACGATAGGCATGGCGAATGAATCCGTTCTCGTTCGGACCGCCGCGTTCCAAACGCACACCGCGCACGGAGCGGGCGTCGAAGCCCGATGTATTTTTCATCGCAGCCGGATAACGTCGGGCGATCTCCTCATGGCTCAAAGCCGGATCAAAGTAGTCGCCGATGCGCGCACGGAGCCGGTCGAGATCCGTGTCGACGAGAAATACGTCACGGGCGGTCTCCACTCCCGGGAACGACACGGGGAATTGATCGGGCAGGGACGGCCAGTCGAACCAGCCCGCGCTCACCGCCATCGGCTTGAACGGCAAACCAAGGCGAAGCGCCGGCTCCAGGGCCGAGTAACCCGCATCGACGTCGGGCGCATCCAGGCTCGCCAGCATCGCTTGCCGCCTGTCGGCAGCCCTTGCCTGATGGAAATCGCGATACAGGATGCGTCCGCTCGCCGACCCGCCGGCGCCCGACCTCGACAGCAGCGCGATGCCGGTCCCGACCTTGATCCCCGGCGATTGTCCTTGCAAGGCGAACACCGTTTCGCTGGTCCGCCCGTCGGGCGCGTATTCCGAGACGATGCGATCGCCATGCAGGTTGTCGATGCGGATGGCGTCGAACGCCTCCAGGTAGCGTTCCCGCATCCCCGTGAACGACAGCCCGTCGAGCCAGGAGTAGTTGGAGATGAAGCACACCACGCCCCGACCCGTCTTCTCCGCGATCCGCCGCTCCGCCATGCGGAAGAAGCGGACGTAGAGATCGTTCAGACCCTGGCCCTCCGGCCGCCGCGCCCGCTTCGTCGAACGGTAGGCGTCGGAGAGTTCCCGCTCCTCCTCCACCGCCATGCCGGCGAAGCCGTTATAGGGCGGGTTGCCGATGATCACGAGGATCGGCGCATCGCGCTTCACCCGCTCCGCCCGGTCGCGTTCTTCTTCGAGTTCGGGGAAGGGCAGCGGCTTCGTCACCCGCGGCCCCCAGCCGGTGAGCGCATTGGTCAGGAACACCCCGGCGCGCTCCGTTCCGTCGTCCGCAAGCGGCGCGTCGAGTTCCCGCAGCGCCAGCCCCACTTGCAGATGCGCCACCACGAACGGCGCCGGCATGATCTCGAACCCGAACACGCGCGACAGCACCGCCTGCTTCACCCGCGCGCCGGCGAGTGCGCCGAGACCTTGGCTCTCCAGGTTGGACGCGATACGGCGCAAGACTTCCGCAAGGTAGGCTCCGGTGCCGCAGCACGGGTCCAGAATGTAGACGTTCTCCGCCGCCAAGCCCTCCGCGATGCCCAGATCGTCCTTCAGCGCCCGGTCCACCCGCGCCACCATGTAGCGCACCACTTCCAAAGGCGTGTACCAGACGCCGAGTTGCTTGCGGAGTTCGGGGTCGAACGCCTCCAGGAAGGGTTCGTAGAAGTAGGGCACGGCCGCGCCCTCGTCGAAGCGGGAGAAGAACGCCGCACGGTCCACCCGGTCCAGCGCAGCCGCCGTCCAGTCCAACACTTCCACCAAGCCAAGCGGTTGCAACCGGCTCGGTTGCGAGAGTTGCGCGAACAACGCCGCCAGCACCGGAGCGCGCAGGTGCCAGACGGCTTCATGCCAGTTGAACGGCCCCGTCGGCGGCGGCGTCCGCCGCGCCCACAGCACCCAGGCGGCGAACACGCCGTAGAACAGCGTCTGCACCAGCGTCGAGCGGAAGAACCGCACCCCCCGCTCCCCCTCGAAGCGAACGCCCAACGCTTCTTCCAGCGCCGAACGCACCGCCGCCAGCGCCGGCGCTTCCCCCGCCGCCTCGACGCGCGCCAGACCGTCGCGGGCATGGGACGCCAGCAGCCACGCCAGGTCCCGCGGCTCGGCCAGCGCCGCCCGGTGCGACAGCGCGCGGGCGAGATACTCGCCAAGACCCGCGCCCACCTCGCGGGCGAAGGCGCGCGGCGTCTCCAGCTTGCGGCGGAAGTCTTCGGCGCTGTCCGCCAGCCGCAGGCTCTCCAGTCGCGCCGGGCGGCCCGTCGCGTCCTCCCCCACCAGCACGAAGTCGCGCGTGTTCGTCGCCAGGACCAGCCGGTAGCGGCTCCAATAGCGGCTTACCTGATCGCCCGCCGCGGTCAGCCAAGCGTCGTCATCGACCGCCTTCACTTCGATGACGCCGCGTTCCGGCGTTTGCCCCTCGCGCGGCCGGCCCCGTTGAACCTGTCGGGCCGTATAGAGGCCGAAATCGGGATGACCCGCGCCCTGGTCGGCCAGCTCTTGGACGCAGAACACCTTCGGCTTGAGCGTCGCGCCCACCGCGTTGAGCAGGTTCGCGAGCGGCCCGTAGCTCGACCGCTCCCCGGTCGCCCCGCCCGAAGCCCGCACCCGCCGCAGATCAGCGAAGTACGCTTCCACCGCCGCCGCGAGCTTCGCGTTAGTTCCGACCATCATCCCGTTGTCGCCAAGCCCATCCCATCATGCAGGCGCCGTCCGCGACGGCGCTTGCATGGTCATATGCGATCCGTTCCCGGTCGCCAACCCGAACGCGGTTGCGCCATTCATCGCGCTTCCCATACCGACGTTCGGAAGCCGCGCGACGGTTCGGGAGCCGTTTCCCCACATGCGCAGCGGACGCCGCCGCTCGGACGCGGTTCGGGTCAACCCGTTGAAGCGACAACGGTTCACGTGGCCCCAACCCCATGAGCAGGAAGGGAGAGCGATGCAAACGCCAGCCGGCGTTCGGTCCTCACACCCGAGCGCGCTGCGTCCGGCGCGGTATTTCAACACCGACGCCCGGAGCTGGATGAACCTTCAGAACCGCTACGAGCCCGAGATCGCGGCGCGGGACGAAGCCGCCGCCTTGCGCGCCGTCCGTCCGCGCGAAGCGGCGTGAGCCCGGCCCGCTTTCCGCCAACCGCGCCTGGGCGTATTTCTCGGCCCGCGCCGGCGCGGGCGACCCGTTCCGGTCGCGCGCCGCGACGTCGCCGTCAGCCGCCGGCGTCGCGCTCGAATTCCTGCCGCAGATTCCGGGCGTCGCGATAGCTCTCGAACCAGCGCTCGATCGCCGCGAGCCCTGCCGGATCGAGCTCCCGGCGCGGCTCCGGGTCGGCGTCCCAATGGCCGTGCCGGTCCTCGCCCCGCACCAACGCCGCCGAATGCCGCCCCACCACCGAGCGCACATAGGTCGGCAGGTAGGTGAAGGAGACGCCGAGCCGGCGGTCGTCGGACCGGTTGGCGAGCGAGCCGTGGATCATGCGCTCGTGATGCATCGAGAACTGCCCCGCCGCGAGTTCGAGGTCTACGGCCTGCGAGTCGTCGATGCCCTCGATGGTCTGGCCGCGCGCCAGCATGTTGTCGGCGGCGTAGGTCTCGACATGGCGCCGATCGGGCGCCAGATGCGAGCGCGGGATGACGCGGACGCATCCATTGCCCGGGTTGCTGTCGGTCAGGCCCAGCCACAGGGTGATGACGTCGTGCGGGTCGAGCCCGTAATAGGCCGAGTCCTGGTGCCAGGAGACGTAGCCCGGATCGCGGGCGTCCTTGAACCAGAGGGTCGAGATGTAGATCAGGATGTCGGGACCCACCAGGTCCTCGACCGCATCGAGGATGGCGGGATGGCGCGCGACGTCGAACAGCCAGGGGAAGGCGAGATGCGCCTTGCCGCGGATGCGCTGGCGCGCGGCCTCCGCGTCCGCCCCCTCATAGGCTTCGAACCGGGCGCGAAGGTTCAGCGCTTCGGCCGGGCTCAGGCAATCGAACGGGAAGACGTAGCCTTCGTCCCAAAACTGTCGGATCTGGGCTTCGGTCAGGAGCTTGGGCATGATCGGGCCGGGCGCAGGCGGCGGTCCGGGGAAGTATCCTCCCGGCCCTCGTCCCTGTCAATCGCCTGTCCGGGTTCAATACATATGGGTGTCCGTTTGAGAAATCGGGTCCTGCCGGGGCGCGACCGCCCTGGATTCCCGCTTTCGAGCGTGTGAAGAAATCCGACGTATCCGCCTCGAGCCGATGACGTCCCTCGGACCGTCGTCACAACCTCCTCGCCTCCACGAAAGCAGAAAACGGGATACAAATATGGATTCCCGCTTTCGCGGGAATGACGAATTGTCGGCCTGTCCCCCTCGAGCCGATGGCCTTCCTGGGGCGTCGGCGCAACCCCCCTCGTCATTCCCGCGAAAGCGGGAATCCAGGGCGGGAAAGGACGGGTCCCTGGGCGTATCCGCCTCGACCGACGGCTTCCCTCGGGCCGTCGTCACAGGCCCCTCGTCCCCACGGAAACAGGAATCGAAATACGAATATGGATTCCCGCTTTCGCGGGAATGACGAGGGGGGGGACCCCGGGACACTGGCCCCGGGAAGGCCATCGGCTCGAGGCGGATACGCCAAGGGTTTCTTCACACGCTCGAAAGCGGGAATGACGAATTGTCGGCCTGTCCGCCTCGAGCCGATGGCCTTCCTGGGGCGTCGGCGCAAGCCTCCTCGTCATTCCCGCGAAAGCGGGAATCCAGGGCGGGAAAGGACGGGTCCCTGGGCGTATCCGCCTCGACCGACGGCCTCCCTCGGGCCGTCGTTACAGGCCCCTCTCGTCATTCCCCCGCTTTCGCGGGGGCAGGCTCTGCGCGCCCGGCTCAGATCTCCATCTCGTCGAACACCGCGCGCGTGAGCTTCCCGTCGCGGTCGCACAGGTCGAGCACGATGTCGAAATGGTCGGCGCGGTCCATCTCGATATGGGTCGCGGCGAAGCCCCGCGCCCGCCAAGCCGCGGCGTAGTCGTCGGTCTGGCGCTTGAACTCGCTGGTCTCGTTGCCGCCATAGGAGACGATCAGGGGGCAGCCGCCGGCGTCGGGGATGTGATGGATCGGGCTGTTGCGCCGCGCCGCCGCGGCGTCGAGCCGGATCCACGAATTGGGCTCCGCCAGCCGAACCGGCTCCAGGTCGTAGAGGCCGCTGAGGGCGCAGGCGCTCTTTACGACGTCATCGGGCGCGCCGTGCGCCCGGCGCCAGTCGCGGGCGAGGAGCATGCCGACGAGATGCCCGCCGGCCGAACTGCCGCCGATATGGATGCGCGCCGGGTCGGCGCCGAAGCTGCGCGCGTTGGCGTGAAGCCAAGCCAGCGCGGCGCGGCACTGGCGGACGATCTCGTCCAGGCTGGCGGCGGGGACGAGGCTGTAATTGACCGCCGCCACGGCGGCGCCCTGGCGCGTGAAACATTCGGCCATGAAGCAGGATTCGCGCTGGCTCAGCATGCGCCAATAGCCGCCGTGGATGAAGACGAACAGCGGCGCGCCGCTTCCGCCGCCCCGGGCGGGGAAGATATCGACCAACTCGTCGGGCGAAGGCCCATAGGCCGCGTCGAGCCGGCATTCGAGCGTCTCGCGGCAGCGCGCGCTCAATTCGCGATAGCGCCCGATCACGGCCTCGAACCGCTCGTCGGACACCGTGCCGCGCGCGCTGTACTCCCTGTCGAGGGCCGCCCGGTCGAACTCCCGATAGACCTTCACCCTCGCGCCCCCTGGTAGAAACCCGCCCGCGGCGCGGAGTGTCGGGTGCGCGGCCCCCGGATGCAAGCTCCACAGCCGGGCCGCGGGCGCGCGCCGCGCTCCGTCGCGCGGGACAGGACACTGATTCGCCGTTTCCCTGCGAAGTTCCGTCGCGCAAGACGGGACATTGACTCGCCGTTTCCCTGCGAACGAAACTCCGGGCGGAACATTCCGTCGGGAGCGGCGAAGGATGCGGATCGTACACCTCGCGGCGGCGCTCGCGCTTGCGCTCGCCGCCGCCCAGCCGGGGCAAGGCAAGGAGCTCCGCTTCGGCTATCAGGGCGATGCGGCCTCGATGGACCCCCACACGCTAAACGAGACCTTCACGCTGGGCTTTCTCGGCAACGTCTATGAAGGGCTGGTGCGCCGCGGCCCCGATCTCGCCATCGAGCCCGCCCTCGCGGAGCGCTGGGAGATCCTGGCACCCGACCGCTGGCGCTTCCACCTGCGCCGGGGGGTGAAGTTCCACCGGGGCGAGGACTTCACCGCCGACGACGTGCTGTTCTCCGCCGACCGCGTCCGCGCCGAGGGGTCCGATCTGCGGACCCGGCTGGCGGGCGTCGTCCGCATCGTCGCGGTCGACGACTACACGGTCGATTTCGTCACCGAAACGCCCAACCCGATCCTGCATGCCGAATGGGACAGCTGGTACGTCATGTCCCGCAGCTGGTCGGAGAAGCACGGCGCCGAGACTCCCGAGGCGCTGTCCGGCGACCGCGAGAAACACACCACGCGCAACGCCAACGGCACCGGCCCGTTCCGACTGGTCAGCCGCGAGGCGGGCGTGCGCACCGTCGCCGAGCGCAACCCCGGCTGGTGGGACGACGCCCGACGGACCCACAACCTGACCCGGGTGACGTTCACGCCGATCGCGTCCGACGCCACCCGGGTGGCGGCGCTGCTCTCGGGCCAGGTCGACATGGCCTATCCGATCCCGGTCCAGGACACCCGGCGCGTCGAGCGGAATGCGGGCGTCCGCATGCTGGTGGGGCCGGAGCTTCGCACGATCTTCCTCGGCATGGATCAGTTCCGGGACGAGCTGCGCTACGCCGACGTCAAGGGCCGCAACCCGTTCAAGGACCGGCGCGTCCGCGAAGCGGTCTACCGGGCGATCGACATCGCCGCGATCCGGGACAAGGTGATGCGCGGCCTGTCCAACCCGTCGGCGATGACGATCGGCCCGGGGATCGACGGCTTCGATCCCGGCTTCGAGCGCCTCGGTTTCGACCCCGCCGGATCCCGCCGGCTGCTCGCCGAGGCCGGCTATGGCGACGGCTTCGAGGTCGGGCTGGACTGCCCCAACGACCGCTACGTCAACGACGAGGCGATCTGTCAGGCGGTGGTGTCGATGCTCGCCAAGATCGGCGTGACGGTCCGGCTCGACGCCCAGCCCAAGGCCAAATACTTCCCCAAAATCCTGGCCCCCCGGCTCGACACCAGCTTCTATCTGCTGGGCTGGACGCCGGGCAGCTTCGATTCGTGGAACCCGCTGTACAACCTGCATGGCTGTCCGCGGGCGGACGGCGCGGGTCCGGTCTGGCCCGAAGGCGCGCGCGCCCGGATCTCCAGCGGCAAGTTCAATCTCGGCGGCTATTGCAACCCCGCGCTCGATGCGCTCACCGCCCGCATCCTGACCGAGACCGACAAGGGCGAGCGCGCCGGGCTGGTGCGGCGGGCGTGGTCGATCGCCATCGGCGACATCGCTTACGTGCCGCTGCACCAGCAGGCCCTCGCCTGGGGCGTGCGCGCCAACGTCGCCCTGGCGCAGCGGGCCGACAACCAGTTCGCCTGGCGGCACGTGGTCGTGGACTGACGCCCGGCCGCGCGACCCGGCGACCCGCCCGTGGCCGCCCTGATCCTGCGCCGGCTGCTTCAGTCGGGCGCGGTCATGCTGACGGTGGCGCTGATCGGCTTCACCCTGTTCCGCTACGTCGGCGATCCGGTGGCCCAGATGGTCGGGCAGGACACCTCGCTCCAGGAGCGCGCCGCGCTGCGCGAGAAGCTGGGGCTCGAGGATCCCGCGCCGGTCCAGTTCCTCCGCTACGTCGGCGACGTAGTCCGGGGCCGGTTCGGGATCTCCTATGCGATCGACCGTCCGGTCGCCGCCCTGCTCGCCGAACGCCTGCCGGCGACGCTCGAACTCAGCCTCGTAGCCGCCCTGTACGCGCTGCTCGTCGGCGTCCCGATGGGGGTGTATGCGGCCCTGCACCCGCGCCGCCCGCTCACCCGGGCGTTCCTTGCGGTCTCGCTGATCGGCGTCTCGCTGCCGACCTTCTTCGTCGGCATCCTGCTGATCCTGGTCTTCGGGGTGTGGCTCGGCCTGCTGCCGACCTTCGGCCGCGGCGAGGTCGTGGACCTCGGCTGGTGGACCACCGGCCTGCTGACCCCGAGCGGTTGGGCGTCGATCGCGATGCCCGCCTTCACCCTCGGCATGTTCCAGCTCACGCTGATCATGCGCCTCGTCCGCGCCGAGATGCTCGAAGTGCTGCGCGCCGACTACATCAAATTCGCGCGCGCCCGCGGGCTCGGCGACCGCGCCGTCCATTTCGGACACGCGCTGAAGAACACGCTGATCCCCGTCGTCACCGTCGCCGGCCTCCAGCTCGGCTCGATCGTCGCCTTCGCCATCATCACCGAGACGGTGTTCCAGTGGCCGGGGCTGGGGCTCCTGTTTCTACAGGCGATCCGCTTCGCCGACGTGCCGGTGATGGCCAGCTATCTGCTGCTGGTGGCGGCGTTCTTCGTCGCCATCAACCTGGCGGTGGACATCCTCTATCACGTCATCGACCCGCGGCTCCACGTCGAGCGGCGGCCGCCGGCGGGCTGAACGCCGGGAGGCGGGGGATGGCCGGGGCGCGGGACGGCGGCGGATGACGGGGCGGGCGAGCGGCGGCGGCGGCGCGAGCTTCGCCGGCTCGCGAACCGCGGTCGGGGCCGCGACCGCGACCGCGGCGATCCTGCTCGCGGCGCTGTTCGCGCCCTGGATCACGCCGCAGGATCCGTTCGACCCGGCGCAGCTCGACCTGCTCGATGCGTTCACCCCGCCCGCCTGGGCCCCGGGCGGCGACTGGCGGTTCGTCCTCGGGACCGACGACCAGGGGCGCGACCTGTATTCGGCCATGCTGTACGGCGCGCGCATCTCGCTGCTGGTCGGCGTCGCGTCGGTCCTGCTCGCCGCCCTCGTCGGCGTACCGCTGGGGCTGGTCGCTGGCTATGCCGGCGGGGCGGTCGATGCGGCGATCATGCGCATCGCCGACGTCCAGATCAGCTTCCCCGCCATCCTCATCGCCCTGCTGATCGACGGCGTGCTGCGCGGAATCCTGCCGCGCGACCGCCATGACGATCTCGCCCTCTACGTCCTCGTCTTCGCGATCGGCGCCGCTGGCTGGGTGCAGTTCGCCCGCACGGCGCGCGGCTCGACCATGGTCGAGAAGAACAAGGAGTACGTCCAGGCCGCGCGCGTGATCGGCGCGCCCCCGGCGGTCATCCTGCTGCGTCACGTCCTGCCCAACGTGATGGGGCCGGTGCTGGTGATCGCGACCATCGGCCTGGCGGTCGCGATCCTGACCGAGGCGACGCTCTCCTTCCTCGGCGTCGGCGTCCCGCCCACCCGGCCGTCGCTGGGGACGTTGATCGACACCGGCCAGGACTTCCTGTTCTCCGGCGAGTGGTGGATCGCGGTCTTCCCCGGCGCGCTCCTCGCGGCGCTGGTGCTGGCGATCAACCTGCTGGGCGACTGGCTGCGCGAGGCGCTGGACCCGAAGCTGCGCGAGGGCGGCGCGCGATGACGCCGACCCTGCTCGAGGTCGAGGAGCTGCGCGTCGTCTTCCCCACGCGCCGGGGCGCGGCGGCGGCGGCGGTGGACGGCGTGTCGTTCTCGATCCGGCAGGGCGAGGTGCTGGGCATGGTCGGCGAGTCGGGAGCCGGCAAGTCGGTCACCGGCCACGCGGTGATCGGCCTCGTGGAGCCGCCGGGACGGATCGCCGGCGGCGCGGTCAGGCTGGAGGGGCGGCGGATCGACGACCTGCCGCCGGAGGAGCTGCGCCGGTTGCGCGGCCGCCGGATCGGCGCCGTCTTCCAGGACCCGTCGGCGAGTCTCGATCCGCTCTATACCGTAGGCCGGCAACTGGTCGAGACCGTACGCGCCCATCTGGACGCGAGCGCAAGCGAGGCGCGGGCGCGCGCTTTGGCCCTGCTGCGCGAGGTCGGCATCCCCGCCGCCGAGGAGCGCATCGATCACTACCCCCACCAGCTGTCGGGCGGCATGCGCCAGCGGGCGGTGATCGCCCTGGCGCTGTGCGCCGAGCCGGCGCTGATCGTCGCGGACGAGCCCACCACCGCGCTCGACGTCTCGACCCAGGCGCAGATCGTCCGCCTGTTCGAACGGCTGAGCGCCGAACGCGGGACCGCCATCCTGCTGATAACCCACGACATGGGGGTGATCGCCGAAGCCGCCGACCGCGTCGCGGTGATGTATGCCGGCCGCATCGCCGAGATCGGCCCGGTGCGCGAGGTCGTCAAGTCTCCGCGCCACCCCTATACGCGCGGGCTGATGGCGGCGATTCCGGCGATCGGGCGGGGCGCCGGCCGGCTGGCGCAGATCGAAGGAGCGATGCCGGGACCGGGCCGCGCGCCGGCCGGCTGCGCGTTCCATCCGCGCTGTCCGCGGCGCATCGAGCCCTGCGGCCGGCTGCGGCCCGAACTCGCCGCCGACGGCGTCTCCCACGTCGCCTGCTGGCTCCACCGCGACCCGCCGCCGCGAGGCGTCGCCGATGGTTAGCCCGCGATTCTCATACTGCGGAGCGCATCGGGATTCTGCCGAGTCCGTGCGAAACGGGACGTCGCCCGTCAGGACCGTCTCCGCGTCGCTTGGCGTATCTCAATTGAGATTCATATGGTTGGCGAATGGAGGATTGCCCGATGCCCGCTCGGACGTCGACGCTCCACGTCCGCGTGGACGATCAACGCAAGACCAAAGCGGCCGACACGCTGGCTGGCGTCGGCCTGACGCTCTCGGACGCCGTGCGCATCCTCCCGACCCGTGTCGCCGCGGAGGGCGGGTTGCCGATCGGCCTGATCGCCGATCCCGAAGCCCGTGACGCTTGGTTCCGCGCCAAGGCGCGGGAAGCCCTGGACGATCCGCATCCCGCCGCTCCACACGAACAGGTCATGAGCGACTCGCAGGCGCGGATCGACGGAATGCGCCGTGCGCGGTCTTGAATGGAAGACCTTGGCGGTCGCCGATCCGATGGCGATCGTCGATTATGTTTCGGACGACAATCCCGATGCCGCCCAAGGCTTGAAGGAAGATATCGAGACCAAGGCGTCGCGTTTGCGGGAGAACCCGCGGCTTTACAGAGTCGGTCGCGTGGACGGCGCCCGCGAGATGGTCGTGCGTTCGAACTATCTCGTCGTCTATGCCGAGGATCCCCACACCGTCACGATACTCCGGGTGCTGCACGCGGCCCAGCAGTGGCCGGAGACATAACGACGATCGGTCGGCCATCTCGACCAGTGAACTTGCCGATGCTCTACGCAGGAGATGACGGGATGGTCGCACCGGCGTAGCCGGCGTTGAGCAACCTGCGTCGATTTGCGCCGCTCGACATCCACCCTCTCGAAACATTGTCCGCCCCGTCGCGCTACCGACCGCGCCGTTTCTCACGCAGACGCACAGGAACCGGCGACCACGACGCA
The DNA here is from genome assembly GCA_965242495.1 of Alphaproteobacteria bacterium. Lineage (GTDB taxonomy): Bacteria > Pseudomonadota > Alphaproteobacteria > MPNO01 > MPNO01 > CBDESN01. Next base: position 2,737,729 of record OZ251446.1, on the reverse strand, counting down.
CGAGCGCGCCGGCAACTCCGGCCGAGAAAACCGAAGATGCCGACGTCACTTCCAGATCGTTCTCGTCACCATGCCTTCGCACGGCCGCCCGCACGGTTGCGCACACAGACCGAATTGAAGGTAGAACCCGGCTGCGCGAGCGTCTTCGCACGACGATTGGGACCATCGTCCCTCGGGCCACGCCAACCACGGCATGTGCCCGCGGTCCTCGATCGATTCGGCGAGACGCGCGAGCTCATCTTCCAAGCCCGCCCGGCCGGCCAAGTCTTCGTGGCGGTCGCCGTGCGATGCGACGACCCAGCCCGCGGACCTCAGACGCGCGATGTCTTCCGGATTCAGTAACCATTCCGGGTCGAGCATCGCGTCGATGCCGAGGCCGTCCAGGGCGGCGTGCTGGTCGGCTTCGGGCAAGGACTTCAACCGGGTCCTGGTCGCGCCGCGGAGCGCCGCCGCGTCTTCCGGGTCCAGTTCCCGCGCCGCGCAATGGTGGTAGAGCCTCTGTAGCGGGAGCGGCCGCAACGGCTCCCGAAAGTGGTTCTCGCCCACGAACAGGACCGGACAGAGGCAGGGGAGATTCTCGAAAGCGCCGGCGAGGCGCGTCACGTCCTTCCAGCCGTCGTCGAAGGTGACCAGGGCGACGGTTGCGGCGTCATGCTTCCGGTTCCACGACTCGACCGTTCGGTTCAACTCCTCCAGCCGACGCACGAGATCGGATCTTGCAATCGACATCCCGTATCGCAGATGCGCCCGGTGATGGCCGTCAGGCGCTCCTTCATACACACGGTGCAAGACCGGCGCTTCAAGGGGATAGAAACCCTGGTTCATCCGTCCCACGTACACCCCCTCCGGCCGGAGTCGATCGGCCCACGCCACGACGTCGTCCACCGTATCGCAACCCGTCACGGTCGCCGCGCCGCGGCGTCGATCCAGGGTCGTATCGGCCAATTTGTCGCTCCAGCCGCCCGACCCCCGCAGCGCGGCGACCGGCTTTCCTTCCTGGCAGGCGATCGCCATTTCGCTCAGGGTGCCCGATCCACCGGATACGGCGACGACGAGGTCCGCCGATCGAACCACCAGATGGTTCCTCATCGATCCAAGGCCCGTTCTGACAACGCTCGCCGGGTGCGGGTTACACTCCCAGGCGCGTCCCCAACCGGGTTCGATATGGGCGAGATTGGCGCCGCTGGACGACAGGCCGTGTCCCCGCGCCGCAGCGCGCATGACCCCGTCCATGCCTCCCGTCACGAGATCGAAGCCCATGTCGCTCAAGGCTTGCGCGAGCGTCTCCACGGCGCGCCGGAGCTCGCGCGGTATGGCTCCTGCCGACCCGACGATCGCGACGACGTTCCTTCTCATGGCAGGGCTCGTTCGTCGGTCCCCGGCCAGCGTCGCGCCTCCGCCGTCGTGACCGATCCCTTGGCGACGATACGCATGACCGTCTCTTCACGGGCAGCCTTGCCGGCGGCGTCCTTTCCGGTTCCCGAAGGCTCGTACAGATAGAGCGCTTCGGTGACGCGCGCCGGATTCCGGGCCATCTCCACGATCAACAGCATGAACGCCCAAGCTCGAACGCCAAGTGATCCGATGCCGGCTCGAAACGCTCCAGGTCGACCGTCGGCACTTCGACGCGGCGGCGCACCGCCAGACCCGCTCGGGCGAATTCGCGCCGCAACGCCCGCTCGGGCCGATGCACGTCGCGTCGCACCCGGCCCGTCGCGCGCAACGTCTTGCGCCAGGTGAAGGTGCTCTCGTAGCGGGCGCCGGGCGGCAGTTCACGGTCGGCCTCCGGGGTGGGACCGCCGAACGTGAAGTGCGGGTCGCATACGGTCACAACGACCCGGCCGCGCTCGGTCACCAAGGCGCGCAGGTCGCCGAGCACCATGCGCAGCTCGGCATCGTCCTCGATGGTGCAGAGCACGCGGCGGCAGATCACGAGATCGAAGCGCCCCGCCGCCAGCGCCTCGCGTCGTTCGTGCGTGAACCGCAGGCTGCCGATCCCTTCGCAGAGCGATTTCCAGCGCGGCTGACGGGCGCGGTCGGGGTCATAGCCCAGGACCTCCCTGCCTCGGTCCGCAATCTCCCTGGCCAGCCGCCCGCTGCCGCATCCGTAGTCGAGCGCCCGCTCCGCCCGTCCGACGAACCCGAGCACGACGTCCTCGGACGGTTCGCGCCGCCCCGTCACCCGTCGCACCGCTTCGTGGAACCGCTCGAAACCATCGAGCTCGGGTATTTCGACGTCGTCCAGGGCGCGGCGCATAATCTCCTTCAGATCGGGACGCTTCGCCCAGCGGTACGACAGCCAGCCCCGTCGGCACATCGCCACGAACTCGCGCTCCTTTTCCAGGGGACGAATATCCGATCCGTAATCGATCAGCCGGACCCGCCCATCGACGACCCGCAGGTTATTGGGGTGGAGGTTGCGGCAAACGACGCCATGCCGCCGGCATTCGGCAAGGAGCTCGACCATGCCCGGCCCATGGCCGCCGGTGTACGGCTCGCTGGCCTCGAACGGATAGACCAGCACCGCGCGATGACCCGACTGCCGGAAGTCGATAATCGGGTAGAGACTGCGCGTGTCGCCCCAGGCTCCCACGAGCGAAGCCAGAAAAGTGGGCGCGTCGTCGAACCGATGCGATTGCGGCCAGTAGTCGAAGACCTTGAACACGCGCCTCCCGTCACTGAGCGCCACGCCTTCCACGCCGCATCCCAATACCGCGAGAGGGTTGGCGGGCTCGGCCAGCCGTGCGGCGGCGGCCTTGGCGTTGGCGATCCTTTCGCCCTCAATGCCGCGCGCCAGGGCTGGCGACTTCGAGAGCCGGTTCCGATGCGCCTCGATCTCTTTCGGAAGCCGGTCGAGAAATCCGCGAATTTGGGGACCTTGCAACGCCTTGGCCTCGCGTTCGATGCGGTTCAGAACCTCCATCGTGTAGAAGCGGTCCAGCCGATCGCAGAACGTCCGGAGTCGCGTCCCGGCGTCCCGATACCGCTCTTCCCTCCACCAGACCTCTTCGCCGTCCACGATCTGGCCAAGGACGCGCTTCAGGCCGAGGATGCGGTAGAAAGACAGGCGGAACGCCGCCAGCCGTTCTTCGAGGTACTTGCGCACAATATCCGCGAAACGCTCGATCGCTCCTTCGGTCAGATCGATGTCCAAGCCATCCGGGGTCGTGAAGACGGCGAGTGTGTCCTCGAGAGCAACCTGGAGCCTCCGACGCCTGCCCTTCTTCCCGGGCTGCCCACGGGCGTCATCGAGAACGTCCTGGAGCGCCGAGAACATCGCATAGCCGCGAACGTCGTCCACGATGCGCTCGACGTCCAATTCTCCGGGAGGAACGCGAGAACGGTCGTGATAGAGGGCGACCGGCGCGGCGGCGACCCGCCGGCCGAAGCAGCGCTCCTGCAGCAGGGTCCAGATCATGTCGGAGCGCCGGCTCGGCCGCCCGTCGATGGCCGGCGAGGGGTTGGGCGCCAGCCTCAACGCCTCGACGTCGAACACGAAGGTATTGCCGCCGCGCTGCAATCCACCGCCGATCGATTCCAGAGGGTCGATATCGGCCTCGGTCGCGAGGGGCCGGAAGACCTGCTCGCCGGCCAATATCCGCTCCGCCGCGCCGGCCAGACGCTCGAACGCTTCGCCGGCGCTTTCGCCGGGAAACGCCGGGACGATCCGGAACGGGGTCTCCAGACGATCGGTTTCCGTGCGTGACAGGTCGTAGTAGTAGTCCTGCCGGCCGGCGCGCAGCGCCGCGTTCTCCATGCTGCGATCCGGCAGATCTGCTTGCGGGTCCAGCGAGGCCAGCCATCGAAGCGATGCGGCCAGATCGCCGAGCTGCACCCGCACGGTCGCTGCGAACGGCAGCGGTGGCGCTCCGGTGCACGTCCCGATGGCGACGTCGAGTTCGCCGCCCGCGTGGAGCCGGCGAAGCTCCCGCAGCACCGGCTCCAGCGTCAGGGGTTGCCGCCGCAACCGCCCGTCCTCCCCGATGACGAGTGGATCCAGCCGCATGTCGTCATCGACGATCCATACCACCGCGCCGGGCCGGCGCTTGGCGAACGCGTACAGGTACGACTGCAACACCGTCCGGGCGGGGGCGATGGGCAGCTTGCGGCCCTGGCTTGCGCCGCCGTCGGGGACCAGACCGCTTGCGGCGTCTTCGAGATGCCGCGCCCGGTCCACGAGATGGATCCGCAGGCCGTCCATGCGTTCGCGCTCGACGAGGCTCCGCAACGCCGCGTCGGGCGTCCGGCCGCTGCCGTTCTCCAGGATCAGGACGTCAAGGCCCGACAGGCCGGGGTCCCCGGCGAGCCCGCGAAGATCGGCAAGCAGGCCGCCCACGTCTTCGAGCCGCGCCGTATCGGCAATCATCCCGACGATCAGGTGGGGCGGCGCCTGCGGCGGCGCCGGAGACCGCGGTAGCGACGGCGACGAGCTGCGGCGCGCGGCGGCAGGGTTCACGGATTCGGATACCGATTCCCTCCATCCGAAGCACCGGCCGGCCCGCGTCCGAAACCCCGCGCGCTGGGCGTCGGACATGCGGTCGCGGTACTTGCGGAAGAATCGATCCAGCCCCTCGGTCTTGGCGCTCGCTCCCGGGGTGGACAACCGGGGCCGCGATCCACAGGCGAAGTGGCGAACGGTCGGCCCGGAGACGGCGCCATAGCGCACGCCCGGCAATTCCGCGATGCGGATACACAGATCGCGATCCGTGCAGCTCGGCAGCGATTCGTCGAACAGGCCAGCCTCGAGCAGCACGCTCAGCCGGCAGACCAGGTTGCTGCCCTGGATCCCGGGATTCCCCACGAGGAAGCTCGCCGCGTCGAGCGACCATGGCGGAGTGACCAAGCGCGGTTCGGCGCCCTCTTCGATCCGCTGGAACCCTGCCGCGACCATGTCCAGATCGCGGCTCTCGGCGGCCTCCAGGCATCGTTGCAGATGGCTTGGCTCCCAGAGGTCGTCGTCATCCAGGATCGCGACGTAGAGCCGTCCGGGGTCGTCGCACGTCCGCAGCAGGTGGTCCAGGCCGGAGTTCCATGCCCCGGCCGCGCCCTTCGTGCGCCGGTTACGCAGGAAGTCCACGGCGACGCCGGCCGGTCGCCAGCCCAGGACCAGTCCTTCGGTCTGCTCGGCGGCGGCATCGCCGCCCGAGTCGTCCACGACGATCATTCGCGACGGCGGCCGGGATTGGCGCTCGATCGAGGGAAGCGCCCGGCGCTTCAGGAGTTCGGTTCGATGGGCGGTGGCGATGAGAGCCGCCACGGTCGTCTTCTGGGTGGGTTCCATGTTCGCCTCCCGGATGCAGGGCTGCTCAAATCGACCCGCCGGGACCAGCAGAGCTTCGGCTCCATGCCGAACCTGCGGGGACACCACATCCAGATATCCCCGGAGGCCGCACTCGGCCGTCCCTTTGGACGACATATGGAAGACGTAGGTTGCCGTGCGCCGAATTCAAGGTTCGGAATTCACAATGGCCCGACAATTCTCCTCATGTGTATGAACCGCCGCTTCGCCAAAGACTTCGAAGCCTCCATCGCCGGCGTCGAAGCTTGGCTCCTCGTCGTCGCCATCCAACTCTTCAGCCGAAGACTCATATACAACTCTTCTTTTTCGGCCAGAATCTGAGACATGCGAACCGAGCCGCCTTTGCTGCGCGTGGACGACCTGTCGCGCTGGTTCGACGTATCGCCGCCCTGGCTCGACCGCGTGGTCGGGGGCGCCGGCCGCCGCATCGTCAAGGCGGTCGACGGGGTGAGCTTTTCGATCGCGCCGGGCGAGACCTTCGCCCTGGTCGGCGAGTCGGGCTGCGGCAAATCGACCGTGGCGCGGCTGATCGCCGGCCTCCATCGGCCGAGCCGCGGGACGATCGCGTTCGACGGCGTGGAGATCGGCGGCGCCGCCGGCGGCCGCGCCGCCGCCCGCGCGCGGCGCCGTATGCAGATGATCTTCCAGGACCCCTACGCTTCGCTCAACCCGCGCTGGCGCGCCCGCGACATCGTCGCCGAGCCGATCCGCCGCAACCGGCTCCGGCGCGGCCGGGCGGCGGTCGAAGCGCGCGTCGGCGAGCTGCTGACCCGGGTCGGTCTCTCCCCGGCCGACGGCGAACGCTATCCGCACGAGTTCTCGGGCGGGCAGCGGCAGCGGATCTCGATCGCCCGCGCGCTGGCGGGCGAGCCGGCCCTGATCCTGTGCGACGAGCCCACCTCGGCCCTCGACGTCTCGGTGCAGGCGCAGATCCTCAACCTGACGGCCGATCTGCAACGGACGTTCGGGCTGACGACCCTGTTCATCTCCCACGACCTCGCGGTCGTCTATCATGTCTCGACGCGGGTCGCGGTGATGTATCTGGGCCGCATCTGCGAATGGGCCGGGACGGCGGCGCTGTTCGCCCGCCCGCGCCATCCGTACACCCGGCTGCTGCTCGATGCGATCCCCGACCTGGAGATGAGCGGCCGGGCGCGAACGCCGATCGCCGGCGAGGCGCCGAGCCCGCTCGCCCCGCCGCCGGGCTGCGCCTTCCATCCGCGCTGCCCGCACGCCGACGCGCGCTGCCGGCGCGAACGGCCGATGCTGCGGGAGGATGACGCCTCCGGCGTCGCCTGCCACGCCGTCGAGGAAGGGCGGCTCGCCTGACCGCGGCGGCGCGACGCGGGGGACGCGGGGGACGCGGGATCCAGGCCCTCACCCGCCGATCGGAGAATTCCATCGAGCGCCCGCCCCCGCTCGCGCGGCCGATCTCCCTCCGGGACGGCGCCTGTCCTGGTCCAGACACATGTGAGACGAGGCCCATCGCGCCAGTCGATATCCGGTCGTTCCATGGCCGGAAGCCTGCTTACGGCCATGGATGCCTTCGGAGCCTCTGGGAGCGGCGGGTCACCCGAAGGGCCGGAGCATAGCGAAGGAGTCGCGAAGCGGCTTGACGCGCCGCTCCCGGAGGCCCACCCGGTGTCTCATATGTATTGAACCCGGACAGCGCCTTGTCACGGCCAGGGACCCGTGGCAGGGTCGCACAGGGCCCGTAGTTCAGCGGTCAGAACGCGCCGCTCATAACGGCGTTGTCGCAGGTTCGAGTCCTGCCGGGCCCACCATCGCGGCGGCGGCGCCGTCGGCAGGCGCGGAGAGAGGCCGGATGGACGGGATGATCGGGCGGTCGGCGCCCCGCAAGGAGGACGCGCGCCTTCTCACCGGACGCGGGCGCTTCGTCGACGACGTAAGCCTCGCCGGGCAGGTCCACGCCGTCATGCTGCGTTCGCCGCACGCGCATGCGCGCATCCTGGGCATCGATACGGGCCCGGCCCTCGCCGCGCCGGGGGCGCTCGCGGTGCTCACCGGCGAAGACATCCGCGCCGACGGCCTCGGCCGCATCCCGCACAACCCGTTCCAGTCGAGCCCGCCCGACATCCTGCTGGAGAACCGCGACGGCTCCACGACCTACATCCCCGACCACATGGCGCTCCCGGCGGACAGGGCGCGCCACGTCGGCGAGGCGGTGGCGATGGTGGTCGCGGAGACGCGGGCGCAGGCGCTCGACGCCGCCGAGCTGGTCGGCGTCGATTACGAGCCGTTGCCGGCGGCGACGGCGACCGAGGCGGCGGCGGCCCCCGGCGCGCCGCCGGTGTGGGACGAGGCCGGCAACGTCTCGATCGACGCCGACGTGGGCGACCGCGCGGGCGTCGAGGCCGCCTTCGCCCGCGCCGACCGCGTCGTCCGGCTCCGCACCACGCTGGCGCGGGTGACCGGCGTCCCGATGGAGCCCCGCGCCGCGGTCGGCGTCTTCGATCCGGCGACGGGGCGCTACACGCTGTATACGACCTGCGGCGGCGGGGTGCGCTACGGCCGCGAGATCGCCCAGGCGCTGGGCGTCCCGCAGCGCGACGTCCGCGTCGTCGTCGGCGACGTGGGCGGTAGCTACGGCACGCGCAACGCGGTCTTCGCCGAGCTTCCGCTGCTGCTCTGGGCGGCGCGGCGCCTCGGCCGCGCGATCAAATGGACCGCCGACCGCAACGAATGCTTCCTCACCGACTACCAGGCGCGCGACCTGGCGGTCGAGGCGGCGCTCGCCTTCTCGGCGGCGGGCGACCTGCTCGCGCTGTCCACCGCCAATCTCAGCAACGTCGGCGCCTACCCGGTTTCGTTCATACCGCTGGTCAAGGGCGTCGAGATCATGCCCGTGACCTATCGGCTGCCGACGGCCTTCGCCACCGCCCGCGCGGTCATGAGCAACACGCCGCCCACCTATCCCTATCGCAGCGCCGGACGCCCCGAAGTGATCTACGCCATGGAGCGGATGATCGACATGGCCGCGCGCGACCTCGGCGTCGACCGGGTGGCGATCCGCCGGCGCAACCTGATCCCGGTGGATGCGCTGCCTTACGACAACAAGCTCGGCATGACCTACGACAGCGGCGATTTCGACGCCAATCTCGCGCACGCGGTCGAGCTCGGCGACTGGTCGGGCTTCCGCGCCCGGCGCGGCGAATCGGCCCGGCGCGGCCGCCGGCGCGGGATCGGCATCGCCAACTACGTCGATCTCTCGACCGGGACGCCGGTCGAGCGCACCGAGCTCGACGTCCGGCCGGAGGGCCGCGTCGACGTGGTGATCGGCACCCAGGCGACCGGCCAGGGGCACGAGACCTCCTTCGCCCAGCTGGTCGCCGATCTGCTCGGCGCGCCGTTCGAGGCCATCGAGCTGCGTTTCGGCGATACCGACGTGGCCCGCGTCGGCGGCGGCTCGCATTCGGGGCGTTCGATGCGGCTCGGCGCGGTGGTCCTGAGCCAAGCGAGCGAGGAGATCCTGGCCAAGGGCAAGCGGATCGCCGCCCATGTGCTGGAGGCCGCCGCCGCGGACATCGAATACGACGACGGCCGGTTCCGGGTCGCCGGCACCGACCGTTCGCTCGGCCTGTTCGACGCCGCCCGCGCGGCGGCCGGCCGCGCCGATCTTCCGGCCGAGCTGCGCGGTCGGTTGGGCGCCGACGCCGAGGTCGATCTCCGGCTGGCCGCCTTCGGCACCGGCTGCCACGTCTGCGAGGTCGAGGTCGACCCCGATACCGGCGTCGTCGAGATCCTGCGCTACGCCGCGGTGGACGACGTGGGCCGCGCGATCAACCCGCTGCTGATCGACGGCCAGACCCATGGCGGCGTGACCCAGGGCATCGGCCAGGCGCTGATGGAGCAGTGCCGCTACGACCCCGACAGCGGTCAGATGCTGGCCGGGAGCTTCATGGATTACGCCATGCCGCGCGCCGCCGACCTGCCGTTCTTCGCCACCCGCATCACCGAGGTCCCGAGCCCTTCCAACCCGCTCGGCCTCAAGCCCGGCAGCGAGGGCGGCGCCGCGGGCGCGCCCGCCGCGGCGGCCAACGCCATCGTCGATGCGCTGGCCGCCGACGGCGTCCGGCATATCGAGCTGCCGGCGACTCCCGAACGGGTGTGGCGCGCCCTCCGCGCGGCGCAGGGCGGGGCGGCTGCGTCCCCGCCTCGCGCCGCATCGGTTGGCCCGGTCCGATCCTGATCCCCTCGACGACCTTCTTCAGCGCGCCGCAGAGGGGGAGGCTTGGCCCGGCGTCTTCGGCCTCCTCGAGGACGATGGTCATGTCCTTCTCCGCCCATGGCGTCGTCCGGTCGGCCATGTCGACGTCGAGCGCCCGGCCGGCGGCGCTCGACTCCGGGAGGACGGCGCGCAGCGGACCGCGCGATACCCGGCGCGCCCCGGCCCGCTCGATCGTCGAACGCCCCATGGCCCCGCCTCTCCGTCGGTCCGATCGGGGACATTGCCTTCCCCACCCGCCGCGAAGATGGCGGTGGAGGCCGTCGTGGAGTACGTTCGCCGCCTGCTTCCGAGGTTGCGCGATGGGGCGGTCGAAACCGTGCGGCGTCCGCAAAGACGAACCAGAAGAAAAAAGAAGGCCGCGCTGGCCCCGGCAGACCGGATCGACCGGCGTGGGTTGGAGCGGATGGCGAAGACGGCCAGATACAACCCCAGCCCGTATCACAAGTCGGCTCCCTCCGGCTCCCCACGCCACGACAAGACCGTTTGCGACGGCCCGGCGTCCACCGGTCGCGATGGACGGGAACTGCTGACGTCCGGCTTTCGCCGCGGCATGGTGAGCAGCCAGGAACGGCGGGGTTGGCCGCAAAACGTGTGGGCGGTCGACGAGGACGGCGTGGCGTACGAAGCACAGCTTGGCAATGCAGAGCTTGGCGCGTATCACGGATATCCCATGAAGATGGACGACGATTTCGTCCGCGTCATCCGGCGCGCCTGGGAGGACCGGTCCCCGTGACGTTTCGGATCACGGCCGAATGGCGCCCCGGGATCGGCGACGATGCCGGTTCGCCGGGCGCGGCGGAGGAGGAGACGACCCTGGGCGAGATCGCCATCGAGATCGGGCGGACGGCGCTCACGTTGGCGGAGGATCGCGCGACCGGAAGCCGACGCAAAGGCGCCAACCTCACGCCTTACCGGCTGGCGGAATGGCTGGTCTGGAACTGGTGGCGCCTTCGCTGGGAGCCGACCGTGATCCTGCGCGAGGACGCTCGGCGCGAGGGGTGGAGGGCCGCACACGATCTCGCCGGCATCGGCGGCGGCTGGCTCTGGCCGAACATCGAGATCCACACCGACGGCGTCAGGGTCTCGTTGGCGGCGAAGCCGTCCCGGCCTGCGCCAACCGAACCCTTGAACTACACGGTCGAGCATGTTTCGGCGATACCGGCGGTCGCGTTCGAAGAGGGCATAGATCGTTTCGTCGAAGACGTTCTGGACCGTCTCGACGGCCGGGCGTTCGGCGATACCGACCTTCACGTCATGTGGCGGGAGCTGACGGCGGAGCGGGCCGACCGCGAGACGTCGTTCTACCGGAAGCTCGAAGCGCGCCTGGGATTCGACCCCGACGAGGCCGAACCCCGGACGGTCGAACGGCTCATCGCGGACGGGAACGCGCTGGGAGAAGGGGCTATGGCGGAGATCGCCGCGGATCGGCCCAGAACCGCGTCGGAGTTGCGCCGAGAGGCGCATGGCGCGGGGTTCGAAGCCGCTCCGGGAGATGGCGTTCGAACCCTCGCGTCGCCGCCGGAGGGCGACCGGGACGAACTGCCCGCCTGGCGGGCCGGCGTGGACGCCGCCCGCCGCCTGCGCCGCCAGGAGCGATTGGGCGACGGCCCGCTGCCCGACCGCCGACTCGCGTCGCTCTACGGCGTTCAGGAGCGCGCCCTGGAGGATACGAGCCGAACCGCGCCAACCGCCTTTGCGCTCGACGAAGGCGGCGAAGACCGCATCGTCCTGCGCTCCCGCTGGCCAGCGGGACGTCGGTTCGAACTCGCGCGCCTGCTGGCCGACCGCCTGCTGATCGGCGAGGTCGAACCGCTCCGTCCGGCTACCCGCGCCCACACCTACCGGCAGAAGATGCAACGCGCCTTCGCCGGCGAATTCCTCTGCCCCGTCGACAGTCTGGCCGAATATCTGGACGGCGATTATTCGAACGACGCCCGGGAGGACGCTGCGGGCGAATTCCGGGTGTCGCCGCTGGCCGTGACGACCATCCTCGTCGACAACGACATGATCGACCGCGACGAGATGCTCGACCGGCGCGTCCTGGCGGCCTGAAGCCAACGCCGGAGCGAGGGGAGGCGCAGCGGACATGGCGGAGCCGGCGCGGGAGGTGGGGCGCGAGCGGTTCGTCGGCCGGCCGATGGAGCGGGTCGAGGACGACGCCCTCCTGCGCGGGGTCGCCCGCTACGCCGACGACTTCCCGGTCCGGCGCGACACGCTGCACGCGGCGATGCTGCGCTCGCCGCACGCGCATGCCGAGATCCTGTCGATCGACGCGAGCCGCGCCCTCGCCCGGCCCGGCGTCAGAGCGGTGGTCACCGGCGAGGACGTCCGCGCGCGCACCGACCCGTTCCTCAACGCCGTCAAGCAGCCGATGAAGCTGTGGTCGCTGGCGGTGGACCGGGTGCGCTACGTCGGCGAGGCGCTGGCCCTGGTCGTCGCCGAGGACCGCTACAAGGCGGAGGACGCGCTCGATCACATCGACGTCGCCTATCGCCTGCTCGATCCCGTCGTCGATCCGGTCGAGGCCGCCGCCGAGAGCGCCCCGCTCGTCCATCCCGAGGCCGGCTCCAACGTCATGTCGAGCCGCGTCTTCCGCTACGGCGATCCCGAGGCGGCCTTCGCCGAGGCCGACCACGTCCTCGACCTCACGATCGACTTCCCGCGCAGCTCGCACACCCCGATCGAGGGCTTCGTGGTCGCCGCCGACTATCATCCGGCCGAGGGCGTCTACGACGTGCTCGCCAACTTCCAGGGCCCCTATTCGGTTCACCCGGTGATGAGCCGGGCGCTCCGGGTCAAGGACACCCGGCTGCGGCTGCGCACGCCGGCGCATTCGGGCGGCGGCTTCGGCGTCAAGGTCGGGATCTTCCCCTATATCGTCCTGTTATGCGTCGCCGCGCGCATGGTCGGCAAGCCGGTCAAGTGGGTCGAGGACCGCTACGAGCACCTCGCCGCCGCCACCATGGCGCCCAACCGGATCATCCGCCTCGAAGTCGCCGCCCGCCGGGACGGCCGCGTCACCGCCTTCCGCTTCGATCAGCTCGACGATTACGGCGCCCATGTGCGCGCGCCGATGCCGGGGCCGCTCTACCGGATGCACGGCGTCATGACCGGGGCCTACGCCATCCCCAACCTGGCGATCGTCAACCGGCTGGTGATGACCAACAAATGCCCCTCCGGCATGGTGCGGGGCTTCGGCGGCCCGCAGATCTACTACGCCATCGAGCGGGCGATGCAGCGGCTGGCGGTCGAGCTCGGCCTCGACCCCCTCGAGGTGATCCGCCGCAATCTGGTTCCGGCCGCGGCGATGCCCTATCGCGCGGCCGCCGGCGCGGCGCTGGATTCGGGCGACTATCCGCGCGCCGTCGAGATCGCCGAACGCGACGGCGGGCTGGCCGAACTCCGCCGCCGTCGCGACGAGGCGCGCGCCGCCGGCCGGCTCTACGGCATCGGCTACGCCGCCGTGGTCGAGCCGACCCAGAGCAACATGGGCTATCTCAGCAACATTCTGACCCGCGAGCAGCGCGAGCGTCGGGGACCGCAGAACGGCGCCACCTCGATCTCGACCGTCAACGTCGATCCGTTCGGCGGCGTCGGCGTGACCTCCGACACCACCCCCCAGGGCCAGGGGCACGCGACGATCCTGGCCCAGATCGTCGCCGACCAGCTCGGGCTCGACATGGCGGACGTGACCTGCAACCTCGAGCTCGACACCCAGAAGGACCCGTGGTCGATCGCCGCCGGCAGCTATTCCTGCCGCTTCTCGGCCGGCCCCGCGGTCGCGACGCATATCGCCGCCAAGGCGATGCGCGACAAGATCGCCCGCATCGCCGCCCAGACCCTCAATACGCCCGCCGACCGGGTGGAGTTCGCCGGCGGCAAGGTCTTCGCCGCCGACAACCCCGACAACGCGCTCTCCTTCAACCGCGTCGCCGGCGCCGCCCACTGGTCGCCCGGCAGCCTGCCCGAGGGCATGGAGGCCGGCCTCAGCGAACGCGGCGTCTGGTCGCCGCCCGAACTCGCCCCGCCGGACGACGACGACCGGATCAACACCTCGCTCACCTATGGCTTCAACTTCGACTTCTGCGGCGTCGAGATCGACCGCGACACCGCCGAGCCGCGCATCGACCGCTACGTCACCATCCACGACGCCGGACGCCTGCTGAACCCGATGATCGCCGAGGGGCAGCTGTTGGGCTCCTACGCCCATGGCCTCGCCGAAGGGCTGTACGAGGAGTTCGTCTACGGCGCCGACGGCAGCTTCAAGTCGGGGACCTTCGCCGATTATCTGGTCCCGACCGCCTGCGAGGTGCCGGAGCCCGTCGTCCTCCACATGGAGTCGCCCTCGCCGCTCACCCCTCTGGGCGCCAAGGGGCTCGCCGAGGGCAACTGCATGTCCACCCCGGTCTGCCTCGCCAACGCGGTCTGCGACGCCCTGGGGATCGACGACGTGACGCTGCCGCTGACGCCGGAACGGCTGAGCGAGATCATCGACCCCGACGAGCCGCCGCCGCCCGCCGGCGCCGGGGCGCCGCCGCCCGCCGCCGGCGGCGGGCGGGCGCTGACCGGCGAAGGGAGCGCCCGTCTCGCCGCGCCCCCCGAACGGGTCTGGCGCGCCCTGCTCGACCCCGAACGGCTGGCCGCGGCGATTCCCGGCTGCCACCGGCTCGAACTGGCGGGGGAGCACGACTACCGCGCCGAGGTCTCGCTGGGCGTCGGGCCGGTGCGCGGTCGGTTCCGCGCCCGGGTGCGCCTCACCGAGCTGGACCCGCCGCGCGCGGCGACGCTGTCGGGCGAACTCGCCGGGCCGCTGGGCGCGGCGCAGGGCCGCGGGCGGGTGCGGCTGTCCGCCGACGGGGCCGGCGCCCGCATCGACTACGACTACGAGGTCGAGACCGGCGGCAAGGTCGCCGCGGTCGGCGGCCGTATGATCGAGGGCGCCGCGCGCGCCGTCGTCGGCCAGTTCCTCCAGCGGCTGGACAGGGCGACCGGCGGCCCGACGGCGTCGGCCTCGCGCTGGCGGCGGCTCCTGCGGCGGTTCGGGTTCGGGCGATGAAACCCCGCGAATTCGACTATCTCCGCCCCGACACGATCGACGAAACCCTGGCCGAACTGTCCGCTTCCGGCGACGACGCCAGGATCCTCGCCGGCGGACAGTCGCTGATCGCGATGCTCAACTTCCGGCTGGTCGAGCCGCGCGTCCTGGTGGACATCGCGCGGCTGGAGGCGCTGTCCTATCTGCGCGCCGACGGCGACCGCCTCGAGGTCGGCGCGGCGGCGACCCAGGCCGAGTTGATGGCTTGGCCCGGCCTCGCCGCGCGCGCGCCGCTGCTGCATGCGGCCCTGCCCAATGTCGGCCATTTCCAGACCCGCAACCGGGGCACCGTGTGCGGCTCGCTCGCGCACGCGGACCCGAGTTCCGAACTCCCTCTCTGCCTGGCCGTGCTCGGCGGCGAGGTCGTGCTGCGGTCGGCGGTCGGCGAACGCGCGGTCGCGGCCGCCGCCTTCCAGACCGGGATGCTGTCCACCGCGCGCCGCCCCGACGAGCTGCTGGTCGCGGCGCGCTTCCCGCTCGCCCCGCCGGGGGCGGGCTACGCCTTCCGCGAGGTCGCCCGGCGGCGCGGCGACTTCGCCATCGCCGCCGTCGCCGCGGTCGTGACCGGGGACCGCATCCGTCTCGGCGTCGGCGGGGTCGCCGACCGCCCGGCGGTGCGCGAATGGCCGCGGCTCGACGACGACGCGCTCGACGACGCGCTCAACGCCTTCGCCTGGGAGCTCGGCGGGACCGACGACGTCCACGCCACCGCGAAATACCGCCGCCGGCTGGTGCGCCGTCTGGGCCGCTTGGCGATCGAGGAGGCCCGACAGTGCCGAAGCTGAGCCGCGGCCGGGCCCACCCGGTGCGCTTCACCCTCAACGGCCGGACGGTGAGCGGCCATGCCGAGCCGCGCATGCTGCTCACCGACTTTCTGCGCCAGGAGCTGGGCGCCGCCGACGTCCATGTCGGCTGCGAGCACGGCGTCTGCGGAGCCTGCACCGCGCGCATCGACGGCAAGGCGGTCCGCACCTGCCTGAGCTTCGCCGTCCAGTGCGACGGCCGGCGGATCGACACGCTCGAAGGGCTGGCCGGCCGCGAGGGCGAGCTCGGCGACCTGCAACGGGCGTTCCGCAAGCATCACGCGCTGCAATGCGGCTATTGCACCCCGGGCGTGCTGATGTCGCTCGCCGACTATCTGGAGCGCGAGCCCGACGCGGACGAGGCCGCCATCCGCGACGTGCTGAGCGGCCATCTCTGCCGCTGCACCGGCTATGTCGGGATGGTGCGCGCGGCCCTCGAAGTGGCCGCAGAGCGCCGCGCCGGCCGCGACGGCCCCGCCTGACGCCGGCCCCGCGCGCCCGCGCGGCTTGCATCGAGGCCCTTTCCCGCAGCCGCGGCGACGGGTACGATACGGTCATGGCGGCGGCGTTCGACACCCGCAAGGCGGCGACGCGCCTCCGCGACGAGGCCCGCTTCGGCGGACGCCGGCCCGGCGGCGGCGGAACCCTCGCCGCGACCGCAGACGTGGGAAGCTCGAAACCGCCTTGCGCGCCGGGATCGCGGCGCCGGCCGCGATGAAACCGCTATAGGCGCCGTTCGTCCGTTCGCCGGCGCAGGAGGCGGCGATGCTCGCGGGTAAGCGCATCCTGTTGATTATCTCGGGGGGGATCGCGGCCTATAAGAGCCTCGAACTCATCCGCCGGCTGCGCGAGCGCGGCACCGGCGTCCGCTGCATCCTCACCGAAGCGGGGCGCGAATTCGTCACCCCGCTGTCGGTGTCGGCGCTGTCGGAAGACAAGGTCTACGGCGCGCTGTTCTCGCTCACCGACGAAAGCGAGATGGGCCATATCCGCCTGTCGCGCGAGGCGGATCTGGTCGTCGTGGCGCCGGCGACGGCGGACATCCTGGCGCGGATGGCGCAGGGGCTCGCCGACGACCTCGCCACCGCGGCGCTGCTCGCGACCGACAAGCCGGTGATGGTGGCGCCGGCGATGAACGTCCGCATGTGGGAGCATCCGGCGACGCAGGCGAATCTCGCCTCGCTCGTCCGGCGGGGCGTCCTGCAGGCCGGGCCGGACGCGGGGCCCATGGCCTGCGGCGAGGAAGGCGAAGGCCGCATGATCGAACCGGCGGCGATCGTCGAGGCGATCGAAGCCTGGCTGGGGGCCCGGGCGCCGCTCGCCGGGCGGCGGGCGCTGGTGACCAGCGGACCCACCTTCGAGGCCATCGACCCGGTGCGCTACATCGCCAACCGGTCGTCCGGCAAGCAGGGAGCGGCGATCGCCGCCGCCCTCGCCCGCAGCGGCGCGGATACGGTGCTGGTGACGGGGCCCGTGCGGGAGCCCCACCCGCCGGGCGTCGCGGCGGTGGAGATCGAATCGGCCCGCGAGATGCTGGAAGCGTGCCGGGCGGCGCTGCCGGTGGACGTAGCGGTTTGCGCGGCCGCGGTCGCGGACTGGCGGCCGGCCGATGCGGCGCCCCGGAAGATCAAGAAATCGGGCGACCGACCGCCGGCGCTGCGGCTGGTCGAGAACCCGGACGTCCTCGCCGCGCTGGCCGCGCCCGGCAACATGCGCCCGCGCCTGGTCATCGGCTTCGCCGCCGAGACCGAGGCCATCGCCGCGAATGCGAGAGCCAAGCGCGAGGCCAAGGGCTGCGACTGGATCCTGGCCAACGACGTATCGCCCGCGGCCGGCGTCTTCGGCGGCGACGACAACCGGATCCATCTGATCGACGGCGACGGCGAGGAATCCTGGCCCAGGCTCGACAAGCGGGAGATCGCCGAACGGATCGCCGAACGGATCGCCCGCTGGTTCGCGACCGCGGCCGAGGCGGCCGAATGACGCCGCTGCCGGTGGCCGTCAGCCGGCTGCCCGGCAACGACGATCTCGCGCTGCCGGCCTACGAGTCGGACCGGGCGACGGGGATGGACCTGGCGGCCGCGATCGAGCGCCCGGTCGTCCTCGAGCCGGGCCGGCGCGCGGTGATCCCGACCGGGCTCGCGGTCGCGCTGCCCGACGGCTTCGAAGCCCAGATCCGGCCGCGCTCGGGGCTCGCCGCGGCCGCCGGGCTGACGGTGCTCAACAGCCCCGGCACGATCGACGCCGACTATCGGGGCGAGATCGGGATCGTGCTGGCCAATCTGGGCGAAACCGCGTTCACCGTCGAGCGCGGCATGCGCATCGCCCAGCTGATCGTGGCCCCGGTCGCGCGCGTGGCCTGGCGCGAGGTCGGCCGGCTGCCCGACGCCGCGCGCGGGGCGCGGGGCTTCGGCTCGACCGGGCGCGGCGGCTGACGCGATGGCGTTCACCGAGGCGCAGCTGCGCCGCTATGCGCGGCATATCGTGCTCGCCGAGGTGGGCGGGGCGGGACAGGCGCGGCTCATGGCCTCGAGCGTCCTGGTGGTCGGCGCGGGCGGGCTCGGCGCGCCGCTGCTGCTGTATCTCGCGGCCGCCGGCGTCGGCCGGATCGGCGTCGTCGACGACGACGTGGTGGACCTGTCGAACCTGCAACGCCAAGTGATCCACGCGACCGGGCGGGTGGGCGCGCGCAAGGTCGAGAGCGCGCGCGCGGCCGTGGCCGAAGTCAACCCGGAGGTCGATCTGGCGGCCCATCCCGAGCGGCTGACCGCGGCCAACGCGCTGCGGCTGATCGAGGGCTACGAGATCGTCGCCGACGGCAGCGACAACTTCGCCACCCGCTTCCTGCTGAGCGACGCCTGCCGGCTGGCCGGCCGCACCTTGGTGTCGGCCGCGATCCTGCGGTTCGAGGGGCAGGTGGCGACGTTCAAGCCCCATCTGGGGCCCGACTTTCCCTGCTATCGCTGCCTCTATCGGGAGCCGCCGCCGGCCGGTCTGGTCCCGAGCTGCGCCGAAGGCGGCGTGCTCGGCGCGCTCGCCGGCGTGGTCGGATCGATCCAGGCGACGGAAGTGTTGAAGGAGCTGATCGGCGCCGGCGACAGCCTGGCCGGCTCGCTGCTGATCTACGACGCGCTGTCCACCGCGTTTCGCAAGATCGCGCTCAAGCGCGACCCGGACTGTCCGCTCTGCGGCGACGACCCCGGAATCACCGATCTCTCGGCGCATGTCGCGACCTGACAAGCTCTCGATCGTCGTCTTCTCGGGCGAGTACGACCGCATCCATTACGCGCTGGCGATGGCGAGCGCGGCGGCGGCGATCGACCGGCCGGTGACGCTGCTGTTCACCATGGGCGGCATCGGCGCGCTGCTGCGCAAAGGCGCCGCGGGCGCGCCCGACTGGACGGCGCGCGAGGCGGCCCAGGCCGGCAAGGGCATCGCGACGATCGCCGAACTGCTCGACGCCTGCGCCGGGCTCGGCGCCACCTTCCTGGTATGCGACATGGGGCTGCGGGCGATGGAGATCGGCCGCGACGCGCTCCGCGACGACCTGGCGGTGGCGCCGGGCGGCGCGGTGTCGTTCCTCAACGACGCCTCGCGCGACGGCGCGATGCTGTTCGTCTGATTCGCTAACCCGCGTCGCCGTGCAGCACCCGATCGGGCGGAGTATGGCCATCGACGAAGGTCTTGATGTTGATCAGAACCCGCTCGCCCATCGCCACCCGGCCCTCGCGGGTCGCCGATCCGAGATGCGGAGCCAGCACCACGTTGTCGAGGGCGAGCAGGCCGGCTTCGACGGCGGGTTCGCGCTCGTACACGTCGAGCCCGGCCGCGGCGATGCGCCCGGCGGCCAGCGCCCGCGCCAGGGCGGCCTCGTCGATGATCTCGCCGCGCGCCGTGTTGACGACGACCGCATGCGGCTGGAGAAGGCCCAGTCGGCGCTCCGACAGAAGGCGATGCGTCTCGGTGGTATGCGGGCAGTTGATCGAGACGAAATCCATATGGGCGAGCATCTGGTCGAGGCTCCGCCACCAGGTCGCCTCGAGCTCGGCCTCGATCTCGGGGTGGAGCCGCCTGCGGTTGTGGTAGTGGATCGACAGCGAGAAACCGCGCGCGCGGGTCGCGACCGCCTGGCCGATGCGCCCCATCCCGACGATGCCGAGCCGTTTGCCGCTGACGCGCCGCCCGATCATGAAGGTCGGGGACCATCCCGCCCACGCGCCCGCGCGCACCAGCCGCTCGCCCTCGCCCAACCGCCGCGGCGCCGCCAGCAGGAGGGCGATCGCCATGTCGGCGGTGTCCTCGGTCAGCACGCCCGGCGTGTTCGTGACCGTCACGCCGCGCGCGGCGCAGGCGGCGAGGTCGATATGGTCCACGCCGACGCCGAAATTCGCGATCAGCCGGACGCGGCCGGGCAGTTCGTCGATCAACGCCCGGTCGATCCGGTCGGTGACGGTGGGGACCAGCACGTCGGCGTCGGCCGCCGCGGCGAGGAGGGAGGGGCGCGTCAACGGCTCGTCGGCGGCGCTCAGGCGCGCGTCGAACAGCTCCATCATCCGGGCTTCGATCGTCTCCGGGAGCCGGCGCGTGACGAAGACGGTGGGCTTGGCGGCGAGCATCGGTTAGACTCGCCATAGCAAGACGATGTGGCCCTGTCCAGCGCCAAGACATCCAGCGCCAAGGCGTCCGGCGCGACGGCCCGATCGACCCGACCGCCCGCTCTCCGGCATGCGCCCGACCGCCGCGAACGCCCTCCGTTTCGTCCTCGCCGCCGCCCTGTCGGTCGCGACCGCCGCGGGCTGGGCGGCGGAGGGTGCGAAGCTGCCGCGCTTCGCGTCTCTCCGCGCCGGCGAGGTGAACGTGCGCACGGGTCCCGGCGTCCGCTATCCGGTCGATTGGGTGTTCGTGTCCCGGCGCATGCCGGTCGAGATCATCGCCGAGTTCGATACCTGGCGGAAGGTGCGGGACTGGGAGGGGACGGTGGGCTGGGTCCACCAGTCGATGCTGTCGGGGCGGCGCAGCGTGATCGTGGTCGGCGGACCGCGGGCGCTGCGCCGGCGGGCGGCCGATTCGGCGGCGGTGATCGCCCAAGTCGAAGAACGGGTGGTGGGGCGTCTGTCGAGCTGCGAGGCGGGCTGGTGCCGGGCCGAGTTCGGCGGCCATCGCGGCTGGATACGCCGCGCCGGCATCTGGGGCGTCTATCGCGACGAACGCTTCGAGTAGCCGGTATTTCTCATCCCGGCCCCGGCGCGGCGAAATCGCCGGCGAGGGCGGCGCGCACGGGCTCGGGCATCGTCGCCGCATGGCCGTAGGCGTCATGTGCGAAGCCCACGGCGACGCGCGCCCCGGGGCGGCGGAACGCCTCGACGCCGCCGGGATCGAAGGGGAAGCGGAGGAACTGCACCGAAGAGGCGCGGCCGTCCCCGGCGTCGCGCCCGAGGCCGTCGACCGGGCGCCCGGCGACCGCGGCGCCGTCCAGTTCGATGGCGGCCGTCCGCTCGACGCCGCCCAGGCGGGCGAGGACGCGCGCGCGCCGCGCCGGGTCGTCGATCTCGAACATGACCGTCGCCACCAGCTCGCGGCCGTTCGGGATCAACGGGTTGTAGGCTTCGAGCTCGCCGGCGATCTGCGCCTCGCCGCCGCGCTCGACATGCAGCATCTCGTGAACCTGATGCCACATGGTGTCGTAATTCTCGAAATAGAAAGTGGCGTAGGGGCCGACCTCCATGCGGCGGTCGCGCTTGATCCGCATCGCCTCGCGCCGCAGCTCGCGGCGCCGGGCGGCATAGACGTCGGCGGCGAGGACGTCGGCGCGGACGATCTCGCGGCGGGCGCCCGTCATCCCGCCCGCCCGGCGTCGAGCCCGTAGGCGGCGGCCAGCAGCTCGATCGGATGCAGCGCCCGGTCGGGCGGCGGCTCGCCGGCCGCCCGTTCGACGCCCTGGTCGAGATGGGCCGCGGCCAGGGGACATTCCGAGACGACGCGGCGATTCCCCGCCTCGACCGCGCGGCGGGCGACGGGACGGCCGATCTCGAGCGCGGTCTCGAAATGGTCCGCCATCATGCCCCAGGTCCCGCCATGACCGGAGCAGCGCTCGATCACGGCGACTTCGGTGTCGGGAGCGAGCCGGAGCATCTCGGCCGCCTTGGGGCCGATATTCTGCGCCCGCGCGTGGCAGGCGAGATGCAGCGTGACGCCGCCCGGGATCGGCGCGAGGCCGGGGGCCAGCCCCTCCTTGCGCGCGATGTCGACGACGTATTCGCTGAGGTCCCAGGCGGCGCGGGCGAGACGGTCGATGTCGGCGTCGCCGGGCAGGATCAGCGGCCATTCGGACTTGAGCATCAGCGCGCAGCTGGGGACCAGCGCGATCACGTCGTGGCCGCGTTCGATCCACGGCGCGAGGGCGGCGGCGACCGTCCGCGCGTTGGCCGCGACGCCGGCGATATCGCCCTGTTCGAGCTTCGGCATGCCGCAGCAGGCCGGGTGGACGACCGCGGTCTCGACCCCGTTCCGGGCCAGGACCGCGCGCGCCGCGGTGCCGATGCCGGGCTCGTTGTAGTTGACGAAGCAGGTCGCGAACAGGACCGCCTTGCGGCCATGGGCGGGCGCATCGGCGTCGGGCGGGACGGCGGCCGACTCCGCCTGGGCGGCGAAGGTCCGGCGATGGAATTCGGGGACGGCGGCGTCGCGGTGGATGCCCGCGATCCATTCCATCGGGCGGCGCGTCAGCGCGTTGCCGCGGCGCGTGGCCCAGTTGGCGAGCGGGGCTACGGGACCGATCAGCTTGCCGTTGCGGTCGGTCTCGGCGAGCTGCCGCTTCACCAGACCGCCGCCGCGGGCGCGGCGCTCCGCCGCCCGGTAGCGCAGCATGAGCTTGGGCACGTCCATGTCGAACTCGTGCGGCGGCACATAGGGACATTTGGTCATGAAGCACATGTCGCACAGGGTGCAGGCCGCGACGACGTCGCCGAACGCCGCCGAGTCGACCGAATCGAGCTCCATCGTCTCGGACTCGTCGATCAGGTCGAACAGTCGGGGGAACGAGTCGCACAGGTTGTGGCAGCGGCGGCAGCCATGGCATACGTCGAACTGTCGGCGCAGCTCGGCGTCGAGCTTGTCGGCGTCGTAATAGTCGGGCGCGCTCCAGTCGATGGCGCGCCGAACCGGGGCTTCGAGGCTTCCTTCCCGCATCGCTCCCATCCGCTGGCGCCCCGCGCCTCTCGCCCCGGGGACGGCCTGCGTCGCGCCCGGGGCGAAAGAATGCGGGCCGGGCGGCGCCGCGCGCGGGCGGCGCGGCCCGGCGGCGCGTCAGTCGAGTTCGTTCAGAGCCTTGGTGAAGCGGCCCGCATGCGACCGTTCCGCCTTGGCCAGGGTCTCGAACCAGTCGGCGATCTCGTCGAACCCTTCGTCCCGCGCGGTGCGCGCCATCCCCGGATACATGTCGGTGTATTCGTGGGTCTCGCCGGCGATCGCCGCCTTGAGGTTCGATTGGGTGTCGCCGATCGGCTCGCCGGTGGCGGGATCGCCGACCTCCTCGAGATATTCCAGATGACCGTGCGCGTGACCGGTCTCGCCCTCCGCGGTGGAGCGGAAGACCGCGGCGACGTCGTTATAGCCTTCGACGTCGGCCTTCTGCGCGAAATAGAGATAGCGGCGGTTGGCCTGCGATTCGCCGGCGAACGCATCCTTGAGGTTGCCCTCGGTCCTGGTTCCACCCAGTGACGGCATGGAGCCCTCCTTCCCATGGGTTGTGGCCGTTCGAGTGGCGACAATATGGGGCCGGACGCGGAGGGCGTCAAGACCTTAGAAGCGTTCTAAATGATTTTTTCGTCCGCGTCCTCGACCAGCCGGACGATCACGTCGACGCGGTCGATGCGCGCGCCCGGCGGCGGGGCGGGCAAAGACGACACCGCCACCGCATCGCCCGGTATGTCTTCGAGCCGCCCGCCGTCCTGGTAATAGAAATGGTGGTGGTCGGCGGTGTTGGTGTCGAAATGGCTCGGGCCGGGCTCGACCACGACCTCGCGCAGAAGGCCGGCCCGGGTGAGCCGGCGCAGCGTGTTGTACACCGTCGCCAGCGACACCCGGACGCCCTCGCCGAGGGCTTCCTCGTGCAGCCGTTCGGCGGTCACGTGCCGGTCGCCATGGCGGAGCAGGAGGTCGGCCAGGGCCAGGCGCTGGCGCGTGGTCCGGAGCTTGCCCGCCTTCAGCAGGTCGATCGGGCGGCGGGGTCGCATCAGTCGCCGGTGTGCAGGCGCTCGACGAGCTGCCGCACCGTGGGAACGAAGCCGTTGGAATAGAACGGGTCCTGGCGGAAACGGAAGGCGTTGTGCCCGGCGAACATGAGCTGGGCGTCGACGTCGCCGCCATGGGCGATGTCCTGCAGCGTCTTCTGGATGCAGTAGGAGCGCGGGTCGGCCTTGCGCCCGGTGGTCGCGGCTTCGTTCTGCGCCCAGTTGCTGAAGTTGCAGGCCGACAGGCAGCCCATGCAGTTCGACTGGTCGGCGCGGATCTCGCGCGCGCGCGCGGGCGAGACGAAGATCATCGTCGAGTCGGGGGTGCGCAGCCCCTCGGTATGGCCCGCCGCCATCCAGGCTTCGGCGCGCGCCTTGTCGGAGGCGGCGACGTAGACGGCGCGGCCGCGCGGGCCCACTTCGAGCCGCTGCGACAATTCGCCCACCGGGGCGAGCGAGAAGGCGAGCTGGCGCTCCGACCTGCTGGCGAGCTCGTCCAGGAAACGATTGCGCACCGCCGACGAGTAGAAGCCGGTGGGGCTGAAGCGGTTGAGGAACACGTCGCCCTCGACCAGCCGCAGCAGCTTGGCCTTCCAGCCCGGCGAGATCGGGCTTTCCTGGGTGAGCAGCGCGCGGGTGCCGAACTGGAAGGCGATGGGACCCAGCTCGGCGTTGTCGAGCCAATCCTCCCACTCGCGGAGGAACCAGACGCCGCCGGCCATGAAGATCGGCGTCTCCTTCAGGCCGGTCCCGCCCATGACCCGGCGCAGTTCGACCACGCGCGGATAGGGCTCCTGCGGGTCTTCGGGATCCTCCCCGTTGCTGAGGCCGTTATGGCCGCCGGCCCGCCAGGGATCTTCGTAGACGACGCCGCCCAGCCATTCGGCGTATTTGTGGTAGGCGCGCTTCCACAAGGCGCGGAAGGCGCGCGCGGACGAGACGATCGGGTAGTAGTAGACGCCGTGCTGGGCGGCGAGGCGGGCGATGCGGTAAGGCATCCCGGCCCCGCAGGTGATGCCGTGGATGAGCCCCTTGGCGCCGGTGAGCACGCCGTGGAGGACGCGCTCGGCCCCGGCCATCTCCCACAACACGTTCATGTGCAGGCGGCCGCGGCCGCCGGTGGCTTCATGCGCGATCCGCGCCTGGGTGATGCCGCCCTGGATGGCGTAGGCGATCAGCTCCTCGTGGCGCTCGCGTCGCGTGCGGCCGCGATAGACGACGGGGACCAGAGCGCCGGTCTCGTCGAACGCATCGGCGTTGACGCCGGAGAAGGTGCCCACGCCGTCGGTCGCGGCCCAGGCGCCCGAGCTCTCGCCGTTGGTGATCGAGATGCCCTTGCCCCCTTCGACGCAGGGATGCACCTCGCGACCGGATACGACGATCGGGTTCAACAGTTTCAGTTCACGCCTCCCTGGCGGGACCCGCGGCGGCGGGTCTTCCCAAGTCCGCGTCGGACTCCGTCACGGGCGAATATAGGAGCTCGGCGCCGAAGGGCCAGCCCCGCGGCGCATGGCCGCCGGCGCCGCCGGTCAGGCCCCCGTCCGCGCCGCCTCCCGCGCGCCGTCGGCGGCGAGGTCCGCGCCGCTATCCTGATCGACGACCTTCATGCTGAGGCGGACCTTGCCGCGGTCGTCGATGCCGAGCACCTTGACCTTGACCGGATCGCCCTCGTTCACCACGTCGGCGACCTTGCCGACGCGGCGCGGGGCGAGCTCGCTGATATGGACGAGTCCGTCGCGCGCGCCGAGGAAATTCACGAAGGCGCCGAAGTCCACCACCTTGACGACCTTGCCCGAATAGATCGCGCCGACCTCGGGCTCGGCGACGATCTCGCGGATCCAGTCGATGGCGGCCTCGCTGGCGGCGCTGTCGACCGCGGCGACCTTGACGCTGCCGTCGTCCTCCACGTCGATCTTGGCCCCGGTCTGCTCGCAGATCTCGCGGATGACCTTGCCGCCCGGACCGATGATCTCGCGGATCTTGTCGCGCGGGACCGAGAGCGTCGTGATGCGCGGCGCATGGACGCTCACCGCGTCGCGGGCGGTGTCGATGGCGCGCGCCATCTCGGCGAGGATGTGGAGACGCCCCTCCCTCGCCTGGTCGAGGGCCGTCCGCATGATCTCTTCGGTGATGCCGGTGATCTTGATGTCCATCTGCAACGCGGTGACGCCCCGGTCGGTCCCGGCGACCTTGAAGTCCATGTCGCCCAGATGGTCCTCGTCGCCCAGGATGTCCGACAGCACCGAGAAGCGCTCGCCCTCTTTGATCAACCCCATGGCGATGCCGGCCACCGGGCGCCGGATCGGGACGCCCGCATCCATCAGCGCCAGCGACGATCCGCAGACGGTCGCCATCGACGAGGAGCCGTTCGACTCGGTGATCTCCGACACCACCCGGATCGTGTAGGGGAAATCGTCCTTCGCCGGCATCGTCGGACGGATGGCGCGCCAGGCGAGCTTGCCGTGGCCGATCTCGCGCCGGCCGGGCGAACGCAGGAACTTCACCTCGCCGACGGAATAGGGCGGGAAGTTGTAGTGCAGCAGGAAGTGCTCGCGATACTCGCCGGCGAGGGCGTCGACGATCTGCTCGTCCTGGCCGGTGCCGAGCGTCGCCACCACCAGGGCCTGGGTCTCGCCGCGGGTGAACAGCGCGCTGCCATGCGAACGCGGCAGGATGCCGGTCTCGGCGACGATCGGGCGGACGGCGCGGGTGTCGCGCCCGTCGATCCGCAGCCCGGTATCGAGGATCGCCCCGCGCACGATGTCCTTCTCGACCGATTTCAGGAGCCCGGCCAGGACGTCGTCCCCGGCGGCGTCGTCGCGGAGCCGTTCGATCGCGGCGGCCTTGGCCGCGGCGACCTTCTCGCCCCGGTCCTGTTTCACGGTCTCGCGATAGGCATCGCGGAGAGCCGGGCCCGCGGCGTCGGCGACGCGCCGTTTCAAGGCGGCGTCGGCCGGCTCCGCGGCCAGCTCCCACGGCGGCTTGGCGCACTCCTCGGCGAGGTCGATGATCGCGTCGATGACCGGCTGGAACGCGCGCTGCGCATGCATGACGGCGCCCAGCATCACCTCCTCGGGCAGTTCGGCGGCTTCGGATTCGACCATCAACACGGCCTGCGGCGTACCCGCGACCACCATGTCGAGATCGGAGCCCGCGAGCTGCTCCGGCGTCGGGTTGAGGACGTAGCCGCCGTCGACATAGCCCACCCGCGCGCCGCCGATCGGACCCATGAACGGGATGCCCGACAAGGTGAGCGCAGCCGACGCGCCGACCATGGCGACGACGTCGGGGTCGTTCTCCAGGTCGTGACTCAACACGGTGCAGATGACCTGGGTCTCGTTGTGATAGCCGTCGGCGAAGAGCGGGCGCAGCGGACGGTCGATCAGCCGCGAGGTCAGGGTCTCCTTTTCGCTCGGGCGCCCTTCGCGCTTGAAGAAGCCGCCCGGGATCTTGCCGGCGGCGAAGGTCTTCTCCTGGTAGTCGACGGTGAGCGGCATGAAGTCGACGCCCGGCCGGGGCGTCCGCTGGGCGGTCGCCGTGCACAGGACCGTGGTTTCGCCATAGGTCACGACGACGGCGCCATCCGCCTGGCGGGCGACGCGCCCGGTCTCGAAAGCGAGCGGGCGGCCGCCCCAATTGATTTCCTTACGGTGCAGATCGAACATGTTCATTCCTTCCAGCGGCGCCTCGACGGCGCTCCTTCGGTATTCGGCGGGTCGGTCGGGAGGGCGGCCGACGGGCCGCGCCGCACGGGCGCGCGCCGTCGGCGGGCGGCGAGGCTCCGGTCAGCGCCGGAGTCCGAGACGGCCGATGAGGCTGGTATACCGCCCCTCGTCCTTGCGTTTCAGGTAGTCGAGCAGACGCCGCCGTTGACCGACCATCGTCAGGAGACCGCGGCGCGAGTGGAAGTCCTTCCTGTGCAGCTTGAGATGCTCGGTGAGGTTGCGGATGCGCTCGGACAGGATCGCGACCTGCACTTCGGGCGACCCGGTGTCCCCCGAGACGGTTGCGTAGTCGGCAATCAGCTCCGACTTGCGATCGGGCGTAATCGACATCTTGTACTCCTTGGACTCCGTCCTCACAGGTTGAGCACGCGAAGCGGCCGTATCTCGCCGCCTTCGAAGCGCGCGATTGCGACCGGGCGACCGGCGGCCATGACGCAGAGCGCGCCGCCTTCGACGAGGTTGGCGGTCGCGGCGGGATCGCGCCCGCAGCCCTCCGCCCCGACGGGACGGCCGCGCCTGAGTTGCGCGGCCCGGGTCTCGTCCAGCGACAGCGCCGGGATGCCGTCCAGCGCCGCCTCGACCGCGAGCAGGCAGCTCTCAGGCGGGGCAGTATGCAACAGCGCTTCGAGATTGGCCAGCGAAATCGCATCGCTCTCTGCGAACGGGCCGGCGGCGAGACGACGGATGTCCGCCGCATACCCGACGGTCCCCAGGCGCAGCGCGATATCGCGCGCCAGGCTGCGGACATAGGCCCCCTTGCCGCAGCGGAGCTCGAAGACGGCGTGATCCGCATCGGGCCGGGACAGCAGGCGGAGCGATTCGATCCACACCCGGCGGGGCGCCAGCCGCACCGGCGCATCCGCCCGCGCCAGGGCGTAGGCGCGGACGCCGCCGAGCTTGCGCGCGGAATAGGCCGGCGGGACCTGTTCGATATGGCCGGTGAACGCATCCGCCGCGGCGCGCAGCTCGCCGTCTCCGGGCCGCGCCGCAGATCGCGCCGTAACCTCGCCCTCGGCGTCGTCCGTCGCCCGCGCTTCGCCCCAGCGGATGGCGAAGCGGTAGGTCTTGGCTCCCTCCATGACCCAGGCGACGGTCTTGGTCGCCTCGCCGAGGGCGATCGGCAGCACGCCGGTCGCGAGCGGGTCCAACGTCCCGGCATGGCCGGCCTTGGCGGCGCCCGTCACCCTGCGCACGCGCGCCACCGCGCGGGCCGAGCTCCAGCCGCGCGGCTTGTCGATGACCGCCCATCCGTGGATCGGCCGGCCGCGGCGCTTAGCCCGCATCGCCGGGCCCGCCGCGCGCGCGAGCGAGCAGCCGGTCGATCCGCATCGCCCGGTCGAAGGAGGAATCGATCTCGATGCGAAGCCCGGGGACGTATTTGAGCGCCACCGCCCGCCCCATCGCCCGGCGCAGCGCCGGCGCGGCGCGGCGGAGAGCGGCCAGGACCCGGTCGCCGCCGTCGCCGCCCAACGGCATGACATAGGCCGTCGCGGTCCGCAGATCGGCGCTCATCCGCACCTCGGTCACGGTGATCGGGACGCCGGCGGCGTCGGAGTCGCGGACCGCGCCTCGTTCGAGCGCCGCGGACAGCGCCTGGCGCAGCGTCTCGCCGACGCGGAGCTGGCGGACCGACGGCTGGCCGCGGTCCCCTCGCGCGCGGTCGCGGCCGCTCGCCATGCCGGGGGCGTCCGCGCGCTGCGCGGCCGCCGCTCACAGCCGCCGGGCCACCTCCTCGACCTCGTAGCATTCGATCACGTCGCCGATCTTCACGTCGCCGTAATTGTCGAACGACATGCCGCACTCGAACCCGTCGCGGACCTCGCGCACGTCGTCCTTGAACCGCCGGAGGGTAGACAGGGTCCCGTCGTGGACGACGACGTTGTCCCGCAGCAGCCGGACCCGCGCGCCGCGCTTGACGACGCCGTCGGTCACGCGGCAACCCGCGACCTTGCCGACGTTGCTGATGTTGAAGACTTCCTGGATGGCGGCGTTGCCGAGAATGGTTTCGCGCGCCATCGGCGCCAACATGCCGCTCAGCATGTCGCGCAGATCGTCGACCACCTGATAGATGATCGAGTAGTAGCGGATGTCGATACGCTCCCGCGTCGCCAGGTCGCGCGCCTGCCGGTTGGCGCGGACGTTGAAGCCGAGGACCATGGCCCCCGACGCCATGGCCAGCGTCACGTCGGATTCGTTGATGCCGCCGACGCCCGAATGCAGGACGCGCACCTTCACCTCGTCGGTGCCGAGCTTCTGGCCGCTCGCCTGGATGGCTTCGACCGAACCCTGCGTGTCGGCCTTGACGATGACGGGAAGCTCCTTGGCCTCGCCGGCGTCGATGCGGGAGAAGATCTCTTCGAGGCTTCCGCGCGGGGCGGCGCTCGCCTGCGCGGCCCGGTCGCGGCGGGCGCGGAAGGCCGCGATCTCTCGCGCGCGCGCCTCGTTGTCGACCACCGCGAACTCGTCGCCCGCTTGCGGCGTGCCGTTGAGCCCCAACACCTCGACCGGCATCGACGGCGGAGCCGCATCGACCCGCGCGCCCGAATCGTCCAGCAACGCCCGCACCCGGCCCCATTCCCGGCCGGCGACGACGATGTCGCCGACGGCGAGAGTGCCGCGCTGGACCAGCAGCGTCGCGACGGCGCCGCGGCCGCTCTCCAGCCGGGCCTCGACGACCACGCCGTCCGCCGCCCGATCCGGGTTCGACTTGAGTTCGAGCACCTCGGCCTGGAGCAGAATCGCCTCCTCCAGCTTGTCGAGATTGGCGCGCTCCTTGGCCGAGACCTCGACCGCGAGCACGTCGCCGCCCAGCTCCTCGACGACGAGCTCGTGGCGCAGCAGCTCGTTGCGGACCCGCGTCGTGTCGGCGTCGGGGTGGTCGATCTTGTTGATCGCGACGATGATCGGCACCGAAGCGGCCTTGGCGTGGTCGATCGCCTCGACCGTCTGCGGCATGACCCCGTCGTCGGCGGCGACCACCAGCACGACCACGTCGGTGACGGTGGCACCGCGGGCGCGCATCGCCGTGAAGGCTTCGTGGCCCGGCGTGTCGATGAAGGTGATGCGCTGGTCCGTTTCGGTCCGCAGCTGATAGGCGCCGATATGCTGGGTGATCCCGCCCGCCTCGCCGGCGACGACGTCGGTCGAGCGCAGCGCGTCGAGCAGCGAGGTCTTGCCGTGATCGACATGGCCCATCACGGTCACCACCGGCGGGCGCGGCGCCAGGGTTCGTTCGGAGTCGTCCTCGCCGCGAATGCCGATCTCCACGTCGGCCTCGCTCACCCGCTTGATCCGGTGCCCGAACTCGGCGACCACGAGTTCGGCGGTGTCGGCATCGACGGCCTGCGCCGCGGTCGCCATCACGCCGATCTTCATCAGCGCCTTGATCACGTCGACGCTGCGCTCGGCCATCCGGTTGGCCAGCTCCTGGACAGGGATGGTCTCGGGGACGACGACCTCGCGGACGACCTTGACGGCCTCCTCGGGCCCCCTCTGCGCCCGTCGTTCGCGTTCGCGCGCGCGGCGCAGCGAAGCGAGGCTGCGCGCGCGTTCGTCGTCGTCGAGAGCCTGGGCCACGGTGAGCTTGCCGGCGCGGCGGCGCTGTTCGCCGCGCTTGGGCGCCAGCCGCCTCGCCGGGTCGGGCCGGCCGGGCCGACGGCCGCGCGCGGCCTTGTCCTCCTCGCTCTCGGCGCGCGGCCCCTCCGCCCCGCCTTCGACGAGGCGGAGTTGGGCCTGACGCCGCGCCGCCGGCGTCCCCTGCCCTTCGCGCGCCTCGAGCCGGGCGGCCTGCTCGGCGGCCTTGCGCGCCGCTTCCTCTTCGGCGCGGCGGCGCTCTTCCTCCTCCTGGCGCCGCTTGGCCTCCTCCTCTTCGCGGCGCTTGGCTTCCTCCTCGGCCTGACGCCGCGCCTCCGCCTCGAGCTCGCGCGCCTGCCGGGCCTCCTCTTCGGCGACGATCGCCGCCTCGACATCGGCCTGTCGGGCGCCGGAGAGCGCCCGCGCCCGCGCCGCCCTCTCCTCCTCGGTCAGGGTTCTGGGGGCCGCAACCGCCTGCTGCGCCGCGGCGGCGGCGGCCTCCGGCGCCTCGCCGATGCCGAGCGGCCCGCTGCGTTTGACCTCCGTCATGCCGCCGTCGGCGGCCTGGGTGTAGGTTCGCTTGCGGCGCACCTCGACCGACACGGGTTTGGTGCGTCCGTGCGAGAAGCTCTGCCGGATCTGACCGGCATCGACCGTCTTCCTGATCTCCAGCCGTCCGGGGCGCGACAGGCTGAGCGTCTTCTTGCCGGTCTGGTCTTCGATCTGTTCGGTCATGTCAGTTCAGTCCAACCTTCCCACATCCGGCGGGCCGACGTCCGGCGAGCCGCGAAACCCGGACAGGCGGCCGGCCTCGTCCGCCAGACGCTCCGCCAACCGCCCGCCGTCGACCGCGGCATGAACGACCGCGCCGCGCCCGAACACGGAGCCGAGCTCGGCCGCGGTCAGCAGATCCACGACCGCGCGGCCGGGCGCCAGCGCGGCCATCTTCGCGCGCCCGGCGGGGGCGCCGTCCGCCGCCGCCACAACCAGCGCGCGGCCGTCGCGCCGCAGCCGCGCCCTCGCCTTCTCGAACCCGGCGACCGCCTGTCCCGCCCGGCGCGCCAAACCGATCAGCTCCAGGCACCGCCCGACGAGCAGCCCCTCGATCCGGTCCGACAGGCCGTCGACGACGACCGCGCGCCGACGGCCCGCCTTCGCGAACAGGTTCCCGGCGCAGGCGCGGTCCACTATATCGCGGCGCGCGGACAACCACAATCCGCGCCCCGGCAGCTTGCGGGCGAGGTCGGGCGTCACCCGGCCGTCGGGGGCGAGGACGAAGCGGATCAGCCGCGGCTCCGGCAGCGACTCGCGCGTGACGATGCAGCGGCGCGCCCGCGCCGCCCCGGGCGCGCCCGGCTCACGCGCCCGCATCCGAAGTCTCGGCCGATGCGGCGGCCTCCGCCGCGTCCGCCGCATCGGCTTCGGGGGCGTCGGCCGGCTCGTCCGGCTCGTCCGGCTCCTCGCCCTCGAACCAATGCGCCCGCGCCGCCATGATCACGGCGTCGGCATCGGCGTCGGTCAGGCCGTAATCGCGCAGCACGCCTTCCTCCGGGTCGATCAGCTCGTCCGACGACAGGCCGGCGAAGTCGTCGCGCGTCGTGACGCCCTGTTCGCCGAGGGTCACCAGCATCGCCGCGGTCAGACCGGGCACTCCGGCGAGCTCGTCGTCGACGCCGAGTTCGCGCCGACGCGCCGTGTCCCGCTTCTCCCGTTCGGCGAGGAACGCCTGCGCGCGGCCGCGGAGTTCGCCGGCGATGCCTTCGTCGAATCCTTCGATGCTCAACAGGTCGCCGACGGGGACGAACGCTACGTCTTCGACCGTAGAGAACCCTTCGGTGACCAGGAGATGCGCCAGCACGTCGTCCACGTCGAGGGCGTCGATGAACATTTGCGACCGGCTGCGGAACTCCTCCTGCCGGCGCTCCGACTCCTCGTCCTCGGTGAGGATGACGATCTCCCAGCGGCTGAGCTGCGAGGCGAGACGCACGTTCTGGCCGCGCCGGCCGATCGCCAGGCTGAGCTGTTCGTCGGGGACGACGACGTCGATGCGGCGCTGCTCCTCGTCGAGCACGACCTTGGTGACCTCGGCCGGAGCGAGGGCGTTGACGATGAAGGTCGCGGCGTCGGGCGACCATTGGATGATGTCGATCTTCTCGCCCTGCAACTCGCCGACCACCGCCTGCACCCGACTGCCGCGCATCCCGACGCAGGCGCCCACCGGATCGATGCTGGAGTCGTTGGAGACGACGGCGATCTTGGCCCGGCTGCCCGGATCGCGCGCCACCGACCGGATCTCGATGATCCGGTCGTAGATCTCGGGGACCTCCTGGCCGAACAGCCGGGCCATGAATTGCGGATGGGTGCGGGACAGGAAGATCTGCGGACCGCGCAGCTCGGAGCGCACGTCGTAGATATAGGCGCGCACCCGGTCGCCAGGGCGGAAGGATTCGCGCGGGATCATCTCGTCGCGGCGCAGGATCGCCTCGGCCCGTCCCAGATCGATGGTCCCGTTGCCGAACTCGACCCGCTTGACGATGCCGTTGACGATCTCGCCCACGCGATCCTTGTATTCGTCGTACTGGCGCTGCCGCTCGGCCTCGCGGACCTTTTGGACGATCACCTGCTTGGCGGTCTGCGCCGCGATCCGTCCGAAGTCGATCGGCGGCAGGGCATCGACCAGAAAGTCGCCGATCTCGGCGTCCGGCTTCTTCGTCCGCGCCGCGGCGAGGGTGATCTGCGTCACCTCGTTCTCGATCTCCTCGGCGACCTCCAGATAACGCGCCAGGCGGATCTCGCCGCTCTTGCGGTCGACCTCGGCGCGGACGTCGTGCTCCAGGCCGTATTTGGATCGCGCCGCCTTCTGGATCGCCTGCTCCATCGCGTCGAGGACCTCCTCGCGGTCGATCGACTTTTCGCGCGCGACCGCATCCGCGACATGGAGCAGTTCGAGCCGGTCGTAGCCGGGGGCTGGGGTCGGTTCGGCGTCCATCTCGTTCCTATCCGTTTCCGTGCGCGGCCGCAGGTTCGTCGGTCGGCAGCAATTTGGCGCGCGCCACGTCGTCCAGCGGAATGTCCGCCCGGACGCCGCCGCAGTCGATGGCGATCGTCTCGCCGCGCAGCCCGGCGAGACGCCCCTTGAACCGCCGCCGGCCGTCGATCGGCCGGTGGGTTTCGATGCGCGCCTGACAGCCCGCGAAGCGGCAGTAATCCTCCTTGCGGACCAGCGGCCGGTCGAGCCCGGGCGAGCTGACTTCCAGCGTATAGGCGCCGACGAACGGGTCGTCCACGTCGAGGACCGCCGAGACGTTCCGGCTGATCGCCGCGCAGTCGTCGACGGTCATGGGGCGGCGGTCAGCCGGCTCGGCCATGATCTGCAATGTCGGCCGTCGCCCGCCGCTCGACCGCACGCGCACCAGTTCGAAGCCCATGCCGTCGAGCACGGGCGCGACCAGCCGCTCGACCTCCACAATCCGATCCCTGGTCCAGTTCATCCGCCGTCCGAGCGCCGCCCAAACAAAAAGCGGGCCGCGAGCCCACCTTACCCTTACCGCCCCTCGCGAGGGCCAACCGATCGTCGCCCGCAACATACCTCCGCCGGGCCCGCGGCGGCAAGCGTTTTCCACACGGGCGACGCCAAGAGTCATGCGTTCCTGCTTATCCATGAAATTCATCCACGGCGAGGAGGCTTCGTCCGAAATGGATTCCCGCTTTCGCGGGAATGACGAAGGGGGCCGTTCGCGGAGACCGCCCCGGCTCGACCGGGGGAATGACGAATCGTCGGCGCATCCGCCGCGAACCGATGGCCTCCCTCGGACCGTCGTCACAGGCCGGTATTTCAGAGCGACGCAATACAATCTCCGATTGCAGGACGTTCGCCTCGGATTCCGGACCATGCCGGCCGGCGGCCGGGCGGGGCCGTGGGCGCGCCCGAGGCCGCGGCGTCGACGAAAAATCGCAGTATCGTTGTATTCCAATGGGTTACGACGAAAAAGCAGGGAAAAAGCAGGGCGAAAACCGGCCGAAACCGGGGCCAAACCAGGCGAAAACCAGGGGCGATTCGCGCTCCGAAACCACTTGCCGGCGGGCCGCGGCATCCAGGCCGCCTTGCCTTGCCCGGGTCCGGGCCGGTGGAGCGGGGCGGCATATGCGACGTCGCGCACACGATCTACGGTTGCAGGGAGGCAGCTCATGGGAAACTCCCTTCCGGGCGACGAAGAACCCTGCGGGGCGGGCCGCAGGGCTTCGGTCGCGTTCGTATTGTCGATTGTGGAGGGACTCTAACACAGACGATCCGAAATGTCAAGCGAAAAATTCGCTCTGCGTATCCAGGAATGGATTCCCGCTTTCGAGTGTGTGAAGAAATCCGACGTATCCGCCTCGGGCCGATGGCCTTCCTGGGGCCAATGTCCCGGCCTCCTCCCCCCCCTCGTCATTCCCGCGAAAGAGCGTGTGAAGAACCCCTTGGCGTTTGGGATGGGTCGTGATTCTGTGGGTTGGTCGTTGGTTTGTGAGGGAGGGTTGTTATGTCGGTTGTGGGAGGTGCTCGCTGCATGCGCCCGGATCGTCATCAGTTGGAGTGGCGGATGGTGGATTTGGATGGGACGCTTGCGCCGGATCATCGGGCGCGAGTGGTTTGGGGTTTCGTGTCGGGCATGGATCTGAGCGCGTTTTATGCGCGGATCGGTTCTCGTGAGCATGGTTCGGGTCGGCCTGCGGCGGACCCTGCGGTTTTGTTGGCGTTGTGGCTGTACGCGACGTTGGAGGGAGTGGGTTCGGCGCGTCGTCTTGCGCATCTGTGCGAGAGTGACATGGCGTATCGGTGGCTGTGTGGTGGTGTGCGAGTGAACTACCATGGTCTGAGCGATTTCCGGGGTGGGCATGGGGTTGTGCTGGATGGTCTATTGAGCGAGCAGGTGGCGGCGCTTGTGGCGTCGGGGATGGTGAGTTTGGAGGAGGTGGCGGTTGACGGGACGAAGGTTCGAGCGAGCGCGGGTTCGGGTTCGTTTCGCGGCGAGCGGGGTTTGTCGGGCTACGAGGCGGCGGCGCGGGAACGGGTTGCGGCGCTGAGGTCGGAGTTGGCGAGCGATCCGGCGGCCGGGTCGCGGCGTCTTCGCGCGGCGCGGGCGCGGGCCGAACGCGAGCTTGCGGAGAAGGTTGCGGCGGCGCGGAAACAGCTTGCGGCGTTGCGCGCGGAGAAGGCGGGGCGGTCTCGGACGCACAAGAAGGCGGAGAAGAAGAAGCCGGGGCCGAAGGTCTCGACGACGGATGCGCAGGCGCGCCGGATGCGGTTTGCCGACGGCGGTGTGGGGGCGGGGTACAATCTCCAATTGGCGGTGAGCACCGATAGTCACGTCATTGTGGGGGTCCAGGAGACGGATCGTCGCAACGACGCGGGTTTGGCGGGTTCGATGGTTGAGCAGATCGAGCGGCGCTATGGCGCGCGCCCGGCGCGCTTGCTGGCGGATACGCGCTATGGCGCGCGCAAGGACGTGCTGGCGTTGGGTGGGAAGGGGGTGGAGGTTTACACGCCGCCGGCTCCGGTGAAACAGGCGGCGAAAGCCGAGAGCGTGCGCCGTCGTGAACGCGGGCGCGCCGGCGAACCGGTTGCGTTGCAGGCTTGGCGCGCCCGCATGGCGAGCGAGGCGGGGCAAACGATCTATCGTCGTCGCATGAGGGTCGAGGGGGTCAATGGCGTCGTCAAGCAACGGGGATTGGGCCGCCTTGTGGTCCGCGGGCTTGCCAAGGTGCGGGCGGTGGCGTTGCTGCACGCTCTGGCGCACAATCTGTGGCGCGGTCATCGGCTCGCCTGTATGGCCGGATGAGCATCGCAACCCGCCCTGCCGCCGCCCCGCCCCTTGCCCGACCCATGCCGGGAGCGGCTTGAAACCCGCCGCCGCGCACGACCGCCGCCGCGCCGGACGAACCCACCACCCAACGCCCTAACCCGCCGCCGCCGCACGACCGCCACACCGAACCGGCAGGGTCCTATCCCGAACGAACGCCAAGATTCCTTCACACGCTCGAAAGCGGGAATCCATATTCGTATCCCGCTTCTGCATACGTGGGGCGAGGGGGGCTGTGACGACGGCCCGAGGGAGGCCATCGGCTCGAGGCGGCTATGCGTTTCCTTGCCGGGCGGCGCGGGGCGGCGCAGACTGCGCCGGGGCTTCGACAACGCGGACGCCATGCGAATCGAACCGGACGGAGACGATCCGCGCCGGATGCGGGAGCCGGCGACGAACGGGCGGAGGGCGCGCCTCGCCCGCCGGACGCCGCTGCTCGCCGCGCTGGCGGCCTGCTGCCTCGCCGGTCCGGCGCGCCCGGACATGGCCGATGCGCTCGCCGCGCGGGGTTGGCAGGAGATCGTCTTCGACGGCTACGCCGAGAACCGCTGGATCGCCGTCCCCGGCGGCGTCCGGGTGATCTCGGACCGCAGCGTATCGATCCTCTTCCGGCCGCTGGCGGCGGATCTGGCGCGCCGGCCGATCCTCCGCTGGCGGTGGCGGACGAGTACGGCCCCGGCGCCGACCGACCTCACCCGGACGAAGGGCGAGGATCGCGCCCTCGGCGTCTATGTCGGCTTCCCCTACGAGCCGGATCGGGCGAGCTTCTGGGAGGCCCTGAAACGCCGGGCGATCGTGGCGCTGCGGGGCGAGGGAGCGCCGGGACGGCTGCTGACCTATGTCTGGGGCGGCGACCGGCCGCGCGGAACGGTGCTGCGCCGCGACGCCGACGGCGACGCCGGAGCGATCAAGATACTGCGCACGCCGTCCGCGCCGGTGAACGCCTGGCTCTCGGAGCGGGTCGACGTGGCGGCGGACTTCCGGGCGGCGTTCGGCTGGCGGGCGCCCGACCCGACCCATATCAGCATCGTCTCCGACAGCGACGACACCGGACGCGCGATCGACGCGAGCGTCGTCGACATCGCCTACGAAGCGCGCTGACCCGCCGATGGGATTTCATTCCCGTCGCGATTCCGGCGCTTGACTGTCCGCCGCCGGCGCTTCATACGCGCGGCATGGAGCGAGGCGGGCAGGCTCACGGCGATCCGGTTCGCCCGGATACGGGCGAGCTGGGCCGCGTGCTCGTCACCGGCGGGGCCGGGTTCGTCGGCGCGAATCTCGTGCGCGTCCTCGTCGAACGCGGCCTCGCCCGATCGATCCGGGTGGTGGACGACGAGTCCAGCGGCGACCGGCGCGCGGTCGCGCCCTACGAGGTCGAGTTCGTCAAGGGCGACATCCGCGACCGGACGCTGATGCGCGGCGCGCTGCGGGGCGTCGATGCGGTGGTGCATCTGGCCGCCGATCCCGACGTCGTCGATTCGATCGCCGATCCGGCGAAGAATTTCGACGTGAACGTCGCCGCCACCTTCGGGCTTCTGCTGCTGATGCGCGAGGCCGGGGTGGAGCGCCTGGTCAACGCCTCGACCGGCGGCGCGATCCTGGGCGAGGCGCCGTCGCCGGTGCGCGAAGACATGCCCCCCCGCCCGGCCTCGCCCTACGGCGCCTCGAAGGCGAGCGTCGAGGCCTATTGTTCGGCCTTCGCCGAGAGCTACGGGCTGCGGTCGGTCTCGCTCCGCTTCTCCAACGTCTACGGCCCGATGTCCTTCCACAAGGGGAGCGTCGTCGCGGCCTTCATGCGCCGGCTGCTGGACGGCGCGCCGCTGGTGGTCTACGGCGACGGCAGCCAGACGCGCGACTACGTCTTCGCCGACGATCTGTGCGAGGGCGTCGTCGCGGCGATGACCGCGGGGCGGTCCGGCGTGTTTCAGCTCGGCAGCGGGACGGCGACCGCGCTGACCCGCCTGATCGAGGAGATCGCCGCCGTCGCCGGCCCCGGCTATCGCCCGGAAGTGCGATACGAACCGTTCCGCGCCGGCGAGGTCCGCCATAACTGGACGGACGTGAGCAAGGCGCGCGAGCAGCTCGGCTGGACGCCGCGCACCCCCCTGCCCGAGGGGCTGGCGCGAACCTGGGCGTGGTTCCGCGACCGCGCCGGGGACGACCGGACGCCTGCGCCATGTTGAAACGACGATGCCGACGGGGGTATCGTCCGTCCCGTCGATGCGCCGCATGAACGGGAATGGACGGGCGGTCGGGGATGGAGACTCTTCAGCCGTCCGGCGCGGCCGCCCCGAACGAGTCGTAGCCCGCCGGTGATATCCGCCGTCCTCAAGGCTTGGCGTCGGATACCGCTCTCTCTCGACGCGAGACAGCGCATCAGGGATGAGCTGTTCAAACGCGCGCCGCTGCCGTTCCGGCGCACGGAGGCGTATCGAAACTGGCTGGCGACGTGGCGCGACGCCTGGGCCATCGAAAGAGGAGATCGTCCGTCCTGGGGAATCTTGACCACGCCTCATACGTCGTTCTTCGCCGGGCTGATCGAACGCCGGATCAAAGATCATGGATGGCGCGTCGACTTGATGACTGCGCCGCCGGAGGTGTTTTCTCACGATTACTACATCGTGATATGTCCTCGACGATTCGGAAAGCTTCCTCCCGAGGACAAGCGCATCGTATTTCAGATGGAGCCGTTCGATCGTATCGACGTCTTGAAGAACTCGATCGCCGTCCTCGGCTGTTCGATCCGTAACATGGCCCGCCTCGAAGATCGGGGAGTAAACTATCCCGATATACATTATCTTCCCGCAGGGGGTTCGAACCGTTGCGACGACGGGACGACCGGTCGAGAAAAAGCCGGTATCCTAGTTTACGGGAATGATCTCGCGTCTCCCGAACGACGGCGAATGATCGCAGCCTTGAGGGAAAGATTCGACGTCTCCTCGCCAAGCGATACGGCCGGTCGGGACATAAGGAAAGACATACAGGCCGCGCGGATCGTCGTCAATTTTCGCTGTCGCGAGAACCCGTCTTTGACGACGATGCGCATCTGGGAGTGTCTGTCATTGGGAGCGCCCGTGGTGGCCGAAACCGTGGACGATCTGGATGAGCATCCCGAATTCTCCGGGATCGTGAAATTTTTCGAAGAAGATTCGATCGCATCGCTGCTGCGCGCCGTCGAACGAGCTCTGAAGGATCCCGTCGAGGGAAAGGACATCTACGAAGCCGTGGAAGCGTCCGAACGGAAATTCCGGTTCATGTTCGATCGATTTCTGATGGCGACGAACTTTCTGCCCGAGGACCATGCGTATGGCATGGATTTACCCGTCTCCGCGTGTGCGGACCAGATCGTGATTTCCATGCCGGAAACCGCTGAACGCAGAGATTTTTTTCTTCGGCAAGCGCAAGAGATTCCCTTGCGTTATGCGTTGTTCGACGGGATCCGACGGCAACCCGGATGGGTGGGATGCGGTCTGAGCCACGCCATGCTTGCCAAACATGCGCTGAACCATGGCGCCGGACGCCTTACGATAATGGAGGACGACGTCGCGTTCCCGGACGGATTTTGCGAAAGATTGGCCATCGTGAATAGATTTCTCGACACCCGGCCCGGCGAGTGGGACTGGTTCTCGGGCCTCAGCACCACAACGGATCCGGATACGACCGTTTTATCGGTCGTTCAATTCGAAGGAATCACGTTTGCATTCGTCGATCGAGTGGTATCGACGGTATTCAACATATATTCCGAAACCGGATTACGAATTCTGGCTTCCTGGAACCCGAGGATTGCGGATGGCCCGGCCGGCAACATCGATCAATTCCTGCGCAGGCGGAAGAATTCGCGGATCGTCATTGCATGTCCGTTTCTCGTCGAACATCGAAAGGAATCCCGCTCCACCGTGCGAGACATGGACAACCGGGTATATTGGGACGAGATTCGCACCAGTCAGGCCAAGCTGCAACGGAAAATCTCGAAGCGCCGGGCCGGCGCATGAACGGCGATCGCGGACAGGGGGACGCATGACCGACATCGCTTACCTGCCGGCCAGACGGCTGGCCAGCATGATCCGCCGCGGCAGGATCGGCTGTCTCGAGCTGCTCGACCACTATCTCGGCCGGGTGGAGCGCTACAACCCGGCGCTCAACGCGATCGTCGTCACCGACATCCCGGGGGCGCGGCGGCGCGCGCGGGCGGCCGACCGGGCGCGGGCGAAGGGCGAGTCCTGGGGACCGCTCCACGGCGTGCCGATGACGATCAAGGAATCCTTCGACGTCGCCGGACTCCCCACCAGCTGGGGCATTCCGGCGCAGGCCGGCAACATCGCGCGCAGGAACGCGGTCTCGGTCCA
Source organism: Alphaproteobacteria bacterium (assembly GCA_965242495.1). Lineage (GTDB taxonomy): Bacteria > Pseudomonadota > Alphaproteobacteria > MPNO01 > MPNO01 > CBDESN01. The sequence goes on along the minus strand of OZ251446.1, from coordinate 2,696,565 downwards.
ACGCTGGCTCGACGCCGGGGCGGTGCCGTTCGGCAAGACGAACGTTCCGATCTGGCTCGCCGACGCGCAGAGCTTCAACGCGATCTACGGCGCGACCAACAACCCCTGGAACCTCGCCTGGTCGCCGGGGGGCTCCTCGGGCGGGGCCGCGGCGGCCCTCGCCGCGGGGCTCACCGGCATCGAGATGGGGAGCGACATCGCCTCGTCCATCCGCACGCCCGCCGCGCTCTGCGGCCTGTTCGGGCTCAAGCCGACCTTCGGCGTCTGCCCGACGCGGGGACATGCGCTCGCCGACAACGTAGCCCCCCTCGACATCCTGGCGATCGGCCCGCTGGCGCGGAGCGCGGACGACGTGGAGCTGGGCCTCCGTATCCTCGCGGGGCCCGACGAGATCGAGACCAGCGGCCAGCGCATCGTTCTGCCGGCGCCGAAGAAGACCCGCCTGGACGAGTTCAGGATCGGCATCGTCATCGACCATCCGACGGCCCCGGTCGAGCGGGAGGTCGGGACGCTCCTGCAGCGGCTCGCGGACTTCCTCGCCCGGCGCAAGGTCCGCGTCAGCGACCGGGCGCGCCCCGACATCGACCTCGACGAGGTCCATCGGATGTTCGACGTCCTGTTGCGGTCGGCGACGTCGGTCCGGGTCGACGACGAAGAGCGGGCGCGCTTCCGCCAAGCCCTCGACGCTCTGCCGCCCGGCGCCGACAGCAAGCAGATCCGGATGATGCGCGGCAACACGTTGTCGCATCGCGACTGGCTCCTGCTCGACGAGCGGCGGCAGCGGATGCGGTGGAAATGGCGCGACTATTTCAAGGACTACGACCTGCTGCTGTGTCCGGTTCTGTGCACCGCCGCCTTCCCGCACGACCCGACGCCGCCCTATGAGCGCAGCCTGACCGTGAACGGGCGCGAGATGACGTTCATGAACCAGATCTTCTGGTCGGGCTATGCCGGCGTGAGCTATCTGCCGGCCGCCGCGGCCCCGATCGGCTTCACCGCGGACGGGCGTCCCGTGGGCGTGCAGATCGTCGGCCCGCATTACGGCGACCGCAGCTGCCTGCGCTTCGCGCGGCTGCTGGAGCGGGAGTATCAGGCCTTCGCGCCGCCGCCGGACTATCCGTGAAGCGCCGCGGCGGGGTCGGGGCGAAGCGCATGGGGCGGGAGGACAAGCCGCCGCTTCTCCTGATCCTGTTCATCGCGTTGTCGCAATTCTCCAGCTCGCTCATGCACGCGATCATGGGCGTCGCGCTTCCCGCGATGGGGCGCGAACTCGACGCCAGCGGCGTCGAGCTCGGGCTGGCGGAGACGATCTTCCTGGCGACCACGGCTTCGCTGCTGCTGCCGATCGGCCGCTTCGCCGACGCGACCGACAAGAACACGCTGTTCAAGGGCGGCCTCCTGGCCCTGGCGCTGACGACCTTCGCCATCGGCTTCCAGCCGGAGATGGCCAGCGTCATCGGCGTCCGCTTCCTGCAGGGCGTCGCCGCGGCGTTCATCACCGCGACCAGCATGGCGATCGTCGCCGACATCGCGCCGCGCGACCGGCTGGGCGGGATGCTGGGCCTCGCCATCGGGGCTACCTATGTCGGTCTCGCGTCGGGTCCGTTCTTCTCCGGCCTGATCACGACGCATCTCGGCTGGCGCTGGGTGTTCTTCCTGGCGGCGGTCCCGCCGCTGGCGGCGTTCCTCCTGTCGCGGGCGGCGCTGGAGAGCCGCTGGCGCGCGCCCGCCGCGCCGGTCAACCTGCCGCACAGCGCGCTCCTGATCCTCGCGATCCTGCTGCTCGTCGCCGGCGGAGCCGCGCTGGGGCGGACGATCCTCGGCTATGGCCTCGCCGCGCTCGGCCTGGCCCTGGGCGTCCTGTTCGTGATGCGGCAGCGGCGGACGCCCAACCCGTTGCTGGAGATCGACGCGCTGCGGGCGAACCGGCGCCTGTCGCGCGCGCTGTCGGTGCAGTTCCTGATCTATTGCGGCACCGTGGGCACGACCTTCCTGTTGAGCATCCATCTCCAGGTCGTGCAAGGCTACACCCCGGAAGCGGCCGGGCACGTCCTGGTGATGGGCCCGATCGTCATGGCGGCGGTGGCGCCCGTCGCCGGCCGATTCGCGGACCGCATCCCGCCGAACCGGATCTGCGCCGTCGGCGCAGCGCTGATCCTGTGCAGCGTGGCCCTGGCCGCCTTCGTCACCGCACGGTCCGGCCTCGCCCATTTCGTCGCGATCATGGTGTTCCAGGGGTTGGGTTTCGCCCTGTTCTCCGCCCCCAACATCGCGGTCATCATGAACAGCGTCGGGCCGGGCGAGCGCGGCCTCGCCTCGGCCCTCTCGGCGCTGATGCGCTCGCTCGGCATGATGGTGAGCATGGTCATCGTCACCGCGTCGCTGTCGTTTCGGCTGGGGGCCGCCGCCGTCGCCGACCGGCCGGAGGCGTTTCTCGGCGTCATGACGGTCTCCTTCGTCGCGTTCGCGGCGTTGACGGCTCTGGGCGTGGCGATGGCGGCGCGGGCAAGGGTCTGAGTTTGCGCCGGCGCGCCGGCCGTGGAATCAATGCCGGCGGCGACGCCGCCGGGAGGACAGCCGATGAACGCGCAGCCGAACGCCCCCACCCCGTTCGCCGCCCCGGTCGTGGACCGGCTGACGGTCCGCGTGGTGGTCGACTCCTTCTACGAGCGCTTCCTGCCGAAGGCCGTCCATCCGGCCGTCGCGATCGAGCATGTGGGCCAGATCCCGGGACGCCAGATGACCACGCTCGCCGGCGAGTGGGGGCTGTCGCTCCATCTCGAATCGGCGGCGGCCGGCGCCAAGGCGCAATATCTGCTGGATTTCGGCTATACGCCGGAAGTGCTCAACCGCAATTTCGACCTGCTGGACATCGACGCGGGCGGGCTCGACGGGTTGATCCTGAGCCACGGCCACCGCGACCATTACGGCGGGCTTTCGGGTTTCGTCACCCGGCACCGCGCCCGCATGCGCGCGGATCTGGCGCTGTTCGTCGGCGCCGAGGACGTCTTCCGCGAGAAATGGGTGAAAGGTCCGGGCGGCGGGACCGTCTCCTGGGGCGCGCTCGACCGCACCGCGCTGACGGCGCAGGAGGTCGCCCCGGTCTGCTGCGAGACGCCGCGCGCCCTGCGCGGCGCGTTCACCACCGGCTATATCGAGCGGCGGTCGTTCGAGACGGTCTCGGGCGGCACGATGGTCGCCGACGATCATTACGCGGCGGCCGAGCGCGCCGGCCGGCTGGCTCAAGACCAGCATCCCGAGGAGCACGCCACCTGCTACGTCGTCAAGGGCCGCGGGCTGGTGGTGATCTCGTCCTGCGGCCATGCCGGGCTGATCAACACCATCCGGACGGCGATGGCGGAGGCCAACGTGGACCGGCTGCACGCGGTCGTGGGCGGCTTCCATCTCGGCTTGGCGCCGCTCGACTATATCGAGCACACGGTGACCGAGCTGGAGTCGCTCGCCCCCGACGTGGTGATCCCGATGCATTGCAGCGGAGCCAACTTCATCGACGCGATGCGGCGGCGCATGCCGGACCGGCTGGCCGCCTCCAACATCGGAACCCGCTTCACCTTCGGCGTCTGACGCCGCGGCTGATCGGGTTGTGTCCCGCCCGAACCTCTGTAGAATGGCTCGCCATCGGACACGCCGCCACAGGCGATCGGTATGGTTTCGGATCAAACGAGAAACGCCGTCTGGCAAGACCTTCTGGACGCGGCGAGGCTGGTCCGATATTACGATGCGCTCTCCGATCGGTATCGGCGCAACCACGCGGTCGTTCGCTTCCTGCTGCTGGCCGCGGCAGCCGGCGGGATTGCGGCGCTGCTGGACTTGCTGCCCGCGATCTCTCAGCTGATCGCCAGCGGGCTGGTCGCCTTGCTCGTTGCCTGGGATTTCGTATCCGATTATGCGCGGAAAGCCGCGGTTCTACATGCTGTCGGTCTCGAATGCGGCGCTCTGGAAAACGAATGGCGCAATCTATGGGCGGAAGTGAACGATTCCGAGGCCGACGAAGCCGAGGCTCGACGCAGGAACCGGCAGCTCGCGCGGAGACTTCTAGGCTCAGGACCTATAACGTGGGTTGTATGGGGATGCGGGATGTGATTCAACCCTACCAGATATAGGGGGAGCATCATGTCCGACCACCATTTCTGGCTATCCGACGCCCAATTCGCCCGCCTCAAGCCGCTGTTGCCCAACAAGGTCCGGGGCGTCCCCCGGGTCGACGACCGGCGCGTCATTTCCGGCATCGTCCACGTCATCCGCAACGGGCTGAGATGGCGCGACGCCCCGACCGAGTACGGCCCGCACAAGACCCTCTACAATCGCTTCGTGCGGTGGAGCGAAGCTGGCGTCTTCAACCGCATCTTCGAGGCCCTGGCGGCAGAGAGCCGGGCTACGGGCATGGTGATGATCGACACCACCCATCTGAAGGCCCACCGCACCGCAGCCAGCCTGCTCAAAAGGGGGTTCTTCACCGCTGCATCGGGCGAACCAGAGGCGGCCTGAACTCCAAGCTGCACGCCGTCTGCGATGGTGACGGCAAGCCCTTGGTTCTGCGGCTGACCGCAGGACAGGTCAGCGACTACCGGGGAGCCGACGCCATGCTCGACGACCTCCCGGACACCGATACTCTGATCGCCGACAAGGGCTACGACAGCGACCGCTTCCGCCAAGCCCTGGCCGAGCGGCGCATCGAGGCGTGCATTCCGGGCCGCTCCAACCGCAAGACGCCCGTCGCCTTCGATGCCGAACTCTACAAGCGGCGCAACCGCATCGAGCGCTTGTTCGGCCGGCTCAAGGACTGGCGACGCATCGCAACGCGATACGACCGATGCGCTCACACCTTCTTGAGCGCCATCTGCATCGCCGCTATCCTCATCTTCTGGATATGAGTCCTGAGCCTAGACGTGACCGGATGGGCGGGGTATGCGGACATCCCGGAAAATCGAAGATTGAACGAGAAATGCGAAAAGGCTGCGCACCGGGTCATGGCTGACCGATATGCCGCCTGACCGACTGTCACGGGACAGCGGCAAGCCAGCAAGGCCGGGCAAGACGCCGCCGCCGCCCCCACCGCCGAGACCGACACCCAAGGAACCGGACCCGCCGCCTCCCGACAACAAGGCATGACGCCAGGGGATGCGCCGCCGCGCCGACGGCGCATCCCGGCCTAAAAGGACGGCGTCGGACCGGTCTTGACCTTGAAGCTGACGGAAAGTCCGCCGCCGCCGCCGCAGCACGGGCAGTTCAGGGCGATCAGGACCTGCTGGCGCTGCTCCTCGGTGATGTCGGCGTCGGCGAGGAGTTCGGCGATCTGGCGTTGGAACGCCCGATGCGCCGACTCGGCGTCCCGTTCCGGCGAGGCGGTCATGGGCGAAGGTCCTTTCGGGCCGCGTCCGGCGACGCCCCTACGGTATCACGGGACCGGGCCGGGCGGCCACCATGTCGACCTCGACGCGGAGTTCGGGCCGCGCGAGCCCGGCGACGATGAGCAGCGTCGAGGCCGGGCGCGCGCCGTCCATGAACCTCGCCCGGGCGGCGTTGTAGGCGGCGAGATTCTCCGCGCCCACGACGTAGTGGCCGAGCCGGACGACGTCGTGGACGTCCATGCCGGCCTGCTCCAGGACGCGCAGGCAGTTGGTCCAGACGATCTCGGTCTGGGCGCCGACATCGGCGGGGATCTCACCGTCCGGGGCGATGCCCATCTGACCGGAGACGTAGGCCCAGCGCAGATTCGGATCGGCCCCGACTTCGACGCCGTGGCTGTAGGGGCCGTTCGGCGGGTAGACGAATTCGCCGGAGGGCTGCAATGGCCTGTGGTTCATGTCATCGGTCTCCTTGCCGCGTATCGGCGGCCGCGGCCGGGAACGGCGCGCTTGACGCCCGATCGGGCGGCTGTCGAGAATCGGTCCGCGGCCCGGGACGAGCGGCCGCTGCGCAGATACGTTCCCGAGGGCAAGGCGGGCGCGATCTGCATGATCGCCGGGGAATCGATCGAATGGTTCGATCATCTGGTCGGCGCGTTCGGCGGGACGGCGCCCTTCCGCCGGCGACTCGACGACGGGCGCGAGACGGCGCCGCTCTACGAATGCCGCCGGAGCCAGAGGCCGATCCGCACGGGCTGCGCAACCCCGGCAAGATGCGCGGCCGGTGGGAGCAGGAGGCGGTCGCCGCCGGCAAGGGCGCGCTGCGCCGGGCCTGACGCCGGCTACGGCGAGGCCGGAGCGACGACGGCGTTGCGCGCGCCCACCGGGACCTCGACCCGGTCGGGGCCGCGCTGGACGCCGACCGGATCCTCGCCCCGCTCGATGGCGTCGAGCGACCGTTCGAGCATTCGCCGGAACATCACGACGCCGGTGTCGGAAACGCCGAGATGCTCGCGCCGGTGGTTGACGATCGGCCCCTGCCCGACCTGCGCCTCCCAGTCGTCGGGGCGGCGCTGGCGGTCCTCATAGGGCCGTTCATAGGGTTCGAGCGGCTGATACAGAGGCGGCTCCTCGCCGTCCCGGCCCCTGGGCCGCGCCTCGATGTGGAGGCCGATCGTATGGGTGTCGTCGACCGGCACCCACCAGCCGATCATCCTGCCGGGTTCGGTCTCGCGCTCCGGGTCCTCGCCGGCGACGCTGGGCGGCGCGATGGCGCGCGCCGTGGGCACGAAAATCTCGCCGACGCGGAGGAAGCGGTTGCCGTTGGCGAGCTTTGCGTCGCGAAAATAGCGGACGCTGCAACCGGTCTGCTCGAACCGCGTCCGCGGCGCCGCCTTGTAGGCCTCGGTGAAGTTGTGGACGCCGTGGAACCAGGTATGCAGGATCGCGGTATGCCAGACGTCGATGGCGTTCTCCTGCAGCTGGAGCCAGTTGCAGGCCGCGACGACGCCGCGGGTGTAGTTCCGGTAGGCGACGCGCCCGGCGCCCTCGACCTCGAGATTCTCGTAGCAGGGGAAGGCCGGTCTGCGCGCGGGCGGCCCCATATAGGCGAAGACGAGGCCGTGATACTCGCGCACCGGATACCAGGGCTGGCGCAGCTTGGTGTGATAGTCGCTTCCCGGCGGCTCGGCCGGCTGGTCGAGACACCGCCCCTCGGCGTCGAAATACCAGCCGTGATAGCAACAGCGGATGCCGTTGTCGTCGATCTGCCCGAATTCGAGCGACGTACCGCGATGGATGCAATGCGCGTAGAGCAGGCCGGGCCGGCCGGACCGGTCGCGGAAGGCCACCAGATCCTCGCCCAGGATGCGAATTTTCAAGGGAAGGTCGCCCAGCTCCGCCGACAGGCAGACCGGCTGCCAGTGACGGCGCAGCAATTCGCCCATCGGCGTGCCGAATCCGACCCTCGTCAGCCTGTCGTCCCGCGCCGGCCCGGCCCCGATCCGGCCATACCCCGATCCGTCCGACGATTCCATCCGTCCCCCGATCCGCGCCGCCCGCCGCCCGATCGATCCCGGTCGGGATCGTAAGGCCTTCGCCCCCGCCTGTCAGCAATCCGCCCCGGCGCGCCGGGCGGGACGGGCGGATCAGAAAAACCGGAGATAACGCTCCGTCTCCCAGTCCGAGACGTGATCGAGATAGCTCAGCCACTCCCGCCGCTTGAAGGCGAGCCATGCATCGAACATGTCGGGGCCGAAGGTCGCGCGCGCCAGCGGGTCGGCCTCGACGGCGTCGAGCGCCTCGGCCAGCGTGCGCGGGAGCATCGCGACGCCCTCGGCCTCGAGTTCGGCGGCGGTCTTTTCATACATGTTGCCGGTCCGGGGCTCGCCCGGATCGAGCGCCCGTTCGATGCCCTCCAGCCCCGCCGCGAGCGCCAGCGCCGCGCCCAGATAGGGGTTGCAGGCGGAGTCGGCGGCGCGGAACTCCACCCGACCGCCGCCCAGCGGGATGCGGAGCGTGTTGGTCCGGTTGTTGCCGCCATAGCACTGGAACACCGGCGCCCAGGTATAGCCGGCGGGGCCGCCCTTCAGGATCAGCCGCTTGTAGCTGTTCACCGTCGGCGCGCAGACGGCGCAGATCGCGGGCAGATGGCGCAGCAGCCCGGCGACGAACCGGTAGCCGAGCGCCGACAGGCCGTAACCGCGCGCATCGGCGGGGTCCGCGAACAGGTTGCGCCCGTCCCGGAGGTCGTAGAGCGACATGTTGAAATGCGCGCCGCTGCCGGCGAAATGCGCCAGCGGCTTGGGCATGAAGCTCGCGAAACCGCCATGCGCGCGCGCGGTCTCGTCGGCGAGCCGACGGAAGAAGACGTAGCGGTCCGCGGTCGTGCGCGCATCGGCATAGGCGAAATCGACCTCGAACTGGCCGACGCCGTCCTCGTGATCGAAGGAGTAGACGTCCCAACCGAGCCCGTTCATCGCCTCGACGAGGGCGGACATCCAGCCGAAATTGTCGAGCAGACGGGCCATGTCGTAGGCCGGCTTGGCGAGCGGCGGCCGGTCGCCGAGCGGCGCGGCGCCGGCGTCCTCCCGCCGTTCGAAGACGTAGAACTCCGCCTCCATCCCCAGATTCATGCCCCAGCCCGAGCCGGCGGCGCGCGCCCGCGCCCGGTCGAGAATGTTGCGGCTGCACGCCTCGAAGGGCGCGCCCCGGCAGTGGAGATTGCTCGCGAACCAGGCGACGTCGCGCCGCCAGGGGAGGATCAGGCAGGAGGCGGGATCGGGGTGGGCGGCGACCTCCTCCTCGCTCATGTCCTGCGGGACGCCTTCGAGGGCGGCGCCGGTGAACAGTTCCGAACCGTCCATCATGCGCGCGAAATGCCCGATCGGCGCCATCTTCGCCTTGGAGACGCCGTGCATATCGACGTAGCTCGGCAGCAGAAAACGGACGCCGCGCCGCCGCAGCTCGGCCTCGAGGGCGCGAACGTCGCCGCCCGCCGCGGCCGACGGCCGGAACGGGGCGTCCCGCCGCCCGGTTTCGGCCGCATCGCCGGTCATCGCCGCCTCAATACCCGCCCTCAATACTCGAGCGCCGGATCGACCCGGTTCTCGAGCGGCTCGCCGGCGAGGAAGCGGCGCATGTTGGCGCATACGCGGTCGAGCGTCCTGGGAATATAGACGTCGGCGTCGTCGGACGAACAATGCGGCGTGATGATCACGTTCGGCGTACGCCAGAGCGGCGAATCGGCGGGCAGCGGCTCGGGATCGAACACGTCGAGGACGGCGCTGACCTCGCGGCGTTCGAGCCGTTCGCGCAGCGCCTCGTAGTCGATGACCGCGGCGCGGCTGTAGCTGACGATCCCGGCGCCGGTCTTCATCGCCGCGACGTCCGCCCGGCCGATCAGATGGCGCGTGCGCGCCGTGGCCGGGGCGCAGACGATGATGACGTCGGCGCGTGGAATCAGGCCGCGGATCGCCTCCGGGCGATGCATCTCGTCCACCGCCGGATGCGGCGCGCCGGTTCGGCGCACGCCCAGCACCGACATGCCGAACCGCTTCGCCCAGACCGCGACGCCGCCGCCGACATGGCCGACGCCCACGACCAGCAGCGTCTTGCCCCGGACGCCGGTGTTGAACGTCTGCCGCCAGCGCCCGGCGCGCTGGTTGGCGACCATCTCGGGGACGCGGTTGTTGAGCATCAGCACCGCCATGATGGCGTATTCGTCGGCCCGCTCGCCGTGGATGCCGGCATTGTTGGTGAAGACCGCGCCGTGCGGCAGCCAATCGAAGGGGGCGAACTGCTCGACCCCGGCCCCGGTGGCGTGGATCCAGCGGAGGCGCGGCGCGCGCTCGGCGAGGCGAGTCCGATCTATGGTCCAGCAGATCAGGGCATCCGCGGCGGCGATCCGCTCGGCGAAGGTCTCGCCGTCGTAGCCGATCGTCCAGGCGACGCGGCCGGCGAGGTCGGGGAAGCGCGCGAGCGCGGCCTCCATGCGCTCCGGCGTCACCTCGAAGACGTGGCCGAGGCTCGAATCGTTCTCGACATGCAGATTGACGGCGCCGTCGGTCATGCCGGTCGCTCGCCCTCGGGCAGGATGCGGTCGATCCACCACTGGGCCAGCTTGGGCACCAGCGGCTCGAGATGGGAGAAGCGTCCGGGCCGGGCGAACGGCGAGTCGAGGCCGCGCTGCTGCAGGGCGGCGATCGCGTTGTCCTCGGCGAGCGTCGTATCCCAGCGCTTGTAGTAATAGGCGACCTTGCGCTCGAAATCGGGGCGGGCCGCGGTCCCGCTGGGGAAGCAGGCGCCATGGACGACCCGCGTATGGCGCGGCCCGCGCGGCTGAAGCTCGAGATACCAGACCGAATCGAGCGTCATGCCGAGCAACGTCGACGGGTTGAGGCAGACATAGTTGGTGCCGCCGGCGGCGCGGCCCTCGAGGGTGGCGATGTGCGGCAGCTCATGCGCCAGATCCCCGGGCAGGAGCGAACGGGTGTGGTCGTCGTGAATCTCGCGGATGTCGAGCCAGTTGGCCGAGCTGGGCGCGGCCGAATGCTCCATCTCCTTCGGGTTGAGCGTCGCCCGATGCACCATCGGCAGATGGTACTCCTCCATCGCGTTCTCGATATGGACCTTCCAGTTGCAGGCTACGTCATGCGCCTGCCGGCGGGCGAGGACGAGATCGTCGAGCCCGTAGGAGCCCATGATCTCCGGGAAATCGCCGAGATAGTCGATCAACGGCTCGGCCTCGCCGTCGAAATTGACGAACAGGAAGCAGCCGAACCGTTCGAGCCGCAGCGGGATCAGCCCCTGGGCGTCCCTGTCGAAGCCTTCGGTCCGCTCCATGCCGGGACAGGCGCGGAGCGCGCCGTCGAGATCGTAGACCCAGCCGTGATAGGGGCAGGTGAAGGCGCGGCAATTGCCTTCACCCTCGGCGACGGGCGTCCCCCGGTGCCGGCAGGAATTGGCGAAGGCGCGAATCTCGCCGTCGCCGCCGCGGGCGATGATCAGCGGGATGCCGGCATACTCGACGGTGATGTAGTCGCCCGGCCGCGCGACCTGATCGACATGGCCGAAGAAGGTCCACACCCGCATGAACAGGTTGCGGACTTCGAGATCGAAGAACTCCTGCGAGGTGTAGCACCAGGGCGGCAGCGACTCGGCCTGCTCCACCGGTTTGAAGACGTTGGCGAACGCGGCGCGGTCGTACATTCGGGCGCTCCTCGTCAAGCCGCCAGCCGACGCCAGACCCAGCGCGCATCGGCCAGCAGCCGGTCGTCGCCGCGCCAGGGGCCGATGAGCTGTATCCCGACCGGCAGCCCGTTCGGCCCGCGATGGGTCGGCAGCGTCACGCAGGGCAGATGGAGAAAGGTCCACATGCTCTGAAAACGCACGTCGCCGGTCGTCGTCGGATCGTCCGGCGCCTCGCCCTTGGCGCTCGCCGCCAGCAGCAGGTCGCAGCCGTCGAACGCCTGGGCTACCTCCGCCCGACGCGCTTCGCCCACTCGCAGCGCCGCCAGGTAGTCGTCGAACGGGATGGCCTGGCCGCGTTCGATCAACCCGGCGAGCTTCTCGCCGATCCGGTCGCGATGGAAGCGCCATTCATGGGCGAAGCTGCGCGCGGCCTCGAAGGCCATGACCTCCATCGTCCGCGGGGTGAGATCGGCGAAGCGCGGCGGCAGCGCCGCTTCGGAGACCTCGGCGCCAGCCGCGGCCAGCCGCGCCGCGGCGTCCTCGACCGCCTCGACCGCGCCCGCATCGGCCTCGGACCACAGATGGGTCCGGCACAGACCGATGCGGGGCGCCGGCGCGGCGGCGGCGGGCGCATGTCGGCGGGCGGTGAGCAGGGCGAGAACCAGCTCGACGTCCTCGATCGACCGGGCCATGAAGCCCACCGTATCCAGCGCGTCGGCGATCGGCGCCAGACCGCGCCGGTTGAGCAGGCCGTGGCTCGCCTTGTAGCCGACGACGCCGCAGAAAGCCGCCGGCCGGATGACGGACCCGGCGGTCTGCGAGCCCAGAGCGAGGGGAACCATATCGTCCGCCACCGCCGCCGCCGACCCGCTCGAAGACCCGCCGGGCGTGCGGTTCGCATCGTGCGGATTGCGGGTCTTGGCGGGGTCGAGGCAGGCGAATTGGGTGGAGACGGTCTTGCCCAGGATCACCGCCCCGGCGGCCCGCAGCAAAGCGACCGCGGCGGCGTCGGCCCCGGGGCGGTTGCGCGCGTGGATCGGCGTTCCCCAGGTGGTCGGCATGTCGTGGGTATCGTAGGTGTCCTTGACTCCGACGGGGACGCCGTGGAGCGGCCCGGCCGGGGCTTCGGCGTCGCGCGCCCGCGCCTGGGCGAGCGCGTATGCGGGATCGAGATATTCCCAGGCCTGGACCGCCGGTTCACGGGCTTCGACGCGGCGGATGCAGTCGGCGACGACGGCCTCCGAGCCGATCTCCCCGGCGGCGATGCGCCGGGCGGCGTCCGAGGCCGTGAGTTCGTTGAGACCCGCCATGACCGGAGCATACAGGATGGCTGCGCGCGCCGAAACCGGCGCGGGATCGGCTCCTCGAACCGTCGAGGGCCGCGACGGCGAACGTCGCTTCGGCGTCCGGCGATCGGCGTCGGACCGGGCGACGACGGCGCGGCGGTTGACGTAGACGCCCGGATGCCGGAAAACGCGCGATGGAAACACCGGCGGCGCGATCGGATCCGATCCCCTCTCCTTCGAGGTCGAACAGGACGACGGCGACATCTCCGACGGGTCGAACTCGCGATGACGCAGCATCCGCCGGAACGTATCCTTGCATCGCAGCGGGACGACGCCGAGGTCGACGCCCCCGGCCCGGTCCGCGGCCCATGACTACGATCGAGATGGAGGCGTCCCGCCATGCGGCGTAACGGCCGGCGGCCGGCGGGTTCGGCGCTGGCGGCGGGAGCCGTCTGCGCGGCGCTGCTGAGCGCGGGTTGCGCCGCGTCGCCCGCGGGCGACGCCGAGGCGCGGGCGGCCTTCGCGCGGACCAACGACCCCGCCGAGCCGTTCAACCGGGCCGTGTTCGACGTCAATCTGGCGATCGACAAGGCGCTGCTGCGGCCGCTGGCCCTGCTCTATCGGGAGGCGCTGCCGCCCCTGTTCCGGGATTTCGTCCGCAACGCCCTCGACAACCTGCGGTCGCCCGTCATCCTCGCCAACGACGTGCTGCAAGGGGAGTTCGAGCGGGCGGGGCGGACCGCCGTCCGCGCGGCGATCAATTCGACCCTCGGCCTCGGCGGGATCAACGACCTCGCCGCCGAATTCGGAATCGAGCGCCATGACGAGGATTTCGGACAGACGCTGGCCGTCGCGGGACTCGGCGAGGGGCCGTTCCTGATGCTGCCGATCCTGGGGCCCAGCAACCCGCGCGACGCGGCCGGTCTGGTCGTCGACGCCCTGCTCGACCCGCTGACCTGGCTGGACTCGGCGCGCGCGTTCTCGCTGGCGCGCCCGGGCGCCGACGCGCTCGACCGCAGGGCGCGGGCCGACGAGGCGCTGCAGGAGCTCGAACGGACGTCGCTCGACATGTACGCCGCGGCGCGGAGCCTGTATCGGCAGCAGCGCCGCGACGACATCCGCAACGGCCGCCCGGCCGACCTCGACTCGCTGCCGGACATCTCGATCCCCGACGACGACCCGCCCGAATGAGGAGCGAGGCGGCGGATCGGGGCCGCGGTCAGCCGCGCGCCAGCGGCCGGCGGCCGCCCCGGCGCGGCCGCTCGGCCTCGTCGCCCAGGCGCTTCCGGCGGTCGGCCCGATAGTCGGCGTAGTTGCCCTCGAACCAGACCACCCTGCCGTCGCCTTCGAAGGCGAGGATATGGGTCGCGATCCGGTCGAGGAACCAGCGGTCGTGGCTGACGACGACCACGCAGCCGGCGAAGGCCAGCAGCGCGTCCTCCAGCGCGCGGAGCGTATCCACGTCGAGATCGTTGGTCGGCTCGTCGAGCAGCAGGACGTTGGCGCCTCGCTTGAGCAGCTTGGCGAGATGAACGCGGTTGCGCTCGCCGCCCGAAAGCCGACCGACCTTCCGCTGCTGATCGGGGCCGCGGAAGTTGAAGGCCGCGCAATAGGCGCGGCTCGACATACGCCGCCGGCCGAGAGTCACCTCGTCCTCGCCGCCGGAGACCTCCTCCCAGACGGTCTTGTCGTCGGCCAGCGCGTCGCGCGACTGATCGACGTAACCCAGCGCTACCGTCTCGCCGATGCGCAGCGCGCCGGCGTCCGGCGAGTCGGCGCCGGCAATCATCCGGAACAACGTGGTCTTGCCCGCCCCGTTCGGTCCGATCACGCCGACGATGCCGCCGGGCGGCAGGCGGAAGTTCATGTCCGCCATCAGCACGCGACCGCCGAAGCCCTTGGCGACGCCGGCGGCCTCGATCACCAGGTCGCCCAGCCGCGGCCCCGGCGGGATCGCGATCTGCGCGGCCTCGGGCGCCTGCTCGACCGCCTGCGAGAACAGCGTCTGGTAGGCCGAGATCCGCGCCTTGCTCTTGGCTTGGCGCGCCCGGGGAGCGGCGCGGATCCATTCGAGTTCGCGGGCCAGCGTCCGCCGCCGCGCGGCCTCCTGCCCGGCCTCGACGGCGAGCCGCTTCTCCTTCTGGTCGAGCCAGGACGAATAGTTGCCCCGCCACGGAATCCCGCGCCCGCGGTCGAGCTCCAATATCCAACCCGCCACGTTGTCGAGGAAATAGCGGTCATGCGTGATCGCCACCACGGTCCCGCCGTATTCCTGCAGAAAGTCTTCGAGCCACGCGACCGACTCGGTATCGAGATGGTTGGTGGGCTCGTCCAGCAGCAGCAGGTCGGGGCGCCGCAGCAACAGCCGGCACAGCGCGACCCGCCGCGCCTCGCCGCCGGACAACGTCGTCACCGCGGCGTCGCCCGGCGGGCAGCGCAGCGCGTCCATCGCGACCTCGACGGTCCGGTCCAGATCCCAGGCTCCGGCGGCGTCGATCTCCTCCTGCAGCGCGCCCTGCTCCTCGATCAGGGCCGCCATCTCCGCCTCGTCCATCGGTTCCGCGAACCGGGCGCTGACCTCTTCGAAGCGATCGAGCAAAGCGCGCGTCGCGGCGAGGCCGTCGAGGACGTTGCCGCGCACGTCCTTGTCCGCATCCAGCGTCGGCTCTTGCGGCAGCAGCCCCACCGTAACGCCCTCGGCCGCCCAGGCTTCGCCGGCAATATCGGTCTCTTCGCCCGCCATGACCCGGAGCAGCGTCGATTTGCCGGCGCCGTTGAGCCCCAGCACCCCGATCTTGGCGCCCGGCAGAAAGGCGAGGGTGATGTCCTTGAGGACCTCGCGGCCGCCCGGCCAGACCTTGGTCAGCCGGTTCATCACGTAGACGTATCGGGGAGAAGCCATCGGTCCGATCGAAGGGTCGGAGTCGGCCGCCAGCGGGCGGCGCGGCCAGACTAACGGCTTCGCCGCAGCGGTCACAACCGTCCCGTCATGCGCCGCGCCAAGCTATACTATCGCCGGCATGGCGCAAACGGAGGCGTGGAGGCCGGGAAGATGATCCTCTCCAGACGGGGGTTTCTTGGCGCGGCCGGCGGGGCCGCCCTGGCGGGCATGGCGCGGGCCGGCGAGGGCGGCGCGGCGACGCTCCACGCCAAGCCCGGCGAAGCCCGGCTCGCGCCGCCGGATCGGCCGGCGACGCCGATCTGGGGGTATGACGGGCAGGTGCCGGGTCCGACGATTCGCGCGCCGCAAGGGCGGCGCGTGGTCCGCCGGTTCCTGAACGGGCTGCCGCAGCCCTCGACCGTCCACTGGCACGGCCTCCGCATCGACAACGCGATGGACGGAGTGCCCGGGCTGACGCAGCCGGCCGTGCCGCCGGGCGGGGCGTTCCTGTACGACTTCCTGCCGCCCGATGCGGGGACCTATTGGTATCACTCGCATCATCGCGCCTGGGAGCAGATGGCGCGCGGGCTCTACGGCGCCCTCGTGGTCGAGGAGCGCGAACCTCCGGCGGTCGATCGCGACGAAACGCTCCTCGTCGACGACTGGCGCTTGACCGCGGACGCCGCCATCGACGAGCGCTTCGCCACGCTGCACGACCGCGCCCATGCCGGCCGGTTGGGGAATTGGGCCACGGTGAACGGCGACGGCGCCTGGCGGCGGCGAGTGCGGCGGCGCGAACGGCTGCGCCTCCGCCTCGTCAATACGGCGAACGCCCGCGTCTTCTCGCTGGCGGTCGAGGGGCTGGACGGCTGGGTCGCGGCCCTGGACGGCCAGCCGCTGCCGACGCCGCGGCCCGCCGGGCGAATCGCGCTCGCGCCGGGGCAGCGGGCGGACCTCATCGTCGACGTGACGGCCGAGGAGGGCGCAGAGGCGCTCCTCCTGTCCCGCGAGCGCGACGGCGGTTACGCGCTGGCGACCTTCGCCGTCCGGGGCGCGGCGCGCCCGGCCCGGTTGTCGGCGCCGGGGCCGCTGCCGCCGAACCCGACGCCGGCCCTGGGCCGCCTCGATCACGCGCGGCGCGCCATCCTCCGCATGGAGGGCGGCGCGATGGGGCGTCTGCGGAACGCCGTGCTCGACGGCCGCGTGACGAGCCTGCGGGAGATGGCGTCGCGCGGCAAGGCGTGGGCGCTGAACGGCCGCGCGGGGATGCCGGACGAGCCGCTGCTCGCGGCGCGGAAAGGCGAGACCGTCCGCCTGTCGATGATCAACGACACCGCCTGGCCGCACGCGATGCACCTGCACGGACATCACGCCCGCCGGATCGCGGACGACGGGACGACGGGTCCGCTGCGGGACACGCTGCTGGTGCAGCGCGGCGAGACGGCGGAGATCGCGTTCGTCGCCGACAACCCGGGCGACTGGCTGCTGCATTGCCACATGCTGGAGCACGAGGTCGGCGGAATGGCGACCTGGATCCGCGTCGCATGACCGCCGCGACGATGGCGACGACGGCGCAGATGGCCGGCATAGCCGGCGCGGGATTACGGAATCGAGGGCGTCAGGACAGATCCAGCCCGAACAGCTCGATCGCGTTGGTCCGGCCGATCTTGCGCCGGTCCTCGTCCGACAGGTCGGTCTCGTCGAACCATCGCGCCCCGGCCGCGGTGGTCTCGAACGGGTAGTCGATCGAGAACAGCATACGGTCCACGCCCATCTCGGCGAGAGCGCAACGGAAGGGCGGGTCGTGGAAATGGCCGCTGGTGGTGAGGTGGAAGTTCGAGCGGAAATAGTCGCCGACCGACCGCTTGGCGGGAATGCCGGTCGGCGGTTTCTTCATCAGGTTGTCGATCCGCCACAGATCGAACGGGATGCGCTCCCCGAGATGGCCGAGCACGATCTTGAGGCCGGGAAACTCGTCGAACAGCCCGCAGCAGATCAGACGAAGAGCGTGGACCGAGGTCGCCGCGGCGAAGTCCCAGGCCGGGGCGAACAGCCACGGATGCCCTTCGTAAACGAGCCCGCGCGACGGGATGTTGAGCCGGGGATGCAGATAGAACGGCGCGTCGAGCTCCTGGACCGCGGCCCAGAACGGCCGGTATTCCGGCAGGTCGTAATAGATCGCCGAATCGGCGCTTCCCCGCTGGGTGAAGCCGTTGACCATGGCGCCCTTGAAGCCGTGTTCGCGGACGCAGCGCGCGAGCTCCAGAGCGGCGGCCTCGGGGTCCTGCATCGGCAGGGCCGCGAACGCTCCCAGCCGGTCGGGGCGGGCGCCGACCTCCGCCGCCAGCCGGTCGTTGGCGGCGCGGGCCAGCGCCGCCGCCTCGCCCGCGTCCAGGACGCCCTGCACCGCCGGCGCGTTGAG
The DNA here is from genome assembly GCA_965242495.1 of Alphaproteobacteria bacterium. Lineage (GTDB taxonomy): Bacteria > Pseudomonadota > Alphaproteobacteria > MPNO01 > MPNO01 > CBDESN01. Next base: position 2,678,916 of record OZ251446.1, on the reverse strand, counting down.
CGAGACGATGCTGTACTCGATGCCGTGGCGGTCCATCTCGGGCAGCCGCCACTGGTGGAAATCGAACAGCCGACGGCGCAAATCCTCCCAATGGCCGGTCGGATCGGCGGCGCGGCCGAACGGTCCCAGCGTCCGCTCGAGCGCCCAATGCTCCTCGAAGGTGATCTTGCCGTCCATGGTCCTGTCTCCTCGCCGGGGGAGGGGGTGCGGCGGCTTACGCCGCGGCCTCGATGTCCACATGGACCGCCTCGTCGCCGTCCACGATCTCGCGGCCCAGCACGCGAACCGCCGTCTCGGCCTCGCCGACGCGGTAGCTGTGGGTGCAGAGCTTCTTCAGCTCGCGCCAATTGTCGCCGATGATGCCGGTCGCCGTCTCGACCGACGTCCAGCTCGACGACAGGACGCCCACCATCGAAATCTCGTTGGCGACCAGCTTGTCCGTCACCAGGCCGCTCACCGCGGCCTGATTCTTGAGGCCGGCGAGGACGATCGCGCCGCCCGGCCGCACCATCTCGACGGCATCGACGATCGGTTGGGTCGATACCGCGGCCACGTCGAGCACGATGTCGGCCTTCCGTCCGGCGGTCAGATCGCGCACCCGCTCCACCGCGTCCTCGTCGTCCACGACGATCGTCTCATGCGCCCCGAGCTCCCTGGCGAGGGCCAGCCGGCCCCGATCCTCGCGCTTGCCGGTAACGACGATGCGCCCGGCCCCGGCGAGGCGGGCGGCGAACGCCGACAGCAGGCCGCGCTGTCCCGGCCCCTCGATGACGATCGTATCGCCCGCCCGCATCCCGGGCCGCTCGATCGCCCAGCGGACGGCGTTGGACATCGGGTTGAACAGGCTCATGACGTTGGCCGGCACGTGATCGGGCGCGCGATGCAGCCGCGCCCTGGGATGCAGATACATATGGGTCGCATAGCCGCCCCACAGATGCGGCGGCCGGTCCGAACCGACGCGCAGCCCGTACCCCATGTTCGATTTGCACAGAACCGTGCGTCCGATCCGGCACTGGAAGCAGTGGCCGCAGGGGATCGAGGCCTCGACGGTCACGCGATCGCCCTCCTTCACGCCCCATTCGCGCGCCGCGGCCCGCCCCACCCGGTCGATACGGCCCAGTATCTCGTGCCCGGGGATGATGGGGCGGACGTCCCACCTGGTACCCTCGAGATGGCCGGCGAACTGCTCGTAATCGGTGCCGCACAGCCCCGCCGCCTCGACCCGAAGCAGGCCCTCGTCGGGCCCGATGTCGGGGATGTCGTATTCGCGATAGGCGAAGCTGCGCGGCTCGGTCAGAACCGCCGCGTGAGCCGTCTCGGCCATGGTCGGACTCCTCATCGGCGACGGCGCGGTCGCCCGGCGGACCGTCGGGCCGCATCTTCCGTTCCCCGGGAGCCGACGATCCTGCGGCCGAACGAAACGCCCGCACACATTATGCATGTTGGCCACGATTTCAACACGAAGTCGCGGGCGCGTCGGCGCGGGCGGCAACGCGAACTGGACCCGGCGGGCGGCCGTCGCTAGCGTGGCGCGGCGCAGGGGAGTGCATGCATGGCGGAAGCGTTCGATCCCAGGACGTTGCTCGGCATCGAGGGCCGGGTCGTGATCGTCACCGGCGGAGCCAGGGGGATCGGCGGCGTCTACGCCAGGAGCTTCGCCGAGGCCGGAGCCAAGGTCGTGGTCGCCGATATCGACGGCGACGCCAACGAACGGGTCGCGGCGGAAATCCGCCGGGCCGGCGGCGCGGCCGCTCCGGTCGCGACCGACGTCTCGGATCCGGCGCAGGCGGAGCGGATGGCCGAAGCCGCGATCGAAGCCTTCGGGCGGATCGACGGGTTGGTCAACAACGCCTCGCTGATGAGCGTCCTGCCGCGCGGCCCGTGGCGCGACATCGACGTCGAGCGTTGGGACCGGGTCATGGCGGTCAATCTGCGCGGCGTCTTTCTGTGCTGCCGGGCGGTCTACCCGCAGATGAAGAAGCAGCGGAAGGGCAAGATCGTGAACATCGCCTCGGGCCGGTTCTGGGAGGGCGCGCCCAACCGGCTCGACTACTCGACCTCGAAGGCCGGCGTCATCGGGCTCACCCGGTCGCTTTCGCGCGAGGTCGGCGACGACAACATCGCCGTCAACTGCGTCACGCCGGGCTTCACGCTGAGCGACACCCAGGTCTCGTCGTCGGGCGACTACGCGCGCCGCAACGCGCCCGACGAGACCCGCGCCTTCAAGCGCCACCAGCACCCCGAGGACCTGGTGGGCGCGGTCATGTTCCTGATCTCGGACGGCAGCGACTTCATCACCGGCCAGACGATCAACGTCGACGGCGGCCGCAACATGCATTGAGGAGGACCGCCGATGGCCGGGGCGAGACGATGACCGCCGGACCGGGCGAGCGCGGCGACGGCGAGGGTTACGGCGCGTTCGACGCGCCGCACGAGGATCTGCGCGACTGGCTCGAACGCATCGAGGGGATGGGCGAGCTGCTGCGCGTCGAGGGCGTGGACTGGAACCTCGAAATGGGGTCGGTCTCCGAGATGATCTATCACGCCAGGCCCGACAACCCGCCGGCGATCCTGTTCGAGAAGATCCCGGGCTTCCCCGACGACTATCGGGTCCTGTCGGGGGCCGCCAACTCGCCGCGGCGGCTCGCCGCGACGCTCGGCTTCCCGCCGCCGGACCATCCGCTGGACGTCGTGAAATGCTATCGCCGGCGGCTGGAAGGGTTCGAGGAGCTGCCGCCGCGCGAGGTCAATTCGGGGCCGATTCTGGATCACGTCGACCGCGACGAGGCGGTCGATCTGTACAAATTCCCGGTCCCGCTGCTCCACGAGCTCGACGGCGGGCGCTATTTCGGCACCGGCGACCTGGTGATCATGCGCGACCCGGACAGCGGCTGGGTCAATCTCGGCACCTACCGCGTCATGGTTCACGACAAGAACACCGTCGGGTTGTGGATCTCCCCCGGCAAGCACGGCCGGCACATCCGCGAGAAATTCTTCGCCGACGGCAAGCCGTGCCCGGTCGCGATCAGCGTCGGGCACGACCCGCTGCTGTTCCTGGCCTCGGGCAACGAAGTCGAGTTCGGCCGGTCGGAATACGCGCATTCCGGCGGGCATCGCGGACGCCCCGTCGACGTGACGCCCTCCGAACTGCACGGCCTGCCGATCCCGGCGCGCGGCGAGATCGTGCTCGAAGGCGAGATCCTCCCGGACGAGAAGCGCCCGGAGGGGCCGTTCGGCGAGTGGACGGGCTACTACGCCAGCAAGGTGCGCGAGGACTACGTCGTCCGGGTGCGCCGCGTCTATCACCGCGACGCTCCGATCCACACGATGGCCCGTCCGGGCCGGCCGCCTTCCGATTACTCGCTGAGCAAATGCGTCGTCAAATCGTCGTTGATCTGGGAGGACATCGAGCGGGCGGGGCTGCGCGGCGTCCGGGGCGTGTGGTGCATGGAGCCGGGCGGCGGGCGCATGTTCAACGTGGTGTCGATCGAGCAGGCCTATGCCGGCCATGCGAAGCAGGCCCTGCTGCTCGCCGCGGGCAGCCATGCGGGCAACTATCTCGGGCGTTTCGTGGTGGTGGTGGACGACGACATCGACCCGACGAACATCCACGACGTGACCTGGGCGATGGCTTCGCGCTGCGATCCCGAGCGCGACATCGACATCATCCGCAACGCCTGGAGCGGACCGCTGGATCCGCGCAAGAAGGCCGGCGACAATTTCAACTCGCGCGCCCTGATCGACGCCTGCCGGCCGTTCGACTGGATCGACGACTTCCCGCCGGTCGCCGAGGCGAGCCCGACGGAGCGCGCGCGCACGCGCGCCAAATTCGGATACCTTCTGGACGAGCTGTAGTCGCTCGCCGGAACGGAGACCGTTCGGGAACGCGGAGGCGGGTCATGCGGGACAACAGCGTCGTCGTCGAACCGTCCTCGCCGCCGGTCTTGCGGTTCGCCGACAGGTTCAACGTCGCGGTTCCGTTCATCGACCGCCACCTCGCCGAAGGCCGCGCCGGGCGGACCGCGATCCGGACGACGACGGAAAGCGTCTCCTACCGCGCCCTCGCCGAGCGGGTGAACCGCTGCGGCAACGCCCTGGCCGGGCTCGGCGTCAAACGCGGCGAGCGGGTGCTGATGGCGATCAAGGACAGCCCGGAATTCATCTATTCGTTCTTCGGGGCGATCAAATCCGGCGCGATCCCGGTTCCCGTCAACACGATGCTGCGGGCGGAGGACTACGCCTTTCTGATCGACGATTCGGAATGCGCGGCCTTCGTCTACAGCCCGGAATTCGCCGCGACCGCCGAGGCCGCCCTCGCCCGGTCGCGCCGCCGGCCCCGCAACGCCCTTCCCACCGACGGGAGCGACGGGCTGGCCGGCCTGATGGCGCGCGCGGATACCGCCCTGGCCGCGGCGCCGTCGGCTGCCGACGACGACTGCTTCTGGCTCTATTCCTCGGGCTCCACCGGCAACCCGAAGGGCGTCGTCCACGCCCACAGGGACATGGTGTGCACCGGGGAACGGGTGGCCGTGCGCACCCACGGGGCCACCGAGGACGACGTGTTCCTCTCGGCGAGCAAGCTGTTCCACTCCTACGGGTTCGGCAACGCCCTCACCTTCCCGCTCTGGGTGGGCGGCGCCGCGGCGCTGAGCGACCGCCGGGCGACGCCCGAGAGCATGTTCGAACTGGTCGAGCGGTTGCGCCCGACTCTGTTCTACGGCGTGCCGACGCTCTATGCGCAGCAGCTCCGCGCCTTGGAGACCGCGACGCCGGATCTGTCGTCGCTGCGCCTCTGCCTGTCCGCCGGCGAGGCGCTGCCCGCCGACCTGTTCCGGCGCTGGAAGGAGCGGACCGGCCTGACGATCCTCGACGGCCTCGGCTCGACCGAAATGCTGCACATGTTCATCGCCAACACCGAAGCGGCGTGCAAGCCGGGGACGTCGGGGACGGTGGTGCCGGGCTTCGAGGCGCGGATCGTGACCGAGCGGGGCGAGCCGGCGGCGCCGGGCGAGATCGGCACCGTCTTCGCCAAGGGCGAATCGAGGGCCAAATACTATTGGAAGCAGGAGGAAAAAACCGCCGCCACGATGCTCGACGACGGCTGGCTCGACACCGGCGACATGTATTACCGGGACGAGGACGGCTATTTCGTCTATTGCGGGCGGGGCGACGACATGATGAAGGTCGGGGCGCTGTGGTGCTCGCCGTTCGAGATCGAGGCGCGGCTGGTCGAACATCCCCTGGTGCTGGAAGCGGCGGTGGTCGGGCGCGCCGACAGGGACGGGCTGACCAAACCCGAGGCGTTCGTCGTGCTCCGGGACGCCGCGGCGGCTGCGGACGGCGCGCTCGCCGACGAGCTGCGCGCGCATTGCCGGGACGGCCTCGACCGCTACAAATACCCACGCTGGATCAACTTCGTCGACGACCTGCCCAAGACCGCGACCGGCAAGATCCAGCGCTTCCGGCTGCGCGGCCGGAACGCGCCGGCGGCGGCCGGGCGGCGGGGGTGACACCGGGCGCGGCGGCGGGGTAGGCTGGGCGCAAAACGCTTCGGAGCTGCGCATCATGATGCCGCCGATCAAAGGTCTGCACCATTTCGCCTATCGCTGCCGCGACGCGGCCGAAACCCGCCGGTTCTACGAGGAGCTGCTCGGGCTGCCGCTCAAATGCGTCGTCCAGGAAGACCACGTGCCGAGCACCGGCGAGTTCTCGCCCTACGTCCACCTGTTCTTCGAGATGGCCGACGGCTCCTACGTCGCGTTCTTCGATCTGGGCGACGGCAAGGCGGCCGTCCCCGACCCCGAGACGCCGCGCTGGGTCAACCATCTGGCGCTCGAAGTGGCCGGCGAATCCGAGCTGGCGGCGGCCAGGGAGCGACTCGTCGCCAACGGCGTCGACGTGCTGGGCGTCACCGACCACGGGTTCGTGAAGTCGATCTATTTTTTCGACCCCAACGGCATCCGGCTCGAGCTGACCTGCCGCACGGAGAGCGCCGAAGAGATGTCGCGGAGGGCCGCCGCGGCCCCCGCCAAACTCGAGGCCTGGACCGCGCGGCGGCGCAAGGCCGCCGCGGCGTAGCGCCGACGCGCCCTATCCCGCCGCCAGGTTTCCGGTCATGCCCTCGACCCATGCGGCGTCGACCGCCATGGTCTCGAGCTCGGCGCGCGCCTCGTCCCGGGTCTGAAGCACCGATCCGATCACCGTCGGCTCGTCGCCGGCCGCGGGCTGGCAGCAAGCTTCGAGACGGATGCCGTTGGGGTCGAGGAAATAGACCGACTCGAGCCCCGGCAGAATGTCCATCGGACCGTCGAACGGGACGCCGTGCGCCGCCAGCCGCCGTTGTATCTCGTCGAAGCGCCGGGGCGTCACCGCGAAGGCGACGTGCTGCATGCCGCCGATCGCATCCCGGTCGGTCCGCGGCCTGGCGCCGCGGGGGATCTCGAAGAAGGCGAGCAGACTGTCGTTGCCCATGTCGAAGAAGTAATGGCGGACGTTCTCGAACGGCGGGTTGCCGCGGTTGCCCGGCCCCGACCCGAGGCCCGGCGGCACCTTCATCGCGTGGACCAGCGGCATGCCGACGACATCGACGTAGAATTCGGTCGTGACCTTCATGTCCTCGGTGGTCAGGGCGAGGTGATGGATGCCGCGCGGCATGGCGGCGCGTTCGAGCGTTGAAGCCATGCCGAATCCTCCCCGGCCCCGGTCGCCGCGGCGAGGATAGCACCGCCCCGGGCGGCGGCAAATGGGGCGCCGCGGCGGGGAAGATCGGCTATCCTGCCGCCCATGTCCGTCGTCTTTTCCGTCGCGGTCGCGGCGGCCCTCGCCGCCGTGCTCGGCGCGCTCGCCCTCGGCATCCTGTCGATGGCCCGGGGAGGCTCGTTCAACGCCAGATACGGCAACAGGCTGATGCGGCTCCGGGTGATCCTCCAGTTCGCGGCCCTGGCTCTGATCGTCCTCGCGTTCCTGCTCCGCGACGCCTGAGCCCCGCGCGCGCTCGCTTGCGTTGACACGCGCCGCGGGCCGGATTTACCTTCGCCCGGCCGCACGCAACCTTTCCCGCCCCGCGCCGCCCGGAACGCCGATTCATGAAGGTTCTCATCGCCGTCAAGCGCGTCGTCGACTACAACGTCAAGATCCGCGTCAAGGCCGACAACAGCGGCGTCGAGACGGCCAACGTCAAGATGTCGATGAACCCGTTCGACGAGATCGCCGTCGAGGAAGCCGTGCGGATGCGCGAAGCCGGAGTCGCCTCGGAACTCGTCGCCGTCTCGATGGGCGTGCGGCAATGCCAGGAGACCATCCGCACCGCGCTGGCGATGGGCGCCGATCGCGGCATCCACGTGCTGACCGACGACGAACTGCAACCGCTCGCCGTGGCCAAGCTGCTGCGGGCGCTGGTCGAACGCGAGCGACCGGAGCTGGTCATCCTCGGCAAGCAGGCGATCGACGACGACAGCAACCAGACCGGCCAGATGCTGGCCGGTCTGCTCGACTGGCCGCAGGGGAGCTTCGCGTCGAACGTCTCCTTCGCCGACGGCCGCGCCGAGGTGACGCGCGAGATCGACGGCGGGCTGGAGACGGTCTCGCTTCGGCTGCCGGCGGTGGTGACCACCGATCTCCGGCTGAACGAGCCGCGCTACGCATCGCTTCCCAACATCATGAAGGCGAAGAAGAAGCCGATCGACCAGCTCACCCCCGCCGGGCTCGGCGTCGACGTCGCGCCCCGCCTGACGACGCTCAAGGTCGAAGACCCGCCCGGGCGCGCGGGCGGACGGCGGGTCGCCGATGCGGCCGAGCTGGTCGACAAGCTGCGCAACGAAGCGGGGGTGATCTGATGGCGACGCTGGTCGTGGCGGAGCATACCGGCGGCGGCCTCGCGCCCGCCACGCTGCACGCCGCGAGCGCGGCGTCCCGGCTGGGGGCCGACGTCGACATGCTGGTGGCCGGCGAAGATTGCGGCGGGGCGGCCGCGGCGGCGACGAAGATCGCCGGCGTCGCCCGGGTTCTCGCCGCCGACGCCCCCCGTTATCGCCACGCGCTGGCGGAACAGGCGGCGCCGCTGGTCGCCTCCCTCGCCGCCGCCTATTCCCACGTCCTGCTGCCCGCCACCACGACGGGCAAGAATCTCGCCCCCCGGGTCGCCGCCCGGCTCGACGTGGCGCAGATCTCGGACGTGATCGAGATCGTCTCCGACGACACGTTCGTGCGCCCGATCTACGCCGGCAACGCGATCGCGACGGTGCGCTCGTCCGACGCGATCAAGGTGGTCACGGTGCGCGGCACGGCGTTCCCGGCCGCCGGCGGCCGCGACGCGCCGGCGCCGGTCGAGACCGTCGATCCGGTCGAGGCGACCGATTCCTCGGCCTTCGTCGGCCAGGAGCTGACCCGCTCGGCGCGGCCCGAACTGACCGGCGCGCGGGTGGTGGTCTCGGGCGGGCGCGGCCTCGGCTCGGAGGAGAATTTCGCCATCGTCGAGACCGTGGCCGACAAGCTCGGCGCCGCGGTCGGGGCCTCGCGCGCCGCGGTCGATGCCGGCTATCGGCCGAACGACTACCAGGTCGGCCAGACCGGCAAGGTCGTGGCGCCGGAACTCTACGTCGCCGTCGGCATATCGGGCGCGATCCAGCATCTGGCCGGCATGAAGGACAGCAAGGTGATCGTCGCGATCAACAAGGACGAAGAGGCGCCGATGGTCCAGATCGCCGATTACGCCCTGGTCCAGGACCTGTTCACGGCGCTGCCTTCGCTCGCCGAGGAGCTCGACAAGCAGGGCGTGAAACCGCGCTGACGCCCAGGGGAGTCGCATGAACCAGTCAACCGCCGCGATCGGCAGGATCGGCGTGATCGGCGCCGGACAGATGGGCGGCGGCATCGCCCAGAGCTGCGCCCAATCCGGCTTCGAGGTCGTGCTGGCCGACATCGATTCGGCGCGGACCGAGGCGGCCATGCAGGCGATCGAGCGCCGCCTCGACCGGTCGATCGCGCGCAACCGCCTGTCGGACGACGACAAGCGCCGGGCGCTGGAGCGCATCCGCACCGGCGCCGACTACCGGATGTTCGGCGATTGCGATCTCGTCATCGAGGCCGCCACCGAAAACGAAGCGGTCAAGCGCGAGATCTACAGGAAGCTCGTGCCGGAGCTCCGCGACGATGCGATGATCGCCTCGAACACGTCGTCGATCTCGATCACCCGGCTCGCCGCGGCGACCGATCGGCCGTCGCGGTTCATCGGCATGCATTTCATGAACCCGGTCCATGCGATGCAGCTGGTGGAGCTGATCCGCGGCATCGCCACCGACGACCCGACCTTCGAGGCGATCCGGGAGCTGACGCTCGCGCTCGGCAAGACCCCGGTCGTCGCCGAGGACTTCCCGGCGTTCATCGTCAACCGCATCCTGCTGCCGATGCTCAACGAAGCGGTCTACACCCTGCATGAGGGCGTGGGCACGGTGGAGGGCATCGACGTCGCGATGAAGCTCGGCGCGAATCACCCGATGGGGCCGCTGGAACTCGCCGACTTCATCGGTCTCGATACCTGCCTCGCGGTGATGCAGGTGCTCTACGAAGGGCTCGCCGACACCAAGTACCGGCCCTGTCCGCTATTGGTCAAATACGTCGAGGCCGGCTGGCTCGGTCGCAAGACCGGGCGCGGATTCTACGACTATTCGGGCGACGTTCCGGTTCCGACGCGCTGACGCGGCGCGCCGAGATAATGGCGCATCAACGCCGCCGCCTCGTCCGAATCCCATTCGGCGACGCCGGCGAGGCGGCCGATCTCGCGGCCGTCCGGGCCGAACAGCACCGAAGTCGGCAGAGCGCGGATCCCGAGCGCGCGGGCGGTCTTCCCCTTTGCGTCGTGAAAGACCGCGAGGCGTTCGAGCCCGGCCCGGGCCACGAACGGATCGATCGCCTCCCAGCCCTTGCGGTCCTGCGACAGGGCGACGACGGCGAAGCGGTCGCCGCCGAGCCGGGCCTGCAGCCGGTCGAGGGACGGCATCTCCCGGACGCAGGGTCCGCACCATGTGGCCCAGAAGTTGACCAGCGCCACCCGCCCGCGGAAGTCCCGAAGACTGCGCGCGGCGCCGGCGCGGTCGCGGAACGACGTCTCGGGCGCTGGCTGCATCGCATCGGCCGGAGTAAAGTTCCGCATCCAGCCCGCCAGGGGCGGCGCGTCCGGCGGCGGATCGCCCGATCGCAGCAGCGGCCAGGCGATCGGGACCGCGAGGACGGCCGCGGCGAGGACGGCCGCGAAACGGTATTTCGGGATCACGACGTGGCGGACCGGGACGACATGAGGGCCGAGTCTCCGCATCGCCCCGCGGCCGCGCCGACGGGGTCGGGCGCGAACGTCATGTGGGGCGGCCGTTTCGAGACCGGCCCCGACGCCGTGATGCAGCAGATAAATCCGTCGGTCGGGTTTGACAAGCGGCTGTACGCGCAAGACATCGCCGGCTCCCGGGCGCATTGCGAGATGCTGATGGCGCAAGGCATCCTCGACGCCGGCGACGGGCGGGCGATCCTGGACGGGCTCGACCGGATCGAGGCCGAAATCGACGCCGGCGCGTTCGCGTTCGAGACGGCCCTCGAAGACGTACACCTCAACATCGAGGCCCGGCTGGCCGAGCTCGTCGGCGACGCGGCGGGGCGGCTGCACACCGCGCGTTCGCGCAACGACCAGGTCGCGACCGACTTCCGGCTGTGGCTCCGCGAGACTTCGGACCGTCTCGACCGGCAGCTGCGCGAGCTCCAGCGCGCGCTGATCGACCGGGCGGAAGAACACGCCGCGACGGTCATGCCCGGCTTCACCCATATGCAGCCTGCGCAGCCGGTGACGCTCGGACATCACCTGCTCGCCTATGTCGAGATGTTCGGGCGCGACCGCGCGCGCCTCGCGGACGCGCGGCGACGGCTGAACGAGAGCCCGCTCGGCGCGGCCGCGCTCGCCGGCACCTCCTTTCCGATCGACCGCGAGGCGACCGCCCGGGCGCTCGGCTTCGACCGCCCGATGGCGAACTCGATCGACGCGGTCTCGGACCGCGATTTCGCGATCGAGTTTCTCGCCGCGGCCGCGATCTGCGCGATCCACCTGTCGCGGCTGTCGGAAGAGATCGTCCTCTGGTGCTCGGCGCAGTTCGGCTTCGCGGCGCTGGGCGACGGGTTCACCACCGGCAGCTCGATCATGCCGCAGAAGCGCAACCCGGACGCCGCCGAACTGGCTCGGGCGAAGGCGGGGCGCATCGTCGGCGCGCTGACGGCGCTGCTCACCGTCATGAAGGGGCTGCCTCTGGCCTACGCCAAGGACATGCAGGAGGACAAGGAGCCGGTGTTCGACGCCGCCGACTCGCTCGCGCTCTGCCTTGCCGCTGCCGCCGGCATGGTCGGCGACATCGCCTTCGACGAGCGCCGGCTGCGCGCCGCGGCGCAGGCCGGTTTCGTCACCGCGACCGATCTGGCCGACTGGCTCGTGCGAGTTTCCAACATGCCGTTTCGCCGCGCGCATCGCGTCGCCGGCGCGCTGGTCCGGCTGGCGGAGTCGTCGGGCCGCGATCTCGCCGAACTGTCGCTGGCGGAAATGCGCGAGATCGACCCGGCGATCACCGAGGACGTGTTTTCGGTGCTCGGCGTCGACAGCGCCGTCGCCAGCCGAACGAGCCTGGGCGGGACGGCGCCCGACGGCGTGCGCGCGGCGGCGTGCGCGGCGCGGGCGAGATTCCTGTGAGCAGCTCCCTGTGAGCCGGCCGGCCGCCGCCCTGCTGCTCGCGGTCGCCCTGGCGCTGTCGAGCGCGGGCTGCGGCAAGAAAGCCCAGCTGGAGGCGCCCGAGGGCGAGCAGGTCCGGTTTCCGCGCTCCTACCCCCGATGAACGCATTCGCCTATCGGAGCGGCGCGCTTCACGCCGAAGAGGTCGCGCTCGCCGACGTCGCCGCCGGCGTCGGCACGCCCTTCTACTGCTACGCGACGGCGGCGCTGGTGGACCGTTATCGCGACTTCGCCGACGCGCTCGGCCGGCTGCCGGCGCGTATCTGCTACGCGCTCAAGGCGAACGCCAACCTCGCGGTCGTCCGCACCCTGGCGGAGTTGGGGGCGGGGGCCGACGTGGTCTCGGAGGGCGAGCTGCGGCGCGCGCTGGCGGCGGGGATCGCGCCGTCGGACGTCGTCTTCTCCGGGGTCGGCAAGACCCGCGACGAGCTCGCCTTCGCGCTCGAAGCGGGGATCGGCCAATTCAACGTCGAGTCGCGGCCCGAGCTGGCGCTCCTGCACGAGGTCGCGGCGGCGGCGGGCCGCGCCGCCCCGGTGGCGCTCCGCGTCAACCCCGACGTCGACGCCGGCGTCCACGACAAGATCGCGACCGGCCGCCGGGGGGACAAGTTCGGCATCGATTTCGCCGACGCGCCCGACGCCTACCGGACGGGCGCCGCGCTCGACGGCATCGACATGGTGGGACTCGCCGTCCATATCGGCTCGCAACTCACGAGCCTCGCCCCCTTCCGGGCGGCGTTCCGGCGCGTGGTCGAGCTGGCCCGCGCCCTTGCGGCCGAGGGGTATGCGGTCCGGCGCCTGGATCTCGGCGGCGGATTGGGAATCCCCTATGACGCCGAACGGCCGCCGGGCCCGGCGGCCTACGCGGCGATGATCCGCGAGGTCACCGCCGGGCTGGACTGCGCGCTGGTGCTGGAGCCCGGCCGCGCTCTGGTCGGTCCCGCGGGGGTCATGGTGACCCGCGTGCTCTACGTCAAGGACAGCGCGGCCCGGCGGTTCGTGATCGTCGACGGGGCGATGAACGACCTGCTCCGCCCCGCCCTCTATCGGGCCTATCACGGCATCGTCCCGGTGGTCGAACCGCCCGCCGGGGCCGCCCGCGCCCCGGTCGACGTGGTGGGTCCCGTCTGCGAGACCGGCGACGGGTTCGCGCGCGCGCGGCCGCTGCCGCCGGTCGCCGCCGGCGATCTGCTGGCGATCGAGGGAGCGGGCGCCTACGGGGCCGTGATGGCCTCGGGGTATAACGGCCGGCCGCTGGTTCCCGAAGTGCTGGTCAAGGGCGGCGAATACGCCGTGGTCCGGCCGCGCCCCGATCATGCTACCCTGCTGGCGCAGGATCGAATGCCGCACTGGCTGCAACGGCCCCGGACGCGGCGCGCCCGGGAGGAGTCCCGATGAGGCGCAGGACCGCGGACACCGAAGACCCCCCGGCGACCCGGCGCCTCCGGGCGCGTCTGCTGGGCGCGCGGCTGGCCGTCGCCTGGGAGCGTCTGTGGTTCGGGCTGTGGCCCGCGACCGCAGCGGTCGGCCTGTTCGCAGCGCTGGCGCTGCTGGATGCGCCGGCGCATCTGCCCGTCTGGCTGCACGCGCTGCTGTTGCTCGCATTCGCTGCGGTCCTGGTCTTCCTCCTCTATCGCTGCATCCGGAGCTTCGCCATGCCCGACGGCGCCGCGGCGCGCCGGCGGCTGGAGACCGCGAGCGACGCCGCCCATCGCCCGCTCGGGACTCTGTCGGACCGGCTGGCCGCGGGCGTCGGCGATCCCGCGGCCGAGGCGCTGTGGCGAATGCACCGCGCGCGGATGGCCGCGGCAGCGCGCGGCTTGAGGATCGGGATCCCGTCGCCGGGTCTGGCGCGACGCGACGCATGGGCGCTCCGGGGCGTCCTCGCGCTCGCCATCGTCGTCGGGCTGGCGGTCGCCGGACCGGACGCGGACGAGCGCCTGGCGCGCGCCGTCCAGCCGGATTTCGGGACCCTTTCGGCGACGCCGCCGGCCCGGCTCGAACTGTGGATCACGCCGCCCGACTATACCGGCGCGGCGCCCCTGTTTCCCAAGCCCGCCGCCGATGCGGCGGCGGAGCCGGCGTCGATCCCGGTTCCCATGACGAGCGTTGTGACCGCCCAGGTCGCGGGCGGGCGCGGGACGCCGGACCTCGTGTTCGCCGGAACGCGCACGCCGTTCCGGCGCATCGACGCCGCCAATACCCGGATCGCCCTGACGATCGAGCGCAGCGGTCTCCTCGCCGTCGAGCAGGACGGGAAGACGCTCGGCGCCTGGGCGGTGACCGCGATCCCGGACGAGCCGCCATCGGTCGCCTTCGCCGCGCCGCCGGGCCGGACCGGGCGCGCCGCGCTGCGGATCGCTTTCGGCGCCGGCGACGACTACGGCCTCGAAGAAGTCGTGCTGGAGATACGGCGGAGCTACGAACGGGGCGCGGTCACCGGCAAGGAGACGCTGGAAATCGACCTGCCGCTCCCGGCGCCGGGCGTCCGCGACGTCGAGGACGCGGCCTATCGGGATCTGACCCCGCATCCATGGGCCGGATTGCCGGTGGCGTTACGGCTCCGGGCGAGGGACGTCGCCGGCCAGACCGGGCGGAGCGACGAGGTCCGGTTCGTGCTGCCCGAGCGCGATTTCCGCCATCCCGTCGCGCGCGAGATCGTCGAGCAGCGCCGCCGGCTGACCGCCGAGCCGGAACGCCGGTCGCGGGTCGTCGAAGACCTCGCCGACCTGGCGCGGCGGCCGGGCGCGTTCGATCACGACACCGTGGCGTTCCTGGCCCTGGCGGCCGCGCGCGCGCGCCTGACCCATGACGAGGCCTATGACGCGATCTCTCCGGTCCGGGATCTGTTGTGGGACACCGCGCTCCGCATCGAGGACGGCCGACTCTCGATCGCCGAGCGCGACCTCCGCCGGGTGCGGGACGCCTTGATGGAAGCGCTCGCGAACGACGCCTCGGACGCCGAGCTCGAACGCCTGATGCGCCAGCTCCAGGATGCGCTCGACCGGTTCATGCAGGCGCTGGCCCAGCAGATGCGCGACCGGCCGACGGCGCTCGAAGAGTTGCCGTTCGATCCGCGCCGGCAGCTCCTGGAGACGACCGACCTGCAACGGATGCTCGACCGGATTCGCGAGCTCATGCGCGCGGGCTCGCGCCAAGCGGCGCGCGACATGCTGGCGCAGCTGCAGCACATCCTCGAGAATCTGCGCGCCGGGCGCATGTCGACCGGCGACCCGCAGACGCAGGCGGGCGACGAGACGCTGCGCCGATTGCGGGAACTGATCCGCCGACAGGGAGAGCTGCTCGACCGGACGTTCCGTCAATCGCAGCGCCGGTCCGGCGGGCCGATGCGCGAAGCGCTGGGAGACGGCGCGGCCGAGCAGCGCGCCCTTCGCGAGGCCTTGCGCCGGCTGCGGCGGATGCTCGACCGGATGGGCATGGAGGGCGAGGGCGAACAGCGGGGATCCGACCGGGCGCTCGGCCAAGCCGGTCAGGCGATGGAGGACGCCGCGCGCGCGCTCGGCCTGGGCGCGCCCGGAGAGGCGGTCGGACCGCAGGGGCGCGCCCTGGATGCGCTGCATCGCGCCGGCCGCAGCATGATTCAGAGCATGATGGACCGCTTCGCGCGCCAGTCGGGCATGGGGCTGGATCGGCGATTCAATCCGCTCCGGCAACGCCGCGACCCGCTCGGTCGCCATGTGCCGGGAGATCCCGGCATGGACACGCGCGACGTGGACATTCCGGACGAGGGCGCCGTGGAGCGGGCGCAGGACGTGCTCGACGAACTCCGGCGCCGGTCCAGCGAGCGGTTCCGCCCTCGCTTCGAACTCGATTACATCGACCGGCTTCTGCGGCGATTCTAGCCCGATCACTCGGACCCGCGGCCGCCGTCCGGCGCCGTCGGCGCGAACCCGACCGCGGCGTAGAGCTTCGCCGCGGCGGGCCAGCGCTCGACGATCTCGCCGCGAAAGACCGCTCCCCCGGCGGCGGCGGCGACGACGACGGTCGCGCCCGCGGCCGCGGCGAGAGCGGCCCGCCGGCGCCCGCGCCGCGGCGGCGGGGCGGGCGGCGGCTGCATCCAGACATGCGCGCATTTGCCGCAGCGCACCTTGCGGCCCGTCGGGCCCAGCGCGGGCGGGTCGACCTCGAAGCGCGCGGCGCATTCGGGACAGGAGACGATCATCGGCGGACGGGGCGTTCGCGGCGGCCCTGTATAGAGCGGGCGCGCCGGCGAGGCAAGCGGTGTCTGGGTTCACTACATATGAGACACCGGGTGGGCCTCCGGGATCGGCGCGTCAAGCCGCTTCGCGGCTCCTTCGCTACGCTCCGGCCCTTCGGGTGACCCGCCGATCCCGGAGGCTCCGAGGGCATCCATGGCCGTAAGCAGGCTTCCGGCCATGGAACGACCGGATATCGACTGGCGCGTTGGGCACCGTCTCACATGCGTCTGGACCAGGACAGCGGCGCATTTGTCGAACCGCTTTCCCGGCGCATGGATCCGGTGAGGAGCGGCGCGCGTCCGCGGAGGATCGCCGCGCGAACGATGATTTTCCTCTTGACATGAGGGAATTTCTGCGCTATGCTACCTTTGCAGTCGATGGATGCGATCGAGGCGCCGCGGCGGATCATCGGCGGGGAGTCTCGTCCCCGGGACCAAGTGCTCCGCATCCGGACGCTCTGCAACCGAAGATTGTCTGCGCGAGAGCGTATCGAGCGCCGACATGGCTTCCCCGGCATGTGAGGCGGCCGTCATGGATCGGCCGGCCGCATCGAATCGGGGAGGCGCAAGAACGGATGGCGCCGCGCGCCGCCGGAGGATTCGGGGCCCGAATCCCCTTGCTTTCTGCCTGCTTTCGCCTTGCGCTTTGGTCGGTTTCGGTCCTGCTTTTTCACTGTTTTTTCGGCGTAACTTCTTGATATATAATAAAATTGCATATTTTTGTCGTCGGCGGGACGACTTCCGTCGCCCGCGCGCCGCCGCCCCGCCCCCGGCCCGCATGCCGCGGCGCGCCGGTTTCGCCGCGGCTCAAGGCGAGTTCGGCAAAGAGGCTTTCTGCAATTGGAGATTGTATTCCGTCACCATGCCGGGATGCCGACGACAGGCGGCGCGAAGCCGGGCGGCGCGGCGCTGGACCGGGCGCGCGGGCTCGTGCGAGTCTCGCATCGACGGCGGTGCGGTGAAGCGGAGCGGCGCGGTGAGCAGACGGCAGATCGTCCGCTTTCGGGATGTCGGCATGCGCTACGGGTCTGGCCCCGACGTGCTGCAAGGCGTCGCCTTCGCTCTGGAGCGGGGATCGTTCCACTTCCTGACCGGGCCGAGCGGGGCCGGGAAGTCGTCGCTGCTCAAGCTGATGTCCCTGGCCCATGCCCCGTCGCGCGGACGGATCGACCTGTTCGGCATCGACGTCTCGGCGATCCCGCGAAGGGAGCTGCCGGCGTTGCGCCGCCGGATCGGAGTCGTGTTCCAGGACCTTCGGCTGATCGACCGCATGTCCGCCCATGAGAACGTCGCGCTGCCGCTCCGCATCGGCGGCGCGCGCGAGGACGAGGCCGCCCCCAAGGCCGCCGAACTGCTGCGCTGGGTGGGGCTCGGCGAGCTGATGGACGCGCGACCGCCGACGCTGTCGGGCGGACAGGCGCAACGGGTCGCGTTCGCGCGCGCGGTGATATCGCGCCCCGACCTGCTGCTGGCGGACGAACCCACCGGCAACGTCGATGACGCGGCCGCGTTCCGACTGCTGCACCTGTTGGAGGAGCTGAACAAGGACGGCACCACGGTGGTGATCGCAACCCATGACGACGCTCTGATTTCGCGTTTCGACCGCCCGCTGCTGCGCCTCGCCGCCGGACGCCTGACGCAGGCGTCGGACGACGCGCCGGCCGGGGACGCGCAATGACGCGCCGCGTCCTGCGCCGTCCCGGCCGGGAGGCCGGGCGCCTGCCCTTCGCGGGCGACGGATCGAGCCGCTTCCTGCCCTGGATCGTCGGTCCGATGGTCTATCTGGCGGCGCTCGCTCTGGCCGCGGCGATGCTGCTGTCCTCGGCCGGCCTGGCTTGGCGGAACGATCTCCGCGACCGGATGACGGTGCAGGTCATGCCGCTCGCCGACGAGGACGACGCGGAAGGGTTGGACGCGCGCACGGAACGCGCCCTCGCCTTGCTGCGGGCGGCGCCGGGCGTGACCCGCGCCGACCTTCTGTCGGCGGCGCGCATGGGCTCGCTCCTGGAGCCCTGGTTCGGGCCCGGCGCCCTGTCGAGCGAGGTGCCGCTGCCCCGGCTGATCGACGTCTCGCTCGACGCCGCGGCGGCGCCCGACGGGAACGCGCTGGCGGCGACGCTTTCGGCCGCGGTCGCGGGCGTGATCGTCGACGATCACGGCCAATGGATGAGTCGGTTCTCGGCTCTGGTCCGCGCCTTCGAGGCGATCGCGATCGCGGTGCTCGCGCTGGTCGGCGGCGCCGCAGTCTGCACGGTGGTCTTCGCCGCCCGCAGCGGGCTCGCCGTTCACCGCGGGGCCGTGGAGGTGATGCATCTGATCGGCGCGGAAGACGGCTATATCGCCCGACAGTTCCAGGCCTGGATCGGATGGTCGGCGTTGAGGGGCGGGCTGCTGGGGGCGGTTCCCGCGGCGGCGACGCTCATCGGGCTGGATCGGCTGACGCGGGGCGCGGACGAATTCCTGCCCGACCTCGCCCTCTCGGCGGAACAATGGCTGGGCGTGGCGCTCATGCCGGCCGTCGCGGCCGCGGTCGCGACGATCACCGCGCGTTGGACCGTCCTCCGCGCCCTCCGCCGCATGGGATGACGATGCGCCGCCGATTCGGCGCGTGACATCGCCGCCGGATTGGTGACATCGTTCGGCATGTCGAACTCCCGCCCGCGACGGCGGCGCCGGCGTTCCGGCGCATGGATCCTGGCGCTCGCCTTCGCGGCGGCGCTGCTCCCATGGACGGGCGGTCTGGTCTGGTTCGCCTCGATCCTGCCCAAGCCGGGCGGCGACGCGGCGGCGGGCGGGACCGATGCCGTCGTCGTCCTGACCGGCGGCCCGCGACGGCTCGCCGAGGGGCTCCGACTTCTGGCCGCCGGGCGCGCCGGGAAGCTGTTCGTATCGGGGGTCCATCGGGGCGTCGACGTGGCCGAACTGCTGCGCGTGGCGCAGCGGGCGCCGGAGGACGTCGCCTGCTGCATCGCGCTCGGCTATGCGGCGGGCAATACCGCCGGCAACGCGGAGGAGACCGCCGCGTGGATGGCGGGCGAAGGGTTCCGGTCGCTGCGCCTGGTCACCGCGAGCTACCACATGCCGCGCAGCCTGCTCGAATTCCGCGCCGCCATGCCGGATACCCGCATCGTCGTCCATCCGGTATTCCCGGAACGTTTCAAACAGGCGCGCTGGTGGATGCGGCCGGGGTCGGCGGCGCTGATCGCCGGCGAATACACCAAATACGTCGCCGCGCTGGCCCGGCTTCTGCTGCGCGGGCCGCGATGATCGTGCTGCGCTCGGTCGCGTTCCAACTGCTGTTTTTCGCCTGGACGGCGGCGATCTGCCTGATGCTTCTGCCCGTCCTCGTCGCGCCCCGGTCGGCGGTGCTGGCCCTGGGCCGCCTGTGGGGCCGGTCCGTCCTGTGGCTGCTCGCCCGCGTCGTCGGCCTGACCTGCGAAATCCGCGGCCGCGCGCGATCGGATCCGTCCGCCGCGATCTATGCGTTCAAACATCAATCGGCCTGGGAGACGATCGCGATCTCGGTTCTGCTCGACGATCCCGCGGTCGTGCTCAAGCGCGAACTGCTCTCGGTCCCGGTGTTCGGCTGGTATCTGCGGCGGCTCCGCATGATCGCCGTCAGGCGCGACGGCGGCGCGGCGGCCCTCCGGCGCATGATCGAAGCCGCGCAGGCCGAATTCGCGCGCGGCCGGCCGATCGTGGTCTTCCCGGAAGGCACCCGCACCGCCCCGGGCGCGCGCCGTCCCTACCATCACGGAATCGCCGCCCTGTATCGCGAGCTCGGCGCGCCCGTCGTGCCGGTCGCGCTGAATTCGGGCTCGTTCTGGAGGCGGCGGGCGCTGGTCAAACGTCCGGGCCGGATCACGGTGGAGTTCCTCCCGCCGATACCCGCCGGCTTGTCGCGACGGGCGTTCATGGCGACCCTCGAGGAGAGAATCGAGACCGCGGCCGGGACGCTGGCCGCCGAATCTGGAACGAAAACCGAACACATTGACCAATCCGCGGGCGGCGGTTAGGCTCGATCGCCACGTCGATCCAACCGGAGACGGAGCGAGATGTCGTCCATCGCCTCGATTTCGCAGCAAATCTGGGACATGAAATACCGCCTCAAGGATGCGAGCGGCGCGCCGGTCGACCGGACGATCGACGACACCTGGCGGCGGGTGGCCCGCGCCCTCGCCGCGGTCGAGACGGAGTCCGAGCGCTGGGAGGCTCGCTTCCACCAAGCGATGGCGGACTTCAAATTCCTGCCCGCGGGCCGCATCGTCGCCGGGGCCGGGACGGGCCGCGCGGTCACCCTGTTCAACTGCTTCGTCATGGGCGCGATCCCGGACGACATGGGCGGCATCTTCGAACACCTCAAGGAAGCCGCCCTCACGATGCAGCAGGGCGGCGGCATCGGCTACGACTTCTCGACGCTCCGGCCCAAGGGCGCGCCGGTGCGGGGGGTGGGCGCGGACGCATCGGGGCCGCTGACCTTCATGGACGTCTGGGACGCCATGTGCCGGACGATCATGAGCGCGGGCTACCGCCGGGGCGCGATGATGGCCACCATGCGCTGCGACCACCCGGACATCGGCTCCTTCATCGAAGCCAAGCAGGAGCCGGGCCGGCTCCGCATGTTCAACCTGTCGGTGCTGGCGACGGATGCGTTCATGGCCGCGGTGCGGGACGACCTCGCTTGGGAGCTGGTCTTCGAGGGAGTCGTCTACGAGACGCTCCCCGCCCGCGCGCTGTGGGAGGCGATCATGCGGGCGAGCTACGCCTATGCCGAGCCCGGCGTGATCTTCATCGACCGCATCAACCGCCGGAACAACCTCCACTACTGCGAAGACATCCGGGCGACCAACCCGTGCGGCGAGCAGCCTCTGCCGCCATACGGATCTTGCCTCCTGGGCTCGATCAACCTCGCGCGCCTGGTCGAAGAGCCGTTTACCGAACGCGCCCGACTCGACCGCGCCGCGCTGGAGGAGCTGGTGCCGGTCGCGGTTCGCATGATGGACAACGTCACCGATGTCTCGCGTTTCCCGCTGGAGAGCCAGGCGCGCGAGGCCCGGGCCACGCGGCGGATCGGGCTCGGCGTCACCGGACTTGCGGACGCGCTGATCCTGTGCCGCGCGCGCTATGGCGGCGAGGATGCGGTCCGGTTGACCGAGGACTGGCTCGGCGCGATCGAGCGCGCGGCCTATCTCGCCTCGGCCGAGCTGGCGCGGGAGAAGGGCGCGTTCCCGCGCTTCGACCGCGACGCCTATCTCGCCGGCGAGACCGTCCAGCGGCTGGACGACGAGGTCCGCCATCGGATCGCGGAGAGCGGCGTCCGTAACGCGCTGGTGACCTCCATCGCCCCGACCGGGACGATCTCGATGCTCGCCGACAACGTCTCGTCGGGGATCGAGCCGGTGTTCAGCTACACCTACCGCCGCAACGTCCTTCTGCCCGACGGCTCGCGCCGTGAGGAGGAGGTCAGCGACTACGCCTATCGGCTGTTCCGCCGGCTGAAGGGGGAGGCGGCGCCGCTGCCCGACTATTTCGTCGATGCGCAGGGCCTGAATCCGGGCGATCACGTGGTGATGCAGGCGGCGGCGCAGAAATACGTCGACAGTTCGATCTCCAAGACCATCAACCTTCCGGCGGATCTTCCCTTCGAGGCGTTCCGGGACGTCTACGCCCAGGCCTACGAGCTGGGCTGCAAGGGATGCACGACCTATCGGCCCAACGACGTGACCGGCGCGGTGCTGACGGCCGGGGCGGGCGCGGCGGCGGACGACCAGACCGAATTGCCGCTCGAACCGCCGACTCCCCGCCCCGAGGACATCTACGAGGCGGGCGGCGTGGTCTATATGACCCGGCCCCTGAACCGGCCCGAAGAACTGCCGGGGCGGACCTACAAGCTGCGCTGGCCCGACAGCGACCACGCCATCTACGTCACCATCAACGACGTCGTCCAGGACGGCCGCCGGCGTCCGTTCGAAGTGTTCATCAACTCCAAGAACATGGAGCACTACGCCTGGACGGTGGCGCTGACGCGCATGATCAGCGCGGTGTTCCGTCGCGGCGGCGACGTCTCGTTCGTGGTCGACGAGCTGAAGGCGGTCTTCGATCCGCGCGGCGGCCAGTGGATGGACGGCAAATACGTGCCCTCTCTGCTCGCGGCCCTGGGCGGGGTCGTGGAGCGCCACCTGACCGATATCGGTTTTCTGCCGCCGCCGGCGGACCGCGGCGCCGAAGCCGAACGCCGGGTCGTCGGCCTCGAGCCGAGCGCCATGCGCCAATGTCCGAAATGCGCCCAGGCCGCGCTGATCCGCCAGGAGGACTGCGACATCTGCGCCTCCTGCGGCTTTTCGAAATGCGGCTGACGGGCATGGCGCGTCACGCGCGTTGTTGTGCCGGCCCGCAAGTCTGATACCTTTCCCGCCGCGCGGCCGAGCCCGCGGCGAACCCGTCGCCGCGGACCCGTCGGCCGGCTTGAAAGGGAGAGCACATATGCGACGGACAATCCTTCTCGCGGCCGCGCTGGCCGCGGCGATCCCGATCGGGGGCGCGGCCGAGGCGAAGCTCAAGCGAATCACGATCGGCACCAACCCGGCGGGCTCGACCTACTTCCTCCTGGGCGGCGGCTTCGCCAAGCTGTTCCAGGAACGGCTCGCCATCCGCTCGACCGCGCAGCCCCATGCCGGTTCGTCGGTCTATCTGCCGCTGATGGAAAAGGGCGAGCTCACGATGGGGCTGAATTCGAGCCTCGACTCGGGTCTCGCCTTCAACGGCAAAGAGCCCTTCAACACCCCTACCCGCAAGGTGCGGGCGTTGGCCCGTATCTGGATCCTGCCCTACGCCTACATGGTCAAGGCCGACAGCGGCATCCGCAGCGTCGAGGATCTGCGCGGACGGCGCGTGATCGTCAACGTCAAGACCAACGTCTCGCTAGCGCAGCTCAACCGGACGATCCTCAGCACCGCCGGCCTGACGCCGGGCGACGTGAAGCCGGTCGATTCCGGCGGCGTCGTCGCCGGCATCAACATGGTCGTCGAGGGGCGCGCCGACGCGGCGCCGGTGGCGCTCGCCATGCCGGCCATGCGCAAGGCGCACGCCACCGTGCCCGGCGGCGTCGGCGTCGTCGCCCTGGGCGGCCAGGCCAGCGACGCGCTCATGGCCGACGGCATGCCGGGGTCCCGCACCCTCACCGTCAAACCGTCGAAACGCTTGCCGTTCGTCACCGGCGCAACCCGGATCGCGGCGTTCGACACCTACCTCAACGCGGGAACGACGGTGAGCGACGAAGACGCCTATCTGCTGGCGAAGACGGTGCATGAGAACTGGGCCGCGATGCAGAAGGACTATGCGCCGCTCCGGGGCGTGAAGGCGGAATGGCTGGCGCCGGCCGACAACCCGATGCCGTATCACCCGGGCGCCGTCCGCTACTACAAGGAAGCCGGCCTCTGGACCGAGGCCAACGACAAGCGCCGGTCGATGCTGAAATAGCGCCGGCGCGGGGCGCGCCGGAGCGAACCGATGGAGCGATTCACCGGGGCGCTCCTGCGCGTCTGCCTCGGCCTCGTGCCGCTGCTGGGCATCGCCTGGATCTTCTCGATCCCCGACTATTTCGGCGTCGCGCTCACCTTCCAGCAGGCGGTAGCCACCATCCTCGGTCTCGCCACCGCGGCGGCGCTGATCGAGCACCCCTACGGCGCCAGAGCCGGGCCGGTCGAGATCCTGCTGGCCGTCGCCGCCTTCGCCGCCTGGTTCTGGATGGCCTGGCATTTCGAGGCCTGGATCGTCGGCATGGCCGACCGCACGCCGGAGAAGTGGATCCCGGGCGCGGCCGCGATCGTCCTGATGCTGGAGGGCCTCCGCAAGGCCTGCGGCCGGCCCATCTCGATCCTGGTCTGGGCGATGATCGCCTACGCCTATTTCGGCGATCATCTGCCCGGCGTCCTGGAGGCGGAGGTCTTCCCGCCGACCAAGACCGTGCTCTATCTCTATGCCGACAACAACGGCGTTCCGGGGCTGGTGCTCCGCATCGTCTGCGAGCTCGTCCTCGCCTTCGTCGTCCTCGGCAAGCTGATGGAGACCAGCGGCGCCACCAGGTTCTTCACCGATCTGGCCCTCGGCTGGATGGGGCATCGCCGCGGCGGGCCAGCCAAGGTCGCCGTGGTCGCATCGAGCGCCTTCGGCACCATCAGCGGCTCGACCGTCGGCAACATCATGAGCACCGGCATCGTGACCATCCCGCTGATGAAGCGCACCGGCTTCGCGCCTCGCTACGCCGCCGCCATCGAGGCGGTCGCCTCGAACGGCGGCCAGATCGCGCCGCCGGTCATGGGGGCGACCGCCTTCATCATCGCCGAGTTCCTCGAAGTGTCCTATCAGGAGGTCGCGGTCGCCGCGATCGCCCCGGCGGCGCTCTACTTCCTGGTCCTGTTCCTTCAGGTCGACGCCATCGCGTCGCGCTTCGGGCTCAGCGGGCTGCCGAAGGGCGAGCTGCCGCGCATCGCCGCGGTGCTCGCCTCCGGCTGGGTGTTCGTGCTGCCCCTGGCGCTGCTGATCTATCTGCTGTTCGGGCGCGGCTACAACCCGGGCCTGTCGGCGATGTACGCCGCCGCGGCGCTGCTGCTGCTCACGGTCCTGTGGCGGCTGCGCCCGCCGAGCCGCGCGGAATGCCGCGATTTCGTCATCGGCGGCGGCCGGAACCTGATGCCGTTGATCCTGATCGCCGGCGGCGCGGGCGTGGTGATGGGGGTGCTCAACAGCACCGGCCTCGGCTTCCAGCTGTCGATCGTGCTCAAACAGCTGGGCGAAAGTTCCGGCATCTTCGTCATGTTGCTGCTGACCGCGCTGGTTTCGATCGTCCTCGGCATGGGGATGCCCACGGCGGCGGTCTATATCGTGCTGGCGACCGTCATCGCGCCGGCGCTCGTCGATATGGGGCTCGCGGCCATGGCGGCGCATCTGTTCCTGTTCTACTTCGGCCTGCTGAGCATGTTGACGCCGCCGGTCGCCGTGGCCAGCATGGTCGCGGCGGGCCTCGCCGGCAGCGACATGTGGCGGACCGGACTCATCGGGGTGCAGCTCGCCGCCGCCGCCTATCTGCTGCCCTTCCTGTGGGTCTTCAACCCGGCGTTGCTGTTCCAGGGATCGTGGCCGGCGATCGTCTACGTCGTGACGACCGCGGCCGCGGCCGGCCTGCTCCTCGCCGCCGCGGCCTCGACGCCAACGCGATTCGGCCCCGCCGCCGGCGCGGGGATCGCGGCCGCCCTGTTCGCGGCCGCCCTGGTCGTGGGCAGCGCCACGATCTGGCTCGGCGCTGAGTCGCCATTGACCCTGCTGGCCGCGGCGGCCGGGGTCGGCGCGATCCTGCTGTTGCGCCGCAGCGGCGGCCTGGCCCGGCAAGCGGAGGAACGACGATGAAGATCATCCGTCACCGGGACGTCCCGGTCGAAGACTTCCCCGGCGGGGCGACCTACCGGACGCTGGTGGGCGACGATCACGGATCGACGCCGCTGCGGACCGGCATCCAGCGCTCGCCGCCCGGCTATGCGACGCCGGAACACTCGCACCCCTATGTGGAGGTCATCACCGTGCTCCGGGGGCGCGGCGAGGCGTGGTGCGAAGGCCACGACCGGCCCGTAGCGCTCGCGCCCGGCACGACGCTGGTCATTCCGCCCGACCGGCGCCACGGCTTTCGGGTCACGGGGACGACGCCGCTCGAGACCTACGGCATCCACGCTTCCGCGCGGCGGATCGTCGATCTCGACGAAGAAGCGCCCGGCGGCTGACGCATGACGGTCCTGGTGACCGGCGCAGCCGGCTTCATCGGCTACCATCTGTGCGAAGCGCTGCTGGCGCGCGGCGACCGCGTGATCGGCATCGACGACGTGAACGACTATTACGACGTGAAGCTCAAGGAGGCGCGGCTCGAACGGCTCCGCCGAAGCCCTGCATTCGCCTTCCATCGCGTGGACGTCGCGGAACCCGACGCTCTGCGGAACCGTCTTCCGGCGCAGGCCGGCATCGACCGCGTCGTTCACCTGGCGGCGCAGGCGGGCGTCCGCAATTCGCTCGACCACCCCTTCGCCTGCGCCCGGTCGAATCTGATCGGCCACTTGTCGATCCTGGAGTATTGCCGGCGGCTGCCGGATTGCGTTCATCTCGTCTACGCCAGTTCGAGCTCGGTTTACGGCGGCGACCGCAAGCTCCCCTTCTCGGCCGAGGACCGCACCGACTCGCCGGCGTCGCTCTACGCCGCGACCAAGAAGGCCGACGAGCAAATGAGCCATTGCTACAGCCATCTCTACGGCATCCCGCAGACCGGCCTGCGATTCTTCACCGTCTACGGCCCCTGGGGACGTCCCGACATGGCGCTCTACATCTTTACCGGGGCGATCCTGGCGGGTCGGCCGATCCGGCTGTTCAATCGCGGCGACATGAAGCGCGACTTCACCTATATCGACGATGTCGTCGCCGGCGTCGCCGCCGCGCTCGATCGTCCCCCGGCCGGCGACGGGACGCCACACCGGCTCTACAATATCGGCAACCGCCGCAGCGAACCGCTGACGCGCCTGGTCGAAATCCTGGAGGCCGCCCTGGGCCGCAAGGCCGAGCTCGACCTGCAACCGATGCAGCCGGGCGACGTCAAGGAAACCTTCGCCGACATCGACGCGATCCAGCGGGATCTGGGCTTTGCGCCGACCACCCCGATCGATGTGGGCGTCCCCAAATTCGTCGCTTGGTACCGGAGCTATCACGGGTCGTAGCCGCGGGCGCTCCGACGCCGAAGCGTTCCTTCAACGTCGTGGATCCGGGTCCGCCAGCCCCAGATGCTCGATGTCCACGCCGCCCCAACGCTCGGCCAGATACTCGGCGACCAGCCGGCGGTGGCAGCGATGCGGCTGATCCTCGCTGCACAGCAGGCAGGCGTCGTCGAGCGCGTCCCTGGGGACCGTCTCCTCGATCCGGCGCGCGCGCATCAGCGCCAGGAAGCGGGTTTCGTAGGCGGGCCAGTCGATCCGCCCCGCACGGTAGTCGCGCAGCAGGTCCGCCGTAGGCGCCAGATCGGGCAGATGGACGTAGCCGACGCCGCAAATCTCGTCGAGGAACCAGGCGAGGTCGTCCTTCTTGGCGAAACCGGCGAGTTGCGATCCGTTGTTGAGCCGCACGTCGACGACGCGCTTCGCCCCCGACCCGCGCAGCAGTTCAAAGAAGCGGCGCGCGGGCTTCCTGGTGAAGCCGATGGTCGCGAGTCTCATCCCCCCCGCCTCCCCGGCCGCGAGGGGACGCCGCCGGCGAAGGCGACGCGCCGGGACCGGAGCGCGACCGCCTGCGCCATCGTCTCTTCGGGCGACCGGAACAGGTCCCCGCCCGGCTCCAGATCGAACGCCGCCATCAATCGCTCCATCGCCGCGACGTGCGGTTCGAGCCCGCCGTCGGCGAGGATGTGCGCCACGGGGACGCCTTCGCCGTCGAGCGCATGGGCGACGAGCAGCGTCCGGTGGCAGTCGAGCGGCTCCTTCTCCGCGCACATGAGCGCCACGCGGCCCTGCGACGCCGCGTCGGCGACCTTCGCCAAGCCGGCGCGAAAACCTTTCGTCCGCGCGACGCGCTCGAAGCTCACCCGCCCGCCCTCGTAACAGGCGGGATCGTCCGGGCGACCGCCGAGCTCGCGCCCGAGATAGGCGTACCCGACGCCCCGCGCCCCGAGCGCGTCGGCGAGCGCGGCCCGGTCGAAATGGGGGCTGAAACGGCTGTAGGGCGCCGAGCGCACATCGGCCAGGACGTCGATGCGATGGCGCGACAGCAACCCCAGAAAACCGTCCGGGGAATGGTTGGAATGGCCGACGGTGAAGATCGGGTCGTTCGTCACGTCCGCCCTCCAACCTCTACTGCGGGTCGCACTCGATGATCGCGGCGACGAGCTTGTAGCAGAAGCCCTGGTACGGTTCGCCGAGACTGACGGTCAGGTAGCAGTCGCCGATCTCGTAGACGCCGTCCAGCTTCGCGAGATAGGCCCGCTCGTAACCGGGATCGGTCACCCATAACGCATAGTCCGCCCCGGCGTGGGAGAACCGCGCCTGCACGCGCCGCTTCGCATTGCCGAACTCTTCGCCCGGCCGGAACGCGCGCAGTTCGAGCCGCCCCGCATGGATCAGCCGCAACGAGCTGCGGACCGACGCCGCGGCCTCGATCGGAATCCTGTCGTTCCGCCCGTTGTAGCTGCTGCGCCCGTCGAGCCAGAGCGGCGCAGCGCGATCCGCCAGAGCGGGTAGATCGAACCACGAGTAGCTTCCTTTCTTCCGCCAGTAGGATCCGGGGTCGAGCAGCCAGTTCTCCGTTTGCCAGTCTTTCGGCTGCGGCGCGAGAAGCGGGACGTCGACGATGTCGAGCACGCAGGGGTCGCTGCCGTCTTCGTATTGGCGCTCCTGCTTCGACACCTCCTCGCCGGGGCGCTCACTCACCGGCCGGATCCAGCGCCCAGCTCCTCCGGCCTCGCTCCATTCGCGGCCCGCGATGCACCGGCCCGAGAGCTTGCGGGAGTTTGCGAGACAGACGATCCGCCTGCTGTCCGTCACCGCCGTTCTCCGTCCCGTCTCTACCCCGCCGCCCGGATCACCAGCCGCAACTCGTCGTTGCCGATCAGGTCGTACTCGGGCAGTCGTCCGGACAATTCCATGCATTCCCAGCGGATGATCGGTGCCCCGTCGCCGCGCCGGTTCATCAGCCGTGTGCGTTCGACGCCGGACGGCGCGGCGCAGCGCGCCAACAGCGAGACGACGAGTTCGTTCCGGTTCGACTGCCGCAGATGCAGGCTGTCCGGGGTGAGCGTGTTGGTCAACGCGCCGGGAACGTAGAGTTCGAGACGGTCGCCGAACAGATGCAGGCGCACACGGGCGCCGGCAATCGAATAGTCGCGATGGGCCACCGCGTTGACGATCGCTTCGAAGGCGGCGCGCTCGCCGAACTGGGGACGCTCCGACCGCGCCGTCTCCTTGGTCGCCCGCACCAGCATGTTCCGCCGCAGGAAGTGGAGGGCCTCCTCGACCTGCCGGTCGAGCGGCCCGCCGATGTCGCGCGCGTCGGTCTGGTAATCGGCGTCGGTCCGTTCCCCGGCGTAGCTGACGGCCTGGATACAGGCGTGCGGCAGCCACCGTTGCGGCTCCTCGGTGCAGAGCAGCGCCCCGGCGATCGTCAGCCGCGCGTTTCCGTCCGGATCGTCGGCGACGATGCGGAGCTTGCGCAGCCGGCCGTCGGACGCTTCGAGGGAAGCCCCGGCGTCTTCGTCGACGACGTCTCCCTGCAGGAAACGCTGCGTGAGCGCATCGTGCAGGTCGGACGGGGCGGTGGCGGGCGCGACGGACTCGTCGAAGCGGATGAGCCGGCTGTGGCTGCGCTCCTGGAACAGCCGCGCGAGGGCCTCCGGGGTCAGTTCGCGCCTGGAACTGCCGATCCTTCGGAAATACCCGCCCGGACTCCTGTGCGCGAACAGGCTGCGCTCCACCTCCACGCGCAGCACCGGCGCGCGGCGGCCGTCCGCGTCCTCCCATTCCTCCTTGAGGATGTCCGCATGGAGCGCAGGCTCGATCGAGTCGTTGCATATTTCGCCGACCCAGCGCTCCACCACGTCCAGATCGTCGAGTGGGATGCCCCGGATCCGGCGGGTCTCGTCGTCCACCCCGAGGACGGCCGCGCCGCCGCGGCTGTTGGCGAAGGCGGCCAACTCGTCGGCGAAGGCGCGCCGATGGGGGATCATCACGCGGCCGCCGGACACGACGACGCTCTTGCACGCCAGCCTCGAGTCCTCGCCGAGCCGGATGCGGCGGATCAGCTCCGCTTCGGCCATCGCGCCCTCCGCTTCATTGCCCGACCCAAGCGATGCGCAGGATGTTGGTGGCGCCCGGCGTGCCGAACGGGACGCCCGCGGTGATGACCAGCCGCTCGCCGGTCGCGGCGAAGTCCTCGGCGAGCGCCGCGTCGCAGGCCTTGCCGACCATGTCGACGAAATCGCGGATGTCCTCGGTCACCACGCAATGGACGCCCCAGGTCATGGCCAAGCGGCGCGCCGTCGCCTCGCTCCCGGTGATGCACAGGATCGGGACGGTCGGCCGTTCGCGCGCGGCGCGCAGCGCGGTCGAGCCCGAGGTGGTGAAGGTGACGATCGCCGCCGCCCTGACCGTGTTCGCGACCTGCGCCGCGGCCGCGGTGATCGCATCGGGCGCGGTTTCCTCGGGGTTCGTATGGACGGCGTCGAGGATGGTGCGATAGGTCTCGTCGCGTTCGACGCGCGCGATGATGCGGTTCATCATCGACACCGCCTCCACCGGATACTGGCCGGCCGCGGTCTCGGCCGAGAGCATGACCGCATCGACGCCCTCATAGACCGCCGAGGCGACGTCGGAGGCCTCGGCCCGGGTCGGCGAGGGCGCAAGGATCATCGATTCGAGCATCTGCGTCGCGACGACGACCGACTTGCCGGCCTCCCGGCAGCGCCGCACGATGTCCTTCTGGAGGCTCGGGACGTCCTCCGGCGGCAACTCGACCCCGAGATCGCCGCGCGCCACCATGAGGCCGTCCGACAAGGCGACGATCTCGTCCAGCCGGTCGATCGCCGCCGGCTTCTCCAGCTTGGCCATGATCGCCGCGCGCCCGGCGACGATCTTGCGCACCTCCGCGATGTCCGCGGGATGCTGGACGAAGGACAGCCCGACCCAATCGACGCCCATTTCGAGGCCGAAGCGCAGGTCTTCCCGGTCCTTGTTCGTCAGCGCCGACAGCGGCAGCACGCAGCCGGGAATGTTGACGCCCTTGCGGTCCGACAGCAGCCCGCCGGCGACGACCTCGGTCTCGACGAAGCCGTCGCCGGCGGACTTCACCCGCAGCCTGATCTTGCCGTCGTCGAGCAGCAATTCCTGGTCCTCGTCCAATACGGAGAAAATCTCCGGATGGGGCAGCGGCGCCCGCGCCCGGTCGCCCGGTTCGTCCGACAGATCGAACCGGTAGGCGGCGCCCGGCGCCAGCTGCACCGGACCGGCGGCGAACGCGCCGATGCGGAGCTTGGGTCCCTGGAGGTCCATGAGGATGCCGATCGGACGGCCGATCTCGCGCTCGAGCCGGCGGATCGCGCGCGTATGCGCCCGGTGCTCGGCATGGGTGCCGTGGCTCAGATTCAGACGGAAGACGTCCGCGCCCGCTTCGAACAGCGCCCGGATCGTGTCCGGCGCGTCGCTCGCCGGCCCCAGGGTCGCGACGATCTTGGCGCGTCTGCGGCGCCGCATCGCCACGCTTACGGACCGCCCCGGCCGGACCCGTCGGCGCCGATCAGGATCGCCCGGAAGTCGTTGACGTTGGTGCGCGTCGGACCCGTGATCACGAGATCGCCCAACCGGTCGAAGAAGCCGTAGGAGTCGTGGCCGTCGAGCATGGCGCGGGCGTCGACGCCGGCGGCCCCGGCGCGGCCCAGCGTATCGGGTCCGATGACGGCCCCGGCATTGGCCTCGGTGCCGTCGATCCCGTCGGTATCGCAGGCGATGGCGTGGATGCGACGGTCGCCGCCGAGGGCCAACGCCAGCGCCAGAAGATATTCCGCGTTGCGCCCGCCGCGCCCGCTTGCGCCGGGTCCGATCGTGACCGTCGTCTCACCGCCGGACAGCAATATCCCTTTCGTCATGCCGCGCGCAAGCGCGGCATGCGCGCGGGCGAGACGCCGCGCCTCGCCTTCGAGGTCGTCGCCCAGGACCAGCGGCGCGAGCCCCGCGCGCCGCGCCGCCCGGGCGGCCCCGCACAGCGCGTCCCGCGACCGCGCGACCAATCGGACGTCGGTCGCGATCGCCGATTTCGGCGTCTCGTTCCGCGCATCCGCGAGATGGGCCGCGACCGCCGGCGGCGGCGCGACGCCGTACCGGTCGAGCACCGCGCGCGCCTCCGCCAGGGTCGTCGGATCGGCGATCGAAGGCCCCGAGGCGACGACGCCGGGATCGTCTCCCGGCGCGTCCGAGATCACCAGCGTCGATACCCGCGCCGGCGCCGCGGCCATGGCCAGCCGCCCCCCTTTCACCGCGGACAGATGCTTGCGGACGCAGTTGATCTCGGAGATCGAGGCGCCGCAGCGCAACAAGTCCCGGTTCACCGCCTGCTTGTCGGCGAGGCCGAGGCCCGGCGGCGGATCGACCAGCAACGCCGACCCGCCGCCCGAGATCAGGAACAGAGCGAGGTCCCGAGGCGTGAGACCGCGGAGCGCGGCGCGCGCCCGGCGCGCCGCCGCCAGCCCCGCCTCGTCCGGCGCCGGATGCCCGGCTTCGATCACCTCGATGCGATCGCAGGGCGCGCCGTGGCCATAGCGCGTGACCGCGAGTCCGGAGAGCGGACCGTCCCAGCCGGCCTCGACGGCCTGCGCCATGGAGGCGGCCGCCTTGCCGACGGCGATCGCGACCGTGCGGCCCTCGGGCCGCGGCGGCAGGTTCGGCGGGACAACCCGCATCGGGTCGACCGCTTCGAGGGCAGCCGCGAACAGACCGCGCAACAACTCGCGCGGCGCGGCGGCGCCGTTCGGACTCGGCGGCGTCCGGCTCATGCGCGCCTTATATCGACAGTCGCTGGCCGCTCCAAGGCGGGCGCGCCTGACCGCCGCCGCCCGCCCGGCTATAGTGCGGCCATGAATCGCGTCGCAGGCTGGCTCGCGCCCGACGACCCGCCGCCGGTCACGATCGAGAACGCCGCCGGCGCAGCCCCGGTCGTGCTCGCATGCGACCATGCGAGCAACGCCGTCCCCGCAGCCCTCGACGGGCTGGGCCTCGACCGCGCGGCGCTCGAACGCCACATCGCCTGGGACCGGGGCGCGGCGGCGGTGACGCGGCTGCTGGCCGACAGGCTGGACTCGCCGGCCGTGTTGGCCGGCTACTCGCGGCTGGTCATCGACTGCAACCGGCGACTCGGACACGAGACCTCGATCCCGGTCGAGAGCGACGGGACGGCGATCCCCGGCAATACGGACCTGTCGCCGGGCGCGGCGGCGGCGCGCGCCGCGGCGATCTTCCACCCGTACCACCGGGCGATCGGGAAGACGCTTTCGGGCGTCCGCGCGCGCGGCGCGACTCCCGCGCTGCTGGCGATACACAGCTTCACCCCGAGCCTCGGCGGCGTCTCCCGCCCCTGGCATTTCGGCGTGCTCTGGGACCGCGACCCTCGCATCCCGGTCCCGCTCCTCCGCGCCCTCGGCGCCTTCGACGGGCTGATCGTCGGCGACAATCAGCCCTATTCGGGCCGCCGGCAATACGGCTACACCACCCACGTCCACGGAGCGGCGGCGGGCCTTCCCCATGCGCTGATCGAAATCCGCGAAGACCTGCTGCGGGATCCGGCGGACCTTCGCCGCCATGCCGGCGTCGTCGGCGACGCGCTGGTCGGCGCGCTCGCCGATTCCGGCCTCCGCCGCGACGGCGCGGCGCGGCGGAGGGTTTGACTCGAGGCCCGATCCGTTCAATATCCTCACCCGGATGCTCGCCCCGAATGGAGGACAGGATGGAAGACCGGACCAGGATCGAGCTCGAAGCGGCGGCGTTCCGGGCGCTGGCGTCGCATCTCCGCGAACGCGCCGACGTCCAGAACATCGATCTGATGAACCTCGCCGGCTTTTGCCGCAACTGCCTCAGCAAGTGGTACCGCGCGGCCGCCGAGGACCGGGGAATCGAGATGCCCTACGAGGACGCGCGGGAAATCGTCTACGGTATGCCGTACAGCGAATGGCGGAGCAAATATCAGACCGAGGCGAGCCCGGCGCAGAAGGCGAAATTCGAACGGTCGGCGCCGCAGCGCTGAACCGGCCGGGACGACGTTGATTCGCAGACCGGCGAACCTGTACCCTCGCCCCGTCCGCAACCCCGGCATGCGCTTGGGAGGTGCATCATGGCGCTCGTCGCATTGGCCGACAAAGGCAACTTCCTCCACGTCTACGATTTCCGCGTGAAGCCCGGCGCGGGCGATGCGTTCATCGAGCTGTTCGACGAGTTCGACTATTCCGACGACAACCCGATGCACAAGTCGCCCGCCCAGGTCAGGGACGGCGTCCTGTGCCGCGACACCGAGGACCCCGACCATTTCTACCTGATCGGCGAATGGTCCGACGTCGAGGTCCACGCCGAGATCCGCCGCCGGCTCGCCGGCATGGATCTCGAGTTCGCAGGGCTGATCCAGGACCTCGACAAGGGGGCGTTCGTCCCGAAATACGCTGAGGTCGTGAGCAGCACGCCGCAGCACCTGCTGGACCGGGCGTCCGGCTGACGGTCGGGACGCCGGGCGACGGCCGGCGAAGCGGCCGCCGGGAGCGACGCCGTGCCGCCGACGATCTTTCCGACCGGCGTGACGATCTACGACCCGGCGAAGGCGTATAACTGCTTCGTCTGCTTCGACGGGCGCGGCGGGCGCGCCTATCTGATCGACATGAACGGCGACGAAGCCAGGGTCTGGCCTTACGGGGCGATGCCGGCGGAGATGATCGATCCCGCGCTCGGCGGCGGCGCGCGCGGTCGCATCCTGCTGCAGAAGGAACGCCACGTCTTCGCCAACGAGACGCTGATCGAGCTCGACTGGGACGGCGACGTGATCTGGGAATGGGGCGAAAAGGCGCCCGGCGGCGCGGCGCAGCAGAGCCACGACGTCGCGCGCCTGCCCAACGGCAACACGCTGGTGCTCGCCCGCTGGCGCCGCCGCGTCCCGGCGATCTCGGACGAACCGATCGCGGACCAGGCGTTCTACGAGGTCACGCCCGCCGGCGAGATCGCCTGGCGCTGGGCTTCGAGCGACCATATCGACGAGTTCGGGCTGTCGCCCCGGCAGCGCGATTTGATGCTCGGCGCGACGATGCGGCCCCGGCGGACCGGCCTTCTCGCGCTCAACAACATGGCGCCGCTCGGGCCCAACCGATGGTTCGATGCGGGCGACGACCGGTTCCACCCCGACAACATCATGACCTGTTCGCGCGACGGCAACTTCGTCGCCATCGTCGCGAAATCGACCGGCGAGGTGGTCTGGCGAATGGGGCCGGACTATCCGGGCGCCTACGACTTCTCGGACAAGAGCTTCATCGGCCCGATCCCGCGCCCGGTCGATTCGATCGCCGGCCAGCACGACGCCCATCTGATCCCCGAAGGCCTTCCCGGCGCGGGCAACGTGCTGATCTTCGACAACCAGGGATCGGCCGGCTTCCCGCCGGTCTATCTCGAACTGTTCCAGGGATCGCGCGTGGTCGAGATCGACCCGATGACCCGGGAGATCGTATGGCAGTACGACGGCATGGCTTCGGGCCGCCAGTGCTGGACCTTCATCAGCTACCACGTCAGCAGCGCGCGCCGACTGCCCAACGGCAATACGCTGATCTGCGAGGGCGATTTCGGGCGGCTGTTCCAGGTGACCGCGGACGGCGAGGTGGTGTGGGAGTACGTCAATCCGCATTTCGAGAGCGGCGTCGAGCCCGGCGTCGACGGGCCGCCCAATGCCTTCGCCTCGATCTTCATGGCCGAACGGAACTGGATCTACCGCGCCCAGCCGGTCCCCTACGACTGGGTCCCGGACGATACGCCGCGCGGCGAACGGCCGGTCGTTCCGCCCGACCCCGCCCGCTACCGCGTCGGCGACGGCTGAGCGACGCGGCGCCTATTCTTCGTCGACCACCGCGACGCCCTGGATCTCGACCATCATGTCGGGATGGGCGAATCCGGCGCAGGTGATCAGGGCGCTGGCGGGAAAGCCGTCGGCGAAATACTCCTTGCGTATCTCGGTGAAGGCGTCGCCATGGCGCGCATCGCCGATGAACGCCGTCATCGTCACCATGTCGCGGAGCCGGGCGCCGGCGCGCCCGAGCGTCTCCTCCAGCAGGCGGAACGACTCGCGGGTCTGGGCGGCGAAGTCGCCCGCGAGCGAATTCCCGTCGGCATCGACCGTCGCGCCATGGCCCGCGGCCCAGACGACGGCCCCGCCTCGCGTCTTGACGCAGGGCGAGAAGGCGCGCTTCTCCTGCCATGCGCCCTTGAAGTATTCGCGCGCCATGTCTGGTCCTCTCCCGGCGGCGCGGCCGCCCGTTTGCGACGTGGTAGACTCCCCTGCGCCGCGTTCATACGGGAACCCGCGCCGTGAGCCAATCGTGGAAACCGATCCGCGACTATACGACCGGGCCGGACGGTCTGGCGCAAGGCGAGCTGCGGACCCTGGAGAGCATCTGGCGGGAACAGCGCGACCGGCTCGCTGGGCTGGATGCGTTCCAGCGGTTCAACGAACGGCTGAAGCGCGAATGGGCGATCGAGACAGGCCTGATCGAGCGTTTGTACACCCTCGATCGCGGCGTCACCCGACTGCTGATCGAACGCGGAATCCATGCCTCCTTGATCCCGCACGGCGCGGCGAACGACCCCCGGGCCGTCGTTTCCATGATCGGCGACCATGAGGCGGTCGTAGACGGCATCTTCGATTTCGTGAAACAGCGGCGCCCTCTGTCCACGAGTTACGTAAAGGAGATTCACGCCCTCATCACCCGCCACCAGAACACCGCGGAAGGCGTGGATCCGTTCGGCAAGGCGACCCGCGTCGATCTGATCCGGGGCGAATACAAGGTCCAGCCAAACAATCCGCTGACGCCCGACGGAGAGCTCCACCAATACTGTCCGCCGGAACACGTCGCCTCGGAGATGGATCGCCTGATCGCCCTGCATCTGGAGCATGCGGACGTCCCGCCGGAGGTGGAGGCCGCCTGGCTGCACCACCGGTTCACGCAAATCCATCCCTTCCAGGATGGCAACGGTCGCGTGGCGCGCGCCCTTGCGACGTTGATCTTCGTCAAGAGCGGCTGGTTCCCGCTGGTCGTCCGGGATCGGGAGCGCGGCGCATATATCGACGCGCTGGCGGATGCGGACGGCGGCGACCTCGAACCGCTGGTCAAGTATTTCGCCGGTCTCCAACGGGATGAATTCGTCAACGCGCTGAGCATCGCGCGCAGCGTGCAGCGATCCGCCAAGGCGGAAGACGCGATTCGCGCCGTGCGGAGGGATCTGCAACGACGAAGGGACTCGCTGGTCGAAGAATGGCGAGCCGCGCACGACACTGCGGACAGACTCCGCGAACGGACCGAGCGGCGGCTGCGGGAGGTCTCTTCCGCCTTGCAGCGGGAGATGGAAGATCTGTTCGAGGGCGCGAGCTTCTTCGCCGACGGGGCCGCGGCCGGTACTCCCAACAGCCGCTACTACCGATTCCAGATCGTCTCCACGGCGAAGGAGCTCGGTTACTTCGCCAATACCGATACCTACCGCTGTTGGGCGCGGCTGGTCATGAGGAACGCCGACCAGAGCGAGCTCCTGATCGCGCTCCACGGTATCGGGCGCGAGTTTCGGGGCGTGCTCGCCTGCTCCGCCTGTTGGTTCCGGCGGGTCGAGACCGAACGGGGAGAACGCGAGATCGGCGGCGTAGAGCCGGTGACCGACAGGGTGTTCCAGATCAATT
The DNA here is from genome assembly GCA_965242495.1 of Alphaproteobacteria bacterium. GTDB lineage: Bacteria > Pseudomonadota > Alphaproteobacteria > MPNO01 > MPNO01 > CBDESN01. Next base: position 2,641,468 of record OZ251446.1, on the reverse strand, counting down.
ACAAGGAGTCCCTGGCGCAGACCGAAGAACGCTTTCTGCCCTGGCTGGAGGAATGCATCGTGCGGGCGATCGAACGCTGGCGGGCGACGGCCTTCTGAGTCGCCGCCCGAGTCGCCGCGCCCGGCGCGCTTCGGCGTTGCGGCCCCTTCCCGGTCGGTCGCGGCGCGGCGACGGTGTATCCTGACCCGACGCCGCAAGGGAGGCGAAGATGACCGAGCCGCGCAAGACCGTGAGCAACCCCGACACGGTCGGCAAGCCGCTCAAGGGGTACTACTCCAACGGCGTCCGGGTGTCCGCCGGCCCGCTGCTGTTCATCGCCGGCCAGGTGGCGCTCGACAAGGAGGGCCGGCTGGTCGGCGCCGGCGACCTCCGCGCGCAGGCGGTCCGGACCCTCGACAACGTCAAGGCGATCTGCGAAGCCAACGGTGCCGCCCTGGCGGACCTCGTGCAGGTTACGGTCTACGTCACCGACATCCGGGCGTTCGACGAGATCTCCGACATCCGCGACCGCTACTTCCCCGAGAACGGCCCGGCCAGCGCGATCGTCGAGGTCGGCAAGCTCGCCTGGCCCGAGTTCCTGATCGAGATCGCCGCGGTGGCGGCCCTGCCCGGCTGAGCGGCCGATGAACGGAACGAAGCCCCCCTCCCTCGCCAATTACTGGCACCCGATCGCGCCGGCCGCGGAGATCGTCGGCCCGCCGCGCGCCTATACGCTTCTCGGCGAGCGGCTGGTCGCGTTCCGTCTCGCCGGCGAACTCTGCGTCTTCAAGGACCTGTGCGTCCATCGCGGGACCGCCCTGTCGCTGGGGACGGTGGCGGACGACGCCCTCGTCTGCGCCTATCACGGCTGGCGGTTCGACCGCGGCGGCGGATGCGTCCACATCCCGTCGCTCCCCGAGGGCGCCGCCATCCCGGCCAAGGCGCGCGCCACCGTCTACCGGGCCGCCGAGGCGCACGGTCTGGCCTGGGTGGCCCTCGCCGAGCCGGCGCAACCCGTTCCGAGCTGCCCGCGCGACCCCTGGACCGATCCGGCCTGGCGCGCCTTCGTCGGCTACGACCGGACGTGGCGGGCTTCCGCCGGGCGGGCGGTCGAGAACGCGATGGACCTGGCGCATCTGAACTTCGTCCATCGCGGCCTGACCGAGCTGGGCGACGGCCCGGTGGTCAAGCCGCACGACATCGCCGAGACGACGTTCGGCCTGGCCTTCGCCTATGACGACGGCCGCATCCGCCGCGAATACGAGCTGCACGCCCCGTTCACCCTGCACGATACGAAGCTGGTCCTGCGCCCGGGCCAAGGCGGCACCTGGTCCGAAGGCGCCGAGCCGCATCACGGCGACGCCACCGTGCTTTCGTTCATCGCGACGCCGGTCGACGCCGGGACGACGCGCATGTTCGTGCTCATCGCCCGCAACCACGCCCTCGACATGGACGACGCCGACTACGCGGGGGGGCTGGAGCGGATCATGGAGCAGGACCGCCGGATCGTCGAGAGCCAGCGACCCGACGAGCTGCCCGTCGCGCTGCGGGACGAGCTGCACCTGAAGATACCGGACGCGGCGGCGGTCGCCTATCGGCGCGTCCTCGGGCGGATCGACCGGAGCGCGCCCTTCGTCGGCTGAACCCGCCGGGCGCGGTCGGCGGGCATGGCGCGGCGCGGCGCCGGCGAATAGGATGGGCCGATGCCCGCGCGCGAAGACATCCACGCTTTGGTCCGCCCCGATCGCGTCCACCGCCGGGTCTATACGGACCCCGCGGTCTTCGCGGCCGAGCTGCGGCGCATCTTCGGCCGCGCATGGCTCTATGTCGGTCATACGAGCCAGATCCCGGCGCCCGGAGACTTCTTCCGCGAGCGGCTCGGCGATCGCGAGATTCTGGTCTGCCGCCACGCCGACGGCGAGGTCCACGCCTTCCACAACCGCTGCGCGCATCGCGGCATGATGGTGTGCGAGGCGCGGGCCGGCAACGCCGGGCGGTTCGTCTGCCCGTATCACGGCTGGGCCTATCGCACCGACGGTCGGCTCGCCGGCGTCCCGCACGCCGGAGGCTACCCCGGCGGGATCGACTTCGCCGACCCGGGGCGGGGGCTGCATCGCGTGGCGCGGGTGGCCGGGTATCGCGGCTTCGTCTTCGCCAGCCTGGCCGCGGACGGCCCCGATCTGGCCGCGTATCTGGGCCCCATGACCGGGACGATCGACAATTTCGTCGACCGGTCGCCCAAGGGCGAACTGCAGCGCGCGGGCGGCGGTTTCCGGGTGACCTATCGCGGCAACTGGAAGATGCACATGGAGAACGCGACCGATCTGATGCATGCGGGCGTGGTCCACGAATCATCGGTCGCAAGCGCCCGCGCGGTCGCGGATTCGCTCGCCTCGCCGGCGGAGCGGGATCACGGCCTGCAGATGATCGAGGCCAACGGCCTGCCTCTGTCCGAAATGGACGGGGTCGCCATCCGCGGGTTCGACGGCGGCCACAGCCACATGGGCGGGTTCTACCGCGGCGGCGCCGTCGCCCAGACCGCGGGCGACCCGGTTCTCGACGCCTATCGCGCCGCCATGATCGAAGCCTACGGCCGCGAGCGGGCCGAGGACATCCTCGGCTGGGACACGTTCAACCATCTGATCTATCCCAACCTGATCCTCAACCCCAAGCACCAGCAGTTCCGGCAGGTCCAGCCGGTCGCCGCCGACCGGTCGATCGTCCGCAGCGGCTGCTTCCGGCTGGCCGGCGCGCCCGACGGCATGTTCCACCGCGCGGTGCGCTTCCTGTCCACCCTGAACTCGCCGGCCTCGATGATCGCCTCGGACGACAATGCGGTGTTCGCCGGCTGCCAGCGCGCGCTGGAGGGCGACGACAGCGAATGGATCGATCTCGGCCGCGGCCATGGCGACGACCGGCCGCACGAAGAGGGCGGGCTGGCCGGCGCGGTCGGCACCAGCGAGCTCTCGATCCGCACGCAGTACCGCGCCTGGCTCGACCATATGGGCCGCGACGGGGCGCGCTGAGCGACCGATGCAACCTCGCGAGACCAAGCCATGACCGTGATTCCCAGCCTCGCTGACGACCCGCCGGCCACCAACCCGCTGTTCGGCGACCGCAAACTCAAGATGGGCACCTTCTGCACCAATCTTTCCTATGGCTGCGCGGCCACCACCATCGAAGGCACGTTGCGGGCGACGTGGCCGGAAACGGCGGCCCTCGCCAAACTCGCCGACGAGATGGCGTTCGAAGCCCTGGTTCCGGTCGGGCGCTGGCTGGGATTCGGCGGCGAGACCGACTTCAACGGCGCCGGCTTCGAATGCTACTCCTGGGCGGCGGGAATCAGCGGCGTGAACTCCACCGCGTCGGTCTTCGCCACGTCGCACGTCCCCACCGTGCATCCGGTGTTCGCGGCGAAGCAGGCGGCGACGATCGACCACATATCGGGCGGACGGTTCACGCTCAACGTCGTGACCGGCTGGTACGGCACGGAGTTCCGCCTGTTCGGGATCGACGTGCCCGACCACGACCGGCGCTACGACATGGCGACCGAATGGGTCGAGATCATCCGGCGGCTATGGACCGAGGACGAGCCGTTCGATTTCGAAGGCGAATTCTACCGCATCGGCGGCGGCCGGATGGCGCCCAAACCGCTGCAAACGCCGCGACCGCCGTTCATGAACGCCGGCGGGTCCGAGCGAGGCCGGCATTTCGCCGCGAAATACTGCGACATCGCCTTCATCGTGGTCCAGAATCACGACTATGACGACCTCGCGGCGCAGATCGCGAGCTACAAGGAGCTGGCGCGCCGCGAGTACGGCCGCGAGATCAAGGTCTGGACGCATACCTATCTGGTGCAGGGCGAGACCGAGAAGGCGGCGCGCGACTTCTACCGACACTACGTCCACGAGAAGGGCGACTGGGAGGCCATCGACAACCTGACGTCGGGGCTCGGACTCAACGCCCAGACGCTGCCGGCGGAGGCGCTCCGCTTCCTCAAGGAGCATTTCCTCGCCGGCTGGGCCGGTTGGCCGGTGATCGGCGCCAAGGAGCAGATCGTCGACACCTACCGCAAGCTGCACGCCACCGGCATCGACGGCGTGCTCACCTCCTGGGCGCGCTACCGGGAGGGGATGGAGGAGTTCATGCGCGAGACCCACCCCCTGCTCGTGCAGGCCGGCCTGCGGTAGGACGCGAAGAACGCCGGCCCCTCCCCGGAATTGTCACGGCGCGCAGGCGGGGCTATACCCTGGATCGGTCGATGATCGGGAGGCAGGTAGTGGAACCACGGCTCGGGAAACGTCGGCGACGCGTCGACGTGGCGCAGCGCGCCGGCGCGCCCGCTCCGCACGGACGAGCGATGGAGCGAAACGATCCGCGGCCCGGCCCCTCGCGGCGCCTGCTCCATCGACGGAAACGCTGCGGCGCGGCTCCTTTGCTGGCCTGCCTCGCGCTTCTGGCGGCCTGCGGCGGAGGCGGAGGAGGCGGTTCCGCCGCGCCGAACTCGACCCCCCCCCCCACGACGAGCCCGGGCGGACCCCCTATGCCGAGCCCGGGCGGTTCCGCCACGCCGAACCCGGCCGGGCTCGAATTCCTATCGAGGGATCTGGGTGCCCCCCGCGCGCCGGACGGCAAGGACTACCAGACCGCGGAATACGGAGAACATTGGGGGTTGGAGAGCATCTCCGCGCATACGGCCTACGAGCGCGGCTATTTCGGCCAGGGCGCGATCATCGCGGTCGCGGACGACGGCATGGACCGCACCCATCCCGATCTGGCGGGCAGAATCACGGCGCCGCAGTGGTTTAACGTGAATGGGCCCGTGGATGGGCCCGTGACCGAGACCAGCCAGCGCACAGTGCACGGCACCTACGTCGCCATGATCGCGGCGGGAGCCAGGGCCAATACCGAAGGGGCCTTCGAGGTAACGGTCGAACAAGGCGATCCGATCCCCACCAAAAACGTTCACGGAGTCGCGCCCTCGGCCTCGATAATGCCGATCAGCCTGTCCGGCGGCGGGGAGCCGGCGGCGGCGCTCCGGCATGCGGTCGCCAACGACGCCCACGTCATCAACTTCAGCATCGGAGTATCGCCCGGCCATGAGGGAACCTATGAGGGAAGGCCCGGGGTATGGCTGACCCAGGGGTTGCCCCTTTTCACTCCTCTTATCCGCAACGACGACTATTGGACGGGTGAGTTCGCCCGCGCCGCGAGAGAGCTCGCGGACAGGGACATCGTGGCGGTGTGGGCGGCCAGCAACGACGGATGGAACGCCGTCAACAACCGGGTCGGCATGTGCGGGAAGAATTCCCGGGACGAGGAGGGCTGCCCGCTGGGAGACGTAACGGTCCCCGCCACGGAATTCATGGCGAAGTTCACGCGCGAGGGCGACGACGCCCCCTTCAAGAATCTGTGGGGCGCGGACTGCGGCGGCGACGACTGCGTCGACTACAACTCCGGAGGGGGGTGGAACGAAGCTCCGTTGTTCGAGCCCGGGCTGCTCGGGAAATGGCTGGTCGTCGCGGCGATGGATCGAAACGGCGAGATCGCTCCGTTCTCCAACGGATGCGGCGCCGCAAGAAACTGGTGCCTGATGGCGCCGGGGAACGACCTCGAAATTCTCCCCGGCCCGGGGATCGGCGGCACCTCCTTCGCCGCCCCCATGGTGAGCGGGGCGTTGGCGGTGCTCAAGAGCCGACTGCCCGGCATGCCGATGCATGTCGTGCAGGCCCTGCTGCTCGACTCCGCGGACCCGCTCGGGACACGGGTGGACAACCCCCGCGAGCCGGACCCGATCTATGGCTGGGGGAAGTTGAATCTCGGAAACGCGATCACCCGGCAGGGGACGGTCCGCCTGCCGTATTCGGTCGTCGATCGAAGCGCGGGGGTCGCGCTGCGGAACGCCCGCGTGACCCTGTCTCCCGCCCTCGCTCACGCGGGCGAGAGAATGCGGGCCGTCGAGGTCGCCGTCGGCGGCGTGGGCGGCGCGTATTACAACATGAAGCTGTCCGGCCTCGTCGACGTCGAGGCTCCTCCCCCCTCCCGCGCATTAAGTTACGCCGCCAGGGACATGCTTGCGTCGGCAAACGGCCATCGCGTCGAGAATTCCGTCCTGTTCGCCGATCTCGACCGGGAATCCAGGGCTTTTCACGCCGTGGGGATGGATTTTCCCACCGGCATGCTCGGCCGCTGGCGGTTGAGTCACGACCTGTGCGGCGGTTGCGGGAAGTCGGCATGGCGGGAATGGGAAGCGCTCCAGGCCGCCAACCCCGTGTCTTCCCCCTTCTTCGACGGCGCCGGAGGGGCCGTCGCGCTGCACATGCAGGGCGACGGCGCGCGGCCGTTCGTCGCGTTCAGCGGGCGGGAGTCGCGGCGGACGCCATGGCGTCAGTTCGGCCTGCAATGGCGGTACGCGCGCGGCGGGTTCGATCTTGCGGCGGAGCTCTCGCGCATCGACGAAAGCAGCAGCGTCTGGGGCTCGACGTTCGGCGCGCTCGGAAACACGCGAACCGAAACCCGCCGAAAGAAGTTGTTTCTGTCGGGTTCTCTGGGCGAGGATTGGCGCGGGTTCGCCGGATACGAACGCAGTTCCGGAGACGTCTCCGTGACCGGCGGCATGTTGTCCGGCATATCCGGGCTGCGGGCGGACGAGTGGTCGATGGGCGTCCAGGGGCGCAACACGCTCCGGGACGACGACGTCCTGCGGTTTTCCGTCCGCCAGAATACGCGGAGCCGGGACGGACGGATCCGGATCGACCATCTCCTGGCGACCGGAAGCAGTTTCGTCGATGCGTTCTACCGCGGACACGCGCAGTCTCTCGAGCAGCGCCAGGCCGTGATCGATTTGCGCGCCCCACCGACGATGCGCTATTCCCTGGGCTACGCCCTGCCCGTCCATCTGCCCGTCTGGAGGGACGCGCGACTCGCCTTCGGCCTGGAGTACGAAGACGAACGCCGGAACTATGGAATCTCCGCTCAGCTGCAAACGAACTTCTGAAGCAGCTTCCGGTCCGTAAGTCCGGGCGCCGCGCCGGCGGCGTCCGACTTCGGAGAGCCGCGCCCGCCGCGCCCTGGTCGACCGCGCGATTCCGGCCGGCGGCCTTGCGCCCCTGCGCGGACGCTGCGAGCATGGCCGGCCCCAACCGAGCGAGCCGCCGTCATGACCGAAGCGTCCGCGCAATCGCCGTTCGACCGGCCGGACGGCCCGATCGGCAAATCCGTCCCGCGCCCCGGCGCCCGGCGCGCGGTGGCGGGGCGCGGCCGCTACACCGACGACATAACGCTGCCGCGCATGGTCCATGCGGCGTTCGTCCGCAGCCCTTACGCCCATGCGCGGATCGAGAGCATCGACGCCGCCGAGGCGTCCCGCCAGCCGGGCGTGGTCAAGATCGCGACCGGCCGGGACATCGCCCGCGTCTGCGCCCCCTGGGTGGGCGTGCTGGCGAGCTTCGAGGGAATGAAGTCGGCGCCTCAACATGCGATGGCGGTCGACCGGGCTTGCTGGCAGGGCGAACCGGTGGCCGCCGTCGTCGCCCGATCGCGGGCCGAGGCCGAGGATGCGGCCGAACAGGTCGAGATCGTCTGGCGCGAGCTGCCGGTGACCGCCGACAAGGAAACCGCGCTCGACGACGGCGCGCCGGTGATCCACCCCGAGCTCGGCGACAATCTGGCCTTCCGCAAGGAGATCGGCGGCGGCGACGTCGATGCCGCCTTCGCAGCCGCCGACGTCGTCGTCGAGGAGGTGTTCCGCTTCGGGCGCCATACCGGCGTCAGCCTGGAGCCCCGCGCGATCGTCGCCGAATACGACCCGTCCTCGGAACGGCTGACCGTCTACACCAGCAGCCAGGTCCCGCACATGATCCAGGCGGTGTTCGCCAAGCATCTCGGCGTCAAGGAGCATCTGCTGCGCATCGTGGCGCCCGACGTCGGCGGCTCGTTCGGGCTCAAGATCCACACCTATGGCGACGAGGTCGCCACGGCCGCGCTGGCGATCCTGCTGGGCCGGCCGGTCAAGTTCGTCGCCGACCGGCTGGAGTCCTTCCTCACCGACATCCATGCGCGCGAGCACCGGGTCAAGGCGCGGATGGCGGTCGGCGCGGCGGGCGACATCCAGGCCCTGGAGATCGACGACCTCACCGGGGTCGGCCCCTATTCGGCCTATCCCCGGACCAGCGTGTTCGAGGCCAACCAGGTGCTCAACATCACCGGCGGCCCCTACAAGCACGCCAATTACCGCGCGCGGGCCACGGTGGTCTACCTCAACAAGACGCCGACCTCGCAATATCGCGCCGTCGGACATCCGATCGGCATCACGGTGGGCGAAGGGCTGGCCGATCTGGCGGCCGAGGCGACCGGGCTCGACCCGATCGAGTTCCGGCGTCGCAACGTGATGCCCGACGACGGCTACCCGGCGACCACCGCGTCGGGATTGCCGGTCAACGAACTCTCGCACCAGGCGTGCATCGAGGCTTTGGTCGAGCGCATGGACTACGAGGGGTTGCGGGCGGAGCAGGCGACGCTGCGCGGCCGGGGAATCCATCGCGGCATCGGCGTCGCCGCCTTCATCAAGGGCAGCGCGTCGAGCCCGGTCGGCTTCTACGGCGCCGGCGGCGCGCCGATCTCCGCCCAGGACGCCTGCACGCTGCGGCTGGAGCCGTCGGGGGCGGTGATCTGCGCGGTCGGCGTCACCGAGCAGGGCCAGGGCGCCGACACGGTGATGGCCCAGATCGCGGCGGGCGCGGTCGGAGTGCGGCTCGACGACGTCCGGGTGATCTCCGGCGACACCGACGCGACGCCCTATGGCGGCGGCACCTACGCCTCGCGGGCCACCGCGATCGGCGGCGAGGCGACCTGGCAGGCGGGCCGCGCGCTGCGCCGGGAGATCCTGGCCCTGGCCGCGACCCTGCTGCAATCGGAGCCCGCCGCCCTCGACGTCGTCGCCGGCCGCATCGTCGACGCCGGGAGCGGCGCCGAGCGCATGACCCTCGCCGAACTCGGGCGGATCGCGCATTTCCGGGTGGGCGACCTGCCCGACGACGTCCAGCCCGTGGTCCAGACCACCCGCCGCTTCCGGGTCAAGGACAAGCCCTACATCTTCACCAACGGCATCCACGGCGCCGTCGTCGAGGTCGATCCCGACACCGGCGTCGTGCACCTGCTGCGGCATTGGGTGGTGGAGGATTGCGGCCGCGCGATCAACCCCCTGCTCGCCGACGAACAGGTGCGGGGCGGGGCCGTGCAGGGATTCGGCGGCGCTCTGTTCGAGCAATGCGTCTACGACGATGCGGCGCAGCTGCAGAACGGCACGCTCGCCGACTATCTGACGCCGATGGCGGTCGAGATGCCGGACATCGACGTGAGCCACGTCTCGACGCCGACCTCGGAGTCGGAACTCGGCGCCAAGGGCGCGGGCGAGGCGGGAACCGGCGCGGCGCCCGCCGTGGTGCTCAACGCCGTCAACGATGCGTTGCGTCCGTTCGGCGCGCGGGTGACGGCGCAGCCGATCACGCCGCAATCGGTGCTGGCGGCCCTCGGCAAGGTATGACCGCGCGTCGGCAGGGAGTTCGGACATGCCCCATCTCGAGACCACGGACCGGGTGAAGCTCTACTACGAGGAAGCGGGATCGGGGACGCCGATCGTGTTCGTGCACGAGTTCGCCGGCGACCACCGGAGTTGGGAGCCGCAGATACGCCATTTCAGCCGCCGCCATCGCTGCGTCGTCTACGCCGCGCGCGGCTTCCCGCCCTCCGACGTACCCTCCGACCCGGCAATGTACGGCCAGAAGCGGGCGGTCGACGACATCGTCGACGTCATGGACCGTCTGCGGATCGAGACCGCGCATGTCGTCGGCCTGTCGATGGGCGGGTTCGCGGCGATGCATTTCGGCCTCGACCATGCCGACCGGGCGCGCTCGGTGCTGCTGGGCGGCCTGGGCTTCGGCGCCGAGCCCGACACGGCGGACCGGTTCCGCGCCGAATCGGAGGCCGTGGCCCGGCGCTGGGAGGAGGAGGGCGCCGAGGCCTTCGCGCCGGTCTACGCCGCCGGGCCGGGCCGCGAGCAGCTGGCGCACAAGGACCCGCGCGGCTTCGATGAGTTCCTCCGCATGCTACGGGAACATTCGGGGCTGGGTTCGGCCCTCACCCTGCGCGGCGTCCAGATGCGGAGGCCCTCGCCCTGGGACCTGAAGGACCGGCTCGCGGCGATGACCGTCCCGGCCCTGATCGTCCACGGCGACGAGGACCGCCCCTGCCTCGCGACCGGCCTGTTGCTCAAGCGGACGATCCCGTCGGCGGGGCTGGCGGTGCTGCCCCGGACCGGCCATGCGGTCAATCTGGAGGAGCCGGCGGCGTTCAACGCGATCCTCCGGGACTTCATCGCCGCCGTCGAGGCGGGCCGCTGGACGGTCCGGGAGACGCCCGGCGACGATGCGGCGATCATGCTCCGGAGTTGAGGCGGGCCGCGCCCGCCGCGCGGCCGGCGATGCGGCCGAACACCGCCCCCGAAGTCAGGCCGGAGCCGCCGGGATAGTTGAAGTAGAAGATGCCGCCGACCAGCTCGCCCGCGGCGTAGAGGCCGGGGATCGGAGCCGCTTCGCCGTCGAGCACCCGGCCCTCGCCGTCGATGCGCAGGCCGCCGAAGGTGAAGGTGATGCCGCAGGTGACCGCATAGGCTTCGAAGGGCGGCCGGTCGATCCGGTTGGCCCAGTTGGACTTGGGGATGTCGAGCCCCTCGGTGCGCCGGCCGTCCTTGACGTTGGGGTTGAACGGCAGGTCCGTCCGCACCGCCGCGTTGTACCGCTTCACCGTGTCGAGGAACGCTTCCGCATCGACGCCCTCGAGCTTGCCGGCCAGAGCCTCCAGCGTGTCCGCGCTCGCCTTGGTGACCTGGCGGATGTTGTATTCGTCGCGCTTGAGATGGGCTACCTGGGCGTCGAAAATCTGCCAGGCGAAATGTCCCGGCTGTTCGAGGATGACCCGGCCGTACTTGGCGTAGGTGTAGTTGCGGAAATCGGCCCCCTCGTCGACGAAGCGCCGGCCGTCCGCGTTGACCATTATGGCGAAGGGGTAGCTGTGCTTCTGGAACTGGTCGCCGACCGCGAGATCGCCGAACTCGGGCGCGTTCATCTCCCAGCCGACGGCGTGGCAGCCCGACCAGTTGCCGTAGCTCATGGCCCCGGCGTCGAGCGCCATCCGGATGCCGTCGCCGGTGTTGAACCGCGCGCCGCGCACCTTGGCGAGCTCCCATCCCGGCCCGAGATAGCGCGTCCGCCATTCGGCGTTCGCCTGGAAGCCGCCGGCGGCGAGCACGACGGCGCCCGCTTCGATCTCCTCGATCCCGTCCGCGCCCTTGACGCGGACGCCGTGGACGCGGACGCCGTCGCCCAGCAGCGCGACCGCCCGGCTGCGATAGCGGATTTCGACGCCGCGCCGCCGCGCCGCGCCATGCAGCGCCTCGACCAGACCCGGCCCGCCGCCCCAGGCTTCGACCGTCAGCCCGCCCCAGAACTTGAACCGGCCGTCGATCTTGAACGCCTGGCGGCCGTAAATCGGGACGAAGCGGACGCCCTTCTCGCGCATCCACGACAGCGTGTCGCGGCTCCGCGTCACCAGCAGCTCGACCATGTCGGGATCGGCGCGGTATTGCGTCACCCGCGCCATGTCGTCGAAGAACTGGTCCTGGGTGTAGGCGCCGAAATCGGTGTTGGCGATCTCGTCCGCCGACAGATCGGGCATCAGCCGCTTGAGATCGTCGACGCCGTCATAGACCACGCGCATCGAGCCCGCGGTGAAGCGCGTGTTGCCGCCCGCCTCGTCCTCGCCGGCCCGCTCCAGCGCCAGGACGCGCGCGCCCTCCTCCTGCGCGGCCAGCGCGGCGCACAGAGCGGCGTTGCCCGCGCCGACGACGATCACGTCCCAGTCTCGCGTTGCCATTCCCGGTCCCTTCCAACGCCCGCGCGGGTATCCGCCGCCAGGATAGCCCGCGGCCGGGCGGATCGGAACCGCCCGCCGGCGGCGGCCGCGGCGTGACGCCCTCCTTCCAGTTCGGCTTGGCCCTCCGGGCGCAATACCGGACGGGCGAGGACATCCGCGCCCGCTTCGAGGAGCTGGTCGCGCAGGCCCGGCTCGCCGACGCGCTCGGCTTCGCCTCCATCGCCAAGAGTTCGCATTACAGCACCCGCCCGTTCCAGGCGTTGCAGCAGCTGCCGTTGCTGGCGCGGCTGAGCGCCGAAGCGCCGAACCTGCGGCTCAACGCCGGAATCGTGCTCGCCGCGCTGCACAAGCCGCTCGATCTCGCCGAGCAGCTCGCGACCATCGACGTGATGTCGAACGGCAAGCTCATCTTCGGGGCCGGGCTGGGCTATCGCGAGGTCGAGTTCAAGGCCTTCGGCGCGCCCATGTCCGGGCGGGGGGCGCGGCTCGACGAGAACCTGATCGCGATCAAGCGGCTATGGACCGAGGACGAAGTCGACATGGCGGGGTCGCATTTCGCGCTCGAAGGCGCCTCCTGCCTGCCCAAGCCGCTGCAACGGCCGCACCCGCCGATCTGGATCGGCGCCAACGCCGACGTCGCCCTGCGCCGCGCCGCGCGGCTGGGCGACTGCTGGTACGTCAACCCGCACAACCGGATCGCCACCGTCGAGCGCCAGATGGAAGTCTACCGGCGCGAGCTCGACCGCGCCGGCAAGCCGTTCCCGCGCGAACTGCCCATGCGGCGCGAGGCGTTCGTCGCCGGCTCGTATGAGGAGGCGCTCCGCCTGTGCCGGCCTCATCTCGAAGGCAAGTACCGGGCCTATCACGACTGGGGGCAGGACCGGCAGATGCCCGCGGGCGACGACGATCTCGGCCAGCCGTTCGAGGCGTTGATCGGCGACCGCTTCCTGATCGGGACCGCAGAGCAGGTCGCCGGACAGATCCTCGCCCTGCGCGCAAGGCTCGGCGTCAACCATCTGATCCTGAGCATCGAATGGCCCGGTATGCCCCGGACGCTGGCCGCCGAGACGATGCGCCGGATCGCCGAGGAGGTGATGCCGCTGGTGCAAGCCGGGCTCTGATCGGGCGCCGCCTGTCCTGGTCCAGACACATGTGAGAGCGGCCCATCGCGCCAGTCGATATCCGGTCTTTCCATGGCCGGAAGCCAGCTTACGGCCATGGATGCCCTCGGAGCCTCCGGGAGCGGCTTGACGCGCCGATCCCGGAGGCCCACCCGCCGTCTCATATGTAGTGAACCAGGACACCGCCTTCCCAACCGCCGGGATCGGGCCTATCTTCGCGCAGGGGCGCAGGGAGGGCGCGACGTGAACAGATGGATATCGTTTCCGCGCGTCGAGGGCGAGGCCTCGCGCCAGGCGCATGCGGATCTGCCGGAGGGCACGTTCGAGCGCGAGATCGGCAAGGAAGGCTTCTACGGCCCGGCGACCCACATGTATCACGCCCATCCGCCGACCGGATGGATCGCCTGGGAGGGGCCGCTGCGCCCGCGCGCCTTCGACACCGGCGGGATCGAAGGCGCCGGCCCCTCGCCCTGGGACGCCGCGCCGCTGCTGGGCAACGACCACGTCCGCATCCGGCTCTGGGTCTGCGACGCCGCGCCCGACCACCTGGTGCGCAACGGCGACGGGGACGAATTGCTGTTCGTCCATGACGGCGCGGGCGCGCTCTATTGCGATTACGGCCGGATGGCCTATGGCGAAGGCGACTACGTCATGCTGCCGCGCGGCACGATGTGGCGGATCGAGCCCGACCGCCCGACCCGGATGCTGCTGATCGAAGCCACGGGCGCGAGCTATCGCCTGCCGGAAAAGGGGCTGGTCGGCGAACACGCGATTTTCGACCCGGCGATGCTGGACACCCCCTCCCTCGACGAAGCGTTCCGCGCCCAGCAGACCGAGACGCGATGGCGGGCGGCGCTCAAGCGGCGCGACCGGATCTCGACCGTCACCTACCCGTTCAACCCGCTGGACGCGGTGGGATGGAAGGGCAACCTGCTTCCGGTGCGCATCAACTGGCGCGACATCCGCCCGGTCATGAGCCATCGCTTCCACGTTCCGCCGTCCGCGCACACGACCTTCCTGGCGGACCGCTTCGTGGTGTGCACCTTCTGCCCGCGCCCGATGGAGAGCGATCCGGGCGCGCTCAAGGCGCCCTTCTTCCACAACAACGACGACTACGACGAGGTGATCTTCTATCACCGGGGCGCGTTCTTCAGCCGCGACGACATCCGCCCGGGCATGATCACCCTCCACCCGGCGGGCGTGACCCACGGCCCGCACCCCAAGGCGCTGGCGGCGAGCCGGGACCGCTCCACGGCCCGGACCGGGACCGACGAGGTCGCGGTCATGCTGGATGCGCGCGACGCCCTCGACGCAACCGCCGCCGCCGAACGGGTCGAGCGACCGGACTACGTCGCTTCCTGGGGTATGCCCGCGGCGAACGAAGCGGCGGAATGAACGAATCCAACCGGGTGGTCTCGGGGCTCTGGATCTGCCCGGAGGGAACGGGAGCGCTTTCCAACCTGGAGCGGCTCTGCATCCATTCCTTCCTCGCCAACGGGCACGATTTCCGGCTCTACGCCTACGGCGAAATTTCCAACCCGCCGGAATCGAGGCCGGGAGAGGGCGGAATGGAACTCTGCGACGCGGAGGAAATTCTGCCGGCCGACCGGATTTTCACGGGCCGCCGCAATTCGTTCGCCCCCTTCGCCGACCGGTTCCGCTGGGAGCTGATGCGCCGAAAAGGCGGATGGTGGGTGGATATGGACGAAATCTGCATCCGTCCCTTCGATTTCGCCGAGGACGTCGTCTTCGGACGAGAAGACGACTACGCGATCGCGGTCGGCGCCCTGAAGTTTCCCGCCGGCCACCCCGTCGCCGAAGCGCTGGCGGACGCCTGTGCGAACCCCAACCGCATACGACCTTGGGACACCGCCCGGCGGCGCCGGCGCAAGACGTACAGATCGCTGCAATTCTGGCGACGCGCGCAGACGTCGCAGGGTTGGGGCGAAGCCGGGGGACCCAATGGATTCACCCTGTTGTTGAAGCATCTCTCCCTGGAGAATCTGGCCGAACCGTCTCACGTCTTCTATCCCGTTCACCACACGGGCGCGTCTTCCCTGACGGACGATTCGCTTCACGAGGCCGGCATGCTCCCGGCGATCCTGAAACATTCCCACGGCGTTCATTTCTCGAACGACGGGTGGGCGGCGAGAAGACTCGACAAGAACGGCGTCTTCGCGGCGCATTCGCCCTTCGAAGTGCTGAAGCGGCGCTATTTGCCCGAATACGTCATCCCCCGACGCCCGAGGCGGCCCGGCGGCTCGCCAGCAGAATCGCCGTCGCGATCATCGCGAACCCGACCAGCAGTTCGAGCGTGATCGGCTCGGCCAGCAGCCACGCGCCCAGCAGCATCGCGGTGAGCGGGTTGACGCCCACGGTCATCGCCGCCTGGGTCGGGGTGATCGTCCTGAGCGCGCGACCCCAGGCGAACAGCATCAGCGCGCCGCCGGGAACGGCGAGGAACAGCACGACGATCCAGCCCTCCAGGTCGAAGGCGAGCGACCCCGAGAACGGCCGCCCGAACGGGATCGCGAGCGCGAACAGCACCGAGACGCCGACCGCCATCGTCGCCACCATGACCGGCAGGCTGCCGTAGCGCAGCATGTGGCCCTTGGCGAACACGTTGAAGAGCGCCGCCGCGAGAGCGCCCGCAAACATGATCGCGTCGCCCCGGAGCGCGTCGGGCGCCACCGCCTCCACCCGCTCGCCGAGGCTGACGCCGACGCCGGCGATCGCCAGCGCGGTCGCGGCGAGCTTGCGCGCCGTCAGCCGTTCGACGCCGAAGACCGCGCCCAGGACCGCGGTCAGCAGCGGCATGGTCGAGAACAGAAGCGCGGCCCGGGCCGCGGTCGTATCCTCCAGCGCCCGCGCCATGCAATAGGGGAAGCCGGCATACATCAGCACGCCGAGAGCCAGGATCGCCAATGCGTCGCGCCGCGCGAAGCGCGGCAGCGGCATCGTCGCCAGCATGACGCCGAACAGGATCGACGTCGCCGCCCCGTAGCGCAGGAAGGCCAGCGACAGCGGATCGGTCTGGTCGATGACCAGACGGGTGAGGGCTACGGTCGTGCCGCCGATCGCGCAGGACAGGCAGGCGAGGGCGACCCCGCCGGCGGTTTGCCCGGGCGCGTCCGCTCGCCCGGCGCCCCCGCGGTCGGCGGCGGCTATGGCGACGCGCGCTCGAACGCGCGCCTCACGTCCTCCCAACGGACCGGAGTCGCGTTGAACTCCGCCCCGAACGGCTTGAGCGCGTCGGCGACGGCGTTGGCGATGACCACCGGCGGCGCGATGGCGCCGCCTTCGCCGAGCCCCTTGACGCCCAGCGGGTTGAGCGGCGAGGGGGTCTGCGTATGCACGACCGAGATGGGCGGCGCGTCGCTCGCCGACGGGATCAGATAGTCCATCAGGCTCCCGGTCAGCAGCTGCCCGTTCTCGTCATAGGCGATCTCCTCCAGCAGCCCGCCGCCGATCCCCTGCACGAGCCCGCCCCGGACCTGGCCGTCGACGATCCCCGGGTTGATCATGACGCCGGCGTCGTGCACCGAGACGTAGCGCTCGATGGCGACCTGCCCGGTCGCCCGGTCGACCTCGACGATGGCGGCGTTGGTGGCGTAGGTCCAGGTGACGGTCGGCGGGACGTAGAGAGCGGTCTCTTCGAGGCCGGGTTCGACGCCTTCCGGGAGGCGGCCGTCCCAGCCGGGCCGCGCGGCGAGATAGACCTCCCGGAGGCTCACCTGCAGATCGGGAACGCCCTTGACGCCCACGCCCCCGTCCCTGAGTTCGAGATCGGCTTCGGCGCTCTCCAGCAGATGGCTCGCGATGGCGAGCGCCTTGCCCCGCAGCCGCTCGCTCGCCTGGACCAGAGCGTTCGAGGCGGTCACCGCGATCCGGCTCGCGATCGTGCCGTACCCCATGCTGACCGCGGCGGTGTCGGCGAGCGTCACCACCACCCGCTCGATCGGCACGCGCCAGGCGTCGGCCGCGACCTGCGACAGGATCGTCTCGTGCCCCTGGCCGTGGGGGCAGGCGCCCGAGGCGACGCAGACCATGCCGGAGGCGTCGATGCGCACGGTGGCGCTCTCGAACGGCCCGATGCCGGTGCCCTCGACGTAGCTGCCGAGGCCGAGGCCGAGATACCGCCCCCGGTCCCAGCCGGCGCGCTGGCGGGCGCGGAAGGCGTCCAGCCCGCCGAGCTCGTCGAGGGCGCGGCGCAGCGCGGCCGGGTAGTCGCCGCTGTCGTAGACGATCGGCTCGCCGTCGCGATAGGGAAGCCCCAGCTCGTAGGGCATGCGCTCGGGCGGGATCATGTTGCGGAGCCGCGCCTCGGCGGGGTCGAGGCCCAGCTCGGCCGCGATCAGATCCACCATGCGCTCCATGACGAACGTGACCTCGGGCCGGCCCGCCCCCCGATAGGGCGCGTTCGGGGCGCGGTTGGTCAGCACCAGCCGGGCGTCGACCTCGTAGTCGGGGAAGTCGTAGGGCCCCGGCAGGTGGACGATCGAGTTGCCGAGGATGCCCGCCCCGACCGGGGAATAGGCACCCGAATCGGAGACGAACGAATCGGCGACGGCCAGAATCCGCCCGTCGTCGTCGAAGCCGACCTCGACGTCGTGGACGTGATCGCGCGAATGGGCGGCGTTGAGCAGGTGCTCGTGCCGGTCTTCGATCCATTTGACCGGACGCCTGAGTCGCCGGGCGAGACAGGCGATCAGCACCTCCTCGGTGTAGCAATGCCCCTTGAGGCCGAACCCGCCGCCCACGTCGGGCGCCACGACGCGGATGCGCTCCTCCGGCATGCCGAGGGCGACGGCGATCTCGCGCCGCACCCAATGGACGACCTGGGTCGAGGACCAGACGGTGAGCGTATCGGTGCGCGGGTCGTACTCCGCGACCACGCCGCGGCATTCGATCGGCATCGCGGCGTAGCGGTGATGCGTCAGCCGCCGGGCGAGCCGGCGCGGCGCGCGGTCGAGGCCCCGCCGGCCCGTGCCCTTGCTGACGTGGAGCTCGGCGGCGACGTTGCCGCCGATCGAGTCGTGGATCGTCGGCGCGCCCGGCGCGAGCGCGGCGTCGACGTCGGCCGCGACCGGCAGCGGCTCGAACGCCGCCTCGACGAGCTCCACCGCGTCCTCGGCCAGATAGCGGTCCGCGGCGACCGTCACCGCATACGCCTCGCCGACGTAGCGCACCCGGTCGTCCGCCAGCACCGCCTGCGTCGGGATGTCGATCCGGTGGTCGAACCGCGCCCGCCAGCCCTCGGGCGTCGTGACCTGCATGCCGCCGATGCGCGGCAGGGTCTCGCTCAACTCGGCGCCGCCGAGGGCGAGTTGGACGCCGGGAGCGGACCGGGCGGCGGCGAGATCGACCGAGACGATGCGCGCATGCGCGTGCGGCGACCGCGCCAGCGCGGCGTGGAGCATCCCCGGAAGCGCGAGATCGGCGACGAACCGGCCGTCGCCCCGCAACAGCCGGTCGTCCTCCCGGCGGGGGACCGACCGGCCGACGAAGCCGTCCGGCAGCGGCGTCATGCGGCCCCGCCCGCCTGCGCCGCGGCGTAGTCGCGGACGGCGCGAAGGATGCCGTCATAGCCGGTGCAGCGGCAGAGGACCGACGACATGCCTTCGCGGACGTCGTCCTCCGAAAGCGCGGCCGCGCCGTCCACGAGGTCGAGCGCGGCCATCAGCATCCCCGGCGTGCAATAACCGCATTGGAGCGCGCGGCGTTCGGCGAACAGCGCCTGCAAGGGGTGCAGCCGGCCGTCGCGGGCGAGCCCTTCGACGGTGGCGACCTCGGCGCCCTCGGCCTGGACGGCGAGCATCAGACAGGAACGGACCGCCTGGCCGTCGACGCGCACCGTGCAGGCGCCGCAGACCCCGTGCTCGCAGCCGACATGCGTTCCGGTGAGGCCCAGCGAGTCGCGCAGGAAGTCGCTCAACAGCATCCGCGGCTCGGCCGGGGCCGATCTGCGCTCGCCGTTGACCGTAAGCGTCACCGTCCTCGGCGCGGTCATCGGCGTCCTCCCTCGGCGCGGGCGGCGGCGCGGCGCAGCGCCCGGCCGGTCACGGCCCGGATCAGAATGCGGCGATAGTCGGCCGAGGCGTGGACGTCGGCGGTGGGGGAGACCTCGGCGGCCGCGGCGCCGGCGGCCTCCTCGATCGCCTCGTCGGAGAGCGGCGCGTCGGCCAGCGCCGCCTCGGCGCGGGCGAGCCGCACCGGTCCCGGGCCGGCGCCGCAAGCCGCGAGCCGCGCCTCCGCCACCCTGCCGTCCTCGAGGGTCACGACCGCCGCCGCCCCGGCGAGGGCGAAATCGCCATGGCGGCGGCTGACTTCCTCGAACGCGCAGCCGCTGCCCGGTCGCATCGGCGGGAGCTCGACTTCGCACAACAGCTCGTCCGGCTCGATCGCCGTCGTCAGCAGGCCGCGAAAGAACGCGGCCGCCGGCACCCGCCGTTCGCCGCGATGGCTCTTGAGCAGCATCACCGCGTCGAGAGCCAGGGCCACGGCGGGGTCCTCGGCGGCCGGGTCGGCGTTCGCCAGACTGCCGCCGACGGTGCCGCGGCTTCGGATCGGCGGATGCCCGATCAGCCGGGTCGCCTCCGACAGCAGCGGCGCGCGGCGCGCGACCTCGGCCGAGCGCTCGACCGCGCGCTGCCGCGTCAGGGCGCCGATGGCGACGCCGTCGCCGCGCGCGCGGATATAGGCGAGTTCGCCGACGCGGTTGAGGTCGATCACGAGGCGCGGCCGCGCCAGCCGGAAGTTGAGCAACGGGACCAAGCTCTGCCCGCCCGCCAGCAACCTGGCGTCCGGGCCGGCGTCGCGCAGCCGTTCGAGAACCTCGGCGACGCCGGCCGGCGCATCGTAATCGAACTTCGCTGGTTTCAACGCCGCCCCCCGCTGCGCCGGAATGGACGCAGATGCGACGCGGGCGGTCAACGGATTAATTCGGATCGGCGATCGCGACGCCGGACAGCCGCTTGTATCGAGCCGCCCGGACCGGTATGGTCGCCGCGCGCGAAACGGACAACCGCCGTCGGGGCGCTGGCCGCCCGCGACGCTACATGATGGGAGGCGACATGTCGAAACGCAACGAGTCGAAACCGCGCAGGACGCAGCCCTCGCAGGCGGTCTCGCGCCGGTCCGTCCTGGCGGCCGGCGGCGGGCTGAGCGCCATGGCGGCGGCGGGCGTCGCCCCGGCCTTCATCCGCGAAGCCGGCGCTTCGACGCCGCGCAAGGTGACGTTCATGCTGCCCTGGCTGTTCGTCGGCGGACATGCGTTCGAGTTCGCGGCGCAGAAGCTCTACTGGCCCAAGCGCGGCCTCGACGTGTCGATCACCCGCGGCTACGGCTCGGGCGCGGCGACCAAGACCATCTCGGCCGGCCAGGCCATGTTCGGCGAGGCGAGCTACGGCGTGGTGATCAACGGCGTGTCGAAGGGCCTCGACGCGGTCGCCATCGGCGCCAAGCTGCAACGGAGCCCGATCGCGGTGTCCTGCCGCAAGGATTCCGGCATCCGCACGGTCAAGGACCTCGAGGGCCGCAAGATCGTGCGCGCGCCCGCCTCGGGCGATACCGTGATGTTTCCGGGCTTCGCCCGGGCGGCGGGGATCGACAAGGACAAGGTCAACGAGATCATGGTGCATCCGAGCAAGACGCTGAGCACCGTGATCAACGGCCAGGCCGAATGTTGCGGCACCTACTACGTCAGCAACGCGGCGTCGCTGTCCTATCGCGTGCCCTCGCTCCACTTCCTCTACGCCGATTACGGCTTGCAGACGCTCGATCTCGGCCTCATCACCCGGAGCGACATGATCAAGAAGGACCCCGGGCTGGTGCAGGACATGGTCGACGGGGCGATGGAAGGGCTGAAGCTCCAGCTGACCGAGCCCGAGAAGTGCCTCGACATCATGATCGAGGCCAAGCCCGAGCTCAAAACCAAGCCCAAGGACCTGCTTGCGTGGCATGTCGGCAACACCAACGTGCTGTCGCTGGGCCCGGCCGTCGAGAAGCACGGCCTCGGCTGGATGCTGCCCGAGGACCAGAAACAGACGCGCGACGTGGTCATCAAGTACATGGAGGCCAAGAACATGCCGCCGGTGGACCAGCTGTTCACCAACCGCTTCGCCGGCAACGTCAAGATGACCGCGGCGGAATACGCCAAGGCCAAGACCCTGGCCGACCCCTACGACCCCGGCAAGGGCCGGACCTAAGACGCGGGCGTGACGCCGGTCGCCGCCTCCGCCGGGACCGCGGACGGAGTCCCGCCCGAAGCCGGGCGGGACTCTCTCCACGTCCGGATCCGGGCGCTGCGCAAGGTCTACCGGACCCGCCGCGAGGACATCGAGGCGATCCGCACGGTCGACATGGAGGTGCGGGAGGGCGAGTTCGTCTCGATCCTGGGTCCCAGCGGTTGCGGCAAGAGCACGCTCCTGATGGCGGTCGGCGGGCTGCTGCCGGTTTCGGGCGGCGGCATCGAGATCGACCGCGACGCGGTGACCGGCCCGCGGCGCGACACCGGCGTCGTGTTCCAGTCGCCGGTGCTGATGCCCTGGCGCTCGATCCTGAGCAACGTGCTGTTCCCGATCGAGAGTCTGGGGCTGTCGGCGGCGGCCCATCGCCCGCGCGCGCGGGAGCTGCTGCGGATGACCGGTCTCGAAGCCTTCGCCGACAACTATCCGAGCGAGCTTTCGGGCGGCATGCAGCAGCGGGTCGCGATCTGCCGCGCGCTCATCCACGATCCCAACCTGCTGCTCATGGACGAGCCGTTCAGCGCGCTCGACGCCATCACCCGCGACGCCATGAACCAGGAGCTGCTGCGCATCTGGGAGGAGAACAAGAAGACGGTCCTGTTCGTCACCCACAGCATCCGCGAGGCGGTGTTCCTGTCCGACCGGGTGTACGTGATGTCGCCGCGGCCGGCGGTGATGAGCCGCATCGTCACGATCGAACTGGCGCGCCCGCGCGCGCTCGCCATCGAGGAGACGCCCGCGTTCAACGCCTATGTGAGCGAACTGCGCGCGGCGATCGAAGACGGCGCGCCGGCGGCGGCGTAGCGGACGGACGGAAACGGGAGCGCGCCGATGGCGGACAACGACAACGGCCGCATCGCCAGGCTCGCCGCGGGCGCGCGCGAGCTCGTCGCCCCGGCGGTCATCGCGACCGCGATCGTCGTCCTGTGGCAGGTCGTGGTCGTGGCCTTCGAGGTGCCGGAAGCGATTCTGCCGACGCCGGTCAAGGTCGCCGAGACGATGGTCCTGCAATCGGACCTGCTGCTCCAGCACAGCTGGCCGACGACGCGCGAATGCGTCATCGGCTTCCTGCTGGCCGTCGTCGTCGGCATGGGTCTCGGCATCCTGATGGCCTTCTCCCGCCTGTTCCGGACCGGAGTCTACCCCCTGGTGGTCGCCTTCCAGGTGGTCCCCAAAGTCGCGCTGGCGCCGCTCTTCATCGTCTGGTTCGGCCTCGGCACCACCAACCGCCTGATGCTCGCCTTCGTCATCGCCTTCTTCCCGATGGTGGTGAACACCTTCGCCGGCATCCAGGGCACCGACCCGGTGATGATCCGCATGGCGCGCGCCTTCAGCGCCAGCCGCTGGACCATCTTCCGCGACATCGAGTTTCCGAACGCGCTGCCCTACATCTTCAGCGGGCTCAAGATCGGCATCACCCTGGCGGTGATCGGCATCATCGTGGCCGAGTTCGTCACCGCGCAGGAGGGGCTGGGATATCTGATCGTGTTCGCCGAAGGCAACGTGGACACGCCGGTGATGATGGCGGCGATCATCGTCCTGAGCGTCCTGGGGGTGCTGCTGTACCTGGCGGTCGTTCTGCTGGAGAAGCTGATCGTCCGCTGGGACGTGGGCCAGCAGCTGTAGCCGGGCGGGCGGAGCGAACCCGCGCCGGGCCGCGGCCGCCGGGCCGGGCGGACGGGGCGGGAGCGGCCCGGCTACCCGCTTCGGAGCCGCCGGCGGCGCGCCGGCTCGCCCTGGCGGCTGCGCACGCAGTTGGGGCGGTCCGGGCAAGGCGCGAGGGGCGGGGACACGCCGCCGCCGTTCCACGGACGGCGGGCGTCGTCGAGCTTGCGCCGGCGGCGCGGTCTGTGGCAAGCTCGGTGCCGGGCGCGCCGCAGTAGCTCAGGGGCAGAGCACACCCTTGGTAAGGGTGGGGCCGGAAGTTCGATTCTTCCCTGCGGCACCATTCCCTTCCGCGTCACAGGCCCAGATAGGCCGTCTTGACCATCGGCTCGTCGAGCAGAGACGCCCCCGCGCCCCGGAGCACGATCCGGCCGTTCTCGATCACGTAGGCGGCGTCGGCGATCTCGAGCGTGGCGCGGACGTTCTGCTCGACGACGAAGACGGTCACGCCGTCGCCGCGGATGCGCAGGATGGACGCGAACAGGAGATCGACGACGCCGGGGGCGAGGCCGAGGCTCGGCTCGTCGAGCAGCAGCAGGCGCGGGCGCGACATGAGAGCGCGGGCGAGGGCGAGCATCTGCTGCTCTCCGCCCGAGAGCGTGCCCGCCGCCTGGCCGCGGCGCTCGCGGAGCCGGGGGAACAGCGCATACATCGCTTCGCGCGTCTCGCCGAGACGGTCGCGCGCCCGCGGGGCGACCGCGCCGATGCGCAGATTCTCCTCGACCGTGAAGTCGGGAAACACCAACCGGCCCTCGGGAACCAGCGACACGCCGCGCTCGACCCGGAGATGGGCCGGGGCGCGGCCGATATCGGCCCCGTCGAAGACGAGGCGGCCGGCGTCGAGCGGCAACAACCCGGCGAGAACCCGCATCAACGTCGTCTTGCCGGCGCCGTTGCTGCCGACCAGCGCGGTGATCGACCGCGCTTCGACGTCGAGCGAGACGTCGCGCAACACCCCGACCTCGCCGTAGCCGGCGCTCACGCCGCGCGCGGCGAGGAGGGCGGTCACCTCGACCGCCGGCCGAGATAGGCGGCGACGACCGCCGGGTCGTCGGCGATCGCCCGCGGCGTCCCGTCGGCGATCTTGACCCCCTGATGGAGGACGACGATGCGTTCGCACAACTCCATGAGCGCGCGCATGACGTGCTCGATTACGATCAGCGTCAGCCGGCCCCGTCGGTGCAGCGCGCGGACGGTCCGAAGCGTCGCCGCGACCTCGGCCGGGGTGAGGCCGGCCATGACCTCGTCGAGCAGCAGCAGGCGCGGACGCGCCGCCAATGCGCGCGCGATCTCCAGCCGCTTGCGCCCGGCGAGCGTCAACGCGCCGGCGCGGTCTTCGGCCCGGTCGGCGAGGCCGACCTGTTCCAGCGCCCCGCGCGCCGCCAGGGCGGCGCGCGCCGGCGAAGACTCGCGCCCGGCGCCGAACAGCGCGCCGATCGTGACGTTCTCCAGCACCGTCAGCCCGGCGAAGGGACGCACGATCTGGAACGCGCGGGCCACGCCGAGGCGGCTGATCCGGTCGGGCCGCAGGCGATCGATGCGCGTCCCGTCGAAGCGGATCTCGCCGGCGCTGGGCCGTTGATTGCCCGCGATCATGCTGAACAGCGTCGTCTTTCCGGCCCCGTTCGCGCCCATCAGCCCGACGATCTCGCCCTCCCCGACGACGAGATCGACGCCGTCCACGGCGCGGACGCCGCCGAAGCGCTTGCTCACGCCGTCGAGCCGCAGCAGCGTCATCGCGGACGCCGCCGCCGGCCCTGGAGAAGGCCGTGAATCCCGTCCGGCGCGCCGAGCACGAAGCCGACCAGCAGCGCGCCGAGGAGAATCATGTAGACCTCGGGCCAGCTCGTCCACAGCAGCTCCTGGAGGATCACCAGGGCGGCCGCGCCGTAGAGCGGCCCGGGGACGTCGTCGCCCCCGCCGATGATCGCCATCGCGACGATCGTGAAGGAGTAGACCGGATCGAACACGTCGAGCGGCTCGAAATAGGCGGTGCGCAGGACGATCGCCGAGCCGACCATCCCCGGCACCACCGCGGACAGCGCGAACGCCAGCAGCTTGAAGCGGGCGACGTTCACGCCGAGCGTCTCGGCCGCGGTCTCGTCCTCCCGGATCGCCCGCAGCCCGGCGCCGAAGCGGCTGCGCCGGACGAGATAGGTGGTCGCGACCGAGATCGCGGCGAGGGCCAGCATGAGGTGGTACAGCTCGGCCGGGCCCGGCGCGCCCAGGATCAGCCGGCCGAACTTGCCGAGCCCGGCCTCGACGTCGAGCACGACGAACTTGACGAGCTCGGCGAGGCCGAACGTCAGGATCACGAAATAGGGGCCGCGCACGCGGAGACACGGATAGCCGACCAGCAGCGCCAGCGCCCCCGCCGCCGCCCCGGCCAGCGGGACCGCGAGCCAGAAGGGCATCGTCCCCCAGGCGAGCGCCATCACATAGGCCCCCAGCCCGAAGAACACGACGTGCCCGAGCGAGACGTAGCCGGTGAGCCCCGACAGGACGACCCAGCTCTGGGTCAGCGCGATCCACATCAGCAGGCCGAGCGCGACCCCGGTGGCGTATTCGCCGGTCGCGGCCGGCAGCGCGGCCAGCAGGGCCAGCGCGGCCAGCAACCCGGCGGCGCGCCGGGCGGTCGCCGGCGGGCGGCTCATCCGGCGATCCTCCGGCCGCCGAACAGCCCTTGCGGCCGCCACACGAGGACGCCGATGAAGACGCCGTAGATCAGGATCGAGCGCATCCCGGCCGAGGTGAGCGCGACGCCGTAGACCTCGATCGCGGCGAGCAGCGCCGCGGCGGCGAGCCCGCCGGCCAGGTTCCCCAACCCGCCCAGGATGATGACCACGAAGGCGGCGATGGTGAACGGAAACCCCATGAAGGGCGACACCTGTTCGAGCATGCTGATCAGGCAGCCGGCGAGCCCGGCCATGGCGAAGCCGAGGCTGAAGCTGGCGAGGCGGACGCGCTCGGCGTCGATGCCGACCAGGGCGGCCGCATCCGGCTGCTGGATGAGCGCCCGGATCGCGAGGCCGGTCGTCGAGAGGCGAAAGAACAGGACGCAGGCCAGACAGGCGGCCGAGCCGACGGCCAGCGCCGCGAGCCGGTCCACGGTCACCGAGAAGTCGCCGATGCGGACGATGGCGTCGAGATAGGCGTAGCCGCGCGCGGTCGCGGTGAAGGAAAGCGCCGCCACGTTCTGCAGGACGATCGAGACGCCGAACAGGACCAGCAGCGAGTTGGCCTCGATCTGCGCGACGATGCGGGCGGATTTCAGCACCCGGCGGCACAGCATGCGGTAGACCGCGGCCCCGAGCAGGGCCGCGAGGGCCATCGCGGCGAACATCGAGACCAGCGGGCCTACGCCGGTCAGCACGAAGCACCAATAGGCGAGATAGCCCCCGAGCATCAGTATCTCGCCATGCGCCACGTTGAGGAGCCGCATGGTCCCGTAGATCAGGTTGAGCCCGATCGCCACCAGCCCGTAGGTCGCGGCCAGAACCAGGGTCGCGACGAGGAGCTGACCGGAGAGCAGTTCGGCCATCGCGCGGCCCCGTTCCTGCGGACGGACGCGGCCCGGCGCGGGCCGCGCCCGGGACGACGGCCCCTATTTCCAGGCGGGCTTGGCCATGAACGGCGCGGTCGCCTGATCCGGCGGCCAGACGATATGGGTCTGCTGATCCTGGATCTGCGAGATCATCGTCGGCGTGGCCACGTTCTGCACGCCGTCGAACCGCACCGGCCCGTTGATCGTCCGAAACGTCC
This sequence comes from Alphaproteobacteria bacterium, assembly GCA_965242495.1. Taxonomy (GTDB): domain Bacteria; phylum Pseudomonadota; class Alphaproteobacteria; order MPNO01; family MPNO01; genus CBDESN01. The sequence goes on along the minus strand of OZ251446.1, from coordinate 2,614,764 downwards.
CGGCGGCGATGGTCCGGCGCAGCGCGTCGCGGTCGAGCCCCGCTTGGGCTACGGCCTGTTCGAGGATCTCGACCGACTGCCAGGCCAGCGGCGCGTCGAGATAGTCGGCGTTGGTCTTCCAACGGGCGGCGAAGGCGTCGTAGAAGACCTTGGCCGTAGGCCAGTCCTTGCGCAGCGGCGTCCAGTTCCCCATGGTCACGAGCCCGTTGCGGGCGGGTCCGAAAATCTTGGCGAAGAAGTCGTATTGCGGCCCCAGAAGGACGACCTGCACCTTCGCGTTCACGCCGACCTCGCGGGCGCCCTTGACGTAGAGCACCGCGTCGGCGGGGAAGGTATAGGCGAGCACCGCGTCGGGATTCGCGTTCTTGACCTTGGCGAGCAGGGCCGTGAGGTCCTTGACGTTGGGCGGATAGTCCTCGTCCACCAACAGGCGGATGCCGGCCCGTTCGAGGGCCGGCCGCATGAAGGTCTTGTTCTCCTGGGTGTAGGGGAGCTGATTGGTGATCAGCGCCGCGGTGCGGACGCCCTGCGACTGGAGGAGCTTCGTCAGCTCCGCGCTCTGGCGATCCGGGAAGAGCGGCGTCGGGAACCAGACGTTGCCCGCCTTGAGCTCGCGGATCTGGACCGAGGCGGCGGTGTTGCCGACCAGCGGAAAGGCGTGCCGCTCGATCACGCCGGCGATGGCGAAGTGGAGCGGCGTCCCCCACGGGGCGAGCAGCAGATCGACCTTGTCGGCGGTGATCAGCTTCTCGTAGATCTGCACCGCCTTGGCCGGATTCGACTGGTCGTCATAGGCGACGAACTCGACCGGACGCCGGACCCCGGCGACGTCGAGGCCGCCCTTGGCGTTGACCCGTTCGCGCCACAATTCGTAGGACTGGAACTGCGAGACCGCGGCGGGCGCGAACATCCCCGTCTTCGACTGCGAGAAACCGATTCGAACCGGCTCCGCCGCACTCGCCGCGGCGCCCATCGCCGCCGCGGCCAGGGCGAAGGCCCCCGCCGCCGCCATCGACCAACGCTTCGCCATAGCCGCCTCCCGATCGTTTCCGTCTGCGTCCCCCGGGCGGGCCGGCGTCAGCCGCCCGCGTCCCGCGCCCCGCTCCGCTCCCCGATCGCGCGCAGCACGCGCTCCGGCGTCATCGGCAGTCGCCGCAGCCGGACGCCGGTCGCGCGCGCCGCCGCGTTGGCGATCGCCGGGGCGATGCCGACCAGCGGCGGCTCGCCGACGCCCTTGGCCCCGAACGGCCCGGTCTCGTCCGGATCCTCGATCAGGATGGTGTGGATCGCGGGCGGCGCGTCCGCGGCGCCCGGAATCTTGTAGTCCATGAGCGACGGGTTGGCGAGGCGGCCCGAGTCCCACACCATCTCTTCGCACAAGGCGTAGCCCAGCCCCTGGACCACCCCGCCCTCGACCTGGCCCTGCACCGCCATCGGGTTGATCGCCTTGCCGACGTCGTGCGCGGACCAGACTTCGAGCGGCGTGATCCGCCCCGTCGCCTCGTCGATCTCCACCTCGACCACCTGGGCGGCGAAGATCCAGGCGCCGATCTTGCCGAACGGGAAGCCCTTGACGAAGCCGCGCTTGGGATCGAAGTCGGGGCCGTCATAGGCGAGCGAGTCCGATCCGATGATCGGCCCGCCCGCGACCCAGTGGCTGAAGCCGGAGATCGCGGCGAAGGGCAGCCGGGCGTCGGGGACGCCCTGGAGGCCGATGAAGCCGCCGGGCCGAAGCTCGAGGTCTTCGGCCGCGCACTCCATCATGACCGCGGCGCGCTGCTTGAGCTGCTCGACCACCGATCCGGCGGCCGCGACGACGGCGCGCCCGGCCATATAGGTGACGCGGCTCGCGGTCGTCCCCCAGTTGTAGGGCGAGGAATCGGTGTCGGCGACCGCGAGGCTCACCTGATCGACCTCGAGCCCGAGCGCCGCGGCGCAGATCTGCGCCAGCACCGTATCCGAGCCCTGGCCGTTGTCGACCGCGCCGGTATTGAGGACCGCGGTGCCGTCCTCGAGCAGGCGGACGATGGCGCCCGAGGTGAGCACGCCGGAAAGATGCGGCTGGCAGGCCACGCCCATCGCGCGCCGCTTGCCGGCGCCGTTCGCCGCCGGCCGCCTCTCGTCCCGCCCCTCGGCCCGCTTCTCGTCCCACCCGCTGGCGGCGCGCACGCGCTCCAGGCATTCGCGCAGCCCGGACTTGGTCAGCGTCGCCCCGATCTGCCATTCCTCGCCCGGCGCGACCGCGTTCCTGAGCCGGACGTCGATCGGGTCCATGCCCAGCCGTTCGGCGATCTCGTCGATCTGGGTCTCGCTTGCGATCGCCACCTGGGGGCCGCCGAAACCGCGGAAGGCGCCCGAGCGCAGCTTGTTGGTGTAGACCGGCCGCGCCTCGATGGCGACGTTCTCGATCCGGTAGGGGCCGCGCCCGAACAGCGCGCAGACGCCCGCGACCCCCGGGCTGTCGTCGGCATAGGCCCCGCCGTCCAGCACGATCTTCATCTCGCGCGCCAGGAGCGCGCCGTCCGCATCCGCCCCCGTCTTCATCCACACCCTGGTCGGATGGCGGGCGCGCATCATCTCGAAGTCCTGCTCGCGGGTCAGCGTGAGCTTGACCGTGCGGCCGGTCTTGCGCGTGAGCGCGGCGCAGATCGGCTGGATCGTCTGCTCCATCTTGCCGCCGAACGCGCCGCCGACCATCGGGGTGACGCAGCGCAGCTTGGACATCGGCATGCCGAGCGCCCCGGCCAGATTGGCCTGCAGGTGGAACACCGACTGGTTGCCCGACCAGACGGTGATCTTGCCGTTGGCGTCGATCTCCGACAGCGCCGCGCAGGGCTCCATATAGGCGTGGTGCTGCGCCTGGGTCTCGAACTCGCCCTCGACGACGACCGCGCAACGATCCCAGGCCGCGGCCACGTCGCCTTCGACGATCTGGATGACGGCCATCACGTTGGCGGCGCTCTCGGCCTCGAACGTCTTGGCGTAGTCGTCGAACTCCTCATGGATCAGAGGCGCGCCGCCGGCCTCGGCCGCATCGCTCGAGAGCACCGCCGGCAGCTCCTCGTAGGCGACCTCGACCAGCCGGGCGGCGCGGCGCGCGGTCTCGAGGTCCTGCGCCGCGACCGCGGCCACCGGCTCGCCCATATAGCGGACCTTGCCCTTGGCGATGGCCGTCTCGTCCTTGACGAAGGGGCCGATCCGGTCGAAGCCGACGTCGTCGCCGGTCAGCACCGCCTCGACGCCCGGCATCGCCTCCGCCGCGCCCACGTCGTAGCCCAGGATGCGCGCATGGGCGTGCGGGCTGGCGAGGATGGCGGCGTGCAGCATCCCGGGGCGATGCATGTCGTCGGTGTATTCGGCCCGGCCGAGGATCTTCTCCCGCGCCTCGAGCCGGGGCATGTCGCGTCCGACCGGGCCGGCGTCGTTTCGACCGCCGGGCGCGCCCGTCGCCGCGCCGGACCGCTCCGCCGCGCCGCTCATGCCGTCGCCGCTCATGCCGCCGTCCTTTCGGCCGCCAGGCGCACCCATCCAGGAACGCTCGATTCTATCCGGTTTGCTCATGCCGCCGTCCTTTCGGCCGCCAGGCGCACCGCCTCGACGACCTTGGCGTAGCCCGAACAGCGGCACAGATTGCCCGACAGCCCGTCGCGGATCTCGGCGTCGTCGGGCGCCGGCGTCCGGTCGAGCAGCGCGGTCGCGGCCACGATCATGCCCGGCATGCAGAAGCCGCACTGCACCGCCCCCGCATCGAGGAAGGCCTGCTGCACCGGCGACAGGTTGCGCCCGTCCGCCAGCCCTTCGATCGTGGTGATCTCGCGACCCGCGCAGTTGACCGCGATCGAGAGGCAGGAGCGGACGACCTCGCCGTCGAGCAGCACCGAACAGGCGCCGCAGACGCCCTGGTTGCAGCCGCGCTTGGACCCGGTGAGCAGGAGCTGCTCGCGCAGCGCCTCCAGCAGCGTGCGCCGGGGCGAGGCCAGGACCTGCCGGGGCGTCCCGTTGACGTGCAGCGTGACCGGCGTCGCATCGTTCATCGCGCGTTCCTCATTCCCCCGTCACCCCCCTTCGCGCGCGGCGCGGAGCGCGCGGCCGAGGAGCGCCGGCAACAGCATCAACCGGTATTCGCCGCTGCCGCGCACGTCGTCGATCGGATCGCAGGCCGCGGCCAGCAGCCCGGCGGCGGCTTCGATCGCGGCGTCGTCGAGACCGGTTCCGATCAGCGCCCGCTCGGCCGCCTCGACGCGCACCGGGCGCGGCCCGCAGGAGCCGGCGGCGATGCGGACGTGCGCGCATTCGCCGCCCGCCATCCCGAGGACGACCGCGACGGACGCCGTGGCGAAATCCCCCTCGACCCGCGCGAATTTCTCATAGGCGGCGCGGCTTCCCGCCGGCGAGGCGGGCAGCGTCACATGGGTCGCCAGCTCGCCCGGCGCCAGGGCGGTCTCCAGATAGTCGGTGAAGAACGCCTCGGCCGGGACGCTGCGGGCGCCCTGCGCGCCCTGGATCCCGACCACGGCTCCGGCCGCGACCAGCGCCGCCGGGTAGTCGGCCGCGGCGTCGCCATGGCAGATCGCGCCGCCCATGGTGCCCATGTTGCGAATGGCGGGATGGCCGATCGCCCGCGCGGCCTGGCGGACGACCGTCTGGCCGCCGGAGAGGAGATCCGTCTCGGCGAGCAGCCGATGGGTCGTCATGGCGCCGATGCGGACGGCGCCGTCGTCCTCCGCGGCGACGCCGCGCAGCGATTCGATCCCGCGCAGGCTCACCAGGGCCGAGGGCTCCACCAGCTCGGCGTTCATCATCGCCACCAGCGTCGCCCCGCCGGCGAGACAGCGCGCCTCCCCGTCCGCCTCCAGGAGCGCCGCGGCCTCCTCGACGGTAGCCGGTTGATGGAATTCCATTCTCCGCTGCGTCTCCCTGCCGGACCGGCGGCGGCGGCGAGTATCGCCGACCGCGCGCGGTTTGGCAATCAGTCCGCGCCGGCGCCCAGGAAGCCTTCCGCCTCGATCTCGACCTTGAGCCCGGAGCGGGCGAGCGCGCTCACCTCCACCAGGGTCGAGCAGGGGAACGCGCCGGTGAAGAATTCGGCGCGCGCCCGCCACACCTCCTCGCGCTCGGCGATGTCGGTGACGTAGACGTTGACCTTGACGACGTCGTTCATCCGGCCCCCGGCCGCCTCGATCAGACGCTCGATCTTGCCGAAGACCTGACGGGCCTGTTCGTACATGCCGGCCCCCTCGTCCTGCGCGACCATGCCCGAGACATAGACGTGGTCGCCGCAGACCTTGCAGTTCGACCAGGTGCGCGGCGGCGGCTCCCGCACCTCGGGGCTGGAGACGGGCTTCATCTTCATCGGCGGTCTCCCCGGATGACGACAACGATCGGAACGCGAGCCATTTTCAAGGGGATCGTCGTGTTTTTCAACTCAAATGCGATCCTGCTTATCCATGAGAGTCCGCCGGTGGAGTGGAGAATTTCCCCGGCGTTCCCGACTGGAGCGCCATGGCGGACTCTTGGGACAAGCTCAATTGGCTCCGACAAGCCACTGTCACGGGGAACGACCGAGCGAGCGCTGAAGAGTCGCAATCAACTCTCGGCTGAACCCTTCGGGCTCGTCCTTCGACCAGAGAATCGTCGTGCAGTGGCTGGTGTCGAAATGGGTGTTTGTATCCTCAAATTTCTCCTTTTCGCAGATATAGACCACCGGCTTACCGAGACCTTCCGCGTAGCCCGCTTCCCAATAGGCTCCGCGGTTGTCATGCGTGAGGTCGGCGATGACGAAGGCCGAATCTCTGATCTGGACACGCATGATGTTGTCAACGATTCCTGCCTCCGGGACTTTACGCATGTCGACGAGGTCGCAGCCGGTGCCTTGCTTTACGGCAGGTTTCACGACGTCTTCAACGAACGGGTCGAGTTCAGCGTCGCCAAATTTCATCGCGATGAATCCGTAATTTCCCTTGAATTCGCCGCGTTTTTCCTGCTCGTACCGTTCCCATCCTTCAAGGGTAAGATTGACGCCCACTAATGCAGTCCTACCTCCAAGAGCCCTGACAACGTTTGCAACCTTGATAATGCCGCTGTCCACCAACTCATCAAAGAGTTGCTCGGAGAATTTGTCGCCGCAAGAAAACTTGCGAATGGGTTCGCCCGATTGGGAAACCTTGTCTCCGATCTCCCGAATGAGATTCATCGCCTGTACGGCGGGACTCACGAAGCCGTTCATGATATTTTCTCACCTGTGCGGGTTATATTGAGCGCCAGCAGGGCGCGGAGCGCGTCGTCGTCCGCGATGTCGGCGGGCCAGCCGTAGGCCGCGGCGACGGCGGCGTCGAGGGCAGCGTGGGCGTCCGCCAGCCATTGCGGGCGGGCGTTGTAGAGGGCGGTCAGGGTGCGGGTCTTGAGCTCCTTCGCCGCCGCTTCGTCGCGGGGGACGGGGCGTTTGGGGTAGCCCGGAACGGGTTCGTCCGCCCACTCCACCCATTCGGGCGGGTTGAGCCAGCGGTCGCGGAGTTCGACCAGACGGCGCGCCGCCTCGGCGATGGCGATGGCGCGGGGGTCTTCGGCGTAATCGGCGGCGGGGAGGTCGGGGGAGAGGCCATCGGGGAAGGGGAAGGTCTCGAAGGTGGTGGTCGGGGTGTAGCGGGGGCGGTCCTCAAGGCTGGTGCCCAACCGCAGCGACCATGCTTCGTGAAAGCGGCTATGCAGGATGCCGAAGGTCGTGTCGTCGTCGCGGGCGACGACGATCAGCGCGCTGTCGGGGCAGATGCCGGCGTCGAGCCAGACGAACAGGCGGTGCTTGGCGACGCGGGGAGTGGCGATGTAGCGCGACAGGCCGGCAAGCGCCTTCCACATGCCTGGTCTGGGTTCGACGTGCCGCCACCAACAGGCGCGGTAGGCTTCACGGCGGTTTCGTTGTCGCATGGGATGAACATGCTCCGTCGCGTGCTGGAACGGCCCTTCGTAAAGCGCCGCTTCCGCCTCCGACATGCGCCAGCCGAAATCAACGATCCACTTGCCCGCCGGGCGGCGGGTCACGTCCATGCCGTTCATCCACGGCTTGAGCACGTCGGCGTTGGGCCGGCCGTTCGGATTCGCCGGCAGGCGGAGCCATTCCCGCGCCAAGTCGCCCGGAACGTCGAAGGAGCCGCCCTTGGTGTCGCCCATGTAAGCGAGGCCCGCGTTCCGGGCGATCTTCTTCGCCTTCGTGACGTCCGCCGCGTCCGCCGTCAGGTCGGCGGCGATCCGCGATACGTCCTCGCCGTTCAGGCGCGCGGGTGGGGCCGCATCCTTCGGTCCGAAGCAGACCAACGACACGCGCACCGCCGCGCCGTCCACCACCCAGGGTTCGTCCGACCATGCATCGAAGATCGCGCCCCGGTCGACGATCCGGTCGAGCACGGCGCGATTGCGCCCGCCCCGGATCGAGTTCGTCGCCACCAGCCCGGCGCGGGCGAGCCGGCCCTCCGCGACCAACGCGCCCGCCTTGTGGAGCCAGTAGCAGACGAGATCGGCTTCCGCCGGCACGCGATCCGCATATGCCGCGAACGCCTTGAAGACGTACTCTTCGCCGAGATTCGCGATCAACAGCTTGCCGCCCAGAAACGGCGGGTTGCCGATGACGACGTCCGCTTGCGGCCAGTCCGGCTCCCCGCCTTCCGCCGTCAGGATCGCGTCGCGACATTCGATCGTCTCCAGCGGCTTCAGGATCGGATCGCGCGTCTCCGTGAACCCGTTGCGGCGCATCCACTGGATCTCCCCGATCCATACCGACACGCGGGCGAGCTCGGCGGCGTAGGCGTTGATCTCGATCCCCTTCACGTTCGCCGGGCCGATCTCGGGAAACCCCCGCTGCAACCCCATCGCCTCCGCCTCCAGCTGGACCCGGTGCTCCAAGTCCTTCAGCGCCTGCAACGCCAGATACAGGAAGTTCCCCGAACCGCAGGCCGGGTCCAGCACCGTGAAGGCGCGGAGCCGCCCCAGGAAGTCTTGCAGCTTCCGTTCCGCCAGCCGCGTCCGCGACCGGTCCAGCGCCGCCCCGATCTCCGCCTTCGCCGCCTCCCATTCCGCGAGCCAGGGGCGCGCCACCACCGGGTCGACGATCCGCATGATCTTGTCCCGGTCGGTGTAATGCGCCCCCAGCTGCGAACGCTTGTCCGGGTCGAGGCCGCGTTCGAACAGCGTGCCCAGGATCGACGGGTCGATCTCCGACCAATCCAGCGCCGCCGCCGCGAGCGCCGCATCGATCTCCGCCTTCTCCAACGGCAACGCCGCGTCGTCGTCGAACAGCCCGCCGTCGAACCACGACACCGGCTCGAACCCGACGCGCCCGCCCGTCGCCATCGCCCCGAACAGGGCGCGCGCGAGGGTCGCGAACTCCGCCGGTCGCTTCCGCGCCTGCTCCAGCATCCGGGTGAACATGGCGTCGGGCAGCAGCCCCACATCCTCCGCGAACATGCAGAACACCAGCCGGTTGACGAAATGCGCCACCGCTTGCGGTTCGTGGCCGCGCCCCCGCAACGATTGCGCCAAGGCCGCGAAGGTCGCCGCCGCCCGCTCGGTGAGCGCCTGCCGGCTCTCCCCCGGACGCAACCGCTCCGGGCCCGACAGCGCCCATTTGAGCTTGTCCCGCGTCGCGGCGTGGGCCAGATCGTCCAGCCCGAACTCATGCGTCTCGCTTACGCTGTTGGTCCAGTTGGTGCGGATGCGGAACCGCGCCATGTCGGAGACGATCAGCAGCGGCGGGTTCTCCAGGGCCAGGGCGTATTGCCGCAGCTGGTTGAAGGCGGCGTCGAGGTCGGCGTGTTTGCCCTTGTACTCCCAGGCGAAGCAATGGCGCTTCCACACGTCGGCCCAGCCGTCGCCGCCGCCGTCCTTGCGCGCCCCGCGCTCGAAGCAATAGGTCTCGCCGGTCGGGTCGGCCTCCGCCGGCGTGGGTTCGTCCAACAGCCGGCACAGGTCGATGAAGTGCTCCTGGGCGGCCGAACGCTCCTTGAGTTCCGACGCCCGCCACTTGGCGATGAACGCGCCCGGCGTCATGCCGCCGCTTTCGCGGGGGCGGGTTGCGCGGACCCTAACGGGACTCGCGGCGATGGATGCGGCAATGCAATTTCCGGTTGCGAAGGATCCAGGCGCTGGACCCGCCCCGACCCGGCGCGCCCGCCGATGCGGGCGGGGGAACGGGCGCCTCGGCGGCGAAGAAATTTGCGGTTTCGTCGTATTTCAAGGAGTTACGCCGAAAAAACAGGGAAAAAGCAGGGCGAAAACGGGCCAAACGCAAGGCGAAAGCAGGCGAAAAGCAGGGCCGTTTCGGCGCCCGAATCCGCCGCGCCGAGCCTCCCCGCTTCGATGCGGCCGGCCAAGCCGGGGCGCGGCGAAGGGATGGCGCCGACATGTTGCGCGGCTTCGGTTCTGCAATCTGCGATTGCAGAACGCCAAGGCTTCCGTTCGCCGGCGCGGGATGGGTGGGCGGTCGTGGGGGCAATGCGTTCTCTCCTGCCTTCCGGTCGGGGGGCGACGTTGGGAAGAATATAGCGCATCCGCTCCCCAACGTCAAGCACAAAATGCGAACATCGGGGAGGCGCGGCGACGGCGGCGTACGCCGCCCTGGATTCCCGCTTTCGCGGGAATGACGGAGAGGGGGGGGGCGCGACGGCGGTCCGAGAGGGGTTGTGACGACGGCCCGAGGGGGCGTCGGCTCGAGGCAGGTACGGCCCTGGATTCCCGCTTTCGAGCGTGCGAAGGAATCCCGAGACGCCCACATGGGCGTCGGTTCAGCCGACCGGGCGCGCGGAGTCCCCGGGCGCGCGGGAGCCTGCCTCCGCGAAAGCGGGGGAATGACGAGGGGGCCTGCGCCGACACCCCAGGAAGGCCATCGACTCGAGGCGGATACGCCCCCCCTTCCGTCATTCCCGCGAAAGCGGGAATCCATATTCGTATCCCGATTTCTGCTTCCGCGGGGACGAAGGGCCTGTGACGACGGCCCGAGGGGGCGTCGGTTCGAGGCGGGCGCCGCCATGGATTCCCGCTTTCGCGGGAATGACGACGGGGGGCGCGATGGCGGTCCGAGAGGGGTCGTGACGACGACGCGGGGAAGGGCGTCGGTTCGAGGCGGGTACGGCCCTGGATTCCCGCTTTCGCGGGAATGACGAGGGGGAGGGCGAAGGTCTTGACGCCGGCCCCGCGATCCGCCATGTTCCGCTCGTACGCCCCGGACCCGCCTCTGCCTCCCGGTATGCGCCCGGGGTTTTTCGCCTTCCGCGCCCGACCGGCGTCAGGACTGGCGGGCGCGGTTCTGCTCGAATACCGGCATGAAGTCGTAGGTCGAGTAGAACTCGGTGCGGAACGCGCCCCAGGCGCTGCGCTCGATCGCCAGATTCACCTCGCGCAGGCGATGGCCGGGGACGCGCAGCGTCACCACCTGGCCGATCCCCATCATCACGTACCAGGAGGCGACCTCGATGCCCTCGGGCGGGAAGTTCTTCCAGAACCCGTTGCGGTCGAGCTTCTCGTTGATCTCCGCGAGCGGCATCTCCTGTTGGTGCTTGAGGAAGATCGTGAGCAGGATTTCGCCTTCGTTGGCCATGACGCCTCCTTACGTTTCGGTTGTCGCGGCCGCCGCGGGCAGCACCGCGTTGCGCGCCCGGTTGCGGACCATCCGCCGGGCCGGGTCGCGGACGACGCCGGGCGGGTCGTCGCCTCTCTCGACCGCGGCGAGCGCTTCGCGCAGCAGCCGCCGGAACATCGCCACTCCGCGGTCCGAAGTCGCCAGATGCTCCAAAGCGTGGATCGCGATCGGCCGCTGGCTGACCTGCGCCTCGCGGTCGTCGGGGCGGCGCTGGGTCTCCTCATAGGGCCGGTCCGGCAACGGCCCGGGGCGCTGGAACATCGGACGATCCGGCCGGGTGACCTCGATATGGAAGCCGATCGTGTTTTCGTCGTCGACCGGAACCCACCAGCCGATGAAGCGCGCGCCCTCGGTCTCCTTCTCGGGGTCCCGGCCCTCGACCACGGGGGGCGGCACCGACCGCGCGGTCGGCACGAAGGTCTCGACCACGCGGATGAAACGCCGGCCTTCGGGCAAGGCGGAGTCGCGCCGGTAGGTCACGCTGTGGTCGTGCCGGGCGTATTCCAGGTCGGGCTTGACCGCATAGGCCGAGGTGAAGCCCAGGAAGCCCGGGTCGTAGCCGTGCAAAGCGTAGGTGTGGATCGGGTCGGCCCCGTTCTCCTGCAGCTGCAGCCAGTTGCACTGCGCAACCTCGCCGCGGCTGTAGTTGCGATAGGCGACGTGTCCCACGCCTTCCCGTTCGAGCGTGTCGTAATGCGGCAACAGCGGCTTCCTGTCGGGCGGCCCCATATAGGCGAAGACGAGCCCGCGATACTCCTCCACCGGATACCAGGGCTGGCGCAGCTTCTCCTTGTAGTCGCTGTCCGCCGGCTCGCCCGGCTGGTCGAGGCAGCGCCCCTCGGCGTCGTAGAGCCAGCCGTGATAGCAGCAGCGGAGCCCCGCCGGCTCGATGCGGCCGTATTCGAGCGAGGTCCCGCGATGGATGCAATGCGCGCCCAACAGCCCCGCCCGTCCGGCGCCGTCGCGGAAGGCGACCAGCTCCTCGCCCAGGATGCGCATGCGCTTGGGCAGGTCGGCGAGTTCGGACGACAGGCACACCGGATGCCAGTAGCGGCGCATCAGCTCCCCCATCGGGGCGCCGAAGCCGACGCGGGTGAGCCGGGCGTCCTCCGGCGGCGTGACGGCGTTGCGCCCGTAGCCGGAGCCCGCGGCGTCGGTCATCCTCCCTCCCCGGCATCGACGGCCCGTTGCGGCGTGGGGCAGACTAAGAAAGCCCCCCGGGCGCTGTCAACGAGCCGCCGCTCAGCCGGCGCGGCGCCAGATCGGGTCGGCGAGCCGATCGACCAGGGCCGCATGGGCGGCCAGCTCCCCGGGCGTGGGCGCATGCTCTCGCGCTCGCCGCGGGCCGCGCTCGCCGGGCGAGCGCGTCTCCGCCGCCGCCTCGGCCGCGGCCAGCGCGAGGCCGGGCTGCCGGCCGCCGACGAGTTCGAGATAGACCTCCGCCAGAAGCTCGGCGTCCAGCAGCGCCCCATGCCTGGCGCGGCCGGAGTCGTCGATGCCGAAACGCCGGCACAGGGCGTCGAGGCCGGCCGGCGCGCTGGGGAATTTGCGCCGCGCCAGCTGGACGCTGTCGATGGCGCGGGACTCGGGCAAGGGCGGAAGGCCGAGGCGGTCGAGCTCCGCGTTGAGGAACCCGAGATCGAACTGCGCGTTGTGGATCACCAGCGGCGCGTCACCGATGAAGTCGAGGAACTTCCCGGCGACGGCGGCGAAGCGCGGCTGCCCGGCGAGGAAGTCGTCGGACAACCCATGCACCTCGAAGGCGTCCGTCGGCATCGCGCGCTCGGGATCCAGGTAGGTCTGGAAGCTGCGGCCGGTCGGCATGTGATTGACCAGCTCGACGCAGCCGATCTCGACGATGCGGTGCCCCTGCGCGGGATCGAGCCCGGTGGTTTCGGTGTCGAGAACGATCTCGCGCATGGCCGCTCCCCGCCCGCCGGTCGATCGCGGCCGGCGCGTCGCCGGACCGCCCCAGGAGTCTGACGATCTCCTCGATTCGGCGCAAGGAAAACCGGCGGCCGGCGCCGCTGAGGACCACCAGATCCGCGCGCCGGCGTTTCTCCCGGTCGGGCATCTGCCGGTCGAGGATGCCGTCGAACCGGCCCCGCGTCATCCCCGGCCGGGACAGGACGCGCGCCTCCTGCAGGAAGCGCGGCGCCGACACCACCAGCGTCGCGTCGCACCGCGCCTCGCCGCCGGTCTCGAACAGCAGCGGGACGTCCAGCACGACGAGGCGCGCGCGGCGCGCGGCCGCCAGACGCAGGAACCGCGCCTCGGCGGCGCGGACCAGCGGATGCAGGATGCCTTCGAGCGCGGCCAGGGCCGCCGCGTCGCCGAACACCCGCTCGCCCAGCGCGCCCCGATCGACCGCGCCGCCCGCGGTCACGCCGGGGAAGGCGCGGTCGATCGCCGCGACCGCGGCGCCGCCCGGCCCCAGCAGGCGATGGACCGCCCGGTCGGAATCGTGGACCGGCACGCCCAGCCGGCGGAACATCCCGGCCGCCGTCGACTTCCCCATCCCGACCGACCCCGTGAGCCCGAGAACGACCATCGCCCGCCGGCGCGCCCTACCGCGCCAGATCCTCGGCCAGCAGACGCCGCAGCGCGTCCGTCACCTCGGGCTCGCGGCCGAACCAGGCGGCGAAGCCGGGCCGCGCCTGATGGAGCAGCATCCCCAGGCCGTCCACCACCGGGTTGCCGCGCGCCGCGGCCGCTTCGAGCAACGGCGTGCGCAGCGGCGCATAGACGACGTCGTTCACCACCGCATCGGGCGGCAGCCCGTCCAGCGGGAGATCGAGCGGCGGGTGGCCCGTCATCCCCAGGGTGGTCGCGTTGACCAGCAGCGCCGCCCCGTCCAGGGCCGCCTGGCGCTCGTCCCACCGGACCGCCCGGAGCGGATCGCCGAATTCGCCCGCCAGCGCCTCGGCCCGCGCCGGGCTGCGGTTGACCAGCCGGATCTCGGGCGCGCCCGCGTCCTGGAGGGCGGCGAGGACAGCGCGCGAGGCGCCGCCCGCCCCGACGACGACCGCCGGCCCCCGATCGGCGCGCCAGAACGGCGCCGCCTGGCCGATGGCGTTGAGAAACCCGAACCCGTCGCTGTTGTCGCCCGCAAGCGCGCCGTCCGCGCCGACGACGATCGTGTTGACCGCGCCGATCCGCCGCGCCGCCGGGCTGGCCTCGTCCACCGACCGCAGCGCGGCCTCCTTATGCGGAACGGTCACGTTGGCGCCAGCGAAGCCCAGCTGCCCGAGCGCGCGCAGCGCGGATTCGAACCGGCCGGGCGCGACCGCGAGCGGCACGTAGGCGCCGTCGATCCCGTACTCGCCCAACCAATGGTTGTGCAGAAGCGGCGACCTCGAATGGCGCACCGGCCATCCCATGACGCCGGCGAGGCGCGCCTTTCCGGTGATGGTCACGCCGCGACGGCCCCGTGGACGCGCAGGACGTCGAGCAGCGGCAGGAGGGGCAGGCCGAGCGCGGTGAAATGGTCGCCTTCGATGCGGGCGAAGAGCTGCGCGCCTTCGCACTCGATCCGGTAGCCGCCGGGACCGGCCAGGGCCGAGTCCCCGACCGCGTCGAGATAGCGCAGGAGAAACGCATCGGAGAAGGGCCGCATCCACAGCCGCGCAGTGCGGACGTGACGCCATAGGACTTCGCCGTCGCGCAGCAGGCAGACGCCCCCGACCAGCGCATGGGATTTCCCCCGCAACAGGCGCAGCTGCGCCGCGGCCGCCTCCCGGTCGACCGGCTTGTCGAGCGTCCGCCCGTCGAACGCCAGCACCTGATCGGCGCCGATCACCAGCGCGCCGCGGCGCGTCTGCGAGACGCCGCGGGCCTTGTGGAGGGCGAGACATTCGGCCAGCTCGGCCGCATCCGCGCCGGCGGCCCGCATCGACCGCTTGATCTCGTCTTCGTCGATCCGCGCCGGGACCGCGTCGAACGCGACGCCAGCCCGTTTCAGCATGTCCGCCCGGGTCGGACTCGCCGAGGCGAGGACGACCGGCCGCTCGGCCAGCGGATGCAGGGCGTTCACGCCGGCGCGCCGGCGTCCTTCGGGACGCGGGCTTCCCGATGCCGGTCGTAGAGCCGATAGATCGCGGCCGCCGTCTCCTCGATCGACCGGCGGGTCACGTCGATCACCGGCCAGCCCTGGCGGGCGAACAACCTGCGCGCGCCGGCGATCTCGCCGGCCACGTTGTCGATGTCCGTATAGTCGGTCGCGTCGTTCTGGCGCAGCATGAGCAGGCGGTTCCGGCGCACCTGCACCAGACGTTCGGGCGCCGCGGTCAGCCCGACGCGAAACGGCCCCGCCGGGCGGAACAGCTCGTCCGGCAAGGCGATCTCCGGGACGATCGCGATGTTCGCCGCCTTGATCCCCCAATGATTGGCGAGATAGATCGAGGTCGGCGTCTTGGAGGTGCGCGAGACCCCGACCAATACGACGTCGGCTTCGCACAGGCTGCCGACGGATTGGCCGTCGTCATGGGTCATGACGAAGTTCATCGCCTCGATGCGGTCGAAATACTGCGCGTTGAGAATGTGCTGACCGCCCGGACGCCCGCTCTGCTTGCGATGGAAATAGCGCGCGAGCCCCTCGATCACCGGATCGATGACCGAGATGCAAGGCACGTTCAGCGCGGCGCACTCCGTTTGCAGCGCGGCCCGGGTCGCCGCGTTGACCAGGGTGAACAGAACCGCGCCCGGATCGGCCCGGATCGCCTGCAACACCATGTCGAGCTCGGATGCGCCCCGGACCATCGGCCACAGATGCTGCTGCACCGAAACCCCTTCGAACTGGGCCATGCACGCGCGCACGACGCCCTGAGTCGTCTCGCCGGTCGAGTCCGACACCAGGTGAAGATGATATCCGTCGCCCACCCGCGCCCCGTCTGTGGACAAGCGGCCCGGTTCGGCCGCGCGCGCCGGATCGTTCCATGCGGACATGGACATATCAATGGGTATATCCACATCCGCGGCGAGGCCCATGCGGCTTGCCCGCGGCCCGCCGGGCGGATCGCCCCCCGGCTTTCACAGGACCATCTGCTACTACCACCTTTCTATTCTTTGTTCGGAAGGAGTAAGTAACGGCGACGGAACGTCGCCGCCCACGTCGGGACCCTCGCCGATCGAACCTCGGAAACCGCTTCTCCGCGCCCTGTCGGGAATCGCGGACCGGCCGCCGCCGATCTGGCTCATGCGGCAGGCGGGCCGCTACCTGCCGGAGTACCGCGCGCTCCGCAGACGGGCGGGGAGCTTCCTGGACCTCTGCTACGATCCCGATCTCGCGGCCGAGGCGACGTTGCAGCCGGTCCGCCGCTTCGGCCTGGACGCCGCGATCCTGTTCTCGGACATTCTGGTGGTCCCCCACGCCCTGGGCCGCGACGTCCGCTTCGAGGAGGGGACCGGGCCGCGCCTCGAACCCGTCCGCGACCTCGCCGATCTGGCCGGGGCCGATCCGGCCGGGATCGTCGGCCGGCTGGCTCCCGTATACCGGGCGGTCCGCCGGGCGCGCGACGCGCTGCCGCCGCGGACCGCGCTGATCGGCTTCGCGGGCGCGCCCTGGACGGTCGCGTCCTATATGGTGAAGGGCGGCGGCGGCCGGGGCTTCGCGCGCGCCGTCCGCTGGGCGGAGGACGCGCCGGAGTCGTTCGGGTCGTTGATCGACCTGTTGACGGATGCGACGGCGCGGCATCTGATCGCGCAGGTGGAGAGCGGTGCGGAAGCGGTCCAGATATTCGACAGCTGGGCGGGCGTTCTCCCGGAGGCGAGCTTCCGGCGCTGCTGCGTGCGCCCGGTCGCCGCCGTGGTCGCGCGCGTCCGCGAATCCTGTCCGCAAGTCCCGGTGATCGTGTTCGCGCGCCTTCCGCCGCGGCGCTATCTCGACCTCGCGCGCGACGCCGCCCCCGACGCGGTGAGCGTGGACGGCGGCGTCGATCCCGGCTGGGCGCGGCGGATGCTCCAGCCGCATTGCGCCGTGCAGGGCAATCTGGACCCGTCGCTCCTGGTTCGGGGCGGCGAGCCGATGGAGCGCGCGGCGCGCCGGATCCTCGATGCGCTGAGCGGCGGCGCGTTCGTGTTCAACCTCGGGCATGGGGTGGTCCCGGAGACGCCGCCCGACCACGTGGCGCGGCTGGTCGAGGTCGTTCGGCTCGGGCATGGGGCGGTCCCGGAGACGCCGCCCGACCAACCCCGGCGGCGATGACGCGGCGGACGGCCGTCGTCCTGTTCAACCTCGGCGGCCCCGACTCGCCGGCGGCGGTGAAGCCGTTCCTCCGCAACCTGTTCTCCGACCCGGCGATCCTCCGTCAACCGGCGTTGCCGCGCTGGCTGCTGGCGCGGCTGATCGCCGCGCTGCGCGCCCCCAAGGCGCGCCGGATCTACGGGCGGATCGGGGGCGGCTCGCCGATCCTGGCGCAGACCCGGGCGCAGGCCGACGCCTTGGCCGGGGCGATCCGGGACCTGGACGCGGGCGTGTTCGTCTGTATGCGCTACTGGCGTCCGATGGCGCCGGAGACGGCGCGGGAGGTCCAGCGATTCGCGCCGGACCGCATCGTTCTGTTGCCGCTCTATCCGCAGTTCTCGACGTCGACGACGGCGTCGTCCTTCGCCGCCTGGGATCGCGCCGCGGCCGCGGCCGGGCTCGTCGTCGAGACGCGGCGCATCTGCTGCTTTCCGGCCGAACCGGGTTTCGTCGAGGCGCTCGCCCGGCTGACCCGGCGGGAGATCGAGCGGGCTTCGCGCCATGGGCGCTGCCGGGTGTTGTTCTCGGCCCATGGGCTGCCGAAGAAGTTCGTCGCGGCCGGAGATCCCTACCAGGCGCAGGTCGAGCGCACGGTCGCGGCGGTCGCGGCGCGTCTCGAAGGCGCGCCGTTCGATCCCGTGGTCTGTTATCAGAGCCGCGTCGGGCCGCTGGCGTGGCTCGGACCCTCCACGGAGGACGAGATCGAACGCGCGGGCGCGGACGGCGTCCCCGTCGTGGTGACGCCGGTCGCGTTCGTCTCCGAGCATTCGGAAACGCTGGTCGAGCTCGACATGGACTATGCGCGCCGCGCCGAAGCGGCCGGCGTCCCGGCTTATCTGCGCGCGCCCGCGGTGGGGACCCATGCGGCGTTCGTCGGCGGCCTGGCCGGGCTCGTCCGGCGCGCGCTCGACGGCCCTCCCCGCATCGACGCCGGCGACGGGGAGCGCTGCGCCCGCAGCCTGCGCGGCTGTCCCCTGGCGCGGCCCGTCGGGGCGCCGCCGTGACCGAGGCGCTCGCCGCCGGCTATCTCTGGTTCAAGGCGGCCCACGTCGTCGGCGTGATCGCATGGATGGCGGGGATGCTCTATCTGCCGCGGCTGTTCGTCTATCACTGCGGCGCGGGCGAAGGGACGGACGCCGCGAGGATGCTGGAGACGATGGAGCGCCGGCTGCTGCGCGCCATCGTCACGCCGGCGATGGCGGCGTCGCTGGTCTTCGGCGGCTTGCTGGCCGCGGCGCCCGGCGCGGTCGATTGGTCGGCGTGGTGGGTCTACGCCAAGGCGGCGCTGATCGTCTGCCTGCTGCTGCTATACGCCGCGCTGGCGGGTTGGCGGCGGCGGTTCGCCCGGGGTCGGAACCGCCGGCCCGCCGGCTTCTATCGCGCGGTGAACGAGACCGTCACGCTGCTGATGGCGGCGGTCGTGGCGCTGGCGGTCGTGAAGCCCGGGTGAGGCGCGGCGGGGATGCCGGCGTCGTTTGCGGGCCGGCGTCGAAATGCGGTTGACATACGAACCGGCTTTCGCTATTTCCTCCGTCGCTCCGGGGGCTCTTCCCCCAACGAGGCCCATCCCCGCCGCGCATTCGGACAGGAAACGGCCCCTTCGAGGGTCATGGCGTCCGGTTCGGGGCGGCCCGCGAAGCGCCGCCGCCTTCCCCCCCCTCCGACAATCCGATCGGTCTTCCGATGAACTTGCAAGAATTGAAGCAGAAATCGCCCACCGAGCTGCTCGCCTATGCGGAGGAGCTCGAGATCGAGAACGCCTCGGTCCTCCGCAAGCAGGACATGATGTTCGCCATCCTGAAGCAGCTGGCGGAGAACGGCGCGCCGATCTCCGGCGACGGCGTCCTCGAGATCCTGCAGGACGGTTTCGGGTTCCTGCGTTCGCCCGAATCGAACTACCTGTCCGGGCCCGACGACATCTACGTCTCGCCGAACCAGATACGCCGTTTCGGGCTCCGCACCGGCGATACGGTCGAGGGGCAGATACGGTCGCCCCGCGACGGCGAGCGGTATTTCGCGCTGCTCAAGGTCAACCAGGTCAACTTCGAGGAGCCCGACAAGATCCGTCACCGGATCAATTTCGACAATCTCACGCCCCTCTACCCGGAGGACAAGATCGACCTCGAGATCCAGGATCCGACGTCGAAGGATCTGACGGTGCGGATCGTCGATCTGATCACGCCGCTCGGCAAGGGTCAGCGCGCGCTCATCGTGGCCCCGCCCCGGACCGGCAAGACGATGATGCTCCAATCGGTGGCGCATGCGATCACCGCCAACCAGCCGGACGTCTATCTCATCGTGCTGTTGATCGACGAACGGCCCGAGGAGGTCACCGACATGCAGCGCTCGGTCGACGGCGAGGTGATCAGCTCGACCTTCGACGAGCCGGCGACCCGCCACGTCGCGGTGGCGGAGATGGTCATCGAAAAGGCCAAGCGCCTGGTCGAACACAAGCGCGACGTCGTGATCCTGCTCGATTCGATCACCCGGCTGGGGCGCGCCTACAACACGGTCGTGCCGAGTTCGGGCAAGGTGCTCACCGGCGGCGTGGACGCCAACGCGCTGCAACGCCCCAAGCGGTTCTTCGGCGCCGCCCGCAACATCGAGGAGGGCGGGTCGCTGACGATCGTCTCGACCGCGCTGATCGACACCGGATCGCGGATGGACGAGGTCATCTTCGAGGAGTTCAAGGGGACGGGAAACTCGGAGATCATCCTCGATCGAAAGCTCGCCGACAAGCGGACCTTCCCGTCGATGGACATCACCAAGTCGGGCACCCGCAAGGAGGAGCTGCTGGTCGACAAGGGCACGCTGTCCAAGATGTGGGTGCTGCGCCGCATCCTGACGCCGATGGGGGTGGTCGACGCGATGGAGTTCCTGATCGGCAAGATGAAGGAGACCAAGAACAACCGCGACTTCTTCGACTCGATGAATCAGTGAGCCGCGCCCGGGTCGCCGCATGACTCCGACGTGACGCGATCGACCGCTTTCGCCCCGTATCGGGACGGGAGCTTCTTTTCCGCCAGGATCAGACGCCGAGCAGTTTCTCCGCCAGTTCCGGCGCATCGACCGGCCAGAAGCATTCGGGGCGCGGGCGGCGCACGCCCGGTCGCCCGGCTTCCGGCCGGCAGTTCAGCACGGCTTCGACCCACCGCTCGGGGATGGCGTTGCGGCCGTGCGCCGCGCCCAGCAGCGCGCCGCAGATCGCTGCGTTGGTGTCGGCGTCGCCGCCGCGCATGACCGTATCGACGATCGCTTCCTCGAAGTTTTCGGCGTGCGAGAGTTGCCAGAGCGCGTTGCGGAAGGCGATCAGGACCCACCCCGCATGGGTCTCGAAATCCTCGGGCGGCGATTCCGTCGCGCCTTTCGCCGCGTCGCCGAGCGCGCCGTCGACCGCCGGGTCTTCCGCCCAGCGGATGATCCGCTCGTGAAGATCGCGCGCGCCGACGCCGGTTCGTATGGCCGTTGCGATCGCCATCGCGAACAATGCGTTGGCCTGTCGGCACACCGGATGCGGGTGGGTGATCGCCGCGTCCCGCCGCGCCCACTCGGCGACGCGCGACAGGTCGCCGCTGCGCGCGCCGAAGACGCCGAGCGGGCTTATCCGCATCAGCGCGCCGTTGGCTTGGCTGTGAGAGGAAGGTTCGCCGCGCAGACCTTGGGAAACGGTCGCGCCGCAATCGAACGGATTCGAGTCGAGCCAGAAGACGTAAGCCTTCCGGGCGTCGTCCGGATCGTACTCGCCTCGTTCGACCAGCGAGCGCGCCAGCATCAGCGCCATTTCGGAATCGTCCGTCGGCTGACCGGCGATCGTGCTCCACGTCCCTCCGTCGGCGAGATCCCGAACGCCATCGGGATAGCCCCGTCGGATCGACTTCGCCGATTGGAATTCCACCAGGCCGCCCAACGAGTCCCCTATGAGCTGCCCGAGCAGGCATCCCTGAGCGCGCAACTTCGCGGCCTGCTTGTCCGTCATCGCCGCGACCTGCTTCGCGCCGAACGCGAGAGGAACGCGGCGCCGCTCGTCCGTCCGGCTCCCTGACCCTCGACTTCGTCGCCCATCGTCCCGGCCCGTCGGCTCACGGCAGCAGGACCGTGGAGCCGGTGGTCTTGCGGGCCTCCAGGTCGCGATGGGCGCGGGCGGCGTCCTTGAGCGCGTAGTGCTGGTTGATCTGGATCCTGACCTTGCCGGATCGGACCACGCGGAACAGGTCGCGGGCGCGCGCCTCCAGCTCGGCCCGCGTGAGCACGTGATGCGTCAGCGAGGGCCGCGACAGGAACAGCGACCCCTTCTGCGCCAGCAGCAGCGGCTCGAGCGGCGGGACGGCCCCGGAAGCGTTGCCGAAATTGACGAAGATCCCGCGCGGCCGCAGGCAGTCGAGCGAATCCATATAGGTCGCCTTGCCGATCGAATCGTATACCGCCGGCACGCCCTCGCCGCGGGTGACCCGCTTCACGCGATCGACGAAACTCTGCCGGCCGTGGACGACCGGATGGTCGCAGCCATGGGCGCGCGCGAGGTCCGCCTTGCGCTTGCTGCCGACGGTGCCGACGACCGTGGCCCCCAGCAGCTTGGCCCATTGGCACAGGATCAGCCCGACGCCGCCGGCCGCGGCGTGCACCAGGATCGTGTCGCCCGCCTTCACCCGGTAGGTCGCGCGCAGCAGATACTGCGCCGTCAGCCCCTTGAGCATCATCGCCGCGGCCTGCTCGTCGCCGATGCCGCGCGGCAGCTTCACCATCCGGTCGGCGGGCAGCAGCCAGCGCTCGGCATAGGCGCCGTTCGGCCCCGCATAGGCCACCCGGTCGCCGACCGCGAGGCCGTCGACGCCGCGCCCGACGGCCTCGACGACGCCGGCGGCTTCCTGGCCGGGGGTGAACGGCAGCGGCGTCGGGTAGAGGCCCGTCCGCTGATAGACGTCGACGAAGTTGAGGCCCACCGCGGTGTGGCGCACGCGGACCTCCTTCGCGCCCGGCTTCCCGACCTCGACCTCGCGCCATTTCAGGACCGACGGCGGGCCGAACGCCTCGATCCGGATCGCTTTGCTCATGCCGCCCCTCCGGCGAGATTCGCCCGCAGGAAATCGACGGTCCGCCGGTTGGCCAGCTGCGCGGCGTCGCGGTCGTAGTTCTGGCCGCCGACCCGCGCGAAGGCGTGGTCCACCCCCGCATAGGAGTGGATCGTGAAATGCGCGTTGGCGCCGAGCCCGTCCTTGATCTGTTGCTGCGCCTCGGGCGGGCAGAACCCGTCCTTCTCGGCGAGGTGGAGCATGGCCGGTTTCGTGACCTTGGCCGCATGCGCCAGCTGTCCTTCGATCTGCACCGGGTAGAAGCCGACCGCGGCGTCGGCGTCGGTGAAGCAGGCGGTCATGTAGGCGAGGCTGCCGCCCAGGCAGTAGCCGACGCTCCCCGCCTTGCCGTCGCAGCCGTCGAGCCCGCGCAGGTGGGACAGCGTGGCCTGCAGATCGGCGACGCCCTTCTCGTAGTCGAAGTTTTGCAGGTAGCCGAACGCCCGGCCCCATTCCTCCTCGGTCTTGTCGGTGAGCTGCACGCCGGGCTCCTGACGCCAGAACAGGTCCGGGCTGCAGGCGATGAAACCGTCGCGCGCATAGCCGTCGCACAGGTCGCGCATGACGCCGTTGACGCCGAAGATCTCCTGGATGACGACGAGGCCGGGCCCCGCTCCCGAGGCCGGGCGCGCGAGATAGGCGCCGAAGTCGCCGCCGTCGGAGGCTCGAATGGTGATGTCGGGCATCGCCGATGTCTCCCTCTGCGTTGGTTGCCGCGCACGGGCGAAGGATACCCCGGCCCGGGCGCCCTGTCACCGCGCCCCGTCGCCGCCCCCGTCGCCGCCCCCGCCGCCGCGCCCCGTCACCGCAAGGCGCCGCGCCCGGCTTCGAGGTCCAGCAGCGCGCGTTTGGTCGCCGGCATGTCCCCGCTCACGGCGCCCGCATAGCCGCCCAACCCGCGGCGTCCGACGATCCGGTGGCAGGGAACGACGACCGCGACCGGGTTGCGCCTGCAGGCCTGGCCCACCGCGCGCGGGGCGTTGCCGAGCGCGTCCGCGACCTCCGCGTAGCTTCGCGTGGCGCCGTAGGGGATCGCCAGCAGGGCGTCCCGCACCGCGCGCTGGAACCGGGTTTCCGGCGCCGCCAGCGCAAGGTCGAAACGCCGCCGCCGTCCGGCGAAATACTCGCCCAGCTGGCGCGCCGCGTCGCTCGGCGGCGCGCCGCCCGGCCCCGCCGCCGCCGCCTCGGCCGCCGTCCCGACCGCGGCCGGCGCGCCCCACGCCAGGGCGCAGATCGCGCCGTCGCGTTCGTATAGCGACATCGGCCCGAACGGCGTGTCGATCCTGTCGATGCGGAGGCCGCCCGTCCCGGTCACGGCGCCAGCGTCCGCCGGAGTTCTTCGGCTTCCAGGATCGGCGGCGAACAGGTCGGGCCGGCGCACACATAGGCGGCCGCCCGCCCCTTCACCGGACCCTTGCCGTGCGCCGGGTGGGCAGGCGGAAGGTCGCCGCCCGGCGCGACGGCGCTGATCAGCCGCGTCGGCAGGGGCGCGGCGAAGGCGGCGCGCCGGAGCGCCTCGAAATTCGCCTCGCCGCGTTCGCCGGCGATGACGATCTGAGTCGCGCGTTGCAGCAGCTCGCTGCCGTTCAGCAGGGTGGCGAGCGGGAAGAAGTTGCGCTCGACCTCGCCGGCGAAGGCGGCCACGGTCGCCTCGGCGCGGGCGCGATAGCGGTCCTCGCCGGTCAGGTAGTAGAGTCGGGCGAGGACGCCCGCGACCGCGCCGTTGCCCGACGGCGTCGCGTTGTCGGCGGCGCTCTTGGTGCGCACGATGAGCGCCTCGGCGTCGTCCGCGGTGAGGAAGTAGCCGCCGCCCTCGGCGTCCGCGTAATGCGCCTCGAGCGTCGCCGCCCATTCGGCCGCCCGGTCGAGATAGCCTCGCTCGCCCGTGACCTCGAACAGGACGGTCGCCGCCCCGGCCATGTTGGCGTAGTCGTCGAGCGTCGCGGCATGGCGCGCCCGCCCGCCCCGCGAACTGTGCCGCAGCCGCCCGTCCGGGCGCATCGTCTCGGACACGAAACGGAAGGCCGCGGCGGCGGCGTCGATCCAGCCGGGCGCGTCGAACACGACGCCCGCATGGGCCAGGGCGGCGATCGCGAGCCCGTTCCAATCGGCCAGGACCTTGTCGTCCCAGCCCGGCCGCGCGCGCTTGCCGCGCTCGGCGAGCAGCCGGGCGCGGCAGTCGGCGAGCCGCGCCTCCGCGGCGGCGTCGAACGGGCCGGCGTCGTGGTTGCGGTTGAGGATCGACTTGCCTTCCCAGTTGCCGCCCGGGCGGACGTCGTAGGCGCGCTTGAACGGCGCGGCGTCCGCGCCCAGGACGTCGTCGATCTGGCCCTCGGTCCAGACGTAGAACCGGCCCTCCTCGCCCTCGCTGTCGGCGTCGAGCGTCGCCGCGAAACCGCCGCCCTCGGCGATCATCTCGCGCAGCATCCATTCCGCGGTCTCGCGGACGCGGGCGGCGTAGAGCGGCGAGCCGGTGTCCTGCCACGCCGCGGTCAGCAGCTCGATCAGCTGGGCGTTGTCGTAGAGCATCTTCTCGAAATGGGGGACCAGCCAGGCCCCGTCGGTGGCGTAGCGCGCATAGCCGCCCCCCAGATGGTCGTAGATGCCGCCCTGGCTCATCCGGTCGAGGGTGAGCAGCACCGCGTCCCGGCACTCGGCGTCGCCGGTCCGCCGCCAGGCGCGCCACAGCAGCTGCAGGACGCTGGGGTTGGGGAATTTGGGCGCGCCGCCGATGCCGCCATGGACCTTGTCGAACTCCTTCGCCAGCCGGCTCGCCGCCTGGTCGTTGACCCGGATGGGGATGGTCCCGCCAGGGCTCGACCGCCCGAGCGCCCCGAGCGCCCCGGTCAGCCCGGCGGCGCTCTCGGCCGCCTTGTCGGGCTTCTCGCGATAGAAGTTCGCCACCGCGGTCAGCACCCGCTTGAAGCCGGGCCGCCCGAACCGGTCGTCGGGCGGGAAGTAGGTGCCGCCCCAGAACGGCTTGCCCTCCGCGTCGAGGAACATCGTCAGCGGCCAGCCGCCCTGCTGGCCCATCAGCTGCAGGGCGTGCTGATAGATCGTGTCGAGGTCGGGGCGCTCCTCCCGGTCCACCTTGACGTTGACGAACAGCTCGTTCATCAGCGCCGCGGTCGCCGGATCCTCGAAGCTCTCATGCGCCATCACGTGGCACCAATGGCAGGCGGCGTAGCCGATCGACATCAGGACCGGCTTGTTCTCCCGCCCGGCGAGGGCCAGCGCCTCCGGCCCCCAGGGCCGCCAATGGACCGGGTTGTCCGCATGCTGAAGCAGATAGGGGCTGGTCTCGCGGCCGAGGAGGTTTTCCGTCATCGGGCCGGCGTCCGCCGGGGCCGTCGATTGAACGCCGTCATTCGATCACCTATACCGGTCGGAGCCCGCGCGCGCCGCGAGCGGATGGAAAACGTCGCCGTCTTCCGTGTCGTCGTACATCGGAGCCCGCGCGCGCCGCGAGCGGATCCTCACTTAGCACCCGGAGGCTCCCCCGTAAACGACCGGCGAAACCATCCATCGTCGGCGATCGGACGTCCCGACGAGCCGGAGGCTCCTTCGTAGATGACCGGCGACACCATCTTCGCCCTGTCGTCGGCGCCGGGACGCGCCGGGATCGCGGTCTTCCGCCTGTCCGGCCCCGCCGCCGGCCGCGCGCTCCGGCGCCTCGCCGGGCGCGGCCTGCCGCCGCCGCGCCGGGCGGTGCGCGCGCGTCTGCGCCGCCCCGACACGGGGGAGACGCTCGACGACGGGCTCTGCCTCTGGTTCCCCGGCCCGGCGAGCTTCACCGGCGAGGACGTGGCGGAGCTCCACGTCCATGGCGGCCGCGCCGGCGTCGACGCCGTGACCGAAGCCCTCGCCGGACTCCCCGGCCTCCGCCTCGCCGAACCCGGCGAGTTCACCCGGCGCGCGTTCGAGCGCGGCAAGATGGACCTCACCGCGGCCGAGGGCGTCGCCGATCTGGTCGCCGCGGAGACCGCGGCGCAGCGCCGCCAGGCGCTCCGCCAGATGGCGGGCGAGCTCGGCGCGCTGTACGACGGCTGGCGCGCCCGGCTGGTCCGCCTGCTCGCCCATGGCGAGGCGGCGATCGACTTCGCCGACGAGGACGTCCCGGAGACCGCGACCGCCGACGCCGCGGCCGAGGCGGGCGAGCTGATCGCCGCCATCGCCGCCCATCTCGACGACGGAAGGCGGGGCGAGCGGCTGCGCGACGGCGTCCGCATCGCCATCCTGGGCGCGCCCAACGTCGGCAAGTCGAGCCTGTTGAACCGGCTGGCCCGCCGCGACGCCGCGATCGTCTCGCCGGTGGCGGGCGCCACCCGCGACGTGATCGAAGTCGCGCTCGATCTCGCCGGCTATCCGGTGACGGTCGCCGACACCGCCGGGCTTCGCCCGGGCGGCGGCGAGATCGAGCGCGAGGGGGTGCGCCGCGCCTATGCGCAGGCCGCGGAGGCGGACCTCCGGATCGTGATGTTCGCGGCCGACGCCCCGGCCTCCGATGCGGCGTCGGCGGCGTTGCTGGCGGACGATGCGGACGCCGTTCCGGTGGTCAACAAAATCGACCTCGCCCCGGGCCCCGCCGCGCTCGCCGGCCGCGCGCCGCAGCGCATATCGGCGCGGACCGGGGCGGGGATCGGCCCGCTGCTGGAGGAGATCGGGCGGCTGGCGGCCCGGCGCTTCGATCCCGCCGGCGCGCCCGCCCTGACCCGCGCGCGGCATCGGGCGGCGCTCGAAGCGTGCCTGGAGGCGCTGCGCCGCGCCCGGACCGCCCCGCTGCCCGAACTCGCCGCGGAGGATTACCGCCTCGCCGCCCGCGCCCTGGGCCGGATCACCGGGCGGGTCGACGTCGAGGAGCTGCTCGACGTCGTCTTCCGCGATTTCTGCATCGGCAAGTGACCGACCGGCGCGGCGGTTGCGGGCGGGACGGCCGTCGATTCGCGACCCGGCGGGGAAGCCGTATTTTACAACCCTTCTAAAAATTTTCACGTGAAACGCTCCGCGCCCGCGGCTACGATGCGGCGCATGGACCGGCAGGACGTGATCGTGGTCGGGGGCGGACATGCGGGGTGCGAGGCGGCCGCGGCCGCGGCCCGCTTCGGCGCGGCCACGCTGCTGGTCACCCAGAAGATCGAGACCATCGGCGAGATGTCCTGCAACCCCGCCATCGGCGGGCTGGGCAAGGGGCATCTGGTGCGCGAGATCGACGCGCTCGACGGACTCATGGGCCGGGTCGCCGACGAGGCCGGGATCCAGTTCCGCCTGCTCAACCGCTCCAAGGGGCCGGCGGTGCGCGGGCCGCGCGCCCAGGCGGACCGGCGGCGCTATCGCCGCGCCATGCAACGGCGGCTCGCCGAGCAGGAGAATCTCCGCCTCCGCGCCGCCTCGGTCGAGGACGCGCTGGTCTCCGATGCGGGCCGGATCGAGGGCGTGACGCTCGCCGGCGGGGAAACGCTGGCCTGCCGGTCGCTGGTGATCACCGCCGGCACCTTCCTGCGCGGACTGGTCCATATCGGCGAGGTCGGCGTCCCGGCGGGCCGCGTCGGCGAGCCGCCGTCGGTCGGGCTGGCGCGGCGGCTGGACCGGCTCGGCTTCGCCCTCGGCCGACTCAAGACCGGAACCCCGCCGCGGCTCGACGGCCGCACGATCGATTTCGCGGGCCTCGAAGAACAGCCCGGCGACGATCCGCCGCAACCCTTCTCCTTCCTCACCGACGCCATCGCGACGCCGCAGATATCCTGCCATGTGACGGCGACCACGCCCGAGGTCCACCGCCTCGTCCGCGCCAATCTCGGCCGGTCGCCGATCTATTCCGGCCGGATCGGGTCGTCCGGGCCGCGCTACTGCCCGTCGATCGAGGACAAGGTGGTCCGCTTCGCCGACCGCCCGGCGCACCGCATCTTCCTCGAACCCGAAGGGCTCGACGACCGCACGGTCTACCCCAACGGCATCTCGACCTCCCTGCCCGAGGACGTCCAGCGCGACATGCTCAGGGCCATCCCCGGGCTCGAGCGCGCGGCCATGCTGCGCCCCGGCTACGCGGTCGAATACGATTTCGTCGATCCGCGCGAGCTTCACCCGACCTTGGAGACCCGCCGCGTCGCCGGCCTCTACTTCGCCGGCCAGATCAACGGCACCACCGGCTACGAGGAGGCCGCGGGGCAAGGGCTGCTCGCCGGGCTCAACGCGGCGCGCGCCGCCGGCGGCGGCGCGCCGGCGACGCTCGACCGGGCCCGCGCCTATATCGGCGTGATGATCGACGATCTGGTGCGGCTGGGGACGCGCGAACCCTACCGCATGTTCACCTCGCGCGCCGAGTACCGGCTGCGGCTGCGCGCCGACAACGCCGACCGGCGGCTGACCCGGCTGGGGGCGGCGATGGGATGCGTCTCCGCCGGCCGCCTGCGCCGGTTCGAGGCCAAGCGGCAGGCGATCCGGGCGGCCCGCGCTTTGGTCGAGTCGCTGACCGCGCGCCCGGCCGAACTCCGGCGGCGCGGCCTGGCCGCGGCCCGGGACGGCGCGCCGCGCACGGCGGCCCAGCTGCTGGCCCGCCCCGGCGTCGATATGGAGCGTCTCCGCGCCGTCTGGCCGCAGCTCGGCGGGCTGGACCGCGCGGTCGCCGAGCAGATCGAGATCGAGTCGATCTACGCCGGCTATCTCGAACGCCAGGAGGCCGACATCGCCGCCTTCCGCCGCGACGAGGCCCTGCGGCTGCCGTCCGACCTGGAATACGACGCCATGGCCGGCCTGTCGGGCGAGGTCCGCGAGAAGCTGACCCGCGCGCGCCCGGCGACGCTGGGGGCCGCGGCGCGGATATCGGGCGTGACGCCGGCCGCGCTGATCGTCCTGCTGCGCCATGCGCAGCGCGACGACCGGCCGCCGGCCGGCTGAGCCTTGAACGCCCCGCCCCAGGCGGCCGCAATCCACCCGGTCTCCGACTCCGCCGGCGCGCCGCTCGACGCCCGGCGTTTCCGCCGCGCGGCCGGTGTTTCACGTGAAACGCTGGACCGGCTGGTCGCCTACGCCGATTGCCTCCTCCGCTGGCGACCGCGGGTCAATCTGGCGAGCCGGCGCAGCCTCGACGATCTGTGGCGCCGCCACATGCTCGATTCGGCGCAGCTCGCCGCCCATCTGCCGCCCGGCGCGGCGCGGCTGACCGATCTCGGCAGCGGCGCCGGGTTTCCGGGGCTGGTGCTCGCCGTAATCGCGGGCGTCGAGACCCGCCTCGTCGAGGCCGATTCCAGGAAGGCGGCCTTCCTGGAGGAGTGCATTCGGCTGACCGGCGCGCCGGCGCGGGTCTACGCCGAACGGATCGAGCGCCTCGACGCCTGGCCCAGCGACGTCGTGACCGCCCGCGCCCTCGCCCCGCTCCCCCGGCTGCTCGACTATGCGCGGCCCTTCCTGCGGCCGGTCGCCCTCGCCGCGTCCTGCTGCCTGTTCCCGAAGGGCGCCGCCTGGCGGGAGGAATTGACGGCCGCGCGCCGGCTGTGGCGTATGCGCGTCGAAATCCGCCCCAGCGCGACCGAGCCGGCGGCTCGCATCCTGCGGCTGGAGCGCGTCGCCCGGCGGGCGCCCGGCGAGACCGGAGAGATCGGAGAGCCAGCCGGTCGAGCGTTTCACGTGAAACAACGGTGAAGGCGTCATGAGCGAAGGGGACGCGCCGCGGGCCGACGGCGCGCCGCCGGACGGCGGTTGCCGGATCGTCGCGGTCGCCAACCAGAAGGGCGGGGTCGGCAAGACCACCACCGCGATCAACCTCGCCACCGCGCTGGCCGCGGTCGGGCGCAAGGTCCTGCTGCTCGACATCGATCCGCAGGGCAATGCGTCCACCGGCCTCGGCATCGAACGCGCGCGGCGGACCCGGGGCGTCTACGAAATGCTGCTCGACGGCGCGCCGGCGGACCGGGTGGCGGTCGATACCGGGATCCCGGGGCTCGCCGTCGCGCCGTCGACGCTCGACCTGTCGGGCGCCGAAATCGAGCTCGTCGACCGGCCGCGCCGGGCCTATCGCCTGCGCGACGCCATCGGCGGCCTGGCCTCGGGCCGCGACTACGTGCTGATCGACTGTCCGCCCGCCCTCGGCCTGTTGACGCTCAACGCCCTCGCCGCCGCCGACAAGGTGCTGGTGCCGCTGCAATGCGAGTTCCTCGCCCTCGAAGGGCTGAGCCAGCTGGTGCGCACGATTGAGCGCGTCCGGCGGACCCACAACGAACGCCTGGCGATCCAGGGCATCCTGCTCACCATGTACGATTCCCGCAACCGGCTGAGCGCGCTCGTCGCCGAAGACGTGCGCGGCTATTTCGGCGACATGGTGTTCGAGACCGTCATCCCGCGCAACGTGCGGGTCTCGGAGGCGCCGTCCCACGGCAAGCCGGTTCTGATCTACGACGTCCGCTGCACCGGCGCCCGCGCCTATATGCGCCTCGCCGGCGAGATGCTGCGGCGGGAGGAAGGAGGCCGGGCATGAACGCCGGACCGGGACGCGACCGGCCGCTGGGACGCGGCCTGACGGCGTTGCTCGGCGAAGACCGCGCGGCGGACGACCCGACCGGCGAAGGCGGGTCGTCGAAGACGGTCGGCATCGACCTGCTGCGTCCCAACCGACTACAGCCGCGGCGCGATTTCGACGAGGCGCGGATCGATTCGCTCAGCGAGTCGATCCGCGCCCAGGGCCTCCTCCAACCCATCCTGGTGCGGCGCGACCCCGACCGGGCCGACGGCTACGAGATCGTCGCCGGGGAACGCCGCTGGCGCGCCGCGCAGCGGGCGCGGCTGCATGAAGTGCCCGTCCTGGTCAGGGAGGTCCCGGACCGGGCCGCGCTCGAGATCGCGATCGTCGAGAACGTCCAGCGCCAGGACCTCAACCCGGTCGAGGAGGCCCAGGGCTATCGCGGGTTGATCGACGACTTCGGCCATCGCCAGGAGGACGTCGCGCGGCTGGTCGGCCGAAGCCGCAGCCACGTGGCCAACATGCTGCGCCTGCTCAACCTGCCCGAAGAGGTGACGTCGATGCTCGTCGACGGCCGGCTGAGCGCGGGACATGCGCGGGCGCTGCTCGCCGCCGCCGAGCCCGGCCCGCTGGCGCGGACGGTGGCGGCGCGCGGGCTCAGCGTGCGCCAGACCGAACGGCTGGTCCGGCGCGCTCTCCCGGGCGGCGGCGCAGGCGCCGAAACGGGCCGGCCCGTCGGCGAGACCGCGATCGACCGCGAGCTATCGGGATCTCTCGGCCTGCGGGTCAGCCTGCGCACGCACAAACGCGGCGGCGCGCTGATCATCCACTATACGACGCCCGACCAGCTCGACGACGTCGTGCGGCGTCTGGTCCACCCCGCGGCGGGGTAGGAAGAGCGGGGTCAACCGCCGTCGCCGGTCCCGCCGGCGAGCTGCATCAGCGCCGCTGCGCAGGCGGCGTTCGCCGGCGTCCCGGTCGACTTGCACAGGATTTCGGCCTCGGCGAGGGCGGACTGCGCGGCTCCCGAGTCGGCCGCCGACCAGGCCCGGAGCGCGGCGCGGAAGGCGTCGGCGCGTTTGAAGAACACCGGCGGCCGCAGCGCGCGCATCGCCTCCTCCGCCGAACGCCCGGCATCGATCGTCGCCGCGGCGAGCTGGAGCCGCTGGAAATGCCGGCCCACGGCGCGCAGCGCCGCCACCGGCGAGACCCCCGTCTCCAGCGCGCGGCCGAGCGCCCGCCCGGTCGCCGCCGGGTCGCGCGCGGCCACCGCCCCGGCCAGGTCGTCGAGCGTCGCCGCGGCGCTGTCGCCGACGCAGGCGACGGCATCCTCCAGCGTGACCGTCCCGGTCCCGGCGGCGTAGAGCGAGAGCTTCTCCAGCTCGCTCCGGCTGACCATGCGGTCGCCGCCCAGATTGGCGCAGAGATGGATCACCGCGTCGTCCGTCGGGCGCAGGTCCCGTTCGGCGAGCGTCCGGCGGACCACCCCCTCCAGGGTCCGCGCATCGTCCTGGTAGCAGGCCAGGGCGGCCGCGTTCCCGGCCTGCTCGAACAGCCTGCGGAGTCGCGATCTCGGGCCCAGATCGCCGGCCTCGACGACGATCAGCGAGTCTCCGGCCGGCGAACCCAACACCGGTTCGAGCGCGCCCGCCGCGCCGTCGTCCACGCCGCGCAGGCGGACCACGCGCCGCCCGCCGGTGAGCGACAGCGCCGCCGCTTCGTCGGCGAGGCGTCCCGGGTCCTGCCGGAGCTGCGTCCCGGTCACCTCGCCGACGCGGAACGGGTCCGCCAAGTCTTCGACGACGCTCCGCGCCAGCGCGCCGGCGCGTTCGCGCACCAGCCCTTCGTCCGGCCCGTAGACCAACACCGCGCGGAGACCGGGGTCGGGCCGGCGCAGGACGCGCTCGACCTCGGCCGGGCGGAGCTTCATCGGGCGCGGCTCAGGAACAGAGCGAGCCGGAGCTTGAGCGTCTCGGCGAGTTCGCGCACGGCCCGGATGCGCGCGTCGCGCTCCGCGGCGAGGGCCGCGAACGGATTGTCGACGATGTTGTAGCTGTTGGTCGAGCGCGCCTCGCCGCGCAGCAGCGTCTCGCCGTCGGCGCGGCGTTCGAGCCGATAGGTTGCGGTCAGGACGAGATTGGCCCGCGTCGCGGTCGCGTCCTTGCGGATCGCCAGGTCCTGCCGCCGTTCCGCGAGGCGGACGTCGAGCGCGTAGCGCGGCCGCCCGGGCTCGCCCGCCGGGTTGAGCCGCTCCAGCAGCAGGTTGCGGAGGCGCTGGCCGGCGCGGTGCTCGATCGGCGCGATCCCGATCGCGGCCAGCGCCGCCTGCGCTCCGTCTCGTTCGGCGTAGAGCGGCCGGAACCCGCAGCCTGCCGCCGCGACGGCCGCAAGCAGCAGAAGGGGCGCAGGGCTACGGCACGACATTGATGATCCGGTTGGGGACGAAGACCACCCGCCGGGCCGGACCCTGCGCCAGCGCCGCGGCGACGGCCGGCAGCGCGAACGCCGCGGCCTCGGCTTCGGCTTGCGGCGCGTCCCGCGGCAGATCGACCGCGCCGCGCGTCCGGCCCTTGACCTGGACCGCGACTGTCACCCTGTCCGCGGCGACGAGCGCCGGCTCGAACGCGGGCCAGGGAGTCTCGACCAGCGGCGTCGCGTGGCCGAGCCGCCGCCACAACTCCTCGGCCAGATGGGGCATCATCGGGCCGATCAGCCGGGCCGTGGCGTCGAACGCCTCCCGCCGGACCCAGGCCGCGCCGTCGTCGTCGCCGGTCAGCGCGCCGGCCGCGTTGACCAGCTCGTGGATGCGCGCCACCGCCCGGTTGAAGCGGAACTGGTCGAGGTCCTGGGTGACCGCCTGGATCGCGCGATGGGTGCGCCGCCGGACCGCCAGCAAGGCGGGTTCGGAGTCGAGGCCGGCGGGCGCGGGCGCATCGGCCGGGGCGAGCGCGCCGGGCGCGGCGGCGATCGTCCGCCACAGCCGGTTGACGAACCGCCAGGCGCCGGCGATGCCGGCCTCGGTCCAGTCGAGATCGCGCTCCGGCGGGCTGTCCGACAGCATGAACCAGCGCGCGGTGTCGGCGCCGTAGGTCGCGATGATGTCTTCCGGGTCGATGACGTTCTTCTTCGATTTGCTCATCTTCTCGGACCGGCCCGCGGTCAGCCGCGCCCCGGTCCGGCGATGGCGCAGCCCGTCGTCCCGGGTCACGTCCGCGGGCTCGACCCAGGCGCCGTCCTCGGTCCGGTACGTCTCGTGGCGCACCATCCCCTGGGTGAACAGGCCGGCGAACGGCTCGTCGATCGCGACGTAGCCGCAGCGCTTCAGGGCGCGGGTGAAGAAACGCGCATAGAGCAGGTGCAGGATCGCGTGCTCGACGCCGCCGATGTACTGGTCCACCGGCAGCCAGTATTCGCCCTCCTCGGGGGCGATCGCCCGCTCCGCGCGGGGCGAGCAGAAACGGGCGAAATACCAGGACGAATCGACGAAGGTGTCGAGCGTGCTGGTCTCGCGCCGGGCCGCGCGGCCGCAGCGCGGGCAGGGCGTGCGCGCCCAGCTCGGGTGGCGGTCGAGCGGGTTGCCGGGCCGGTCGAAGTCCACGTCGTCGGGCAGCAGCACCGGCAGGTCGCGCTCCGGCGCCGGAACCAGGCCGCAGGCGTCGCAATGGACGACCGGGATCGGGCATCCCCAGTAGCGCTGCCGCGAGATCCCCCAGTCCCGCAGGCGGTAATTCACCTCGCGCCGCCCGTCCCCCTGCGCCTCCAGCCGCTTGGCCACGGCCTCCTTGGCGTCGTCCACGTCGAGCCCGTCGAGGAAGGTCGAGTTGGCCAGCGCGCCGTCGCCCAGATACGCTTCGGCGCCGATGGAGAAGGTCGCCGGGTCGGCCTCGCGGGGAACCACCACCGGCAGCACGTCGAGGCCGTATTTGCGGGCGAATTCGAGGTCGCGCTGATCATGCGCCGGACAGCCGAAGATCGCCCCGGTACCGTAATCCATCAGCACGAAGTTGGCGACGTAGACCGGCAGCAGCCGGTCCGGGTCGAACGGATGACGGGCGCGCAATCCGGTGTCGACGCCGGTCTTGTCGGCGCGCTCGATCGCGGCTTCGCCGCCGCCTTGCCGGCGGCAATCGGCGAGGAAGGCGGCGACCGCGGGCGCGTCCCGGGCGAGCTCCTCCGCCAGCGGGTGCTCCGGCGAGATGGCGCAGAAGCTGGCGCCGAAGATCGTGTCGTGCCGCGTGGTGAAGACGTCGAGCCGGTCCTCGCGCCCTTCGAGGGCGAAGCGCATGCGCAGCCCTTCCGACCGGCCGATCCAGTTCTCCTGCATCAGCCGCACCTTGGCCGGCCAACGGTCGAGCGCCGGCAGGGCCTCGCGCAGCGCGTCCGAGAATTCGGTGATGCGGAAGAACCATTGCGGCAGGCGGCGCTTCTCCACCTCCGCCCCCGAGCGCCAACCGCGCCCGTCGATGACCTGTTCGTTGGCCAGGACCGTCTGCTCCGCCGGGTCCCAGTTCACCCAGCCGTCTTCGCGATAGACCAGCCCGCGGGCGAGAAAATCGAGGAACATCTTCTGCTGAAAGCGGTAATAGCCCGGATGGCAGGTGGCGATCTCCCGGCTCCAGTCGATCGACAACCCCATCTTCTTGAGCTGCCGGCGCATGGTGCGAATGTTGTCGTAGGTCCAGCGCGCCGGGTGGTCGTTCTGCTCCATCGCCGCGTTCTCGGCCGGCATGCCGAAGGCGTCCCACCCCATCGGGTGCAGGACGTTGAAGCCGCGCGCGCGCTTGAACCGGGCGACGACGTCGCCCATGGTGTAGTTGCGGACGTGCCCCATATGGATGCGTCCCGAGGGGTAGGGAAACATCTCCAGGACGTAGTATTTGGGCTTGTCCGCCGCCGGCGCGGCGCGGAACGCGCCCGACCGCTCCCACGCCGCCTGCCACCGGGCTTCGGTGGCCTTTACGTCGTATCGCTCGTCCACCGGCGGGTCAGTTGGCGGTCGCGGCGGCGACGCGGAGTTGGCGCGCCCGCGTCAGGATCTGGTTTTCGATGTCGGTCGCGGTCTTGGGCCCGACCGACGAATCGGCCCATCCGCCGCCGTCGCGCGACTGGCGGAACACGGCCACGCGCAGGCCGTCCGCGCGCAGCTGGCGGCCGAGGATGTAGACGTTCATCTTGAACCGGTCTTCCGGCGACTCCGGCGGCGTGTACCAATCGGTGATGATGACGCCGCCGAACGGATCGGCCGAGGCGACCGGCATGAAGGAGAGCGTGTCGAGGGACGCGCGCCAGAGGAAGGCGTTGACCCCCACCCCGCCCCCGCCCTGGGGGCGGGCGGCCGCCTCGTCGCCGCCCAGGAGGTTGATCCCGCCGCCGCCGAAGATCGAACCCGCGCCCGGCTCGTTCGAGTATCTCGGCGGCAGCCGCTCGCTGTACTGGTTTTCCGGGAAGTCGTACTCGAGCCCGTCGCCGGAGCAGCCCGCCAGCGCCGCCGCGCCGAGCCAGACCGCGCCCCGCGCGGCGCGCGCCAACCGTCCGACGACCGACGTCATGCCGACCTCCGTTGCCGCTGACCGGAATCAGTATAGCCCGACTTGCGGTCCGGTCTCAACGCCCGCGCGGAAATTTTCCGCTTGACATAGGGAAATTTCCGCCATCGTCCGCGATGGGGCTGGTATGGCGGCCGTGTGGTCGCGGACGTGGACATTGACGGCCGTTCGCTTGCGCCTGCGTTGATCCTAGCCGGGCTTGGTCGTCCATACGGCGGCGGCTGGCAGGAAGGATGGTGCGAGTGATGGCGAGGGGCCGCGCGCCGGCGTCGCCAGCCTCGATTGCGCCGGGCGCGCAAGTGTGGCGTATTTGCGCGTGGAGCAAGCATTGCAAAGCCGGTCGGGAGGCCAACCCGGCCGGGCCGCGTCGCCGGGGGCTCACCTAGCAGAAAGCGGCGAGGCTGCTTGTCGACGCGCTCGGTAGTGAGCCATGCCGTCGCGTCCGGCAAAACGGGCCGTCGCGGGCGCGCGTCCCTTTGGCTATAGGATCGGCCCGATCCGATACCGAGGAGGCTTCCATGCTCGCCATTCGCGCCGTTCCGACATTCGCTTTGGCCATGGTTGCGTTGATGCTGGCGACATGGGCGGCCCCGGCGCGCGCCGACTGTCAAATCGAGGATTGGCGGTGGAGTTACAACATCTTCGGTTCGCTATTCATCAACGGAACTACCACTTGCGAAGAGGGAGGAATCACCATTCGGGCTTACGATGGTGAACAGTTTATTGGCGCTGCTTCCACTCTCATTGGTGGGTATGTTTTCGATGTGCTTATCACGGAAGTCCGCGAATCTCCGCGATCCCTGAAGATCAAGCACACAATCAAGCAGCGTTGACCGGCCCGCCCGCATCGCGGTCGGGATGGCGGGCGCGTCGCCGTCGCCGATGTCGGCCGTCGCGGCCGCGGATGCATTGCCTTCGGGCCGTCGCGGTCGCGGTTCGGCGTCCCTGGCGCTGGCCAGCCTCGATGTCGAACGGTCCGTCGCGGGCGCGGGCGGCCGTAATCCATGATCGTTTTTCCGATACGAAACCGTTCGGGCGCGCCCCGCCGTTTGTCTCCGTCCTTCCGCGCGCTATGCTGGCCTCGCGGCCGGAGGAGAGGAGGGCGGCGTGAAACTGGTGACGTTCCGGGCCGCCGGGAGCGGCGACCGGCTCGGCGCGCTGTCGGCGTCGGGGGAGGCGGTGGTCGATCTCCAGGCGGCGCGCGAGGCGGCCGGGAACCCGCCCGATGCGGCCTTCGCGTCGATGCTCGCCCTGATCGAGGCCGGCGATCCGGCGCTCGACCATGCGCGCGCTCTGGCCGCCGCCCCCCGGCCCGAATCGGTCCGCGACCGGGGCGCGGTCGTCCTCCGCGCGCCCGTCCCGCAGCCGCCGCAGCTCCGCGACGGCCTGTGTTTCGAGGAGCATCTCCGGCGAGCCTTCATCGGCGCGCGCCGGCTGCAAGCCCGGCGGCAGCCGGACCCGGCGGCGGCGCTGCGCGCCCTCGAGGCCGCGGGCGCTCCCCGCCCCCCGGAGATCTGGTATCGCCAGCCGATCTACTACAAGGGCAACCGCTTCTCGGTCATCGGCCCGGAGGAGGACGTGATCTGGCCCGGCTACGCCGAGGTCCTGGACTACGAGCTCGAATACGGCGTCTTCCTCAAGGGGCGCGGCCGCGACGTCCCGCGCGACCGGGCGCGCGAGCGCATCTTCGGCTACAGCGTCTTCAACGACGTGAGCGCGCGCGACGCGCAGACGGCGGAGATGGCGGGACAGCTCGGCCCGGCCAAGGGCAAGGACTTCGATACCGGGAACGTCATCGGCCCCTGCATCGTCACCGCCGACGAGATCGACCCCTACGACCTGACGATGACGGCGCGGATCAACGGCGAGGAGTGGTCGCGCGGCCATTCGGGAACGATGCACTGGAAGTTCGAGGACGTGATCGCCCACGTCTCCCAATCGGAAACGCTCCATCCCGGCGAGTTCATCGGATCGGGGACGGTCGGCGGCGGCTGCGGGCTCGAGCTCGAGCGCTTCCTCCGGCCGGGCGACGTGATGGAGCTCGAGGTCGAGGGAATCGGCGTCCTCCGCAATCGAATCGTCAGGGAGAACGGATAGATGGCGCAGAAGATTCGCCGCGTCGTCACGGGCCACGACGCACGGGGCCGGTCGGTGTTCGTCCGCGACGGCGTCGCCGCCAACGTCAAGGAAATGGAGTCGATGCCGGGCCTCGCCCTCACCGAGCTGTGGCAGACCGACGCCGCGCCCGCGGACAATTCGGGCGCTCGCGACGCCGCCGACCGCCCGGCCGTCCTGGAGCCGCCGCCGGCGGGCACGATCTTCAGGATCGTCGAGTTCCCGCCCGATTCCCAATGGCGCGACCGGGCCGATGCGCGCGAGGCGTTCGGCTCGATCGGGGCGGCGCACGCGGCCGACCGGACGAGCGCGGATCCGATGATGCACAAGACCGCGACGGTGGACTATCTGCTGGTGCTCAAGGGCGAGATCTGGGCGGTTCTCGACGAGGGCGAGGTCTGTCTGAAGCAGGGCGACGTGATGATACAACGCGGCACCAACCACTCCTGGAGCGTCCGCACGGACGAGCCCTGTCTCCTGGGCGTGGTGCTGGTGAGCGCGAACCCGGTCTGACCCGGCGCCGCGGGGGATCCGATCATGACGACCTGCATCGTGGGATGGGCGCACGGCAAGTTCGGCAAGCATGAGGATCGCGACGTCGAGTCGCTGATCCGCGAGGCGGCGTTGGGCGCGCTGGACGATGCGGGCGTCGCCGCGGCCGACGTGGACGAGATCTTCGTCGGCCATTTCAACGGCGGCTTCGTCCGCCAGGCGTTTCCGTCGTCGCTGGTTCTGCAAGCGCATGACGATCTGCGGTTCAAGCCGGCGACGCGGGTGGAGAACGCCTGTGCGACGGGGACGGCCGCGATCTATCAGGGCGCCAACGCGATCGAGGCCGGGCGGGCGCGCATCGTGCTCGCGGTCGGCGTCGAGAAGATGACCGAACTCGCCGGGACCGCCATCGGCGAGGTGCTGGCCAAGGGCTGCTACCTCGCCGAGGAGGGAGAGAACGCAAGCTTCGTCGACGTCTTCGGACGGATCGCCGAAACCTATTTCCAGCGTTACGGCGACCGCGCCGACGCGCTGGCGCGGATCGCGGCCAAGAACCACGCCAACGGGGCGTCCAACCCGCTGGCCCATTTCCAGAAGGATTTGGGGTACGAGTTCTGCCGCGCCGAATCCGACAAGAACCCGGTCGTCGCCGGTCCGCTCAAGCGCACCGACTGCTCGCCGGTCACCGATGGGGCCGCGGCCGTCGTCCTCGCCGATGTCGACGCCGCGCTCGGCATGCGGAAGGCGATCGTCTTCCGCGCGCGCAGCCACGTCAACGAGTTCATGCCGATGAGCCGGCGCGACCTGACCCGGTTCGAGGGCGCGGAGCGGGCCTGGCGCCAGGCCTTCGACCGGTCCGGCCTGACGCTCGACGATCTCGACCTGCTGGAGGTCCATGATTGCTTCACCATCGCCGAGCTCATCCTCTACGAGGCGCTCGGGCTGACCCGCCCCGGCGACGGCGCGCGCGCGATCGAGGAGGGCTGGACGGCGCGCGACGGCCGCCTGCCGGTCAACCCGTCCGGCGGGCTCAAGTCGAAGGGCCATCCGATCGGCGCCACCGGCGTGTCGATGCACGTGATGGCGGCGATGCAGCTCGCCGGCGAGGCGGACCGCATCCAGGTCCCCGGCGCCGGCCTCGCCGGCGTCTTCAACATGGGCGGCTCGGCGGTCGCCAACTACGCGAGCATCCTGGAGCCGCTGCGATAACCGCCCCCGCCCGCCTGCGCCGCCCCGCGAGGCGGCGCGTATGGGGACCGCCGACCGCGAGGCCGGTCGGGAGATGTTCCTGGCGGAGGTCGGGGCGAATGGACGAGGGAATTTTCCGCTTGACATGGGGAAGCGGATGTGTTACGATCCTCCATCGTCGACAGAATCGATCCGGACCCCCGCGGCGGC
The DNA here is from genome assembly GCA_965242495.1 of Alphaproteobacteria bacterium. Lineage (GTDB taxonomy): Bacteria > Pseudomonadota > Alphaproteobacteria > MPNO01 > MPNO01 > CBDESN01. The sequence goes on along the minus strand of OZ251446.1, from coordinate 2,574,824 downwards.
CCGCCCGCGGGGTTCTTCGTCGCCCGAACCGGAGATTCCCATGGTCCGATCGCCTGCAATCGAAGATTGCATCCGCGATAGCGCATCGGCTGCGCGCGGCTTTGGCGCGGCGCCGGCTTGCGCTCGGGTGGGGCGGCGCGGGGCGGACGGCCCCGCCCGCCGGCGCGCGGTTTCTGGGCGCCGATTCGCCCTGTTTTCACCTGCTTTGGGCTTGGTTTTGGCCGGTTTTCGCCTTGCTTTTTCCCTGTTTTTTCGTCGTAACCCATTGAAATACAACGAAATCGGAATTTTTTCGTCGCCGCGGACGTCCTCTGCGCCGCCGCGCCGTCGGCCGATCCCCGTCCGGCATGGCGGAGCGCGGCGGTCCGGCGCGTATTACCGGCGCGGATTTTCTGCAATCGAAGATTGTATTTTTCGCCGGCGAAGACCGCCGCTCACGGGCGTCCCGACATCCCCGCATCGGCCTTCCGGCCCGTATTTCCCGTGTGGCCGCCACGCCGGCAGGCGCCGCGCGCCGGCGCGAGCCGGGCCCGTCCTAGCCCGGCCCGACGACGTCCTTCACCGGCTTCTTCGAGAAACGCCAGCCGCCGGTCGCGGCGTCGTAGCGCGAGTTGACGAAGACCTTCCAGTTCTCGTCGTCGGTCGCCGGGTGGTCGGGGCGGAACAGATCGCCCGGCCAGCGGGTCTCCTCGCGATAGAGCACGTGGCGCAGGTGGCATTCGGCGGTGAGCGCGCGGTCGCGCAGCTCCTGGCAGCGCAGCAGCTCGCGGAGGTCGCGCGCGGCGAGCCGGTCGAGGTCCTCGGTCAGCATGGCGAACAGTTCGAGTCCGCGTTCGAGCGTCGGCCGGTTGACGCGGAAATGGGCGTTGGGGCCGCCGCAATACTCGTCCATGATCTTCTGCAGGCGGAGAAGCCCCATCCCCGGCAGCAGATAGTGCGGGTTCACGTCGTCGCGCGACGAGGCGCCCCGCCCGGCCTCGAAGGTCTCGAACGGCCGTTGAATCTCGCCCGCGATCGCTTCGACCCGGCCGGCGTCGGGCTCGGCCCGTTCGCCCGCCTGTGCGGCGTAGGCCGCCGCCGACCGCCCCGCGATCCGCCCCTCCGCATGGGAGCCGGAGGAGAATTTATGCGCCGCCCCGCCCACCCCGTCGCCGGCCGCGAACAGGCCCTCGACCGTGGTCATCCGGTTGGGACCCCAGCGCCATTCCGCCGGCGCCAGATCGTCCGGGCCGCTCACCCAGGCGCCGCAGCCCGAGGCGTGCGAACCGGCCAGGAACGGCTCGCCGAGATAGACCTCGGCTTCGGCTTCCGCCTCCGCCGCCGTTTCCCCGGCCCCGCTTTGCGCCCAGGCGACCGCCTGGGGCAGCGTCATGCCGTCGATGTATTCGGCGAGGCCCTCGGCCCGCGCATACTCGATCAGCGCGTCGGGCTGGTTCCGGTAGAGGCGGCGATAGGCGGCGTCGAGCGCGAGTCGGAACGGCCCGTGGCCGGCGGAAATGTCCTGCATGAACCGGAAGTTGCGCAGCGTGACCGGGGCTGCGTCTTGGTCCGCTTCGTCCGCGCGGGGAGTCCGGCCATGCGTCGCCGCGCGGCGCTTGCGTTCGACGTCCTCCCCGGCGGCGTTCTCGATCGCCGCCTCCGGGACCAGCGGCCACATGCCGACCGGGCCGTAGCCGTCCTTGAAGCGCGGCAGCACGATGCGGTGCTCCATCTGGCTCATCTCGGCCCCGGCCGCGATCATCAGCCGGTAGGCCGAACCGCTGTTGAAGGCTCCGGCCCAGAAGCGGCCGACTCCCTCCCGCAGCCGATGCGGCCGCCAGACGCCCGTCGCCCCGCCCGAGGCGCAGACCACGGCGCGCGCCCGGAAGACGAGAAGCCCGGGCTCGTCCGTGCGGAAGCCGACCGCGCCGGCGATGCGGCCGGGGTTCCGCCGGTCGGTCAGAAGATGGGAGACGAACACCCGCTCGAAGACGTTGCCCGCGCCGACCGCCTCGCGCGCGGCTTCGGCGACGATCCGCTTGCAGTCCCGCCCGTCCGCTTCGATCCGCCAGCTTCCCTTGCGGACGTAGCCGCCATCCGCGCTCCTGGGGATCGGCAGCCCCCAGCCCTCGAACAGCCGCACGGAGTCGTCCACCCGGCGCGCCACGTCGTAGACCAGGTCCTCGCGGCACAGGCCCATCATCTCCCGGCGGACGTGGCGGACGAAGTCCTCCGGCGCGTTCCCGCCGGCCCCGGTGCCGACGAAGCAGTCGATCGTGGCGACCCCCATGCCGACCGGGCCGCCATGGTCGATCGTCGCCTTGTCGGCGAGGACGACGCGGAGGCCCTCGCCCCCGGCCGCGCGGGCGGCCTCCCAGGCGGCGCCGCAGCCGGCCATGCCGCCGCCCGCGATCAGGACGTCGCAGTCCACCGTCTCGATCGGGGGGCGGTCCACCGCGCGCTCCCGGCCCGGTCAGTCGCACACCGGGATGAACGGCTTCTTCGACATGCGCCACTCGTCCCGTTCGGCGTCGTAGCGGGAGTTGACGAACAGCTTCCAGTTCTCGTCGTCGAGGCGGGGGTAGTCCGACCGGTACAGATACCCCGCCCAGCGCGTCTCCTGGCGGTAGAGCACGTGGTGGATGTGGCATTCGGCGCAGATCACCCGGTCCCACAACTCCCAGCAGCGCAGCAGGTCGTGGAGGTTGCGCGCGCCGAGATCCGCCATCTCCCGCTTCAACTCGGCGAGCCGCTCGAGCCCGCGCTTCAGGGTCGGCTCGTTGGTGCGGTAATGCGCCCCCGGCCCCGCGGCGTATTCGTCCATGATCTTCTGCAGCCGGCGGAGGCCCAGCTTCGGCGGCAGGTAGCCCACGTCGACCGCCTCGATCGGGTCGGAGGGGCTGCCGCCGCGCGCCCGGAACGTCTCGAACGGCCGCCGGATGGCCGCCTTGACCGCCTCGATCTCGTCGTCGTCGAGTTCGGGCGCGGCCGCCATGTCGACGGCGTAGGCGACGGCCGCCTTGGCCGCGAGCCGCCCTTCGGTATAGGACCCGGACGAGAATTTATGCGCCGACCCGCTCACGCCGTCGCCGGCCGCGAACAGGCCCGGCACGGTCGTCATCCGGTTGTAGCCCCAATGGTATTCGCCGGGCGAGACGTCCTGCGGGCCGCTCACCCAAGCGCCGCAGGCCGAGGCGTGCGAGCCCATCAGATAGGGTTCGGTGACGACGACCTCCGAGGGCTTCTCGGCGGGGTCGATGCCGTGGGCGGCCCACAGCAGCGCCTGGGACATGGTCATGTCCAGGAAGTCCTCCCACGCCTCGCTCTCGATCTCGCGGATGCGCTCCGGCGTCTGGCCTTCGTACAAGGCCTGGAGGGCTTCGTCGGTCCGCATGTAGTGGGGTCCGCGGCCGTTGAACGCATCGAGCAGCATCTGGTGGTTGCGCAGCGGCGTCGGCACCGGATGGGCGAGGCCGTAGGGTGCCCAGTTCTTGAGCTCGTCGTCGAGCGTCTGGTCGTAGCGTTCGCCGTAGGCGTTCTTCACCACCGACTTGAACAGCAGGAACCACATGCCGACCGGGCCGTAGCCGTCCTTGAACCGGGTCTGGACCAGCCGGTGCTCCATCTGGCTCATCTCGGCCCCGGCCCGGATCATCAGCTTGTAGACCGAGCCGGTGTTGAACACCGAGTACCAGATCCGCCCCAGCCCCTCGCCCACCGCATGCGGCCGCCAGACGTTGGTCGCCCCGCCGCAGGCGCAGACCACGGCCCGCGCCTTGAAGACGTAGATCTTGGCGTCGCGCACGCTGAAGCCGACCGCGCCGGCGACGCGCGCCGGGTCGCGCCGGTCCTTGAGCAGGTGGCAGACGAAGACGCGCTGATAGACGTTGTCGAGGCCGATGGCCTTCTTGGCCGCCTCGGCGACGATCGGCTTGTAGGACTCGCCGTGGATCATGACCTGCCAGCGGCCTTCGCGGACGTAGCGGCCCTCGGGCGTCTTGAAGAAGGGCAGGCCCCATTCCTCGAACATGTGGACCGACGCATCGACGTGGCGGGCGATGTCGTAGACCAGATCCTCGCGCGACAGCCCCATCAGGTCGTTGCGCACGTAGCGCACGAAGTCCTCGGGTTGGTTCTCTCCCCACTTCATGCCCATGTAGCAGTTGATCGCCGACAGCCCCATCGCGACCGCCCCGCTCCGCTCCATCGCCGCCTTTTCCGCCACGACGGCGCGCAGCCCGTTCTCCTTCGCCCAATAGGCGGCCTCGTAGGCGGCGCCGCAGCCCGACATGCCGCCGCCGACGATGAGGACGTCGCACTCCACGACCTCGGTTTCGAAGCGGGTCATGCGTCTCCCCTGGCCGGGCGGGTTTCGGTTTCGGCTCCGGAGCGGGGGCCGCCGCGACCGGCGGTCAGGCGGCGCCCGTCGGGGCGGGGGCGGGCAGCCGGTCCACGCCCAGATACTTGTCCTCGCCGAACAGGGCGGGCGAGCCGAGATCGTTCGCGCGCGGCCGCGCCTCGGCCGGGAACGGGTCGATCGATCCCCAGGGCGTCGAGCGCAGCGGCAGCTTGAACCGCTTGACCCGTCCGTCGCGATACTTGGCCGTCCAGATGATGGACTCGGAGCCGCGCAGCGGGTTCAGCGTGGCCCCCATCGGCACCACGTCGGCGTAGCCGCGCATCTGGATCGCCGAGTGCGGGCACATCTTGACGCAGGAATAGCACTCCCAGCACAGGTCGGGCTCCTGGTTGTAGGATTTGCCCGTCGCCGCATCGAGGGCCATCAGGTCCATCGGGCAGATATACATGCAGGCGGGGCGCTCGAGCGCCTTGCAGCCGTCGCACTTGCCGGGATTCACGAAAGTCGGCAACGTCGCGCTCCCTCGTCTTCGCCGCCCCGTATAGCATCGCCGCCCGCGGACGCGCAATCGCGCCGCGCGGTCGCGAGACCCGCCGGCATGGTCGTCTCGTGCAGATGGTAGACCGGCGCGCAGCCCGTCCGGTCGGGATCCTGGCTGAGATCCACGGCGACGCTCTCCATCGTGCGCGCGACCGCGCCGCCCAGCGCCACGTCGAGGGGCCGGTGGAGATGCCCGCAGAGGATCCCCGCGATCTCCGGATGGCGGCCGACCAGCCCGACGAAGGCTTCCGCCTCGCCCCGGTCGCGGAAGGAGTCCGGATAGTCGTCCGCGCCCGGGAACGGCGGGTGATGCATGAACAGGACCGCCGGCTTGTCGCGGCCCCCGTCGAGGACCCGCGCCAGCCAGTCGAGCCGGTCGCGGCACAGCCCGCCCCGCCGGTCGCCCGGGCGAAGCGTATCGAGGGCGATCAGGCGGACCGGCCCGTCGTCGATCGCATAGTGGAGAAACCCGTCCCCGCCCTGCAGGTGCCCGTGGCCGCGGAAGGCCGCCCGGACGGCGTCGCGCCGGTCCCGGTTGCCGGCGGCCAGATAGACCGGCATGTCCAGCGGCGACAGAAGCTCGGCCAGATGCGCATACGACGCGACCGTCCCGTCATGGGTCATGTCGCCGGTGTGGATCACCGCGTCCGGGCGCGGCTCCAGGGCGCGGATGTCGGCGCCGCAGCGCGCCAGATACCCGGCCCGCGCCGGGGCCGCCGGGTGCGTCGAGGCGCGCGCCATGACGTGGGTGTCGCTGAGTTGGGCGATGCGCATGGAAGGGGTCACGAATAGAGCACGCGCCGCGTCCGGTCAAACCGGCGCCGTTGCGGCGCCGGACGCGGCGCAATACCCTGCTCGGGGTCGGCGGCGCGAACACCGCCCGGAACGACGCCAGGAACGGCGCGCGGGCGCCGGGGCGGGAGACATGATCTTTCGGCAACTCTTCGATCCGGTCTCCTGCACCTACAGCTACGTCCTCGCCAGCCGGCGCGGCGGGGAAGCCCTGATCGTCGATCCCGTGCTGGACCGCGTCGACCGTTACGTGGAGCTGCTGGGGGAGCTTGACCTTCGGCTGGTGAAGGCCGTCGATACGCATGTCCACGCCGACCACATCACCGGGCTCGGCGCGCTGCGCGACCGGGTGAAATGCATCACCGTCATGGGAGAGCGCTCGGCGGTCGACACCGTCTCGATGCGGGTCGCCGACGGCGACCGGATCGACATCGAAGGCGTCTCGCTCGAGGTGATCTACACGCCCGGCCACACCGACGATTCCTATTGTTTCCGGCTGGCCGACCGCGTGTTCACCGGCGACACGCTGCTGATCCGGGGAACCGGGCGCACCGATTTCCAGAACGGCAGCGCCGCGGCCCAGTACGACTCGATCTTCGGCCGGCTGCTGACGCTGCCCGAGGAGACGCTGGTCTACCCGGCGCACGACTACAAGGGCGAGACGGTGAGCACGATCGGCGAGGAGCGCCGATTCAACCCGCGCCTCCGGGTGGAATCGAAACAGGCCTATGTCGAGCTGATGGATCGGCTCGATCTCGCCGACCCCAGGATGATGGACGTGGCCGTGCCGGCGAATACGCGCATCGGCGCCCCGCAGACCGGCGACGGCGAGGACGAAGGCTGGGGGCTGTCGGTCGCCGAGGCCCGGCGCCAGGCGCTGCGCCCGGAGACGGCCCTGGTCGATCTGCGGGAAGACGGAGAGCGCGCGCGCGACGGCTTCATCGCCCGCTCGCTGCACCTGCCCTATGTCGGGCTGGAGAAGCAGCTCGAGCCGTGCGGCCTGCTGAGCCAGCTGGCGTCGGCGACGGGCAAGCGGCTGCTGTTCTACTGCGCCTATGGCGAGCGCTCGGCCCTCGCCGTGGAGGCCGCGCGGCGGCGCGGCGTCGCGCGGGCCGCCCACATCGTCGGCGGGATCGACGCCTGGCGCAAGGCGGGAGCGCCGCTGGAGACCGGCGGCGCGGCGTAACGCCGCGGCCTCACGCCGCCGTCGGCTCGGCGGCGGGCAGCGCCCCGCCCGCGCGGCGGCGTTCGACGACCGAGGTGACGACCGACAGCAGCGGCGGGATGATCAGCAGCGTGAGCACCGCCGAGAGGGCGAGCCCGCCGACCACCACCGAACCGAGGCCGCGATAGAGTTCCGACCCGGCGCCCGGGACGATCACCAGCGGCAGCATGCCGAAGCAGCTCGTCATCGTCGACATGAAGATCGGCCGGATGCGGTTGCGCGTCGCCTCGATCACCGCTTCGCGCGCGGCCATCCCTTCGACGCGGACGAGCTGAAGCGTCTGGTGGACCAGGAGGATCGCGTTGTTGACCACGGTGCCGATCAGGATCACGAAGCCCAGGATCGTCAGCATGTCGAGCGCCTGGGGCGAGAACTGATTGAGGACCACCAGCCCGGCCACGCCGCCGGCGGTCGCCAGCGGCACCGAGAACATGATGATGAAGGGATAGACGAAGCTCTCCAGCAGGATCGCCATCACCAGATAGACGATGGCGGCGGCGACGATCAGGTTGACGATCATCGCGCGCCAGGTCCGCGCCAGCTCGTTTGCGGTTCCCGACACGGCGATGCGCGTCCCCGGCGGCAGGCCGTCCGCCTCGAGCTGCGGCACGATGCGCTGCGCGATGGTCTCGATCGCCGCTTCGAGCGGGACCCCGGGCGCCGGGCGGATCTGGAGGGTGACGGAGCGTTCGCGCTCGATATGCCGGATCTGCGTCGGCCCTTCGGTCACCTCGATATGCGCGAGCTGGCGGGCCGGCAGGATCGCGCCCGCGCGCGTCACGACCGGCAGGTTGCCGATGCCCTGCGTCCTCTTGATCCGGCCCTCCGGCCCCATCAGCGTGAGATCGACGCGCCGGCTGCCGATATTGACCTCGGCCAGCCGCAGCCCGTCGTTGAAGGCGTCGATCGTCAGGCCGAGATCGCGCGCGCTCAGCCCGTTATCCGCCAGCCGCATCGGATCCGGCACGACCCGGACTTCCGGCGCCCCGAGTTCGAGCCCCGGGCGCGGCCGGATCTGGTTGCCCTCCCGGCGCGGCATCGACTGCGCGATCGGCCCCATCGCCCGCCGGGCGACGGCGAGCAGCGCGTCGAGATCGGGACCGATGATGTCGATGTCGACCACCCGCGACCCGCTGAAGCCGCGCCCGAAGAGCGACGTCTGGAGGACGAAGCCGAACGTGCCCGGCTCGGTGAAGACCAGCGGCCGGAGCACCGGGACCAGCTCGCGCGCCCGCGTCGGATCGACCGCCGAAGCGGCCAGGATCGTCCGCGCCGGCAGCGCGATGAACCAGAAGCGCGCCATCTTGGGCGGCTCGCCCGGCGCGGAGTCCGGGCCGGTCTCGCTCGCCCACAGATGCCGCACCCGGTCCTCGGTCGCCTCGGCGATCCGGGTGGTGGTTTCGAGGTTGTAGCCCGGCGGCGGCGCCGAGATGCCGATGATCAGGTTGCGGTTGCCCTCGGGCAGGTATTCGAGCTTGGGCAGGAACAGCCAGGTGGCGGCGGCCGCGACCCCGCACACGAGGGCCACCACGCCCAGCGCCGCCGGTCGGCTGCCGACCACCAGCCGGGTGTAGCGGATCGTCAACGACACGAACAGCCGGGCCAGGTCGTCCACCGCCGGCAGGCGCCGGGCGGGGCCGGCGGCCACGCGGTCGCCGAGCAGCCGGTGGGCGAGGGTCGGGATGACGGTGACCGATACGATCAGCGACAGGATCACCGCCACCGAGAGCGCCACGGCGATGTCGCGGAAGAGCTGCCCCACCTGGAGCCGCATGACCAGGACCGGGGCGAAGACGACCACCGTGGTCACCGCCGAGACCATGACCGCGCCCCATACCTGCGACGCGCCGAGACGGGCCGCCTCGAATCTCGACTTGCCCATCTGCCGGTGGCGGAAGATATTCTCCAGGACGACGATGGCGGCGTCGACCACCATGCCGACGGCGAAGGCGATGCCGGCGAGCGAGATGACGTTGATCGACCGGCCGAGAGCCGCCATGGCGACGAAGGAGCCGACGATCGAGACCGGAATGGCGAGCGAGATCACCAGCGTCGCGCCGAACGAGCGCAGGAACAGGAGCAGGATCAGGGCGGCGAAGGTCCCGCCCAGCCAGATGTTCTGGGTGACGAGCGAGATCGCCGAGTTGATGTAGAAGGTTTCGTCGTAGACCTGGGTCAGCCGCAGCCCGGCGGCGCGCAGCGGGCCGTCGTTCAGCTGTTGCGCGACGTCCCGGATCCGCTCCATCACCTGGATCACGTTGGTGCCGGTGTCGCGGATCGCGTTGACGGCGATCGCGCCCTCGCCGAGATTGCGGATGCGCGCGGTCGGCCGCTTGTAGGCGAACCCGATCTCGGCCACGTCGCCCACGGTGACGCGCGCGATCCGCCCGGTCTCCGCCGCCACGCGCGAGCGCAGGACGACGGATCGGACCCGCTCGACGGTGTTGAGCTCGCTCTCGGTCCGGACCGTGTAGCTGCGCTTGCCCTCGTCGACGGCGCCGGCCGAGATGTTGACGTTGGTCCGGCGCAGCGTGTCGGCGATCTCGGAGACCGTCAGGCCGTAGCGGGCGAGGCGGCGCGGATCGACGACGACGCGCAGCTCGCGCTCGTCGCCGCCATAGACGTTGACCAGCGCCACGCCGGCCACGCGCTCGATCCGATCCTGGACCACGTCTTCGACGAAGTCGCGATAGGTGTGGATGCTGCGGTCGTTGCCGGGCAACGGCTTGACGACGAACCAGGCGACCGGGTTGTCGTCGGTGTCGCGCGTCAGCAGCCTGGGCTCGCCCGCCTCCGCCGGCATGTCGCCCACCTGGCCGAGGCGGTTGTTCACCAGGAGGAGGGCGCGCTCCATGTTCTGGGCGACGTTGAACTCGAGCGAGATCCTGGCGCGGCCGCGCTGCGCGCTCGACTCCATCTTCTCGACGCCCTCGATCCCCTTGAGCGCTTCCTCCTGGCGGTTCACGATCTCGCGCTCCACCTCGGCCGGCGCGGCCCCGCGCCAGCGGGTCTCCACGATGATCAGCGGTTTGCGCACGTCGGGCGTGAGCTGGATCGGGATGGTCTTGAGCGCCAGCCAGCCGAGCAGCACGGTCATCAGCACCATCGACAGCACCGCGACCGGGCGTCGTATGGCGAACGCGATCGGCTTCATCCGCGCGGCCCCCCGCGCGTCCGCACCGCCTGGCCGGGCCGCAGCCGCTCGTTGCCGCGCACGACCGTCAACTCGCCCGCCTCCAACCCTTCCAGGACCTCGAACCGTCCGCCGACCACGTCGCCCAGCCGCACCGCGCGCAGCGCCGCCCTGCCGTCCTCGACCACGAACACCGCGCTGCCGCCGCTCCGCCGGATCACGGCGTCCTTATGGACCGAGACCACGTCGAGCCGCGCGCTCAGCGGCACGTTGAGCAGGACGCTCTGGTTGACGGCGGCGCGCGCGTCCTCGCCGGCGAAGTCGGGAACCAGCCGGACCGTGCGGGTGCGGGCGAGCGGATCCTCCTCCGGGATCACGGCGCGCACGACGGCCTTGAACGGCGTCCCGTCCTCGAATTCGAGATCGAGCGCCGCGCCTTCCGCGAGCCCGGCCAGTCGGTTCGACGGAATCTCCGCTTCGACCTCGAGCGCGGCGTCGTTGATCAGCGTCGCCACCCGGTCGCCCACCTTGAGGAACGCGCCCATGTCCGTGTGCCGCCGGCTGAGGACGCCGGCGAACGGCGCGCGGATCGTCGCGCCGCGCAGATCGATGTCGGCCATGTCGAGGGCCGCCCGGGCCTGGGCCGTCCGCGCCCGCGCTTCGGCGAGCGCGCTCGACCGGCGGGACACGTCCTTCTCCTTGTCCTCGTAGCGGGCCTTGGAAAAGGCGGCGGACTTGCGGAGCCGTTTCAGCCGGTCGAGTTCCGACCGCGCCTGGTCGAGCTGCACGGACGCCGCCCGCCGCTTGGCTTCCGCTTCGGCGAGCTCGGCCCGCCGGAGCGCGCGCCGGGCGCGCAGCGTGTCCGCGACCAGCAGCGCCAGCGCGTCGCCTGCCGCCACCCGGTCGCCGACATCGGCGCGCATCTCCGCCACCGCGCCCTGGACCCGGGCCGCGACCACGCCCTTCTGGCGGGCGACCAGCCGCCCGTAGACCGGCACCGTCTCGCCGGCCGGCCCGTTCTTGACCGCATCGACGGAGACCACCGTGGGCCGCCCGCGGTCCGGCGGCCCGCCGCCGGCGCGCAGCGCGCGGAAGAACGCGCCGATCTCGGCCCCGCGAGGGCTCCGCTCTTGTCGGTGTCGGCCCGGTCGAAATTGGCCTGCAACGGCCCCCGCGCCTCGGCGCGGTCGATCACCCCGTCGCCGTTCGCGTCCATCTGCCTGGCGCGATCCGACAGCGCCGCGCCTTGCGCCAAGGCCGCCGCCGACGGCAACAGGATCGCGAGGATCGCTGCCGGAATAGCGCCCTGTCTCACCGTCCCGCGGCTCCCGATCCTGGGAATCCTGCGCATCCGTCCCTGCGGCCCGCCGCCGGGACGCGCGTCTCCCGGCGGCGCGGACCGCGGCCATAAGGTCACGTCGGGTCGGCGCGAGTCAAGGAATTCGTCCGGGCCGGCGCCTTGCGCGCGGGCGCCCGGCGGCGTAAGGCTGCCAGGGATGGACGCGCCTTCGGCCGGCGGACCCGCGCGATGACGGACCGGTACGACGTGGTCGTCGCCGGCGGCGCGATCATGGGCAGCGCCGTCGCCTATTTCCTCGGCGCCTGCGCGACCTTCGACGGCCGCGTGCTGGTCGTCGAGCGCGACCCGACCTATTCCGCCAGCGCGACGCTGCGGTCCTGGGGCGGCGTTCGCCAGCAATTCTCGACGCCCGAGAACGTGCGCATGTCCCTGTTCGGCGCGGAATTCCTCCGGCGGGCGCCGGAGTTGCTCGCGGTCGGCGGCGAGCGGCCGGAGGTGGGCTTCGTCGAACGCGGCTACCTGTTTCTCGCCTCGGCGGCCGGATACGCCCAGCTGTCGGCGAACGTGCGCCGGCAGAACGCGCTCGGCGCCGACGTGGCGCTGCTGTCGCCCGCCGAGCTGTGCGCCCGCTTCCCCTGGCTCGACGGCGACGGCCTCGCCGGCGGCGGGTTCGGGCTGACCGGCGAAGGTTGGTTCGACCCGGAGTCTCTGCTGCGCGCCCTGCGCCGCAAGGCCCTGGCGCTGGGGGCCGACTACGTCCATGACGAGGTGGTCGGCGTGACCCGGCGGGGCGGGCGCGTCGTCGGCGTGCGGCTGCGCCGGGGCGGCGCGGTCGACTGCGCGGTCCTGGTGAACGCCGCCGGGCCTCATGCGGCGACGGTCGCGGCCCTCGCCGGCTGCGCGTTGCCGGTCCGCCCGCGCAAGCGCACGACCTTCGTGTTCGACTGCCGCGAGAACGTCGGCGCTGCGCCGCTGGTGGTCGATCCGACCGGCGTCGCCTTCCGACCGGAAGGCCGCCGCTACATCGCCCTCGTCTCCCCGCCGGACGCCGAGGACGAAGACGCCGCCGCCGGAGCGCTCGAGCCGGACGAAGCGCTGTTCGAACGGATCGTATGGCCGGCGCTCGCGCGGCGGGTGCCGCGCTTCGAGGCGGTTCGCCAAGTCGGCGCCTGGGCGGGCCTCTACGACGTCAACACGTTCGACCGCAACGCCATCCTCGGCTGGCATCCCGAGATCGGCGGCCTGGCGTTCTGCAACGGCTTCTCGGGCCACGGCGCGCAGCAGGCCCCGGCCGCGGGCCGCGCGGTCTGCGAGTCGATCGTCCATGGCGGTTTTCGCACGCTCGACCTGTCGGCCCTGACCTATGCGCGGATCCGCGCGGGGCGCCGGCTGCCCGAGCGCAACGTCGTGTGAGCGCGCCCGCCTCGCCCGGCCGGAGCCCGCAGATTGAGCTTTCTCGACCGGATCCGCGAGTGCAACTCCCACGACCTGTCGCATTTCACGCCCTTCGTCGTCGCCGACGAGCGGGTCGGCTGGGTCAAGCATGGTTTCGCGGCGCGGCTCGCCCGCTATCCCGAGGCGTTCGCTCTGTCGGACGCCGCGGTCGGACTCGCCCGCGGACTCGACGATTACGCCGCGCGGACGCGCGCCGTCCACGCCGCGCTCTGTGACTTGGCCCGGCGCGGCGTCATCCCCGGCTGGCGGGGCGAAGCCTATCCGGTCGGCGGTCCGTTCGCCGGCCCCCATCTGTTCGAGATGGAGCGCGCCGCGGCGCCGTTCTTCGGCGTCCGCGCCTATGGCGTGCACGTCAACGGGTTCGTCCGCGACCGCGGCGGGATCCATCTGTGGGTCGCGCGGCGCGCGGCGCGCAAGCAGACCTTCCCCGGCCTGCTCGACAACCTCGTCGCCGGCGGCCAGCCGGTCGGGATCGGGCCGGCGGAGAACGTCGTCAAGGAAGCCGCCGAGGAGGCGGGCATCCCGCCGGATTTGGCGGCGCGGGCGATCCCGGTAGGCGCCGTGTCCTACACGCAGGAGACCGCCGACGGGCTCAGGCCCGACGTGATGTTCGCCTACGACCTCGAACTCCCGGCCGACTTCCGTCCGCGCAACGCCGACGGCGAGGTCGCGGCGTTCCATCTGTGGCCGGCGGGCCGGGTGATGCGGATCGTTTCCCGGACCGGCGCGTTCAAGTTCAACTGCAACCTGGTCAATATCGACTTCTTCGTCCGTCATGGGCTGATCGGCCCGGACCATCCCGACTATCTCGCGATCGTCCGGGGTCTGCGGCGGTAGGCGGCCCCCGCCGGCGACGGCGCAACAGGATCGCGGCGCCGTAGCAGAGGAGCGCCGCGGCTTCGTAGGCGGCCTCGCGCCAGAGCGCGCGCTGCGCCGCCCCGCCCGGCCCCGGGCCCGCGCTTCGGCCGCGGGCGCGGACGCCTTCGGCCCGGAACGCGAGCAAGGCGCGCGGCAAATGGAGCGCATCGGTCACCACCAGCGCCTTCGACCAGCCCCGCGCCCGCATGATCTCGGCGCTTCGGGCCGCGTTGTCGAACGTCGATCCGGCCGTGGGCTCGACGACGATGCGGCTGCGGGGGACGCCGGCCGCGATCGCGAGATCGCGCATCAGCGCGGCCTCGGTCGGATCGGCGCCGGGCGGTCCGCCCGTGACCAGCAGCGCCTGCGCGGCGGATCGCCGGAACGCGCCGACGCCGCCGGCCATGCGCCGCCGCATCCTGGGGCCGGGCGCGCCCGCCGCGGTCGGCGGCGCGCCGAGCACGACCACGACGTCGACGACCTCGAACCGGCCCTGGCGCGTCATGCCGGCGGCCGCGCCGCCCGGGCGCGGGTGTCCTGGTCCAGACACATGTGAGACGAGGAGGTTGAAGGAAGGTTGGGGGTCTCCGAAGCTGTTGGTTTGGACAGACAGCTGGAAGGAGGACCCCCATGCAGGTTTTCGGCCTGCCCCGTCATGTTACACGGGGAGCCGCCCTGGCGTCACGCCTGTGCGGCAAGGAGCGGAGCGACGAAGCGCACAGGCGTGACGCCCTGAAGCGTTGGCGTCGCGCCCGCGACAATGGCCTCAGCGCCGCCGATGCGGCCGCCGCCGTCGGCGTGTCGCGGGCCACCCTCTACCGCTGGCGGAAGCTTCACGACCAGGGCCGCCTGGCCCCGCGCTCGCGACGGCCCCGGCGCTCACGACGGCCCGAATGGTCGCCGCAACTGGCGGCGGCGGTGCATGAGATGCGCGCCGACTTCCCGATGTGGGGCAAGGCCAAGCTCACCATCCTGCTGCGCCGCCAGGGATACACCGCCAGCCAGAGCACCGTGGGCCGCATCCTCAAGAACCTCGTCCAACGAGGCGCCGTCACCCCCGTCCCCACCCTCCGACGCAAGGCCCCGCGACGCAGCCGCAAGCACAGCCGGCCGCACGCCAGACGCCTCCCCAAGGGGCGCAGACCCACAGCCCCAGGCGAGATCGTCCAACTCGACACCCTCTCCCTCTCCCCAGGACACGGACGACCCCCACTCAAGCAGTTCACCGCCTGCGATCCCGTCGCCAAGTGGACCTGCGCACAAGCCTGCCGGCGCGCAACCGCACACAACGCCAAACGCTTCCTCGACAAGCTCCAGGACGACATGCCCTTCCCCATCCAGGCCATCCAGGTCGATGGCGGCTCCGAGTTCAAGGCCAGCTTCGAGCGCGAATGCCAGAAACGCGGCATCCAACTCTTCGAACTGCCCCCCAAATCGCCCGAACTCAACGGACACGTCGAGCGCAACAACGGCGCTTGGCGATACGAGTTCTACGCAACCTGGGACCCGCCCAACGACAACCTCGACGACATCAACCGATGGATCGACGCCTTCGCCGACGAGTTCAACACCTTCCGACCGCACAACGCTCTCGACGGACATACCCCCGCCGAGTACCTTCTCTCACTGACAGCACAGGAAACCCCGCCGTCTCATATGTAGTGAACCCGGACAGCGGGTTGACCGGCCGCCGCGGGCATGGAACAGTCGCCGGGCGGCGGCGGCGTGCGGGTCATGAAGACGGGCGCGGACTATCTCGAGAGCCTGGACGACGGCCGCACGATCTATCTCGACGGACAGCGGATCGCCGATCCGGCCCGTCACCCGGCATTCCGTAACGCCGCGCGCGCGATCGCCGACCTGTACGACTTCCAGGCGGCCAATCCGGAACTCGCGACCTTCGTCTCGCCGACCAGCGGCCGGCGGGTCGGCAAGTGCTGGCGGCTGCCCCGGAGCCGCAGCGATCTGATCGACGGGCGCAAGGCGGTCGAAGCCCTGGCGCGGACCCATTGCGGATTCATGGGGCGGTCGCCCGACTACATGGCCCACAGCATGTGCGGCCAGGTCATGGGCCGGGAGATTTTCCGGCGTTCGAGCGAGGCCCGCGCCCGCGCGCTCGAAGCCTATTTCACCGCGGCCCGCGACGACGAACTCTACCTCACCTCGGCCTTCGTGAACCCCCAGGCCGACCGGTCCAAGGACACCGCGGCGCTGCCGCGCGACGGCGATCTCGCTTTGGCGGTCGTCGACGAAGGTCCGCGCGGCATCGTCGTTCACGGGGCCAAGATGCTGGGGACCGGCTGCGCGATCGCCAACGACGTGCTGGTCAGCAACATCCAGCCGCTGAAGCCCGGCGAGGAGCGCTTCGCCCTGTCCTTCGCCCAGCCGCTGGGCGCCAAGGGCGTCTCGATCCTCTCGCGCACGTCCTACGAACGCAACGCCACCTCGGAGTTCGACTACCCGCTGTCGTCGCATTTCGACGAGAACGACGCCGTGATCCATTTCGATCAGGTCGAGGTGCCGTGGGAGCGGCTGTTCATCTATCGCGACGTCGATATGTGCGCGGGGCAGTTCCGGGACACCTCCGCCCATGTCTATCAGAACTACCAATGCCAGATCCGCTTGGCGGTCAAGCTGCGCTTCCTGCTGGGCCTCGCCAGGCGCATCGTCGAAGCCCGCGGCGCCATCGGCGATGCGCGGGCGCGCGACCGGCTGGGCCGGCTCGCCGCCTTCGCCGCGATGGTCGACGGCATGGTGCGCGGCATGGAGGCGAACGGCAAAGCCTGGTACGGCTATTACGTTCCCGACGAACGGATGCTCTATTCCCTCCAGGTCGTCACCCAGGAGGCGTATCCCCGATTCGTCAACGCGATCCGCGAGCTCGCGGGCGGCGGGCTGATCGCGCTGCCCTCGTCGGCGGACGACCTCGGCCGCCCGGAGACGGCCGCGCCGCTCGGCGGCGCCCGGACGCCGTCGGCGGCCGACCCGGCCGATCGGGTGAAGCTGATGAAGCTCGCCTGGGACGCGCTCGGCTCCGAGTTCGGGTCGCGCCACGTCCAGTACGAGATGTTCTACGCCGGGGCGCCCCATATTCCGCGCGGGCATATGTACCGCACCTTCGACTGGGCGGACGCCGCCGGTCTGGTGGACGATCTGCTGCGCGGCTACGACCGCGCCGGCCCGCCGGCGCCGGGATCGGGATCGGGACTCAGCGACGGCTGATCTCGATCGTCGCGGGGGCCGCCGCGACCCGGCGGTCGATCTCCCGCCGCCGGTCGTCGAACGCGGCCAGCGCTTCGCCGCGAAGGACGTGGCCGGAGGGCAGCTTGACCCGCAACGGGTTGACCCGCCGGCCGCCGACGAAGACCTCGTAATGCAGATGCGGCCCGGTCGTCCGTCCGGTCGAGCCGACATAGCCGATGACCTGGCCCTGCTCGACGCGCGCGCCCGGCCGCAGCCCGCGGCGGAAGGCGCGCAGATGGCCGTAGGCGGTGTCGTAGCGCGGGTTGTGGCGGATGCGCAGATAGCGGCCGTAGGCGCCGTTCCATCCCATGCGGACGATGCGCCCGTCGCCGGCGGCGTAGATGGGCGTTCCGGGCGGCGCGCCGAAATCCACGCCTCGATGGATATGCGTGTAGCCCAGCACCGGGTGTCTGCGCCGGCCGTAGGCGGAGGTCAGCCGCCCGCCGTCGATCGGCGTCCGCATCAGCGGCTTGCGCGCGCTGCGGCCCCGCCGGTCGAAATAGTCGAAGCGCCCGGGGGCGAACTCGTAGCGGTAGAGCCGGCGCTCCCGGCCGCCGAGCGTGAGCGCGCAGGAGACGATCTCGCCGTCGCCGGCGAAGCCGCCGTCTTCCCGATGCAGGCGCTCGAACGCGACGTCGAAGGAATCGCCGGGCTGGACCTCGCGCTGGAAGTCCACGTCCCAGCTGTAGATGCCGATCAGGCGGTGCAGGATGCGCGGCGGCAGACGCGCCGCCAGCCCGGCTTCGTAGAGGCTCGACCGGATCGTCGCCCGGGCGCGGGCGAGCCGCCGCTCCAGGCGGTTGTCGGTCGTCCGGGCGGCGAACTCGCCGTCGGCTTGGCGCGCGACCACGACGCTGCGCTCGGCGCTGGCCTCAATCTCGACGCTGCGGAGGACGCCGCCCCCGCCGCCGGCTTCGGGGCGATGGACGAACGTCAACCGTTGCCCGGGACGGAGCCGCCGCACGTCGAAGACGCCGCGCAACGCCTCGTTGGCCGCATGGGCCTCGCCGCCCGGAATGCCCAGGCGCTTCATGATCGCGCCCAGCGTGTCGCCCCGGCGCACCGTGCGCAGGACGCGCGCCTCGGCCGCGGGCGGCGGCCGGAGCGCGGCGGTTTCGCCGCCGCCGCCCGCGGGCGGAGAGGCGGCGGCGCCGCCGCCGACGAGGGGCGTCGCGGCGAGCAGAGCCGCGGCGAGCGCGGCCGGGAGGCGGGCGAGACCGCCGCCCCGGGTCATTGCGACCGCCCGCGCGCCGCGATCTCCCACACGTCCTCGACGGCGCCCTCGCGGACGACGACGAAGCGGTCGTGCAGGTTGACCGTGGTGTCGCAATGGCTCGGGTAGAAGGCGACCTTGTCGCCGAGCGCGAGCGGGCAGGCCCCGTCGGCGAAGGAGATCTCGCCATGCTCGTCGCCCGCGAAGCGGAACCTCGCCGCGGGCAGATCGACCGGCGCGAGCGCGCCGCCGTCGGAACTCGCCGCCTTCATGCCGACATCGACGATGGCGCGGTCGCCCGCCGGCCGGCTGATGACCGAGCCGAGCACGGTCAGCGAGCGTTCGAACGGCTGGGCGGCCCCGCCCCGCCATTCGATCGCGTCGTAGTTGCTGTCCATGAAGATGTAGCTTCCCGGCTGCAACTCGGTGAGCCCGCCCAGGGCGGCGTCGATGGCCGACGTGCCGGTGCCGCCGCCGGTGAGCAGTTCGACCTCGTCGCCTTGCGCCCGGATCAGCCGCGCGGTGTCGAGCAGCCTGTCGAGGGCCCGCCGCGCGCCCGCCTCGCGCTCGGCGAAGCCGCCGGTCATCTGGATCGAGCCGTGATAGCCCTGGAGCCCGCGCAGACGCAGCCAGCGCGACCGGGCGACCGCGGCCGCGACTCCGGCCGCCGCTTCCCCCGGCGGCGCGCCGCAGCGGCCCTGGCCGACATCGACCTCGACCACGACGTCGAGCCGCAGCCCGGCGGTCTGCGCCGCGGCGGCGAGATCGGCGACGTTGCCGGCGTCGTCGGCGACGACCGCGGTCTTCGCCTGCCGGGCCACCTGCATCAGCCGCGCGATCTTCGACCGGCCGATCACTGCGGTGGTGATGAGGATGTCGGGCGTCCCGGCGGCCGCCATGACCTCGGCCTCGCCCAGCTTGGCGCAGCAGATCCCGACGGCGCCGGCGTCGATCTGCATCCGGGCGATGACCGGCGACTTGTGCGCCTTGCCGTGCGGCCGGCAGGCGACGCCGGCGTCGGACGCAAGCGCGCTCATGCGGGCGATGTTGCGTTCGAGGGAGGCGGCGTCGACCAGCAGGACCGGCGTGTCGAGCTCGGCGACCGGCATGGCCGCGGCCGACGCCGCGCTCACGCCGCGCCTTCCCGGAGGTGGACGATGCGGCCGTCCACGATCGTCACGTCGGCCGCGATGTCCTTCAGCCGGTCTTCGTCGCAGGCGAGCGGATCGTCCGAGAGGACCGCCAGATCGGCCAGCTTGCCGGCTTCGATCGACCCCTTCTCGTTCTCCTCGAAGGTGAGCCAAGCGCCCTCGACGGTGGCGCATCTGAGCGCGTCTCGCCGCGACAGCCGCTGCGCCGCGCCGACCGGCCCGCGCCCGTGGAGGTCGGGGCGCGCCACCGCCTGCCAGATCGGATAGAACAGCGAGGTGGGCACGTTGTCGGTGGCGAGGCCGACATGAACGCCGGCCCCGCGCAGGCGCGCGAGGGGGACGATGTCGTCCTCCCGATCCGCCCCGATCTCGTCCCGCGTCGCGTGCGCCTGCTTGTAGACGTAGCGGTTGGTGTGGGTCGTCGTCGCCACTCCGAGGCGGGCCAGCCGCCGCGCTTGGTCCTCGGTGACCGTGTTGAGGTGGCCCACGATCCAGCGCATGTCGCCGATCGGGACCGCGCGGTCGACCTCTTCGTAGAGGTCGAGAAACTCCATCGACAGCGTGGCGACGCGGATGCCGTTGCGCGCCGCCTCGATCAGAAACTCCTTCATGCGCGCGCGCGGCACGCCGTGATCGGGATTGAAGCCGGCCCAGCCGGTATAGGGCGACGCCCGCGCGCGCAGCCGGCTCTCGACCGTCGGTCCGAACTCGGTGTAGACGCCGGCGACCCGCAGCCACGAGTCGCCAAGGCCGCGGCCGCCGAGCCAACCGGCCCAACGCGCCAGCATCGGGCCGTAAGCGGCTTCGGCGCCGTCCCAGGCGGGGCTGAAGACCAGGTTGGCGCGGACGCTGGCCTTGCCGGCGTCGCGGACCGTCTGATAGGCGCGGATCAGCTCCTGGGCGGCGCCGTGCTCCTCGAAGACGCTGGTCGTGCCGGTGCGGTTGTAGATCGCCATCGCCCGCTCCAGCCCCGCCGCGCGCTGCGCGGGGCTGAACCCCGGACTCATGCGCAACAGGCTGAGTTCGACGATCGGCATGTAGGTCCATTCATGGACGACGCCGTTGATCTCGCCCGTCTCCGCGTCCCGTTCGAACTCGATCTCCGGGCTGGGCGGGACGAAGTCGCGGTCGATCCCCGCGGCGGCGAGCGCCCGGCTGTTGACCACCGAGTCGAGCGGCTGCGCGTGCCGCCAGTAGCCCCAGATCGGGCGGATGTAGACCGGGTTGTCGGGCGCCGCCCGGTCGAGCTCCCAGCGCGTCGGGTAGCGGCCTTCGCGCAGCCCGCGCGCCGGGTCGAAGTAATAGGGCGGTTCGCCGATCGGCATCGTCACGATCCATGCGCCCGGCGCGGCGTCCCGCGCCAGCGCCTCGATCCGCTGAAGGACGTCGTCGATCGACCGGCATCCGGCGAGCGAGGGCAGGACCGACTTGAGGCCCTCGCGGTCCATATGGGCGTGACCGTCGATCAGCCCCGGAATCACCGCCCGCCCGCGGGCGTCGACGATGCGGGTCGATTCGTCCGCCAGCGCGGCGATCTCGTCGGGCGCGCCGACGGCGAGGATGCGGTTTCCCTTTACGGCGACCGCGCCGGCGATCGAGAAGGGACGATCGACGGTGAGGACGCGGCCGCGGGTGACGATCAGGTCGGCGACTCCGGCCATCAGGCGCCGACCGCGGAGGCTTCGCGCCGGGTGTCGGCGGCGCCGCAGAGGACGCCGTTGGGCAGGACTTCGATGGCCTTCATCGAGCCGAAGAACAGCGCTCCGGCGGCGGAGGCGACGTCGAAGCCAAGGGCGGCGAGCCGCGCGCCGACGTCGGCGTCGAAGCCCGCCTCGAGCAGCAGGCCGCCGTCGAGATCGACGCTCCAGCGGGGCGCGTCGATCGCCGCGGTGAGCTCCATCCCGCGGTCCACCAGATTGGTCAGCAGCTGGACGTTGGTCATGGTCTGGCTCGGGCCGCCCGGCGTCGCCAGCAGATAGCGCAGCCTGTCGTCGTCGAGCGCCAGCACCGGGTTGAGGGTATGCGACGGCCGTTTGCCCGGCGCGACCGCGTTGGGGAGCGACGGGTCGTTGGCGAAGCCCATCATCCGGTTGTTGAGGAGGATGCCCGAACCCGGGTCGAGGACGGCGCAGCCGAACTGATGGAATACGCTCTGCACCAGCGACAGCCCGTTGCCGGCGGCGTCGGCGACGACGATGCAGGAGGTGCCGCCGCGGCCGCCGCCGGCGCGCCCCGGCGCGCCGTTCGCCACCGCGGCCCGCAGCCGCGCCGCGACGGCGGGTCCCAGCAGCTCGTCGATCGGCGCCCGATAGGTCCGCGGATCGGCGACGTGCCGCTGGCCCTCGGCGAAGGCCGCCTGCATGGCGCGGATGAGGCGGGCCAGGCGCTGCGCATCGTCCGCCGCCAGGTCGGCCGGGTCCACGCCGCCCAGCCCGTTGAGCTGCATCAGCATCAGGATGCCGTAGGAGTTGGGCGGCATGACGGCGACGGTCCGGCCGCGGTAGTCGGCGGTGAGCGGCTCGACCCATTCGGGTTCGTAGCCGTCGAAGTCGCCGGCGCTCAACAGCCCCCCGCGCGCGGTCGCGTAATCGCCCAACGAACGCGCGATCGCGCCCTCGTAGAAGGCGGCGGCGCCGTCTTGCGCGATGGCGCGGAGCGACTGGGCCAGGGCCGGCTGGCGCAGGACGTCGCCGGCGCGGACCGGCGCGCCGTCGGGCAGGTAGGTCGCCCGGAGGCCGGGATCGGCTTCGACCTCGGCGCGATAGAGGCCGAGGGCGTTGGCCAGGATGCGCGAGGCGGGGTGCGCCTCGGCGGCGTCGATCGCGGCGTCGAACAGCCCGGCCCAGGGCAGCCGGCCGTAACGCCGATGGATGCGCTCCAGCCCCCGCACCATGCCCGGAACGCTCGCCGCCAGCGGGCCGCGCGGCTTCATGCCGTCGGCGAAGACCTCGGGCGTCGCCCCGGCGGGGGCGGGTCCGGTGGCGTTGAGGCCCACGGTCCGCCCCGCTTCGGCGTCGCGATAGAGGAAGAACGCATCGCCGCCGAGCGAGGTCGCCTGCGGGATCACGACCGACAGGACGGCCGAGGCCGCGACCGCCGCGTCGATCACCGCGCCGCCGCGGTCGAGCACGCCGTAGCCAGCGATCGAGGCGAGCGAGTGCCCCGAAACCACCATCCCCCTGGTTCCGTAGACCGGCGAGCGCGGAATCGTCACGCCGGCGAAACCGTCCTTGTCGGCCATTCCGTTTCCCTGGTCCATAGGAGTGAAAGCGATGGGGATTACGTAGAGGAATTACGTAGGAGAGTCACGGTCCCGACGATCGAGCGTCGGGTATCTCCTGGCGCTTTGCGTTTTCGCTCATACCTTCATCTCCATCTGCGCTTCCCGGAACCGTTTCACGATTTGCATCGTGGGTGGACAATCTATCTTCGCCCCCTCGATGATCTCGTAGGCGGTGAGTATCTGAACCCGATCGTATTCCTTCGGCGGCAGGTCGGCCCGCTGCTGGTATCGAAGGGTTTTCACGGCTCGCGCCGCGTCTTCCATCTTCTCCGTCGGTTCGACGTCCAGGATCAGGACGCCGATATCCGCCTTTTCGCTCTTCATGACGCCGATCAGTTCGCGGACATGCTCGGGCTTGCGTTGTTTGCCGGTTTTCACCGAGAAGACGACGCGCCCCCACCGGTCGCGCCCGTTCTCGTCGACGCCAAGGTGAATATCCATATCGCCATCCACGCCGCGGTCTCCCGACTTTCTCGGGTTCGGCAAGCCATGCATGCGCCGAATCAGCCAGTCCTGCTTCTCGTAGGCGGAGAGCCGGTCGTACTCGGCCATCGTCTCGGGGCTGCCTTCCAGAAGGTCGTAATGCGTCTTCGGATGTAGCCCATGCCGGCCGAGGCGGATTTCTATCTCGTCTATGGCGGGACCGCTTATGTCTATTCCGATCCAGCGCCGCTTCAGACGGCGCGCCGCCTCTATCGCGGTGCCGCAACCGCAAAACGGATCGAGAACGATATCGCCCTCGCGGGTAGACGACCGGATGACCCGTCCGAGCAGGTCGTTCGGCTTCTTCGTCGGGTAGTCCGTGGACTCCCGCTTCCGCACGATGTCGGTGATAACGTCCTGCACCGGCGCGCCTCTTGCCTCGTCAAGGTAGACTTTTCGACGGGGGACGCCGCCGGGCTTTCGAGGCCAATGGATTTCGCCGTTCGCATCCAGTTCGTCGAGTCGATGTTTGGGAAACTTCCAGATGTCCGGTCGGCCTCGCCATTCGTACTCGTAGCCGCCGCCGGACAAGCTTCGCGCCTGGAGCGGGGAGGTCATATAGCGCCCATGCTCATCCTTGTGCCGATAGCTCTTGGCGATATAGGCGTCGTCGTAAGAAACGCGCGCCTCGCCGGTCCAGGTAAAGCGATCCGACATCGAGTAGAACAGCAAGACGTCGTGCACCTTGCCCCACCGCTTGGCGTCGTTGTGGGACGACATTCGCTTCCACACGACCTCGTTGCGGAAGTTCCCGAACCCGAATATCCCGTCCATAATCACCTTGACGTAGTGGCTTACCGTCGGATCGCAATGCATGTAGATGGAACCCGTCGGCTTCAAGATCTTTTTGAGCAGCACCAAGCGCTGCGTCATGTACATGAGGTAATTGAGCAGCTTCTTTTCGTCCGACGAGCTTTGCTCCAACATGTTTACCCATAGCAGAATGAATCTCTTGAACTCTTGGGCGAGCTCCCACCGCTCCAGTTCGGCGCGGAAATCGAGAACGAGTTGGCGCGTGCTGTCCGTGAAGTCCCACATATCGTGATAGGCTTTCTGCCGAGCCGTCACGCCGTTTTGTCGGAACAGCATCGAGTAGGTGCGGTTGGAGTTGAAGGGCGGATCGAGATAGACCAGATCCGCGCGGACGCCTTCCGACGCCAAGTCGTCGATGACCGCCTTGCAGTCGGCGCGGTAGAGACGATTGCGCATCGCTCGGACCGCGCCCGGTCAGGCCGTCTCCGGGGCCAGCCGCGTTTCGGCGAGCCGCGCCCAGTAGCTCGCCCCCAGCGGCAGGACGTCGTCGTTGAAGTCGTAGTTCGGGTTGTGCAGCAGGCGATTCCCGTCGGCGGGGCCGTTGCCGATCCAGACATAGGCGCCCGGTTTCTCGTTCAGCATGAAGGCGAAGTCTTCGGAGGCCATCTTGGGGTTCTTGTCGAGGAATACGTTGTCCTCGCCGACGAGTTCGCCCATCACCCGCGCGGTCAGCGCGGCTTCGGCCTCGCTGTTGATCGTCGGCGGGTAGCGGCGCCGGTATTCGACGGTCGCGGCGACCCCGGCGGCGTCGGCGACGCCCCGGGCGATGCGCCCGATCACCGCTTCCGCCAGGTCCTGCACCTCCGGGCGGAAGGCGCGGACCGTGCCGCGCAGCGTCACGTCCTCCGGGATGACGTTCCAGGTGTCGCCGCCGTGGATCTGGGTCACGGTGACCACGACCGAATCCTGCGGGTCCACGACGCGGCTGGCGACGGTCTGGAGGCCGGCGACGATCTGGGCCGCGGCGACGATGGCGTCCGCGCCCTGATGCGGGGCCGCGGCGTGGCTGCCGCGTCCGGTCACCGTCACCTCGAAGACGTCGAAGGCGGCCATGATCGGCCCCGGGCGCACCGCCATCTCGCCGACCCCGATGCCCGGCATGTTGTGCATGCCGAACACGGCCTCCATCGGCAGTTTCTCGAACAGCCCGTCCTCGATCATCACCTGCGCGCCGCCTTCGTTTTCCTCCGCCGGCTGGAAGATGAAGCGCACCGAGCCGGCGAAATTGCGGGTCTCGGCGAGATAGCGCGCCGCGCCCAGGAGCATCGCGGTATGGCCGTCATGGCCGCAGGCGTGCATCTTGCCGTCGTGAGTGGACCGGTGCGCGAAGTCGTTCTTCTCGGCGATGAACAAGGCGTCCATGTCGGCCCGGAGCCCGATCGCGGGGCCGGCGCCGCGCGCCCCGCGCAGGGTCCCGACCACCCCGGTCCCGCCGAGCCCGCGATCGACCTCGATGCCGAACTCGGCGAGCTTGCCGGCGACGAAGTCGGCGGTGCGGAACTCCTCGAACGCGGTCTCGGGATGGGCGTGGAGCGCGCGCCGCCACGCGGTCATCTCGTCGTGGAACTCCGCGATCCGGTTGACGATCGGCATGGCTCGCCCGGGGCTCACCCGGCGGTGTTGCGGTCGCCGGCCAGTGTCGGCGAGACCGGGCGGCGGGTCAAGGGCGGGCGAACGGACGGAAGGGCGGCGCCGCCATCGGCGGATTCCGGCGAAAACTTTCCAGTTTCTTTGTATTTCAATGGGTTACTCCGAAAAACCAGGGAAAAACCAGGGCGGAAACGCGCAGAAAGCAGGGCGAAAGCAGGCGAAAAGCAGGACGAAAACGCGACCGGAAACGGGCGAATTCGCTTCCCGGTGGCGGGCGAGCGCAGGATCGGCTCCTTCCCTCCCGCTTTCCGGCCGGAGGGCCGGGCCGGTCGCGTCTTTACGATCTTGGGGAATCATAGCACAGACGCTCCCCAATGTCAAGCACAAATTGAGAACACGAGTCGCGCCGGGGAGAGGCGGGGCCGGCCCTACGACCAAGCGGGCTCGACGATGTTCAGCCCGCGCACCCGGTCGATGACGTAGATCAGGCCGCGGTCGTCCTGGAACACGTCGTTGCTGCAGACCCGCCGCGACCCCTCGGGCAGGTCGGGGACGTAATGGGCGATCTCCTTGACGTTGAACGGATCGGCGATGTCGATCACGCGGAGACCCTGGGCGAACCAGGCGACCGGGATCTCGGAGCCGCGGACGTGCTCGACCGGTTGGTGGCAGCCGGTCATCGCCGGCGTCGGGGCGCCGTCGAGGCCGGCCACCTGATAGCTGGAGAACGGCATCGGGTGGGCCTCGTCGGTGATGTCCACGACCCACAGGAAGGACGGGCCGGACGGGTAGGCCTTGGCGACGTCCTCGTCGGCGACCAGCATGATCCGGCGCCCCGCGACCTCGAACGGAATCGGCAGGCAGGTGTGGGTCGGCCACGGGAAGGGCGGGCTCCAATCCATGCCCGAGACGAATTCGGGTCTGGTCATGTCCGAGATGTCGAGGATCACCCAGCCGCCGTGCCAGTAGCTGACGTAGAGCCGGTCGTCCAGCCGCATCGGGTGATGGCAGCGATGCTGGCGCGGCCCCCAGCCGGGCGTCTCGCCGCCGGCGATCCACTGGCCCGGCATGTGCCAGCGGCCGACCTCCTCGGGGCGGGCCGGATCCTTCAGGTCGAGGATCATGCAGATATTGCCGTCATAGCCCTCGATCTCGGGCGAGATGTAGGCGTAGCGGCCGTCGAAGGTGAAGCGGTGGACGCCGGTGCCGTCGCAGGGCCAGAAGGCGATCGGCTCGGGCTTGTGCGGGTCGGCGAGGTCGAAGACGTGGAGCCCGCCGCGGAAGCCCGGCTCGGCGTCGCCCGCGGGGACGACCGACTCGTAGTTGGTGAGCATCAGCCCGTTCCGGGCGCGCACCTTGTGGGCGTGGGCGCCGGCATGGCGGCAGGTCAGCTGATGGACCTGGCGGGGATTGCGCGGGTCGCTCACGTCGACGACGGTGGTCGCCTCCGGTCCGGCGATGTGGCCGATATAGGCGGTCGTTCCGTCGACCACGACCTGCCCGCCGCCCGGGCAGTCGAAATAGCCGATTTCGCGGATGCCCGACGCCTGGCTCATGGGGATTCTCCTTCGGCGCGGGAATCGGGGCCGGCGCGCGAATCGGGGCGCCAGCCCGGCCCGGCCAGTTCGGTCGCGAGGCCGCCGTCATAGCCCTCGGCATTCTCGATCTGTTCGATCCAGTCGAGACCCATCGCCTTGAAGATGCGGTTCGAGATCACGATCAGCCGCGCCCCCCGATTCGCGTCGGCGTTGACGTGCTGCTTGATCGTGTAGGCCGGGACGAAGACGAAGTCGCCCCGGCTCCATTCGAACCGGCGCGGTTCTTCCGCCCAGCTCCACTCGAACTCGACGTCGACCTCGAAATCGACGTCCCAGTGAAGGTCGTAGCCCGAACCCTCCGCGACATAGGCGATCTGCTCGGCGAGCCGGCGGCTTTTGCCCGACCGCCCGCCCGGCGGCAGGAACTGCATGTAGACGTCGAGACAGCATTCGGTGGTGTTGAGTTTCTCGTGCACCATGTGCTTGAGCAGCCCGTCGGGCGAGTCTTCGAGCGGCATGTCGGCGCCTTTGAGGACGGTGACGCGGCGCCGGTAGTCGGCGCGGAACGCCGCCGAGTCGCGCAGCCAGTCGGCGTAGATGTCGGCGCGCCGTTCGCTCCGGCGCGCGCGGTCCCGTTCGTCGGCCATGAACCTCCTCCCCGACCCCTCAGACGTCGTCCGGCGGGGTCCAGTCCTCCCAGCCCGGGACCGGCTCCTTGGGCGGGAATTTCGCGATCTTCTGGAACAGCATGTGCATGAACAGGAACAGCGGCTTGGCCTTCATCACCAGGAGCACCAGATCCTCGCTGTCGCTGGCGTTGAAGTGCTGATGCACGCAGCCGTTCTCGACCACCATGACGTCGCCCGCCTCGTAGTCGTGGCGCTTGCCGTCATGGACGTCGTAGCCCTTGCCGCGCAGCACGTAGAAGATGGCCGAGTTCATGTGCCCATGGCGCTGGCCGGTGCCGCCCGGGGCGATGACCGAGATGTGGGTCTCGATCGACTGCGCGACGTCGGTCTTCTGCGGGTTGACGATCGCCTTGTCGAACAGCTGCGGCCCGCCGCGCCACTCCTGGTCCCGGGAGCGGTAGACCCGGGGCTGGTCCCAGATCTGGCGCTGCAACTCGCCGTAGGCGCCTTCGAGCGCGCGCACGAAGACGCGCTTGCGCTGCCAGCGCTCCCACACGACCTCCTTGGGCCGGTTGTGTCCGATGCCCGCCGCGTCGAGAGACGCCTCGATCCCGCCGGGCGCGTCGGGTCGTTCGTCCAATTGCGCTGCTCCTCGATGCTCGATCCGGCGGCCGGGCGGCGAGCCTAACCCGGCCGGCGGCGGATTGTCCAACGGGCGGCCGCGACGCTGCGCCTCGTCCCGTCCCGGTATTTCGTTACGATGGAATACAATCTTCGATTGCCGGAAATCCGGCCGCCGGCCCCGCCCCGGGCCGGCGCGTTCTCCCCCGTCGGCGACGGCGCGGCGGCGGGGTGGCGGGCGCTCCGCCGGCGAAAAATTCACGATTTCGTTGCATACCAATGGGTTACGACGAAAAACCAGGGAAAAAGCAGGGTGAAAACCGGTCGGAAGCAGGGCGAAAGCAGGCGAAAAGCAGGGCGGATTCGGCGTCCGATTTCGCCTGCCGCCGCGCCCCGCCGTCCATTCCGCACCGCCCGGCTTCGATCCGGTCCGGCCCGGCGCCGGCGGGAAGGTCGCGTTCGGTTCGCCGTCGCCGATGCAATCTTCGATTGCAGGGAGCGGGCTCCTGCGCATCCATGTCGGGGGCGACGAAAAACCCCGCCGACGGTCGACAGCGGGGCTCCCGGTCGCTTCTGTCCACTGTGAAGGATCGTAACACAAACGCTCCCCCGTGTCAAGCGAAAAATGCCGGCGGCGCGACAGGCGCCGGTGGTGGGCGCGGCTGGGATCGAACCAGCGACCCCTACGATGTCAACGTAGTGCTCTCCCGCTGAGCTACGCGCCCGCCGACGTCCCCAGGTTATAGACGAAGCGCCGCCGATGGCAAGCGCGTGTCCTGGCTCCCTGCGCATGGGACACGGGGCTTCTTTGGCCGTCGGCGCGTGAAGATGCGCGGCGGGGTCGTTCGTCGAGGGCGTCGTGCGGTCGGAAGGCGTCCATTCGGCCCGTCGCGCGCGCCGCGCGGGCCATGGGCGGGAACAGGCCATGGACAGGACGAAGAATGCGGGTTAAGACCTGCGCGGGATGAGGATGCTGGCCAGAATACTTCCGCGCCCGGGCCGCATGTTCGACGGCTGGGGCGAGGAGCTGCGCGGGATGGGGGTGTTGGCCAGGATCCGCGCCAGGGCGGCGCGGCCCGTCGAGGTGATCGCGCCGGCGCGTCAGGAGGCGCCGCTGGTCTTCGCCTCGCCGCATAGCGGCAGCGACTACCCGCCCGATTTCGTCGCCGGTTCGGCCCTCGACCGGCTGACGCTGCGGCAGTCGGAGGACAGCTTCGTGGACGAGCTGTTCGCCGCGGCCCCGGCCCATGGGGCGCCGCTGGTCCGCGCCCTGTTCCCTCGCGCCTTCGTCGACCCGAACCGCGAGCCGTTCGAGCTCGACCCGGCGATGTTCGCCGACCCGCTGCCCGGCTACGCCAACGCCCAGTCGAGCCGGGTCGCCGCGGGCCTCGGCACGATCGCCAAGGTCGTCGCCAGCGGCCGGGAGATCTACCGCGCCAAGCTGCGCTTCGCCGAGGCGATGCGCCGCATCGAGACCTGTTACCGGCCCTATCACGCGGCCTTGCAGGCCAGCATCGACCGCACGCGGGAGGCGTTCGGCTTCTGCATCCTGATCGACTGTCATTCGATGCCGTCGGTCGGTGGGCCGAGGGACCCCGACGCCGGCCGCAACAGGGCGGATTTCGTGCTCGGCGACGCATTCGGCAGGTCGTGCGACGCGAGCGTCACCGCGACCGTCGAGGCGGCGCTCCGGTCGCTGGGCGGCGTCGTGGTGCGCAACAAGCCCTTCGCCGGCGGCTACACGGTGCGCCATTACGGCCGGCCCGCCGAGGGCGTGCACGCGCTCCAGATCGAGATCAACCGGGCGCTCTACATGGACGAGCGCAGGATCGAGCGGACCGCCGGCATCGAGCGCCTGACCGGACAGATGACCGCCGTGATCGAGGCGCTGGCCGATATGGGAAGACTGGATCTCGCCGCCGAATGACGGCGGAGAAGACGCCGCCGCCGATGCGCGCCGCCCCCGGCGCGAGGAGACCGGCATGAGAGGCGCCGGCGCGCTTCCCCGTCCGGCGGACGGCTGGGCGCTGTTCCTCGACGTCGACGGCACGCTGATCGAGATCGCGGACACGCCGGAGGCGGCGGCGCCGGCACCGGGTATGCGCGAGACCCTGGCCGCGCTGGGCGGCCGCTTCGGCGGCGCCGTGGCCCTCATCAGCGGCCGGTCGCTGGAGACGCTCGACCGCCTGTTCGCGCCGCTGCGCCCCGTCGCCGCCGGGCTGCACGGGCTGGAGCGCCGCGACGCCGCGGGCCATGTCGTCCGTCCCGGCGGGCCGACCCGCGAGATCGAATCGGTGGGCGCGGCGCTGCGGGACTTCGCCCGCCGGGACCCGGGCCTTCTGGTCGAGGACAAGGGGCCGACGGTGGCGCTCCACTTCCGCCGCGCGCCCGGCATGGCGGACGAGGCCGGCCGGTTCGCCCGCGCGCTGCTCGACGGGCATCGCGACCGTCTGGTCCTGCAACGCGGCAAGATGGTGCTGGAGTTCCGCCCGCCCGGCGCCCACAAGGGCGACGTGGTGGACGAGTTCATGGCCGGCGCGCCGTTTCGCGGCCGCCTGCCCGTCTTCGTCGGCGACGACGTGACCGATGAGGACGGGTTCGCCGCGGTCAACCGCCTGGGCGGCCATTCCATTCGCGTCGGCGACGCCGACCGCAGCTCGGCCCGGTGGCGCATCGCGAGCGTCGCCGAACTCCACGCCTGGCTGGACGATCTCGCGGCGGGGACGGGTCGATGCGCGCGGATGACGGGGGAAGTCCGATGAGCAATCTCGACCTCGCGGTGATCGGCAATTGCAGCTATTCGGCGTTGATCGACTCGCGGGGCCGGATCGTCTGGTCGTGCCTGCCGCGTTTCGACGGCGACCCGGTCTTCAGCAGCCTGATCAACGACGACGACGAGGACGGTCGCGGCTTCTTCGACGTGACGATCGACGACTTCGCGCGCAGCGAGCAACGCTATCTCCGCAACTCGGCGATCCTGGTGACCACCCTGTTCGACAGCCACGACTCGGCGGTCGAGATCACCGACTTCGCGCCGCGGTTCAAGCAGTTCGGACGGTCCTACCGGCCGATCATGGCGGTGCGCCAAATCCGCCCCGCCGCGGGCAATCCGCGCATCCGCGTGCGCCTGCGCCCGACCGTCGATTACGGCAGCCGGGTTCCGGAGGTCACCCATGGCAGCAACCATATCCGCTACGTCATGCCGGCGATGACGCTGCGGCTCACCACGGATGCGCCGGTGACCTACGTGCTCGACGAGATACCGTTCGTCCTCGAAGAGGCGTGTACGCTGATCCTCGGCCCCGACGAGTCGTTCGACCGGCCGGTCGGCGAGGCCGGCCGCAGCTTCCGCGAGAACACCGACGAGTACTGGCGCGAATGGGCGCGCTATCTGTCGGTTCCGTTCGAGTGGCAGGAGGCGGTCATCCGCGCCGCGATCACGCTCAAGCTGTGCAGTTTCGAGGAGAGCGGCGCGATCGTCGCGGCGATGACCACCTCGATCCCGGAGGCGCCCGATACCGGGCGCAACTGGGACTACCGCTATTGCTGGCTGCGGGACGCCTATTTCGTAGTCCACGCGCTGAACCGGCTGGGCGCTACGCGGACGATGGAGGAGTTCCTCCGCTACATCGCCAATATCGCCGCCGCGGCCGTCAGCGATCACCTGCAGCCGGTCTACGGCATCACCCAGGCCGCGCGCCTGACCGAGCGCGCCGATACCGCGCTCAGCGGCTATCGCGCCATGGGGCCGGTGCGGGTCGGGAACCAGGCCTTCGAGCATATCCAGAACGACGTCTACGGCAGCGTGGTCCTGGCCGCGACGCAGATGTTCTTCGATCAGCGGCTGGTGCATCCCGGCACCGCCCGCGTCTTCGAGCGCCTGGAGGCGATCGGCGAACAGGCGGTGAAGGTGTTCGACCAACCCGACGCCGGCCTGTGGGAATTTCGTTCGATCGCCAAGGTCCATACCTTCTCCGCGGTGATGTGCTGGGCGGCCTGCGACCGGCTGGCCAAGATCGCGCGCCGTCTGGAGCTCGCCGAGCGCGCCGATCTGTGGCGGGGCCGCGCCAGGCGGATGCGGGGGGTGATCCTGGAGAAGGCGTGGAACGCCGAGCTGGGCGCGTTCGCCGAGAGCTTCGGCGGCGACGACACGGACGCGAGCCTGCTGCTGCTGCACGAGGTCGGGTTCCTGGACGCGGACGATCCGCGCTTCGCCGGAACCGTCGCCGCGGTCGAGAACACCCTGCGCTACGGCGACTTCCTGTTCCGCTACCGGACGCCCGACGATTTCGGCGCGCCGGAGACGGCGTTCACGATCTGCACCTTCTGGTACATCGACGCGCTTTCGGCGTTGGGGCGCCACGAAGAAGCGCGGCGGCTGTTCGAGAACGTGCTGTCGTGCCGCAACCACGTCGGGCTGTTGTCGGAGGACCTGGACCCCGACACGCGGGAGTTGTGGGGCAATTTTCCCCAGACCTATTCGATGGTCGGGCTGATCTCGTCGGCGATGCGGTTGAGCCGGTCGTGGGAGGAGGCGTTTTGAGCCGTCTGGTCGTCGTCTCGAACCGCGTGGCGCCGATCGACGAAGGGAAGCCCGCGGCCGGCGGGCTCGCGGTCGCCGTATCCGCGGCGCTCGACGAGAGCGGCGGCATCTGGTTCGGATGGAACGGCGAGGTGGTCGCCGCGCCGCCGCCCAAGCCCGACATGACGACGGTGGACCGCCTGACCTACGCGACGATGGGCATGACGCGGCGCGACCATACCGAGTATTACAACGGCTTCGCCAACGGGGCGTTGTGGCCGCTGTTCCACTACCGGCTGGACCTCGCGACCTTCAGCCGCCGCAACTTCACCGGCTATCTGCGCGTGAACGCGCGCTTCGCCAAGGCGCTGGCGCCGCTGCTCCGGGTCGACGACGCGATCTGGGTCCACGACTACCACCTGATTCCGTTCGCCGGGGAGTTGCGCCGCCAGGGCGCGGCGCACCCGATGGGGTTCTTCCTGCACACGCCGATGCCGGCCCTCGAAGTGCTGCTCGCGCTGCCGCAGCACAGGCAGCTCATGCGCGCGCTGTGCGACTACGACCTGATCGGCTTCCAGACGACGAACGACCTCGCCGCCTTCCACGACTATCTGGTGCTGGAGGCGAAGGGCGAGGTGCTGTCCGACGGCATGGCGACGGCCTTCGGACGCAGGTTGCGGACGGGCGTTTTCCCGATCGGCATCGACGCCCGCGATCTCGTGGCCCTCGCCGAGCGGCAGGAGGGATCGCCGGAACGCGCGCGGCTGGACTCGATGCTCCGGGGCCAGCCGCTGATCGTCGGCGTCGACCGGCTGGACTACTCGAAGGGGCTGGTGGAGCGGTTCCGCGCCTTCGAACGGATGCTCGAAATGCACCCGGCCGCGCGCGGCCGCGTCACCTTCATGCAGGTGGCGCCGCCGTCGCGCGCGGACGTCGGCGGCTACGGCGACATCCGCCGCGAGCTCGAGTCGACGGCCGGCAACATCAACGGCCGGTTCGCCGACTTCGACTGGGTGCCGATCCGCTATCTCAACCGCAGCTTCGAGCGCGGCGACCTGGCCTGCTTCTTTCGCGCCAGCCGCGTCGGGCTGGTGACGCCGCTCCGGGACGGCATGAATCTGGTGGCCAAGGAATACGTCGCCGCCCAGGCCCCGGACGACCCCGGCGTGCTGGTGCTGTCGAGATTCGCCGGCGCCGCGCACGAGCTCGACGGCGCGGTCATCGTCAACCCCTACGACATGGAGGACGTGGCCGGCGCGCTGCGCGCGGCGCTGGAAATGCCGGTCGAGGAGCGCCGGAACCGCCATCGCGGCATGATCTCCTGGCTGCTCCGCCACGACGTCCACGAATGGCGCCGGAGCTTTCTCGCCGCCCTCGACGCGGCGCCGCGCGGCCGCTGAACCCGGCGATGCCGGAGACCGGCCCGCCGCGGCTGATCGCCGACATCGGCGGCACCAATGCGCGCTTCGCGCTGCTGGACGGCGGCGGCGGCGGCGGCGGGCCGCGCGCCGTGCGGGTGCTGGCCTGCGGCGACCATCCCGACCTCGCCGCCGCGGCCCGCGCCTATCTCGACGCGACGGCCCCCGACCCGGCGCCCGTCCGCGCGGCGATCGCCGTCGCCTCGCCGGTGACCGGCGACGCGGTGGCGATGACCAACCGCGGCTGGTCGTTCCGCATCTCCGACCTCGAGCGGACGCTGGGTCTCGACCGGCTGGAGGTGATCAACGACTTCGCCGCCCTCGCCCTCGCCGCGCCGGCGCTGGGCGCGAACGACGTGACCCGGATCGGCGGCGGACGGCCCCAGCCCGGCTGGCCGATCGCCGTGCTGGGCCCCGGCACCGGGCTCGGGGTGTCCGGCCTGGTGCCGACGGGGGACGGCTGGATTCCGCTGGCCACCGAGGGCGGACATGCGACCCTCGCCCCGGTCGACGACCGCGAGCGGGCGCTCGCCGCAGCGCTCGCCGCGCAGTTCGGCCACGTCTCGATCGAGCGCGCGGTCTCGGGCCCCGGGCTGGTCAACCTGTATCGCGCGATCGCTTCGCGCGACGGGACCGGGGCCGAAGACGCGACGCCGGCTTCGATCGCCGGCCGCGCCCTCGCCGGGGCCGATCCGCGCTGCGTCGAGGCGCTGGATACGTTCTGCGCCATGCTGGGGACCGCGGCCGGCAATCTGGCGCTCTGTCTCGGCGCCCGCGGCGGGGTCTATATCGGCGGCGGCATCGTTCCCCGGCTGGGGACGGCCTTCGCGGCCTCGCCGTTCCGCCGCCGCTTCGAGGACAAGGGCCGCTTCCGCGACTATCTGCGCCCGATCCCGGCCTACGTCGTCACGCGCGAGCATCCGGCGCTGTTGGGACTCGAGGTCCTGCTGGATGGCGCGCCCGGCGGTTGACCCGCTATTCGACCTTGGACGGCAGCCAGGTCGCGACCTCCGGAGCCAGGATCAGCAGCCCGAGGACGAGCAGCTCGATGGCGATGAAGGGGAGGGCCGAGCGGACCACGACGCCGATCCTGGTGTCGGCTGGCGCCACCCCCTTCATCACGTAGAGCAGCAGCCCGAAGGGCGGCGTCAGCAGGCTGACCTCCATGGCGATCAGCATCAGCACCATCAGCCAGATCACGTCGATGTCGAACACGACCTGGAGGGACTGCGAGCCGAGCAGGAAGAAGGGCAGGGTGAGCAGCAGCATGCTGACCTGATCCATGAAGGCGCCGAGGAACAGCAGGATCAGCATCATGGCGACGACCACCGTGAGCGGCGTGAGGTCCATCGCCTGGACCTGGCGCAGCAGGCCGTCGGTGGCGCCCGAGTTGGACAGGGCCTGCGCGAACACCAGCGATCCGGCGATGATGAACAGGATCATGGTGTTGATCTTCGCCGTCTCCATCAGCGATCTGGCGATCGCCCGCCAGTCGAAATCGGCGCCTTCGATGCCGCCGATCCGGATCCGCCGCCGGTAGAGGCGGAAGAAATAGCAGGCGCCGAGGGAGGCGAGGCAGCCGAGCGCCGCGGCCTCGGTCGGCGCCGCGATCTTGAAGAAGATGCTGCCGACGACGACGACGAAGATGGCGAACAGCGGCAGGATGTAGCACAGCGCCGGCAGGGCCCGATGGATCGTCCGCCGCCAGCGCCCGTCATAGCTGCCCGACCAGCGGAGGGCGCGGCCGAAATCGAGCGTCAGCGTCACCGGCTCGTCGAGCGCGCTCTCGTCGGGCTCGTAGGTCGGGGCCAGCGTCGGGTCCAGGATGCAGCGGCCGATCACGTAGGCCAGGAACAGCGCCGCCATCAGGAGGCCCGGAATCAGGCCGGCGATCAGCAGCTGCGCCACCGACTGCTCGGCGAGGCTGGCCAGCAGCACCGCCAGGGCCGAGGGCGGGATCAGCATGGCGATGCCGCCGACCGCCATGATCGGCCCCATGGAGATGGCCGGCCGGTAGCCGCGCCGGGTCATGTCCGGCAGCAGCACCGAGCCGAGGATGGCGGTGTTGGCGATGGTCGAGCCCGACAGGGAGGAGAAGACCGCGCCGCCGGCGATCGAGACCACCGAGAGCCGCCCGGGCACGCGCGCGATCATGCGGTCCACCGCGCCGATCGCCCGGAAGGCGACGCCGGTCTGGAGCAGTATCTCGCCCATCAGCAGGAACAGCGCGATCGGCGACAGGGTGAACTTGATCGCGTTGTGGAACTCCAACGGCATGAACACCAGGCCGATGTCGCCGTTGATGAACAGCGCCGTGCCGAGCACGTTGGCGGCGAAGAAGGCCAGCGCCACCGGCAGGCCGAGAAACAGCAGGGCGCAGACCGAGCCCAGCAGCAGCACGAGGGCGGAATACCACTCCACGGCTCAGAATCCCGCGTCCGCCCGCCCGGCGGTCTGCGCCGTTCCGGCGCGGCGCAGGCGCAAGCCGAACTCGATCGCGAGCAGCAGGCAGGACAGGGCGAAGATCGCCATCATGTACCAGTTCTCGATGCGGAGGTCCTTGTCGGGCAGCGTGCCGTCGGCGTATTCGGCCAGCCCGGCGCGGACGCCGTAGAAGCACAGCAGGAGGCAGAGCGCCGCGCCGATCATGTCGAGCGTCCGCTCCAGCCGCCGCGCCATCGTCCCCGACAGGGCCGAGACGACGACGTCGACCCGGACGTGCGCCCCCTGGCGCAGGACCCAGGGAGCGCAGGCGAACACGCCCGCGAACAGCGCGTATTCGACCGCCTCGTAGAGCCACCACATGCTGCCCCAGCCGGTCTTGATGAGCAGCAGGTTGAGCGGGATCAGGACCGCGATCAGGCCGATGGAGGCCGCGGTCGCCCCGGCCAGCCAGCGCAGCGAATGCGCGAAGGCGTCGTCGAAGCGATCGAGTCGCCGCGCCATCGCCGCTCGCCCGTCAGCGCAGGCGCGGCGGGGCGGGCTGCGCCGCCGCCCCGCCGCGGTCCCTCGCTCGCTCTCACTCGGCGAACAGGGCGCGGAGCTTCTTCCAGTGTTCGGGGCTGCGGTCGGCGACCTCCTTCCAGGCGGCCTCGACCGCGGCGCCGGACCACTTCTCGGCGTCGGCGCCGGTGAAGGTGATCGCCTTCAACCCCTGGCTCGCCGCCCAGGCGTGACGTTCGGCGAGCGCGGCTTTCATCTCCGCGCTGTCGGGATCGGACCGGACCTCGAACTCTTCGGCGACGGCGGCCAGCACGCCGCGCTGCGCGTCGGTCAGCGACCGCCACTTCTTCAGATTGGCGATGGTGTGCAGCGTCGCGTTGTAGAAGCCCGGCTCGACCCGGAACTTGGTGACCTTGGCCCAGGACGGCACCCAGCCCAGCGCCGGCCAGCCGAAGCCCTGCACGGTGCCGTTCTCCATATAGGTGTAGACCTGCTGGATGTTGGAGCGCTGGACCGTGGCCCCCAGCGACTTGAAGAAGGCGGTGTAGACCGGGGAGACGCGGAGATGCAGCCCGGTGAGGTCGGGCTTGTCGATGGCGCGGCTGAGCCACAGATAGAACGGCCCCTGGTCGGAATGCCGGGCGACGAAATGCATGTTCTTGGCGTTCATCAGCTTCTGGATGTAGGCGATGCCGCCGTTCTTGCGCAGCTCGGCGTAGGACCGCTGGGCGAGGCGCAGCGCCGGCGCCTCGGGCAGCACGTTGCCGAAATAGGCCTCCGGGCAGCCGACGACGTCGTAGGCGCCGCGCGCCATCTTCTGGGTCAGGGTGAAGGGGCTGCCGATCGCCGGCGCGCCGCCGACCATCTTGATCTGGAGCGCGCCCTTGCCGCGCTCGTTCACCGCCTTGACCAGTTCCTCGAACGGCTTGCCCGGCGGGCTGCCGATGGGGAAGCAGCTGGCCCCGTTCAGCGTGACTTCGGCCGCGGCCGGAGCCGCGACCGCGGCGCTGGCCAGCCCGGCGAGCGCGATCGCGCAGGTTCTCGTCGTCCTCATGGTTCCTGCTCCTCGTCGGTTCGGCGGCGGCGGCACGACGGACGCAGCCGCTGCGGCGACGATACCCCCGACCGCCGGAAGGGCCAAGACGATTCCCGGCGGGCGGCGTCCGTCACCGCCGCGCTCCGGCCCCGGCCCGCCCCGCGATCCGGCACGGCCTCCAGTTCCTGGTCCAGTGCTCGTCGCTTTGCACGTGTCCGAGGCGGACGCTCTTGCAGACGTCGTCCGGGAATTCCGCCGCCGGAAACCCCCGCGCCAGCCGCATCACGACGCCCTCCCGCTCGCCGCCGAGCGCGGACGGCTCGCCGTGGGCGTGTTCGACGAATTCGCGTATCTCCGCGACCGACCCGAAACGGCCCCGGAACAGCACCGGGACGACCGGGATCTCCCGCGGCCTCGCATACGCCTCGACCTCGGCGAAGGCGGCGAACGCGCCGTCGCCGCCGCGCAATGCGAATGCGTAGAACGTCGCTTGCTCCGGCACGGGATCGTACTCGATGCTGTGCACGCCGTAGACGTCCTCGCCGTACAGCCAGACGTCGGGCTCGGTTACCTTCCAGACATGGTGTTTTTTCACCATCGCCATCCACTTCGCGTCGGAAGGGGCGGCGACGCTGCGCGCATAGACCTCGCCGGCGTGCAGGAGCGTGTTGCCGCCGTCCAGCTTCTCCGTCGCCACCACGTCCTCGCCGACGAACCGATCCGGGTTCGGGTGCCGGTCGTCGCCGCGGCCGATGGCCGGGGACCAAGGCCAGTACGGAATGCCGGGGTACTTCGCGTTCCAGGGCGGGCTGGAACCGGCCCTCGCGGTCATTGCTCGCGGCGGGCGTGTTGCGGACAAAGTTGCTCCACCTTGACGTTCAGCTCATCCATCAGCGCCGCGTGCTTGCCCCAATCGCTGTCGGTCGCGTTCAGAACGACCGCTTTCGCCTTCACCGCGACCGCCAGGAACTTTCGGTCCGAGGGGTCGAAGGTATTCTCCGGCAGTTCTTCGAAGCCTCGTCCATCGTTCTTGGACCGCGTCACCGGGATCCTGTGGACACGATCGTCCCAGTATTGGTTGTCGTGCACATACTTGAAGAACACGTCTCCGACTCCTGGTCCTCCTGAGTAGTTTAGACTGTTGCTGTATTCCTCCAGAATGAGACCTTCGCCGTCGATGGCGACTACTTCTTTTCGTTTAAGAAACTCCAGCTTCTCCACACATGCCAACTGACATTCTTCGTCCACGTGAGTATTGCGGCCGTTGGCGGCTATCGCGACGTTGGTATCGACGACGAACGTCATCCGGATCGTTCCATTTTTCTTTTCAAACCGGCCTTCACGATCGCCGAGATCTCGTCCATCTCGTCGCCGAAGAACTTGTCCGGCCACTTCTCGATCTCTCCATATTCGTTCAGGCGCAGGTCGGACGCGCGCGCCTGGCCCTGTTGCGAGGAAACGAAATACAGCTTCACGTCCGCGGAGGGCGCCTTCTGTTCGGCGACCCGGCGTTGCAGGCGCCGCAGCAAGTGTTCGCTGTGGCTCTCCACGACGATCTGAACGTTTCGCACCTTGGCGACGTTCAGCATGACGTCGGCCAGACCGCTTTGCACGGCGGGATGGAGATGGATCTCCGGTTGCTCCATCAGCACCGTGGAGCCATCCGGGACGTAGTAGAGCAGGACCAGCGCCGGCAGAACCTGGGAGACGCCGAATCCGACGTCGGTGAGGGCCGTCGGCGCACTCGACGGGGAGGTCTTGACCATCGCCCGGTACAGGTTCGTTCCTCTGGCGATCTCGTCGAGATTGAATTCGCTGATCAATCCTAACTCACGCAACCAATGAGCGATGACCTCCTGGAATGGTTGCTGTCGTACTCCTTGCGCCGGGGGCCTCAGCGTCCTCGCCTTTCCGTCGCGGATGGCGGCGAGTATCGCATCCACCGTGCGCTCGCCGCGCTGGCCGACGTCGCTCGGGCTCGATCCGGACCAGTGGTATTCCCGCTTCGGAGGATCGCGCAACGGTCCGAGATAGTAAATCGAGTCCATCAGATCCTCGTAAGCCAGCTCGAAATCGCCGAGAAAATCCGAATTCTGGTAGTAAGTCCTTGCCTGATCGGGAAACCGGTAAGTCTTGACCGGATTCGGAAGCGGCCAGCGCCGGCCTTTGGTGCGCAAAAATTCGAATTTCGGGCTGTCCGTTTCCAGATTGGGTCCCTCCTTCCAGAACATCACGTCGTTGAACCGGTATTTCAACGAGTGCGGCCAAGGACGTTCCTCTTTCCAGCCGACTACGCACTCCGTGCTCAGACTGTCCCCGTTGAATAGCGGCTTGCTCTTCGGGCTCCTCGGATCCTCGATGTTCAGCGTTTTGGGCAACGTCCAGTCCAGACGCCAGCGTATTCGCTTTCGTCTGTCCTGGCCATGGACGATATCGGCGAACGTCCCCAGGTTCGTCAGGCTCTCCGGCCCGCCGAAATCGAGAACCAGCCCCCGGTCCGTGGCGTTCCGGGTTTGCTTGAGCAACAGGAGGAGCTGGAGGAGGCTGCTCTTACCGGCGCTGTTGGTTCCGAAGAATCCGGTCACCTTGCCGAACGCCAAATCGGCTTCCCGCCACGCCTTGAAATTCTGGATCTCCAAATGCTTCAGCATCGCCGTTTCTCCGTCGCGCTCCCGACAGCCGCACCGTGTCCGCCCGACTCACCGGATGCCGCTCGTCATGCATCGTGTTCCAACTCCGCCAAGTATCATAAACGCCTCTCCCGGCCCCCCGTCAAGAGGAGTGAGCAACCGGCGCCGCTCGCACTCCTCCTGCCGGGAGTCGGGAGGGGGATCGCCTCGGCGACGCCTGTGACGTAACGATACCTGCTTATCCGTGAGACTCAGCCGGGACGAAGGCTGGATAAGGGATGGGTTGCGTATGAGCGGCGCTGTGGATGAAGCGCAGGATCATGGTCTGGAGTCGGTAGCGTCGGTTGTAGCGCCAAGCGAAGCTGGCGAGATAGCGTTCGGCATGGTCGGGGTCCGACAACCGTCGACGGTCCGCGACGGCATCGTCGAGCAGGCTTACGTCGTCGGCGATGAACCGGTGATACGGCGCGGACACGGCGGTCCGGAAACGCGCCAGCTTCCCCGACGCCCAAGGCGTTGGGAGAGGATGCGAATGCATCCGTTCTGCGTTTTGGGGACAGGACGCCCATCCCGACTCGATGCGCGCCGAGAGCCAGTCCGACGCCGCCGCGTGGTGGGTATGTTTCTCGTCGAGCAGCGCGATCAGGACGTTGACGTCGAGCAACGCTCTCACGAGTCAGACTCCCGCCTCCTCGCGAAGCTCGTTGACCAGTTCGTCGGTGACGACGGCTTCTCCCGCCGGAATGGGATCGAAGCCATATGCATGCAATCCGCGTTGCGATCCGTCGGCGGGGGCGGGATGCGAGCGCGCCTGCAAGGCCTCGCGCGTCACGTCCGAGACGAACTTCCCGGTCGTCGTCGATGTCGAGCGTAGTGCGCATCGTCGTCTCCCAGTGGCGTTTCAACCCAACTATCGTTATGCGCCGTATCAAGCGGTGTCGGTTTTGAGGGCTGCAAAGCGAGGGACGCGAGGCCTTTGAACCCGAACGGTTCGCCGACCGGGCTGGCGGTTGCGCGCGCCGGGCGGCGGGCCGGGGCCGCCTTCCCGCGGCGCTCCGCGTCTCGTCCGCAATCGAACCGGGACGCAGGCTTGCGCCCCGGGGTCGTCGGGGCTAAGCCTCGGGCGGAGGAGCGCGGTGCAGAGCCGGGGCGGCGATGATCGACGGCGCATCGCGACGCGACATGACCGATGCGCCGACGCTATTCTTGGGCGCCATCTGCGCCGACGCTACCATCGTCTTCCGGCTATGAGTCCCGAGCTTGGCCGGGATTGCGCGGGCGGCGCAGAGGGCTGCAATGGACGCGTCGGCGGCGGCTTCAAAGAGAAGGCGCAGCGCTGTGGTATGACGGCGGGGAATTGGAAGGGGTGTGACGAATGACGGCGCCAAAGCGGGAGTGGCGGCCTTGGGAACGACCGCTTGGATGTATCTTGAAGCTCATTGTGGCGTTCATGGTCGTGTTCGCGTTAGTGGGTCTCTTGGTGTTCATTTTGCCTATCATCAAAGCTGTAGGCGCGGAGGCGGAGGCGGAAGATAGATACGGGTGCATGGTGGCGACATGCCGCGCGGGCGGGATAGCCGACCTTGGCCGGCGCATGGTGGCAAATGAATGGGCGGTGAACGCGGCGCGATACCGACCCGATTACTGAACCCACGTCCCGCCTGTCCCGTTCCGAAAGGCGAGGAAGGACTTGAAGGCTTCGGCCGTCACGCCGCGACGGCCCGGTCGGACGCGACGTCGCGCGCGAGCGGCAGCGCCCAGCCGGGCAGGTCGCGGCCGTTGACGTACAGGTCCTGCTTCACCGCGTCGGGAAGGCGGCGCTTCAGAATCGAGACGACCCGCGCGTCCGCGGCGGCGTCGGGGCCGAGCCATCGTAGCGCCTGAGCCACCGGAGCCGCCGGCCGGCCCGCCCACCGCATGATGCGGGGACCTGCGTGCCGGAACCGGATCGTCCTTCCGTCGATCTCGACCGTCCTCGAAGCGCCGTCCGTCGCGTAGCTGGCCTTGGCGGGCGCGGCGTTGGTGAGACCGAGGCCGTGCGCGGCGGCCGCGCCGTCGGGCATGATGCGGATGCCGTCCCGCCGCGCGAGGGCCGCGACGGCGGCGTCGAGATCGACCGGCGCAGGCCGCTTCAGCACGCCGCTCGTTCTCGGCAGGTCGTAGAGGCCGCGCCCGGCCCGGCGCAGCCGGCCGGCCTTGACGAGGCGCGAAAGCGCCTGGTCGACGGCCTGGCGGCTGCCGAGGTCGAGAAAATCCTTTGGCGCGCACACCCAGCGTCCCCGGCCGCGCGCGCGCACCCTTTTCATGATCTTGTCGGCCACATGGGCCATCGGACCATCCTCGCCGAAGTTCGTTTCGTCAGAAAATATACGTTATTTTACTGACTCGACAACCGGCGTCTCCGAAAAGACCGCAAGGTTGGAACGGGAGTGGAGTGCGAGGCCCGCTCTCGAGGCGCGCGGCCTCGCGGCTCCGCCATGCCGATGCGCGCGCCGGATGGCGGGCCGGGGCCGCCTTCCCGCGGTGGGCCGCTTCACGTTCGCGATCGAACCCGGACACGGGCTTGCGCCCCGGCGTCGCCGGGGCTAAGCCTCGGGCGGAGGAGCGCAGCGGGAGGATCGGAGCCGATGGCGGCGGCGGGGAGCGGGCGTCTCGCGCGGGGGGGCTATCCGACGACTCGGCTGCGGCGGACCCGGCGCGACGCCTGGAGCCGGCGGCTCGTCGCCGAATGC
Organism: Alphaproteobacteria bacterium; assembly: GCA_965242495.1. Classification (GTDB taxonomy): domain Bacteria; phylum Pseudomonadota; class Alphaproteobacteria; order MPNO01; family MPNO01; genus CBDESN01. The sequence continues at coordinate 2,531,337 of OZ251446.1, read as the reverse complement.
CGGCTGGGCGCGGACGATCTGATCTGGCCGCTCTTCGTCCATGAGGGACCCGAGGACCGGGCCGCGATCGACACGTTTCCGGGCATCTTCCGCTGGTCGATCGAGCGCCTCCTCGATCAGGTCGGCCGCGCCGCGGCGGCGGGCATCCCCCTGGTCGCCGTCTTTCCGGTCGTTCCGCCCGAACGCAAGGACGAGGACGGGAGCTGGGCGTGCGATCCGGAGAACCTGGTCTGCCGCGCGGCGCGGGCGGTGAAGGCGGCGCATCCGGAGATCGGGCTGATGTGCGACGTGGCCCTCGACCCGTTCACCAGCCACGGCCAGGACGGCCTGGTCCGCGACGGCTACGTCGTCAACGACGAGACGGTCGAGACGCTGTGCCGGCAGGCGCTGGTCCAGGTCGAGGCCGGCTGCGACGTCATCGCCCCCAGCGACATGATGGACGGCCGGGTGGGCGCCATCCGCCGCGCGCTCGACGACGCCGGCCACGAGGAGACCCGCATCCTGTCCTATGCGGCCAAATACGCCTCCGCCCTGTACGGCCCCTTCCGCGACGCCGTGGGTTCGGCGTCCAGCCTGGGCGGCGGCGACAAGCGGACCTACCAGATGGACCCGGCGAACGCCGACGAGGCGCTGCGCGAGGTCGCGTTCGACATCGACGAAGGCGCCGACATGGTGATGGTCAAGCCGGGCCTGTTCTATCTCGACGTCGTGCGCCGGGTGAAACGGGCCTTCGGCGTCCCGACCTACGCCTACCAGGTCTCGGGCGAGTACGCGATGCTCAAGGCCGCGGCCGCGGCCGGCTGGGTCGACGAGGCCGGAATCTTCGCCGAGAGCCTGATCGCCTTCAAGCGCGCGGGCGCCGACGGCATCCTGACCTACGCCGCCTTGCAGGTCGCCGAACGGCTGAACGCGGGTTGAGGGGCGGCGGCCGCAGGCGGGGCCGCGGGATGAAAGCGGGATGAAATGGGCCCGGCGCGCGGCCGCGGCGCTCGCTTTGGCCGCCGCGGTCGCGGGCGGGGCCGGCTATCTGTGGCTGCGGAGCTCGCTGCCGCAGATCGGCGGGCAGATACGCGCTCCCGGCCTCGACGCGCCGGCGGAGATCGTCCGCGACCGCAACGGGGCGGCCCATATCCGCGCCGAGACCGAGGCCGGGGCCTATTACGCCCTCGGCTTCGTCCACGCCCAGGACCGCCTGTTCCAGATGGAGTTCATGCGGCGGCTGGGGCGCGGCCGGCTGTCGGAGGTGGCGGGGCGGGCGGCGCTCCCGACCGACCGGACGATGCGGACGCTGGGGATCTCCCGCCTCGCCGAGGCGAGCTATGCGCTGCTGTCGGCGCCCGCGCGCGCGGCGGTCGACGCCTACAGCGCCGGCGTCAACGGCTATCTGGCGACGCGGACCGGCGCGCTGCCGCCCGAATTCCAGCTGCTGCGCTTCGCGCCCGAGCCGTGGGACCCGAGGGACTCGCTGCTCTGGGGGCGGATGATGGCGATGCGGCTGTCGGGCAACTGGCGCGACGAGGCGCTGCGGGCGAGCCTCGCCGCCCGGCTCCCGCCCGCCCGGCTCGATCAGCTGTGGCCGGCCGGGCGCGGCGAGGCGCCGCCCACGACCCTCGCCGGCGCCGCGCCGCCCCGGACGTTCGCCGGCCTCCTGCGCCATTGGCCGCAGGAGATGTCGCCGCTCACGGCGTCGAACTCCTGGGGGCTCGACGGAAGCCGCACGCCCAGCGGCAAGCCGCTCCTGGCCAACGATACGCATCTGGGCTACCGCGCGCCCGGCGTCTGGTATCTGGCGCGGCTCGAGGCGCCGGGGCTCACTCTGGCCGGCGCGACCGCGCCCGGCGTCCCGTTCACGATACTCGGCCATAACGGCCGGATCGCCTGGACGATGACCACCACCGGCAGCGACACGCAGGACCTGTTCGTGGAGCGGGTCGATCCCCGGGACGCCGGCCGCTATCTGACGCCCGACGGCTCCCGCCCCTTCGTCCTGCGGCGGGAGACGATCCGGGTCCGCGGCGGCGCGGACGAGGCGTTCGAAGTGCGCGAGACGCGCCACGGGCCGGTGATTTCCGACGCGATTCCGTCCCTCGCCGGGCCGGGCGCGGCGGCCTCTCGCCCGGTGGCGCTGGCGGCGACCGCGCTCCGCGCCGACGACCGCACGGCCGAGGCGATCTATCGGCTGAACCGGGCGCGCGACTGGGCCGGTTTCCGGGACGCGCTGCGCCTGCTGCACGCGCCGCAGCAGAACGTCACCTATGCCGACGTCGACGGGAATCTGGGCTTCCTCGCCCCGGCGCGCGTGCCCATCCGCAGGCGGGGGTCGGGGCGGTCGCCGGCGCCGGGCTGGACCGGCGAGCACGACTGGACCGGATTCGTTCCCTTCGAGCATCTGCCCCGGCTCTACAACCCGCGATCCGGGCGCATCGTCAACGCCAACCACCGCGTGGTTTCCGACGCCTATCCCTATTTTCTCGGCGAAGGCGACGCGCCGGGCTATCGCGCGCGGCGGATACATCAGCTGCTGGATGCGCCGGCCGCGCACGGCGTCGGCGCGGCGAAGGCGGCCCAGCTCGACCGGGTCTCGCTCATGGCCCGCGCGCTGCTGCCGCTCATGCGCGTCGCCGACGCAGGCCCCGCGCCGCGGCGCGCGCTGCTGGCGGCTCTCGGACGCTGGGACGGCGAGATGGCGCGGGAGCGTCCCGAACCGCTGATCTTCGTCGCCTGGCTGCGCGCGCTCAACCGGGCGCTCTTCGCCGACGAGCTCGGCGACCGGTTCGACGACTATTGGGGGCTGCGCCCGGTCGCCGTCCACCGGGCGCTGACCGAGAACCGGGCCTGGTGCGACGACGCGGCCACGGGCGCGGTCGAGACCTGCGAGGAGCGCATTTCGCTGGCCCTGGACGAGGCCATCGACGAACTCGCCGCGCGGTTCGGGGACGATTGGCGTCGCTGGCGATGGGGCGCCGCCCACGAGGCCCGGTTCGCGCATCCGCTGTTCGGCCGCATTCCGCTGCTGCGGCGCCTCGCCGACATCCGCATTGCGAGCGACGGCGGCGGCTACACCGTGAATCGGGGCCGGAGCCGCATCGCCGACGCCGACGCGCCCTATGCGGCGATACACGGCCCGGTCTATCGGGCGATCTACGATCTGGCCGATCTCGACCGGTCGCTGTTCATGCTGCCGACCGGCCAATCGGGCAACCCGCTGTCCCGCCGTTACCGGGATCTGACGCGCCGCTGGCGGGACGGCGAATATCTGCGCCTCCCCGCGGCGCCCCGCGACCCGATCGGAGTTCTCCGTCTGGTTCCGGCCCGGGCGGACGGCGCGCCGTAGCGCCCGCGCCGCGCGCCCCGGGCTGCGGCGGCGGACGCCTCCCGCCGGGGTTGCGGTTCAGGCGGACAGCGCGTCGTAGCGTCCGCGGTAGTACAGCAGCGGGCGGCGGCCGTCGTCGGCGCGCCGGGTGCGGCGGACGCGGCCCACGATGATGACGTGATCGCCGCCTTCGTAGACCGCCTCCTTGTCGCATTCGAGGGCGGCGAGGCAGTCGGCGAGCACCGGGCAGCCGGTCTCCCAGGTCTCGTAGGCGATGCCGTCCCATTTGTCGGCGCTGGAGGTCGCGAAGCGGCTGGAGAGCGTCTCCTGGCCTTCGCCGAGCACGTTGACGGCGAAGGACCGCGCGCCGCTGAAGGCGGCGAAGCTCATCGCCTTGTGGTCGAGGCAGAACAGCGCCAGCGGCGGGTCGAGCGACAGCGACGTGAACGAGTTGGCGGTCAGCCCGAACAGGCCGCCTTGCCGGTCCACGGTGGTGACGATCGTGACTCCGGTGGCGAAGCATCCGAAGGCGTCGCGGAGTTCCCTCTGATCGACGCCCATGCTCCGTTCCGCGATCCGCCGCGCCGCCGTCCGCGCGATCCTAGCCTAGCCCAGCCCCGCCCCGGGGTCCAACCCGGCCGGTCTCAAGACCTGGCCGCGGCGGCGAAATAGACGCCCCGCCCGCTGGCGACGAGCCGGCCTTCCGCGTCGTAGACCGCGGCCTCGGCTACGGCGTTGGTCCCGCCCAGGCGAACCACGCGGCCCACCGCCCGGAGGTCGCCCGGCCCGGCGGCGCGATGATAATCCACGCGCAGATCGACCGTCGGCACCGGCGCGCCCAGCTTGGCGGCGATGGCGAAATCCGCCGCCGCGTCGATCAGGGCGGCGAGGATGCCGCCATGCGTGCTGCGCGCCGTCGGGTTGGAGACCATGTCGTCGCGCCATTCGAGGCCGAGCTCCAGCGAGTCTTCGTCGAGCTTGGCGACCTTGAGCCCCATCCAGGCGTTGAACGGGCTGGCCGCCAGCCGCCGGTCGAGCTGTTCGGCCGTGGCCTTGTTTTCCGGCATCGATCTCCCCTTCGGCGTCGCGCGAGCATATCGCCGCCGGCCCCGCCCGGCAAACCATGGGACGGCTTTCGCCGCTTCGACGAAGATCCTATGATGCGCCCGGAACGGCGCTCCCGATCGCCCGATGAAGCAGACTCCGCACGGACCCGACCGGTTCTTCTTCGGCACCCGGATGCTGCCCTGCCCGTATGTCCCGGGCCGGGTCGAACGCAAGCTGGTCACCGAGCTGTCGGGTCCGGACGCGGCCGCGCTGTACGAGCGCCTGTCGCAGGCCGGGTTCCGGCGCAGCCACGGTATGGCCTACCGTCCCGCCTGCCCCGATTGCGACGCCTGCGTCCCGGTCCGCATCGTGACCGGGAGCTTCGCTCCCGGGCGCTCCTTCAAACGGATCCGGCGGCGCAACGCGGACCTGGCGGCGACCGATGTCGGGCCGCTGGCCACGGCCGAACAGTATCGCCTGTTCCTCCGCTATCAGCGGTCGCGGCATGGCGGGGGCGACATGTCGTCGATGTCGTTCGCCGACTATCGGGCGATGGTCGAGGACACGCCGGTCGACAGCCGGCTGATCGAATATCGCGACGACCGGGGGGCGCTCGTCGCCGGCATGTTGGCGGACCGTCTGGCCGGTTCGCTCTCGGCCGTCTACAGCTTCTTCGATCCCGCCCTCGAACGGCGCAGCCTCGGCACCTATATGGTGCTGCGGTTGGTCGAGGCCGCCCGCGCGCTGCGGCTGCCCCACGTCTATCTCGGCTATTGGATCGGCGAAAGCGAGCGCATGACCTACAAGACCCGGTTCCGGCCGCTGGAGCGGCTGGGCGCCGACGGCTGGGTCCGGCTGGAGGAGTAGGCCGGCGGCGCCGGGTCGGGCGGGCCGGGGTCAGGCGAAGCGGTTGGATTTCGGGAAGCCCCGGGGCGCCGCCTTGCCGGACTGGCCGCGCCGACCGAGCCAGGGCCGGACGTCGGCCTCGGCGCGCGTCCGCTCGCCGGCGCGCCAGGTCAGCCCGCGCGCGAGGGCGAACGCCGCGGCGTCCGACAGGCCGCCGTCGCGGTAGCGTTGCAGGCGGACGCCGCGGCCGCGGCTCATCTCCGGCAGGTCCGACAGCGGAAACACCAGCAGCTTGCGGTTGTCGCCGACCACGGCCACCGCATCGCCGGTCGCGGGCGCGCAGACCCGGGCCTCGTCGTCGTCGGCGACGACGAGGACCTGCTTGCCGCCCCGGGTCTGGGCGAGGACGGCGTCTTCGGGGACGACGAAGCCGCGCCCGTCCCGGGCGGCGACCAGCAGGCGGCGCCCGGGACGATGGACCAGGATGGCCACGATCTCCCGGTCGTTGCCCAGGTCGATCATCAGGCGCAGCGGCTCGCCATGGCCGCGCCCGCCGGGGAGCCGGTCGCAGCCGAGCGTGTAGAACCGGCCGTTGGCGCCGAAGACGATCAGCTTGTCGGTGGTCTCGGCGTGGATCAGGAAGCGGCCGCCGTCGCCCTCCTTGTACTTCAGCTCCGCGCCGTCCGCGACGTGGCCGCGCACGGCGCGGATCCAGCCCTTCTGCGAGCAGACGACCGAGATCGGCTCGCGTTCGATCATCGCCTCCGGCGGGACGACGACCGCGACCGGCGGCGCGCCGATCCCGGTGCGGCGGCGGCCGAGCGGGGTCTTGCCGCCGAACCGCCGGGCGAGGTCGCGGATCTGGTCGGCGATCACCCGCCAGCGCCGCTTCTCGTCCGCGAGCAGGGCGCGCTTGTCGTCCCGCTCCGCGGTCAGGGACTCGAATTCGCGCCGGATCTCGACCTCCCGCAGACGGCGCAACGACCGCAGCTGCATGCCGAGGATGGCTTCGGCCTGCGCGTCGGAAAGCCGCCAGCGCGCGACCATCTCGGACTTGGGGTCGTCGGCCTCGCGGACGATCCGGATTACCTCGTCCAGATTGGCGTAGACGATCAGATAGCCGCCGAGCAGCTCCAGCCGCCGGTCGATCTTGTCCAGGCGGTGGCGCGTCCGCCGCTGCAACACCTCGTGCCGATGCCGGAGCCAGGCGCCGAGCGCGTCCCGCAGGTTGGCCACCCGGGGCAGCCTGCCGCCCTCCAGCACGTTCATGTTGAGCCCGACCCGGGTCTCGAGATCGGTGTGGCGGAACAGCGCCTCCATCACCAGCGCCGGGTCGGCGGACCGGTTCTTCGGCTCCAGCACCAGGCGGATCTCGTCGGTCGATTCGTCGCGGACGTCGGCGAGCAGCGGGAGTTTCCGCTGCGCCATCAGCTCGGCGATCCGCTCGACGATCCGCCCCTTCTGGGTCTGATAGGGGATTTCGAGCACGACGATCCGGTACTGGCCGTGCTTGCGTTTCTCGACCGTCCAGCGGGCGCGCAGCCGGAAGCCGCCGCGCCCCGACGCATAGGCGTTCTCGACCGCCCGCCTGGGCTCGACCAGCACGCCGCCGGTCGGGAAGTCGGGACCCGGGATCAGCTCGACCAGCTTGGCGACGGTCGCGTTGGGGAATTTGATCAGGTGGAGAAGCCCGGCGCAGAGCTCGCCCAGATTGTGCGGCGGGATGCTCGTCGCCATGCCGACCGCGATGCCCGCGGCGCCGTTGGCCAGCAGGTTCGGCGCGCTCGCCGGCAGGACCACGGGCTCGCGCTCGGTGCCGTCGTAATTGTCCTGGAAGTCGATCGCGTCCTCGTCGATGCCCTCCAGCATCGCCAGGGCGTATTCGGTGAGGCGCGCCTCGGTGTAGCGCATCGCCGCGGCGTTGTCGCCGTCGATGTTGCCGAAATTCCCCTGGCCTTCGACGATCGGGTAGCGGACGGAGAAGTCCTGCGCCAAGCGCACCATCGCATCGTAGATCGCCTGATCGCCATGGGGATGGAATTTCCCCATCACGTCGCCGACGACGCGGGCGCATTTCTTGAAGCTCGCCTCGGGGTCGAGCCGCAACTGCCGCATCGCGTAGAGCAGGCGCCGGTGGACCGGCTTGAGCCCGTCGCGTATGTCGGGCAGCGAGCGCGAGGTGATCGTCGACAGGGCGTAGGCCAGATAGCGCTCGCCCAAGGCGTCGGCGAGCGGGACGTCGCGGACGCTCGCGGCGTCGCGCGCCGGCGTCGTGGTTGGCGTCATGACCGCGCACCTCCCGGCAACCCCCCAGATATCGTAGTTGCGGCGGCGAGCGCGTCAACCAGTTGTAGGCGCGGACCGGGCATCCGCCGCCCTTGCGGCGCCAGGGCGTGGCGTTGCAGGAAGTGGCCGGCGAGCCGGAGCCCGTCGTTCACCTCGCCGCGGCCGGGCGGCGCGCCGAGGTCGGCGCCGGAGTCGGTCAGAAAGCCCGGCAACGGCAGCAGCCGCGGGCGCCAGCGCGCCCCGGCGGCGGCCGAGACCGCCCGTCCGCTGCGCGGCGAGACGTAGCGCAGCTCCTCCGTCGCGCCGGTCGCCGCGCAGGCCGACAGGTCCAGCCCGAAGCCCAGCCAGGCGAGGAGGTCGATCTCCCAGCGGACGTATGCGGCCGCCCAGCGGGGGCCGCGCAGCGCGTCCAGCAGCGCGTCGAAACGATCGAAGGCCTCGGCCTGCGGCTCCCGTTCGGGCAGGGTCTCGTCCGCCAGCGCGGCCGCGGCCGCCAGGGCCAGCAGCGGCAGGCGCTCCGTCAACAGGCCGGCGGCGTGCGCCCGGACCAGTTCGCAGCGATAGGCGCCCAGCTGCTCGGCGAGCCGCGCGCGCCACTGCGCCGCGACCCGGTTGCCGGTCTGCAGGACGCCGCGTTGTCTTCGCCCGGCCCCGCCGCGCACCAGCCCGGCATGTCGCCCGTGCGTCCTGGTGAGCAGGGATACGATCGCCGCGTTCTCGCCGTGCCGGCGGACGCTGAGCACGAAGCCGTCGTCGCGCCAATGGATCATGCGTCGCGGCGCCGCCCGTTCGCCCCGGCCCCGGCGATCGGCCGGCTACGCGCCGGCATCCAGCCCCAGCGCCCGGAAGCGCTCGGGATCGTCGCGCCAGGCCGGGCGGATCTTCACGAACAGGAACAGATGCACCCTGCGGTCCAGCTGCGCCGAGAGCTCGCCGGCCGCGGCCTCGCGGACCGCCTTGATGCGGCGCCCCGCCTTGCCGATCACGATCGCCTTCTGGCTGCCGCGCTCGACGTAGATCGTCTGCTCGAGGCGCAGGCCGCCATCCGCGAACTCCTCCCACCGTTCGGACTCGACGGTCAGGGCGTAGGGAAGCTCGCGGCGGAGTTGCAGGAAGAGCTGTTCGCGCGTGATCTCGGCGGCGAACAACCGCTCGTGCAGGTCCGAGAGCCGATCCTCCGGATAGAGCCACGGCCCGTCGGGCATCCGGTCGGCGAGCGCCCGGCGCAGGTCGTCCACGCCGTCGCCGGTGAGGGCGGAGATCATGAACACGTCGGTGAAGACCCCCTCGCGGTGGAGCAGCGCCGCGCAGTCGAGCAGCGCCGCGCGCGGCGCGACGTCGGTCTTGTTGAGCGCCAGGACCGCTTGCCGCCGGCTTCGCCGCAGGCCGTCGACGATCCGCCCGGCGTCGCCGTCGACGCCCCGGCGCGCATCGACCAGCAGGACCACCTCGTCGGCGTCGGCGGCGCCGCTCCACGCCGCGGCGACCATGGCGCGGTCGAGCCGGTCGCGCGGCGAAAAGATGCCGGGGGTATCGACGTAGATCGACTGCGCGCAGCCGTCGACGGCGACGCCGCGTATGCGGGTCCTGGTCGTCTGCGCCTTGGGCGTGACGATCGAGACCTTGGCGCCGACGAGCCGGTTGACGAGCGTGGACTTGCCCGCGTTCGGCGCGCCGACCAGGGCCGCGAACCCGCAGCGGGAGCCGGGACGCGGCGACGCCTCACCCATCGCGGATCCGCCGCAGCAGCGCGTCCGCCGCATCCTGCTCGGCGGCGCGCTTCGACGCGCCGCTGGCCTCGACGGCGGGGAGGCCCGCCACCGCCGCCCGGACCGTGAACACCGGTTCGTGCGCCGGCCCCTCGACCGCGACCGTGTCGTAGACCGGCAGCGGCAGGCCCCGCCCCTGCGCCCATTCCTGCAGTTCGGTCTTCGCCTCGCGCGGCGGGGCGGCCGTGACCAGCGGGCCCCAGAGGCGTTCGACCAGCGCCGCCGCGGCGTCGAGGCCGCCATCGAGGAACACCGCGCCGATCACGGCTTCGCAGGCGTCCCCGCGCACCGATCGCGGCAGCGCCGCGGCATCGACCGGGGGCTGCATGGCGACGAGGCCGGCCAGGCCGAGCCCGTCGGCGACCTTCGCCAGGCTGTCGCGGCTGACCAGCCGGGCGAGGCGCCGCGCCAGCGCGCCCGGGTCTTCGTCGGGAAAGCGCCGGATCAGCATCGCCGCGACCGCCAGGCCGAGCACGCGGTCGCCCAGAAATTCCAGGCGCTCCAGGGAGCGCGCTCCGCCCGTCGCCGCGCTCGAATGGGTCAGCGCCTCGACCAGCAGTTCGGGCCGCGCGAATTCGCGCCCGAGGGCCGCCGCGAGCTTCGCGCAACCGCCGGGATCGTCCATGGTCAGGCCAGGGCGAGGAAGAAACGATGGAAGCGGATGGCGCTCGGCCAGCGCCAGAACTCCCACAGCCGCGCGCCGCCATCGGTGGAGAAGAACAGGATTTCCGCGCGCCCCACCAGATTCTCCGCCGGCACGAACCCGACGCCGCGAAGCGCGCGGCTGTCGAGCGAATTGTCGCGGTTGTCTCCCAGCGCGAAGTAATGGCCCTCGGGCACGGTGTAGACCCCGGTGTCGTCGAACTCGCCCGAGTCGGTCAGCTCGACCACGCGGTAGGCGCGCCCGTTGGGCAGGGTTTCGACGTATTGCGCGCTGCGCGCGATGCGTCCGCGCCCGTCGGTGTGGACGTAGTCCTCGATCCGCCGGCGCGCGACTTGGCGTCCGTTGAGGACGAGGCGGCCGCTGGTCATCTGGATGCGGTCGCCCGGCAGGCCCACGATCCGCTTGATGTAGTCGGTCCGGTCGTCGCTCGGCAGCTTGAACACCGCCACGTCGCCGCGCTCGGGCGCCGCGCCGAACAGGCGGCCGGACAGGATCGGCGGGCTCAGCGGCAGCGAGTGGCGGCTGTAGCCGTAGGCGTATTTCGACACGAACAGATAGTCGCCCACCAGCAGCGTCGGGACCATCGAGCCGGAAGGGATGTTGAACGGCTCGAACGCGACCGTGCGGACGGCCAGCGCGATGAGCACCGCATAGGCGATGGTCTTGATCGTGTCCCACAGACCGCCGGACTTGTTCGAGGCCATGGGGCGGGGCTCGCTATGCGCCGCGGGTCAGCGCGGCGTCCCGGCGGGCGCCGCCGAGATGACGACGATCGCCTGGGCGAAGGGCGGCTCGTCGGTGAGCGTCACGTCGATGCGCGCGCCGGCGTCCGGCGGCAGCAGCGCCCGGAGCCTTCGGGCGGCGCCGCCGGTCAACGCCATCGTCGGCCGTCCCGACGGCAGGTTCACGACGCCCAGATCGCGCCAGTAGACGCCGTTGCGGAACCCGGTGCCGAGCGCCTTGGCGCAGGCTTCCTTGGCGGCGAAGCGTTTGGCGTAGCTCGCCGCGGGGGAGGCGCGCCGTTCCGCGCGGGCGCGTTCGACCGGCGTGAAGACGCGGTCCAGGAAGCGGTCGCCGAAGCGGTCGAGCGTCCTGCCGATGCGCCGCATGTCGATGAGGTCGCTGCCGATGCCGACGATCATCGTCCGGCCCGTCCGGCCCGGGCGCGGCGCGCGGCTTCGGCCGACCCCGCCGCCTCGGCCGCCTCGGCCGGGGCGCGCGCCCGGTCCATCAGCGCGCGCATCCTCCCGACCGCGCTCCGCAGCCCGTCGAAGATCGCCTCGCCGATCAGGAAATGGCCGATGTTCAGCTCGGCGAGCGTCGGGATGCGCGCGATCGGGCCCACGTTGTCGAAGGACAGGCCGTGGCCGGCATGGCATTCGAGGCCGAGCGCGTCGGCATGGGCGGCGGCGCGGACGATCCGGGCCAGCTCGTCTTCGCCCCCTGCGCCGGCGGCCTCGCGCCAGGCGCCGGTATGCAGTTCGACGACCGGGGCGCCCAGCGCCTTCGCGGCGTCGAGATGGGCGGCGGCGGGCTCGACGAAGAGCGAAACCCGGACGCCGGCCGCGCCGAGGGCGTCGACGAAGCGGGCCAGCCCGTCGCGGCCGCCGGCCACGTCGAGCCCGCCTTCGGTGGTCCGCTCCGCCCGGCGTTCGGGCACGATGCAGGCCGCGTGGGGCCGATGGCGCAACGCCACGTCGAGCATCTCGTCGGTCGCCGCCATCTCCAGGTTGAGCGGCAGGTCGACCTCCTCGCTCAGCCGGCGGATGTCGTCGTCCGTCATGTGGCGGCGGTCCTCGCGCAGATGCGCCGTTACGCCGTCGGCGCCCGCCGCGGCCGCGGCGTAGGCGGCGCGAACCGGATCCGGATGCCGCCCGCCGCGGGCGTTCCGGATCGTCGCCACGTGGTCGATGTTGACGCCGAGTCGGAGCCTGTTCATCCCATCGCGGCTTTCGGGCGCCTGCCGGTTCTACGCCGTCCTCGACCCGCCGGGGCGGTCGACGGAGGTGACCGCGGGCGTGGCCCGCAGGGCCGCGACAATATCCGTGAGATGGCCGGCGTCGGCAACTTCGATGTCGAGGGCCATCTCGAAGAAGGCCGGGGTGCGGCCGGTGATCTTGAGGTTGTTGATGTTGCCCAGATGCTGCGCGACCACGGTGGTGAGGCTGCCCAGCGCGCCGGGCCGGTTGGAGACCACCAGCGCGATCCGCCCGACGAAGGTCTCGTTCGACCGGGATCCGAGGTCCCAGGCGACTTCGAGCCACCGTTCGGGCGTGTCCTGGAAGCTGTCGAGCGTCTCGCAATCGGCGGTATGCACGGCGACGCCCTTGCCGGAGGTCACGATGCCCACGATCCGGTCCCCCGGCAGCGGGTGGCAGCAATTGGCGTAGCGGACGGCCATGCCCGGGATCATCCCGCGGATCGGGATCGCCGGGCCGTCCGCGTCGTCTGCGCCGTCGCCCGCCCGGTCGCGCGCGGAAGACGGCGCCGCCTTGGCGCCGCCGTCCGCGGCCCGCGACTTCTTCGGCCGCCCCTTCGACTTCGGCGCGATCGAGCGGATCACGTCGCCGGCGGTGAACAGCCCCTTGCCGACCGCGGCGTGGAGGTCGTCGACGCTCTTGCTGTCGAACTTGCCGAGCACGCGCTGGAGCACCGCGTCCGACGGCCTGTAGCCGGTCTCGTTGTAGGATTTGTCGAGAATGGCGTGTCCGAGGCGGATGAACTCGGCGCGCTGGCGGCTGCGGACGAATCGCCGGATGCGCGCGCGCGCCTTGCCGGTGACGACGCTCTCCTCCCAGGCCGGGTTGGGCGTGCTCGACTTCGAGGTCGAGACGTCGACCTGATCGCCGTTCGCGAGCTGCGTCCGCAACGGGACCATGCGTCCGTTGATCTTCGCCCCGACGCAGGAATCGCCGATCTCCGAATGCACGGCGTAGGCGAAGTCGACCGGCGTGGCCCCGCGCGGCAGGGCGATCAGATCGCCCTTCGGCGTGAAGCAGAACACCTGGTCCTGGAACATCTCCAGCTTGGTGTTCTCGAGGAACTCCTCCGGCCCCGCCGCCTGGTCGAGGATGTCGAGCAGCTCCTGCAACCAGCGATATTGTCGCCCCTCGGTCGGCGCCTCCTGCTGCTTGTAGCGCCAATGGGCCGCGACCCCGAACTCGGCGAACTCGTGCATCTCCCCGGTCCGGATCTGCACTTCGATCCGCCGGCGCTCCGGGCCGATCACCGAGGTGTGCAGCGACCGGTAGCCGTTCCTCTTGGGCGTCGAGATGTAGTCGTCGAACTGTTCGGGGATCATCGGATAGTTGGTGTGAATGATCCCCAGGCCGCGGTAGCAGTCGTCGACGCCGTGGACGACGACCCGGAACGCGATGATGTCGGAGAGCTGCTCGAAGGCGACGTTCTTGCGCTGCATCTTGCGCCAGATCGAGCAGGCGCGTTTGGCGCGGCCGGACACGGCCGCGTCGAGCCCTCCCCTCGCCAGCGTCTCGCGCAGCTCCCCGACGATCCGGGGCACGGCGTCCTCGCCCTGCTCGCGCAGAAACGCCAGCCGGGCGCCGATCGAGGCGGCGGCGTCGGGGTAGAGTTCGTTGAACGACAGCTCCTCGAGCTCGTCGCCGATATGCTGCATCCCCATCCGTTCGGCGAGCGGCGCGTAGATGTCCATCGTCTCGCCCGCGGTCCGGCGGCGTTTCTCCGGCGACGGCACGAAGGACAGCGTCCGCATGTTGTGGAGGCGGTCGGCGAGCTTCACCAGCAGGACGCGGACGTCCTCCGACGTCGCCAGCAGCAGCTTGCGGAAATTCTCCGCCTGGCGCGTATCCTGCGACTGCAACTCCAGCTGGGAGAGCTTGGTCACCCCGTCGACCAGCCGGGCCACCTCGGGTCCGAAGCGGGCGCGGATCTCGTCCAGCGTCGCCAGCGTGTCCTCGACCGTGTCGTGCAGCAGGGCGGTCACGATCGAGGCGCAGTCGAGCTTGAACTCGGCGAGGATGCCCGCAACCTCCAGCGGATGCGAGAAATAGGGGTCGCCGGAGGCGCGCCGCTGCGATCCGTGCGCCTTCATCGAAAACACGTAGGCGCGGTTGAGCGCGTCCTCGTCGGCGCCGTGGTCGTAGCTCTTCACCCGTTCGACGAGTTCGAACTGGCGGATCATCGCGCCGCCCCGCCGGCGCCGGCGCGCGCCGCATCCGATGCGTGCGGGGAAGCCCGCCGCCCGCCGCCCCGCCGGGCGCGCCCCGGCCGGCTAGCGATCGCCGTCTTCCGGTGGGGCCGTCATGTCGCTTCGGGGGTCGCTTCGGGAGGGGTTTCGGGCGGGGTTTCGGACGCGGCCCCGGGCGCCGGCCTCTCGCCGAACGCCGCGGCCAGCGCCTCGTCCGCATCGTCCACCGCGTCGCCGCCGACGGCGCGGCCGATCTCGCCGAACCCGCTGAGGGCTTCCTCGACGGCGAGCAGTTCTTCCGACGTCTCCGTCGGCTCGTCGATATCGACCTGCTTCTGAAGACTCTGCGCCAGCGCGTCTCCGAGCAGCTCCGTATCGACGGTCCCGTCCGCGATTTCGCGCAGTCCGACCACCGGGTTCTTGTCGTTGTCGCGTTCGACGGTCATCTCCGCGCCGACCGACAATTCGCGCGACCGCTGGGCCGCCAGCATGACGAGTTCGAAACGGTTGGGGACTCTCAGGATGCAGTCTTCGACGGTTACGCGGGCCATTCGTCCTGTCTCCCGGCGTCGGCGCTGGACGGGCTGTATAATTCGTCGTCCGTCGGAATGCAAGCGCCGCCGTCGGACGACGACGGCAGGGGCGCGCAGATCTGTCCCGGCGGCAGCGCCTCGACGATCCGTTCGATGGGGGCGCCGGTGACCGGGTGGCGCCAGCCGGGCGCCACTTCCCGCAGCGGCAGGAGGACGAAGGCGCGTTGGTGCAATCGGGGATGCGGCAGGACGAGCCCCCCGGCGTCGCCCGCCGGCCAGCCGACGACGCAGCCGCGCCAGTCCAGCAGATCCAGATCGATCGCCCGCGCGGCGTTGCGCGGCCCTGGCCTGCGCCCCAGCCGCGCTTCGATCCCATGCAGCAGGGCCAGCAGCGCCGCCGGAGCGAGGTCGGTCGAAAGCCGGGCTACGCCGTTCACGAAGTCGGGCTGATCCGAAGGCGGCGCCGGCGCGCTCGCATACCAGCGCGACCGGCGAAGGACCGCGGCGCCGCCGGCCGCGATCATCGCCAGCGCCCGTTCGCAGTTCCGCCGCGGCGAATCCCCGCCGGGGCCGGGGAGGTTCGCGCCCAGGGCGACGAAGATCCCCTGCGCTGCGGGCGGGCGCGCCGCCGGCGGGCCGAACCGTCCTTCCATCGCGTCCGTCGAGCCTGTATCCTCCGCCCCCGTCCGGCGGCTTCGCGTCGTCGCGGATGGCCGGGTCGCGCCGAAGCCGGCGCCCGGACCGGACCGTTCCATCGGAAAGAAATTAGGGATATCGGCGATGAAATTCTACCCGCAGGAAAAGATCGGTCTTTTCATCGACGGCGCCAATCTGTATTCGGCGGCGCGCGCCCTCGGTTTCGACATCGATTACAAGAATCTGCTCGAGCTGTTCGCGGCGCAAGGCCGCCTCATACGCGCCTTCTATTACACCGCCCTGGTCGAGGATCAGGAGTATTCGCCCATCCGGCCGTTGGTCGATTGGCTCGACTACAACGGCTATACGGTGGTGACGAAACCGACCAAGGAATATACCGACGCGATGGGCCGGCGGAAGATCAAGGGGAACATGGACATCGAACTCGCAATCGACGTCCTGGACATGGCCGAACGCCTGGATCACGCCGTCCTGTTCTCGGGCGACGGGGACTTCCGGCGGCTGGTCGAAGCGGTCCAGCGGCGCTGCGTCCGCGTCTCCGTCGTCAGCACCTTCCGGTCCGCCCCGCCGATGGTCGCGGACGAGCTGCGCCGGCAGGCGGACGTCTTCATCGAGCTGCAGGATCTGGCGCCCAAGATCTCGCGCATCGTCCCGCGCGCGGAGGCGCCGCCGGCGCGCGCCCATCTCGCGCCGGGCGGGCAGTACGCCGAAGCCGAATGAACGACGCGCCGCCGCCGGCCGCGCCGCGGTCGCCGGGGCGCGACTGCCCGTCCTGTCCGCGGCTGGCCGACTACCGGCGGACCAACCGCGGCGCATGGCCGGACTGGCACAACGCCCCGGTTCCGCCGTTCGGGCCGCTGTCCGCCCGGCTGTTGATCGTCGGGCTCGCGCCCGGTCTTCGCGGGGCGAATCGAACCGGGCGGCCGTTCACCGGGGACGACGCCGGCGACCTTCTGTTCGCCGCTCTCGCCGAATTCGGATTCGCCCGGGGCGCCTATGCCAGGCGGGCGGACGACGGCCTGACGCCGATCGATTGCCGGATCACCAACGGCGTCCGCTGCGTCCCCCCGCAGAACCGGCCGACCGGGGCGGAGGTCGCGGCGTGCCGCGCCTATCTGGCGGCCGAGATCCGGGCGATGCCCCGCCTGCGGGTCGTTCTCGCGCTGGGGCGGGTCGCGCATGCGACGACGCTGGCGGCCGTCGGCCTGACCGCGGCGCGCCATCCCTTCGCGCACGGGGCGCAGCACGCCTTGCCCGGCGATCGCCTGCTGATCGACAGCTACCATTGCTCGCGCTACAACACCAATACGGGGCGGCTCACCGCGGCGATGTTCCGCGACGTGTTTCGGGCGGTCGGGCGGGAGCTGTCGCGCTGATCGAGCTCTACGCATGGCCCACGCCCAACGGCCAGAAGGTCTCGATCATGCTGGAGGAGTGCGGCCTGCCCTATGAGGTCAAGCCGGTCGACATCAATGCGGGCGAACAGTTCCGGCCCGAATTCCTCGCGATCAGCCCGAACAACCGGATTCCCGCGATCGTCGACCGCGCGCCCGAAGCGGGCGAGGCGCTTCCGGTCTTCGAGTCGGGCGCGATCCTGGTCTATCTCGCCGAGAAGACCGGCAGGCTCCTGCCGCCCGCCGGGGCCGGGCGCTACGCGGTCCTGCAATGGCTGGCGTTCCAGGTGGGCCGCCTGGGGCCGATATGCGGCCAGGCGCATCACTTCCGCCAGAAGATGGGCGGCGTCGACGTCCCGTATGCGGCGGATCGCTATACCGCGGAGGTCGGGCGGCTCTACGGCGCGATGGACCGGCGGCTCGCCGAAGCGCCCTGTTTGGGCGGGGACGACTGCTCGATCGCGGACGTCGCCTGCTGGCCGTGGGTGCGGCCTCATCGCCGGCAGGGCCAGGCGCTCGACGCCTTCCCCCATCTCGCATCCTGGTTCGACCGCATCGGCCGACGGCCGGCGGTCGAGCGCGGCATGGCGCTGTTGCAGGACCGGCGCGGCCGGCGCGACCTGTCGGACCGCGCCCGCGAACTGCTGTTCGGCGAGGCCCAACGCCGGCGGCGATAGATGCGGGCGCATCGTCAGCCGTCGCGATCCGCGCGGCCCGCGCGGCGCGCTTCGCGCTCGACGCTGAAATAGTTGCTGGCGAAGATGATCAGCGCGCCGAGGACGGTCCACGGCTCCACCGCCTCGCCATAGGCGACGTAGCCGATGACGGCGACGAACGGCAGCCGCAGGAAGTCCAGCGGCGAGATCAGGGTCGCGTCGGCGAGCCGGAAGGCGCGGGCCATCGCGTAGTTTCCCAACAGGCCGGCCGTTCCCCAGACGGCGATCCACGGGACGTCCGACGCCGCCGGCGTCACCCACAGGAAGGCCGCCGGGATCAGCGCCGCCGGCAGCTGGAAGGCGTTCATGTAGAACACGATGAGCTTCGGGTCGTCGGTGCGCGTCAGGTACTTCACCGCCACGTGGTTGGCGGCGAAGCAGACGCAGCCCGCGAGCACGATCACGGCGGCCGGGCTGACCGCCGCGACGCCCGGCCGCAGCATGATCAGGACGCCGGCGAAGCCGCCGACCGTCGCCAGCCATTTATGCGGCCCCATCCGTTCCGCCAGCAGGGGCATCGCCAGCAGCGCGGTCCATATCGGCACCGTGAACTCGAGCGCCGTCACCTCGGCCAGCGGCAGCAGCGCGACGCCGTAGATCCAGCAGAACTGGGCCGCGAACTGGATCGCCGCGCGAACGCCGTGCAGGGGCAGCCTGCGGCTGGCGAGCCCCGCCCATCCGCCCCGCCACAGGAAGGGAAGCAGGATCAGCACGCCGATCAGGTTGCGGAAGCCCAGAATCTGGAACGCCGACATCGTGGTCGAGAGTTGCCGCGCCGAGACCATCATCGCCATGAAGCACGACATGGTGAGGGAGAACCACAGGACGGCGCGCAGCGCCGGCGGCAGACCGAAGGGATCGGCCGGCCGGGGTCGCGGCGGGGTCATCCCTTCAGCAGATGGCCGAATCGTCGCGCCGCGCGCTGCGCCCGCTCGCGCGTCGGCGCGTTGACCTTGGGATACCGGTCCTTCCAGTGATACGGGCGGCAGGCGTCGACGATCGCGCGGCTGTTGGTGATGTCGCCGCGCTCCCGGCGCTCCGGGGGGATGCGGGGGTCGGCCGGGGAGGTGCGGGTCCCGTCGACGACGTGGATCGACGTCGCCGGGTCCGACCGCGTGAGCATCGCCCACCACAGCTGTTCGAGATCCGTCACGTCGATGTCGTCGTCCACGACGACGACGAATTTGTTGGCGTAGTTGGTCGCGTGGCAATGGGCGGCGATGTATCCGGCCTGGGTCGAATGCCCGGGGTAGCGCTGGCGGATGGCGACGCCGTGGAGCATGCGCGACGACCCGACCTCGTGGCACCAGACGGCCGCTACGTCGGGCACGCCGGCCTGGGCGAGGCCGTCCTTGAGCATGGCCGACCGCAACACCGCGCGATACCGGCCCATCTCGTCCGGGCCGCCGCCCATCGGCGGCACGCCGAGCAGGATCGGATCGTTCCGATGATACAGCGCCTCGACGTGGAGCACGGGTTCGGGATTCTCGCCGCTGGCGTAATAGCCGGTCCATTCGCCGAACGGCCCCTCGGTCCGGGTTTCGCCCGGCCGCAGATGGCCTTCGATCGCGATCTCGCAATCGGCGGGAAAGGGAAGGCCGGTCAGCCGTCCGAGGACCACGTCCAGCGGCCGGTCCCGCATCCCGCCCACGATGTCGTATTCGCATACGCCGTGCGGCGCTTCGGTGCAGGCGGCGTAGAACGAGACCGGATCGCTGCCCAGCACCATGACGATGGGCAGCGGCCGGTTGCGCGCGAAGCACTTCTCGCGGTGGACGTGGCCGTGCTTTCCCGGCACCATCAGCACGCCGACCGACCGGGCGTCGTGCAGCATGGCGCGGTAGGTGCCGACGTTGAGCCAGCCGTCGTCCGGGTCGCGGGTCACGCTGTAGCAGCCGGTGCCGATGTAGCGCCCGCCGTCGTCCGCATGCCAGATCGGGGCCGGGAATTTCAGCAGGTCCACCTCCGCTCCCATGAGCACGTTCTCCAGCACCGGCCCGTCGTCCACGACCCGGTGGGGGATGGTCTTGCGGTCGCGGACGTAAGCGTCGTAGCAGGCGTCGCTCAGCTCGACCTTCGTCAGCTCGTCGGGGAAGCCCAGCGTCATGTTGCGGCGCCGGCCGGCGAAGACGTTGATCAGGACGCGATGGCCCCGGGGGCATCCGGGGACGCCGTCGAACAGGATCGCGGGTCCGTCGTCCTCCTTGACGACGGCTTCGGCCGCCAGGCCGATGTCCTCCTCCCAGCCGGCGCCCTCCACGACGCGGAGTTCGCCCAGCCGCTCGGCTTCGGCGAGCCACCCGCGCAGGTCGTCATAGGGCAGCGCGCAGCGGAGGTTGGAACGGGTCATCGGCCTCACCCCTGTTCGCCCCGATCGCCCCGATTAGAATGCCAAACCGGGCGCGGGTAAAGGCGGCTCTCGCCGGCGTGGCCCCCCCCCCCCCCCGGGACACTGGCCCCGGGAAGGCCATCGGCTCGAGGCGGATACGCCAAGGGTTTCTTCACACGCTCTTTCGCGGGAATCCAGTGACCTTGACGAGACCGAACGAAGCGGTCGAGCCCCGGCAGGACCCGATTTTTCAAATGGGGAGGCGTTACAGATGAGGTCGCGCACTGGCCGCGTCGCCTTGGAGCTCATCCTCCGACATATCGAACGTGTCGATGCCGTAGGCCGCCAACTCGGCCGCCGCGCCGGTGGACAACCTCCCCATCTCACGGAGCTTGATCGCACCGGGTGGGCCTCCGGGAGCGGCCATGGCCGTAAGCAGGCTTCCGGCCATGGAAAGACCGGATATCGACCGGCGCGGCGGGCCGCGTCTCATCTGCGTCCGAACCAGGACGACCCTCGCGCCTCTTGCGTCCGCCTGGGATCGGCGACTTATCATATGATGAATCGTGTTGAAGACCCGTTTCGCCGCCCTTATGCTGCGCGGCGTGACGGAGCCCGCCTCATATGTCGGCCCGGCCGTGCGGCGTATCCGCAAGCGCATGGGGCTGACCCAGCAGCGCTTCGCCGAGGAGCTCCGCGTCACCCCGCTCACCGTGCATCGCTGGGAAACCGGGCGGTCGCGCCCGCAACGCCTGGCGCGGGAGCGCCTGGGGGAGCTCGAAGCGTCGCTGGCCGGGGACGGCGCCGGGCGGAACGCCGCCGCGGCGCCGCCGGACGCGCCCCCGCCGCTCGATTTCGCGGGCGACCCGGAGGCGGTCGCCGCGGTCGCGGAGGCTCTGCGGCTGGCCCATGGCCATCAGTTCAACCCCGCCTTCGCCAGCGAGACGGCGCGCATCGACCCGCTGCCCCATCAGCGCATCGCCGTCTACGAGCGCATGCTTCCGCTGGATCCGCTGCGCTTCCTGCTGGCCGACGACGCCGGCGCCGGCAAGACCGTCATGACCGGCCTCTACATACGCGAATCGCTGGCCCGCGGCCGTCTGCGGCGGGTGCTGATCGTCCCACCCGCCGGCCTCGTCGGCAATTGGGAGCGGGAGCTCCGCGCCTTGTTCCGCCTGCGCTTCCGCATCGTTTCCGGTCCCGACCTGAAGGCGGGCAATCCGTTCCGGGGGCCGGACGGCGATCTCGTCGTCGCGTCCCTGGACACCCTGGCCGGCGAGGACGTGTTCGGCGCTTTGCGGGAAGCGGCCGTTCCCCCCTACGACCTCGTCGTCTTCGACGAAGCGCACAAGCTCAGCGCCTCGACGCACAACCATCGCGCCCGCAAGTCCCGGCGCTACGAACTGGCGGAGGCCCTGGCCGGCGGCGCCGCGCCCGCGGCCCGCTTCGCCGGCCTCGGCTGGTCGGCGCGGCATCTGCTGCTGCTCACCGCGACGCCGCATATGGGCAAGGAATCGCCCTGGCATCATCTCTGGCGGCTGCTGGACCCGCAGGTCTTCTCGACCCCGGAAGCCCTTCACGCCTTCCCGCCGGCGGCGCGGGACCGCCATTTCATCCGCCGCGCCAAGGAGGAGATGGTGGCCCTGGACGGCGGCCCGCTCTACCGGCGGCGCAGATGCGACACCTTCCGCTACGACCTTACCCCCGGCCCGCAGGGCGAGCAGGCGCTCTACGACCTCACCGCCGCCTGGCTGCGCCGCGTCTACGACCGCGCCTTCGGGGTGCGCCCGGCGGCGCAGCTGGCGATGAGCGTCTTCCAGCGCCGCCTCGCCAGTTCGACCTGGGCCTTGCTGCGCTCCTTCGAGCGCAGGATCGCCAAGCTGGAGCGCGGCGTCGACGATCTGCGCTCCGGCGAGGCGGGCGCGGCCGCGCAGCGGCGGCTGCAACGAAGCCTCGACCGCCGGATCGACTTCTTCGACGACCGGGGCGCCGACGAAGACGACGGCGAGCAGGGCGAGGCTTATGAGGATGCGGTCCTCGGTGCCGCGGTCGCCGTCACCGCCGAAGAGCTGAAGAAGGAGATCGCGACCCTCGAAGAACTGAGCGGGCGGGCGCGGCGACTTCTCGACGAAGGCCGGGAATCGAAGTTCGAGAAGCTGCGCGAAGTGCTCGAAGACCCGCGCCATGGCGGCGAGAAATGGCTCGTCTTCAGCGAGCATCGCGACACGGTCGACTACCTGGTCCGCCGCCTGGAGGGCCTCGGCTTCTCGGGCCAGGTGGCGCAGATCCATGGCGGCATGTCGTGGCCCGAACGCGAGGAGCAGGTGGAGAGTTTCCGCCGTCCGTCCGGCGCCCGCTATCTGGCGGCCACCGACGCCGCGGGCGAAGGGATCAACCTCCAGTTCTGCCGGTCGATGGTGAACTACGACGTTCCCTGGAACCCGGCGCGGCTCGAACAGCGCATGGGCCGCATCCACCGCTACGGCCAGAAACACGACGTGCGCATCGTCAATCTGGTGGCCGGCGGCTCCCATGAAGGCCGGGTCCTCGAGGTCCTGCTCGGCAAGCTCGACGCCATCCGGCGCGAGCTCCATTCCGACAAGGTGTTCGACGTCATCGGCAGGCTGTTCGAGAACGTCTCGCTGCGCGACTACATGATGGAGGCGCTCGCCGACGACGGAGAGCGGCGCGTCGTGAAGCGGGTCGAGGAGGCGCTCACCGGCCCGCGGCTGCGCGCCGTCGAGGAGCGCGAACGGCGCATCTACGGGACCGGCGGCGGGACCGGCGGCGAGGTCGCCCCACATCTCGACAGACTCCGGCGCGACATGGAGCGCGAGGGCTATCTACGCCTCCTGCCCGGCTACGTGCGGCGGTTCGCGGCGCAGGCCGCCGGCCTGCTGCAGCTGGAGATTCGCGGCGATCTCGACGGTTTTTTCTCCCTGGCCCCCGCCCGGCCGGGCGCGCTCGATCCGCTGCTCGCCGCCCTGGAAAGCTATCCCGCCGAGGCGCGGGAACGCCTCTGCGCGCGCCGCCCGGAGGCGGCCGCCGACGCGCCGGCGGAAGACGCCCCCTGCATCTGGCTGCATCCCGGCGAGCCGCTCTTCGACACGCTGTCCCGGCGAGTGCTGGCGGCGTTCGGCCGGGATGCGCGGCGCGGGGCCATCTTCACGGACCCCCGGGCGGAGGCGCCCTATTTCCTCCATCTGGCCGCGGCTTCGGTGGAGCAGGAACAGGAGCGGGAGCAGGAGCGGGAAGACGCCGCGCCGGCGCCGCCTTTGCCCGCCCCGGAGGCGCCCCCTGCCCGCCGGATCGTCGAGCGCCGCCTGTTGGGGCTTCGTCACGACGAGGACGGCGGCCCGGCCGAGACCCCGATCGAGCATCTGCTCCTGCTGCGCGGGGCGCCGCAGATTCCGCCCGGCGCCGCGCCGCTGGCCGGGCGCGGCGTCGCCATGCGGGCCGAGGCGGCGGCCTTCGCCGAACGGGAGATCCTCGATCCCATGGCGGCGGCGCTTCGGGAGGCGCGGCGCGCGGCGCTTCCCGAATACCGGCGCCGGGTCGCGGCGGGCTTCGATCTCCGCGCCGCCGGCCTCGCCGCCCGCCGCGTGAAGCTCGCCCGCAACGCCGCCGGGCCGGAGGCCGGCGAGGCGCTCGACGCCGTCAAGCGGGAACAGCGGGCGCTCGACGCCGAGAAGGCGCGCGCCCTGGCGGCGCTCGACGCGGAGCCCGACCGCATCGTCTCCGGCGACCTGCGCTTCCTCGTCCATGCGCTGGTCGTTCCGGCGGCCGATCCCGGCGAGGCGGAGCGCTACGACGCCCGCGTCGAGGAGATCGCCTTGCGTATCGCCATCGCCTGGGAGCGCGACCGCGGCGGCGAGCCGCGCGACGTCTCCAAGCCGGAGCGCGCCCGCATGGCGGGCCTGCCCGACTGGCCGGGCTTCGATCTGCTCTCCCGCCATGGCGAGGGCGAGCCGCGCTGCATCGAGGTCAAGGGCCGCGCCGGCGGCGGGACGATCCGGATGGAGGCCAACGAATGGAAGCAGGCCTGCCATCTGGGCGCGCGCTACTGGCTCTACGTCGTCTTCGACTGCGCCACGCCGGCGCCGCGGCTCTTGCGGGTGCAGGATCCCTTCGCCAAGCTGCTCGCCCGCCGCCGCGACAGCGCCGCCTACGCCATCTCCGCCGCGGCGCTGCGGGAGGCTGCGGAAATGGAGGGGTGACGGTCGTCGGTACGAACGACCGGAATTCGCCGGGAAGGGAGGAGCCGCCCACGAGGCCGGCTTCTTCGTCGAGAGCCAGATTCATGGAGAAGAGTATCGATCATGCCCATAGTTGACATCTTCTCGAAACGCCAGAGAGCGTTGCGAGGCGAAACGCCCGATGTCTATAGCTATGACCGCATTCCAACCCCGCTGAGAGTTCAGGTAGTTCATATCATGCGCGAGGTTCTCGGGAACGAATGGCATTATGGCAAAGTATTTTCCCCAAAAGTAGTGGAAAATTACGACTACATAACAGACACTTTGTGTCGTGAATACAGCGTATTTCGCCTTCCGGCAGATTATAGGGGAGTTGAAAACAAAATGAATGATCTGTTGAATTTTTTGTTACAAGAAAAGAATGTCGAAAGAGTTCTCGATGTAATCGAAATGTCCTTTTTTAGGATAGATTGCTTCACACGAGATTATGTTTATTTGAACGACAGTTTTGCTTCCGACCATGCTGACCGCGCCATAGAAGAGCTGAATGCCAGATTCAAGGAGCATGGCGTCGGTTACCGCTACACCGATGGACAGATCGTCCGTATCGATTCCGAATTCGTTCATTCGGAGGTCGTCCTCCCCGCTCTCCGAATCCTCAATCGGAAGCAATATGCCGGCGCGCGTCAGGAGTTTCTGAGCGCCCATAAGCACTACCGGAAAGGCGAAACGAAGGAAGCGCTCAACGACTGCCTGAAATCCCTCGAAAGCGTGATGAAGTCGATATGCGACAAGAGGAAATGGGCCTATGGCGAAGGAGCAACCGCAAGCAAGCTGATCGGGATCTGCTTCGATAACGGCCTCATCCCTTCGTTCTGGCAACAGCAGTTTGGCGCTTTGCGGAGCCTGCTGGAAACCGGCGTGCCCACCGCGCGAAACAGGCTCGGCGGCCATGGCCAGGGCGCGGCGCCGAAGTCCGTTCCGGGCCACGTCGCCGGTTACGTGCTGCATATGACCGCGGCGGCCGTCGTCTTCCTGGCGGAGGCCGAGGCGAGCGGCGGCGAACCGTGAGCGGCGCCCGCCTCATCGAAGCCGCGTTTCCGCTCAAGCAGGTGTCGCTGGATTCCGTGCATGAGAAGAACGTGCGGCATGGGCACGTCTCGACGCTGCATATCTGGCCGGCGCGGCGGCCGTTGGCGGCCTGCCGGGCGGCGTTGCTGGCGACGTTGTTGGCGGACCCGGGCGAGGGCGCCAGCCGCCGCCGGCTGCTGGAGCGGATGGCGGGCCGCGTGGTCGAGGCGCCGGACGCCGCCGGCGGGCGCATGAAGGAGGCGACGCAAGGCGGCGTCTGCCGGTGGGGGCGCGAGGCGGACGGCGAGATCGAGGCCTTCCGCGCGGAGATCCGGGCGGCGTTCGGCGGCCGCGCGCCGCGCGTGCTGGACCCGTTCGCGGGCGGCGGCGCCATCCCGCTGGAGGCCATGCGGCTGGGCTGCGAGGCCGTGGCGGCGGACCTCAACCCGGTGGCGTGGCTCCTCCTGCGCTGCACGCTCCATTACCCGCGCCAAACGGCCGGCCATACCCGGCCGCTGCCGGGCTTCGCGCTGCAAGACCGGGCGTTCATGGAGGCTTACCTGAAGGCGCAAGGCGCTGCGAACCCCGCGACGCTGCGCGAGGAAATGGCCCGCTACGGCCATGGGATCGGCGAGGCGCCGCCGCTTCTGGAAACGCCGGCACAGGCCTCGCGCGCGCCTTTCGCCTGGCATCTGCGGGCCTGGGGAAGGCGCGTGCTGGCCGGGGCGCGGCGGACGCTGGCGGCGCGCTACCCGACCTATGCCGAGTTCGAGCCCGTGCGGCGCAAGGGCCGCGGGCGCAACGCGCAACGGCCGCAGGCGCGCCACCGGCCGCAACCGCCGCGCCTGCTGGCGCCGGACGAGAGCGGCGAAGTTTCGACGGCGGCGCTCAACGCCGACTTCGACTCGCTCCATCTGGAGGACGAAACCGAACCGCGCTGGGTCGCCAAGCCGACGGTGGCCTGTCTGTGGGCGCGCACGGTCCGTTGCAACGGCTGCCGGGCGGAGGTGCCGCTGCTGAAGACGCGCTGGCTGTGTCGGACGGCGCGCAAGCGCGTGCTGCTGACGATGACGCCGCGCGACGACGGCGGCGGGGTCGAGTTCGGCATCGAGCGCGACGCGCCCGAAGGCGGCGGCGACGCGGCGCGGAAGCGGGCGCACGACCGCGCCCTGGGCGCCGGCACCATGAGCGGCAGCGGCGCCAGCTGCCCGTGCTGCGGCGCGGTGGCGACGATGGCGGACATTCGCGCCGAAGGCCGCGCCGGGCGGCTCGGGGCGCGCATGACGGCCGTCGTCGTGGAGGGACAGCAGGGCAAGGAATACCGGCTGCCGACGGAGGCCGAGATCGCGGCGGCGCAGGTGGGACGCGAGGAACTGGAAGAACTTTACGATCGGATCCCTTTCGGCTTGCCGGAGGAGCCAATCCCACGCCAGGGCCAGGGCGCATCGCGCGCTTTCTCGGTGGAGAATTACGGCCTTGGCCGCTGGTCCACGCTCTTCACCGACCGGCAGCTGCTGGCGCTGGGAACCTTCGTGCGGGAGCTGCGCCGCTGCGCCGAGGAGATGGACGACTACCCCGACGACTGGCGCGAGGCCGTCCTGGCCTGTCTTGCGCCCTCGATCAGCCGTCTGGCGGATCGCGGCAGCACCCTGGCGACCTGGACCAACGACCCCGAAAAGATTCGCAGCACCTTCGCCCGCTTCGCCTTGCCGATGGTGTGGGATTTCGCCGAATCCTGCCCACTCGAGGACACGAGCGGCGGCTTCATCCAGGCGGTCGAATGGATCGCCCGCGTCCTTGAACACTTGCAGGATACGGCGTTGGGCGCGCCGGAAGCGCAGGTCATGCGACGATCGGCCACCGAAGCGCCATCCGGCGGTTTCGACGCCATCGTCACCGACCCGCCCTATTACGACGCCATCCCCTATTCCGACCTGATGGACTTCTTCCACGTCTGGTTGCGCCGCGCCCTGCACGGGCTTTCGGAGGAGATCGACGCCGCCTTCGCCGCCCCGCTGGGTCCCAAATGGGAGGACGGCGCGGGCGAGTTGATCGACGACGCCAGCCGCTTCGGCGGCGACAGGCAAGCCTCGAAACGGGCCTACGAAGACGGCATGGCCCGCGCCTTCGGCGCCTGCCACGAGGCGCTGCGGGAGGACGGGCGGCTGGTGGTGGTGTTCGCCAACAAGTCGCCCGATGCCTGGGAGACATTGGTCTCGGCCTTGATCCGCGCCGGCTTCGCCGTCACCGCCTCCTGGCCGATCCGGACCGAGATGCAGAACCGCCAGCGCTCCCTGACCTCGGCGGCGCTGTCGTCGTCCATCTGGCTGGCGTGCAGGAAGCGCCCGCCGGCCGCCCGGCCGGGCTGGGACGCCGGGGTGCTGGCGGAGATGCAGGAGAACATCGCCCAACGCCTGCGGGATTTCTGGGACGCCGGCATCCGCGGGCCGGACTTCGTATGGGCGGCGACCGGGCCGGCGCTGGAGGCGTTCAGCCGCCATCCGGCCGTGCGCAAGGCGGACGAACCTGGCGCGCTGCTGACCGTCGCCGGGTTTCTGCGCGAGGCGCGGCGCATGGTGGTGGGCTTCGTGGTCAGCCGGCTGCTGCGGCGCGACGCGGGAGCGACCGACGAGCTGGACGACCCGACCGCCTATTACCTGCTGCACCGCAACGATTTCGGCCTCGGCCCGGCGCCGGCGGGGGCCTGCATCCTGTATGCGCTGTCGTGCAACCTGTCGGATTCCGACCTCGCCGGGCGCCTCGACCTGCTGGCGCGCGGCGCGGCGCAGTCGCCGGCGGAAGGCGACGACGCCGACGAAGCGAACGCCGGCGGCGGCGAAGCCCGGCTCAAGCCGTGGCGGCGCCGCGCGGCCCGCGATCTCGGCGAACCCGCGGCGGACGGCGCGCCCCCGCCGCTGATCGACCGGATCCACAGGACGATGCAGCTGTGGAAGGGCGGCGAACAGAGCCGGGTGGACGCCTATCTGGAGGCGCGCGGCCTGTGGCGCCACGAACTCTTCGCCCGGGTCGTGCAGGCGGTGACCGAACTGGCCGAGGCCGGTTCGGAGGAGCGCGCCATGCTGGAGTCGATCCAGAACCACCTGCGCGCGCGAGGGGCCGCCGCCCCGCGTGCGAACCTGCTGCTATAGCCCGCGTTTCTCACGCCGCGGCGCGCCGCGGGGGCGCAGAGGGTCGTCCGACGGCGGCGGAGTCCCCGTGAGAATCGGACGTCCCGCGCGGAGCCGGCCGCCGGTTCCGTTCACGTCACGCGGTCGCCTCGGCCAAGGCGTCGCGGAGCGCCGCGAAACTCCGCGAACGGTTGCGCGCCGGGTCGATGTAGGGGGCGATGGCGCGCGCGGCTTCGATCTTGCGCAGTCCGTTTCGGAAGTGGCCGTGCTTCTTCAGGATACGCTCGAACGCTTCCCAGGTCCCTCCCCGGATGGCGTCGGGGTCCCGGTAGCGACGCTGT
The DNA here is from genome assembly GCA_965242495.1 of Alphaproteobacteria bacterium. Lineage (GTDB taxonomy): Bacteria > Pseudomonadota > Alphaproteobacteria > MPNO01 > MPNO01 > CBDESN01. The sequence goes on along the minus strand of OZ251446.1, from coordinate 2,502,882 downwards.
TTCGGAACGTGCGGCGATACGCGCGGATAGGCTTGGCGCACCGCCTCCCAATCGCCGAAATACCATGCCTCCAATTCCTCGATCGCGATGCGGTTGACCACTCGCCACGACCCGCCCCGGGCTCGCGAGCGTGTAAGCAGCCCCGCCTTGGCCGCCGCTTGTTCGAGTCGAGTCTTGAGCGCATGGCAATCGTCGTCGTCGCGATCGACCACGACGACGAGTCGGTATTCGTCGGGTAGCCAAGGCCGGTAACCGCGCAAGCGGCTTTCGAGCTTTCGCGACAGATCCCGTTTGCCCTGGATCACGCGGCATTCGAACGTGCAGCCTTCCGGGAGAACCCGCGGAAGCAGCCCTTGCAAGAAGGCTTCCATCGACGGCTCTTCGATCAGGAATTCCAGGCGCCGCGCCGCCGTCACCGGCGTTCTCCGCCGGGCGCCGGGCCGCCATGGCGGGTCAACGGATCGCCGACGCCGAAATAGCCCTCCATCCAGAGATCGCCGAGCAGCGCGCCGGCTTCCATGAAGTCGGGCACGCCATCGAGGTCGGCGGCGCGCCGCGCCCGCGTGTGGCCTTTTTCATCCCGCCACAGGACGCGCACCTGTTCGGGCTTGAGCGCATTGAGGAAGAACGGCGAATGGGTGGTGACGAGCAGCTGCGTGCGCTCGCTGGCCGCAGCGCATTCCTCCGCCAGTTCGGGAAGCAGGCGCGGGTGCAGGAAGTTCTCGGGCTCCTCGATGCCGATGAAGGGCGGCGGTTCCGGGTCGTACAGCAGCACCAGATAGGCCAGCATCTTCAGCGTGCCGTCGGAGGCGAAGCGCCCCAGAACCGGGCGGCTGAACGGCGCGTCCTTGATTTGCAGCAGCAGCCGGCCGTCCGGCATGGCCTCGGCCAGCACGCGCTCGATGCGCGGCACGCGCCGGCGCAACGTAACGAAGATATGATCGAGCCGCTCCGGATGCCGCTCTCCCAGATGCTGGATGACGTTGGCGAGGTTGTCGCCGCTCGCGGTCAGTCGTTCCTGCGGACCGGCCTCGGGCTGGCCGCGCGCGCTGTCGGCCGACAGATAGGAAACGTGCCAACCCATGATGAAGTCGCGCAGCGCCGCCACGCGCGGATGATCCTGGAACTGCCCGAGCGCGTTGACCGCCAGCAGATCGGGCGATTTGAGGGGCGTCTCGATCCGCTCGTCTTCCGCGTCCGGCGCTTCGCCGCTTGTGGCTCGGCCTTGGCCGCGGCGGTACTCAAGGAAACGAAAAGGCGCTCCGTAGCTTTTTCGTTTCCAGCTCAGCGACTCGCGGTCGACTACCGGTGCGCCGGCCGACTCGTCGATGGACAGATGATACGTGATCAGCGGGGTCCTCGGTCGTTCCGGGGTCCTCGGTCGTTCACGGTATTTGATCTCTATCGTCATCGGCCCTTCGGCGTCGCGGGTCTTGAGCTCCCTGGCCCGCCCGCGCCGGTCCCAGGCGCGCCGCAGGCCGGACGAGAAGCACTCCGCGAGGAACGCGAACACGTCGAACACCGTGGATTTGCCGCTGCCGTTGGGGCCGAGGAGCACCGTCATCGGCGTCAGTTTCGCGATCTCGACGTCCCGCAAGGCCCGGAAGTTCCGCACCTTCAGGTATTCGATGCGCGGCGTCGCGGCGTCTTGCGATGTCGTTCCGTTCATTTCGCCGTTTCCTCGGCGACCTGCGTAACCAAGGTGGTCTTGCCCACCTGCCGCGTCCCGGCGACGACCTGGAGGAGCCGGCGCGGCTCCCGCAGACGGCCGAGCAGGTCGGCGGCCTGGGGCCGCGCGTAACCCCGATTACTCATTACGATGCGTAAAATTACTCGATCAAGGGCGTAATTGGAAGAACGACCCGAGGAAGGAAAACGACCTGCGCCCGGTTCGGCCGAAGAGGCCGCAGGCGCGCCGCCGCCGCGCAGGCCGTGTTCCGTATGAGAAATACGGGCCAGGGCTTCCCCCATGGGGCGGTTTGGGATAGAGCCATAGCGTGGGCGGAGGATCGCGGATGCGCTATGAGAGCAACCCGAAACACAAGCAACCCCGGCGGCGGGGAGGGCGCGGTTCGCTCTGCCCGGAGGCCATGGACCGGGCGACGGCGCAGGCGCTGCTATCGGACGGCGAGCCGGTGGGCGGCAAACGCTATGCGATCCATGAAGACAGGGCCTATTGCGCGCAGAAGCACCGCGCGGATGTTCGGCATGGCTATCCGGTCGGCTGGAAGGAGGTCCCCGAAAGCCTGCGCCGTCGATGGCGCAGGCAAGGCCGTCTGCGGCGGCGGGACGAGAAGAAGAAGCACTGGGATGGCTAGCCCGCCATGACGACGCGATGGGAACGGCTGGCCGGCGACACCGGCGTGTTCGCGCTGAAGCTGGCCTTCGCCTCCGACCCCGACGAAGGGCGGGGCATCGACCCCGAGACCGGGGCTTCCTGGGGCAGCTTCCAGGTCTGGGTCCGGGGGCGGAACCTGTGCGCCCACCGGGAGGAAGGCGAGCGCATCGACTCGGTCCACTGGTATCTGCTGCCGCTTCTGGAGTGGTTCGCCCGTAACTGGGATCCCCTGCTCCACGAGGAGCGCTTGCCGACGAAGAACGCAGGCGACGCCGCTTGGGAATCCCTGCGTGCGACCTTCTTCCCGCCGCCGGCCATCGAAGACGACGAGCGCAAGGCTTCCGCCTGGGAGAGCGCGTGGCATGGCTGGTGGTCCCGCCATGCCCTCCAGGCCGCGAGAGAAGGAGGGCTGTTCCCCGACATCGTGTTCCGGCGTTTGCGGGACCGGGTGGAAGTGTCCTGGGGCTCGGTTCGCACCGCAGGGATGCCCGGCCATTATCAGTTCATGGAGTCGGAACGGGGCTCCGCCAGCCTGCCGCCGCAATCGGTGGCCGAACCGTTGCACGACGTGCTGTCGCAGGCCGGGAAGCGCCTGTCGTCGTCGATGCCGGAGTCGGGGCGCATCGCGGACTTGAACCGCAAGCTCCGAAGCCTGAATGCGGGCGGCAAAGCCCAGAACGAAAACCGCGAACGGCGCTTGGCGTGGCTGGCCGGCCTGGGGGCGACCGGGCGCGACGTGCGGGCCGGGTGGCGCCGCGCGGTGGAACGCCTGTCGGACCTGGGGGCGGAACCGCGCCAAGCTCTGTTGGACGCCGCGGAGACGCCTCTCGTCGTCACCGGATCGTGCCATGCTGCGCTCATGTTCGGCTCCCTCGCTCCCGACGTGACGGAGGCCGACGTCCGGGAACTCGCGCGGGCGACGGTCGGCCTCTATGCGCCGGAGGGCGAATCCGGGGAGGCCTGCGAGGTTGGCTGCGCCGCGCCCATCGAGGAGTCCGCCTCCCGTCCATGGGACCAGGGATACGACCTGGCCGAGGAGGTTCACGAGCGTATCGACGGCGACTTCGAGAAGGGCGGTTTCGTCGATGTGGAAAGATTGATCGAGGCGCTCGGCGTCCGCATCGGGGAACTGGCGCTGTCGGACGCGCATGTGCGGGGCGTGGCCGTCGCCGGCCCGCAGCACAGACCTGGAATTTTCGTCAACGAGCGCAATGCCTTCAATGCTCACGAGGCCGGCCGCCGCTTCACGTTGGCGCACGAGCTCCGCCATCTGCTGTTCGATCGGGAACAGGGCCGGCCTCTCGCCGTCGCCAGCGGCCCCTGGGCGCCGCGCGCCATCGAGCGGCGCGCCAACGCCTTCGCGGCGATGCTGCTGATGCCTGCGTCCCTGGTGAAGCGGGCGGTGGCGGGGTTGACGGTTCCCGTCGCCACGAAGGAAGGCGTGGACGAGGTGGCGAGGCGTCTGCGCGCCGGCCGTCTCGCCGTGCTGAATCATCTGACGAATCTGGGCTTCGTGGACGAGACGGACCGGCAACGGCTGGAAGGCCAGCCGTCGCCCCTCGCGTGAGCCGCGCCCGGCGATGGCCAAGAACCGGATCAAGCCCTGGCGTAAGGTCGTCCGTCTGAAGGACGAGCTGCGCAGCGGCGCGCTGTCGCTGGCGGAGTTCGCCGCCGACCTGCACGAAGTGACCATGGGGAAGGGCCGTCGCGCGGTCTACGAGGACCCGGAGAAGTTCTTCGCGCTCACCTATCCGACCCATGCGCTGCGGGAGTTGGCGAAGGACGTCGCCGAGCGTCTCCGCGGGCGGAGCGACAAGGCGGTGCGGCAGCTGGAGCTGACCTATGGCGGCGGCAAGACCCATACCCTGATCGCGCTCTACCACCTGTTCCGCGATCCGCAGGCGCTGCCCGACCTGCCCGCGGTCAGGGAGTTCCGCAGCCATATCGGCGCCGATCCGCCGCCCGCCTTCGCCGCGGCCCTGTGCTTCGACAAGATCGACGCCGAACGCGGCATCGAAGACGTGCGCGCCCCGGACGGGGAGACCCGCGCCCTGCGCCACCCGTGGAGCGTGCTGGCCTTTCAGCTGGCCGGCGCGGAAGGGTTGCGCATGGTCCACGCCGACGGCAGGGACGAGGAGCGCGAGACGCCGCCGGCCGAACCCCTGCTGCGGAAGCTGATTGAGAAGCCGCAGGAGCGCGGCCTGGCGACGCTGATCCTGGTGGACGAGGTGCTGATGTACGCCCGCGAGAAGGCGGGCATCGACCCGGTCTGGCGCGACCGTATCCAGGACTTCTTCCAGTATCTGACCCAGGCGGCGACCAAGGCGGACCGGGCCGCCGTCGTGGCGTCGCTGCTGGCGACCGATCCCGGCAAGCAACGGGGGGAGCTCGGCGGCGCGCTGGTCTCGGGGTTGTTCGACGTGTTCCGGCGCCAGCGCGAGGAAGGGGTGCAGCCGGTCCAGAAGGAAGACGTGGCGGAGGTGCTGCGGCGTCGCTTCTTCGCGCCGGAGGACGTCCGCGACCGGGACGCCTTCCGGCCTCACGCCATCGCCGCGGCGCAGGGGCTGGCCCGCCTCCACGACCCGACGGCGAAGGAGAAGCCCGCCGAGGAAGCGCGCTTCCTGGAGAGCTTTCCCTTCCATCCCGACCTGACCGACGTGTTCTACAGCCGCTGGACCCAGCTCGAAGGCTTCCAGCGCACGCGCGGCATCCTGCGCATCCTCGCCACCGCCCTGCGCGAGGCGGAGGCGTGGGACGCGAGCCCGCTGATCGGCCCCTCCGTCCTGCTGGCGGCGCCCGGCGCGCAGGGGGTTTCCGAGGCGATGCGCGAACTCGCGGGCGTGGCGACCGCGGAGTCGTCCGAAGGGCGGCGAACGGACTGGGCTCCCCTGCTCGAAGCCGAGCTGGCCAAGGCGCGGCGGATTCAGGACGAACTGCCGGCGCTCGCGAACGGTCGCGAGGCCGAGCAGGCGGTAGCGGCCGTCTTCCTCCATTCGCAGCCCATCGGCCACAAGGTCGACACCCCGGACCTGGTGCGCATGGCGGGGAGCCTGGCGCCGGACGCCATCGAACTGGAGAAGGGGTTGCGCCGCTGGCGGGAGGTCTCCTGGTTCCTCGACGACGAGGACATGGGCGTGGACGAGCCGGCGGCGGCGGGGCTGCCGAAGTCCTGGCGGCTCGGCCACCGCCCCAATCTGCGCCAGATGCATGACGAAGCCTGCCGGCGGGTCGGCGCGGAGGCGGCGGACGCGCGGCTGGAGGAGGCCATCCGCGCGACGAAGGCGTTGACCGACGGCGCCCGGGCGGCCGGGGCGGTCCCTCACTTGCTGCCCGCATCGCCGAGGGACGTGGGCGACGACGGCAGCTTCCGCTACGTGGTGCTGGGGGCCGACGCCGTCTCCGATTCCGGCAGGCCGAGCGCGCGGGCGAAGCGGTTTCTCGACGAGGCCGGCGGACCGGAGCGGCCGCGCGCGCATCGCAACGCCGTGGCGGCGGCGGCGCCGTCGCAAGACGGGCTGGAGGCGGCCCGCGCCGGCGTGCGCGCTTTGCTCGGTTGGGAGGACGTGGCCGCGCAGCTCCGGGGCCACAAGGTCGACCCGGTGCAGGAAGAACGCCTGCGGCGGCGTTTGCAGGAAGCGCGGAGCCGCCTTCCCGAGGTGATCCGGCAGGCGTGGTCGGTCGTCGTCACCGTCGACGAACGCAACGCCGTTCACGCCTTCCGGCTCGCGGCCGGAGCGGGGCCGCTCTTCGCCGAGATCAAGAACGATCCGCGCGCGCGCATCAAGGAGACGGCGGTGGACGCCGCCGCGCTTCTGCCCGACGGCCCCTACGACCTGTGGCGCGAAGGCGAGGAGGCCCGGTTCGTCAAGGATCTGGCGGGAGCGTTCGCCCGCCATCCGCGCCTCCCCAAGGTGCTGAACCCGAAGGTGCTGCTCGATACGGTGCTGCAAGGGGTGGAGCGCGGCCTTCTCGTGGCGCGGCTCGCCCGGCCCGACGGCAGCGCGCGCAGCTGGTGGCGCGAAGCGGTCGATCCGGACTCGCGCAACGACCCGCAGCTCGAAGCGGCGCTGCCGGAAACGGCGGCGTTGAGCCGCCTGTCGGAGGAATTGCTGGCCCCCGGCGTCCTGCCGCAGCTTTGGGAAACGGCGGGACGGCAGGGCGGGCGCATCCCCGGCTGGCGGGAAGGCGAGACGGAGGCCAAGCTCGCCCTGCGGGCGGCCAAGGACTATTTCGGCGGCGGCAAACGGGTGAGCGTCGCGAGCGAGGCGGGCTTCGACGACAGCCTTGCGGTGCCGCGCTGCCCCGAAGACGAGGTCCTCGATGCGGCGCGGCGCGGGGTCGAGCGAGGGACGGTGTGGCTGACCAACGGCCCGACCTCCCTGTGGAAGGAGCGCGTTCCGCCGGGCGCGCTCGACGGGGAGGAAGCGGCGCTCCATCCGCCGCCCGCGCCCATCCCGCCGCAGGAGCTTCTCGAGGAGGCGCTCCCCGGGGCGTGGGAGGACGGCGCGGCGAACGGGGCCGCGCTGGTGCGCGCGGCGTCCCAGGCGCGCGGCGCGGCCCTGCCCTGGGGCCTCGTCCGCGACGGCGTCAAGGCCGGCGTGGAGAGCCGCTGGCTCCAGCTCGCCGAGGGCAGCGGTCCCGTGGACTGCGGCTACGACGAAGCCGGCAATCTGCGCCTGGAGCGGCCCGCCGCCCCGCCGCCCCCAAAACCCCCCGTCGAGGAAGCGGTGCTCGAGGGTCGGCAGATCCAGGATCTGGGCGAGATCGTTCCCGACATGATGAAAGCGGCTGCGGGCAGCGAGCTCCGCTTCCATCTGCGCGTGACGGTCCAGGGAGAAGGCGCGGAGGAGACCCGCGCCGTTCTCGACGAGCTCCTCGCCCGCGTTTCGGAACGGCTGAAGGCCAGGTAGCGCCCGCCTTTTCCATCCCCCATCGAGAGTCCGTTTGAGAAATCGGGTCCTGCCGGGGCGCGACCGCCCTGGATTCCGGCTTTCGAGCGTGTGAAGGAATCCCGAGACGCCCGCATGGGCGTCGGTTCAGCCGACCAGGCGCGCGGAGCCTGCCCCCGCGAAAGCGGGGGAATGACGAGGGGGCCTCCGCCGACACCCCAGGAAGGCCATCGACTCGAGGCGGATACGCCAACCCTCCGTCATTCCCGCGAAAGAGTGTGTGAAGAAATCCCGAGACGCCCGCATGGGCGTCGGTTCAGCCGACCAGGCGCGCGGAATCCCCGGGCGCGCGGAGCCTGCCCCCGCGAAAGCGGGGGAATGACGAGGGGGACTTGCGCCGACGGCCCGAGGAAGGCCATCGGCTCGAGGCGGATACGCCCCCCCCCTTCCGTCATTCCCGCGAAAGCGGGAATCCATATTCGTATCCCGCTTCTTGTTTCCGTGGGGACGAAGGGGCTGTGGCGGCGGCTCGAGGCGGGAAGCCGAGGCCCCGTCCTTGCCTGCCCTGGATTCCCGCTTTCGAGCGTGTGAAGAAATCCCGACATGTCCGCGTGGGCGTCGGTTCAGCCGACCAAGCGCGCGAAATCCCCGAGCGCGCGGAGCCTGTCCCGCGAAAGCGGGGGAATGACGAGGGAGGCCCGTGACGACGGCCCGAGGGAGGCCGTCGCGGCCCCCCCCCCTCGTCATTCCCGCGAAAGCGGGAATCCAGGGCGGGAAAGGACGGGTCTTTGGGCGTATCCGCCTCGACCGACGGCTTCCCTCGGGCCGACGTCACAGGCCCCTCGTCCCCACGGAAACAGGAATCGAAATACGAATATGGATTCCCGCTTTCGCGGGAATGACGGGGGGGGGGGGGGACCCCGGGACACCGGCCCCGGGAAGGCCATCGGCTCGAGGCGGATACGCCAAGGGTTTCTTCACACGCTCTTTCGCGGGAATGACGAGGGGGGGTGCCGCGACGGTCTCCCTCGGGCCGTCGTCACAGGCCTCTTCCGTCATTCCCCCGCTTTCGCGGGGGCAGGCTCCGCGCGCCCGGGGATTTCGCGCGCTTGTTCGGCTGAACCGACACCCACGCGGGCGTATCGGGATTTCTTCACACGCTCGAAAGCGGGAATCCATTTCGGACGAAGCCTTTTCGCCGGGGGCGGTTCTCAAACGGACTCCGAGGGGTTCATCGTTTTTGTTCATGATTTGTGCTTGACATTCGGGAGCGCCTGTGTTATGTTTCCCAAGATCGAAGGATGCGGCCGGAAACCCGCCGCGGGGCCGCGGCGTCGCGCGGGTCGCGTTCGGTCGGAACGGGGAGACGAACGAATTGGTCCCAGGATCGCCCATCCGCCGGTATCGGGAGCGCCGATCTTCCGCCGCGGTTTGCCCTTGCTTTTCGCCTGCTTTCGCCCTGCTTTTGGCCGGTTTCGGCCCTGCTTTTTCCCTGGTTTTTCGTCGTAACTCTTTGATTTACAACGAAACCGGAAAATTTTCGCCGGGATCCGGCCTTCGCGCGGCGGCCGCGCCTCTCGCCGGCATGGACAGCCCGGTCGATTTGCGTCTGAATGCCGCCGCCGCGACGGCGATGCATGGAGGCCTGCGATGACGCCGGACGGAGGCGTTCCCGATTTCGCCCGCTATGTCGACGACCGCGCCGAGCGCGGCATGTTCCGGGTGCGCCGCAGCATCTTCCGCGACGAGCCGTTATACGAGGCCGAGGTCGAGGCCATCTTCGAGACCCAGTGGAATTATCTGTGCCATGAGAGCCAGATCCCCGGCCCGGGCGACTATTTCGCCGCCCATATCGGCCGCCGGCCGGTCTTCGCCATCCGCAACGCCGATGGCGGCGTCGGCGGCTTCGTCAACGCCTGTTCGCACCGGGGCGCGTTGCTCACCCCGTTCCAGCGCGGCAACGCGAGGGTGCTGACCTGCCGCTTCCACGGCTGGTCCTACGCCGCCGACGGCAGATGCCTGCGGATCAAGAACCAGGACGGCGGATATGCGGAGGGCGGCGTCGACCGCGCGCAGTTCGACCTCCGGCCGGTGGCCCGGATCGACAGCTATCGCGGCTTCGTCTTCGGCTGCCTCGACCCGGCGGCGCGGCCGCTCCTCGACCATCTCGGCGAAGCGCGCTTCTTCATCGACATGTTCGCCGACCAGGCGCCCGACGGGCTCGAGGTCCTCGACGGCTCGCAGACCTATGTCTGCGACCACAACTGGAAGCTCCAGGCCGAGAACGTCGCCGACGGCTACCACGTCGGGACGGTGCACCGGAACTTCATGACCACGATGCTGGCGCGCGAGGCGCGCGACGGGCTCGAAGGGCTGATGAAGACCGAGACCGGGCGTATCCAGGGCGAGGTGCGCAACGGCTGCTACGATCTCGGCAACGGCCACATGGCCCTGTGGGCCGACCGCGCCAACCCCGAAGCCGCTCCCATCGCGCCGGCGACCGCGCGGATCGAGGCCGGCGCGCCGGCGGCGAACGCCGACTGGATGCTGCGCCGCGGGCGCAACCTGCTGGTGTTTCCCAACCTGGTCCTCAACGACCTGGCTTCGACGCATCTGCGGACCCATCGCCCGCTGGCGCCGACCAGGACCGAGGTGACGATCTGGTGCATCGCGCCGAAGGGCGAGCCCGACGAGGCGCGCCGGGCGCGGCTGCGCAAATTCGAGGACTTCTTCCTCGTCTCGGGGCTGGCCACGTCCGACGACGTGGTCTCGCTCGACACCGCGCAGGCCGGCTGCTACGGCGGCGACGACGGGTGGAACGAGTATACGCGCGGCCTCGCGGCGATGCGGGCGGGGCCCGACGATCTCGCCGCCGAGCTGGGGATGGCCCCGGCGGCCAGCTTCCCCAGCTGGGACCACGAGGCGACCTTCATCGGCTTCTATCGCCGCTGGCGCGAGCTCCTGGCCGCCCGCGGCGCGCGAACGTAGCATCGGGACGATCGCAACCGGGAGGACGCGGCATGGCGCGGACGACGATCGACGCGGACAGCGTCGGCGAAGCCTATCTCGCCCTCCTGAAGGACCGCGGCGTCGACTACCTGTTCGGCAACGCCGGGACCGATTTCCCGTCCATCATCGAGGGGCTGTCGAAGTCGATCGCCGGCGGCGGCGCGGCGCCGACGCCGATCACGGTTCCGCACGAGAACCTCGCCGTCTCGATGGCCCATGGCTACTACCTGATCTCCGGCCGGCCGCAGGCGGTGATGGTGCACGTCAACGTCGGTACCGCCAACGGGCTGTGCGGGGTGATGAACGCCGCCCGTGAGAACGTCCCGATCCTGTTCACCTCGGGGCGGACGCCGATCAACGAAACCGGCGCGGACGGCGCCCGGTCGATCTACATCCACTGGGGCCAGGAGATGTTCGATCAGGCCGGCGTCCTGCGCGAGATGGTGAAGTGGGATTACGAGCTGCGCAACGCAGCGCAGCTGGAGACGGTCGTGGACCGCGCCGTCGACCTCGCCATGACCGAACCCCGGGGCCCGGTCTATCTCAGCCTGCCGCGCGAGGTCCTGGCCGAGAAGCCGGGGCGGTTCTCCTACGATGCGCCGGCGCGCCGGCGGGCGGCCCATGCGCCGGCGCCGGATCCCGCCGCCATCGACCGCGCGGCGGAGTGGCTCGCCGCGGCCGAGAACCCCCTCGTCGTCACCTCGAACCTCGGCGCGAACCGCAAGGCGGTGGGTCCGTTCGCCGAGCTTGCCGACCGGTTCGCCCTGCCGGTGGTCTGCTACCGGCCGCGGCATATGTGCCTGCCGACCGAGCATCCCATGCATATGGGGTTCGAGCCGGGCGAGCTGCTCGCCGAGGCCGACGCGATCCTGGTGATCGATTGCGACGTTCCGTGGATCCCGAGCCTGCATCGGACGCGGCCCGACGCCAGGGTGATCCATCTCGGCGCCGATCCCCTGTTCAGCCGCTATCCGATCCGGGGATACCCCTGCGACCTGGCGATCACGGGCGTCTCCGCGCTGGCCGCGCCGGCCCTCGCCGACGCCCTGGCGGACCGGGAAAAATCGGCGGCCGCGCGGATCGCGGCGCGCCGCGACCGCGCGGTCGAACGCCACGCCGCTTGGCGCGCCGCGGCGGCCGGCCGGATCGAAGCGGCCGGCGACGGCGGCGCCGCGGACGCCGCCTGGGTCGCGCATTGCATCGACCGGGTGAAGGACGACGACGACATACTGGTGAGCGAATCCCAGCTCGCCATCGCCAACATCGACTTCCGCCGGCCCGGCGCCTTCTTCGCCACCGGCCCGGCCGGCGGGCTGGGCTGGGGCCTGGGCGCGGCGCATGGCGCCAAGCTCGCCGCGCCCGACCGGCGCGTCATGGCGGTGGTCGGCGACGGCTCCTACATGTTCGGGAACCCGACGCCGGCCCATTACGTCTCGGCCGCCAACGGGCTGCCGGTGCTCACGGTGATCCTCAACAACGCCATGTGGGGGTCGGTCCGCAAGGCGACGTTAGGCCTCTACCCCGACGGCGCGGCCGCCAGGAGCAACCGCGCGCCCCTGACCTATCTCGAACCCGCCCCCGCCTATCACAAGGTGGTGGAGGCGTCCGACGGCTACGGCGAGGAGGTGCGCCGCGCCGCGGATCTGCCGGCGGCCCTGGAGCGCGCGCTCAAGGCCGTCGAGGTCGAACGGCGGCAGGCGGTGCTCAACGTGCATACCAGCTACGACGACGGCGCCGCCCTGGCGGACGCCCGCCGGTGACGCCGCGCGCCGGCCGGCCGGCGCCGGGGACCGGCGGGATGGACCGGCCGCAGCCGCAATCCCGGGTGCTGATCTACTCGCATGACAGCTTCGGGCTCGGCCATCTGCGGCGCTGCCGGGCGATCGCCCATGCGCTGGTCGAAGAGAACCCCGGCATGTCGGTGCTGATCCTTTCGGGCTCGCCGATCATCGGCAGCTTCGACTTCCGCGCGCGCGTGGATTTCGTCCGGGTTCCCGGCGTGATCAAGCTGCGCAGCGGCGAATACACCTCCCTCAGCCTGAAGCTCGACATCGATCACACGCTGGCGATGCGGTCCTCGATCCTCCGCCACACCGCCGAGGTGTTCGACCCCGACATCTTCCTGGTCGACAAGGAGCCGCTGGGGCTGCGCGGCGAGGTGAACGACACGCTGGCGATGCTCAAGGCGCGGGGGACCCCGCTGGTGCTGGGGCTCCGCGACGTGATGGACGAACCGTCGCGGCTCGCCCCCGAATGGGAGCGCAAGAACGCATTGCCGGCTCTGGACGGCCTGTACGACGAGATATGGGTCTACGGCCTGCCGCAGATCTGCGATCCGCTGGCCGAGATCCCGCTGCCCGCTTCGGTCCGCCGCAAGACGGTGTTCACCGGTTATCTGCGGCGCGACGACCGCGGCGTCCCGGGCCCCGCCTACGCCGAGCCGCCGTTCGACCGGCCCTATCTGCTGGTCACGCCCGGCGGCGGCGGCGACGGCGAGGCGCTGGTCGACTGGGTGCTGCGCGCCTACGAATTCGACCGCCGGGCGCCCCATCCCGCGCTCGTCGTGTTCGGCCCGTTCATGCAGGCCGAGGCGCAGGCCGAGTTCGCCCAGCGCGCCCAGCGTCTGGCCAATGTCGGGGTCACCACCTTCGACGCCAACATCGAGGCGTTGATCGCGCGCGCCGCCGGCGTCGTCGCGATGGGCGGCTACAACACGTTCTGCGAGATATTGTCGTTCGACAAGCCGGCGCTCCTGGCGCCGCGCACGATGCCGCGGCGGGAGCAGCTCATCCGCGCCGAACGGGCGCAGGAGCTCGGACTCGTCCGCATGCTGGTCGATGACGGCGGGCGCGACGCGCGCACGATGGCGACCGCTCTGCGTCACCTGCCGCAACAGCGCGCGCCGTCGGACGTGGTCGTTCCCGGCCTGCTGGACGGGCTCGACAACGTGAACCGCCTGTCCGCGCGCTGGATCGAGCGCCGCGCCGCGCCGACGGTCCGCCTCGCCCGCGGACCGGGCTAGCCGCGGATGGCGGGCCCCGCCGTCGCCTTCGTCGTCAAAGGCTATCCGCGGCTTTCGGAGACCTTCATCGCCCATGAGATCCGCGGCCTGGAGCAGCGCGGACTCGACGTCCGCATCGTCAGCCTGCGCCGCCCCACCGACGGCGAGCGGCATCCGGTCCATGACGAGATCGCCGCGCCGGTGCTGTATTTGCCCGAATATCTCTACCGCGAGCCGCTGCGGCTGTGGCGCGGTTGGCGGACGTCGCGCCGGCGGCCGGGATACCGCGCGGCGCGGCGCGACTGGCTGCGCGACCTGCGGCGCGACCCGACGCCGGGCCGGGTCCGCCGCTTCGGCCAGGCCCTGGTGCTCGCCCGCGAACTGGCGGCCGAGACGGCGTCGCTGCACGCCCATTTCCTGCATACCCCGGCCTCGGTCGCCCGCTACGCCGCGACCCTCACCGGCCGCGCCTGGAGCTGCGCCGCCCACGCCAAGGACGTGTGGACGACGCCGGGCTGGGAGATCGCCGAGAAGATCGCCGCCTGCTCGTGGCTGGTGACCTGCTCCGCCGCCGCCCGCGCGCGGCTCGCGGGGCTCGCCGCCGACGCGGGAAAGATCGAACTGGTCTATCACGGCCTGGATCCGGCGCGGTTCCCGCCGCCCCCGGCGCCGCGCCCGCCGCGCGACGGAAGCGACGCCGCCGACGCGGCGGTCATCCTGGCGGTCGGCCGGATGGTCCCGAAGAAGGGGTTCGACGTGCTCATCGACGCCCTCGCCGAGTTGCCTGAGTCGCTGGCCTGGCGGCTGGTGCTCGTCGGCGGCGGTCCGCTGCGCCGCCGGCTCGCCCGCCGCGCCGCCCGGCGCGGGCTGGCGCCGCGCATCGCCTGGCGCGGTCCGCTGACGCAGCCGGCGCTGTTGGCCGCCTACCGGGAAGCGGATCTGTTCGTATTGCCGAGCCGGATCGCCGGGGACGACGACCGGGACGGTCTGCCCAACGTTCTGCTGGAGGCCCAGAGCCAGACGCTCGCCTGCGTCGCGTCGCGGGTCTCGGCCGTGCCCGAGCTGATCGCCGACGGAGCGACCGGGATCCTCGTCCCGCCCGGCGATGCGCAGGCGTTGGCCGCGGCCGTCGCGGAGTTGATCCGCGATCCGGCGCGGCGGCTGCTTCTCGGGCGGGCGGCGGCGGCGCGCGTGAGATCGGACTTCCCGTCGGATCGGGCGGCGGCGCGGCTGGCGGACAAGTTCGCGGCCGCCGGGGATACGGCGCGAACGGCGTCATGCGCATAGCGTTCTACGCGCCGATGAAGCCGCCGACTTCGCCGGTTCCCTCCGGCGACCGCCAGATGGCGCGGGGTCTCGCGCGCGCGCTCGAAGTCGCCGGGCACGAGGTCGAACTGGCCTCCGTCTTCCGCAGCCGCGACGGCGCCGGCGACCCGGCGCGCCAGCGGCGGCTGCGCGCCCTGGGCCGCCGGCTGGCCGACCGCGCGCTCGCCCGCTACCGCGCGCGCCGGACCGGGGACCGCCCCGCCGCCTGGCTCACCTACCACCTGTACCACAAGGCGCCCGACTGGCTCGGACCCCGGATCTGCGACGCGCTCGACATTCCCTATATCGTCGCCGAAGCCTCGTTCGCGCCCAAACGGGCGGACGGGCCGTGGCGCCTGGGGCATGAGGCGGCGGCGGCGGCGATTCGCCGCGCCGATGCGCTGATCGGGCTGAACGCCCGCGACGACGCCTGCGTGGCGCGGCTGTTGCGCGACCCGGCCCGGCTTCGACCGCTGCGGCCGTTCACGGACGCGGCGCCGCTCCGCCGCGCGGCCGCGGCGCGCGCGGCGCATCGCGCCGCCCTGGCCGGCGCCTACGGCTTCGATCCCCGCACGCCGTTGCTGCTCGCCGTCGGCATGATGCGGCGCCGGGACAAGCTCGCCTCCTACCGGTTGCTCGGCCAAGCGCTCTCCGGCCTCGGCGGCGAGGCTTGGCGGCTGCTCGTCGTCGGCGACGGTCCGGCGCGGCCGGAGGTCGAGCGGGCGCTGGCCCCGCTGGGCGACCGGGTGCGCTATGCCGGCGAACAGCCGCACGACCGGCTCGCCGGGTTCCATGCCGCCGCCGACCTGCTGGTCTGGCCGGCGATCGGCGAAGCCTACGGCATGGCCCTGGTCGAGGCCCAGGCCGCGGGCGTTCCGGTCGTCGCCGGCGACGCCGGCGGCGTCGCCGGCGTCGTTCGCGACGGCGAGACCGGCCTGCTCGCCGCGGAAGGCGACGCCGGGGCGTTCGCGCAGGCGGTGCGCGCCCTCCTGCGCGCCCCCGGGGAGCGCGCCCGCCTCGCCGCCGCGGCGCGCGCGCTCGCCGCGCGGGAGCATTCGATCGAGGCCGCGGCGCGCGTCCTGGACGGCGTGGTTCGCGGCGCGATTCGCCGGGCGGCGGCATGACCCCCCTCGCCCTCGTCCGTCACGGCCCGACCGACTGGAACGAGCAGAAGCGGCTGCAAGGCCGCGCCGACCGCAGGCTGAGTCCCGCCGGGCGCGCCGAGGTGGGACGCTGGTCGGTGCCCGGCGCCTATCGCGGTTTCGATTGGGTGTGCAGCCCGTTGACGCGGGCGGTGGAGACGGCGCGGCTGTTGGATCTCGAGACCCGCGTCGAGCCGGCGCTGATCGAGATGGATTGGGGCGCTTGGGAGGGGGCCACGATCGACGAGCTGCGCGCGCGCTACGGCGACGAGGTCGAGCGCCGCGCCGCGCTGGGCCTCGATCTGCGGCCCCATGACGGCGAGAGTCCCCGCGAAGTGCGCGCGCGCGTCGGCGCATGGGCGGGGACGGTCGCGGCGTCGGGCCGGCCCACCGGCGCGGTCTGCCATCAGGGAATCATTCGCGCCTTCCTCTCCCTCGCCACCGGCTGGGAGATGATCGGCGAGCCGCCGCGCCGCCTCGACTGGAGCCGCCTCCATCTGTTCGCGGTCGGCCCGGACCGGCGGATCGAGATACGCCGCCTCGACGTGGCCCTCGACGGATCATGAGCGCAAGCCCTTCGCCCAAAGTCCTGTTCCACGTCCAGCACCTGCTGGGGATCGGCCATCTCAAGCGCGCCGCGGCGCTGACCCGGGCGATCCAGGCGGCCGGTCTCGACGCGACCCTGGTCTCGGGCGGCGCGCCGGTTCCGGACCTCGATATCGGCGACGCCCGGCTGGTCCAGCTGCCGCCGATGCGCGCCGCGGACGACCGGTTCAAGCTGCTCGTCGACCGGCGCGGACGGGCGATCGACGACCGCTTCCGGGACGATCGCCGCCGGCGCCTGCTGGCGCTCTTCGACCGCCTCCGGCCGCAGCTGGTGGTGACCGAACTGTTCCCGTTCGGCCGGCGCGCGCTTCGCTTCGAGCTGATCCCCCTGCTGGAGGCCGCGGCGTCCGCGGCGCCGCGGCCGTCGATCCTGTGCTCGGTGCGCGACGTCCTCGTCGAGCCGCCCAAGCCGGAGCGCGTCGCCGAGACGCTCGATCTGGTCGAACGCCGCTACGACCGGGTCCTGGTGCATGGCGACCCGGCGCTGATCCCGTTCGAGCGCAGCTTCGCGGCGGCGAAGCGGATCGGCGGCAAGCTGGTCTATACGGGTTACGTCGTCGATACGCCGCGGCCGCGCGACCCGAACGGCCCCGGCGCGGGCGAGGTCGTCGTGTCGGCGGGCGGCGGCGCGGTCGGCGAAGCGCTGTTCCGGGCCGCGGTCGCGGCGCGCCGGCGCACGCCGCTCGCCGGCGCGGTCTGGCGTATCCTGGCGGGCCACGCCTTGCCCGAAGCGGCGTTCCGCCGGCTCCGCGGCGACGCGCCGGACGGCGTCGTCGTCGAGCGCGCGCGGCCGGACTTCACGACCTTGCTGGCGAATTGCCGCCTGTCGATCTCGCAGGGCGGCTACAACACGGTCATGGAGGTGATGGCCGCGCGCGCGCGCGGCGTCGTCGCGCCTTACGCGGGCGGGGTGGAGACCGAGCAGACCCTGCGCGCGCGGCTGCTGAGCCGCTCGGGCGGCCTGCACGTCGTCGGGGCGGACGAATTGTCGCCCGAACGGCTGGCGCAGAGCGTCGCCGCGGCTCTGGACGGGCCGCCGGCCGGCGGCGGCGGGCTGGACATCGACGGCGCCCGGCGCACCGCCGGTCTGCTGCGCGCGCTCGCGCGCCCGGCCGCGGACCGATAACGGGTTACCGATGACGGGCCGCCGATGACGGGCTGGGCGGATCTCGACCGCGAGCTCGACCGCTGGCGCGCCTCGGGCGCGGTCGCCGACTTCTGGTGGCGCGACGACGACGCCGTCGAGGACACGCCCCGGCTGCGCCGGCTCGGCTCGCTCGCGGCCGCGGCCGGCGCGCCGCTCGCGCTGTCGGTCGCGCCGCTGCCGGCCAGGCCGTCGCTCGGCGCGCGCCTGGCGGCGCTGCCGGACGTCCAGGTGTTGCAGCACGGCTACGCGCATCGCAACCACGCGGCCCCGGGGGCCAGGAAGATCGAGCTGGGCGGCGCGCGCGATCTCGCCGCGGCGGCGGGCGAACTGATCGACGGCCGGCGCCGCCTCCGCGCGCTCGCCGGAGACGCCGCGCTCCCCGTCCTGGCGCCGCCCTGGAACCGCATCGACGATCGCCTGCTGCCGGCCCTGCCCGCGCTCGGCTATCGGGGCGTCTCCACCTTCCGGCCGCGCGCCGTTCCGGCGGCGTTTCCGATCCGCCAGGTCAACGCCCATGTCGACATCGTGGACTGGCGCGGCTCGCGGGGGTTCTGCGGCGAGCACGCCGCGCTGTCGGCCCTGGTCGGACATCTGGCGGCGCGCCGCCTGGGCGCCGCGGACCGCGGCGAGCCGACCGGGATACTCACCCACCATCTGGTCCATGACGAGGCGGGCTGGGCGTTTCTCGAAGCGCTGGCGGCCCGGCTGGCCGGGCGCGAGGGGGTTCGCTGGCTGAGCGCCGCCGAGGCGTTCGGGATCGCGCGGTGACGGAATACCGCTACCCGGCCTCGGCGACGGCCGCGGCCTGCCTGCGGGCGGCGGCCGGCCTGGCGCTCACCCTCGCGCCGCTGGCCGCGGCCCGGCCGTCGCCGCTCCCGGCGAGCGTGCTCGGCGGCTGCGCTCTTCTGTTCGGCGCCTACGGCGTGCGGGCGCTGCTCCGCCGCCGGACCCGGATCCGGGTGGACCGCGCCGCCATCCGCGCGGAAGGCCCGTTGCCGCTCGTCATCGCCTGGCGCGACCTGACCCGGGTCCGGCTCGCCTATTACGCGACCCGCCGCGACGGGTCCGGCGGCTGGATGCAGCTGAACCTGAAGGGGGCGGGACGGGCCTTGCGAATCGACTCCTCGCTCGTCGGTTTCGCCGAGATCGCCGGGCGCGCGGCGCGGGCGGCCGAGGCGCGGGGCGTTGAACTCACCGGCGCGACGCGCAACAATCTGCGCGCGCTGGGGGTCGCGACCGCCGACGCGCCGGCGCGAGAGGAACGGTCATGGCCGATCTGCTGACGGTCGACGATCTGAAGGTCGAGTTCCTCGTCCATGGCGGCGTCGTGCGCGCGGTCGATGGCGTCTCCTTCCGCGTGCCGCGCGGGCGCACCGTGGCGCTGGTCGGCGAATCGGGTTCCGGCAAGACCGTCGTCTCCCAGGCGATCCTGGGGATATTGCCCAAAGCCGCCCGCATCGAGGCGGGCGAGATACTGTTCCGCGATCCGGCGGCGGCGGGCGCCGCGGTCGACGTCGCCGCGCTCGACGCCGACGGCGCGCGGATGCGCGGCATCCGGGGCGGGCGCATCTCGATCATCTTCCAGGAGCCGATGACCTCGCTGTCGCCGCTGCACACGGTCGGCGACCAAGTCGGCGAGGCGCTCCTCGTTCATCGCGACGTGGGCCGCGCCGAGGCCCTCGAACTCACCCGCGACATGCTCGGGCTGGTCGGTTTCGGCGATCCCGCCAAGGCGCTGAAGACCTATCCGTTCGAATTGTCGGGCGGGCTGCGGCAGCGGGCGATGATCGCGATGGCCCTGGTCTGCCGGCCGGTGCTGCTGATCGCCGACGAGCCGACCACCGCGCTGGACGTGACGATTCAGGCGCAGATCCTCAAATTGATCGACGACCTGCGGGACGAGCTCGGCATGGCCGTGCTGATGATTACGCACGATCTGGGCGTGGTCGCCAACGTCGCCGACGAGGTCGTGGTCATGTATCGCGGCCGCGTCATGGAGCGCGGCGCGCTCCATGACGTGTTCCGGGCGCCCGGGCACGCATATCTGAAGGCGCTGCTCCGCGCCGTGCCGCGGTTCCACATGGCGCCCGGCGAACGGCTGACGCCGTTGCGCGAGATCAGACACGAGACCGGGCATCTGCTGGCGGCGAAGCCGGAGGCGGCCGCCCCGCCGACCGGGAGCGGACCGCTGCTCGACGCGCAACGGCTGACCAAGCGGTTCCGTCTGCGCAAGGGGGGTCCGTTCGGCGGTTCCGGCGCCGAGATCCTCGCGGTCGACGACGTGTCCTTCCACGTCGCGCGCGGCGAGTGTCTCGGGCTGGTCGGCGAGTCGGGCTGCGGCAAGAGCACGCTGTGCAAGCTGATCATGCGGGCGCTGTCGCCGGACCGAGGCCGCATCCTGTTCGACGACGGCGGGACGCCGATCGATCTGGCCCGGCTCGGCGAGCGCCGGCTGCTGCCCTATCGGAGCCGGATCCAGCTCGTCTTCCAGGATCCGTTCGGCGCGCTCAACCCGCGCATGACCGTCTTCGACATCGTGAGCGAGCCGCTCGCCGTCCACGACGTGGGCGACGCCGGCTACCGGGTCGAGATGGTCAAGGAGCTGATGGCCCTGGTCGGGCTCGACCCGCGCTATCTCAGCCGCTACCCGCACAGCTTCTCGGGCGGCCAGCGGCAGCGGATCGGAATCGCCCGCGCGCTCGCGCTCAAGCCGGATTTGCTGATCTGCGACGAGCCGGTATCCAGCCTCGACGTCTCGGTCCAGGCGCAGATATTGAACCTGCTCAAGGACCTCAAGGACGAGCTGGGGCTGACCTACCTGTTCATCTCGCACAACCTGGCGGTGGTGGATTACGTTTCCGACCGGATCGCCGTCATGTGCGCCGGCCGGCTGGTCGAGACCGCCCCCCGCGAACTCCTGTTCCGGGATCCGGTCCATCCCTACACCCGGGCGCTGCTCGCCGCGGTGCCCGAGCCCGACCTGGACAGGCGGCTCGATCTGAGCGCGCTGGCCGAGGGAAGGACCTCGGATCCGGGGGCGTGGCCCGCTCCGTTCACGGTCGCGGACGGGCTCTATCTCGATCTCGTCGATCTGGGCGGGGGGCATTACGTCCGCGCCGACCCGTCCGCCGGCCGGATCGGGCGCGCGGCGTGAGCAGGCCGGCGGTCGGCGGCGCGCTGGGCGGCTTGTTCGGCGCAGTCGCGGTTGCGGCTTCCGCCGCCGCCATCGTCCCGGTCGAGACCCCGATGCTCGCCCCGCTGGTCGCCGCGGGGGCGCTGCCGCCGGTCGCGGCGCGTCTGCCCGCGACGCCGATGATCGCCGACCTGTCGCCGCCCTGGCGCGGTATCGGACGGCATGGCGGGACGCTGCGCCTGGTCATGGGGCGGGCCAAGGACGTGCGCATGATGGTGGTCTACGGCTATGCCCGGCTGGTGTCCTACGACCATCGCTTCGAGCTGCGGCCCGACCTGCTCGAACGCTACGAGGTCGAGGACAACCGCGTGTTCCGATTCCACCTGCGCAGGGGGCATCGCTGGTCCGACGGCCATCCGTTCACCAGCGAGGACTTCCGCTATTACTGGGAGGACGTCGCCAACGATCCCGCGCTGTCGCCGCTCGGCCCGCCGCGCCCGCTCGTCGTCGACGGCGAGCGGGCGGCGTTCCGCGTCCTCGACGAGACCACGGTCGAGTATCGCTGGTCCGGCCCCAACCCCTATTTCCTGCCGGCGCTGGCGGCGGCGCGCCCGCTCTATCTGTTCCGTCCGGCGCATTACCTCAAGCCCTTTCACCGCCGCTACGCCGACCCGGAGGCGCTCCGGCGGAAGGTCGCCGAGAGGAAGCGGCGCAGCTGGGCCGCCCTGCATCATCGGATGGACAACCAGTACAAGAACGACAATCCCGGCCTGCCGACGCTGCAACCCTGGACGATCCGCAACCGGCCGCCGGCGCGCCGCTTCGAGTTCGCGCGCAACCCGTTCTACCATCGGGTCGATCCGCGGGGCCGGCAGCTCCCCTATATCGACCGGGTGGTGATCAACGTCGCCGACGCGAAGATCATCCCGCTCAAGGCCGGGGCCGGCGAAGCCGACCTGCAGGCGCGCGGCCTCCACTTCAACGACTACACCTTCCTCAAGCAGACCGAACGCCGCGAGAAACAGCGAATACGCCTGTGGCGCACCGCCAAGGGAGCGCATCTGGCGCTCTATCCCAACCTCAACGTGAACGATGCGGTCTGGCGCGGTCTGGTGCGCGACGTCCGCTTCCGGCGCGCCTTGTCGCTCGCCATCGACCGCCACGAGATCAATCAGGTGATCTATTACGGGCTGGCGATCGAGGGCGGCAATACCGTGCTGCCGCGGAGCCCGCTGTTCGAGCCGCAGTATCGGCGGGCCTGGGCTTCGTTCGATCTCGAACGCGCCAACCGGCTGCTCGACGAGCTGGGGCTGACGGAGCGCGACGGGCGCGGGTTGCGCCTGCTGCCGGATGGCCGGCCGATGGAGATCATCGTCGAAACCGCGGGCGAGGACACCGAGCAGACCGACGTGCTGGAGCTGGTGCACGATTCGTGGCTGCAGGCCGGCGTCAAGCTGTATTCGCGGCCCTCGCAGCGCGAGGTCTTCCGCAACCGCATCTTCGCCGGCAACACCGTGATGTCGATCTGGTCGGGCTGCGAGAACGGCTTGCCGACGCCCGACACCGTCCCCGACGAATTCGCGCCGACCAGCCAGCAACAGCTGCAATGGCCGAAATGGGGTCAGCATTACCAGACCAAGGGCCGGGTCGGCGCGCCGCCCGACCTCCCGGCGGCGCGCGAGCTGTTGGCCCTCCACCGGCGCTGGGTGCTGGCCGGGGACCGCGCGCAGCGCGCGGCGATCTGGCGCCGCATGCTGCGCGTCTACGCCGACAACGTGTTCACCATCGGCTTGGTCGCGGGCGTTCTGCAACCGGTGGTGATCAAGGACCGGCTCCGCAACGTGCCGGAGCGGGCGGTCTATAACTGGAACCCCGGCGCCCATTTCGGCGTCTACAAGCCGGATACGTTCTGGCTGGCCCCGGATCGGGGGGAGGCGCGCTAGCGGCGCGCGCGGATGTTCGGCTATCTCGTCCGCCGGCTGCTGGTCATGATCCCGACGCTGCTCGCGATCAGCGTCATCGTCTTCGTCATCATCCAGCTTCCGCCGGGCGACTATCTCACCAGCTACGTCGCCGAGCTCGAGAGCCAGGGCGAGTCGGTCAGCGCGGCGAAGATCGCCTTCCTGCGCGAACAATACGGGTTCGACCGGCCCTGGTGGCGGCAATATCTCGTCTGGCTGCTGGGGATGCTCCAGGGCGATTTCGGTTTCTCGTTCGAGTTCAACCGGCCGGTGACCGAGGTCGTGGGCGACGTGTTGTGGCTGTCCACGCTGGTGTCGTTGGCGACGATCGTCTTCGTGTGGGCGGTGTCCTTCCCGATCGGCGTCTATTCGGCCACCCACCAATACAGCTGGGGCGACTACGGCCTGACGCTCGTCGGCTTCCTCGGGCTGGCGACGCCCAACTTCCTGCTCGCCCTGGTGCTGGTCTATCTGGCCAAGCTGTGGTTCGGGACCTCGATCGGCGGGCTGATGGACGAGCGCTTCATCGGCGCGCCCTGGACCGCCGACAAGCTGCTGTCGATCCTGGAGCATCTGTGGATACCGGTGCTGGTGATCGGCACTTCGGGCACGGCGGGCATGATCCGGCGGCTGCGCGCCAACCTGTTGGACGAGCTGCACCGGCAATACGTCGTGACCGCGCGCGCCAAGGGGCTGCGGCCGGGCCGGCTGCTGGTGAAATACCCGCTGCGGATGGCGCTCAACCCGTTCATCGCCGACATCGGCAGCCTCCTGCCGCAGGTCATCTCCGGCGCGATCATCGTCTCGGTGGTGCTCAACCTGCCGACCACGGGCCCGATGCTGCTGCAGGCGCTGCGGAGCCAGGACATGTATCTCGCCGGGTCGTTCGTGATGTTCGTCTCGGCCCTCACCGTGATCGGCGTCCTGATCTCCGACCTGGCCCTGGCCGCGCTGGACCCGCGTATCCGCCTGGGCGCGGGGCGCGAGCGGTGAGCGGCGCCAGGAGCGCAAGCGGGGGCGAGAGCGCGGGCGGAAGTTCGCCCGTGGAGCATTACGTCGCGCCCGAGCCGTTCGACCCGCATGTCGCCGAGGCGCTGACGCCGGCGCAGGAGCGCCTGCACATGGCGTCGCAGTGGCGCATGATGTGGCTCCGCTTCCGGCGCCACCGCCTGGCGGTCTGTTCGGCCGTCTTCCTGGCGGCGATGTATCTGTCCATCCTGGCGAGCGAGATCATCGCGCCCTACGACCTGCATACGCGCCACACCGATTTCATCCATGCGCCGCCGCAAGCGGTGCATCTGTTCCACCAGGGGCGTCTCGTCGGGCCGTTCGTCTACGGCACGACCTACCGCCTCGACATGACCGACCTCCGGCGCGAATACGCCGAGGACCGGCGCGTCGTCCGACCGCTCCGCTTCTTCTGCCTGGGCGATGCCTATCGCTTCTGGGGGCTGGTCGCGGGCCGCTTCCATCTCGTCTGCCCGCCGGAGGACGGCACGCTGTTCCTGCTGGGCGCCGATCGGCTGGGCCGCGACGTGCTGTCGCGCATCGTCTACGGCGCGCGCATCTCGCTGACCGTCGGGCTGGTCGGCATCTCGATCAGTTTCGTCCTCGGCATGCTGATCGGCGGGCTCGCGGGCTATTACGGCGGCTGGGTCGACAACCTTACCCAGCGCGCCATCGAGGTGATCCGGTCGTTCCCCGAACTGCCGCTGTGGATGGCGCTGTCGGCCGCCCTTCCCGTCAACTGGAGCCCGATCCTGGTGTTCTTCGGCATCACCGTCATCCTGGGCCTGATCGACTGGACCGGGCTTGCGCGCGCGGTGCGCTCGAAGCTGCTCGCGGTGCGCGAAGAGGATTACGTCGCCGCCGCGGTGCTGATGGGCGCGTCGCCCCGGCGGGTGATCTGGCGCCATATGATGCCGGCCTTCATGAGCCACCTGATCGCCTCGGCGACGCTCTCGATCCCGGGCATGATCCTGGGCGAGACCGCCCTGAGCTTCCTCGGCCTCGGCCTCCGCCCGCCGATCACCAGCTGGGGCGTGCTGCTGGCCGAGGCGCAGAACATCAACGTGGTGGCGCTCTACCCCTGGCTGATGCTCCCGGTGGCGCCGGTGATCCTGGTCATCCTCGCCTTCAACTTCCTGGGCGACGGCCTGCGCGACGCCGCCGACCCGTATAAGTGAGGAGCGGACGACACGACCGGCCGCGGGGATTTCCGTTGAACGACATCCCGTCGGCAAGCGACACTTGGCGGCCCGGGGCGCGGGCGCGTCGCCGGCCCGGCGGACGGATGAGGAGGCGGGCATGGTCGCGAGGCGAGGCGGGGCGTCGGGACGGCGCGGCAGGTCGCCGGGTTGCGGGGTTGCGCTGTATCTGCTCGCCGCCGGCTGCGCGTTGGGTCTGGCTTCGCCGGCGCAGGCCTGCGCGACCGGAGGGCGCATGCTCGCGTTCGGCTTCTACGCCTATTTCGCGCCGGTAAGCTACAGCGCCGACGGCGAACCGAAATCCGCCGGCTTCCACACCCATCTCGGCTACGAGGCGGATCTGCTGACGGCGCTCGAAGCGATGGGAGCCGAAGGAAAGAGGCTGGCGTTCTCGCGCCGCGCCATCGGCGCCTGGGACGATATATGGCTGCAATCGGCCGGGCCGCGATTCGACGTCGTGGGCGGCGGCATCACCATCCTCGACTCCCGCACCCGCGACGCCGCGGGCAGGGCGGCGGTCGTCTTCACCTCGGGCCATATCGCCTTCCGCCAGTCGCTTCTGGTGCGCGCCGCCGATGCCGGACGCCTCGCCGGATACGAGGATCTCACCGGCGACGTGCGCGTCGGCGCGCTCGCCGGCACGACCGGGGAAGCCAGGCTGCTGCAGCTGACCGGCCTCGCCGACGCCGCGGGCGCGCTCGCCGCCGGCGTGCGGGTGGATACGCCGCGCGGGACGACGGTCGCCGACGGCGGCGCCGGCTACGTGATCCGCGCCGCCGGCGCCTCGCCCGGTCTCGACGGCCGGCGGCGCCTCCACCCGCCGTCGCCCGCCATGCCGCAAGTGGTCTATCTCGGCGACGAGGGCGGCGAGGTCGAGCTGCTGGCGGCTCTCCGCGCCGGTCGGATCGACGCGGTGGCGAGGGGCGAGATCGGCAATCGCGACGCCGCTCACGAGTCGGGCGGAGCCTTCGTCGTCACGGCCCTCGATTCGCGGGTCGAGCATGGCGGCTTCACCCTCGCCGCCGGGGACGCGGCCCTCGCCGCCTGTCTGAGCGACCGGATCGATTGGCTGACCGACGAACGGCGCATCGGCTATGCGGCGTGGCGCGCGGATCCGTCGGTCTTCCTGCGCCGCGCCGCGCGCTGGACCGCCGACGACAAGAGCGAATAGGCCGCCGCCGCGCGAGGGCGCACGTATGCCGAACGAACCGCAGGAGAATCCGTCCGGCGTCGCGGACCGCTGGCTCGCGGCGTTCGAGCGGGCGGTCGCGGCTTCCGACCCGGCGGCCCTGGGCGCGTTGTTCCACCGCGACGGCCATTGGCGCGACCTGCTGGCTTTCACCTGGCATATCGAGACCGTCAGCGGCCGGGAGGCCGTCGCCGGGCGGCTCGGGCGCTGCGCCGGGCCGGCCGGGGCGTCGGGTTTCGCCGTGGATTGCGGACGCACGCCGCCGCGCCGCGTGACGCGGGCGGGGAGGGAGGCGGTCGAGGCCATCTTCGGCTTCGTCACCGCGCACGGCCGGGGATCGGGCGTACTCCGCCTGACCGCGGACGGCGCTGCGCCCGGCGCCGGCGGCGCGCCCAGAGCGTGGACTCTGCTGACCGCCCTCGACGAGCTCCGGGGCTTCGAGGAGCGCCTGGGAAAGGCGCGGCCTACGGGCGAATCCTGGTCCAGGGACTTCCGCGGCCCCAACTGGCTCGACCGGCGGCGGTCCGCCGCCGCCTATGCCGACCGCGAGCCGGCGGTGCTGGTGGTGGGCTGCGGGCAGGCCGGGCTGTCGATCGCCGCGCGCCTGAACCAGCTGGGCGTGGACGCGCTGGTCGCCGACCGCGGGACGCGCATCGGGGATTGCTGGCGCAACCGCTATCATGCGCTGACGCTGCACAACCGGGTGCAGGTCAACCACCTCCCCTACATGCCGTTCCCGCCCAACTGGCCGGCCTATCTGCCCAAGGACAAGGTGGCCGGCTGGTTCGAGGCCTATGCCGAGAGCATGGAGATCAACGTCTGGACCGGTGCGGAATTCATCGGCGGGACCTATGACGACCATGACGGACGCTGGTCGGTCGCGCTGCGTCGGGCGGACGGAAGCGAACGCCGCCTGCATCCGCGTCACGTCGTCATGGCGACGGGGGTGAGCGGCGTTCCCAACCTGCCGGCGCTCACGGGCATCGAGACGTTCGGCGGCGCGGTTCTCCATTCCAGCGAATACGACCATGCCGCCGATTGGCGCGGTCGGCGGGCGCTGGTGATCGGCACGGGCAACAGCGGCCACGACATCGCGCAGGACCTGTATTCCAACGGCGCCGAAGTCGCGCTGGTCCAGCGCAGCTCGACCACGGTGGTCAACGTCGAGCCGAGCGCGCAACTGCCCTACGCCCTCTACGACGAGGGCCCGGCGCTGGAGGATTGCGACCTGATCGCGGCCTCCATGCCCTATGCGCCGATGAAGGAGGCGCATCGACGCATGACCGCCGAGGCGCGGGCGCTCGACCGCGACCTGCTCGACCGGCTCCGGCGCAGAGGCTTCCGGCTCGATTTCGGCGAAGACGGCGCCGGTTGGCAGTTCAAGTATCTCCGGCGCGGCGGCGGCTACTACTTCAACGTCGGCTGTTCGGACCTGATCGCGGACGGCGAGATCCGACTGGTCCAGCTCGCCGACATCGCCTCGTTCGTAGACGCGGGCGCGCGCCTGCGGACCGGCGAGACGCTGCGCGCGGACCTCGTCGTGCTGGCCACCGGCTTCAAGGGGCAGGACCATCTGGTCCGGCTTCTGTTCGGCGACGGCGTGGCCGATCGGGTGGGGCCGGTCTGGGGATTCGACGACCGGCGGCAGGAGCTCCGCAACATGTGGACGCGGACCGCCCAGCCCGGCCTCTGGTTCATCGCCGGCAGCTTCGCCCAATGCCGCATCTATTCGCGTTACCTGGCGCTCCAGATCAAGGCCTGCGAGGAGGGCGTGATTCCCCTGCTGCGACCGGCGGGTTGAGCGCCCTACCGCGGCGCCCGGCCCGGACGTCCGCCGGTCGATTTGCCGCCGGCCGCCGACAGGCTGTATTCTCCGCCCGCCGCGGCGGCGCGCGGGAGACGCGGATGATCGAGCTCTACCACAACGACATGTCGACCTGTTCGCAGAAGGCGCGGCTCGCCCTGGCGGAGAAGGGCCTCGAGTGGACCGGGCGCGAACTGGCGCTGCGCGACGGCGATCAGCTCCGGCCCGCCTATCTCGCGCTCAACCCCGGCGGAGTCGTGCCGACGCTGGTGCATGACGGCGCGGTGATCGTCGAATCGACGGTGATCAACGAATATCTCGATGCGGCGTTCCCCGACCCGCCGCTCCGGCCGCGCAAACCGTCGGCTCTGGCCCGGATGCTGCTATGGACCAAGCAGCTCGACGAGGGGCTCCACGCCCATACCGGCGTGCTGTCCGGCAGCCTGGCCTTCCGCCATCAGTATCTGAAGAAGCCGCCCGAGGAGCTCGAAGCCCATCTCGACCGCATTCCCGACCCGGCGCGCCGCGTCCGCTCCCGGCAGAACATCGAGCTCGGCATCGACGCGCCCGCCTTCCCGGCGACGATCCGGCGCTTCGACAAGCTGCTCGCCGACATGGAGGCGGCGCTCGAATCGGGGCCATGGCTCGCGGGCGCCGACTATTCGCTGGCCGACATCGCCTATGCCCCTTACGCCACGCGGCTCGAACATCTGCGGCTCGACCGCATGTGGGACTCGCGCCCGCGCGTCGCCGGCTGGTTCGAGCGGGTCAAGGCGCGACCGAGCTACGAGTCGGCGGTAGACGGCTGGCTCAACGAGGCCTACCTGCCGCTGATGCGGGAGAAGGGCGAGGAGGCTTGGTCCCGGCTGGCGGCGATGCTGGCCGGCTGACCGCGCCGCGGCACAGGAGGCGCCGGAAGATGACGGAGGCCCGACGGACGGGGCTCGGCATACGCTGGCAGGGCGAGGACTGCACGCGGGTGCCGTTCGAGGTCTTCAGCGACCGCGCGCTCTACGAGATCGAGCTCGAACGCATCTTCTCTGGGCCGCACTGGCAGTATCTGGCTCTGGAGCGGGAGATCCCCGCGCCCGGCGACTATGCGACCACCTATTTCGGCGAGCGCCGGGTGGTGGTGACCCGCGCCCCGGACGGCGAAATCCACGCCTTCGAGAATCGCTGCGTCCATCGCGGCGCTCAGGTCGTGACCCGGCTGCGCGGCAATGCGGAGGGCTTCAACTGTCCGTATCACATGTGGCGCTACGACCTCGCCGGCAAGCTGACCGCGGTGCCGCAGCAGAAGGGCGTCAAGGGGCGGGGCGGGATGCCGGCCGACTTCGCCCTCGACGGCCGGGGAATGCGCAGGCTCCGGGTGGAGCGCGCGCACGGGTTGGTGTTCGGAACCTTCGCCGCCGAGGTCCAGCCGCTCGAAGACTATATCGGCCCCGGCGGCCTCGCCCAGATCGCGCGCATCGCCAGCCGGCCGATCCGCGTGCTCGGGTATTACCGCCAGGTCGTCGAGGCCAACTGGAAGCTCTACGCCGAGAACACCCGCGACCCCTATCATGCGCCGCTGCTCCATCTGTTCCATGTCAGCTTCGGCATCCAGACGCCGGCGATGCGGGGCGGCTGCGATCTCGGCCCCGGCGGCAAGCACAACTGCATCCTCGCCGTCGCCGACCCGGACGACGCGAAGGATCGCGACCTGCTGCGCGAACAGTACAAGACCAACAGCAAGTTCCGCCCCGACTACAAGCTGCGGGACGACCGGCTGATCGGGACCCGGCCGTCCTTCGACGACAACGTGACGACCGTCATCCTCTCGATCTTCCCGTCGCTCGTCGTGGCCCAGGTCGACAACGCCTTCCAGATCCGCCATGTGCGCCCCAAGGGACCCGAGAAGTTCGAGATATTGTGGACCTATTTCGGCTTCGACGACGCCGACGAGGAGGAGCGCGCCGACAAGCTCCGCCTCGCCAACATGATCGGCCCGGCGGGCTATATCTCGATGGAGGACGGCGAGGCGGCGCGGCTGGTGCAGCAGGGCGTCCGCACCCAGACCGGCGAGCATTCCTTCATCGAGATGGGCGGGCGCGGCCCGGTCGAGGATCAGGACACGCTGGCCCAGGAGGTCGCGATCCGCGGCTTCTGGCGCTATTACCGCGAGGTGATGCGGTTCGACGGGGATACGGACGATGCCGCCTGAACCCGGCGGGGCGGCGGACGGAGAGCCGTTCTTCGCCATCCTCGCCCTCTACGCCGACTACGCGCTCTGCCTCGACGAGCGCCGGTTCGAGGCGTGGCCGACGTTCTTCGCAGACGCCTGCCATTACGAGGTGCAGTCGCGCGAGAACCGCGAGCTCGGCCTGCCCGGGGCGCTGATCTACTGCGATTCGCGCGGCGCGGTGGAGGACCGCGTGGCGGTCCTGAAGGACACGCTCACCTACCCCTATCTCCATATCCGCCATCTGATCGCCAACGTCCGGGTCCATGGCGAGGAAAGCGGCGCCTATCGGACGAGCGCGAGCTATCTGGTGCTGCACTCGACCGAGGAGGGCGAGACCCGCATCTATTCGACCGGCAAGTACGAGGACGAGATCGTCGTCGCCGACGGCGGCGCGCGCTTCCGCAGGAAGATCGTCGTCGCCGACACCTTCGCGATCGACAACCTGCTCGCCGTGCCGCTATAGCGCGGCGCGGCGCTTTTCCAGCACCGCCAGGATGGCGCGCACGATGCCGACATAGCCGGTGCAGCGGCAGAGATTGCCGCTGAGTTCGAGGCGGACGCGGCGCTCGTCGGCGTCGGGCAGACGGGTCACGATGTCGTGCGCGCTGATCAGCATACCCGGCGTGCAGTAGCCGCATTGCAGCCCGTGATGCTCGGTGAAGGCTTGGCGGAGGTCCTCCATCACGTCGTCGTCGTCGAAGCCTTCGATGGTGCGCACGTCCGCCCCGTCGCAGCCGACGGCGAAGGCGATGCAGGAGCGCGCGGGCTCGCCGTCGAGCTTGATCGTGCAGGCGCCGCAGACGCCGTGTTCGCAGCCCAGATGGGTGCCGGTGAGCCGGAGATGCTCGCGCAGATAGTCGGCGAGGCTGAGCCGGGGCTCGACCTGACCGGCGACCGCCTGCCCGTTGACCGTCATCGCGATGGTTTTCATCGTTGGAATGCCGCCTTGACAGCGCGGCTCAAGGCCGCGGCGTGGATCTGGGTCTCGAACGCATCGAAGGAGGTCCCCGCCTCGGCCAAGGCCGCCTTCGCCGCGTCGATGTCGAAGCCGTCGTCCCCCGACGCCGCAATTCGTTCGGCGACCGCGGGCAGCGACAGCGGCGCTCCGCCGGCGGCGCCCAGCACGACGCGGGCGAAGCCCCGGTCGGGATCGACCACCGCGGCGCCGATCGAGTCGGCGAACTCGCCCGGTTTGCGGCAGATCTTGTAATAGCCCCAGCGCGCCTTGGCCGAGAGGCGGGCGATGCGCATCCCTTCGAGGACGTCGTCGGGCTCGAGCCCGGTGGTGAAGGCACCGAGCTGGAGCGCCCCGAGGTCCACGCTGCGCGGACCCTTCGGCCCGACGATCGCAACCTCGGCGCCGAGCGCCAGCAGCGCCGTCGGCCAGTCGCCGGCCGGGTCGGCGTGGGCCACGCTGCCGCCGATGGTTCCCCGGTTGCGGATCGCGCGATAGGCGATCTGGCCGGCGACGAAGCGCAGGAAGCCCTGCGTCGCCTCGGGCAGCTCGCCGTCTTCGATCGCCGCATGGGTGACCATCGCGCCCACGAACAGCGCGCCGTTCTCCTCCTCCACCCGCCGCAGCGGCTCGATGCCGGCGATGTCGACCAGCAGGTCCGGCTGCGCCAGCCGGAGGTTCATCATCGGCGCCAGCGACTGGCCGCCCGCGAGCAGCTTGGCGAAGCCGTCCGCCCGGCCCAGCAGCTCGATCGCCGCCTCCAGGCTCGTCGGGCGTTCGTGCTCGAATCTGGCCGGTTTCATCGGGCGGCCTCCCGCGCCGCGGCGATCGCGCCCAGCACGCGCCGGGGGGTGATCGGCGTCCGGTCGACCTCGACGCCGAACGAGCGCAGCGCGTCGTTGATCGCGTTTCCGATCACCGCCATCGTCGGGATCGCCCCGCCTTCGCCGACCCCCTTGATCCCGAACTCGGTGTGGGGCGAGGGCGTCAGCATGTGCTCCAGGCCGATCGCCGGGATCTCGGTGGCCCCCGGCACGATGTAGTCGGCTAGGGTCGAGGCCAACGGCTGGCCCGCCTCGTCGAACGGGGATTCCTCGTACAGCGCGCTGCCGATGCCCTGGGCCGCGCCGCCGTGGCATTGGCCGGCGACGATCATCGGGTTCACCATGGTGCCGCAATCCTCGATGACGACGTAATCCAGCAGCTCGACCGCGCCGATGTCCGCATCCACCGCCACCACCGCGGCATGGGTCGCGTAGGAGAAGGTGCCGTGGTCCGGGTCGGGCCGGTAACCCTCCACCGCCTCGACGCCGCCCATGTCGACCTCCGCCGGGAGCTCTTCGGGGTTGAGATACCAGACCCGGCCGATTTCCGCGAGCGGCACGTCGCCGCCGGGACCGATGACCCTGCCGTCGCGGACGGCGACGTCCTCGGGCGCGCATTGCAGCAGATGCGCCCCGATCCGCGCCATCCGCCCGGCGAGCGCGCGGCAGGCGCGCGACACCGCTCCGCCCGCCATCACCGCCGCGCGCGATGCGTAGGTGCCGGTCGAGTAGGGGGTAAGGCCGGTGTCGCCATGGATGACGGCGACATGGGCGGGGTCGACGCCCAGCACCTCGTTGGCGATCTGAGCGAGGGTGGTCTCCATGCCCTGGCCGTGCGACTGGACGCCGACCCGGATTTCGAGGCCGCCGTCCGGGGTCAGCTTCGCACCGGCCTGCTCGAAGCCGGGAACCGCCTGGACGCCCCAGCTCGAGAACACCGACGTGCCGTGCGCGGTCTGCTCGGTGTAGCTGCCGAAGCCGACGCCGATCAGGCGTCCGTCCGGCTCCTCGCGCCGTTGGCGCCGGCGCACGCCGTCGAGATCGATCCGCTTCGCCGCACGCCGGACGGCCTCCGGGTAGTCGCCGCTGTCGAAGGTCTTCCGCGCCGCGTTGGCGTGCGGCATCATGTCGGCGGTCACCATGTTGTCGATCCGCACCTCGTGCGGTTCGCGGCCCACCGCGCGCGCGATGGCGTCGATCAGCGACTCCATGGCGAAGCTCACGCCGGGCCGGGCCACCCCGCGATAGGGCATCAGCGGCGGCTTGTTGGTCGCCACCGTCCAGGTGCGGCCGCGATAGGCGCGGATGTCGTAGGGCCCCAGCATGTTGCCGCCGGCCATGGCGGCGTCCAGGCAGTTGGTGAACGGGTAGACCGAATAGGCCCCGGCATCGACCGTGACTTCGGCGTCGAGCCCCAGGATCCTGCCGCGCCGGTCGGCGTGGGCGGTCACCCGATAATGGTGTTCGCGGCAGTTGGCGTCGGCGATCAGATGCTCGCGCCGATCCTCGACCCAGCGGATCGGCCGGCGCAGCTTGCGCGCGAGCCAGGCTGCGAGCAGCGCCTCGGGTTCGACGTAGCATTTGAGGCCGAAGCCGCCGCCGACGTCGGGCGGGATCACCCGCACTTGGCGCTGCCGGAGCCCGAGAAACAACGCCAAGCCGTTGCGGATCATATGCGGGATCTGGGTCGAAAGATGGATCACCAGCTGGTCGGCGCGGTCGTCCCACTCGGCGAGCGCGGCGCGGCCCTCCAGCGGCACCATCGCCTGACGGCTCAGCCGGTAGTCTCTGGCGACGGTGACCGCCGCCTCCGCCTCGGCGGCCGCGAGGTCGCCCTCGATGCGCGTCTCGAGGACGATGTTGTCCCCCCACGCCTCGTGGACCAGGGGGGAGTTCGGTCTTCGCGCCGCCAGCATGTCGGTGACCGGCGCGAGCTCCTCGAACTCGGCCTCCGTCGCCTGTGCGAGATCCTCCGCCTCGGCGCGCGTCTCGCCGACGCAGGCGGCGACGAGCTCGCCCACGAACCGGACCTTGCCGTCGGCCAGGGCCGGATAGTCCGCCGGCTTGTAGCCGGGCAGCTTGGAGGGGGTGCGCATGGGTGGGATGTCGAGGTCGGCGGCGGTGTAGACCCGCCCTTCGGCGCCGGCCGGCTTGCGGATGCGGCGGATGCGCGCATGCGCCGCCGGGCTCCGCAGGAAGGCGATCTCGCGCATGCCGGCAGGCCGGACGTCGCCGGTGAACCGGCCCCGCCCGGTCAGGAACCGCTCGTCCTCCTTGCGGAGGAGACTGGCGCCGACCCCCTTGCTGCTCATATTCGATCCGCCCTCCGCCGCCGATCCGCTCCGAGCCATGATTCCACCGCCGGCTTGGCGGCGTCAATGGCCGCCGTCGTCCGGTAACCGGTCGGACGCGACCGTCGGGTGAAGATGTGCGACAGTGTCCGCCGGTCGCTTCGCGAACCGGCAAAGCTGACGGCATGACTGCCAACGATTCCGATCGGCGCGCAGGCGTTCGCTACCAACCCGACGACAGGCCTCCGATGGCGCTTTCCGTCGGCCTCGGCTTGCAGCTCGCCCTGCTCTGCGTGGCCGGCATCGTGCTGACGCCCTCGATCATCGTGCGGGCCGCCGGCGGTACGGAGACCTACCTGTCCTGGGCGGTGTTCGCCGCGGTCGCGGTCAGCGGCGCGACGACGGTGCTGCAAGCGGTCCGGATCGGCCGCATCGGCGCCGGCTACGTCCTCGCCATGGGCACGTCCGGGGCCTTCATCGCGGTCTCCGTCGCGGCCCTCGCCCAGGGCGGCCCGGCGATGCTGGCCACGCTGGTGGTCATCTCGTCGTTCTGCCAGTTCACGCTCGCCGCGCGCCTCTCGCTGCTCCGGCGGATTCTGACCCCGGCCGTGACCGGGACTGTGATCATGCTGATACCGGTCACGGTGATGCCGATCATCTTCAAGGGGTTCGGGGACGTGCCCTCCGGGACGCCGGCGTCCGCCGCGCCGTTCTGCGCCCTCGCGACCGCGCTCGTCATCGGCGGCATCGCGCTCAAGGCGTCGGGCGCTCTGCGCCTGTGGGCGCCGGTCATCGGCGTCGCCGCCGGCTCGGCCCTGGCCGCATTCTACGGCGTCTACGATGCGGGGCGCGTGGCGGAGGCGTCGTGGATCGGCTTCCCGGAGAGCGGATGGCCGGGTTTCGATCTCGACTTCGGGCCGGTCTTCTGGACGCTTCTTCCAGCGTTCCTGTTCGTGACCCAAGTCGGCGCCATAGAGACGATCGGCGACGGGGTCGCCATCCAGCGCGTGTCGTGGCGCCGGCCCCGCGCGGTGGACTTCCGGTCGGTGCAGGGCGCGGTGGCCGCGGACGGGGCGGGCAACCTGCTGTCCGGCCTCGCGGGCACGGTGCCCAACACGACTTATTCGACGAGCATCTCGATGACCGCGCTCACCGGGGTCGGAGCCCGGAGCGTCGGCGTCGCGGTGGGGGCGGCGTTCGTCGTCCTGGCGTTCGTTCCCAAGGGGCTCGCCGTGGTCCTGGCGATACCGGGTCCGGTCGCGGCGGCTTACATCACCGTGCTGCTGGCCATGCTGTTCGTGGTCGGCATGAGGATCGTCGTCCAGGACGGGGTGGACTATCGCAAGAGTCTGATCGTCGGCGTCGCGTTCTGGGTCGGCGTGGGGTTTCAGAACGGCCTGATCTTTCCCGAGTACGTCTCGAAGCTCGGGGGCGGCGTCCTCGAGAACGGCATGACGGCCGGGGGCCTCGTGGCCGTTCTCATGACCCTGTTCATGGAAGCGACGGCGCCCCGCCGCCGCCGGATCCAGGTGACGCTGGACGTCTCGGCCCTGCCCGGGATACGGGAGTTCATCGGCGCTTTCGCGTCCCGCGGCGGCTGGGACGACGCGATGGCGCGCCGTCTCGACGCCGCTGCGGAGGAGACGTTGCTGACCTTGCTCGAGAAGGATGACGACGGGGAAGGCGGCCCCCGGCGTCTGCTGCTCACCGCGCATAAGGAGGACGGCGGCGCAGTGCTGGAGTTCATCGCCGCCGCCGGCGAGGAGAACCTCGAGGATCGGATCGCGTTGCTCGACGAACGGACCGGCGAGATCCGGGCCGGGACGGAAACCTCGCTACGGCTGTTGCGGCACTTCGCGTCCTCGGTCCGCCATCAGCAATACCACGGCGCGGACATCGTGACCGTCCGGGTGGATGCGCCGACGGAGGTCTAGGCTCAGGACTCATATCCAGAAGATGAGGATAGCGGCGATGCAGATGGCGCTCAAGAAGGTGTGAGCGCATCGGTCGTATCGCGTTGCGATGCGTCGCCAGTCCTTGAGCCGGCCGAACAAGCGCTCGATGCGGTTGCGCCGCTTGTAGAGTTCGGCATCGAAGGCGACGGGCGTCTTGCGGTTGGAGCGGCCCGGAATGCACGCCTCGATGCGCCGCTCGGCCAGGGCTTGGCGGAAGCGGTCGCTGTCGTAGCCCTTGTCGGCGATCAGAGTATCGGTGTCCGGGAGGTCGTCGAGCATGGCGTCGGCTCCCCGGTAGTCGCTGACCTGTCCTGCGGTCAGCCGCAGAACCAAGGGCTTGCCGTCACCATCGCAGACGGCGTGCAGCTTGGAGTTCAGGCCGCCTCTGGTTCGCCCGATGCAGCGGTGAAGAACCCCCTTTTGAGCAGGCTGGCTGCGGTGCGGTGGGCCTTCAGATGGGTGGTGTCGATCATCACCATGCCCGTAGCCCGGCTCTCTGCCGCCAGGGCCTCGAAGATGCGGTTGAAGACGCCAGCTTCGCTCCACCGCACGAAGCGATTGTAGAGGGTCTTGTGCGGGCCGTACTCGGTCGGGGCGTCGCGCCATCTCAGCCCGTTGCGGATGACGTGGACGATGCCGGAAATGACGCGCCGGTCGTCGACCCGGGGGACGCCCCGGACCTTGTTGGGCAACAGCGGCTTGAGGCGGGCGAATTGGGCGTCGGATAGCCAGAAATGGTGGTCGGACATGATGCTCCCCCTATATCTGGTAGGGTTGAATCACATCCCGCATCCCCATACAACCCACGTTATAGGTCCTGAGCCTAGCCCGCATTTCTCCTGCTGGCCATGGCCTGTGCGGCGCGCTGGCGCCGCCCGGAGGGTCGCGCTCGGGCGCGAGCCTGCGACGTCAAAGGCCTCGACCGTAGCGCGGCTACGCCTTCCGGCCTTTTCCTGGCGGATCGCGTCGCCCGAACGCGACGCAGACCGTGGCCAGGGCGAGACAGGCGGGTTAGGCTGCGCCCCGGGCCATCGGAGCGCAGCGCATGAATCGGGTTTCCCCGTCCGTCCATCCCGACCTTGCGCGTCACCAGGACTCGATGACTCCCCGGATCCATACCCTCCGGGGCCGCGTCCACTGCGCCTTCGGCTATGCCGTGGTCAACTGCACCCTGATCGAGGGCGCCGACGCCTGCATCCTGGTCGACAGCATGACCGGCCTCGACAGCGCCGAGCGGGTGGCGGCGGAGTTCCGGCGGATCACCGACAAGCCCATCCGGACGGTCGTCTATACGCATTTCCATGCCGACCATGTGAGCGGCGCCGCGGCCTTCGTCTCCGAGCGGGACGTGGCGTCGGGCGCGGTCGAGATCGTCGGCCAGGCCGGACTCGTGGACAACATGCTGCGCGACGTGGGTCTGATCGCGCCCATCCTGGGACGCCGCGCCGTCTATCAGTTCGGGATGCGCTTGCCGCCCGGCCCCACAGGCAATGTCGGCGCCGGGCTCGGCCCGCCGCAGCGCCCGGGCCCGCGCGGCTTCTTGCCGCCGACCGTGACCTTCGAAACCGACTACCGGGGCGAGACCGGCGGCGTCCGCTTCGAGATCCATCTCGTCCCGTCGGAGACCGAGGACCAGTGCGCGGTCTGGCTGCCGGACGAGAAGATCCTCCTGTCCGCCGACGCGGTCTACGAGTCGTTCCCCAACGTCTACGCATTGCGCGGGACCCGGTTCCGCGACCCGATGATCTGGGCGCGCGGGGTGGACCGGCTGCGGGCGTTCGGCGCCGAGATCCTGATCCCCCATCACGGCCGTCCGGTCGAGGGCGCCGCCCGGATCGAGGCGCTGCTGACCGACTATCGGGACGCCATCCAGTATCTCCACGACCAGACGGTCCGCTACATGAACAAGGGCTGCGCGCCCGACGAGATCCGGGAGCTGGTGACGATGCCCGAACGGCTGCGCGGCCATCCGTGGCTGGGCGAGTATTACGGCTCCTACAAGCACGCCATCCCGGCGATCTATGCCGGCTATCTCGGCTGGTACGAGGGCGATCCCGCAGCGCTCGATCCCGCTCCGCGCGCCGAACGGGCGCGGCGCTATCTGGCGTTGATGGGCGGTCGCGACGCGCTGCTGGCCGCGGCCCGGGACGCGCTGGAGGGGGGTGACGCCCAATGGGCCGCCGAGCTCCTCACCTGGGCGGTCCGCGCCGACCGCGCCGACCGGGAGGCGCGGTCGCTGAAGGCGCGGGCGTTGCGGCAATGGGGCTACGCGCAGAAGAACGCCACCTGGCGCAACTGGGCGCTGACCGCGGCGATGGAGCTCGACGGCGAGTTCGAACCGGCGGCCGGCGGCATGGCGCTGGGCGCGCCCGAGCAAGTGCGGGGGTTCCCGCTTGCCGGGATCATGCGGGTGATGACCGTTCGCCTGATGGCCGAGCGCTGCTCCGAGACCGTCCTGCGGGTCGCCTTCGAGACCACGGACAGCGGCGAATCCTGCGCGCTCGAGATCCGCCGGGGCGTCTGCCAGTTCTTCGAAGTCCCGCCCGCAGGTTGCGACGCCAGCCTGCGCTTCGACCGGCCAGTGCTGTTGGCGTGGCTGTTCGGCCGGACGACGATCGAGGAGGCCCTCCGGCGCGGCGCGGCCGCGGTCGAGGGCGACGCGGCCGCGGTCGCCGAATTCCTCGCCTGCTTCGAACCTTTCAACCGGCCCGACGACATCGCCGTCGCGGCGCGTTGACGCCGCCCGCCGGCGCGGCCCGCGCCGCCGGGGCGGCGTAGGCGCGCCGACGCGCGGGAGCGGCGGCCGGCGCCGCGGCATGGACCCGCTTCGCCGCCTCGACCAGCAGCACTCCGCCGAAGCGCCGCAGCCAGCGCCTGCCCAGCCGTTCCCAGGCGGGCGCTGCGGCGCCCGCCACGCGGCGCCCGCCCGGCGGCATGAACAGGCCGAAGGTCGTGCCGGTCGGGGCGAACATGTGATCGCGCAGCAGCCGTTCGATCTGCGACGGGGTGAACGGGCGTCCATGGCCGAAGGGCGTGCGGTCGAGCCGCGCCCAGATGCCCCGCCGGTTGGGAACCACCGCCAGCAGGCGGGCGTCGTCGGCCATGACCCGCCAGACCTCGCGCAGCATGGGCCGCAGCCGCTCCGAGCATTCGAGGGCGTGCGTCAGCAGCACCCGGTCGATCGACCGGTCGGGCAACGGCAGTTCGTCTTCGCCCGCTAGGGCCGCCAGGTTGGGGCCGGCCGCCGGCCAGCGGAGCACGCCTTGGGGCGCCGGCATGACCGAGATCACGCGGGCGGCCTCCTCCCGGAACGGCGCAAGATACGGCGTGGCGTAGCCCAGTCCGAGCAGGTTCGCCGCGCGCGCGTCCGGCCAGATCGCTCGCACGTGGTTGCGGATCACCCGCCGCGCCGCGCCTCCGAGCGCGGTGCGGTAGAAATCGCGGAGGTCGATCACGTCGGTCCACATGCGCCAGCCCCGCCCCGACGATCGCGCCGCCGCAGGGACAGCGCGCGGAACCGGTTTGTTAGCCCGCGCTTCCCGCCCTGTCCACGGCCTGCGTCGCGCTCGATGCCCATCGCGCCAGTCGATATCCGGTCTTTACCATGGCCGGAAGCCTGCTTACGGCCATGGATGCCTTCGGAGCCTCTGGGAGCGGCGGGTCATCCGAAGGGCCGGAGCATAGCGAAGGAGCCGCGAAGCGGCTTGACGCGCCGCTCCCAGAGGCTCACCCGGTGTCTCATATGTAGTGAACCAGGACAGACCATGGACAGGGCGGGAAGCGCGGGCTAGGCTGCCCGCCCGGCCTTCGAGGACAGCGAGCGCGCCCATGTCGACACTCGAGATCCACCAGATTCCGGCCCGCGTGGACAATTACATCTATCTGTTGCGCGAGCGGTCGTCGGGGAAGGCCGCCGTGGTCGACCCGTCCGACGCCGGGCCGGTGCTCGATGCGCTCGACCGGTTCGGCTGGAAACTCAGCCATATCCTCACCACCCACCACCATGACGACCATATCGGCGGCGTGCCCGAGATTCGGGCCCGCACCGGCTGCACGGTGATCGGCCCGCGCGCCGACCGCGACCGCATCCCCGGCATCGACGTCGAAGTCGGGGACGGCGACGTCTTCAAGCTGCACGAGGCCGAGGCGACGGTGTGGGACGTGCCCGGGCACACGCGCGGGCATATCGCCTACTGGTTCCCGGGATCGAGCGCCCTGTTCTGCGGCGATACCCTGTTCGCACTGGGTTGCGGCCGGCTGTTCGAAGGGACCGCCGAGCAGATGTGGAGCTCGCTCTCCAAGTTCAAGGCCGCGCCCGACGACACCTGGGTTTATTGCGCCCACGAATACACCCAGTCCAACGCCCGGTTCGCGCTGTCGATCGACCCCGACAACCGCGCTCTCCGGGCCTATGCCGGGGAGATCGACCGCCGCCGCGAGCGCGGCCTGTCCACGGTGCCCGCGCTGATGGGCGAGGAGCGCCGGACCAATCCGTTTCTCCGCGCCGATGCGCCCGAGTTCGTCGAAGCCGCGGGCCTTCAGGGCAGATCGCCGGTCGAGGTGTTCGCCGAGGTGCGGGCGCGAAAGGACGTTTTCTGATCGGAAGGAAAGACCATGAAGCTTCGCTACGCTTCGGGATCGCCCTTCGTCCGCAAGGTCCGCGTGACCGCGATCGAATGCGGTCTCGACGACCGGATCGAGCGCATCCCGACCGACGTGTTCGATCCCGCCAACGACCTGCACACCGACAACCCGCTCGGCAAGGTGCCGGCGCTGCTGCGCGACGACGGCGAAACGCTGATCGATTCGCCGGTGATCTGCGAGTATCTCGACTCGCTCCATGACGGACCCAAGCTGATCCCGCCCGCGGGCGAGGCGCGCTGGCGGACGCTCGACCTCCAGGCGCGGGCCGACGGCATCGTCGATGCCGGGGTGCTGGTCCGCATGGAAGGCATGCGCCCGGAGCCGTTGCGCTCGGCGGACTGGACCGGCGCGCAGCGAACCAAGGCCGCGCGCGGGCTCGACTGGATCGAGGCGCATGTCGACAGGCTCGAAGGGCCGCTCGACATCGGCCAGATATCGGTCGGCTGCGCGTTGGGCTGGATCGGGTTCCGTCTCGGGCGCGAATTGTGGGCCGGGAACCGTCCCGGGCTCGTCGCTTGGTACGACGAATTCGCCAAGCGGCCGTCGATGGCGGCGACGGCCCCGGCGTGACGCGGCTGGCCTTCGGCTCGAGGAGACCCGCGCAATGAAACTCCGCTATTCGCCGTCCTCGCCCTTCGTGCGCAAGGTCTGCGCCAGCGCCATCGAGATGGGCCTCGACGGCGCGATCGAGCGTATCGACTGCGATCCGATGAATCCCGACCACCGGCGCGCCTCGCCCAACCCGCTCGGCAAAGTGCCGTGTCTCGAGACCGATGACGGGTTGGCGCTCTACGACTCGGCGGTGATCGTCGCGTATCTCGACAGCCGCCATGACGGCCCCAAGCTGGTGCCGGCGGACGGCGCGTCGCGCTGGATCGCGCTCCGCCGCCAAGCGCTCGGCGACGGCATGCTGGAGAACGTCGTCGCCATCTTCGTCGAACGGTTGCGCGCGCCCGAACGTCAATCCCGCGGCTTCATCGCCCACAACAAGGCCGCGGTTTTCCGCGCCGTCGATTCGCTCGAGGCCGAGGCCGGCGCGCTCGACGGGCCGGTGGACGTGGGCGGCGTCACGCTGGCCGTGGCCCTTTCCTTCGTCGGCCAGCATTTTCCGGACGACGACTGGCGCGCCGGCCGTCCCCGGCTCGCCGCATGGTTCGACGCCTTCGACCGGCGCCGTTCGATGACCGAGACCGTGCTGGCGCCCGCCGCCCGCGGGAGCTGACCGGGGCGCGGCGTCAGGCCCAGCTCGCCGCCCGCGCGGCGTTGCGCATGGTCAGAAAGTGATCCTCGACCATGGCCGACGGGCGCGGCGCCGGATAGACGATCGGATAGGCGCCCTCGCGCTTCATCCACTTGAAATGCGCCGTCGCTACGGCGTCGTCGCCGGTCACGCTGAACTTCTGCATCAGCGCGTCGGTCACCAGCCCGGTCGCGCGGCCGTAATCGCGCGACCGCCAGACGTCGTAGACCTTGCGCACCGCATCGCCGAACCCGCTCGCGTCGGCGACGCGGTGATAGTGCGGCGAGGCGCAGTAGAAGGCGATCCCGCGGCGCATCGCCTGGACCGACTCCTCGTCGGTATGGTCGGCGCACATCATGTCGAGCGTAGCGATCCGCACCCCGGACGGGTCGCGTCCCTCGCGGGCGGCCCCGCGGGCGATCCGGTCGCGATAGATCGCCAGCGTCTCCGGCGTCAGCCAGTTGGCGATCATGCCGTCCGACACCTTGCCCGCCATCTCCGCCATCTGCGGCCCGAGCGCCGCCAGATACAGCTCGACTCTGCCCTCCGCGAGCGGGCCTTCGCGGAGGCGGAAATTGTCGGGCCGGAACCACTTGCCCTGCGGGTAGGAGAATCTGTTCTGCGTCAGATAGCCGCGCACGATCTCCACCGTTTCGCGCGCCCGCGCGATCGGCCGGTCGATCTCGACCCCGTGGCCGCGCTGCGTGAAGCCGATGCCGCCGGCGCCGAGCCCGAAGGGACCGAACCGGCCGCCCGAGATCTCGTCCAGCGTTCGCGCCGCCATCGCCAGCATCATCGGCGAGCGCGCGTAGAAGTTGACGATGGCGGTGCCGATTCGGATGCGCTTGGTCTCGCGCGCGATCAGCGCGGCCAGCGAGAACGCTTCCTTGCCCGACTCTTCGGTAAGCCAGAAGCCGTGATAGCCGAGCGTCTCCGCCTCCTGCGCCAACCGGACGATGTCGGCGCAAGGCATGTCGCCGGTGTGGAGCATGAGTCCCATGTCGAGCTGCATCGATTC